>NZ_JAJLQZ010000005.1 GCF_020991375.1 Glycomyces amatae | reverse complement strand
TGCCCCCGCTGCTGTTGCTGTTGCGGCCGTGCGCTTCAGCGTCGGCACCAGCACCAGCACCAGCACCAGTGCCAGTGCCAGTGCTGGCGTTGGTGTCGTGGTCGTGGTGGGTGATGACCGCCTGGCCGGGGCCGGTCTTGGTGACGGTCCAGCCGGGGGTGTGGAGGCGGCCGTGGTGGAACCGGCACACCAGGATCAGGTTGGCGGCGTTGGTGGGGCCGCCGTCGGCCCAGTGGATGATGTGGTGGGCTTCGGTCCACGCGACGGGCCGGGAGCAGCCGTGCCAAACACACCCTCCGGGCTGTTCAAGCTCGAGCTTGCGCCGCAGAGCGGCATTCGGGAGGCGCAGGGCGCGGCCGAGTTCGACCGCTTCGCCGGTGGCGTAGTTGAACACGGCGGGGATCACGGCGCCCTCGCAGGCCAGGAGCCGGGCTTGGGCGAGCGAGATTGGCCGCCCGTCCAACAAGGGCACCCGGCCGGTGTCTTTGCCCTGCAACGTCTCGATGTCGACCAGTAGATCGAGGGTGGCGGTGTGCCCGTGCCGGGTGGCGGCCTCGGGGGAGGACCCATAGCCCGCGAGGAGCTGGTGCAGGGCTTCGGCGTGCCGGTTCGCCTGCGGTGGCAGCACCCCGTCGGTGTCGGTCTCGTCTTGGCGGGGCGGCGGGCAGGCGGTCTTCAAATACTTGTCGAGGAGGCGCCCGGTGGTGGCGGTGAGTTCGCCTTCGAGGTGCCACATGCCGTTCCCGGTCTCGACCAGGTCCAGCCGCTGCAACGACTGCTCGCCGAGCGCATCCAGCAGTTCCGATTCCTTGGCGATGGCCGCCCACAGCCCCTCGAGGTGCCGCTGGAGGTCGGTGAACGGCGCGTGCTGGCAGTACTGGGCCACCATCGCCTCAGGCGTCGCGCAGAGGACCGCGTCATCGAAAGGGGAGGGCACGGGTGCCCGGAAGGGGGTGCGGGCGAACAGGCGCATCGCCGGGGTCTGGTCGAGTTGCCGGACCGCGTAGGCGACCTGATCGATCCGGGCTTCCCCCGAGACCGCCGCTGCGGTGAGGATCCGGAACTTGCCTGAGAGGCGCGCGATCGCCGCGATCGCTCCGGCGGTGTTGAACGTGAAGTCGAACTGGGACAGCAGCAGATCCCGCAGCGCCGAGTAGCCGAAGGCCGAGCGGTGGAGGTTCCGTTCTTTCATCACGATGACGGCGGCGAGCACTTGGGCGTGCTGGGCGTTGATCAGATCAGCGGCCGCATCAAGGGTGGCGCGCAGTTCCCGGGCTTGGGCGGCGCGGTCGGTGCCGATGAGAGAGGGAGCGTCCGGGGTGGTGGTGCTGGTGCTCATCGGGGACTCGCCTCCCTTGCCGTGTCGCTGTGCTCGAATACTTGCCTGATTGTCGGTGATGCCGTACTTCATCAAGTGTGACAGGACGACTGCGGACTGTCATCGGTCGAAGGTATGAAAAACCGCCCGATCACCCCTAACTTTCGTCAGGGTCCCCTGCGGCCCAACACGAACCACCACCCCCACCACACCCCCGCACCCCGACCACCGCGGCCAGACGCCCGCCACCCCACCCCGGGCACCCACCCACCCCTCCGTCGCTGCCCGCTCTGACTCCGACCCACCCCCACCCGCACCCCGAAAACCAGGCCGATCTCAAAGGCACCCCACCGTCGCCGCCCGCTCTGACCCCGACCCACCCGCCACCCGCACCCCGAGAACCAACTTCATCCAAAGAGGACGCCCCGTCGCCGCCCGCCCTGACCCCAACCCGCCCGCACCGGCCGGCCACGCGCACGCCCCGGCTCAAAGGGGCGCCTCCCCATCGCTGCTCGTTCCGACCGCAACCCCTTCGCACCGCAGACGGCGAAGGGCCCGCCGCTGCCGCGGCGGGCCCCTCGGTGGTCCGTGGGAGGTCTACTCCTCGGTCTTGTCCTCGTCCTCGGCGGCTTCGGCCTCGGCCTCGGCGGCCTTGCGGCCCGGGAACAGGTCCTCCTCGGTCAGCTCCTTGCCGGAGGCGTCGACCACGGTGGCCTCCTTGACGACCTCTTCGAGGGCCAGCTGCTGGCGCAGGGAGGCGGCGATCTGCTGGAGGCCGCCGTTGGTGCGCAGCTCGTCGACGAAGCGCTGGAACTGGTCCTGCGGGACGCCGCGCTGCTGGGCCTGGCGCACGACCTCGGCGGTCATGAGCTCGCCGGAGACCTCGAGCTCGCGTTCGCTCGCGATGCGGCCCAGGATGATCGACTGGCTGAGGTTCGACTCGACGTCGTCGCGCAGCTCGGTGTCGAACTCCTCGGCGGTCTTGCCGACCGCGGTCAGGTACTCCTCGAAGCTGCCGGCGAGCTGCACGACCTGCTCCTGGAGGTGGCCGCGGGTGTGCTCGATCTCGTCGGTGACGGTCTTCTCGGGCAGCGGCAGGTCGACGGCCTCGATGAGGGCCTCGAGGGTCTTCTGGCGGGCCTCGTTGGCCTTGCCGGTCGCACCCTGGGTCTCGAGGCGCTCGCGGGTGCTGTCGCGCAGCTCGGCGAGGGTGTCGAACTGGCTGGCCATCTCGGCGAAGTCGTCGTCCAGCTCGGGGAGCTCGCGCTCCTTGACCTGGGTGACCTTGACCTCGACGTCGGCGGTCTCGCCCTCCTGCTCGCCCGCGAGGGTCGACTGGATGGTCTTCTCGTCGCCCGCGGCCATGCCGATGAGGGCCTCGTCCAGGCCGTCGAGCAGGTTCCCGGAGCCGACCTCGTGGCTCATGCCGGTGACCGAGCCGCCCTCGACCTCTTCGCCGTTCTGGGTGGCGCGCAGGTCGATGACGACGAAGTCGCCCTCGGCCGCGGCGCGCTCGACGGTCTTCAGGGAGGAGAAGCGCAGGCGCTGGGACTCGAGGTCCTTGTCCACGTCCTCCTCGGTGACGTCGCCGGCCTCGACGGTGACCTTCAGGGAGGCGAAGTCGGGGAGCTCGAACGCGGGGGTCACGTCGGTCTCGACCACGAACTCGAAGGGCTTGCCCTGCTCGATCGGCTTGACCTCGGTCAGCTCGGGGCGGCCCAGCGCGTTCACGTCGTTCTCGGTGACGGCCTTGTTCAGGTTGGCCTGCACGGCCGGGTCCATGGCCTGGGCGAAGACCGACTCGCGGCCGACGCGCTGGTCGATGACCTGGCGGGGCGCCTTGCCCGGGCGGAAGCCGGGGATGCGGATCTGCTGCCCGACGCTCTTGTACGCCTCGTTGATGTAAGGCGCCAGCTCTTCGAACGGCACCTCGACCGACAGCCGCACCCTGGTCGGGCTCAGGGTCTCGACAGTGCTCTTCACAGACGTACTCCTAGATCAGATTTCGCTCAATTGCCTTGACGTCGGCGCGGAGGTCGCTCCAACCGAATCGGGCCGCCGGCGGCGCAGCGTCGACCCCCCGCTCCGACCGAGTCTAGGCCGCCGCAGGCCGACGGCCCCGGCGGGTGTGGTCGACATCGCCCGCGACCACCATAGAGAACGCGGTGCGGCCGGGTGCCCGCGCCCGCCGTGAAAGCGTGCTCCGCCACCCGGCGGGGAACGCGGCTCACCCGTTCGGGTGCCCGGGCGGAAGGCCGCGAAACGGCCGCCGGGGCGGCGTGGAGCGGTGATCGCCTAGAATTCGCCGTGCAATCGTTCTCCGGAGGAGGGGACGCCCGTCGCCGCCTCCGCTCGACATCGGGGCGCCGCGCGCCCACCGCACCAGACCGGCGCCGCTCGGCGGCGCCGCACCCCGAACAGGAGTGAACGCCGTGGTCTCCCCCGCCATCCTGGTCTTCACGAAGACGACCGGCTTCCGGCACGACTCGATCCCGGCCGGCGTCGAGGCCGTCGAGCGCATCGCCGCCGACCTCGGTTTCACGACCGAGCACACCGAGGACTCGTCGGTGCACAACCCGCTCGACCTCGCCCGCTTCGCGGCGACCGTGTGGCTCTCGCCCTCCGGGGACGTGCTGGACGAGCTCGAGCGGGCCGCGCTCGCGGACTTCGTGACGGGGGGCGGCGGATGGTGCGGCGTCCACGCCGCCGCGACCGCCGAGCGCTCCTGGCCGTTCTTCACCGAGCTCGTGGGGGCCCGGTTCATCGGCCACCCGCCGGGGTGCACGGCGGGCGAGATCGAGGTCAAGGACGCCGAGCACCCGGCGACCGCGCACCTGCCGAAGCGCTGGTCGTGGACCGACGAGTGGTACAGCTTCGACGAGCGGCCCGCGGACGTGGAGGTCCTGCTGGAGGTCGACGAGGACACGTACGACACCGCGGACCTGGCGATGGGGGCGCCGCACCCCCTCGCCTGGCACCGGCGGCTCGAGTCGGGCCGGTGCTTCTACACCGCGCTCGGGCACGACGCGGGGGCGTACGCGGACGCGGACTTCCTCGCCCACCTCAAAGGCGGGTTGCAGAGCGTGCTTCCCGCCAAGTGACCTGGGACACGTAAGATGGTGAGGCTTCGGTCCCCCTTCTCCCGGCAGGTGGTCACATGGGCGACGCCGCTCGCATCCTCGTAGTCGACTTCGGCTCCGTGCTCTTCGACTTCGATCCGGTCCACCGCCTCGGCCTCCTGTCGGAGCGGACGGGCCTGGCGCCCGAGGAGCTGCACCGGCGGCTCTTCGCGTCGGGCTTCGAGACGCGGTGCGAGTCGGGGGCGCTCACGGCCACCGAGATCCACCGGGAGGTCGCGGACCTGACCGGGTTCGACGGGGACTTGGAGGAGCTCGAGGCCCTGTGGACCTCGGCGTTCACGCTGAACCGGGAGGTGCTGGAGGCGCTGGCGGCCTCCGGGGCGGTCCTGGCGGTCTTCTCCAACAACGGGCCGCTGTTCGCCGAGTGCTTCGACGCGCGGTTCCCCGAGGCGGCCCGGTGGTTCCGGCACCGGTACTTCGCGTGCCGCCTGAAGGCCCGCAAGCCCGAGGACGCCGCGTTCGAGGCCGTCGAGCGCGGGTTGAAGGAGGCGTTCGGCGCCGCGCCGGGCGACCTGACGCTCATCGACGACAATCCGGACAACACCGGGGCCGCGGCGCGCCGGGGCTGGCGGGCCCACACGTTCGACGGGGCGGCAGGACTCGAAGCGGCCGTCACCGCACCGGACTGAGCCGATGCGCTACACTCGTCTGCGTTCCGTTCGCGCGGAGCACGCGGGTGTAGCTCAATGGTAGAGTCTCAGTCTTCCAAACTGATTGCGCGGGTTCGATTCCCGTCACCCGCTCAGGACAACGCCCCGGCCTCGGCCGGGGCGTTTCGCCGTATGGGCCTCCAGGCGGAGGTCGTCGGGCGGCCGCCCCTGTCTTTCGTCAGGGGTGGTTCCGGTCTTTCTACCGGTGTGCGGGCCGGCGCGGATTTCTAGCCTTCATAGGGAACCCATGAGAACGGAGCTCCCTATGAGAACCAAGTCGGCCAGATTGACCGTGGCGGCCCTCGCGGTCGCGGCCGCAGCGGCGGCGGTGCCCTCACCCGCGGCCGCGGCCGAACCGCAGGCCTCCCCCGAGGCGATCGACGCCTACCTGTCCGAGCTCGCCGAGACCTCGGGCGTGCCGGGGCTGTCCGCGGTCGTCACGCACGAGGACGAGGTGGTCTTCGCGGGCGGCTACGGCCACGACTCGAACGGCGAGGACATCACGGAGGACACCCCGATGCGGGTCGCCTCGGTCTCGAAGTCGTTCACCGCCATGGCCGTCATGATCCTCGTCGAGGAGGGCGCGATCGACCTCGACGGCACGGTCGCCGGGCAGCTGCCGGGATTCGCCATGGCGGACGACCGGGCCGCGGAGGTGACCGTGCGGCAGCTGCTCAACCAGACCTCCGGGTTCTCCGACACGAGCATCGACGTGGTGGACCTCGAGGCGGCCGCCTCGCTGGAGGAGTACGTGTCGCGGCTGGGCGACGACGCGCTCGCCGCCGACCCGGGGACGGCCTACGCCTACTGCAACGTGAACTTCGACGTCGCCGCCAGGTTGGTCGAGGTCGCCTCCGGGCAGTCCTTCGCGGCCTTCATGCGGGAGCGGGTGTTCGGTCCGCTCGGCATGGAGCACAGCGCCACCCGGGACGAGGACGTCATGCCGGGGCTGGGGTACAACTCGCTGTTCGGCCTGTGGATCGCGCGTGAGGAGGCGCCGGGGTTCATCGACGACTCCGGCAGCGGCGGGATCATCACCAGCGCCGCCGACATGGGGACGTGGCTCATCAGCCAGGGCGGCCACGGCGAGCAGCTCGTGAGCCCCGAAGGCCTCCAGGAGATGCACACGCCCTCGGCGATCCAGGAGTACGGCATGGGGTGGGCCGTCGAATCGGACGGCACGCTGGTCCACTCGGGGAACCTCATGACCTACAACGCGGTCGAGTGGATCGATCCCGAGAGCGGGTACGGGATCGCGCTGCTCACCAACGGGGCCGGGCTCGCGGACGTCACTTACGCCGGCATGGAGGGCCTGGCCGCCGTGGTGAACGGCGAGGCGCCCGAGGAGCCGGCGCGGGACCGTCAGCTGTGGGAGGTCGTGCTGGGGGCCCTGTGCCTGGTGGCGATCGGCCTCGGGGTGCTCGGGGTGCGGCGGTCGCGGCGCTGGGCCGAGAAGCGCGCGGGGCGCCGCAGGTGGGTCACCGGGCTGCGGGTCGCGGCGTGGCTGATCCCGGCCGCGGTGTTCGCCGCCTACCCGTCCCTGGTCTCCCTGATCTCGGCCGGGCGCACGGTCACCTGGCCCTCGGTGTGGTACTTCGCGCTGCCGCTCTCGGTGACGCTGCTGGTCGCGGCGCTCTCCGGGGCCGCGGTCGCGGTCGCCCGGGTGGTGCGGCTGCGGTCGGTAGGCTCGGTCGCATGATCAATGCGGCGGTACTGGCCCTCATCGCCGCGGCGGCGGTGGTCAACGGTCTCGACACCGAGGCGCTGGCGATGTGGCGGCAGTTGCTCTTCCTGGCGCTGGCGGTGGCCGCCTACCTGCACGGCCGCCGCCTGCCGTGCCGGTGGGGCGCGCAGGTGCTGCTCGTCGAGGCGGTGCTCACCGCCTTGATCGCGGTGGTGGATCTCGGGGAGGCCGTCAGCGCCTCGGCGGTGCTCGGCGTGTTCGTGATGCTGCCGTGGTTCGTGGGCCGGTACCGCCGCCAGCAGGTGGAGCTGCTGCGGGCCGGAGAGGAGCGGGTGGCGCGGCTGGAGCGCGAGCGGGAGCTGGTCGCCGAGCGGGCCCAGGCGCAGGAGCGGGCGAGGATCGCCGCGGACCTGCACGACTCGGTCGGGCACGATCTGGCGCTCATCGCGCTGCGGGCGGGAGCGCTGGAGCTGGCCCCGGCGCTGGCGGAGCCTGACCGGGAGGCCGCCGCGGCGCTGCGCGCCAGCGCGGTGGAGGCCACCGACCGGTTGCGGCACGCGCTCGGCACGCTGCGGGAGGGCGCGGCGCCGGTCACGCCGTTCGACGAGCCGGTGGAGGCCCTGGTGGAGCGCTCGGTCCGGGCGGGCATGGAGGTGCGGTTGGAAGTGGAGACGGAACCGTTGCGACCCCTGGTGGACCGGGCCGTGTACCGGGTGGTGCAGGAGGCGCTGACGAACGCGGCGAAGCACGCCGCGGGAACGGCGGTGACGGTGCGGATAAGGCAGAGGGGTGACGTGGTGCGAATGGCGGTCGTGAACGCGGGAGGAAAGGTGCCGACCGGCACCGGCCTGCGGTGGGAGAGCAGCACCGCGCCTACCGGTTCGGCCCCGATGAAAGCCGATGCGGTCTGGGCCGGGCGGACGGGGACGGAGTCCGCCGGATCAGGTCCGGCGGCCGGTCCGCTGCGGGAGCGCCTGCCGGGAGAGTCCGTGCCCTCCGGATCGGGGCCGGCGGCACCGGTCGACTCGGGGCGAAGGGAACTGGAGGGCCCGCCGCGGGCGTCCGTGTCCGGTGGGGCGGGGCTGGCCGGGCTGGCCGAGCGGGTGCGGCTGCTGGGCGGGACCTTCACTGCGGGACCGCGCGGCGGGGGCTTCGCGGTCGAGGCCGAGCTGCCGGTGCGGGGTGACGCGTGATCCGGGTGCTGCTGGCTGACGACGAGGGCATGATCCGGGCCGGGGTCGCCGCGATCCTGGCGACCGACCCGGAGATCGAAGTGGTGGCCGAGGCGGGCGACGGGGCGGCGGCGGTGGAGCTGGCGCGGGCCCACAGGCCGGATGTGGCGCTGCTGGACATCCGGATGCCGCGCATGGACGGGCTGGCGGCCGCGGCGGAGCTGCGGCGGGTGGTCCCGGAGGTGGCGGTGGTCATGCTGACCACGTTCGACGAGGACGACTACGTGGCGCGGGCGCTCGTCGAGGGCGCGAGCGGGTTCCTGCTGAAGGCGGCCGACCCGAGGGAGCTGATCATCGGGGTGCGGGCCGTGGCCGAGGGGGCGGCGTTCCTGTCGCCGAGGATCGCGCACCGCGTGATCGCGTCGATGGGCCCTGCGGGGCTGAGCCGGAACGCGCTGGCCCGCAAGAGGACGGCGGTGCTGACGCCGAGGGAGAAGGAGGTGCTGGGCCTACTGGGAGAAGGCTGCTCGAACCAGGACATCGCCGCGAGGCTGCACCTGTCGGAGGGCACGGTGAAGGGGTATGTGAGCGCGGTGTTGACGAGATTGGAGGTGAAGAACCGGGTCCAGGCGGCGATCCTCGCTTATGAGGCGGGCCTGGTGGACCAGGCCTGAGCCGGTTGAGGACGGCAGGGTCGAAGGCCTGGGGCGACTTGCGCAAGGCGAGGCCGGCCGCATGAGCCGATCGCCCGATCGGCGGGGTCGGAGGCGCGAGCGCCTTCCAAGGCGGCTGCGAGCAGCTCGCTGAAGCGGGGCTGAAGCGCTCGGTCCGCTCGGTCGGTCCACGGAGTTCGACGCTTGAGGCACCGCTCGAAGCGGCTCGCGCGGCGCTTTCTCAGGCGGCGGGGACGGGTTGCGCCGCTTTTTCGGCGGCGAGGAGCTCGTCGCGCTTGACGCGGTGGAGCACGAACGGCGCCAGCGGCACCACGGCGCAGGCGAGCGCCACCAGGGTCATCACGAAGCCCCACTGGAGGCGGCGGCGGATGAGCAGGGTCCCCAGCACCATGAGCACGAACAGGGCGCCGTGGAGGGAGCCGAGGGGCATCACCAGGTCGATCTCGGAGACGCGGCTCAGGAGCGATCCGAAGACCAGCAGGAGCACGAAGGACCAGCCCTCGGCGAGGGTCAGCATGCGGTAGCGGAAGACCGGGTTGGCGAACATGGCGGGTTCCCTTCGGTGGTGCGGGTTCCGGTGCGATGCGGGTGTTCGGCGGCGGTGCCGCCGAACGCGGCGTGGTGGGGTCCGCGATGCGCCCCGGCGGGTGCTGGAAGGCGCTGTGGCCAGACCCTAACACCGCCGAGTGCGAGAACCCGGTGCGAGCGGCACCGGTCCGTCACCGGTCACGGTGAGCCCCACGACAGTCGGGTGTCGTCCGGGTAAGGGGGTGGAAGGACGGGAGCGCCCGATCCTCTCGGCGCGACTACAGCCCGGGCCCGGCCGTCGCGGGCCTCCCGTGCCGGAATCCGCACGCGCGGTCCGAGCGCTGCGGCCCCTGCGCGGGGCGGGCCACACGCCTCGCGCGGCGTGGGCCGCCCGCCGAGACCCCGAGTCCTCCCATCGCCGCGGACCGCCCGCACGGCCGCGCCCCTCGTCTCCGAGCCGCATCGCGCAGCCGCAGGCCCGTGGGCCGGCCTTCCCGGGCGCTCCGTGCCGAAACCTGCGCGCGGCCCGTGCACTGCGGTGCCTGGGCCGGTCCCGGCGGGTCACATTCTTCGCGCAGTGTGGGCCGTCCGCCGCCGCCCGAGCCTCCCAGTGCTGCGAGTCGTCGATGCGGCCTCGTCCTTCATCGCTTGCGGCCCTTTCCGCGGTGAGCGCTGTCGCAGGCCGGACGCGGCGCAGGCGCCGCCGGGTGTCCGCCCCGCGGCGCCTGCTCCCCGTGTGTCCGGCTGCCAGAGCGGCTACAGGCCTGCTTCTCGCTCTATCGGCCCGCGGCCTCCGGCTACCGGCCGGTGCCCCGGATGATCGCGTTGCACTCGCGTTGCAGGTCCTCGTCGGCCCACATCGGGTGCTGCGGGGCCGCGTTCGAGCACACTATCGAGCCCCAGGCGCCCACCCGGGCCGAGTGGGCCGCCGCGTCGCGGCAGATCTGGGCGCCCACCGGGCCCTCCTCGAAGTCGCAGTCCCTCGGCGTGTAGCCCACCCAGCCCTCGCCGAAGACCAGCGGCACTCCCATCCGGGCCGCGTGGTCGGCCGCCACGTCGATCCAGTCGCGCAGCTGCGCGGCCATCGCCGCGCGGTGCTTCCCGTAGCGCTCGTACAGCCAGCGGTCGAACCGGTCCGGGTCGCACCAGTCGTGGACGTAGACCTCGGTGCGCTTCATGATCGTGGCGCGCCGCTTCCACTCCGGCTCCGGCGCCGCCTCCCATTCGGCCAGGCGCGGCGCGCCCGGCCGGAGCAGCTCGGCGTCGGCCCGCTCCTGCGGGAAGAGCGCCGGGTCCTCGCGCAGCGCGAACTCCCGCACCAGCTCGTCCAGGACCCCGTAGACGTACGGGTGGAACACGAGCGCGGTCGCGTTGCGCGGCAGTCCGCGCAGCGCGGCGATCGGGACCCCCGCGTAGTTCGGGGCGCACCGCACCTCCGGGTGCCGCGCCTGGAACGCCGCGATGCCCGCCTCGAGCCGGTCGCGCATCTCGACCACGGGGTCCTCGCGGCCCGGCAGCCCTTCGGCGAGGTACCCGAGCTGGACCTCGTTGTGGAGTTCGACCAGCGCGATGGTGTGCGCGAGCCCGTGCTCGGCGAGGAGGTCCACGAGGTCGGCCTGGGCTTCGGCGAGCACGCTCAGGCGCTTCTCGGGGTCGACCGCGTGCAGCGCCTCGTACCAGCCGCTCTCCGCCGCGAGCGACGGGCTCTGCTGGTACTCCCAGGAGGACGCGATGACCGACACGCCGTGCCGGTCGGCGGCCCGGAAGAACTCCAGGAGGTGGGCCTTCGCGTCGATCACCGTGGGCTGCTCGACGTCGTACCAGCGCACCCGCTCGGCGTACCCGGGGCCGAGCGCCTCCAGCCGCAGCGCGGTCGTGTCCAGGCCGGAGCGGAACAGCAGGAACGGCATGGCGCAGATGCGGACCGCGTTGTAGCCGAGGTCCACGGCGCGGGCGAACGCGGCGTCGAGGTCCTCGAAGGGCTCGCCGGGGCCGGTGCGCGCGTACCAGGAGAAGTCCCAGAGCGTGATCGCGAGGCGGTCCGGCAGGTGGTCAGGTGTCACGGGTGCGTCTCCTTGCGGTTCGGTCATGACTTCACCGCCCCTGCGGTGAGTCCGGAGATGAGCTGCTTGCGCAGCAGGACGAACACGGCGATGGCGGGGATCGCCGCGAGGACGGCCCCGGCCAGGACCAGGTTGTACTGGCGGCCTTCGGCGCCGAAGAGCGCCTGGAGTCCCAGCGGGACGGTGTAGTACTCGGGTTCGGAGACCACGACCAGGGGCCACAGCAGGGTGTTGTAGGTGTTCAGGAAGCTCCACACGGCGAGCGCGCCGAGCGCGGGCCGCAGCAGCGGCAGGACCACGGACCGGAAGGTCCGCAGTTCCGAGCAGCCGTCGATGCGGGCGGCGTCGAGGATCTCGTCGGGAATGGACTGCTCGGTGTACTGGCGCATCATGAAGATCCCGAACGCGGGCGCGACCCACGGGACGACCAGGGCGAACAGCGGGTGGGAGAGGCCGAGCTTGGCGACCAGGACGAACAGCGGGACGACGATGACGGCGAAGGGGATCGCCAGCGAGGAGAACATGACGTCGAACAGCAGCCGCTTGCCCTTGAACTCGTACTTGGCGAAGCCGAACCCGGCGAGCGAGCACAGGAGCACGGTGGCGACCGTGCTGATGAGCGCGACGGAGGTGCTCATGAGCATCCACCGCCAGAACGGCTGCTCGGCCAGGAGCGTCGCGTAGTTGAAGAGCGTGGCCGGGTCGGGCCAGAGCTTCGGCGGGAACGCGAAGATCTCGCTGCGCTCCTTGAAGGAGGAGGAGACGGCCCAGGCCAGCGGCGCGAGGTAGACGAGCGCGAGCAGGACGAGCGTCGCGTAGAGGCCGGCGCGGGCCGGGCGGACCCGGCGGCGGCGGGGCGTGCGGGCGGCGGTGGCGTTCATCGGGTCCTCCCCACGCCGAAGGCGCTGGAGGCGAGGCGTCCGAGCGCGAAGACGATGACGAACATGACCACGCCCGCGGCGGCGGCGTAGCCGAGCTCCTGGCGTTGGAACGCGGCCCGGTAGACGAACATCGACACCGACAGGGTCGACTCGCCGGGTCCGCCCTGGGTGAGCAGGAACGGCTCCTCGAAGATCTGCGCGGTGTTGACGAGCATGGTCACGGCGATGAACGCGGTGACCGGTCTGAGCTGCGGCAGCGTGACGGAGAAGAACCGGCGCACCGGTCCGGCCCCGTCGACCTCGGCGGCCTCGTGGAGTTCGCGCGGGACGGCCTGCATCCCGGCGAGGAAGAAGATCGTCAGGTAGCCGGTCCAGCGCCACAGCACCAGGACCACCACGACGACCCGGGCCCACCACGGGTCGGTGAGCCATGAGACGCCGCCGAAGCCGAACAGCGCCTCCATGACCGCGTTGACGAGGCCGTACTCGCCGTCGAAGATCAGCCCGAAGATGAGGGCGATGATGATGGGCGACAGGACGACCGGCAGGAAGTAGACGAGCCGGAACAGGTCGCGGAGCTTGAGGCCGCGGGCGTCGAGCGCCTGGGCGATCAGGAGCGAGGCGGGCAGGACGACGAGGAGCGCGAACGCGGTGTAGAACGCGGTGTTCCCCAGGGACGCGCCGAAGCTCTGGTCGCCCAGGAGCCGGGTGTAGTTGTCCAGGCCGATGAACTCGGGCGAGCCGAGCCCGGCCCACCGCGTGAGGCTCAGGTAGACGCCCGCGCCGATGGGCACGACCATGAAGCAGGTGAACAGGATGAAGAACGGGGAGATGAACAGGTAAGGGGCCCATCGCCTCTGTCGGTTCTGCGCGCGGTCGGACCGCGCGGCGGCGGTGGCGGTCATTCGGACACCTGCCTTTCGTAGGCGTCGACGCCTTCGCGGAGCGCGTCCTCGGCGCCGATCTCGCCCTTGAGGGCGCGCAGGACGGGCCCGCCGAGGCTGTCGCGGAGCACGGCGAGGTCCGCGGCCTGGTAGAAGGCGGGCATTTCGGCGACGGCGGCGCCGTAGACCTCGAAGATGCGCTGGTCGCCGAGGTAGGGGTCGGTGAGGTTCTGGAACTCGGGGGTGTCGTAGAGGTCGGCGAGGGTCGGCAGGTAGGCGCCCGCGGCGTAGCGGGCCAGCTGGCCTTCGGGGGTGAGGTAGCAGCGCTGGAGGAAGTCCACGGCGGCGTCGGTGAGGACCTGGTCCTTGACGACGCCGAACGCGGTGCCGCCGAGGGTGGAGGCGATGCCGCCGCCGCCCGCGTAGCGCGGGATGGTGCGGGCGCGCCAGAGCCCGGCCTGGTCGGGGACGTTGGCCTCGAGGCCGTAGACCTTGTACCAGTTGGGCATGACGGTGGCGATGAGCCGGCTCTCCTTGAGGGCGGCGCCGGTGGCGCTGCCGTAGGGGTCGGCGAGGGACAGGAGCGCGCCGCTGCGGACGCCTTCGGCCATGAGCTCGAGGACCTCGACGTTCTCCTCGGAGAGGACGATGAGCTCGCCGTCGGCGTCGTAGAGGCCGCCGCCGCGCTGGAACAGCGCCTGCATGTAGCCCTGGACGATGGCGGTGTTGTCGCCGTCGGAGACCATGCCGACGGCCTGGCCGGTGTCGGCGGCGACCTGCGCGCCGATGTCGAGCAGCTCCTCCCAGGTGGCGACGTCCTCGGGGATGCCGAGCCGCTCGAACTCGTCGGCGCGGTAGTACATGACCGAGACCGAGTTGTCCGATTCGAGGGCGTAGACGCCGCCGTCGACGGTGTAGGGCTGGGTCTTGAGCAGCCCGTCGCCGAGGGGGTCGGTGAGGGGCGAGAGGTCGACGAGCAGGTTCTCGGCGATGCCCTCGCGCATCATGCGCGGGAACTGGCCGAGTTCGAGCCCGGCCATGCTCGGCAGGGGCCGCTGGGCGACGGCCTGGTTGATCAGGCGCGAGATGATGTCCGGCGGCGCGATGGAGGTGACCTCGACCGAGTAGGTCCAGGCGCTGTCGCCGACGAGTCCGGCGTCGGCGGCGGCGTCGGTGAAGAACGTCGCGTAGCCCGGATCGTGCGTCCACAGTGTCAGGTCGGCCTGGCCGGACCGGAGGGGGTCCCCCTGGGTGGGCGAGGAGCACGCGGCGAGCGCGCCGATCCCGGCGGCACCGATTCCAGTGGCGCCGGCGAGCAGGCCTCTGCGGTTGAGGGTCATGACGGGTCCTCCTCGGCGTGGAGCCGGACCTTGCCGACGCGGACGAGCACGGCGGCGTCGAGGGTGACGCCGTCGGGGACGCCGCGGACGGACGGGTCGACCCATACTCCCGTGGCGCGCCGCCACGGCAGCAGTCGGAGCCGGACGCCGTGCTCGACGGCCTGCGGGTGCGGGGTGAGGTCGATGTCCCAGTCCCGGCCGTGCCAGAAGTGGTCGGACACGAGGCGGTCCCCGATGAAGGCGCGGCCGGTGTCGCCGGTCCACGTGAGGCGCAGGAGCGCGCGGTCGGCGCCGGTGAAGTCGGGGACGTCGAGGCGGACGTCCGCGGCGGCGCTGTAGTCGTCGGGGGCGCTGAGTCGGTCCATGGGGCCGCCGCGGCGGGGCTCGGGCGCGGGCCCGGCGGCGGGTCTGAGGCCGGTGGGCAGCGGGATCGGCCCGGTGTCGTGGGCGGTGAGGGTCCAGGTGCGCCAGGGCCCTTCGTCGCGGGGCGGGTCGAGGTCGGCGCCGTCGGCGGTGAAGGCGGGAGGCGCGGGCAGGACCGCGACGGTGACGCGTTCGGCCTCGGGGTGGACGACGAGGTCGCCGTGCTCGGCGTAGACGGGCGCGTCGGCGAGGACGAGGCGTTCGCGTCCGGCGAGGTCGAGCCGGTAGAGGCGGTTCGCGCTCGCGTCGTCGAGGACGAGGAGGCGGACGCCGGGCAGCTCGATGAGGCAGTCGGGGCCGGGCGGGGCGGGGAGGTCCGCGGTGGTGACGCGGCCGGGCGCACGCTCGCCTGGAGCGCGGTCGGGCGCGTGCCCGCTCGGCGCGCCCTCGGGCGAGTGCTCGCCTGCGCCGTCCCTGAAGGGGTGGCCTTCGGGAAGGCCGTCGATCACGATCTCGACCGGGACGCCGTCGGTCGCGGCCAGGACCACGAGGTCACCGGTGCCGGTGCCGCCGCCGGTGGCGATGCGGGTGAGGAGCTGCGCGGTGGCGCTGCGGAGGGTCAGGTCCGGCGTGAGCGGGTAGCGCAGGGGCCAGGCGAGGGAGTGCCCGGCGGGGACGTCGACCGGCGCGCTCGGGACGGTCACGCTCGTCTCATCGAAGTGGACGGTGAACTGGACGCCCCGCTGGGGCGCCAGGGGCCGCTTGGGCGGCTGGTAGGTGGTGAGGAACAGGTAGCCGCTCGTCCCGTCGGAGCGGACGGCCCAGCGCAGCTCCTCGGGGTCCTCGCTCCCGCCGCCGACCTCGGCGGCCATGGCGGCGATGCGGTGCCCGTCCTCGCGCAGCCACAGGTGCTGGCGCCGCAGGTAGTGGTGGTGCGGGCGGATCTGGCCGTGCTCGCCGATCGGCGCGTGGAAGTCGTAGGACAGGGCCGGGACGTCGTTGGGATAGCCGGTGTCCTGCGACTCCTGTTCGGGCCCTTGGGGTCCGGTGCGCTGGGTGCCGCCCGCGTACATGTAGTAGCCCTGCCAGGCCGAGCCGCTGCCGATCTTGGCGAGGGCCAGGGCGGCGACGTCCTCGCCGGAGACGAGGGGGCGGCGGTGGTAGGCGACGTGCATGCCGCCGCCGAGTTCGCAGGTGGCGAAAGGAGTGGCAGGGTCGCAGGTGGCGAAGGGGGTGGCGGGGTCGCAGGTGGCGAAGGGGGTGGCGGGGTCGCCGGCGGCGACACCGGCCGGGGCGGCGGTGACGCCGTCGAGGGCTTCGCGGAGGTCGGCGCCGACGGTGAGGTCGTCGCGGACCTCCGAGTAGCGGTAGTGGAAGGGCGCGAACGCGGCCCACTCGGTCGTCTCGTCCTCCCAGAAGCCCTCTGAGTAGGCGCTGTAGACCGGCAGGAGGGTGTCGGGGACCTGGGCGCCGCCCCAGCCGGTGGCGGTCCAGATCGGGACGCGCAGGCCGAGTTCCTCGGCGAGGGCGCGGAGGGTGGCGAGGTGGCCGGGCTGGTCGTAGAGCTCGTTGTCGACCTGGGCGGCGACGACCGGGCCGCCTTCGGCGTGGGTGAGGCCCTTGAGCTGCGCGATCGTCTCGGCGTAGAGGGGGCGCACGAGGGCGAGGTAGTCGGGGTCGTCGGTGCGGGTCTTGAGGTCGCGTTCCATGAGCCAGTCGGGGAAGCCGCCGTAGCGGGCCTCGCCGTGGGCCCAGGGGCCGAGGCGGACGACGACGTCGAGGCCGTGCGCGGCGGCGAGTTCGGTGAAGGCGCGCAGGTCGAGGTCGCCGGTCCAGTCGAAGCGGCCGGGCTCGGGTTCGTGGGCGCGCCAGAACACGTAGGTGGCGACGGAGTCGAGGCCGCCGGCGCGGGCGTGCCCGAGGATCTCGTTCCAGCGCTCGCGCGGGGTCCGGGAGTAGTGGATCTCGCCGGTGATCGGGAACCAGGGGCGGCCGGCCCGCTCGATGCGGCGGGAGGTGACCTCGATGCGGTCGGGGGCGCCTTCGGGTTCGCCGAACGGCAGGTGGCCGCGCCGCGGGCCCGGCGGGGCGGTGGCCCGCAGTTCGCGAGGGGCGGGGTTCGGGTCGTTCATCGCTCTCCTTTGAGGATGGTTCGGTTCGTGGACGAGGGCCGGTCGGCTTCAGGGCACCCGCTGCCGCGGCCGCGGTGTTCGCAGGATTGACGAGCGGGCCGAGTGCGGCGCCCGGTCGAGGGCGCGCGGTCCGCGAGGGCCCGGCGGTCGGTGGTTCATGTCGCTCCTTCGCGAACGGTCCGGCTCATGGAAGGAGGTCAATCGGTGACCGCCTTCCCGGTGCGGGCTGCCGCGGCGTCTGCGCCCATGGCGTTCGCTGCCGTGAGGCCCGCCTTCGCGGCGCTGTTGAGCGGGTCGCGGTCGAGGGCGCTCCGGGCGAGTTCGGCGGCCTGTCCATGATCGCCGTCCAGGAGCGCGAGCTGGGCCCTGAGGACCAGGACGCGCGTGTCGTGGGCGGCCTGCACGTCGGCGGTGAACAGGAGCATCGTCGGCAGGGAGGTCGCGAAGTAGTCGACGCGGGCGCGGGCCCCGGCCTGTTCGTCGATGTAGCGGGCGAGGCCGTCGCGGAGCGCCTGCGCCGCTTCGTGTTCGCCGAGGCGGCGCAGCGCGGTGACGGCGGCGGCGGTGTGCTCGGAGTGGGCGCGGACCTCCATGGACTGGAAGTCGCCCTGCTGCGCGGCGGCGGTCGCCCAGGCGGTGCGGGCCCGTTCCTCGTCGCCCGCGGCGGCGAGGGCGTCGCCGAGCGCCAGATGCAGGTCGGCGGTGTTGGCGAGGAGGTGCCGGGCCTCGCCGAGGCTCGGCACGGGCGCGAGCGCGGCCGCCGCGTGGTCGACCGCGCGTTTCGGGTCGCCGTCGGCGAGGGCCCGGCGGGACAGGGCGAGGTGGGCGTCCTCCCAGGCCGCGAGGACGCGGCCTTCGCCGCCTTCCCAGGGTTGGAAGGCGCGGGAGCCGAGGAGGTCGAGCGCGTCGCCGGGTCTTCCTGCGGCGGTGAGGAGTTCGGCGAACTGGACGGCGAGGTCGTCGCGGGTCTCGACCAGGTCGCGCCGGTCTTCGAGGACGGCGAGGCGGGCGGCGGGGGCGACGCCGCGGCGGCCGTCGAGCTGGTCGGCCTCGTACAGGAGCCGGGCGTCGTCGGGCGCGGCCTCGCGGGCGCGTTCGTACCAGGAGGCGGCGGCCTCGGGGTCGCCTTGGACGTTGTGGGCGGCGACGCCGAGGTTGCGCAGCACCACCGGGTCGCCGGTGGCCGCGGCGGCGGTCCAGGCCGCGATCGCCTCGTCGCGGCGGCCCGCGGCGTAGAGCCAGTGCCCGGCGAGGCCGGCGAGGACGGGGTCCTCGGGCCGCCGCGCGCGGAGCCGCGCGAGGGCGTCGTTGTCGGCGGCCGAGGGGAAGCACCAGGTGCGGTCCAGTTCGCGGAGGCGCCGCAGCGCCGCCTCGGCGGCGGTCTCGGCGGCGCGGCGCAGGTCGCCGTCGGCGCGGTCGGGCGGGGCGGCGTCGACCTGGCCGGAAGCCGGCGGGAGCGCGGCATCGTCGCTTCGCTCGAACTCGAGGTCGGCGCGGTGGAGCCACGCGAGCGGGGCGACGTTGACCTGGCCGGGCGCGGGGGCGAGGCGGGCGGCGGCGTCGAAGCGGTCGAGCGCGGCCCCGTCCTCGCGGATCGCGCGGTACTCGAGGGCCACGTCGAGCGCGATCGTCGGGTCGGTCGTGGGTTCGGCGGCGCGGCCCGGGCGGTCCTCGGAGGCCGTGTCGGACCCGGGCGCCGCGGGCGCGCCGCCGCGGATCCGGGTGGCGAGGTCGCGGGCCCAGGCGTCGAGGGGGTTGTCGCGCAGGGTTCCTCGGACGATCGCGGCCGCGAGGTCCCGGTCGCCGCCGCGGAGCGCGGCCACGGTGCGGAGGTTGCGGGCCTGCGTGTGGCGCGGGCTGCGGTCCAGGAGCGCGTCGAGTGCGGCGGCCGCGTCGTCGTCGCGTCCGGCGGCGAGGTCGATTTTGGCGGTGGCGACGGCGGCGGCGTCGGTCCAGGCGGCGTCCCAGGACGCGGTGCCGAGGGCGGCCTTGGCCTCCGCGGCGCGGCCGAGCCGGGCGAGGACGAGGCCGAGCCGGTAGTGGGCCTCGCCGTCGCGCGGGTTGGGGTTGCGGCGGGTCAGGCGGGCGACGGCGGCGTTCAAGTGGCGTTCGGCCTCGTCGAGGCGGCCCGCGCGCATGAGCCGGGCCGCGAGCGCGGTGCGGCAGCGGGCGTCGCCGGGGTCGCGGCGCAGGGCCTCCTCCCAGTACGGCTCGGGCGAGCGGGTGGCGTGCCGGTACTGGGCGAGGTGGAGGCCGGTGAGGTAGAGCTCGTCGACCGAGTCGATGTCGGCGGGCGCCGGGGGCTCGGTCGCGGACTCGGCGGTCGCCGGGGCGGGTTCGGGGCGCGGCCTCCAGGACACCAGCGTCCGGCCGTCGTGCTCGACCAGGAGTTCGAGCTCGGTCGGCGCGGGGGCTCGGTCGCCGTCGAGGTCGACCTCGCGGACGTGCGGGGCGCCGGGCTCGAGGTCGGCTGCGGCGTCGTAGAGGATCCGGTCGCCTGAGCGGAGCCGGATCCTCGCGCCGGGGCGGGGGGCCGTGACCGCGGCGGCGATCCGGGCGCGCGTCCGGCCTCCGGCGGCCTCGACGTCGAGGCGCACGGCGGCGTCGCGGGTGGCCTGGTGGACGGGGCCGGTGTCCTGGATCGGGTACCAGTACTGGGAGAAGGTCCTGGTCTCGCCGGGTCTGAGGAACGCGAAGTCGGGCTGGTTGTCGGTGAAGACCCCGGCCATGAGCTCCACATAGGGCCCGCCGGAGTCGGTGAGGTGGGCGTCCCAGGCCCAGCCGAAGGGGGCGTTGCCCCAGGTCCACTGCTTCTTGCCGGGGGCGGTGCGGTGGTCGGCCCAGTGGACGAACCCGGCCCCGGCGCCGTGGTCGTAGCCGCCGAAGAAGTCGTCTTCGGTGCCCAGGCACATGTACGAGGTGGGGACGGGGATGTTGCGGTACCAGTCGAGGCGGTCGCCGTCGGGGGTCTCGGCGCTGCGGCGGGCGGGGTAGTCGACGCCGTAGTAGCGGCCCTGCGCCGCGGGGAAGGTCGTGGTGGCGCGCTTGGCGTGGTCGGCGACGGCGCGCACGTCGGTGGGGAAGAACGACTGGTAGTCCTCCCCCGCCTTCGCGGCGACGTTGGCCCACCACAGGAAGGTCTGGACCTCGTCGGTGCGGTTGACGAGGTGGCCGCGCAGCTCGACGAGGGCGCTGCCGGGGCGCAGGCGGATGCCGTGCATGCCCTGCATGCGGGCGAACGGGTCGTGGTCGGAGCACCAGGCGGTGACGGCGCCGTCCGCCTCCGCCTCGATCGCGGTCTCGGTCGGCAGGTGGGTGGCGGGCCGGTGGTGCTGGGGCCAGTTGAACTCGACGCCGCCGGAGACCCAGGGGCCGGCGAGGCCCACGAGGGCGGGCTTGATGACGTCGTTGCGGTAGAAGAAGTCGTACCCGCGCGTCTTGTCGAGTCCGATGTGGATTCTTCCGCCGAGTTCGGGGAGGATCATGAGCCGCACGTACTCGTTGTCCAGGTGCAGCGCGTCCCACTCCCGCGGGGCCTTCTCGCGGGCGACCGCGTCGATGAACGGCAGCGGGTAGACCGCGCCGGAGGAGCCCTGGTAGACGCGCTGGTCCAGGTAGGCGGGGTAGCGGTCGGGGGCGGCGGGCTCGTAGGTGTCGATCGAAACCGGCTCGCGCCAGGCCCGCACGGGCCGGTCGGCGAGCGCGTCAGGCACCGGCGGTAGGACGATCCTCGACTCATCACTGGACATGACCCTGACCGTACGGCGGCTTGACGTCGTCTGTCGATGGTCGTTTCAATGGAGGACATGGACGAAACGACGACCGAGCCCGAGGCGGGGGCGATACCCGACGGCTTCGCCGGGCAGCGGATGCTGGTGGTGCCCCGGGACGCCGCGGCCAAGGCCCTGCGGCACCCGGTCGCGGGGAAGCTGCTGGTCACCGACGCCGGGTGCTTCCCGCACGCGGCGCGGCACGGGCGCTCCAGGCCGCGCGGGGCGCGCGAGCACGTGCTGCTGGTGTGCACCGACGGGGCCGGGTGGTGCCGGGTGGACGGCGCGCGCACCGCGGTGGGGCGGGGCGGGGCGGTCCTGCTCCCGGCGGAGCGGCCCCACGCGTACGGCGCGTCCCAGGAGGACCCGTGGACCGTGTGGTGGTTCCACTTCACGGGCGCGGACGCGGACGAGCTGGCCCGGGCCGCGCTCGACGCGGCGGGCGGGCCGGTGACGCACCTGCGCGATCCCGCGCCGGTGGCGAGCCTCATCTCGCAGGTCATCGACGGGCTCGACGCGGGGCTGACCGTGTCGGGCTTCACGCGGGCGGCGGGCGCGGCCTGGCACGCGCTGGCGCAGGTGATCGCGACCGGGCGCCGCGGGCCCGGCCCGAGCCTGAGCCCGCTGGAGCGGGCGGTGGAGCACCTGCGGGCGACCGCGCCGCGGCGCACGGCGGTGGGCGCGCTCGCGGCGATGTGCGGGCTGAGCGCGTCCCAGCTCAGCGCCCTGTTCCGGGAGCGGCTGGGGGTCTCGCCGCTCCAGTTCCAGGTGCAGTTGCGGATGGCGCGGGCCCGGGAGCTGCTGGACGGGACGGCGATGCCGGTGGCGGCGGTGGCGCGCCGGACCGGCTACGAGGACCCGATGTACTTCTCGCGCCAGTTCACGCGCCAGCACGGCATGACCCCTTCGGCGTACCGGAACCGCTGACGGGCCGCCGGTCCCTCGCCCGGTCAGATGCGGCGGCTGACCTCGGGGCGCCAGTTGCGCTCGCCCGTCAGCCGCACCGCCAGGACCGTCGTGATGAGCACGAGCAGGCCGATCGCGGCGAGCGGGGGCAGCCAGGGCGCGGCGGCGGCGGCCGCGGCGAGGGCGAGCCCGCCGACGGCCCTCGCGCGCCAGTCGGTGCCGACGGCGAGCCGGAAGTAGACCGCCTGCGCGAGCAGGTACAGGGCCGGGCCGCCCATGAGCAGCACGCCCGCGACCCCGGAGCGGGGGTCGGCGGCGTGCTCGATGAGCAGCTCGCTGCCGGCGGCGAAGGCGACGAGCCCGGCGAGGAAGAGGTAGGTCATGTCGATGCCGAGGCGGACGGCCCGGATGGGGTCGTCGGTCTCGGCGGCGTTGCCGACCGCGATGCGCTCGCCGCGCCCGAAGTAGGTGAACCAGAGGCCGACCAGGGCGATGAAGGTCCCGAGCGCGGCGGTGAGGATGAGGGGCTCGTTCGGCTGGTGGGCGATCGTCTCGCCCAGGGAGAGGACGGTCTCGCCCAGGAGGATGATCAGGAACAGCCGCAGGCGCTCGATGAAGTGCTCGGCGTCGAACGGGAGCCGTTCGGAGTCCAGGGCGCGGCCCGGGAGCGGGTGGGCGGTCCAGGCGCCGACGAGGTCGATCATCGCCGCGGCGGCCCACAGCCACAGCTGCGCCTCCGGGGCGACGGCCGCGCCGGTCAGCCACAGCGGTCCGCTGAAGGCGAGCCAGGTCAGCTGCCGCGCGAAGTGCCGGCGCATCCGCACCGAGGGGGCCTTCAGGGCGGCGATGGCGGCGGGTGCGGCGAGGGCGACCAGCAGGGTGGCGACGAACAGCCAGGCGCCGTGGTCGAAGGCGCCGCCGATCGCGGAGTTCATGAACAGGCCGACCCCCATCGCGCCGACCGCGATGAGGCGGGTCCAGGAGGCCTGGATGTCGAGCAGGGACACCTCGAAGCTGGTGAACGCCCACACGCCGCACACCGCGACCGTGAGCACCAGGGTCTCGGCGGCGCCGCGCCAGCTCAGGTGGGCGGACAGGTGGGCGGTGAGCTGGGACATCGCCAGGACGAACACGAGGTCGTAGAACAGTTCGAGGGGGGAGACCGCGCGGTGGCCGTGCGGCGGCGCGCCTTCGGCGGCGCGCGGGTCGCCGGGGTCGGCGCTCGTCGCGTCGGCGGGCATGGGGCCTCCTCGGTCGTCAGGGCACGATCGAGTCGACGTAGCCGCCGTCGACGCGGACGGCCGCGCCCGTGGTGGCCGAGGCCAGCGGCGAGCTGAGGTAGGCCACGAGGTTCGCGATCTCCTCGGGTTCGATGAGGCGGTGCAGCAGCGACTGCGGGCGGTGCTCGCGCATGAACTCGCGCTGCGCCTCGTCCCACGGCAGGTAGCGGTCGACGAGCTGGTAGACGAACTCCTCGACGCCGCCGGTGTGGGTCGGCCCGGCGATCACCGAGTTGACGGTGACGCCGGTGCCCGCCGCCTGCTTGGCGAAGCCGCGCGAGACCGCCAGGAGCGCGGTCTTGCTGGTGCCGTAGTGGATCATCTCCTCGGGGATCACGATCGCCGAGTCGCTGGCGATGTTGAGGACCCGGCCCCAGCCGCGCTGGGACATGCCCGGCAGGTACCGGCGGATGAGGCGCACCGCGGAGAGGACGTTGACCTCCCAGTACCGGCGCCACTCGTCGTCGGTGATGTCCAGGGCGCGCTGCGCGCCGAAGATCCCGAGGTTGTTGACGAGGATGTCGACGGCGGGCAGGTCCTCGGCGAGCGCCGCCTCGCCCTCTTCGGTGGCGAGGTCGGCCGGGGCGGGGAAGAACCGGTCGACGCCGGTCTCTATGGTGAACCGCTCGACGGCCGCCGCGACCTTGTCGGGGCTGCGGCCGTTGACGCCGACCCTGGCGCCCGCGAGCGCGAGCTTCTCGGCGATCGCGGCGCCGATCCCCTGGGTCGAGCCGGTGACGAGTGCGGTCCTGCCGTCGAGGTCGATCGCGATCATGGGTTCACGCTACCCAAAAAGGCCGGTCCGTAAGCCCGGACCTGATCAAGGGCGTTCGGGGGCGCGGTCAGAGCCCCAGATCGCGCCGGGGGTCGCCGACCATGGCCGCGGGGTCGACGATCCGGTCGAAGTCGGCGGCCTCGACGCCGAGGGCGGTCGCGGCCTCCCGGAGGGTGGTGCCCTCGTGGTCGGCCTTGTGGGCGATGGCGGCGGCCCGGTCGTAGCCGATGTGCGGGCTGAGCGCGGTCACGAGCATGAGCGAGCGGTCCACATGGGAGGCGATGCGGTCGCGGTCGAGTTCGGTGCCCTCGACGCTGTGGACGCGCAGGTGCGCGGCGGCGTCGCCGAGGAGGCGGGCCGAGTGGAGCACGTTGGCGATGACGACGGGCCGCATGGTGTTGAGCTGGAAGGTGCCCTGGGAGCCGGCGTTGGCGACGATCGCGTCCTCGCCGATGACCTGGAGGCAGACCATCACGGTCGCCTCCTGCTGGGTCGGGTTGACCTTGCCGGGCATGATCGAGGAGCCGGGCTCGTTCTCGGGCAGGCGGAGCTCGTGGAAGCCCGCGCGCGGACCCGAGGCCAGCCAGCGCATGTCGTTGGCGGCCTTCATGAGCGCGACCGCGACGCCGCGCAGGCCGGCGCTGGCGGCGACCATGCCGTCGAGCGAGCCGAGGGCGGCGAACTTGTTGGGGGCGCTGACCAGGGCCAGGCCGGTGAGCTCGGTGAGCTTGAGGGCGACGGCGTCGCCGAACCCGTCGGGGGCGTTGATGCCGGTGCCGACGGCGGTGCCGCCCACCGCGAGCGCGCCGACGGCCTCGAGGGACTCGTCGAGGCGCGCGAGGGCGTCGCGGAGCTGGACCTCCCAGCCGGACCACTCCTGGCCGACGGTGAGCGGGGTGGCGTCCTGGAGGTGGGTGCGGCCGATCTTGACCACCTCGGCCCATTCGCGGGCCTTGCGGCCGATGGTGTCGGCGAGGGCCTCGACCTGCGGGATGGTGTGCCCGCGGACGGCCCGGAGGGTGGCGACGTGCATGGCGGTGGGGAAGGTGTCGTTGGTGGACTGGCCGAGGTTGACGTGGTCGTTGGGGTGGACGAGGCGGTCGGCGCCGAGCCCGCCGCCGAGGAGCTGGCTGGCGCGGTTGGCGATGACCTCGTTGACGTTCATGTTGGACTGGGTGCCCGAGCCGGACTGCCAGACGTGGAGGGGGAACTCGGCGTCGAGGGCGCCCGAGGCGACCTCGTCGGCGGCCTGGGCGACGGCGGCGGCCAGGTCGGGGTCGAGGCGCCCGGCCTCGCCGTTGACGAGCGCGGCGGCCTTCTTGACGAGGCCGTAGGCGTGGTGGAGGGGCCGGGGCATGAGGTCGTCGCCGATGTCGAAGTGGACGAGGGAGCGCTGGGTCTGGGCGCCCCAGTAGTGCTCGGCGGGGACGTCGATCGCGCCGATGGCGTCGGTCTCGGTGCGCGTCCCGGTCGCGCCGGTGCCGATCGGGATGTCCTTGTGCAGCAATGCCGTCTCCGCCCTGTGCGCGGCCGCGGGGCCGCTCGCCCGATCGCCGCCCGGGGGCGGCCTGCCGTCCGCGCGGGCCGGGCCGCGCGGGGTGACGATCGTATCTCGCGGGGCCCGGAGGCGGTGTGGTACGCGAAGTCCTCGGCGGCGCGGCGGCGGTTTCGGCGCGGCGGCGGCGCCCGCGCGGAGGTCTTGGCAAACGCCATCGAAAACTGTCGACAAAGCGTTGTGTATCGAAAACTTTCGATATAAGCTTTGGTCACCCTCACGGAAGTTTCATTGAAAGTTTCGGCATGAGTGGTCTCCGCGCGATGTCGGCACCGATCCCCGTGCCGCCCCACACCGTCGACGATGGACCTCCGCCCCACCACAGAAGGATTCCGTCATGGCATCATCGATCGCGCCCGGACCCGCTCCGGGGCGCTCCCGGCACCGCCGCCGCCTGCGGTTCGCACTGGTCGCGCTCGCGTCAGTGGCCGTCGCCGCGGCGCTGGCGCTGGCACCCCGCATCCACAGCGCCGAGGCGCAGGTCCAGGCCTCCTCCGAGTGGGACGGCGCCGACTGCGACGTCACCGTCCCCGGGAGCTGGGCCTCGAGCTCACTGCTCCCCGACCCGTTCACGAAGATCGACGGCAGCCGCGTCACCACCCGGGAGCAGTGGGAGTGCCGCCGCTCGGAGATCAAGGAGCTGGCCGAGCGGACCATCTACGGCGACAAGCCGGAGGCGCCCGACAGCGTCACCGGCACGGTCACCTCGTCGCGGATCACCGTGAACGTCTCGGAGGGCGGCCGCAGCGCCAGCTTCTCGGCCACGGTCCAGCTGCCCGGCGGCTCGGGCCCGTTCCCGGCGGTGATCGTCTACGGCGGCTTCGGCGCCGACACGAACACGATCCTGTCCTCGGGCGCCGCGGTGGTCAACTTCGACCCGGGCTCGGTCGGCGCGGAGGGCACCTCGCGGAACAACAAGCAGGGCGCGTTCTACACCCTGTACGGCGCGTCGAGCAGCACCGGCATCCTCATGGCCCAGGCCTGGGGCGTCAGCAGGATCATCGACGTCATCGAGCAGTCGGGCGGGTCGGTGCTCAACACCAGCACCGGCGTGACCGGGTGCTCCCGGTACGGCAAGGGCGCGTTCGTGGCCGGCGCGTTCGACCAGCGCATCGATCTGACGATGCCGATCGAGTCGGGCACCGGCGGCGCCCCGGCCATGCGCTCCATCGCGCAGGAGGGCGGTTCGCAGCCGCTGAGCAGCGCCTACGGTGAGCAGCCGTGGCTGGGCGACGCGTTCAACGCGTACACCTCGAACCCGAACGGGCTGCCGGTGGACACCCACGAGATGGTCGGGATGGTCGCGCCGCGCGGCCTGTTCATCATGGAGAACCCGCACGTCGAGTGGCTCGGCGCGCGCTCGGGGGCCGTGGCGGCGCTCGGCGGCGCGGAGGTCTACAAGGCGCTCGGGGCCGAGGACAACATCTCGTACCACTCGAACGTGTCCGACGGGACGCACTGCGCGACCCGCAGCGAGTGGCGGACGCCGCTCCAGCAGAGCATCAGCACGTTCCTCAAGGGCAGCGGCAACCCGCCCGGCGTGATCAACATGCACTCGAGCAAGTCGGCGAACCTGTCGCAGTGGCGCAACTGGACGACGCCGACGCTCGGCCAGGGCGACCCGGAGGAGACGACCACGCCGCCGGACGAGGAGACCACCGACCCGAAGGAGACCACGCCGCCGGAGGAGACCACGCCGCCGCCGAGCGGCGACGGCTGCACCGCGAGGGTCGAGGTCGTGAACGAGTGGGGCTCGGGCTGGCAGGGCAACGTCCATGTGACGGCCGGGGGCAGCGCGATCGGCGGCTGGACCGTGACGTGGACGTGGCCGGGAGGCCAGCGGATCAGCAGTTCATGGAACGCGTCGGTGACGAGTTCGGGGGCGTCGGTGACGGCCGGCGACGTGGGCTGGAACGGCTCGCTGAACTCGGGCCAGACCAGGAACGCCTGGGGCTTCGTGGCCAGCGGGAGCAGCGTCGAACCGACGGTGACCTGCACAGCGGCTTAAATCCCGCGCGGCGGCGGACCGGTTCGGAGCTCCGAGCCGCCGCCGCGCACCCGCCTTGGCCGCACTGCCTCACCGCACTGCACCGCAGCTCAGCTCAGCTCAGCTCAGCTCAGCTCAGCTCAGCTCAGCTGAATCGTCGTACCCGCAAGGCACCATCGAAGCCGGGGGCGCCTCGCCGCGCCCGTTTTGCCCGGGAACCGCCGCGACACTCCCAACCCCACTGGCGCAGCTCGCGGCAGCGCCGCGCACCCGGCCGCTGAAACCGTCGTACCGACCCAGCACCATCGAAGTCGGGGGCGCCTCGCGAGGCCCGATTTGCCGCGAACCGCCGTGACACGCCCGGCCCCGGCTCCACACTCGCCGCCGCGCGCCTCGCTCCTCCCCCACTGACCGGTCGGCCGGTCGAATCGGTCACAACCGGCTCCCGCGATGTGAGCGCTCATCGCCACTCCTTGGTACGTTCGCGGTCGTGCCCCACAACGCCGCATCGGACCCGCCCCCTTCGATCCGGCTGCGCAGGCTCGCCCTCCCCATCTACGGCCCCACCGTCCTGATCTCCATCGGCATGGGCGCGGTCGTCCCGCTCATCGCCCTCTCCGCGCTCGACCTCGGCGCCACCGTCACCCAGGCCGCGATCGTCGTCGGCCTCATCGGCTTCGGCCAGCTCTGCGGCGACCTCCCCGCCGGGGCCCTGGCCCAGCGCTTCGGCGAGAAGCGCGTGCTCCTCGCCGCCTGCATCGTCGAGGCGGCCGCCCTCCTGGTCGCCTCCCGCACCGACGCGCTCGCGGTGCTCGCCGCCGCGGTGTTCGCCATGGGCCTCTCCTCGGCCGTGTTCGGCCTGGCCCGCCACGCCTACCTCTCCGAGGCCGTCGCGATCGGCTTCCGCGCCCGCGCCCTGTCGACCCTCGGCGGGACCTTCCGCATCGGCTCGTTCATCGGCCCGTTCGTGGGCGCCCTCCTCATTGAGCAGCACTCGTTCGGCGCCACCTACGCGTTCGCCGCCGGGACGAGCCTCGCCGGCGGCCTGCTCAGCCTGGCCCTGCCGGACCTCCCGTCCGGCCGCGCCGCGGAGTCCGAGGCCCCCGTCCCGGAGAAGCGCAGCCTGTGGCGGGTCCTGGCCGACCACAGGAAGGTCTTCGCCACCGCCGGGACCGGGGTCTTCCTCATCATGATCGCCCGCGCCTCGCGCCAGGCGATCATCCCGCTGTGGGCCGCGTTCCAGGGGCTCGACGCCACCACCACGAGCATCATCTTCGGCCTCGCGGCCGGGGTCGACATGCTCCTGTTCTACCCGGGCGGCGCGATCATGGACCGCTTCGGCCGCATGTGGGTCGCCCTGCCCGCCATGGTCGTCATGGGCGCGGGCTTCCTGCTGCTGCCGCTGTCGGGCACGGCCCTCACCATCGGCCTGGTCGCCTGCTTCATGGGCCTGGGCAACGGGATCTCCTCGGGGATCGTGCTCACCATCGGCTCCGACGTGGCCCCCGACGCGGGCCGCCGCCAGTTCCTCGGCGGCTGGCGGCTGTGCGCGGACCTGGGCAACGTCGCCGGGCCGGGCCTCATCAGCCTGGTGTCGCTGGCGTTCCCGCTGGCGGCCGCGGCGGTCGCGCTGGGCGCCATCACCTGGTTCGGCGCGGGCTGGCTCGCCCGCTGGGTGCCGGTGTACGACCCGGCGCGGCGGCCGAAGGAGCCCGTCGGCGCCGCTTAGGCGCGCTCCTCGATCCAGTCGGCGATGCCGTGCTCGGTGAGGATGGCGTCGAACGCGGCCTCGGTCGCCCCGAGCATCGAGGCGTCCCGGTCGAGCACCGAGGGCACCAGCTCGGGCGGGTCCTCGCTGCGGAACCCCATCGTGCCCGCCTCGTACGCCGCCGCGAAGGCGTCGGGCGCCGCCCGCCGCAGCTCCGGCGCGAGGCCGCCGAGGCAGACGACCTCGGGGTCGAAGACGTTGACGAGCCCGGCCGTGCCGCGACCGAGGACCGACGCGCACTCCGCCACGGCCGCACGGGCTCCGGGGTCGACGAGGGCGTCGATGAGGTAGGAGCGCGGGTCGTCGGGCTCGTCCTCGCCGCGCAGGCGGGCCACGGCGCGGCCGTCGACGGCCACGTCCCAGCACCCGCGCGCCCCGCACGGGCAGGCGACGGCCGGGTCGCCGAAGGGGGCGTGCCCGAACTCGCCGCCCGCGCCGGTCGCGCCGGTGAGGGCCCGGCCGCCGTCGACGAAGATGCCGCCGAGGCCGACCTCGACGGTGAGGAAGAGGACGGCCCGGCCGGGGTGGTTCAGGCGGGCCTCGGCGAGTCCGGCGAGGGTAGCGTCGTTGCCGAGCGCCTGCGGCACACCGGGAAGGAGCGGTTCGACCTCGACGTCGCGCCAGTTGAGGACGCTGGCCTGGACGATGGTGCCGCGGCGCACGGTGCCCGCGGTGGAGACCGAGACGGCCCGCACGCGGCGGCCGTAGCGTTCGGCGAGGCCCGCGACGGCGTCTCGGACGGCGGCGAGCACGCGGTCGGGGCGCTTGGAGGTGTGGCGGCCGGTCGCGGTGTCGGTGAGGCTGCCTTCGAGGTCGGCGACGGCGACGCGCCAGTCGGACTGGCGGATGTCGACCACCGCGGCGAGGGGCCCTTCGGGGTGGGCGTGCAGGCTGGTGGTGGGCCGGCCGCGGCCCGAGGGCGGGGCGGGGCGCTCGGCGATGAGGTCGAGGGCGCGCAGGCGGGCGCAGATCTCGGTGGCGGTGCCGCTGCCGACGCCGAGGGCGCGCGCGGCCTCGGCGCGGGTGACGCCCGGCTGCGCGCGCACGAGGTTGAGCATGTCGAGCGCGCCGCTCCAGCGGGCGGCCTCGGCCCGGCCGACCTTCGCGCGGCCTTCGGCCGCGTCCTCGGCAGGGGTTCCGGCTTGCATGTCGTGACCTCCAGCAATTATCCTCGCGTTACGAGTTTAATGATCCCCGGAGGGCTTCATGCGAAGCTACAGCAACCCCTCGGCCGTCCTGCTCGACATGGACGGCACCCTGGTCGATTCCGACGGCGCCGTGGAGCGCACCTGGGAGGCCTGGTCCCTCGAGTACGGCGTGGACCCCGCGCTCACGCTCGCCGACGCGCACGGCAGCCCCTCGGCGGCCACGGTCGCGAGGCTGCGCCCCGACCTGGACGACGACGGCGTCCGGGAGGCGACGGCATGGCTGACCGCCCTCGAATACGAGGACCTGGCGGGCGTGGGGCCCGCCGAGGGGGCGCTGCGGCTCGTCGCGGTCCTAGAGCGCTCCAGCATCCCGTGGGCGGTCGTCACCAGCGCGGACGAGCGGCTCGCGAGGGCCCGCCTCGGCGCCGCGGGCATCGAGCCGCCGCTGCTGCTCACCGTCGACGACGTCGAGCGCGGCAAGCCCGACCCGGAGGGGTACCTGAAGGCCGCCGCGATGCTCGGGGTCGACATCGCGGGCTGCCTCGTGGTCGAGGACTCCGAGCCGGGCCTGGCCGCGGGCCGCGCGGCCGGTGCGATGACCGCGTCCCTGCGCGGCCTCGAGGCGGACCTGAAACTGGCCGACCTGGGGCGGCTGGCGGGCCTGCTCGAAGTGAGCCACCGGGTGCGCAGTGGCCGTTGACGCGGCCGCCCCTTCGCGCGAGGTCGGCCGCGTCGTCGGCTTCGCGCAGGCCGGGCTCGGCTACCTCGTGGCGTCGTTCGGGCCCTATCTGGCCGGGATATCGTCCGAACTGGACCGTCCGCGCGGCGAGCTCGTGTGGCTCACCATGACCTTCGGGGCCGGGCTGGTCCTGGCGGCCATGACCGGCCCGGCGGTGCTCCGCGCGGGCACGGGCCTGGTGCTGCGCCTGGCGTGCGCGGGGATCGCGGTCGGCGCGGCCGCGATGGCGCTGTCGCCGCACCTGCTCGCGGCCGGGACGGGGTCGGTCCTGGTGGGCCTCGGGTGCGCGGCGGTCACGCTGGCGACGCCGTCGCTGCTGCGCGGGCCCGGGGCGGCGAAGCGGATCGTGATCGCCGTGGGCGTCGCCAGCGCGGCCGGAGTGAGCGCCCCGCTGGCGTTCGGCGCCTTGGAGACCCTGGGCCTGCCGGGCCGGTGGGCGATCCTGGTGCCGGTCCCGGTGCTGCTCGCGGCGGTGGCGCACCGGACCGTGGCGGGGCCGCGGGACGGCCCGGCGCCGCGGACCGCGGTGCCGCTGGCGCCCGCCGCGCTCGGATGGCTGGGCGTGGTGCTGAGCGTGGCGTGCGAGTTCTGCTTCGTGGTGTGGGGCGTGGCGCGGCTGGTGGACACGGGGGTCGCGCTGGGGACGGCGTCGGCGCTCGGGGCGAGCTTCGGCATCGGGATGGCCTTGGGCCGCTTCGCGGGACCGCGGTTCGTGAACCGGTCCTGGGCGGTGGCCGCCGCGGCGGCGACCACGGCGGCGGGCACGCTCCTGGTCTACGCGGGGCGGGACCCGTACACGGTCACGGCGGGGATCGCGGTGGCGAGCCTGGGGATCGCGCCGCTGTACCCGATCATGCTGGGGCGCCTGGTGGCCGTGCCGGACCTCTCGGACCGGCATTCGGCGTCGATCGGGTCGCTGGCCTCGGGGACGGCGATCCTGGCCGCGCCCGCGGCCCTGGGCTGGCTGGACGCGCAGATCGGCCTGCGGGAGGCGTTCCTGCTGCCGATCCCGCTCCTGCTGGTGCTGCTGCTCCTGAGCCGCAGGCGATGAAACGGGCCCCGGGACCTGGTCCCGGGGCCCGTCCGCCTACTGGGGCTCCTCGTCCTTCTTGGTGGCCCTGAGCGATCCGGCGTGGGCCTTCTCGTCGGGGTTGCCGCGGGTCTTGACGAGGCTCGCGACGGTGACCACGATGAGCACGCCGATGACGACGCCGAGGCTGAGCGGGGTCGGGATCTCGGGGATCGACGTGTCGATGTCCACGTGGGCCCAGTGCATGATGAGCTTGAAGCCGATGAACAGCAGGATGAGCGACAGGCCGAGCGAGAGGTAGACGAGCCGGTCGAGCAGGCCCTTCACGAGGAAGAACAGGGCCCGCAGGCCCAGCAGGGCGAAGGCGTTGGCGGTGAAGACGATGTACGCCTCCTGCGTGACGCCGAAGACCGCGGGGATCGAGTCGAGCGCGAACAGCAGGTCGACGCTGCCGATCGCGATGAGCACGATGAACAGCGGGGTGACGACCCGGCGGCCGTTCTCCTTGGTGAAGAGCTTGCCGCCGACGTAGTCGGCGCTGATGGGCAGGAAGCGCCGCGCGCCGCGCACCATCAGGTTGCTCTCGACGTCCGGATCCTCGTCGCGGTGCCGGAACAGCTGGATCGCGGTGTAGACCAGCAGCAGCCCGAACAGCAGGAACATGAACGAGAACGAGTTGATGAGCGTCGCGCCGAGGGCGATGAAGATCGCGCGCATGATGAGCGCGAGCACGATGCCGAAGGTGAGCACCTTGTGCTGGTGGTGGTCGGGGACCGCGAACGTCGTCATGATGATGACGAACACGAACAGGTTGTCGACCGAGAGGCTCTTCTCGATGATGTAGCCCGCGAAGTACTCGGTCCCGGCGGCGTTGCCGTACTGCATACCGAACCAGACGCCGAATCCGATGGCGATGGCGATGTAGAACACCGACCAGGCCGTGGCCTCTTTGAACCCGACGTGATGCGGCCGCGCCGCTGCCAAGATCAGGTCCACCGCCAGCAGCGCGACGATGAGACCGATGGTGACTGCCCAAGTGAGTGGGCTGATATCGAGCACGCTTCCTCCGTCAGATTGCCATCATCACGACTGCGGGCTGACATCACCCCTCAGTGCACCGAATCCTAACGGCATCCGGCGTCGCCGACCACGACTACCCCTCGGAGTAGGACCCGAACCGAAGTTCGTTCATCTCCTGTTCATCATGGGAATGGGGTGATCAGTCGGAAAGGGGACCGTCGTGCATGGAGCTCCGCACCGGTCGACGGCTAAAGGTCGTCGCCGTGGGCGGCGAACGCCTTGAGGGCGGCGGTCTGCCTGGGGCCGAGGGCCAGCGCGGGCCGGGCCGGGTTGGGGTGGACCTCGGCGGCCCGCCAGTACTCGGGGCGGACGCTGGTGGCGACCCCGATGCGGCGCAGCTGGGCGCTCAGCTCGTCGTAGAGCTCCTGGGCGTCGAAGAGGTAGACGTGCTCGATGGACCAGGGCCGGTGCGCCCCAGCGGATCCGGTCATGACCAGGTAGTAGTCGAGCTCTTCGGAGTCGGTCATGTCGAGCAGGCCCTGGTTGCGGGCGTAGTGCTTGACGTTGACGGTGCGCCCGGCGAGCGCCCCGCCGCGGAAGCGGCCGTCGATGACGCTGCCCGCGACCGGTTCCAGCTCGATGTCGAAGATCTGGGCGGCGATCCAGTCGGAGAGGTGCCCGGAGACGACGGGCCGCCCCACGATGTCGGCGATGCGCGCGTCGATCCGGTTGCGTTCACGCAGCAGCATCGCGATCGAGTTGAGTCCTGCCGTGTCCATGTGCGCTCCTCGGGCCTTCGACGCCCATGCTACTGACACGGCGACCGGGGCCGGGAGGTTGCGCGGTTCGGCTTCGGCCGCATGGTCGGCCTTGGAACAGATCGGTCGGCGTGCCCTGCGGGCCGCCGCTCAGCGGATCCGAGCGGCGGTGCAGCGACGGGATGGTCCGAGCGGGCGGTCACTCGGTGATGTCCCCGCGGGGGCGTCCTCGCATGCCTTTGGCGAACTCGTTGACGAGGCGGGGGTCGTTCTCGGGCGCCGTGTAGGAGCGCGTCTTGATCGGGCCCTGGGTGCGGCGCTCGCTCCGAGGCTCGACCACGGACGGCGATGCGGACGAGTCCAGCGGGGGACGCGGGTCCCTCTGCGGCCCACCGGTAGGCCGACGCGGTCGTGCCCTGCCGTCCTTCGAAGGACGCGGTGGCTGCCGCTGCGCGCGCTGGATCTTCCCGAAACACGCCTCGCAGTAGGAGCCGATGGCCTTCTTGCGGCTGTCGCAGCCGATGCAGAGCGGCCAGGACTGCGCTTTAACGTGCTTCTTACGGCGCTCGCGGCGCCGATCGCCGGCGGCGCCTCGCCGATTCCCTTCGCCGGGAGAGCGGCCGGCAGCACACGGCCGGCAGCGGCGGGTGCCGGCCTTCGCGTTCTTGCCGCACGACTCGCATCGAGGCGGAGACTGCTGCGAGCGGGGGACGGGGGGATCGATGTCCGCCTTGCTCGATACCGGCGGCGCATGCATTTCACCGGGCTGTCGCCCGGCCGCCCGGAACATGATCCGGTCCGGCGGCTTCGCGGTCGGTCTGCCGCCGCAGTGGCGGCATGATTCCCAGTCCGGGGACAGGATCAGAGCAGTGCACTCGGCGCAGAACCGGATTCGCCCCTGCATCGTCGGCGGATCCGACGGATCGAATACGGGCATCGATGCTCCAATCGAGGGGGTATCGAGGAACGTAGCACCGGCTGCGCCGCAGAGGAATCCTTCGCGCGTCCATAGGCGACTCGTACATGCGGGGATCGGTGCAGGCGGTGCGCCGGTCGCCACGGGCGGGAGGGGAGGCCACGGGGCCTGCGGCTCAGCCGCGTCCTGCGGCCTCCGCTCCAGCGCGAGCAGTGGTCTCGGCGGCCCTCGTCGCAGGGCGACCCGATGGCGTTCCCCTGCTTCGTCTTCCCCATGCCTCGGCCGCATGAGGCCGCCTTCGGGTGTTCAGAGGGTTCGGCGCATGGCCGCGCGGGGCCAGCGGTCGAGGCCGTGGGCGGCCTCCTGCTCGCGGATCTTGCGCAGGCCTGGGGACAGGTCCTCTGCCGGGATCGGTGCGAACCCGCAGCGGGCGTAGTAGGGGGCATTCCAGGGGACCTCGGTGAACGTGGTCAGGGTCAGCGCCGCCAGTCCCGCGGCGGCGGCGTGCTCGGCGGCGTGGTCGATCAGGCGGCGGCCGATGCGGCGGCGGGCCCGGTCGGGGTGGACCGAGACCTGCTCGAGGTGCAGCGCGCCGTCCACCGGTTCGGCGATGAGGTACGCGACCGCCCGGTCCTGGTCGTCGGCGGCGACCCAGGCCAGGCCCGAGCGCTGGTAGCGGGCCAGTTCTTCCAGGCTGAGCGGCTCGTCGTCGGCGATCTGCGGCATCCCCATGGGCCGGAAGCACTCTCCTGCGGCGCGTTCGATGTCCCGGCATCGGGGCAGGTCGGTGGCGGTGGCCGGTCGGATGCGCATCGGGACAGTGTGCCCCGGCGGACCGGCGGCGGCAACAGGTTTGCCTCCCCGGTATGCGAGCGCGGCGCGCGTGCGGAAGGATCTGCCCATGCGCTCAACGACCGTGCACGCCGACGACCAGACCCTCCTGCACGTCGGCGTCACCGGCAGCGGGCCCGACGCGCTGGTCCTGTCCGGCGGCCCCGGCTGCGTCCACTACCTCGAGCGCGACGAGATCGCGCCCCGGGGGATGCGGGCGTGGTACCCCGAACCGCGGGGCGTGGGCCGCTCTGAGGGCGGTCCGCACACCATCGCCCAGGCCGTCGCCGACCTCGAGGCGGTCAGACGCGCTGCGGGCGTGGACCGGTGGGTGGTGCTCGGCCACTCGTGGGGCGCGGACCTCGCCGTCCGGTACGCCTTGGACCATCCCTCCCGCGTCCGCTCGGTCGTGTCGGTCGCCGCTCACGGCCTCCACAAGGACCGCAGCTGGTCCGAGGTCTACGAGTCCTTGAAGGACACGCAGCCCAGGATCGACATCGATTGGGAGCCTTCGGTGCACCGGGCGCTGATGGCGTCGTTCCTGGAGTGGATCCACGAGCCCGGGCTGTTCCGGGGCCTGGCCGACTGCACGGTGCCGATGACCATTATCGCGGCCGAGGACGACATCAGGCCCTCCTGGCCGCTGCGCCAGCTCGCCGCCCTGGTCCCCCGCGGCGCCTTCGTCGAGGTCCCCGGCGTCCCGCACGACCTGTGGTCGACCCATCCGCAGGTCTGGGTCGACGTCGTGTCGAGCGCCTGCCGCAATCCGGTCTGAGGTCCCGCTCGCATGCGGCCGTCGGCCTGCGGCGGTCAGCGGCTTTCGGCGACGGCCACCGCGAGCGCCCGGTGGGAGGCGCTCATGTCGACCAGGCGGGCCCGCAGTTCGGACCTCCATTCGGGCTCGTCGCCGTCCGTCTCACCGAGGGCTCGGTCGATGCGCACGAGCGAGCAGGCGGCGTGCGCACCGGCGAACAGCCGCAGGTGCTCCAGGTCGCGGTCGTCGAAGGGCCGGAGGCCGCGGTACCCGGCGATGAACGCCGCGAAGCGCGCCCGGTGCTCGGGGTCGGGGCGGCCGTCGGGGCCGGTCAGGTCGCGCAGGGCGTAGGCGATGTCGGCTCCGTGCCAGGAGCGGGCGGCCTCGTCGAAGTCGAAGGCGGTCGCCCGGCCGTCGTCCCAGGCGAGGTTGTCGAGTTCGAAGTCGCCGTGGACGACGCCGAACCGGGACCGGTCGCGGGGAAGCCCGTCGAGCCGGTCGGACAGGCGCGAGGCGGCCTCGACCAGGGCCGGGTCGTCGGCGAACCGGTCGGCGATCTCGCCCAGTTCGGTGAAGGCCGCGGGAAGGCCGGTCTCGACGCCGGCGGCGGCCTCGTGCACCGCCGCGAGCGCGGCGCCCCAGGCTCGCGCGCGGTCCTCGGTCGCGTCGGCGAGGTCGAGTTCGTCTCCCGGAGCGGCCTCGACCACCATGGCGTGCATGGGACCCAGCGCCGTCGGCACGGTCGCGGTCAGGGCACCGGCGGGCGTCGGGACCGGACGGGCCACCGCCGCACCGAGTTCGGCGAGCCGGTCGGTCAGAGCGGCCACCGCCGCCACGGCCTCGGCGTCGCGGTAGGCGCCGGGGACGAACCGGAGGTACCGCCTCCCGCTCGGATCGGGCAGGACGAACACGTGCGAAGCGCTTGAGCGCCACCACTTCGCAGTGCCACCGGGGTAATCCCACACGGCGGCGACCCGGTCGGCGACCGGGCTCTCCCACGCAGGGGTCACGGTGCGCTTCAGGCGATCGATCTCAGTCAACGGCATCATCGCCGGTCAGTCTCTCCGGCGATCGCCGCGCGCGCAATCCGATTCCCGGCCCGCGGCCGCAACGGGCGTCGTCCTCGCGGACCGCACGGCGACGGCCCGCCTTGGCCCGCTTCGATAGCCTGGCGCCCATGGAAGCCCCTACCCCCGGCCCGGTCTCCTCCTCGGCATCGACTTCGGCACCTCGCACACCGTCGCCGTCGTGCGCCGCGCCGACGGGCGGTCCGACACGCTCCTGTTCGACGGCTCGCCCCTGCTCCCCTCGGCGGTCTACGCCCACGAGGACGGCACGATCGCGGTCGGCCGCGACGCCGTGCACGGCGGCCGCCGCCGCCCCGACCGCTTCGAGCCGAACCCCAAGCGCGCGGTCGACGCCGAGACGCTGCTGCTCGGCGACCGCGAATACGAGGTGGTCGAGGTGGTCGCCGCGATCCTGCGCCGGGTCGGAGACGAGTGCGAGCGCATCGCGGGGACGCCCGAGCGCACCACGGTCACCGTGCCCGCCGCCTGGGGCCCGACGAGGAGCCAGGTGGTCCGCGACGCCGCCGAGCGGGCGGGCCTCGCCTCGGTCGCGCTCGTGCCCGAGCCGGTCGCGGCCGCCACGTTCTACGCCTCGCTGCTCGACCAGGGCGTGGCGGTGGACTCCTCGGTGGTGGTGTTCGACCTCGGCGCCGGGACGTTCGACGCCGGCGTGGTCGCACGCCGCGCCGACGGCTTCGCGGTCCTCGCCGTCGACGGCCGCGACGACCTGGGCGGACTCGACCTGGACGCGGCGGTCCTGGGGCGCCTGGGCCGCCAGTTCGCGGCCGAGCCGAACTGGCGGCGGCTGCTCGAACCGGAGAGCGGGGCCGATCGCGCGGCCCGCCGCGAACTGCTCGAGGAGATCAGGTTCGCCAAGGAGCGGCTGTCGCGCCACCAGAGCGCCGACCTGCACGTCCCGGGCCGCGACGCCGACATCCACCTGACGCGTCCCGAACTCGAGCAGGCCGCCGCACCGCTGATCGGGCAGGCGGTCAAGGTGGTCAAGGCGGTCATCAGGGCCGCCGGGCTCACTCCCGACCTCGTCGCGGGGATGTTCCTGGTCGGGGGCGGGAGCCGCATGCCGATCGTGGCGACCGCGCTGCACCGGGAACTCGGCATCGCCCCGACCACGGTCGAGCAGCCCGAGACGGCCGTCGCCCAGGGCAGTGTGCTCACCGAGCGGACGCGGCCCGCCTCCCCCGCGACGGCATCGGAGACCCCGCCGCCGCAGCCTTACGCGCCGGTGCCCGTGACGCTGCCGCGCCCTCAGAGGCTGCCCAAGCCGTCGCGCACCGCGCTGGACCGGCGCCGCCGGCGCAACAGGGTCCTGGCGGCGGCCTCCTCGCTGATCCTCATCGGCTCCATCACGGTGGTGACGCTGATCTGGGACGGGATTCAGGCCTCCGGCACCGGCGCGGATTTCGACAGCGGCATCTGCGCCGCCTTCGATTACGGGCCGTACCTGGAGCTCGCCGGGGTGGACGCCGCCGACTTCTCAAGCGAGGAGGTCGACGTCACCGATTATGACGGCTACGTGGCCTGCAATTACTCTGCCGAAGGCAGGAGCCTCCAGTTCTCCGTCATGGAGTACGACGAGGTCGGCAGTGCGGTGTACAACGTCGAGAGCGTCGTCGAGGACCCTGACCTTGAAGCGGGGGTCGCGGTCGGCGAATTCACCGAACTCGGCGACACCGGGTACCACCGGGTCGAGGCGGGACCTCCCGTGAAGCACTGGATCGCCTTCGTAGAGGGCAGGGTCGTGTTCCAGGTCATCATCGGAGACGACTCGGAGACCGCCGAGCCCGAAGCGATCGACGCGATGCTGGTCGAGATCGGCCGCACGCTGCTGGAGGACGTCACCGGGAACGGGTGAGGGAGCCGGGGCGGCCGAAGTCGACAGCCGCCTCTCCGGGTGCCGGTGCGGACCGCGGTTCAGACGGCGGACCAGCCGCCGTCGCTGGGGAGAACGGCGCCGTTGACGTTGGCGGCGTCGTCGCTCAGGAGCCAGGTGACGGCGTTCGCGATGACCCCGGCGCCGACCGGTTCGGGGACGGCGGCCTTCATGATCGGGCCGATGCGCTTCCCGGCGTACTCGGACCGCATCGAGCCCTCGATGTTGGTCGCGGTCGCCCCCGGGGCCACGGCGTTAGTACGGATGCCTTTGGGGCCGTAGAAGAACGCGGTGTTCTTGGTGAAGCCGACGACGGCGTGCTTGGAGGCGGTGTAGGCCGCTCCCGCCGCTCCGCCGCGCAGGGCGGCCTCGGAGGCGATGTTGACGATCGAACCGGCCCCGGCCTCGATCATGAGCGGCAGGACCGCGCGGGTCAGGCGCATCGGCACGGTCACGTTGAGGCCGAAGACGCGGTCCCAGGTGTCGTCGTCCACCTCGGCGGCGGGCAGGAAGCCGTCCATGATGCCCGCGACGTTGGCGAGGCCGTGGATCGGGCCGTCCGCGGCGGCGATCACGCGGTCGATCACGGACGCGTCGGTGAGGTCGCCCGCCACGGGGAGGACGTGGACCTCGGCGCCGAGCTCGTTGAGGCGGTCCTGGTCGACGTCGACGGCCACGACCTCGGCGCCCTCCTCGGACAGGCGCCTGGCGGTCGCGCGGCCGATGCCCGAGCCGGCGCCGGTGACGACGACGGTCCTGCCCGTGAAGCGGTTCCCTGTTTCCATGAGTCCTCCTCGGCTCCGGGTCGCCCGGCACGGCGGCCCGTGTCGCAGTATGACGCCGGGAGGGGCTCGGCCCTGCGGTTTCGCCGGATCGGGTCCGCTTCAGGGCCGGGAACCGCCGCTCACCCCTCGAGCCAGGCGGCCCAGGTCGGGACGGTCTCGAGCATGATCGTGGCGGCCTCGACCGAGTCGCGCACGTCCCGCCCGAACCGGGCCTGGAGCTCGGGGCTGCCGCCGCGGTGCCCGCACGCCATCCACAGCTGCCACGTCGCCACGCTCACGCGTCCGGCGAGCATGCCGGTGAACGCGGACTCGTCGGTCGGGCCGGGGCGCCCGCCCGCGGCGAGGTACCCCGACAGGCAGGCCTCGACGACGCGGCGCTCGGGCCGCATCACGCCCAGGCCGGGCGCGGCCAGTTCGAACGCGGTGCAGACCAGCTCCCACCAGGGCACCTGCGCGCCCGCCGCGTCGAAGTCCAGCAGCACCGGTCCGTCCGGGCCCTCCAGGACGTTGTTGTAGCTGATGTCGCGGTGCATGACCAGCTTGGGCCGCTTCGCGAGCGGGTCGGCCCGGAGGATCTCCTCGGTCCGCGCCACCGCGTGCCGGAAGGCGCGCACCTGGCCGGCGTCGAGGACGCCGAGCCGCTCGGCCTGGGCGAACCACTCGTCCCACTCCTCGTCCGGGTGGGTCCGGTAGTCGCCGACGACCTCGGGATCGGCCGGGATCGCGAGCGCCTCCAGGACGGCGACGACGCCGCCCGCCCATGCCGCCAGCGGTTCCGCCACCGGTGGAGCGGGGTGCCCGCCTTCGACGAACCGCATCGCCCGGGCGTACACGTCCTCGCCGACCGGGCGCCACAGGCCCGCCTCGCCCAGGTAAGTCGAGTGCGGCTCGGGCATGGCGACGCCGGCCTCCCAGGCCGCGGCCTCGAGCGCGCCCGTCTGCGCGGCCATGCCGAGCCAGAAGTCGCCCCAGGGGCGCTGGAGCTTCACCACCCAGGCGCCGGAGTCCGTCTCGACCTTCCACACCGGGAGCTGCTCGTTCTCCTGGAGCACCACCGGCGGTCGCAGCGACCGCCCCAGTCCGAGCTGCTCGGTCGCCCGCGTCACGTCCATGGTCGGTGATTCAACCCGGGCAGGCGGCCCGTGGCAACCGGTTTACCGGCCCGTGGTCTAGTCCCCGGCCCGCTGGGCCGGGACGGGGTGCTGGATGCCTTCGAGGGCGCCGGTGAGGATCTCGCCGACGGCCAGCAGCCGGTCGGCCATCGACTCGGGGTCGAGCACCTCGTCGCAGGAGGCGACCCACGCGTGCATCAGGGCCGTGCCGCCGCCGGTGATGAACACGCCGAGGTCGTCGGCGACCCGCGGGGGGAGCACGGAGCCGAAGCGGACGCGGAGGGAGCTGCTGCGCAGCGGCGCGAGCAGGGCGCTGACGACCTGGTTGAGCGCGTAGGCGCTGGAGGACTCGAACATCGCCCGGTAGAAGCCGCGGTGGGCGGCGAAGTGCCTGGTCACGGCCAGGGCTCGTTCGCGGCTGATCGTCTCGGCGGGCGCCTCGCCCCAGGGGTCGGCCAGTTCGCGGCGCGCGAGGTCGAGGGCGGCCTCGAACAGCAGCGTGTCGCGGTCGCCGTAGTGCAGGTAGACGAGCTGGCGGCTCACCCCCGCGGCGTCGGCGATCTCGGAGACGGGCACGTTCGCGGTGCCGCGGGCGCTCACGAGCGTGACCGCGGCGGCCAGGAGGGCGGCGCGGGTTCGTCGCACCCGGCGGTCCTTGGCGGGTGGCGGAGGGTCGAAACTCACTCGGACGAGAATAGACAGCTGTTAATAAATCGACAAGTATTCGATGAACTGAATGGAAAGTTTACGATTTTGTGGCAGCTATCACCTGCGAAAATATTCACGGCGTGAAATGGCGGGCGTCCGTGTAATACCAGTCGGGGCCGATCCGCTCGAAGGCGCTGCGCTCGGCCTGGGAGCCGGGCCCCTCGGCGTCGGCGTAGTCGGCGCGGAAGCGCACGGTGCCGGTGGTGTGGAGCGGAGAGCCGCCGGTGACCTCCAGGATCTCCAGGCCCGTCCAGCGGCGGTCGTCGCCGAGGCCGAGGCGCTCGGGCCGCGTGCCGGGATGCCAGGTGCGCAGGAGGTAAGACTCGTCGCCGACGGCGAAGGCGCTGTAGCGCGAGCGCATGAGGGCCTCGGCGGTGGGGGCCTTGGCGGCTCCGGTGTGGAAGGGGCCGCAGCACTCGGCGTAGGGCAGGCCGGTCCCGCACGGGCAGGCGGTCGGGCGGGCGGGCTTGCGGGAGCGTCGAGGCATGCGGGGATTCTCCCCCGGGCGCGGCGAGGACGGCGGGGCGGAAGGCCCGGTGGTTCCGCGGTCCCGTCAGAGGGCGGCGGCTCGTCGGCGCAGCAGGAGGTTCTGCGCGCTCAGCCCTATCGCCGCATAGGCGTACAGCGACGCGATGCCCAGGAGGCCGACGCCGTCGGCGTGGTCGATCCACAGGCCGAAGGCCAGGTGGACGGCGAACGACAGGAGCCACAGCCCGGTCGTGGCCACGGATCCCCTGCGCAGCACGCGGCCTCCGGGCTCGCGCCATACCGACACGGTCTTGGCGCGGGCGGCGCCGAGGACCGCCGCGGCGGCCAGGCTCGCGCCGAGCAGCACGACGGGGAGCGCGGTGAGCGGGTGGAACTTCACGACCGAGGCGATGCCGAAGGCGATGCCCGCAGCCCCCAGGACGCCGAACACCGCAGGGGTGACGAGCGAGCCGACGGGCCGGATCGGCCTCGCGCGAAGCTGCTGGAGCACCACGACCGCCAGGACCGGTACGGCGGCCGCGTAAGCGCCCATGTTCTCCACTACGCCCCCAGGAATGAAAGGTGCTCGGATTCGAGCCGTCGGTGATCGTAGGGGCATCGGCGGGTCCCCGGCGAGCCGGTACCCGAGACCGTCGGTTCGGCCGCAGGGCGGCAGGCGCTCCGGGTACCGGTGCCGCCTCCGGACGATGCGGGCCGTCGGGCCGGACAGCGGCCGTCAGGGGCTCGCCGTCGCCCCTCCGGGACCGGTGCCGTCGCGCGCCGGTCGCATCGGGCGCGTTCGCGCCCTCGGGGATCGGAGCCGGGGTCTCCGGTCGGTTCGGCGGCGCCGCGGAACCGACCGGAGACCCCCTCGGCTCTCGAGCGCTTAGTAGTCGAGCAGCGGCAGGACGACCTCGGCGTAGGCGTCCTGGCCGGCGGCGGTCGGGTGGAACGACTCCAGGGTCCCGACGTAGCCGAGGATCCACGGGTCGGCGGAGCAGACCGCGTGGCCCTCGAACGCGTCGCGGACGTCCGCGAAGTCGAAGCCGTGGTCGGCCGCGACGGCCGCCGTGGTCTCGGCGAGGAGGTCGGCGGTCTCGTTGAGGAGCGCCTGCTCGTCCGGGGTGATCGCGAGCGAGCCCGCGCAGGTGGTGCCGTCGAACAGGCGCGGGTTGCCCACGACCACGACGTCCGCGTCGGGAGCCTTGGTCTCGACCCGGGTGTACAGGTCGTCGAGCTCGGCCGGGAGCGAGTTCTCGATGATGTTCCGCGCGTTGGCGATCGCACCCTCGCACAGGGCCGTGTCCGTGCCGGCGCAGGCGCCCAGGACGGTCGAGAACCCGGCGTCGTTGCCGCCCACGCCGATCGTGACGTGCTCGGTGTTGGCGGGGCGGAGGTGGTTCAGCTGGTTCGCGACCACGTCCTCGACGCGGGCGCCCGAGCAGGCCTCGAACCACAGGCGCTCGCCGAGTTCCGACGCGGCCTGCCGGGGGTAGGCGTTGGCGGAGCGGTAGCAGCCGTCGTCGCCGATGTAGTCGCCCGCGCCGACGCCCGAGGCGTACGAGTCGCCGAGCGCCACGTACTGCTGGATCGTGATGTCGGCCGAAGCGGAGCCGGCCAGGCCGGCGACGCCCAGGCCCGCGGCCGCGGCGACCGCGGCGACGCGGGTGATCACGCGGCGCGACTTGCCTTCCTTGAAGGACACAGGGTCTCCTTGCTGTCGTCAGGGCCGGTGGGAGGGCCGCCCCGGGTGAGAGGCGCCCGCCCGCCGGAGGACCGCGCCATTATATGCAGGCAAGTCCATTGTGCCGCAATAGGAACGGTGCGTGATATTCCGTCACTCGGGCGGTGCGTCGACCGGGGCGGAGCATGGTCCACTGTAGGCGCGATTGATGCCGCGGACCCATCGGAGAAAGTGTTTCGTCCGGTTTACCCCTGCGAGGGCGGCGCGTTACCGGACGCCTCCATGGATTCTTCTCTTCATGGAGTGGAAATATCGCCGGGACTGTTGGAAACTTTTTCACTCATGGCTAGAATGACGGCACCCGTCCCGAAGTAAGGTGCAGCCCATGAGCGAGCCCGCCCGCCCCCGCGCGACGCTGACCGAGGTGGCCGATCGCGCCGGCGTCTCGAAGGCCACGGCCTCGAAGGTGCTCAACGGCAGACCGGGGGTGGCCGAGGAGACGCGGCGGCTGGTGCGGGAGGCCATCGCCGAGCTCGGGTACGTGCCGACCACCGGCCCGCGGGAGACGGCCGCGCCCCAGTCGATCCACGTCGTGTTCGACACGATCCTCAACATGTACGCGGTCTACGTGCTCGACGGCCTCATCAGCGGCGGCCGCGAACTGGGCGTCGAGGTGGTGACGAGCGCGCTCGACTCGAAGATCACGGCGCAGAACGAGCCGCTGGGGCTCGACCGGATCAAGGAGATCGCCGGGAGCGGCGCGGCGGGACTGGTCGTGGTGACCGCGCAGCTGACCGGCGAGGAGATGACCGCGTGCGAGCAGCTGGGGCTGCCGCTGGTGGTGATCGACCCGGCCAACCCCCTCGACGAGCGGGTGACGAGCCTGGGCGCGACGAACTGGGCGGGCGGCGTCCAGGCCACGAGGCACCTGATCGACTTGGGGCACCGGAGGATCGGCTTCGCGGGCGGGCCGGAGCGGTCGGTTCCGGCGCGCGAGCGCCTGCACGGGTACCGGGAGGCGCTGGAGGCCGCGGGCATCGAGGTCGACCCGGCGCTGGTGAGGACCGGGAAGTTCAGTCCCGAGTCCGGCGAGGTGAGCGCGGACGCGCTGCTGGACCTGGAGGACCCGCCGACGGCGGTCTTCGCGGGGAGCGACAGCGTCGCGGTGGGCGTGCTGCGCAGCGCGCGGCGGCGGGGCCTGGAGGTCCCGGGCGACCTGAGCGTGGTGGGCTTCGACGACACCTACAACGCGATGTGGGTGGAGCCGCCGCTGACGACGGTGCGCCAGCCGCTGCGCCAGATGGGGCGGGTGGCGGCGCGGACCGCGCTGGACCTGGCGGCGGGCAAGGTCCCCGACTCGCACCACGTGCAGCTGGCGACGAGCCTCGTCGTGCGCGAGTCGACCGCGCCGCCGCGTTCGGCCCGCTGAGGGCGGGATCGCGGCCCGTCGGGCCGCTGGACGTTCAGCCGCCCGTGCCGACGCCGAGTTCGGGAGGCCGGTCGAGGTCGAGGAGCTGACGCGGGCGCAGGCGCTCGCGGCCCGACCCGAGTGGTTCCCCGAGGGCGCGTTCGGCTCGCTCCTGGACGTCGCCGAGAACGTCGGGGACACGCCGGCCACGGTGAACAACAACGTCGAACGGGTGCTGGGCCGCCCGGCGCGGACGTTCGCGCGGTGGCTGCGGGAGGAGCGGCGCGCGTTCGAGGGCTGAGCGCGCGGAACGCTTCGACAGGTGTCGATGGGTACGATGTGCCGCATGATCCTTGTCGAACGTGAGATCCGCGCGACCCCGGCCGAGGTATGGACGCACCTGAGTGCGCTCGATCGGTGGGCCGAGCTGCTGCCCACAGTGGATTCGATCGCGCGCGTCGGCGATCCGGGCCCGATCGCGGTCGGCAGCCGGTTCCTGGTGCGCCAGCCCGGCCTCGCCGCCGCCGAGTACGAGGTGGTCGACTGGCGCCCGGACGCCGGCTTCACCTGGGTCGCGAGCGCTTCGGGCATCCGCACCCGGGCGTCCCACGAGCTCAAGGCCAGTGGCGCCGGGACGCGGCTCGCACTCGCGATCGAGTGGTCCGGTCCCGGCGCCTGGGTCGCCAAGGCGTTCTTCGCGGGCAAGGCCCGCCGGTACGTCGCGGCGGAGGCCGCGGCGTTCGCGGCCCTCGCCGAGAGCTGATCAGGGCCGCTTCAGGAAGACCCCGAGGACCACCGCGGCCACCGGTACGGCGCAGAGGACGGTGAAGACCCCTTCGGGCCCATGGGCTTCGGCGATGAGGCCGTACGCGGGGGCGAACAGGCCGCCCGCGCTCATCGCCAGGCCGAGGGTCACGCCCGCGGCCGTCCCGGGCCGCGTCGGCAGGTAGTCCTGCGCGAGCTTCACCAGGACCGCGAAGGGGATGTTGATCGCGACGCCCACGGCGAGGGCCAGCAGCAGCGGGACCCACTCGCCGGGCACCACCCGCAGCAGGACCAGCAGCGGGACGATGGCGACCCCGCCGATCCGGGTGGTGCGGACCGCGCCGAAGCGGTCGGCCAGGCGTCCGCCCATGAGGGTGCCGACCACCGAGCCGAGCATGAAGCCCGCCAAGGCGATCCCGGCGACGGCGTGGCCCGAGCCGAGGTGGCGGATCCAGTACAGCTCGATGAAGGTGATGATCCCGACCCACAGCATCGAGCGGACCACCTCGATCGCGGTGAGGACCGCGAACGGGCCCCAGCGGTCGGTGCCGGTGCGGTGCCGCACCGGGCCCGCGGCCGTCCGGGTGCGCCCCCGGAGCATGACGAACGCGATGAGCACCGCGGGCGGGATGAACAGCGCGGTGGCGCCCACGCCCCACGCCATGAGCGCCGGGGTGGCCAGGACCGGGGCGAGGAAGAACCCGACGCTGCCGCCCGCGGCGAAGACGCTCATCGCGGCGGCGCTGTCGCCCGCCGTCTCGCGGGCGCCCTTCCCGGCGGCCGGGTGGAACATCGCCACCCCGAGGCCGGAGAGGAAGATCAGGGCCAGGACCAGCGGGTACGGTCCGGCCACGCCCGCGAGGCCGAGGCCGGTCCCGGCGAGGGCGACCCCTGCGGGGGCGAACCAGTCGAGGCGGCGGCGGTCGACGGCCATGCCGATGAAGGGCTGCGGGATCGAGCTGCCGATGGCCGCGGCGAGCGTGAGCCCCGTGGCCGCGACGTACCCGTAGCCGCGGTCGAGCACGAAGTAGGGCACGCACGCGGGCACGAGCCCCTGGTACATGTCGTCGACGGCGTGGGCGGCGGCCCACAGGCGCATCCGCCGGAAGGGCGAGGCGTCGGCCGGAGCCGTGTCGGCGGCCGGCGTCGTAAGGGTCATGTCGGTACTCCTTGTCCGTTCTTCCACAAGGGTTCCGAGTCGCGCCGGCCTCCGGCTAACGGTATTCTGCCGAATCATGACGATCGACGGCCAGATCATCCCGAGCTCCCCGATCCGGCTGCTCTCGCACCTGGAGCGCATCGGCTGGCACCGCCACGAGGGCCACCAGCTCATCTACCCGCTCCGGGGCGTGCTGCGGGTCTTCACCGCCTCCGGGGTGTGGGTCGTGCCGCCCTCGCAGGGGGTGTGGATGCCCGCCGGGACCGCGCACGCCCACCGGGCATGCGGCGCGACGGAGATGCGGTCGGTGCTGTTCGACCCCGAAGGGGGCGGGCCGTTCATCGACCGGCCCTCGGTGCTGGCGTTCACGCCGCTGCTGCGCGAGGCGGTCACCGCGCTCACCGGCGGCGCGCTCGGCGAGCCGGTGCGCGGGCGGCTCGAGCAGGTCGTGCTCGACCTGCTGTGCACTGTGGAGGCGCCGCAGCGGTTCCTGCCGGCGCTGGCCGACCCGCGGCTGCGGGAGGTGGTGGCGCTCCTGGAGGAGCACCCCGGGGACCGGCGCACGCTCGCGCAGCTCGGTGCGGCCGTGGGGTCCTCGGAGCGGACGCTGAGCCGGCTGTTCCGCGAGGAGGCCGGGACGAGCTTCGCGCGGTGGCGCGGCCAGTTCCGGCTGCACCACGCGCTGGTGCTCCTGGCCGAGGGGCACCAGATCACGCGGATCGCCGTGGCCTGCGGCTACGCGAGCCCGAGCGCGTTCATCGGGGCGTTCCGGGCCTCGTTCGGAGTGACGCCGGGCGAGTACCTGCGGCGCGAGCCGGACCTTCGGCTGTAGGCGGCCATTGCGATGAGAGCGTTAACAAGCTATGCTGAGGCCGCGTCATTATATCGATTCAATTCGATGTCTCGACGCCATGGCGACGGCGCCCCGTCGCCCTCCCTCACCGGGCCCGGGCCGGAACGACAGCGTTCCGGCCCGGGCCTGTGTCGTGCGCCTCATGAAAAGCGCCTTGCGGTTGACGTAGCGTCAACCAATACCTTCGGTTCAGGAACGAGGAGGAAGCGATGCGAACGTGGTCGACGGCCGAGGTCACCCGCCTGGCGGGCGTGACGTCGCGGACTCTGCGGCACTACGACGCCATCGGACTCCTCGAACCCGCCGCGACGGGCCACGGGGGCCTGCGGCGCTACGGCGAGGGCGAGCTCCTGCGGCTCCAGCAGATCCTGCTGCTGCGCCGCCTGGACCTGCGCCTCGACGTGATCGCGGAGATCCTCGACGGGGCCCTGCCCGAGGTCGAGGCGCTCAGGCGCCACGCCGAGCGGCTCGCCGAGGAGCGCGAGCGCCTCGACCGCCTGGCCGCCACCGTCGCGGACACCATCCGACAACTCGAAGGGAGACAGACCATGACACCCGAGACCTGGTTCGACGGGCTCGAGGCGAGCAGGCACGAGGCCGAGGCGCGGCGCCGCTGGGGCGACGCCGCGGTGGACGCGAGCGACGCGGCCGTGCGGGCGATGAGCGACGAGGAGCGCCGGGCGATCCCGGCCCGGTTCGAGGACCTGCACCGCAGGCTCGCCGGACTGGACGCGGCCGGCGAGGCCGCCGCCTCGGAGGCGGTCCAGGCCGTGGTCGAGGAGCACTACCGCTTCATCGCGAAGCTGTGGGGCACCGCCCCGACCGCCGAGGCGTACAAGGGCCTGGGCGCGCTCTACACCGACGACCCGGCCTTCACGGCCACGTTCGACGAGGTGGCGCAGAACCTCGCGGCGTACCTGCGCGAGGGCATGGACGCCTACGCCGACGCGAACCTCTAGCAAGGGCGGCGGACCCGGAGGGGTCCGCCGCACCGATGAATCCGCGCACCGCGCGTCGTCTGCACTCACAACCTCAGAAGGGACCGCGCATGACCGATTTCAAGAGCACCACCGAACGGGTGGCGGCGCTGCTCGACCACGTCGAGGACGAGCGGCTGTCCGGCGCCACCCCGTGCGAGGAGTACACGGTGGCGCAGCTGGTGAACCACATGCTCGGCCTGTGCCTGGCGTTCACGGCCGCGGCCGAGGGCGAACGCGGCCCGCACAACGACGCCCCTCCGGGAGTACCGGATGCAACGCTGGAACCGGGCTGGCGGCCGCTCCTGGAAGAGCGCCTGCGTACGCTCGCCGAGGCGTGGAGCCGCCCGTCCGCGTGGGAGGGCGACGCCACCGCGGGCGGCGTGACCTTCCCGGCCGCGGTGATGGGCCTGGTGGGCCTCAACGAGGTCGCGGTCCACGGCTGGGACCTGGCCCGGGCCACGGGCCAGGACTACGAGCTCGACGAGGCGACCCTCGAGACGCTCCTGGAGTTCGTGGGCCAGGACGCCGACGACCAGGCTGCCAGGGAGGGCATCTACGGCCCGGCCTTCAAGGTCGCGGACGACGCCGACCCGCAGGACCGCCTGATGGCCCTCACCGGCCGCGACCCCGACTGGCGGCCCTGAAGCGACGGGCCGGTCCCGTGCGGGCGCGGGGCCGGCCCGGAAGCACCCCTGGACGCTAGTCCCCGGTGCCGACCGTCGGTTGCAGCTCATCCGACGGCTCGGGGTCGAAGACCGTGAACGTCCGCCACGCTCCGCCTTCGGCCCGCGGGAGCGGCACCCCGTTCCCCTTCGGCAGCAGGCCTCTCCAATGCCCGGACTTGTAGGGCCCCGCCAGGAACCCGCCCGCCGCCTCGGGGCCGAACAGCGTCTCGCTCGCGACCAGGCCGTCCTTCGCGTGGAACATCGTCCGCACCTGCGATCGCAGCTTCTCGTCCTCCAGCACCGCGTTCAGCCACGCGTCGAACGCGGCGTGCAGCCGGGCGGCCTGCTCGTCCGCGACCTCGGCGTCGATGAGCACCCACGCCGGCAGGAAGCTCTCGTCGTCCACGTTCAGACCGGTCTTGTAGGCGTGGGCCACGATCCCGTACTCGAGGAAGCGCTCATGCGCGCGGATCTGCGAGTTCGCCCGGGTCCGGAAGTCCCACAGCAGAACCGCCACCGCAGCGACGGCGAACCCCGCGCCGAGCGCCCAGAGCGCGAACCGCCGGGCGTCGGTCGAGAGCAGTTCTCCGCCGTACGGCGCGAAGGAGTACAGCGCGCAGAACACGGCCAGCCCCGCCAGCAGCACCGGTCCGTACCAGCGGGGCGAGCGCAGTTCGGTCAGGACGATGAAGTCCCTGAAGTCCGCGAGCGAAGGCGGCGGCCGGCGACGCAGCGGCGCGACCTCCCCGGTCGGCCAGAACCGTTGCGGCGAACCGAAAAGCTGCTGTTCGCTCATAGTCATCCCGCAATTCTAGTGTCGCCGGCCGATCCGCCACCGGTGCGCGGGCGCCCCGGCATCACCGGCCCCGCGAACCGGCCCGCCTCGACCGGTGCGGGCCTGAGCGCGTTCGGATCGGTGACCGCCGCATGTGGAGGAGTGCCGCGACCGCCTCGGGTAGGTTCGGCTCCGCCCGGCCTCATCAGACGGCCCTTCGGAAAGAGCCCCGCCCATGGCCGCCCTCGTCCCCGATCCGATCTTCGGCTCGATCCGCTACCGCCACGGCGCCGCCATGAACATGCTGCTGGTGCTGCTCGCGCTCATGACGATTCTCGCGTTCATGCCGAACAACGACCCGAACGGGCGCGACCCGAAGCTGATCTTGCTGCCGTTCGTCGTAACCGGTCTGGCGTTCTACCTGTACCCTCTCGTGCGTCGGACCAATGTGGTGACCACGAGCGCGGAGGGCATCGAGCTCCGGCTGTTCATCGGTCTGCGGCGCACGTTCATCCCCTGGCGGGACGTCAAGACGGTGGTGCTCTGGGAGCGGCAGGCGGGCGCGGCCAAGCAGTCGTTCATCGGGATCGAGCGGACGCCGACCGCCTCCCCGCTGCCGCGCGAAGCGAAGCAGAACCGGGTCACCCGCGCCCTCGGCGCGTCCCCGCTCCCGATGGGGGTCAGCCGTGCGCTCGCGAACACGTCGGTGGTCTCCGGCAGGATCGACGTCCAGGCCCTGACCCGACTGATAGCCTCCGCGACCGCTGAAGTCCCGGTCGTGGACGCTCGGAGCCCTGTGGCGACCGGTCGGCTCCACTGAGCCGGTCACACCCCCTAAGTCGGGTCTCGCCCGCAGCAGCGTCTCGGCGTGGTCGAGGATCGCGTCGACCGTCTCGGCGACCTCGGGTCGCGTGTCGCGCTCGTGCCGGATGATCGCGGCCGCCGCCGCGGACAAGGCGGTCGCGGGTATCGCGGCGGCGTCGAAGTCCGACGGCCGCCCGAACGCTGAGAGCAGGACGTGCTCGATGACGAACTCGTTGACCGGCCGCCGCTGCGCCCGGTGGCCGACCGTGATCGCCGAGGTGAGGTCGGCGAGCTCGGCGACGCCTGCGGCGTCGCCGAGCCGCGGCCGCAGCAGGGCGAGGACGACCGCTTCGGCGTAGGCGTTGAACCTGGTGCGCTCCTTCGGGGAGAGCGCGTCGTTGAGCGCGCGGGCACTGGGGTCCTTGGTGATCAACGCCTTGACCTGACGGCGGAAACGCGGTTCGACCTTGATCTGGTTCCTCCTGTCAGGCCAGGTAGTTCACGAGGACGTCGCGGACCGCGTCCTCGAGGTCGGCGTGGGCGCCGACCTTCTCCATGCCCCACATGGAGTTCGGCCGCACCAGCGAATACGCCTCCCAGAGCCCGCCGACGGCGACGGCGTGCCCCACGCTGAGACCGCCGTCGAACACGAGCTGCCAGGTGTCCCCGACGGACGCGTCGGCCGCGAAGACCGGCGTGCACCCGTGCCGCGACAGGGCCTGCCGCAGTTCGGGACCGATGCGGGAGGCGTCCGGACGTCCCGGTTCGGCCAGGCGGAACCCATCCAGGAGGCGACCGCCTTCGGGCTGCGCCAGTTCGGCCGCGAACGGGCTGAGGCGGCCGGGTCCGATCTGCTCGTAGAAGTCGCGGGCCGCCCGGCGGAGGCCGGCCCGGGGCGGGAGGAGGCCGCAGAAGCACCTGAGCAGCAGCGCCTGCTCCGGTTCGGCGAGCATCGCGAACTCGCCGTAGTCGCCGCCTCCTGCTTCGAGGAGCGCGTCCAGGCAGTACGCGACGGCGAGGCTGTCCTGCCCCTCCCATTCCCGCTCGATCCAGCGGCGGTGGGCGGCTCGGGCCCGCTCCTGATCGGTGCCGCTCATCTTCCTCGTCCTCTCTTCAGGTCGTCTCGTGGTCCTCGTCGCGGGAGGGCGGGCCGAGTCCGTGGTCCAGCCGGTACCGCAGCCCGTTCAGCCGCTCCCTCGCGGCGCTGTTGCCTCGGTTGACGGCCAGCTGGTACCAGCGGAGCGCCTCGTGCGGCTCGCGGAACACCTCCTCGTAGACGCGTCCCAGCAGGAGCGGGGCGGCCTCGTCCCCTCCCTCGGAGGCCCTGGTGTACCAGCGGACGGCCGCGAAGACGTCGGTGTCGACCACCTCCCCGAGCGGGGTCCCCTCCATCTCCGCGAGCGTCCGGCCCTCCTCGATGAGGCCGAGTCGGCACATCGCGCGGCCATGGCCCTGCTCTGCGGCCGTTCGGTACAGGGCCTTCATGGTCGGCAGGTGCTCGGCGCCGCCCTCGCGCTCGAGGCGGTAGGCCTCCTCGTACAGCGCGTCCGGTCCGTTCTCGGCCGCCTTGTTGCGGGCGAACGCGAACCGGGCGGCGTAGTCGTCCGTGCGGCTGCGCGGCTCGGGGATCCCGTCGCGGACGAGTCGGCGGGCGACGGTCGCGAAGAGGTCGTCGAGGGTCAGGCCGGGCGGTCGTCCCGCGATGCCCGCCTCGGCGGTGTCCACGAAGTACTTGGTGAAGTAGGTCTGCGGTTCGGCCGATTCATCGGGGAGCTCGTACCACGACTTGGCGTACTCGCTGCTGCTCATCATGAGGTACGAGCCCGACTGCGGGAGCGGCATGTCGATCGCCAGGGAGCCTTCGGCGCGGGCGGCCAGGCCGGCGAAGCAGCAGTCGAGGACGGCGATCTTGGTCCGGGCCCGGCTGTGGTGGAAGGCCTCGCGGACGGATTCGAACGGCAGGCTGGTCGCGCCGCGGTACGGCGTGCGCGGCTCGGTGGCCTGGACGGTCAAGTGCAGCCGGTCGCGGTAGTCGTAGAGCCCGTGGCCGACGAAGTAGAACAGGGCGACGTCCTCGACGTCCAGGAATGCCTCGACGAGTTCGCGCCGGAGCTCCCCGACCGTCTCCGGGTTCGCGACGGCCGTCATCCGGTCCTCGGGCCACTCGCCGCAGACCGGGCCGCGCAGGAGGTCGCGCATGCGGTGGTAGCTGCGCTCGGCCGCGTCGACCGGTTTGAGGTGCCGGTAGGACCAGGTGCCCATCAGGACCGCGCGCGAGCGCGAGTAGTCGCCGTCGAGCGCGTCAGGCATCCGGCAGGACCCGCTTGATGACGGATTCCACGTCGTCGAGGTTCTCGCCGGAGACGGTGACGTTCCAGTCCGCGGTCTCCACGGTGACGCTGACCGAGGAACGCCGGGACCGGATGAACTCCGGCAGCGTCCTGACGACGACCGCGAGCAGTCCTGCGGCGGGGACGGCGATCTGCAGCAGTTCGCCCGAGCCGAGCGCCCCGGCCTCCGGTTCCGCCGCGACCTGCTCGACCTGCGCGCCGCGGATCCGCCGCAGGTGCTCCCGCAGCGAGCGCAGCTCCGCCTGGTCCGAGACGGAGATCCGGGCCTCGGTGGGGACTCGCGGGGCGTCCCGAGGCGGTTCGGAGGTAAGGGGGTTCACGGCGCCTCCAGCGGTGATCGGCGATCCGGACATGCTACGGCTCGGCTGCGACTCGGGGAAGGCCAAGACTAGCCAGGGGCCCTGGTCGGCGCATCGCGCTCTACTGTCGGATCATGGACACCAAGGGTGGTTCCGCTCCGATCGGCGCTCGCGGAGGATGCCCGCCGGGCGCCGCGAACCTATACTCCTGCTCATCTCCCGCACCGATCGAAGGAGTCCCATGGGCAAGAAGGGCGAACTGCAACTGGTCGAGAACGCGGACCTCGTGTCGGAGGGCTTCGCCGCGATCGACGGGGCCACCGGCCAGTGGGTCGGGTCGGTCATCCCGAGCGACGTCAGACCGTCCAAGTGGCGCGCCGCGGTCACCCACCCCACGGAGGGCTTCATGTTCGTCAGGGCGACCGGCTCCAAAGAGGACCTGGTCGCCTACACCTGCGCGGGCACCGAGGACTTCGCCGATCCGCGCCAGGCGCTCGCGGCCGTCCGCAGGCACCGCCAGTCGTGAACCGAGTGCGGCGACGCGACCCGAGGGCCGCGTCGCCGACCGTTTCCTCCCTCTAGGACGGTGTGGCGCCGTTGATGGTGAGTTCGTAGGGGAACGGGTCTCCCACGCCCACTTCCCACATCGTGTAGTTGCGGTGCTGCGACGGGGTCGCGGCGACGACGAGCATCATGTGGGTCTCCCCGCTCTGGAGCGAGAAGTTCGCGGTCTGGCCGGGCGAGAAGAAGTCGCTGTAGCGGACCGAGAAGTCGGCCTTCACGGCCACGAGCCGGAAGCGCCAGTCGGCGCCTGAGAGGTTCGAGGCGCCCGCGAGCTGGACGCTCACGTCGCTCGTGGTCGGGTTCAACCGGATGATGTTGTGCCCGTACTGGTGCGGGGCGTCCGAGGCGGCGATCCGGTAGCGGTTCGAGCCGAGGCCCTGGAGCGCGTCGGTGTGGAGCGGCCGGTAGGAGCCGCCGCTGCGCCACAGGTCCGAGCGCATGGCCTGGCCCTGGTCGAAGTCGTAGACGACCTGCCGGGAGGTCATCTCGCCGATGAGCGCCGCGAACTCGGCGTGGTCGAGCTGGAGGACGCGTTTGATGGTGTCGATCGGGTGCTCGCCCTGCTCGGCCTCGAACCAGAGCCGGTCGACCGCTTCGGGGCCGTAGAGCTCGGCGATCGTGTCGAACATCAGCCAGTCGCCGTAGTAGGTCTCCTGCGCGAGCCAGCGGAAGTGCTGGCGCTCGAGGTAGTAGCCGGAGCCGAGGACCACGTCGGGGCGCTGCATGCGGGCCATGTAGTTGGCGTGCGCCTCCCACACCGGGCCCGCCACGGGGTTGCCGTGGCCCCAGCCGCCGCCGTTCCCGTCGTCGGCGTTGATGTCGCTGGCGTAGGACTGGAGGATGTGGTTGAACTCGTGGGACTCGACCCAGTCGTCCCAGGTCTTGTCGTACGGCATGCAGATGTGGCCCACGCCGGTCTCGTCGGGCCCGGCCCAGTTCGCGGGCGGCAGGAAGCCGTTCGACCAGGTGCCGCACAGGTAGAGGTTGATGCGGTACCGGGAGCCCAGGTCGTGGTCGGCGGGGTCGACGAAGCCCACCTCGTCGACGTAGTAGTCGTAGATCTCCTCCATGTGGTCCGCGACCCACTGGGGGTAGTTGTCGTAGCCGCGCTGCCGGCCCCAGGCGACCGCGTCGACGGCGTCGCCCCAGCGGACGGTAAAGTTCTCGGACTCCACGTAGTTGTCGGTCTCGGCCCCGGCCTCGATGAGGAACGCGGGGGTGCGGGTCTGCTTCTGCTGGCTCGGCTCGCCGGTGGGCTCCTCGGTGGGCTCGGTCGTGGGGACGCTGTCCTCGCCGCAGTCGACGCCGTTGACCGCGAACGCGGTCGGGGTGGTGCCCGTGCCGGTGACGGTCATGCCGAAGACCTCTTTGGTCTGGCCTGCACCGATCTGGGCGTTCCAGCCGGCGTCCTCGCCTCGGAACCGCTGCCCTGACTGGGTGTACTCGACGTTCCAGGCGTTCTGCACGGTCGAGCCGGCGGGCAGGTCGAACTCCACGGTCCAGCCGTCGATCGGCTCCGAACCGGCCTTGATGGACACCGCCGCGTTGTGCCCGGTCCCCCACTGGGAGGTGATCGAGTACTGGACGGCGTCGCAGACGGCGGCAGATGCCGGGACTGCCGCCACCACCGCCGCGGAGGCGGCCATGAGCGCGCCCGCCGCCAATCCGACGGCCCCGAGCCGCCTCCTGCGACTCCGCGTGACTTCCATGGGATGAGCTCCTTCGCTCCGGCGCGTCCAGGACACGCCCGCAGCCGACCGGAGCCCGCGTGACCAGGGCTTACGGCCGAACCGCACTTAATATTTACGGACGTAAATATTAGATCGCGGCCGGAACCCGCGAATCAAGAGCGGGAGCTTTCGGAAAACTCCACCCCACTCGGGCGCGTACGGGACGAACGGCTACTCCACGTCGGCGACGGCGCGCAGGAAGCGCTCGGTGAAGCCCTTGGTCCGGGCGAGGTCGTTCAGGCGCTGCTTCGAGGCCTCCGCGTCCAGGAGCTTCTCGAGATGGGGGATCATGAGGCCCACCAGGCGCTCCACCTTGTCGCGGTTCCAGATCTGCTCCAGCAGCGCCTCGCAGTGGCGCTGGGCGAAGCGCGGGCTCTGCGGCAGCACGAGGCCGTTCGCGAACCGGCGGACCGCCGCGGCCATGAGCATGAACCGCGCGGGCTTCCACTTGCGGTCGAGGTGGTTGTTCCGCAGCAGCCAGTCGATCTGGTACCAGATCGCGGCCGCGGTGTAGTAGGCGATCGGGTGGCTGTCGGCGTGGAAGATGCGCAGTTCGGGGTCCCGGCGCAGCTTCGCGGTCCGGGACGCCTCGTGGACGTGGCCGCGGAACACCGAGGCGTAGGCCTGGATCAGCTGGCTCTGCTTGACGACGCGCGTCATCGTCACCGACCGGGCGTCGTACTGGCCGCTGCGGCGCTCGTAGTAGAGGTTCCGCGGCGCCTCCTGGATGAGGAAGTACTCCTCGATGTCGCGGTGGATCTGCTGATCGCCGCGCAGGTCTTCGGAGGCGATCTCGGTCTGGCGGTTGGTGGCCACCGTGATGGCCTCGGCGATGCCCTTGTCCTCGGGCTCGATCACCGTGAGCTTCACGTGGACGTCGTCGGTCAGCTTGTCGCGGTTCTCGAAGAGCACATGGCCCGTCTGGCAGCCGTTGACGATCTGGAAGCGGCTCATATGGCACTCGTTGCCCGAGGTGTCGAAGCTCTCCGCGATCACGGTGATGCCGTTGTTGAGCACCGCGAAGCGCTTGCGCTTCGCGGGGTCGGCGAGCGTCTGCGCGATGCCGTCGTTGACCTCGTTGGCCTGCCCCAGGAACTCGCGGAGGTTGTCTTCGAACAGGAACTTGCGGATGCTGCCGCCCTCGTCGACCAGCAGCCGCTCGACGAACTCCGCGGCCGGGATGGTCCCCACCCAGGCCTCCTTGACGCCCTCCATCGCCGGGATCGCCGACCGGTTCGGCCATTCGAACTTCGCCTTGACCTTGCGGTTGGTGAGCTTGTAAAGGCGGTCGAGCTCCCTCCAGCCGACGGCGGCGAACCTGATCGACTGGAAGCGCCCGAGCTCGTCGACGGCGGCCTCGGCCGACCGGCACTTCTCGGCGAGGTCGGCGTTGGCCTCCTGTCCGCAGTGGACGTACCGCACCTCGAGCCGCGGGCTGTGCTCGGTGAATCGATGCTGGTGGTCGTAGAGGAGTCCCAGCGCCTCGTGCAGCTCGCCCACCTCGGGGGAGGCGGTGTAGGAGATCGGCCGGCGGGAGCAGATCTGGCGCAGGTTGTCGGCGAGATCGGCGACGACCTTGCCTTCGGCGGAGGCGCTCGTCTTGGCCTGCACCACGATCACGACCACGTTCATCTCGCGGCTGGTCTCGATGGCGTGCCTGACGCCGCCCAGGTCGTGGTGGAGGTCGCCGTTGACGACGATCCCCCACGCGTCGACGCCGAGGTCGTTGCCGCCGCCGGTGCGGTGGAGCTCCGGTTCGAAGCGCTCCTCGTGGAACTGGTGGAGCACGCAGTAGGCGGCGAACGCCTCGAAGAGCGTCGTGTCGTCCAGTTCGGGCAGTTCCTGGTCGTTGCGGAAGGCCGCCAGGCGTTCGCGGATGATCTCGTTCACTCGCCGGGCTCCTCGCCGGTCCGCCCGACCGCGTCGAGGATCTCCTCGACGGTCGGGGCCGTCGACGGGTGGAAGGTCAGGCACATCGGCACGTCGACGCGCTCGGTCGGGCTGCCGTCGGCGGCCAGGTGGAACTGGCCGGCGGACAGGCGGGCCAGGTCGACCGAGGTGCCGCCCCGGCTCTGCGCCACCTCGTTGGCGGCCGCGATCTGCGAGGGGGCGTTGATGCGCCCGTACCAGTGCGTGGCGCAGTTGCCCACGATCCGGTTGTGGACGCCCTTCGGGGCCTGGGTGGCGAACAGCATCCCCAGCCCGTATTTGCGGGCCTGCGAGGCCAGCGCGAGCGTCGAGTCCAGGCAGATGGAGGGTCCGGCCGACGGCGCCAGCGTCTGCGCCTCGTCGAGCACGAGCAGTCCCGACAGCGGCCGGTCGACCGCCGGATGGCGCTTGGCCCAGGAGAACAGCGCCAGTTCGAGCTGGTTCACGAAACCCTGCCGCTGCTCCTCTGTGGGCAGTCCGATGAAGTTGACGACCGAGACGCGGGCCCGCCTGCCCGCCGCGGGCGTCAGCAGCACGCCCGGGTCGAGCGACTGGCCCGTGCCGGCGAACACGCGGTCGTTGATCATCGCCGCGCGGAGCGTGGAGGCGATGCCCGCGGCGATGTCCGCCGCCTTCGCGATCGAGCTGGTGTCCTCGGGCAGGTCCTCGAGGAACAGGAGGAACCCTTCGAAGTCGGAGCTGCCGTCGCGGGCGTAGGCCGCCAGCGCCTGCTTCAGGACCGCCTTGGCGTGGTCGTCCTTCGGTGTCGCCCTGCCGATCCGCGCCCGCGGCACCAGCGAGTTCACCGCGGTGTCGACCGCGATCTCGAACTCGTCGGGATCGGCGGCGACGGCCGAGAAGTCGGGCAGCGGCTGGAAGCTCAGCGGGCGGCCGCGGCTGCGGCCCGGCGTCCACACCACCACCTCGACGACCTTCGCGTACTCCTCGGCCCAGGCGGCGTCACCGTCGAGCCAGTGCTCCGGCGGGGTCGGCCATGCCAGGCCGAGCCGGGACAGGTCGTTGTTCGGGTCGAGCACGATCGAGGAGACGCCTTGCAGCGCAGCGGCTTCGATGATGCGCCGCAGCAGCACGGTCTTGCCCGACCCGGAGCCGGCGAAGACGGCGGTGTGCTTGGCCATCGCGGCGAGGTCGGCGTGCACCGGGTCGCGGTCCGGTCGGCGCCCGATGGCGGGGGCGCGGGGCGCGGGCCGGGGGGCCATGACCTCGGCCATGCTGACCTGGCCTTTGGCGGATTCGCCGATGGAGCCGATGCGGCTGCTGGCGCCGCTGCCGACCGCGCCGACGTTGACGCTCCCGCCCTTTGCGACGGCGCGGGCGGTGGCCTGCGGGAACAGGGGGATGTCCAGGAACCGCGACTCCCCGGCGGAAGCGGCCGCTTCATCGTCGGTTCCTTTGAGGACCGGCCCGCTCTGCGGCGGGGTCACCGGACCGGCGGCCCGGGCCGCCGCTTCCGGCGGGCCGCCAAAGACGGCCTGCATCAGGTTGGTCCGGGACGCCGGGCGCCTGCTGCGGAGCCAGGACTCGTACCCCGGAACGTGTTCGACCTCCATCCGGTGCAGAGCCCCGAAAACCTGAAGATCCTCTTCAGAGGTCAGAATCTCCATGCCCACGCCGCCGAACCGCTCGACCCACTCCCACACCTGGGCCCCGGGAGTCCACTTTCGCCACTTGTCGCGCCGGGCGGTCACCCAGAGGATCCCGTGGTCTTCTTCGACCGGGTTGTCCTCGCCAAGTTTGGCCCAGTCGTAAAGCTGGTGCACGCGGCGCAGCACCGCTCCGCCGTGGTCGGTCCCGATCGCCCGGAACACCCACCGCTGCGTACGCTCGCCGCTCCGGTCACGGACCTCAGCGTGATATCCCTGCTTGGGACCCATCGAAAGCTGCACGGTGAACTGCTCCGGATCGCGGCCCGACTCGATCCGGTAGGCGTTCAGAGCTGCGCCGAGGTAAGGACGCAGGACCGCGTACTCGGCGTCCGAGCCGACTCCGTGATCGGCGGGTACTTCAGAGCGGTACCTCGCGAACCGCTCATCGAGATCGCCGAGCGACGTCGCGTCGGTCGCCGGCGGCGCCACGGGGACGTCGATGATCTCGAGCCGCTCCAATTCGGTCACCGTCCCCGCCGCGACACACGCTCGCAGATGTGAACCGGCGGCGCGCAGCAGTTGGCGGGGACTGTAGTTGGTCGCGGTGGCGAGGCGCTCGACCGGGAACGGGTAGCTGGGGTACGGGGGCGTGAAATTGGCGTCCCGGTAGACAGGCCCGAGCACCTCCGCGAGGAGCGATGCCGCGACCTCAGCGCTCGGCAGCGCATCGTCCAGGAACACCGGAGATTCGAAACGCTGGACAATGGTCGCGGTCGTGTGGCTCCCGAACTCCCTCCACGTGTTCCGCAGACAGGCGATGACCACCGTGGTCCGCCTCGTTTCGTCCCGCACGTCAATGAGGTTGATCCCCAGCATGTCGAGCAGCTGCCCCGCGCTCTCGCGATGCTTCTCCGTAGTGCCGCTGTTAGAAGCTCTCACGATGTCGTCGACCTGATCGACCGCGACCACGGTGGCACCGCAGAGTGACATCAACCGCGACAAGTCCCGCACGATCTCCCTGGGAGGTTTCGGCTGGGAATGGGTCATGCCGATTTCCGGATCGAAGCCGACCTCGCCGCCGTTGAGATAGTCTTCACCGGCGTTCGCGGTGACCTCGTCCTGGGAGTGCAGCATTATCAGGGCCCGCAGCGTCTTGCGCGTACTGGCGAGGCTCGGGTCGAGTTCTCGCACTGCCTCGATGTACCTCGAGATCGACTCGTTGTCGGGCTGCCGGTCGCCAAGAATCCGGCGGCAGACCTTGTCGGGAACGCTCGCGCGCTTCGCCAGAGCCTCGAGCAGGTAGGCGAGGCCGGTCTCGGCGAGCCGGTGCGGCATGTTCAGCGCGTAGAGGTAGCTGCCCGCCAGGTTCAACCAGAACTGGTCTAGGTGGAGCAGGTTCAATCGTACGAAGAAGCCACCGCGCTGCTGGACCATGGTGCGGGTCTGACCGAGCAGGTGGCTCTTGCCGCGGCCACCTTCACCGATGATCGGAAGACCGTAGACGCTTGCTTTCGGACTGCGTTCGGCGAGTGCTATCTGGGCCTCGATAGCCTGCAACACAGATTCGTTGATCCCCTTCACATGCGGCCGGGAGCCGTCGTCCCATATGTCGTCGGGGGTGACCGCGAAGTCGCTCGGAGCTTTCCGCAGTGCTTCAAGTGCGCTGCTCATCGCACCCCGATCCCTATCAGGTGGCGGTATTCGCCACCGAGCCAGATAGCCGCTTCTCGGTCGGCGTCGGTCAGCGACATCTGGTTGGACTCGGGGATGAGTTCGGCCTCACGCGTGGCGTGGAGTTCAGTGAGCGCCTTGTCGACTTCGGCCCGGTCCTCGCCGTCGAGCCGCTCGCGCAGGACAAGGAGCGGCACCCAGTCGGGGTTTCCACCCGTGAGCTCATGGAAGGCCGCGACGATCCGTTCGCCGAGCGTCCCGGGAGCGGGTTCATCCTCAGGTTCGGCCGAGTAGACGTCGGCGAGTCGGATGCTCTCACGCCCCATGTGCCTGGAGAAGTCGCCGATGATCGCCCAGAGGATTCGAGCGGTGCGGTTGGACATCTTGGCGGGCGCAGGCTCTGCGAGCAGCTCATCCGCAGTTCGCCACCCCGAGTCGGTCAACTCCCAGACCTGGGCTCTGCCGACCTTGCGGATGGTGATCAGCCCCTTCGCGCTGAGGCCGTCCTTCTCGCTCTTCTTGGGCTCGTAGGGGCCGAAGGCCGCATCGACCGCCGCCGTGGTGCCGCTGCCGCGCAGGTGCACGAGCGCGAGCAGCAGGTTGAACTCGGGGACGCTGAACTCGAGGTCGGACATAGAGGGGTCCATTCCATAGCGCTGGGAGAGGTCAGAGGAATACAGGCACGATACCGTCTCTTGCAATGCTTGTCAGCCCCGGATTCTCCTCTGAGACCATTTCCGCTGCAACCCTGAAGTTGATCTTGGCCGGTTGTGAATCCCCGATCGACAATAATCGAACATTTGTATGACAACGAATCCGGACGGAATCCAACACGGTCGCAAAGCAGATGAATACCAGGTCAGAATGACTTCAGGAATGACGGCGATCTGCCCTTGAACGGAAACCGACTCTGATCGACACTCATGGCGCATACGACCTCGTCGGCATTAACGAATTCGTCGAATGCGATCGCCGAAGGTTTTCCCATAATCCATTTTAGAAAAAGATTCGGGGAGGCGTGGATCTGTTGAACCGCGCCTCCCCGAATACGACCGGCGCGTGACTACCGGACTCCGCAGCGGGGTTTCCGGTAAAAGGCCATGGCCTTGTCGGCGGCCAGGGCCCGTTGCCGGAATGCGGTCTCGCGGATGGATTCGGCGAGGTCGCGGAGGGTGGTGCCCCGGCGGGCCAGGGACCGGGCGAGCCAGGCACGCCATTCGTCGGTGGCTTCGACCCGGCCCACGGTGCGGGCGCTCCACAGTTGCATCGGGCTGCCGCCCTTGACGTGCGGATTGGAGTAGTGGCGTTCGGGCGGCGGCAGGAATTCGCGGATGGCGGACTCGGTCCAGCCGCGGGTCCTCAGGATCGGCTTGGTGATCCAGACCGTCGAAGGCGGGCGGCCCGTACCGCGCGCCGGTTCGGGTTCACTGCGGTGGTCGCCGGCGCCGTAGAAGCGGTCTCGTTCGGCCGAAGTGGAGGCTCGGGCGTAGCGCTCGGCCAGCGTGGGCCGCTCGGGCCGGGCCGTGCGGCGCCGGATCTCGGATTCGTCCAGCACTACTCGGGTTCGATGCTGCGGCTTGCACATGGTGCCCCCGTTCAGGTGTCGTCCTGACGGGGAGATTAGTTACCGAGCGGTAATATCTGGTGGCGACACGCCGGGTCAGGCGACGCGGCCGGGGTGGGTGTAGAGGTTCATCGTGTCGCCCCTGACGAAGCCCGCGAGGGTGAGGCCCTGCTCGTCGGCGAGGTCGGCGGCCAGGGAGGACGGGGCCGAGACCGCGGCCAGGACGGGGACGCCGGCCATCACGGCCTTCTGGACGAGTTCGAAGGAGGCCCTCCCGGAGACGGCGAGAACGGTGCCGCGCAGCGGCACGAGGCCGTCGCGGAGGGCCCGGCCGAGGACCTTGTCGACCGCGTTGTGGCGGCCCACGTCCTCTCGGGCGGCGAGGAGCTCGCCCTCGGCGGTGAACAGGCCCGCCGCGTGGAGGCCGCCGGTCTTGTCGAAGACCTTCTGGGTCTTCCGGAGTCGCTCGGGGAGTGAGGCGAGTACGTCGGCGCGGACGGTCGTGGCGTCCTCGCCGAGGTCCCAGGCGGCCTTGGTGCGGACGTCGGCGAGGCTGTCCTTGCCGCACACGCCGCAGGCCGAGGTGACGGTGGTGTTCCGCTTCGCGGCCTTGGCGGGCGGCGCGACGCCGGGGGCGAGGGTGAGGTCGAGGAGGTTGTAGGTCTGCTCCCCGTTCTCGTCCACGCCCGCGCAGTAACGCATGTTGACCAGGTCTTCGGACCTGGTGATGACGCCCTCGGCGAGGAGGAGGCCGGTGGCGAGGTCGAAGTCGTCGCCGGGGGTGCGCATGGTGACCTGGAGGGATTCGCCGCCGACGCGCAGTTCGAGGGGCTCCTCGACGGCGAGGGTGTCGACGCGCTCGGTGCGGTGCCCACCGTTGAGGCGGGTGGTCTTGCGGCGGACGGTGACGCGGCCCATGGCGCTTCAGGTTCCCTTCAGGCGGCTTCAGCGTGGCTTCAGGTTCGGGGTGCTCTACTTGCCCAATTAGCCATTCTCTCATCCGGGAACGGAGGTGATTCACGGCTCGGGCGGCGTCGCCGCCGGGTCAGGGCCACATCCCGTATCTCCTGAGCTGGGCGTACAGCTCCGGGCTACGCTCTTCGTTTCGGAGCTGGGCCCAGGAGGCGATGACGACGACGATGAAGAAGCCGCCGACCGCGCACACGGCGACCGCCTCCCAGGGGCCTCCTTGGAGGAACACGAACACACCGGCGCACGAGGCGATGAAGTGGGCCCGTCTCGCGAAGAGCAGGTGGCGACCGACCCTCATGAACATGAGCTCATGGACGAGGAGGAAGGCGAGCGCGACGGCCCAGAGCCACGTCCACGCGAATGCCAGGTACACGAGCGCGATCACCGTCCCTATCTGGAACAGGCAGCACAGGACGCGAAGGACCAGGTCGAGTCGGGCGCGTCGCTCCGCGGCGAACTTGGGGAGGGGCTCGTCGCCCCAGCCGATAGCCCACACCCAGTACGTCGACGAATACGGATCGAGGTTCCACGCGGAGGGCATCTCCCGCTCCTCGTCGGCCTTCTCGTCGTAGAAGATCACGTGCAGGCCCATGCCCTTCCGCCAGCGGAAGAGCATGGTGGGCGAGGCGGACCGCAATGCCTTGAGCCGCGCGGCGGCGACGGCGACCGAGCGCGGGTTCCCCGGGCTCAGGAAGATGAGGAAGCCGTTGCAGAGGGGGATCATGAGAAGGCCGGCCACCACGGCGATGAGCAGGTTCGTCCAGGTCAACCTTCGAGCCCTTCCATGATGTCGGCGAAGAGCTCGGAGAGGTCGAGCACGAAGGGGTCGACCGGCAGGTCCGCTATCGCGGCCTCGATCAGCCCGCGGAGGCGCGAGTCCGGGTCGAGCACCGCTTCGACGACCGCCGCGCCTCCGGCGATGCCGACGACCCAGGTGAGGACCTTGCGCGCGCCGCGTCCGGACGGCTGCTCCAGACCGCCGACGACGGCCATGGAGGCCAGCAGGGCGCCGCCGCGCCGGGGGTCGCCCAGGTAGTCGAAGAGGTTGATCATGGCCGGTGCGAAGTCGCGGTCGGCGACACGGCGCGCGAAGTCCTCGGCGGCGGCCTCCCCGTCCGAGCGGTGCGCCTCCCGGGCGCGGGCGACCAGGGCGGCCAGCCGGGGCGAGGTGAGCATGGAGAGCTGCCCCTGCCAGTGCTCGGGGAGCTTCCTGGCGGTGACGATCGGCCACATGCCGAAGACGATGAGGTCCAGCAGGACCTGCTCGGGAAGCGGCGTGCGGGGGGCGTGCCCGGCCCGCCCGAGGTAGGCCACGACCCCGCCGATGATCAGCCTCGGGACCATGTCCTGCCGGGTTCTCGCCTTCGGCGAGTCGTTGATGCCGCCGAGGACCGCTTCGACGTCGGCGAGGCGGCCTGGCCCTTCGGGGCCGCCGCCGCCCCGGTCGAGCCGGAGCCGGTGGTCGCGGGCGATGCGGTCGATCCACAGCCGCAGGGCGTACAGGTCGAGCGGGGCGCGCTCGGCTTGGAAATGGAAGTCGATGCGCCCGTTGAACGTCCCCGCCTGAACGACGGCGTCGACGGGACCGTCGAACCGGTTGTGGAATTGGACGTCGCCGGAGTCCTCGTCCGGCCGATCATCGGAAGCCATGCGGGCGCTCCTGGAGGGGAGGCGGTCGGCTCGATCATACCGGTTTCACACGTTTGAGGGCGCCCCGAGAAGCGACTGTTTCGCGTTCGAGCCGGTGGGCCGCACGGGGAACCGCGAAGGCCGGCGCCGGGGTCACCGAACGGCCGGGGCGCTGTCGGGCTCGAAGCGGACGACGATCGATTTGGAGGTGGGGGTGTTGCTGGTCTCGGCCACGGAGTCGAGCGGGACGAGCACGTTCGTCTCGGGGAAGTAGGCGGCCGCGCAGCCGCGGGCCGTCGGGTAGTGGACGATCTTGAAGTGCGGGGCGCGGCGGTCGCCGTCGGACCATTCGCTGACGAGGTCGCAGTAGGCGCCGTCGGCGAGGCCGAGTTCGCGGGCGTCCTCGGGGTTGACGAGCACGACGCGGCGGCCGTCGCTGATGCCGCGGTAGCGGTCGTCGAGTCCGTAGATCGTGGTGTTGAACTGGTCGTGGCTGCGCAGGGTCTGGAGCAGCAGGCGGCCGGGGCCGGCCTCGGGCGAGGTCACGGGGTTGACGGTGAAGTTGGCCTTGCCGGTGCTCGTGGGGAAGGCGCGGGTGTCGCGGGGCGCGTGCGGGAGCGTGAAGCCGCCGGGCACGCGGGCGCGGGCGTTGTAGTCGGCGAAGCCGGGCACGACGCGTTCGATGCGGTCGCGGATGCGGTCGTAGTCGGCGGCGAGGTCGTCCCAGGGCACGGCGTCGTCGGGGCCGAAGACGGTGCGGGCCAGGCCGGTCACGATGGCGACCTCGGAGCGCATGTCGGGGCTCAGGGGCGGGACCGTGCCGCGGGAGGCGTGGACGATGCCCATCGAGTCCTCGACGGTCACGAACTGCTCGCGGCCGCCGGTCGCGTCGATGTCGGTGCGGCCCAGGGCGGGGAGGATGAGCGCCCGGGCGCCGGTGACCACGTGCGAGCGGTTGAGCTTGGTCGAGACGTGCACGGTGAGGCGGCAGCGGCGCATGGCGTTCTCGGTGGCCTCGGTGTCGGGGGTGGCGGCGACGAAGTTGCCGCCCATGGCGGCGAAGACCTTGACGCGGCCGTCGCGCATGGCGCGGATCGTCTCGACGGTGTCGTGGCCGTGGTCGCGCGGCGGAGCGAAGTCGAACTCGGTGCCGAGGGCGTCGAGGAACCGGTCGGGCATCCGCTCCCAGATGCCCATGGTGCGGTCGCCTTGGACGTTGGAGTGGCCGCGCACGGGGCAGACGCCGGCGCCGGGGCGTCCGATGTTGCCGCGCAGCAGGAGGAAGGCGACGATCTCGCGGATGGTCGGCACGGCGTGCCGGTGCTGGGTCAGGCCCATGGCCCAGCAGACGACGATCCGGTCGGCGGCCAGGACCTCCTCGAGCAGGCGCCTGATCTCCTCGGCGGTGAGGCCGGTGCGGCGGACGGCGTCGGCGAGCGCGTCCTCGTCGTCGCCCGCCGCGTGGTGGGCGGCGAAGGCCTCGAAGCCGTGGGTGTGCGCGGCGATGAAGTCGCGGTCGATCGCGCCGGGCGCGTCGGAGCGCAGGAGCATCCGGTTGAGGGCGCTGAACAGGGCGAGGTCGCCGCCGACCTTGATCTGGAGGAAGAGGTCGGTGAGCTCGGTGCCGAGGGTCAGGCCGCGCGCGGTCTGCGGGTTCTTGAAGCGCCGCATGCCCGCTTCGGGGAGGGGGTTGAGGGTGGCGATGCGGGCGCCGGCGCGCTTGGCCTTCTCGAGCGCGGTGAGCATCCGGGGATGGTTGGTCCCGGGGTTCTGGCCGGCGACGATGATGAGGTCGGCCCGGTAGAGGTCGTCGAGGGTGACGCTGCCCTTGCCGACCCCGATGGTCTCGGACAGGGCGGAGCCGGAGGACTCATGGCACATGTTGGAGCAGTCGGGCAAATTGTTCGTGCCGAGTTTGCGGGCGAACAGCTGGTAGAGGAACGCGGCCTCGTTGCTGGTGCGCCCGGAGGTGTAGAAGGCGGCCTCGTCGGGGTGGTCGAGCGCGTCGAGTTCGGCCGCGATGAGGTCAAAGGCCTCGTCCCAGCCGATCGGGGTGTAGTGGTCGGCGCCTTCGGCGAGGTGCATGGGCCGCGTGAGGCGGCCCTGCTGCCCGAGCCAGTACCCGGACCTGTCGGCGAGGTCGGCGACGGGGTGGGCGGCGAAGAACTCGGGGCCGACGGTGCGCCGGGTGGCCTCCTCGGCGACGGCCTTGGCGCCGTTCTCGCAGAACTCGGCGGGGTGGCGGTGGCCCGGCTCGGGCCAGGCGCAGCCGGGGCAGTCGAAGCCGTCGGTCTGGTTGATGTCGCGCAGCAGCGGCAGTCCGCGCCTGATCCCGGCCTGGGAGCCGACGAACCGCACCGAGCCGACCACGGCGGGCAGGCCCGCCGCCCGGTGCTTGGGGCCGCGGACGTCGGGCGCGTCCTGGGCGGGGTCCTGGCGCGGTGCCTTGCTCATCGACTCAGTGTAGGTCGGCGGTAGCGGTACGCGGCGGTCGAGTGGTGATCAGGCCGGTCGGACACCGTCATGAATGGGCACGAAAACCACCTGAAATCCCAGTTCACCGGGTACCGGGGCGAATCAGCGCGGGCCGCCGCGGAGGACCCGCCCGGGTAGGCTGACCGGGGTGGGTCCGCGAGCGCGGCTCCGCCTTTCGTCCTCAATGGAAGGTAGTGGAATGGGCCGGCACCACGTCCCGACCCGGAGCGGGCGCCTGCACGGCCGCCTGCTGCACGTCCTCGGCGTTTTCTCGGCGGTCGTCGCCCTGGCCGCCGTGGTCGCGCTGTGGCAGTTCGGCGGCGAGGACGACCGCGATCCCGTGGGCACGCTCGACGGCCCGGAGACGGCCTGGCTCTCCCCGGGAGAGGACGGCACGAGCGCGACCGCGTCGGCCGATGCCGCCAGTGCCACGTCCGCATCGCCTTCGGCGTCCTCGGCGTCGCCGACCACGGAGGCGCCCTCCGAGGCGGCCGCGAGCACGGCGGAGGCCGAGGAGACCTCGGCCCGCGAGGAGGAGCCGACGCGGGAGGAGGAGCACGCCCCCGCGGGGGCCTCCTGCTCGGCGACGCTGGCGCTCGCGGAGGAGTGGCGGGGCGGGGCCACCGTGACCGTGGCGGTCGTGAACACCGGCGACGGCGAGATCGATTCGTGGGCGATCGACCTCGACCTCGACGACGCCGAGGTCACCTCCACTTGGAACATGGAGGAACTCGGCCGGGACTGGTACGGCGACTCCGGTTGGAACGGGCGGCTCGACCCCGGCGAGGACGCGGTGGTGGGATTCCAGGCCGAGACCGACTGGGACTTCGAAATGCCGGATTCGGTACCCTGCGCGGCAGAGGACTGAGGACGGACGCACCGGCGCGGTCGGGCGCCGCGATCGGGCCGACCGCCAAGGGCCGCTAGCCGTTATGGTGGGCAGATGAAGCCCGAAGTCTGGGTTCCGTCCCTCGCCGCACTGCTGTCCCCCATGCTCCCCTGGTTCATCGACCGCGTCACGAAGCCCGGCACCGCGAACACGGCGCACGGGCGGCGCGCGAAGCGGAAGACGCTGTGGACCGCCTTCTCCACCACGGTCGCCGCGGCGACCGTGGTGTTCTGGCTGGCGCCCGGACCCTGGCGGTGGCCCGCGCTCGTCGGCTGCGTCGTCCTGAGCGTCGCCTCGTACGCGCTGCTGGCATGGCGGCGCGCCCGGAGGGTGGGCCCGCACCCCGAGACCGAGCGGTTCCTGAAAGAGTGGGGCGGCAAGGACGGCGGCTACCCCTACGACCGGGACTTCCTGCCCGACCTGGTGCGCGTGTACACGAAGAACGACCTCGTGGGGACGGGCGAACCGGGCGATCCGGCCGCGTCGCGGCGGCGGAAGGGTCCCGATCCGACGCGGCCGCGCGGCTTCGACGACCTGCTCGCCGATCCCGCGGTGCGGCATCTCGCGCTCACCGGCGAGGCGGGCACGGGCAAGACCAGCCTCCTCCAGTTCTGGCGCCACGACCTGCGGCTGCGCAGACCGGCGCACGGCGACGCCCTGTCCCGGCTCGTGCCGCTGCTCATTCCCGCCAGGAGCCTGGTGGGCCTCGGCTCGGTCGGCGAGGCGTTCGGCCCGGAGGGGCCGGACGTGCTGTCGCGGCCGCCGGGGGCGGGCATGCGGTGGTTCCTGATGATCGACGCGTTCGACGAGATCACCGACGCCGACTCGCGCGCCGAGGTGGAGCGGATCGTCTTCGAGGCCATCGACGAGATCGGCGACCGCGGGCACATGAAGTTCGCGGTCACCAGCCGCGGCCTCACCGACGACCGGCGCCGCAGCTTCGACACGCGAGGGGTCTCGGAGTACCGGCTCCAGTCGTTCACGGACGACCAGTTGCGGCAGTATCTGGTCCGCGAGGAGACGAGCGGGCGCGACATCGACGGCCGCACTGCGGCGTACGACGCGGCGACCGAGAAGGTCGACCGCTTCATGGACCGCTGGGAGGGCCATGACGAACTCCTGGAGCTGATCAGGCTGCCGCTCCTGGCGCGGGTCACCTCGACCATCTACTTCCAGGACCTCCTGCTGGACATCCCGAAGCGGCGGGTCGACATCTACCAGGACGCGATCGAGCACCTGATCGCCCAGTTCCACAAGCGGATGAGCGGCGAGCGGGACCGGTACGCGCCCGCGTTGGGACTGCTGCGGGAATGGGCGAACGCTGAAGAACCGTCCGCGGCGGACGTCGACGCCGCCATTCGCGATCTGCTACGCCGGCTCGCGGTGGCCCACATCGAATCGGGACCGGAGTCGGTGGTGCCGACCGCGTGCGACCTGCTCGGGGTGCCGATGGGGCCCAAGGACCGGCAGCGGGTGCGCGCCGTGCTGGCGCTGCTCGACGCCACCGGGCTCATCCACGATGTGAAGGCGATCAACCCGAGCTTCGTGCACAAGTCGTTCGCCGAGTACTTCGCGGCGCCCGCGCTGTTCGACCAGGGGTCGGACGTCGAGCGGTGGAACGCGGTCCTGCGCGACCCCGACCGCCGCATCGGGGCGGTCTTCGCGCTCGCTCAAATGGATCCCGAGCGCCGCCGGGAACTGTGCGACGCCATGGCCGAGACCGACGAGTTCCCGGAGGCGTGCGGTTGGATCGCCGTCGAAGGGCTGTGCATCGAAGGCGTCTCGGGCAGGATCGACGAAGATCAGCGAAACCGATTGATACAAGCCTGTGTACGAGCCATAACACCCCGACCGAAGAGCGATTGGTGGAATCTCATCGAAGCGCTCGCTACGATCGACAAGGGACGTGACCACCTCATCGCCAAAGTCGAGAGTCGGGAGATCTCGGATTGGACGCTCGAGCGGATCTGCAACGAGATCGCCAACCATGATCAGCGGGGCATAATGCTCTTGAAAGAGTACGCCGAAAGCAATTCTTTCAATCATCATGTTCGTTCAAATGCAGCATCCCATCTGCTCGAACATGATTCCGAGGCGGGGTTGAAGCTGTTGGAACAGCTTGCCTCCGAACCCGATCCAGACGGAGCACGCCGCCTGGGAACGGCACAAGCGCTTGCAAATTACCAGTGGAGTGAAGCCGAAAGCAAGTTGCAATCGCTTGCCGTGGACCAGTTCGTATCCTCGGATACACGGATACTCGCGGTCGTAGAACTCATAAGGCATGGAAATAAAAAAGGCTTGAAATTGGCCAGGCGGTATGCAAGACACCGAATCTACTCGGATAGTTACCGGGTCTACTTGGCCGAACGTTTGGCGAATCAGGATCACCCTGACGGACTCAGACTATTGCGAGAATTTGCAAACGACGACTGCATAGAGGATATAGCGAGAGAACAAGCCGCAAACCACTTGAAGAAGTTCGATCGCGAGGAGAGCGTCCGCCTGCTCCTCGAATTCGCTTCAGACGCTTTGCTGTCTGATGTGGTACGACTCCAGGCCAGGCAGGATCTGGCGCAGCATGAAGAACTACCAGAATCGCCCCTCCTCATTGAAGCCGTCGAGGATCTGCGGATGGACGCGTGGACACGTATCACGACAGCAAGCATCCTTGAAACTGACGCCCCTGAATATTCGCGCCACCATCTTGCCCTGCTGGCCGCAGACACCACCATTGAGATCGGGGCCAGAGTACATGCACTCGGCAGACTGGTCGAATTCGATCGGCCTGCATGGTTCCCGCGGTTGTCGGCGATCATGGAAAGTGCCGATCATGAGAATGGAGGACAGGCCGCGGCGGCCAGAATACTGATCGAAAAGGACCCTTCGCTCGGTATGCCCATCCTCTCTCATCTTGCGAACGACGCGCGCCTTGATGATTTTGACCGAGTATTGGTCAGCCTGGGTCTTATCACGGGAGGTGATTCGGGTGGTTTGGAACGGCTGAGGCTACTCGCACAGGAGCCGAACGCGAGCAGTGGCGCTCGAGTATGGGCGGCAGAGGAGTTGGCAAAACTCGACTTTCCGAAGGGTTTGGCATGCTTGCGTCGATTGCGAACCGACCCGGGGCTAACCGACCGCGACCGTGTAGCTGCGACAAGCCGATGGATCGATCTCGACGCACCCGGCGAAGCCGACCGGTTGCGAGAGCTGGCCGAGGCCCTGGAGCTCGACGGCGCTGCCCGCCTCTTCGCGGCAGAACGTCTGATGCCGTACCAGAAGCCGAAAGCGCTCAAAATACTTCGGGCCTTGGCTGAGACCCCCGAGTTGACGGACGCTGACCGCTGTACTGCCACAGCAACACTCGCCAAGTACGACCGCGCCGCAGGATCCACCCTGGTGCGGCGGTACGCGACCGACAACGGACTCCATGAAACGGCGCGGCTGGAAGCGATACAGGCCATGATCGCCTTGGAGCCGGACGAGGGCATGGAACTGCTGCGCGCCTATGCGTGCGACTCCACCGGCTCCGATACGAGCGCCCCGGAAGGAGCGGAACTGCTCGCACTGCACGGGGACGCCCGTGGCGTGGCGCTGCTCAAGCAGTACGCGCAGGACACGGGGATCGAGGAGCAGGCTCGTGTGAACGCCGCTGAACACCTGCTCAAATTCGATCGCGATACCGCCTTGGAATCGCTGCGCGCTCATGGTTCCAACGCCGACTTCAACGATGTCGCCAGAGCCGATGCGCTGTCCAAGCTCGCGCACCACGATCCCGAAATCGGCTTGCGACTGCTGCACGCGGCCGAGCAGACTCGGCGAGAGCGGCCGATGCTGGCGGTCCTGGTCGACGGGGCCCTGGCCCGGTATGAGCCGGATGCCGTGGAACGGCTGTCGCGAACCGTTGCAGACCAGGACGCGGACGACCTGGTCCGGGTCCACGCCGCTTCGGCACTGGTGTCCTGCGACCGTCCTATCGGCATCGCCGCGCTCTCGCAGTTCGCGGAGACCGCGGCATTCCGGCCGACCGCCCGGCTCATGGCCGCCTCAAGCCTGCTCCCCCATCATCGACCGAACGCGATCGCCGTGCTCAGAACGGTCGCGGAAGACGACCGCGGCGACCACGCCATGCGGGTCGCCGCGGCAGGTCTGCTGCCATCGAACGGTCGCGAGAGCCTGCAACTGCTCAGGAGCTTCATTGCAGACCCCGAATTCGACGAGCTCGGCAAGGTCGAGGCGGCCTGGTCGTTGAGCTTCGAGTGCAGAAGGGAGGCTGACCACGCGCTGGCCGCACTGCGGGCGAGCTCGGAGGAAGCGGTCCGATGCTGGGCCGACATCGCGTCAGCCGACCACGACGCCGATCTGCGCGCGGCGCTCCCCGAACGCTACAAGGGGATCGCCTCGCCAGCGCTCGATCGGGTACGCGACCTCGCCGCCACCTTGGTCGAGGTCGCTCCTCGTGCCGGGGCCCGGGCGAAAGCCCGGGTGGAGGCGATCGCGGCGGCCCGGGCGGGCCGTCCGGATCCGCTCGAGCCGGACGGCGTCCTCGACTGAGCATCGAAGCTCTCGAGCGCCGCCCAGGCCGTGTTCGCGAACGCAGTCCCTCAGTCCGCTTCGGCCCTGGCCCGCCGGTACGCCTCTTCGAGGCGTTCGAAGGGGCCGGGGCCTTCGCGTGGCACCGGAGGCGCGTCGAGGTGGCGGACGCGGAGCTCGTCCATGAGCTCCTCGATGAACGCCGGGCCCTCGGCGCGCATGAGCTCCTGTCGCGTGCGCAGCTCCGGGGTGCCCTCGCGCCAGTCCAGGCCCCAGTTGCCGAGCGCGAAGAGGATCGGGAGCGTCTGGACGCCGGCCTCGGTGAGGCTGTAACGGGCGCGCCGGCCGCGCACCGCGTCCTCCTTCGTGAGGATCCCGGCCGCGACGAGCTTCTTGAGGCGGTCGGCGAGGATGTTCGACGCGATGCCCTCGATGAAGCCGTTCAGCAGCTCCCGGAAGTAGCGGCGGTCGCCGAAGACCATGTCGCGCAGCACCAGGAACGACCAGTGGTCGCCGAGCGCCTCCACGGCCGCGTTGATCGCGCAGCCCGAGCGCGGCTCCACCGCACCGCCTCGACCCATCCGCCGCCCTTTCTTGACGTCCCCGGACACCACCGACTATCGTAGTGGTTGCATTTTACAACTACTTTCAAGGAGCGGCAATGGGCCGGGTTCGCGTCGACCTCAACATCTCCCTCGACGGCTACGCCTCGACCACCGACCAGACGCCCGAGGACCCGATCGGCCAGGACTGGAACCGCCTCGTCGCGGCCTACCTCGGGACGCGGACCATGCAGGAGCGCGTCTTCGGCCAGACCGGCAAGGGCACCGACGGGATCGACGAGCGGTACGCCGCCGCCTACTTCGAGGGCGTCGGGGCCGAGATCATGGGCGCCGGCAAGTTCGGCCTCCACCTCCACCCCGATGACCTGGACTGGCAGGGCTGGTGGGGGCCGAACCCGCCGTTCCACTGCCCGGTCTTCGTCCTCACCCACGAGGAGCGGCCCACGCTGGAGATGGAGGGCGGCACCACCTTCCACTTCGTCCAGACCTCGATCGAGGAGACCCTGAAGCGCGCGCAGGAGGCCGCGGACGGACGCGACGTCCGCATCGGCGGCGGCCCCCGCACCGTGCGGTCCTTCCTCGCCGCGGGCCTGGTCGACAGCCTCCACGTCGCGATCGTCCCGATCCTCCTCGGCCGCGGCAAGAACCTCTGGACGGACCTGCGCGAACTCGAACGCGACTACACCGTCGCCAGTGAGGTCGCCGAGAGCGGCACCGTCCACGTCACCTTCTCCCGATGAACGCCGGGGCGCCCCTTCGCGAGCCGGTCCTGCCGACTCGGTTCGTGAACTAGTCGCGGCCGACCCAGGTGGCGAGGTCCACCTCGTTGCCTTCGGGGTCGGCGAGCGTCCAGTGCATGGGGGCGAACCGGTCGGTGACGAGCGTGCCGCCCGCGGCCAGGGCCGCGGCGACGCGGGCCTCCGCCTGCTCATGCGGCACGCCGACGTCGATGTGGATGCGGCCCCGACCTTCCCGCATGACATCCATCTGCTGCACGTAGACCGGCGGGTACAGCCCGTCCGGGTCGGCGATGTCGGAGTCGCCGGCCATCTCGTAGCCGAGCACGGCGCACCAGAACGCCCGCACCCTGTCGACGTCGAGGGCGTCGATGGCGAACTCCCAGGTGCGGGTGGAGCCGGGATCGGCACTGACGCCGAGCGCCTCGGCCGCCGCGGAGATCTGCCGGGCCAGCTCGAGGTCGGCCTCGGTCAGCGACCAGCGCTCCTTGGTCACCAGGCGCACCTCCAGCACACTGGAGCGGAGGTTCAGGTCGGGGTGGTGCCCGGCCGCCTCGGCGATACGGCCGATCTCGGCCACGAGCTTCACGCCGGTGGCGAAGTCGCCCGTGCGGTAGAGCGCGAACGCGACCGACCAGAGGACCCGCCAGTCGTCGACGCCGTCGGCCTCGTGGAACTGCTTCGGAGTGATGAAAACCGTCATGGCGCGATCGTAGGAGCGCCCACCGACACCCGAGGCGGAAAGCGGTGGGCTGCTCGTCGGTGCGCAGCTCGTCGGTGCGCCACTCGGCTATGGTCGCCCCATGCGAGCCACCCACGAACCCGCCGGGTACCGGTGCCCGTTCTGCGATCTCCTGGCCGGTGGGTCGGACGGGGTCACCGGCCCCGAGGACATCGTGCGGCGGACCGAGGGCGCCGCGGCCCTCGTCTCCCCGCGGTGGTGGCCGGACAACCTCGGGCACGTGCTCGTCGTCCCGACCGCGCACCACGAGAACCTGTACTCGATCCCCGCCGACGCCTATCGGGCCGTAGGCGACCTGGTGCGCGAGGTCGCCGTCGCGATCCGCGAGACCTACGGCTGCGACGGCGTCTCCACCCGCCAGCACAACGAACCGGCCGGCGACCAGGACGTCTGGCACCTGCACGTCCACGTGTTCCCCCGATACGAGGGCGACGGGCTCTACCGATCGCAGCCCCGACCCGGTTGGGCCGCACCGGCGGAGCGCCGGGTCTACGCCGAGCGGCTGCGGGCGCACTTCGCCCGCTAGGCGGTCTCGAGGCCGAAGCCGTAGGGGAACAGCGGATCGTAGCCGTCGTCGCCCACGTTCAGCGGTTCGTCGGCGACGAGCCGGGGCCAGCTGACCGGGAGCCTGCCGTCGTACGGGGTCAGGCCGAAGAGGGGGTCGGCCACGCCCGCGCCCTCGCTGCCGGGGAGCCAGGCGGCCACCAGCGCGTCCACTCCGGTCAGATGCGGTTCGAGCTCGATCGGGCGGCCCGAGACGACGATGACGACGCAGTCGACCGCCCCGCAGACGGTCTCGACGGCCGCGGCGTCGGCCTCGGAGACCAGCATGTCGTGCTCGCCCGCCCCGACGTCGCCGACGCCTTCGGCGTAGGGGTCCTCGGCCACGACGACGATGCCGACGTCGGCGCCGCCGACCGGTTCGCTCGCGTCCTCGCTGTAGGTGAGGGCGGCGTCCGGGGCGACCTGCTCGATGCCCGCGAGGATGCTGGTGCCCTCGTTGACCGCTTCGGCGGTGCCCTGCCAGGAGCCGGACCAGCCGCCCAGCTGGCGGCCGAGCGAGTCGGCGCCCGACCCGGCGAGGTAGATCGACTCGTCGCCGGTCAGCGGCAGGAGGTCGTCCTCGTTGCGCAGCAGCACCTGCGAGGCCGCGGCGGCCTCGCGGGCGACGTCGCGGTGCTCCGGGGAGCCGACGTCGGCCGCGCCGGTGGTGTCGGCGAAGGGGTGCTCGAACAGGCCGAGGGCGAACTTCTGGGTGAGGATGCGCGCCACGGCGTCGTCGATGCGGTTCTCGCCGACGCGGCCCTCCTCCACTTCGGTCAGCAGCGTGGTGATGAAGTCCTGGTACTCGAAGGGCACCATGACCATGTCGACCCCGGCGTTGATCGCGGTGCGCACCGCCTCGGCGTAGTCGCCGCTGATCTGGTCGACCCCCTGCCAGTCGGAGACGACGAAGCCCTCGAAGCCCAGTTCTCCCTTGAGGACCTGGGTGAGGAGGTACCCGTCGGCGTGGGCCTTCACGGGGCCGTCGCCGAGGTCGTTGGAGGAGTAGGAGACCATGACCGATCCGACCCCGGCGTCGACCGCCTCCCGGAAGGGCGCCAAGTGGATCGCGCGCAGCTCGTCCTCGGTGAGGGTGGCGACGCCCTGGTCGAGGAGGTACTCCTCGGTGGTGGAGCTGCCGTAGGCGGTGGCGCCGTCGCCGACGTAGTGCTTGGCGGTGGCGAGGACGCTCGTGTTCGCGGCCAGGTCATCGCCCTGGTAGCCCTGGACGACCGGGGCGGCGTACTCGAAGGCCAGGCCCGGGTCCTCGCCGTAGGACTCGTAGGTGCGGCCCCAGCGGCTGTCGCGGGCGACGCACACGCAGGGTGCGAAGGTCCAGTGGATCCCGGCGGCGCGGGTCTCCTCGGCGGTGACGGCGGCGGCCCGGCCCGCGAGCTCGGGGTCGTGGGCGGCGCCGAGGCCGATGTTGTGCGGGAACACCACGGCGCCGGGGATCGCGGTGTTGCCGTGGACGGCGTCGACGCCGTACATGAGGGGGATGCCCAGGCGCGAGTCGAGGGCCTCGCGCTGGTAGCCGTCGATCATCGCGGCCCACTCCTCGGGCGTGTCGCGCAGGGCCTCGGAGCCGCCGTTGAGGAGCGAGCCGATGCCCAGTTCGCCGATGTGGCGCGGGAAGGTCTCGATGGCGGGCACGGCGACCTGCGTCATCTGCCCGATCTTCTCCTCGAGCGTCATGCGGTTCAGGAGGTCGGCGACGCGCTCGTCGATCGGGAGGGAGGCGTCGCGGTAGTCCGCGCCGGCGGTGCCGTTGCCGGGGACGACGAGGAGGACGGCGACCACCGCGGCGGTGAGCGCCGCGGCGAGGGCGGCCCACAGGATGGCGGGGCGGCGGAAGAGTGCGGGCAGGCTTGCGCCCATGGGGCTGGCTCCTCGAGGGGTGAGCGGACGGTGACGGGCCCAACCTCGGTCCACCCTAACGGAAAAGCGCTCCCACGTCTACGGTGCGCAGGCACCCCGCAGGCCTCTTCGGCCCCGCACCGCGGGCCCCCGGTATTCAGGGTGCCTCAGGGGTGCGACATTTCCGCGCTCGCGCGGTTGCCCTCGATGAGCGGTCCTGTTATGTTGGGTCCCCCAACTAACCCTTCGGGGTCCGCCCCCATCGGACCCCTCCCCTCCCTCTGACCCCTAGGAGCACACGTGCGACGACGCACCTTCACCGCTTCGCTCGGCGCCGCCGCGGTGGCGGCGACCGCGGTACCCTCGGCGGCCCTCGCCAAGACCCACGGGCGCTGCGAAGACGCCTACACGTGGCGCAACGCCGTGGTCAACGGCGGCGGCTACGTCCCCGGCATCGTCTTCAACGAGACCGAGGCGGACCTCATCTACGCCCGCACCGACATCGGCGGCCTCTACCGCTGGCAGCCCGGCAGCGAGACCTGGAAGCCCCTGCTCGACTGGGTCGGCTGGGACGACTGGGGCTGGACCGGCGTCGTCTCGGTCGCCACCGACCCCGTCGAGCCGCGAAGGGTGTACGCGGCCGTCGGCACCTACACCAACGACTGGGACCCCCGCAACGGCGCCGTCCTCTACTCCGACGACTACGGCGAGACGTGGGAGGCGGCCGAGCTGCCGTTCAAGCAGGGCGGCAACATGCCCGGCCGCGGCATGGGCGAACGCCTCGCCGTCGACCCCCACGACAACGCCCGGGTGTACCTCGGCACCCCCAACGGCAACGGCCTGTGGCGCTCCGACGACCACGGCCGCAACTGGTCCCGCGTGGAGGCCTTCCCCAACGCCGGGAACTTCGTGCAGGACCCCAGCGGCGACTACTCCGACGACAACCAGGGCGTCATCTGGATCGACTTCGACCAGGACGGGCGCGTCTTCGTCGGCGTCGCCGACCCCGACGACCCGCTCTACGCCTCCGCCGACCGCGGCGCCACCTGGCAGCCCGTCCCCGGCGCGGCCGAAGCGCTCGGCACCGCCGACGGCAACCGCACCATCCCCAAGCAGGCCGCGTTCGACCACGAGAACGGCCACCTCTTCATCGTCACGAGCTGGGACCCCGGGCCCTACAACGGCGCCCCCGCCTCAGGGCGCGGCGGCTCGGTCCAGCGGCTGTCGCTCGCCACCGGCGAGTGGACCGACGTCACGCCGACGTACAACCCGATCGGGGCCGTCCCCGGCTTCGGCGGCCTCACCGTCGACCGCCGCCGCCCCGGCACCCTCATGGCCGCCACCCAGAACAACTGGTGGCCCGACGAGATCATCTACCGCTCCACCGACTCCGGCGCGACCTGGCAGACCAGCTGGGACTACGTGTGGGACGCGAACTGGTCGTGGCCGCCCGAGCGCACCGACCGGTTCACCATGGACAGCACCGGCAGCGAGTGGCTGGACTTCGGGAACGCCGACGACGGGCCCGCGTACGCCGTCAAGCACGGCTGGATGATCGACGCGCTCGCGATCGACCCCCACGACTCCGACCGGATCATGTGGGGCACCGGCGCCACCATCTGGGGCACCGAGCGACTGACCGAGTGGGACGCCCAGGGCGGGCTCGTCGGCTGGGACGACGCGGCCGGACGCCAGATCGCGCTGCCGATCGACCCGTTCACCGTGGGCGTCCGGGTCGAGGGCCTGGAGGAGACCTCGGTGCAGGACATCGCCGCGCTCGGCGGGACCCTGGTCTCGGCGATGGGCGACCTCGGCGGGTTCGTGCAGACCGACCTGAGCCGGGCGGGCGCGCAGATCCGCCGTCCGAACTGGACGTCGGGCCGCAGCGTCGACTTCGCCGCGCTCGACCCCGACGTCGTCGTCGGCTCCGGCGACGTGGAGGGCGAGACCGACGGGCACGTGGGCGTCTCGCTCGACCGCGGCGCGACCTGGCTGACCACCGCACGGCTCGAAGGCGTGGCGGGCGGCGCCAACGGCGGCACCGTCGCGGTGAGCGCCGACGGGACCGCCATCGTCTGGACGCCGGGCGACGGGGCGACCGCGCCGGTGCGCAGCACCGACCTGGGGCAGACGTGGACCGCGGTGGAGGGCCTGCCGGCGGGGGCGCTGGTGCGCGCCGACCGGCGCGATCCGGACCGGCTGTACGCCTTCGCGGCGGGCGTGTTCTACGCGAGCGCCGACGCGGGCGCGAGCTTCGCGGAGACGGGCGCGTCGGGGCTGCCGGCGGAGGGCGCCGTGGACTTCCGGGCCGTTCCGGGCAAGCGGAAGCAGCTGTGGCTGGTCGGGGGGCAGGCCGGGGCGGACTACGGCATGTGGCGCTCGACCGACGGCGGCAGGCGGTGGAAGCGCGTGCGCGACTTCGAGGAGGCGGACGCGGTCGGCTTCGGCAAGGGGCGCGGGCGGCAGGGCCACCCGGTGGTCTACGCCTCCGCGAAGGCCCGCGGGACGCGCGGGATCTGGCGCTCGACCGACGAGGGCCGGTCGTGGGACCGGATCAACGACGACGCGCACCAGTGGGCGTGGACCGGGAAGGCGATCTCGGGCGACCCGGAGGTCTACGGCCGGGTCTACATCGCGACGAACGGCCGGGGCCTGATCTACGGCGACATCGGGGATTAGGTGGTGTTCACGGGCCCGGGGCGGGCCGGACAACGGCCGCCCGGGCCCGCGGACACCGCCCGACCGCCCCTCCCAAGACGCGCTGGGGAGCGCCCGCGCCGGTCGCGGAGCCGCCGTTCGGCTCCGCGACCGGCGCTTTTCGCCGCCTCGGCCGAGAACTGTCGCACCCCCGAGGCAGGGTTGAGACCGGGGGCCCATCGATGTCCGATTTGCACAGACCCTCCGTTCACATTCACCTGCCCGGCCCCGCCGGATCAGCGCGCGCTCACCGGCCCCGGAGTGCTCGCCTACACCGCGATCGCCGCGAAGCCCGACGAGGGCCGGGGCCGCCGCGTCGGGTTCAACGGGCGGTCGGAGCGCGCCGTCGCCGACCGGCTGCGCGGCTTCGGCATGGGCACCGCGCTCGCCGACGAGACGGCCTCGCTGTAGTACGCCTCGCTCGGCGAGGGCGCCCACAGCGAGGTCACCGAAGCGGTCGAACGCCTCACCGGGGCTGCGCCGCGGAGCTTCGACCGGTTCATGGCCGCGCAGCCCGAGGCGTTCCCGGCCCTTGCGGCGGCGTAGGCGCGCGACCTGCTCGCTCGCGGCCCGGCCGTTGCAGCGGCCGGGCCGAGCGCGCTCTGGTCCTCGCCTCGGTGCGACCGGTCGGCGGGCTCGGCGGCGGCGTAGAATAATGGCGTGATGCTCGATCACTCCTCCCCGGCGGCCCGCCGGTGAGCTTCCAGACGCTCGCGCGCCGCGTGCGCGACCCGAAGCTCCCGCTCGGCCTGCGCTACGCGGCGCTGCGCTCGGCCCTTGAGCACTACCGCCGCATCGGGTACGACGCGGCCTGGGCGTTCATCACCCGCGACGACGCGCGGCCCGGTTCGGCGGCGGGCCCGCGCCGCCTCGACGAGTCCGGGCTGCTGAAGGCCTTGGGACGCATCGAGACCAGCCGGGCGGCATGGCTCGCCGAGGCGGCCGCGTTCGCGGAGCGCCGCACCGCGCTGAAGCGCCTGCGCCTGCCCGCCGACCGCGACGAGGTCCGGTACCGGTTCGGGCGCCGCTGGCCCGGGCCCGACGCGTATGAGGCGACGGCCTTCGCTGTGGCCTATCAGTGGCAGCGACGAACGACGCGCCGGGAGGAGCCGCCGACGCGGCCCTTGATAGAGCCGCTCGAGGCCGAGCTCGCCCCGCTCGTGGACGCCTACCTCGGCGGCGGGCTCGACGCGGCGGGACGGCGGCGGCTTCCGGAGCTCATGGAGCGGCTGGAGGCGGCGGTCCTCGCGCTGTACACCGAGCACGGCGTCCGGGCACCGGTACTGCCGCTGCGGCGGACCGCCGAGCTCATCCGCCACGACGCGCTGCCGCTGGTGCGGCGCGGTTGGACCGGCGACGCGGAGCGGGTGACCGAGGTCTTCTGGGCCGCCCGCAGCGAGATGGCGTACCTTCCTGCGCTGCACACCTACGACGAGACCGCCTGGTGGGTCAGGGAGGTGATGATCCCGTCCTCGGAGCTGTGGATCGCCGAGCGGCGCGGGACGCCGGTCGGGTTCGCGGCCTTGGACGGGAACGTGCTCGCCCACCTCTACGTCGAGCCCGCCTCGCAGGGGCTCGGCGTCGGCGAGGCCCTGATCGCGAAGGCGAAGCGGCGCCGGAAGGGCCTGGACCTCCAGGTGTTCGAGCAGAACCACGGCGCCCGCGCCTTCTATGCGCGGCACGGGTTCTCGTTCGTGATGGAGACGCTCGGCAACGAGGAGCGGCTGCCCGCCCTGCACCTGCTCTGGCGCCGTTAAGGTTGATGTCGTTCGGTTGAAGGGCCGGCGGCGGTGTCGGGCTTGCCTCTCCCGCTGGTCGGTTCCGATCGGAGGAGACAGGTCCTGGGTCGAAGGCCGAATCCCGCGGATGGAACAGCGCGGGTCCGGTCGGGGACGCATTTCCGAAGCCGGGCCGGTGCTCAGTAGGGGTTCGGGCGAGCGGCGACGGAGGCGTGGAGGCCGGGCGGGGGCGGGCTGCCGGGGCCGGGCGGGTGCTCGAGTGGGGTTCAGGCCATCAGCGACGGTGTGGCGGAGGGGTCGGTCCTGGGTGGGCTGCCGGGGCCGGGGTGGTGTGGGTGGCGCCGGAATCGGGCGGCGGCGATGGTGGTGAGGCCGGTGGGGCCGGTGGTTGCCGGTGCGGTGGCGGCTCGGCCGGTCCTCGCTGCGGCGGCTCGGCCGGTCGCCGCTGCGGTGGGGCCGGTGCCGGTCATCGCTGCGGCGGCGGTGGTGTCGGTGGCGGCCGGGTTCGACCAGGCGGCCTGTCGCCCGGCGGCCTGGCGCGCGGTGGGTGCCGCCGGTGTCGCGGTGCAGGGCATCGTCGTGGTCGTGGTCATGGTCATGGTCATGGTGGGTTCACCTCCTCCCGGTGGGTGTGGTCGCGGGCACGCGGATACGCGGTCGTTTGCGTGCCGCCTGGTGGCGTCGCTTCGCAGCGCCTCTCGCAGCGGGGTCTCGCATCGCCGTCGAGTAGCCGCCGCCGTGCGGCCATGGCCTGCCGGTCCCGCCGGTTCTCCCTGGCGTGTGGACCTGCCGGGCCTGTCGGGTCTTCCCCTCCTGTCCTGTCCTGTGGTGGTGGTGGTCGGGTGGGTGTGCTGGATACGCCCGGGGGTGTGTGCGGGACTCCGACTGTGCTGGCCGGCGGTACCTCCTCAAGGAGGCCGCACTCCCGTCACATGCCCGTAGACCGCGGTGACGGTGGTACCAGCGCAGGACCGGAACGCGGGACAAACAACCCCCGTCCTAGCTGCGAGGGCGGCCCCGACACCAGTGGGCGGTACGAGCGGCCAGAGGCTGTCGTAGTCTGCATTAAATGAACACATCTCGTTCGCTTGCACTGATTCCGTAACCCTGTACGTACCACCAATCATCCCCCCACCAGCCCCACCCCGGCAACACCCACACGGGTAGAGAACCCTCACGTTTCCACCGGTGTCCCTGCACCGCAACAACACCGACCACCGGATCCACAATGGCGCCCCGCCCGCCCGACCCTCCACTACCTCGGGCCCGCCAACCGACCCCAGCCCCGCGCACACCGCTTCGTCGCCGCCGCCCTGACCGCTGCTCCAACGCGATCGGCAACCGGCCGACCCGCCCCCGCGCCACCCCTGCCCCACCGTCGCCGCCCTCAGCTCGAACCCCGCCGGCCCGGCCCCGCATACCCACACGCACTCCCCGCCCGCCCTCTCGTCGCCGCCGTCTGAAGCCGGACCCCGCCCCCTACTGCCACCGGCTCCAGGCGCACGGCCCCGGCTGCCGGAAGGCCGGACCCGCCGATCTCCAAGATCCTCTCGCACCTGCCATCCACCACCGACGCACCGACGCACACCGAGCGGCGTTGGACCCACAACCCCACGCCGCGCGCTCGTCGCGACCGCGCCCCAAGGGCCGGGAGCTCAGCTCCGCAACTGCTTTGCGAGGTCTGCGACGGTGGCCAGGGCGCTCGCGGCCGCCGTCCGCTCGACCTCGGTCAGGTCGGTTGCGGCGATCCGGTCGAGCAGCTCGGCGGCCTTCGCGTCGTCGGCCTGGCGCAGCGCCAGTTCGGTCCGGTAGACGAGCGCGTCGAGGAGTTCGGGTTTCGGCGCTTCGTCGGCGCTCCGGGCGAGGGTCGAGTCGAGGATGCGGACCGCCTGCGCGGTGTCGCCTTTGGACTCGCCGAGGACGATCGCCTTCACGAGGGTCCGGCCCAGCCTGCTCTGCGGCGCTTCGGGTTTCTCGTCGTCGGCGTCCTGCGGGAAGAAGCGGATCACGTTGCCGCTGGGGTCGGTCAGGGAGAACCCGGCCCGGTTGCCGGTGTTGGCCCGCTTGCGCGGGCGGGTCACGCGCGGCAGGCCGGAGACCAGGACCTTGCCGTGGACCTCGCGCATGCCCGCCGCGAACTCGTCCCACAACTCCCCCGTGTCGGGGACGAAGACCAGGCAGGTGCCCAGGCTCTGCTCGGGGTCGAGGCCGTCGACGCCGAAGAAGTGCAGCTGCCAGTCGTCGCGGGCCATGACGATGTACGGGTTGGGGCGGGTCTGGTGGTGGGTCCGCTCGAACCCGAGCATCCGGTAGAAGTCGCTCGTCTCGTCGATCGAGGCGCACGGCAGCAGGGGGATCGTGGTCGTGCGGGTCATGGGTTTGCTCCTGGTTCGAGTGCGGCGGTGAGGGCCCGCAGCGCGGCCGTGGCGGTCTCGACCTGGGCCGGGTCGAGCGCCGCGGCGAGCTCGTCGGCCCAGACGGCGTGGCGGCGCTCGACGTCGGCGAGGGCGCGGCGTCCGGCCTCGGTCGGGGCGAGGAGCTTCGCGCGCCGGTGCCGGGGGTTGTCGGTGAACGCGGCCAGGCCTTCGGCGACGAGGGCGTCGGCGGTCTGCCGGACGCTCTGGCGGCGCAGGCCCATGGTGCGGGCGACGTCGGCGACGGTCTGCGGGGCGTGGTCGATCACGCCGAGGACCTGCCAGCGGGCGCTGGTGAGGCCGGCGGGCCGGGCGAGGTCGTCGCCGGCGGCGAGGAGGGCGCCGTTGGCGCGGAAGACCTCGATGACGAGGTCGGACGCGGCGAGGGCGCGGGGACTCAACGGCTCCACGCCCTCGACACTAGATCATTGACAGGTACCTGTCAATTCAGGGAGGCGCCCATGCGCTCGACGGCCTCGGTGAGGATCTCGGGCGTGGTCGCGTAGTTGAGCCGCACGTGGCCCTTCCCGCCCGTGCCGAAGGGGAGGCCCGAGTTGACGGCGACGCGGGCGCGCTCGAGGAAGTGCGCCGCCGGATCGTCGCCGAGGCCGAGGTCGCGGCAGTCCAGCCAGGCCAGGTACGTGCCCGGCTGCGGCCGGTACCGCGCCTGCGGCAGGTGCTCGGCCACCGCGGCGGCCAGGAGGCGGCGGTTCTCGGCCAGGTCGGCCACGAGCGCGTCGAGCCACGGGCCGCCCTCGCGGAAGGCGGCGGCGTGGGCGAGCGCGCCCAGGTGGCTGATGCTGGTGCTCATCTCCTCGGGCATGCGCGCGAGGTCGACGGCGGCGTCCGGTCCGGCCATGGCGACGGCGCCGCGCAGCCCCGGCAGGTTCCAGGCCTTGGCCGCGGAGGTCACCGCGAGGCCGTCCGCGGCGCCCGCCACGGCGAGGTAGGGGGTGAAGGCGGCGTCGGGCGCGACGAGCGGCGCGTGGGCCTCGTCGGCGACGACCCGGACGCCGTAGTCGGCGCTCAGGCGGGCGACGCGCTCCAGCTCGGCCCTGGCGTGGACGGTGCCGGTCGGGTTGTGGGGGCTGCACAGCAGGTAGACGGCGCGGCCGCCGCGCCCGAGGGCGAGTTCGAAGGCCTCGGCGAGGGCCGCGAAGTCGATGCGGTGGTCCGGTCCCAGCGGCGCTTCGATCACCTTGCGGCCGTTGAAGGCCGGGAACCGGTGGAAGGGCGGGTAGACCGGGCTGTTGATGACCACGGCGTCGCCGGGGCGGGTGAGGACCTTGATCATCTCGACCACGCCGAGCATCATGTCGGGCACGGTCCTGACGCGGTCGGGGTCGAGGTCCCAGCTCCAGCGCTCGGCGGCGAAGGCCGCGACGGCCTCGGCGTAGCCGCTGCCGGAGGGGTAGCCGGTGTCCCCGGCGGCCATGGCGTCGGTGACGGCCTTGGCGATCGGTTCGGCGACCAGGACGTCCATCTCGGCGACCCACAGGGGCAGCACGTCGGCCGGGTGGGTCCGCCATTTCGCACTGGTGCGCTGGCGGAGCTGGTCGAGGGTGAGTTGCCGCAGCGGATTGCCGGGCAGATCGAGTGCGGCATTTGTGACGACGCTCATATACATAACGGTATCGGAGTTTTGACTCCCTGTCACCTTGTGACAGAGGGGATCACACGAGGTGGTGGCCGTCACGGGAAAGGATCCCGCGAAACCCTTTTAGTTCGTAATACGAACTATTATGGTTCGTGTTACGAACTACTTTATCCGGAGGAGAACATCATGACGCAGCAGGGACGCACCGTGGCCGTCGTCGGCGGCGGATACGGCGGGGTCGCCGTCGCCAAGGCCTTGGACGAGCACGCCGACGTGGTCCTCATCGAGCCCAAGGACGCCTTCGTCAACGCCGCCGCCTCGCTCCGCGCGGTGGCCCGGGCGGGCGAGTGGGCCGAGCAGCTCTTCTACCCCTACGACAAGCTCCTGAAGCACGGCAGGCAGATCCGCGAGTACGCGTCCGCAGTGGACGCGAAGGGCGTCACCCTCGCCTCGGGCGAGCGGGTCGAGGCCGACTACATCGTGGTGGCGACCGGCTCGGGCTACCCGTACCCGGCCAAGACCCGCACCGACTCGGCCGCCGAGTCCGCGGCGCAGTTCGAGGCCACCCACGCCGAGCTCGCCGGGGCCGAGCGGGTGCTCATCGCCGGGGCCGGACCGGTCGGCCTGGAACTGGCCGGCGAGATCAAGTCGGCCTGGCCCGAGAAGGCCGTCACCGTCGTCGACCCGGGCGAACAGCTGCTGCCGGGGTACGCCGACGAGCTGCGCGCCGACCTCCACGACCAGCTCGAGGAGCTCGGCGTCGAGCTGCGGCTGGGCGCGGCGCTCGACACCGAGCCCGACGTGGAGCCCGGCAGGGCCGGGGCCGTGGCGGTCGCGGTCGGCGGCGGGAAGATCGAGGCCGACATCTGGTTCCGGGCCTACGGCGCCACCGTCAACTCCGGCTTCCTGGGCGACGGCCTCGCCCCGCTGGACGGGCACGGGAGGCTCCCGGTCACCGAGAAGCTCAATGTGGACGGATACGGGCACGTGTACGCCGTCGGCGACCTCACCGACGTGGCCGAGGAGAAGCGCGCCGGGAACGCCATGCAGCACGCGGAGGTCGTGGCGGCCAACATCATCGCGCAGCTCGGCGGCGAGGAGCCGGTGCGGGAGTACCGGCCGTCGCCGCTCCCGGTGGTACTGCTGCCGCTCGGTCCCGAGGGCGGGGTCGGGCAGATCCCCTCGGAGGACGGACCGAGCCTCCTGCCGAGGTCGGCCGTGATCGAGTGGAAGGGCCGCGACCTCATGCACGGGAAGTTCGCCGAGCTGTTCGGCCTCGCCTAGGGCCCGCAGACCCGGTCCCGCCGATCGTCACGGGGCCGAGAGCCCCCGCAGCGACCCGCTGCGGGGGTTTCGCCGTGCGCGGGGACGGATGGTCCCAGGGGGTGTTGACGAACCCCCGGCGAGTCGGTGTCCGAGTCCGTGAGTCGGTTCGGGTCGCCAGGCGGCAGGCGCTCCGGATACCGGTGTCGCATACGGAGGGCCGACACCGCGGCGATGCGGGTCATCGGCCGGCCGCCGCGCAGCGGCGTCCGGTCCGGGTGGCGACGGGAGGACGGGCCGGACAACGGCCGCCAGGGGTCGGTCAACACCCTTTAGGGCCGCGGGTCCCCGCCGTGTCCGATGCGGCGGCGGGCGGCCGCTCGCTCAGCTCCCGCCGGCCGAGGGGCACTCGCCGTCGGTGAAGACCACCGGCACCTCGTTGTCGGTGACCACCTTCGCGAGCAGGCCGACGAGCACGGCGCGCTCGGCCTCCGAGAGGCCGAGCGGCAGCTCGGCGACGCGGCGGGTGGTCGCGTCGTGGAACTCCTCGGCGAGCTGGGCGCCCTTCGCGGTGAGCGCGACCCGGAAGGCCCGGCCGTCGCCGGGGTCGGCCTCGCGGCGCACCAGGTCGCGCTTGGCGGAGCGGTCCACGAGGCCGGAGATGCTGGACTTGGCGAGGCCGAGGGTCTTGGCGAGCTCGAACATCCCGTACGGGCGGGCCATGAGCACGCACAGCAGTTGGGCCTGCGGCACGGTGAGGTCGAAGTCGCGGACCGAGTCGGCGTAGACGGCGTCGACCAGGAAGGCCGTGCGCACCAGCACGGTGCCCATGCCCATCGGCTCGTCCGCGTGTTCCTCCATGCGCCAAGCATACTCGCAGGCCACGACCGGTGGCGGGTGTCGTCGGCCACGCGGGCCGGCTCAGGTCCCGCGGCAGGCCCGCGCTCCGTCCGGGTCGGGGCGGCGCCGCGCGGCGGCGTCCGGTCCGGATAGCGGCCGGCCACGGGAGGACGGGCCGGATGCGGACCGACCGGGTCATGGAACAGGGCCTAGGTGCTCGCCAACGCGGGTTCGCGCTCCGGTTCCGGACGGGCTCGGCGCCGGACGAGGCGGTCGACCAGGGCCAGGCCCGGCGCGGTCGCGAAGGTGGTGGCGACCGCGACGACCACGATCATCGCGTGCGCCGCCGGGTCGATCAGGCCCGCCCGCAGCCCGATGTCGAGCGCCACCAGCTGCATCAGGCCGCGCGCGTTCATGTAGCAGCCGATCCGGGCCGCGTCGGCCCACGTCTCCCCCGCCAGGCGCGCGGCGGCGGTGCACGCCCCGAGCTTCCCGGCGAAGGCCAGCGCCACGAGCGCCCCGGCGCCCGCGAGGAGCCCGGCCCCGTCGATGAGCCCCAGGTCGGTGTTCATGCCCGAGTGCACGAAGAACAAGGGCAGGAACAGGACCGTGGTGAGCGGGCGGATGCGCTCGGCCAGGACCTCGGCGGCGGCGCCGCGCGGGACGGCCGCCCCGAGGGCGAACGCGCCGAACACGGCGTGGATCCCGATGAGCTCGGTGAACCCGGCGGCGGCCAGCAGCCCGAGCGCGGCGGCGACGAGGACGGCGTCGCGGCCGGGGTTCCGGGTCGCGATCCAGCGGTCGGCCGCGCGGCGCACGAGCGGCAGCGCGGCGGCCAGGACCAGCAGTCCTGCGACGGCGATGACGGCGGAGGCGCCGCTGCCGGTCCCGAAGGCGGCCAGGACCACGGCGAGGAGGATCCACGCGGCCGCGTCGTCGAGGGCCCCGGCGGTGAGGGACACCGACCCGAAGCGGGTGCGCACGTCCCCGTGGTCGGCGATCATGCGGGCCATCACGGGGAACGCCGTGATCGCCAGGAGCAGGCCGATGAACAGGGCCCCGATCGCGGGGTCGACCCCGGCGGGGAAGAGGCCGAGGGCCGGTCCGGCCCACAGCGCGAAGCCGAAGCCGAGCGCGAGCGGGACGACCATGCCCGCGCCCGAGACGGCGAGGCCGACGCGGGCGGTGCTGCGCAGCCGCCCGATCGGGAACTCGAGGCCGACGGTGAACATGAACAGGACCAGGCCGATCTGGCTGACCCCGTCGATGACGGTGACGAGCTCGGGGCCGAACAGGGTCCGGTGCGCCTCGGGCGCGACCATGCCGAACAGGCTGGGACCCAGGAGGATGCCGACGAGGATCTCACCGAGGACGGGAGGCTGCCCGAGGCGGCGGCAGACCGCGTGCGCGGCCCGGCAGGCGAGGACGACGACCAGCAGGGCCAGCAGGAGTGCGGCGGTGGCGCTCATGTTCGCGGCGGCCGGCTCAGACCGCGTCGGGGTCGCCGGTCTTGGGCGGGCTGGTCTCGACGATCGCGATGACGTCGGCGATGGTCTCGGCGTCGTTCATGCGGGTGTCGTCGACGGCGACGCGGAACTCGCGCTGGAGGCCGAGGGCGGTCTCCAGGCGGCTGAGCGAGTCGAGGTCGAGGTCGTCGAGGCGGGTGTCGGGGGTGAGCTCCTCGGGGCTCGCCTGGCACCATTTGGCGACGACGGCGGCGACGCGGTCTGCGGTGGTCATGATCGGCCTGCTTTCCGTGGGTGGGTGTCGGGCCAGCGCAGCAGCGCCGAGCCCCAGGTGAACCCGCCGCCGAAGGCGGTCAGGAGGACGGTGTCGCCGGGGTCGAGGCGTTCTGCGCCGCGGGCGCGGTCGAGCGCGAGGGGGATGGAGGCGGCGCCGGTGTTGCCGACGCGGTCGAGGTCGACCAGGAGCCGGTCGTGGCCTGCGCCGAGTTCGTCGGCGACGGCGCGGAGGATGCGGACGTTGGCCTGGTGGCCGCAGATGCGGTCCACTTCGGAGGGTTTGACGCCGGCGCGGTCGAGCACGGTCCTGGAGGAGGCGCTCATGCGGGCGACGGCCTGGAGGAAGACCTCGCGGCCGTCCATGGCCATGAAGTAGGAGGACGGGTCCGGTCGCGGCCGCCCGCCTTCGGCGTCGAGGAGGCGGGCGCGGGAGGCGGAGCCGGGGGCGGCGAGGCGTCCGGCTCCGGTGCCGTCGCTGCCGAGGTCGGTGGCGAGGAGCGCGCCGGGTTCGCCGGGGTCGCCGGCCCGCAGGAGGACCGCTCCGGCGCCGTCGCCGAAGAGGGGGTGGACGGTGCGGTCGGCGGGGTCGGTGAGGGTGGAGGCGGTCTCGGCGCCGGCGACGAGGACGCGGCGGGCCCCGGTGGCGATGAGCCCCGCGGCGGTGGCGAGGGCGTAGACGAAGCCGGAGCAGGCCGCGTTGAGGTCGAAGGCGGGGACGGCGCCGAGGCCCAGCGCGGCGGCGGCGAGCGGCGCGGTGGCGGGGATCTGGTAGTCGGGCGTGTAGGTGGCGACGATGAGCGCGTCGACGGCGCCGTTGAAAGCGCCGTCGGCGGAGGTGAGCCCGGCGTCGGCGAGCGCGCCGCGGGCGGCCTCGGCGGCGAGCGCCGAGGTCGGGGTGGTGTGGTCGGCGAAGCGGCGGGAGCGGATGCCGGTGCGGCGCTCGATCCACTCGGGGGTGACGTCGAGGCGGGCGGCGAGCTCGTCGTTGCCGACGGCGCGCTCGGGAAGGGCCGAACCGAGTCCGGCCACGACGGCGGCGGCGGTCATCGGGACTCCTCGGGGATCGGGAACGTCTCGAGCTGCCACGGGTAGTGCGGCAGGCGAACGAAGGCCGCGGTGTCGTCGAAGACCTCGGTCCAGTCGACCGGGCGGCCTTCGCGGAAGTCGGCGCCCGGGCCTTCGGCCTCGGGGGCCTCCCCCGCGGCGACCGCGGCCAGTGCCGCGGCGAGGCCCGCGTGGCTCTCGGCCGCGACCGCGGCCCGGTGGGCGTGGTGCGTGGTCCTGACGGCCGCGCTGTAGCAGAGGTCGCGCAGCGCATGGCCCGCGCCCTTGCCCGCCAGCCACTCCGCGACGTTCCGGGCGTTGTCGCGCAGCGCCTGCTCGGTGGCTCCTGAGAGGACGAACGGGTACGCGCGGCCGTCGTCCGGGGCGGCCTCGCGGCGCGGGGCCTCGGCGAGCACGATGTGCGCGTTCGCCGCCGAGATGCCCTGGCCGCTGACGCCCGCGATGAGCGGCCTGCCGCGCCCGTCGAGGTCGACGCCGCCCGTCGGCACCTCGAGCGGCAGTGCGTCCCAGGCGATCTTGGGGTTCGGGGTCTCGTAGTGGAGGCTCGCCGGGAGTCGCCGGTGCTGGAGCGCGAGCGTGGACTTGATGACCGCGGCGACCCCCGCGGCGCCCTCGGTGTGCCCGATGTTGCTCTTCACCGAGCCCACGAGCGCGGGCCGGTCGGCGGGGCGGCCCTTGCCGAGGACCTCGCCGAGCGCGGCGAACTCGATCGGGTCGATGAGCGGCGTGCCCGTGCCGTGGGCCTCGATGAAGTCCACGTCGGCCGCGTCGACCCCCGCGTCCTCGTAGGCCCAGCGCAGCATCTGCGCGTGGGTCTCGGCCGAGGGCGCCAGGAGCGACCCGGAGGCGCGGCCGTCGTTGCTCATGTTGCCGCCCAGGACGAGCGCCCGCACCGGGTCGCCGTCGGCGAGGGCCTTCGACAGGGGCTTGAGGACGACGACGGCGGCGCCGTCGGAGGGCGCGAAGCCGTCCGCGCGGGCGTCGCCGAACTTGCAGCGGCCGTCGCGCGCCAGCATCCGCGCCTGCGACAGGAGGAGGTCCTCCTCGGCGTTGAGCTTGAGGTTCACCCCGGCGACCACGGCCGCCTCGGTCTCCCCGGCGCGCAGCGACAGGCACGCGAGGTGCAGGGCGCTCAGGGAGGACGAGCACGCGGTGTCCACGGTGATGCTCGGCCCGCGCAGGTCGAACTCGTAGGCGAGGCGCCCGGAGAGGACGCTGCGGAGGTTGTAGACGACCGAGGGCGTGATGGCCTCGGGTCCGCGGCGGGCGATGACGTCCCAGAAGTCGAGGTTCATGTTGCCGACGTACACGCCCGTGCGGGTCCCGCCGACCGCCTCGCGGGTGAGCCCGGCGTCGGCGAAGGCCTCGTAGGCGGCCATGAGGAGCAGCCGCTGCTGCGGATCCAGGTGGGAGGCCTGGGCGCGGGTCATGCCGAAGAACGGCGCGTCGAAGTCGAAGGCGTCCGCGAGGTAGCCCGAGCGTTTCGCGATGACCTTGCCGAGCTCGGGCTCGGGCGAGTACATCGCCTCGGCGTCGTAGCGGTCGGTCGGGGTGGGGCCGGTCGCGTCGCCCCCGGCGAGCAGCAGCTCCCACAGGGCGTCGACGTCGGCGGCGCCGGGGAAGCGGCAGCCCATGCCGACGATCGCGATCGGTTCGCGGCGGTACTCCATGCGTGGCCTCGTTTCGGAAGGGGCGGAAGGGGAGGCGCGGGGCCCGGGAGCCGGGCCCCGCGGCCGGTCAGGCGTTGAGGTAGATGAGGACGCCGGCGACGGCGCTGAGCACGCCGAACAGCGGGGCCCCGGCGGCCTTGGCGGCCGGGTCGCCGGCCTTCAGGTGGGTCACGAGCGCCCCGGCGGTGAGCAGGACGAGGCCGACGGCGGCGGCGACGCCGACCCACCAGAAGTCGGCCACGAGCGCCCCGACCGCGAGGCCCGCGCCGCCGAGGAATTCGAGGACGCCGATGCCCTTGAAGGCGTTGTAGGACATGCCGAAGCGGTCGGCGTCGGCCTTGGCCGGGGGCAGCGACAGGATCTTGACGACCCCGGACGCGGCGAAGGCGAGCGCCAGCAGCAGGGCTATGACGATGGTCGCGATGTTCATCAGTTCTCCGTGTTGTGATTGCCGTGTTGTCGTCGGGCACCCGAGTCGGGGCACGAGCAGCCGGAGTCCAGGCAGGACTCCGCTCCTTCCCAGGTCTTGAAGCGGCGCATGCCGTACAGGAGCGGCCGCGGCTCGCGGTGGGCGGTCACCCCGGCGACCTCGCCGAGGACGACCACGTGGTCGCCGATGCTGTAGGTGCTCGAGACCCGGCAGTCGGCGGTGGAGTGGGCGTCGGCGGCCAGGTGCGGGCCCGCGGCGCCCGGCTCCCAGTCGACGCGGGCGAACCGCTCGGGGTCGCCGGAGGCGAACAGCTCGGCGACCGACCGCGACTCGCCGTCGAGGAGGTTGACGGTGAAGGCGCCGGAGGCGAGGACCGCGCCGGCGGTCGGGCCGGACTCGCGCAGGCACACCAGCAGCGTCGGCGGCTCCAGGGCGACCGAGCACAGGGACGAGCAGGTCATGCCGAACGGCTCGCCCTCGGGGTCGTAGGCGGCGACGACGGCGACGCCGGTGGGGAAGGCCGCCATGAGGGTCCGCAGGTCCCCCGCCGCGGCGGCGCGGCGGTCGGCGGGCGCGGCGGGCCGCGCGGTGGCGTTCACGCCGCCTCCCCGGGCGGGCCGCAGGTGTAGGGGGAGTCGCCCTCCAGCTCCTCGACGGTGAACCCGGCGGTGGAGGCGTACTCGTCCGAGATCCTCTGGAGCTCTTCGGGGCTGAAGACGTCCTCGATGCGGTCGAAGCCCTGCGGGGCCCGCTGCCAGGCGAGGTCGATGACGCGCTCGGGCCCCATGCGGCGGTTGGCCTCCTGGACGCCGCGGGTGGCCGGGAGCCGCTCGGACTCGTAGGCGCGCAGCGCGGTCGGCGCGTCGGGCGCGGTGTGGAGGTGCCAGGCGAGGGCCCTCGCGTCGATGATCGCCTGGGTCGCGCCGTTGGAGCCGACGGGGTACATCGGGTGGGCGGCGTCCCCCAGGAGCGTGACGGGGCCGTCGTTCCAGGCCGGCAGGGGCGGGCGGTCGAGCATGGGGTACTCGTGGATCTGCTCGGCGGCGCCGATGAGGCCGGGGATGTCGACCCACGGCGCCTTCCAGTCGCCGAACTGGGCGAGGACCTCGCGCTTGCGGGCGGCCGTGGTCGTGGCGGCGGAGGGGCCGTCGGCGGGGCGGCCGGTGACCCAGTTGACCAGGGCGAGGCCCGTCTCGTCGGCGGGCCGGATCGGGTAGATGACGAACTTGGCGCGGTCGTCGCCGAGGACGGTCATGGACGCGCCGGTGAGGAACGGGCGGGCGCGGGTGGTGCCGCGCCACATCATGAGCCCGTTGGTGCCCGGTGCGGGCTCGCCGGGGCGCATCGCGGCGCGGACGGCGGAGTGGAGGCCGTCGGCGCCGATGAGGAGGTCGGCGTCGAGGTCGCCCGCGGGGGTGTGGACGCGGACGCGGTCGCCGTCCCTCGTGTAGCCGGTGACGGGCCGTCCGGTCCGGACGGTGCCGGGGCCGGTCTCGGCGGCGACGGCGTCGGCGAGGTCCCGCTGGAGGAGGCCGCGGTGCAGGGAGTACTGCGGGAAGCGGTGCCCGGCGAGGCGGCCGCGCGGCTCGGACCAGACCAGGTCGCCGCGCCGGTTGTAGAAGGCGAGCTCGGCGGTCGGGACGGCGTGCGCCTCGACGGCGCCTTCGAGGCCGAGGGCGTGGAGTTCGCGCACGGCGCTGGGGAGGATGTTGAGGCCGACCCCCAGGGGGCGGAGTTCGGGCGCGGCCTCGAGCACGGTGAGGTCGCGGTGCCCGGCGCGGTGGAGGCTCAGGGCGGCGGTGAGGCCGCCGATCCCGGCCCCGGCGATGACGATCCTCATGCGGTCCTCCCGGCGGGGGCGGGCGCGAGGGCCTTGGCGGTCACGGCGTTCTCGCGGGTGAGGTCCAGGATGGACTGGAGGAGGCCGATGGAGCCGCCGCCGCTGCCGAGCTCGTAGAGGCGGACCTCCTCCTTGTAGGCCTTGCGGGCGATGCCGAGGTGGCGGCCTCGGAAGACCACCAGGGAGCGCATGACCCGGTGCAGGGCCGTCAGGTGCGCGCCCCAGGGGGCCGGGTCGGGCTCGGCGGCCTCGCGCAGGCGCCGCACGATGGAGGGCCGGTCGCGCCACTGCCGCACCAGTCCCCGCCAGGCCGGGAGGGTGTGCTCGGCGGACTCCTCGAGGAACGCCTCGTAGGCGGGGTCGTTGTCGTCCGAGGCCCACAGGGCGAGGTCGGCGAGGTAGAGCGGGACGTGGGCGGCGGCCGGGCCGAGCCAGTCGCGCCCGGCGACCGCGACCTCCTCGTAGTAGGGGCGCATCTGCTGGGCGAAGAACTCCGGGGAGACGCGGGCGACGACGTCGGCGATGACGGTCTCGAAGGCCGCCAGGTGGTCGCCGAGCTCCTGGAGGAGCGGCGCGAAGGCGGGGTCGGCGACGTCGGTGTCGGCCAGGGCCGCGCAGCGTTCGAGGGCCTGGCCGAGTTCGGGGATGGAGGCGCGGGGGCCTCCCATGAGGACGGTCTCCTGGGGGTCGCCGGTGTACATGCGCTGCCGGGGGCCCAGGGGGTTCCACTCGGTGTAGTGGTGGACGGTGTCGCGCGGGATCATCTCGGTGCGCCGCCCCAGTTCGACGAGCACGGTCTCGAGGCCGGGCACCTCGGGGAGCGGCTGGACGCCGTGGCGCTTGATCGAGCCGAGCAGCAGGCCGAGGTCGCGCATGGCGGCCAGGCACTCGCAGAAGTCGAACGCGGCCACCTCGGGCAGGCTCGGGGTGAGCCGGCGCAGCGCGGCGGTGAGGGCCCGGACGTCGGCGCCGGCGTTCATGGCCGGGACGGCGGCCAGCGGCCCGTCGGCGCCGAGGGGGTCGAGTCCGGCCGTGCGCGCCCCGTCGAAGCGGGCGTCGCGGAGTCGGGGGTCGGCCAGGTGCATGGTGGTGTCGCCCTTCGGGAGAGGGCCGGGCCCGGCGGCAGAGGAGTGCCGGGCCCGGCGCGTCGTGGCCCCCGCGGTCGGCGCGGGGGCTCGCCGGAGGCTCCGGCTACTTCCCGTGCAGTCCGCGCAGGAACTCGTACGTGGTGGGGAGGGTCTCCAGGAGCCGGTCGCGCTCGGCGGCTATCCGTGCGAAGATCGGCTCGGCCCCGGCGGCGTCGGCGGGCCGGTGGGACTGGTACGGGTAGGTGCGCTCGGGCAGGAAGTCGAGCCCCGAGAAGATGCAGTAGAAGCTGCCGTTGGTCCAGAAGTTGCGGAACTCGGCCTCGAAGTTGTCGTAGTAGGTGGCCTCGTCGTTCACCGGCTGGTTCACCGGCAGCCCGGCGCGGTACATGTCGACCTTCTCCTGCATCCCGGGGTCCAGCACCAGGTTCTTGTTCTCCCTCCAGAAGGGGGTGTCATTGCGGGGCGCGAACTTGAAGTGCGCCTGGAGGAAGTCGCGGGTGTCGTCGAACATGGTCTCGATCTCGGCGTTGAAGCGCTTGGTGAGCACCGGGTCGAAGTTCTTGTCCGGGAAGTGCTTGACGAGCTGGTAGGCCGCGGCGTAGGTGAAGTAGATGCCGGTGGACTCCAGGGGCTCGACGAAGCACGAGGCGAGGCCGACGGAGACGACGTTCTTGACCCAGGCGCGGCGGTTGCGGCCCACGCGGAACGAGACGTGGTTCAGGTCCGTGTTCTCGGGGTCGAGGCCCCACAGCCTGCAGAAGTCCTCGGTGGCGGTGTCGCGGTCGGTGAAGCGGCTGGAGAAGACGTAGCCCGAGCCGAAGCGCCCGAGCATCGGGATCTTCCAGGTCCAGCCGCTCTTCATCGCGATCGAGGAGGTGTAGGGCTCGACGCCGTTCGCCTCGTCGTCGTGGGGGACGGAGGCGGCCACGGCGCTGTCGCACATGAGGTAGTCGCTCATGTCGAGGAACGGCTCGCGCATGACCTGGTTGATGAGCAGGCCCCGGAAGCCGGAGCAGTCGACGAACAGGTCGCCCTCGATGGTCCTGCCGGCCTCGGTCTTGAGCGCGGTGACGAAGCCGCGCTCGTCGCGGACGGCCTCGGTGAAGCGGTCCTGCACGTGGTCGACGCCGAGGGTCTTGGTCGCGAAGCGGGACAGGAAGTCGGCCACGAGGTGGGCGTCGAAGTGCCAGGCGTAGTTGGTCCAGGCGTTGCCGTCGCGGTCGCGCGGGGAGAGCTTGGCGTCCATGACGGCCGGTTCGCGGTAGCAGGCGTAGTCGAACTGCTCGTCGGTGCGCCCGGCGCGGCGGGCGGCGTCCCAGTAGTGCGAGAGCGGGAGCCGCTCGTGGGCGGGGAGGATGCCGAAGGTGTGGTAGAAGTGGTCGGGTTTGCCGCGGTGGTCGCGGGAGTGCGGCACCCCTTCGCCCTCGGTGCGCCAGTTGACGAACTTGACGGCCATCTTGAAGCTCGCGTTGCACTCGCGCATCCACTCGTCCTCCTCGATGCCGAGGAACGAGAAGAACGCCCGGTGCAGGTTGGGGACGGTGGCCTCGCCGACGCCGATCCTGGGGATCGCGGGCGCCTCGAGCACCGTCACCTTCACGGTCCCCTGGAAGGCCTTGGCCACGTAGGAGGCCGTCATCCAGCCGGCCGTGCCGCCGCCGAGCACGACCACGTTCCGGATCCGGTGGTCGGTGGGAGAGGTGTCCATGTGCTGGCTCCTGTCCGACGCGCCGCCGAGGCGAATGCGTCCTGGTGTTCGAATCTGAGTCCGGCACCGACGCTACGGAGGGCGCGGGATTGTCGACCAGCGGCGCGGTTGTTGCGCGACAACGCGACCGCGGAGCGCATCGGCGGACAACGCCGCGCGGGCCGCGCCGCGTCCTTCTTTCGACGGCTTCGCGGCCCCGGCCCGCAAATGTTCGCTCTGCGCGCATCGCACCGAGTCAATACAATGTGAAGCGTCCACGGGGGGACTCGAACCGGCTTGACTTCGAGGCGAAGAGCGAGGGTATGGGACGACCAGAGCAACCGATCGACCCGCGGCAGGGTCCGCTCGAGCAGTTCGCGCAGCGGTTGCGCGAGCTCCGCGCCGCCGCGCCGGAGGACCGCACCTACCGGGCGATGGCCGCCCGCGCCCACTACTCGGCGTCCACGCTCGCCCGCGCGGCCTCCGGCAGGGAGGTGCCGTCCCTGGAGGTGACCGTGGCCTACGCGGCCGCGTGCGGCGCCGACCCCGAGACGTGGGCCCGCCGGTGGCACCGGCTCCAACACGACCTCGCGGGGGCGCCCGCGCCGGCGCCGGCCCCCGCCCCGCTGCCCTACCAGCTCCCCGCCGACCTGCCCGACTTCGCCGGGCGCGCCAAGGAGACCGAGTGGCTCCTGGAGACGACCCTCGCGCGCCTCGACGAGGCCGACCGCAGCTCCCCCACCGTCCTGGGCGTCACCGGCGGCCCCGGCGTGGGCAAGACCGCGCTCGCCGTCCACCTCGCCCACCGGCTCGCCCCCGAGTACGCCGACGGCCAGCTGTTCATCAACATGCGCGGCTTCGACGAGCGGCGGCTGTCCCCCGAATCGGTGCTGCGCCAGTGCGTCCGGGCCCTCGGGCACCCGGACGAGCGCGTGCCCGCCGATCCCGACGAGCTCGCCTGCGCCTACCGGTCGCTGCTGCGCCACCGCCGCTGCCTGCTGGTGTTCGACAACGCCCGCGAGGAGGCCGACCTGCGTCCGCTCCTGCCGGGCGCGCCCGGGTGCCTGGTGCTGGCGACCAGCCGCAACAACCTCATCGGCCTCGAAGGGGCCCGGACGCTCAAGCTGGAGCCGTTCAGCGCGGCCGAGTCGCTCGAGCTGCTGGGGCGCATCGCCGGGACCGGGCGGGTCGCGGCCGAGCCGGCGGCGGCCGCCGAGCTCGCCGAGCAGTGCGGGCACTACCCGCTGGCGCTGCGCATCGCCGGGGCCCGGCTCGCCTCGCGTCCCCAGTGGAAGGTCACGACGCTGACCGAGCGGCTGCGCGACGAGGCCCGCCGCCTGGCCGAGCTCGAGGCCGGGGACCTGCGGCTCATGGAGGCGTTCTCCATGTCCTACCGGGCCCTCGAGGACGCCGAGCGGCTGCTGTTCCGCAGGCTGGGAGCGTTGTTCCCCGGCGTGGACTTCGGGCCCGCGGTCGCCGCGCGCCTGGCCGGGATCGGCGAGGGCGAGGCCGAGCTCCGCCTCGAGACCCTGGTCGACGCGAACCTCCTGGAGAGCTCGGGGCCGAGCCGCTACCAGATGCACGACCTGCTGCGGCTGTACGCGGCCACGCGGTGGGTCGCCGAGGACGAGCCCGACGACGCCGCCCGGCGGCTCCTCGCCTGGTACACCGGGACCGCCGCGGCCGCGACCCGGCTGCTCATGCCCGACTGGTTCGCACTCGACGTCCCGGCCCTGCCGGACGCGCCGATGTCGAACGCCCGCGAGGCCCTGGAGTGGTACGAGCGCGAGCGGCACAACATCGCCGCGCTCGTGCGCTTCGCCTCCGAGACCGGCGAGGACGCCCTGTCGTGGCGGCTCGCGTACGCGGCGGGCGGGTTCTTCGTCCTGCTGCGGCACTGGCAGTCCTACGCGGCCACCGGGGAGACCGCGCTCGCCGCGGCGCGGCGCGCGGGCGACCGCGCGGTGGCCGCGGCCCTGGCGGTCAACCTCGCCGCCGCCTACACCGAGCTGCGCCGCTCCCGCGACGCGATCGACCTGCTGCGGGACGCCGCGGCGTTCTACGAGGAGGCCGGGGACGCGACCGGGCTCGTGCAGGCCCTCGGCGGGCTCAGCCACGCCTGCGTCGTGCACGACCGGGTCGGCGAGGCCCTCGAGCACGCCCGGCGGGCCTACGACATCGCCGAGCGGGCCGGGGACGCCTGGGGCGAGGGCGGGAGCCTGTGCGCGATCGGGCGGGCGTACATCGCGCAGGGCCGGTTCGAGATGGCGCTCAAGATGTTCCAGGCCGCCCTCGACCGCTCCGAGGTGATCGGGAACCGGTGGGCGCAGATGCGCTCGCTCCAGGTGATCGCCGAGACCTGCCGGGAGATGGACGACCACGGCCGGGCCATGGCGGCCTACGGGAAGGCGCTGGGGCTCGCCGCCGAGATCGGCGACCAGCTCAGCGAGGGCCGGTTCCGCTACCGGATCGGGAACCTGCGGTTCGACCTGGGCGAGATCGCGGACGCGCGCGCGGAGTGGCACGAGGCCGAGGCGGTGCTCGCGGCCGTGGGCGACCCGCTGGTGACGGCGGTGCGGGGGCGGCTGGAGCTCACCGAGCCGCTCACCGCCCCGCGCGGCGGGCGTCCGATCGGGAGGGCGGCGCGGTCCTGAGCGCCTCGGACGGGGGACGGCGCGACACGGCCGGAGCGATCTCGGGGCGGCCGGTCCCGTTCCGTATGCGGGACGGGCGGAACGGGGCCCCGAGGGGCCCGGATCGGGGGCGAGCGCGGCTCGTCTCCCGGTCCGCCGTGCAGTAGTCTGGAGCGACGTCCCGCACCGGCGGCGGGACCGGTCGCCTTCTGCCGCGCAGCGAGACGGGCGTGACGCGCCCGGCCGCCGCGTCGTCCCCGATCCCCTTGTCACCTCACCCCATTCAGCGCCGATTGGAACGACGTGAACGATGCAGCCCCGGAGTGGCCGGCCCCCGGCATCGACCCCGACGTGCCCTCGGCCGCCCGCGTCTACGACGCGCTCCTGGGAGGACGGGACAACTTCAAGGTCGACCGCGGGGCCGCCGAGATCTTCGAGCGGCTGAGCCCCCGGGTCCGGGAGGCCGCCCGCCTCAACCGGTCCGCGCTCCTGCGCGGCGTCCGGTACATGGTCGGCGAGGGCGGGATCGGCCAGATCCTCGACATCGGCTGCGGCCTGCCCGCCGAGGAGAACACACACGAGGCGGCCCAGGGGATCGACCCCGACGCGCGCGTGGTCTACGTCGACAACGACCCGATGGTCCTCTCGCACGGCCGGGCCCTGCTGGCCGACGACCGGACCACCACCGTGGTCACCGCCGACCTGCGCGACCCCTCGGGCATCCTCGCCAACCCCGACGTGCGCGCCCACCTCGACTTCGACCGGCCCGTGGGCCTCGTGATCGCCGGGACCATCATGCAGATCGCCGAGGGCGAGTCGCCCGACGCGATCATCGCCGAGCTCATGGCGCCCCTGGCCTCGGGCTCGCACCTGCTCATCACCGCCTGGCCCGACACCGGCGAACCGGCCCAGCACGGCCTGTCCCGGGCCTGCCTGGAGACCCTCGGCAACGGCTGGTGCCGCCCGGTCGAGCGGCTCGAACGCCACTTCCAGGGGATGCCGATGGTCCCGCCGGGCCTGGAGTACATCCCCCGCTGGCACCCGGGCGAACCGGACCGGGCGGTCCCCGCGGTCGACGACCTCGCGCCGTTCGAGCGCACCCACATGGCCGGGATCGCCGTCAAGCCCTGACCGGTCGGAGCCGGGGTCAACCGATCGGTTGACCGGACGGATCAACCGCGGCCCCCGCCGCTCGGGCGATGCCCGGCCGCGCCGCTCCTGCGAGTGTTGAGGACACACGAAGCGGAGCAGGGAGGCCGGTATGGCGTTCATCGAAGTCGAAGAACTGGTCAAGCAGTACGGTACGGAACGAGCCGTCGACGGCGTGTCGTTCACTGTGGACGAAGGCGAGATCTTCGGCATCCTCGGCCCCAACGGGGCGGGCAAGACCACCACCGTCGAGTGCCTCGAAGGGCTGCGCCGGCGCGACTCGGGCCGCGTCTCGGTGATGGGGCTCGACCCCGGGCGCGAGGGCACCGAGCTCAAGCAGGTCCTCGGCATCCAGTTGCAGGAGAGCCGCCTGCCCGACCGGCTCCGCGTCGGCGAGGCCCTGGACCTGTACGGCTCGTTCTACAAGCGGCGGGCCGACACCGACGAGCTCATCGAGAGGCTCGGCCTGGGCGGCAAGCGCAAGACCCCGTTCGGGAAGCTCTCCGGCGGCCAGCAGCAGCGACTGTCGATCGCGCTGGCGCTGGTGGGCAGGCCGAAAGTGGCGGTGCTCGACGAGCTCACCACCGGACTGGACCCGCAGGCGCGGCGCGACACCTGGGACCTCATCGAGCAGGTGCGCGACTCCGGGGTCACGATCATCCTGGTCACGCACTTCATGGACGAGGCCGAGCGGCTCTGCGACCGCCTCGCCGTGATCGACTCGGGCAAGGTCGTCGCCCTCGACACGCCCGCGGGACTCACCGCCCGCGCCGGGGACGAGCAGCGGGTCCGCTTCCGGCCCTCCGCCCCGTTCGCGGACGCGCTCCTGCTCGACCTGCCCGAGGTCGCCGAGGTGGCCCGCAGCGGCCCGCAGGTGGCCGTCACCGGCCGCGGCAACCTGCTCCAGGCCGTCACCTCCGTCCTGGCGCGCAACCACATCGTCGCCGCGGAGCTGCGCGTCGAGCAGGTCAGCCTCGAGGACGCGTTCGTGGCCCTCACCGGCAAGACCCCCGAGAACTGAACCGCCCCAGGAGATCAGGAGCATCCCCATGTCATCGACACTGAAACTCGTCCAGACCGAGGCCCGACTGTTCCTGCGCGACCCCATGTCGCTGTCGGTCGGCCTCCTCCTCCCCACCGTCGTCCTGATCGGACTCGGCGCCGTGCCGATGCTGCGCGAGCCCTCGGCGGAGTTCGGCGGCGTCCGGTTCATCGACTACTTCGCGCCCTCCCTGATCGTCATGTGCGTGGGCGTGGTGGGCCTGACGAACCTGCCGGTCATGATGGCGACCTACCGCGAGCAGGGCGTCCTGCGCCGCATGAGGACCACCCCGGTGCACCCCGGCAGGCTCCTGCTCGCCCAGCTCCTCGTCAACCTCGGAGCGGCCCTGGTGTCGACCCTGCTCGTGGTCGCGGCCGGACGGATCGCCTACGGCGTGCCGCTGCCGGAGAACCCGCTGGGGTTCGCCGCCGCGTTCCTCCTCGGCATCGGCGCGGTCTTCGCGATCGGTATGCTGGTCGCGGCCCTGGCCCCGACCATCCGCGCCGCCACCAGCATCGCGAGCGTGCTGTTCATGGCGGCGATGTTCTTCGGCGGCGTGTACATCCCGAGGTTCATGCTGCCGGACGCGGTCGTGCGCATCGGCGACTACATGCCGCCGGGCGTGCAGGCGCTCCTCGACACCTGGGACGGGGCCGCCCCCTCTGCGGTGCAGCTGCTCGTCATGGGCGCGACCGCCGTGGTGGCCGGAGTGCTCGCAGGCCGAATGTTCAGGTGGGAGTGACATGAAGACGCCAGGGTCGCCGACCGCCGCCGATTTCAGGCGGCGGCAGTCGAGGATCGACGCCGGCTACAACCGGCTGCTCAACCGGCTCCCGTACGCGACCCTGGCGTTCAGCGTCGCCCTCACGCAGCTCCTCTCCGACGCGGGGATCGGCGAGCGGCTCGCCACCCTCGCGATCGCCGCCGCCACCGCCCTGTGGGTGCTGGTGATGTACCCGCGGCAGGACACGCGGCACGACGCGGGGACGGGGTGCGCCGATCCCGCCGCGTTCTCGTGGCGCCTCACCGTGTACTTCTTCGTCATGCTCGCCCTGGCCGCGGTGCTGACCAGCCGCGACATGCTCTACTTCATCTTCGGCGCCACCGGGTTCTTCCACGCCGCGCTGCTGGGGCCGCACCGGCTCGTGGTGGTCGGGATCGCGGCGTCCTCGGTCGTGGTGAACGCCCCGATCCTCAGCGGCGGGCTGAGCACCGACATGGTGACGATCTACCTCATCGTCCTGGCGGTGCAGATCACGGCCATCAGCGTCGGGTACCGGATCAACGACCAGATGACGCGGCTCCAGGACGAGCGCCAGGAGGCCCTCCGCTCCAGGGAGGAGGCCCTGGAGGAGAACGCCGGGCTCCACATGCAGCTGCTCACCCAGGCCCGCGAGGCGGGGGTCCTGGACGAGCGCCAGCGCATGGCCCGCGAGATCCACGACACCGTCGCGCAGGGCCTGGCGGGGGTCATCGCGCAGCTCCACGCGGTCGACGGGTCCGACGAGGAGGCGCAGCGGCGGCGCCACCTCGACAGCGCGCTCGACCTCGCCCGCGACAGCCTGGCCGAGGCGCGCCGGACCGTGCAGGCCATCGGGCCGCCCGCGCTGGAGTCCTCGCAGCTGCCGGAGGCCCTCGCGGAGGTCTCGTCCAAGTGGTCGGCGTCCGCGTCGGTCCCGGTGGAGCTGGTCACGACCGGCGAGGCCCGCCCGATGCACCCGGAGGTCGAGGTGACGCTGCTGCGGATCGCGCAGGAGGCGCTGACGAACGTGGCCAAGCACGCCGAGGCGGGCCGCGTCGGCATCACGCTGTCGTATATGGAGGATCAGTTGGCGATCGACGTCCGCGACGACGGGCTCGGCTTCGAGACGGGCCGCGCCAAGACCGTCGAGAAGGGCGGCGGGTACGGGCTGTCGGCGATGCGCCAGCGGGTCGGGCGCCTCGACGGGCGGCTGTCGGTCGAGTCCGAGCCGGGCCGGGGCACCGTGGTCTCGGCGAGCGTCCCGGCGATCGCGCAGGCGGTGCCCGGTGGCGCCTGAGCCGATCCGCGTCCTCATCGTCGACGACCACCCGGTGGTGCGCGACGGGCTGCGCGGCATGTTCGACCGGACCGAGGACGTCGACGTGGTCGGCGAGGCCGCGGACGGGCGCGAGGCGGTGGACCGGGCGCTCGCGCTGGGACCGGACGTGATCCTCATGGACCTGCGCATGCCCGGGACCGACGGGGTGAGCGCCATCCGGGAGCTCGCGGCGCGGCGCGTGGACGCGAAGGTGCTGGTGCTGACCACGTACGACACCGATTCGGACGTGCTGCCCGCGATCGAGGCGGGCGCGAGCGGCTACCTGCTCAAGGACGCCTCGCCGGAGGAGCTGCGGCGGGCCATCCGCGCGGCGCACGAGGGCGGGACGGTGCTGGCGCCGTCGGTCGCGTCGGTCCTGATGGACCGGGTCCGCAGGCCCGCCGCGGCGGCGGGGCCGCTGAGCGAGCGGGAGCTGGAGGTGCTGGCGCTCATCGCGAGGGGCCGCAGCAACCGGGAGACGGCCGCCGAGCTGTTCATCTCCGAGGCCACCGTCAAGACGCACCTGGTGCACGTGTACGCGAAGCTGGAGGTCAACGACCGGGCCGCGGCGGTCGCGGCCGCGTACGAGCGGGGCCTGCTCCAGCCGAAGGGCCGCTGAGCGGCGATTCGCACCGTTCATCACCGTATGAAGGCCTCTTGCGCCGCAGTGTGACAGGCGCTTCAATGGAGGTCCCGCAGCCGTCCTGGTCCGGCCGGGCCGGGCCGCGTAGGCTCGATGCGGACCGCCGCCGCGCCACACGCTCCCGCCCTGCCGTGCAGCGTGTTCGAGAAGAGAAGAGACCGCCCTATGCCCATGCTCGAGATCCGCCGGCACAGCAAGCGCGACGGGGACGAGGCCATCCACCTCTCCCAGGAGGGGGTGGAGCTGGCCCGCTGGTCGGGAACGCTCATGGGCCCCTTCGAGGTCGTGGCGACCAGTGTCGCGCCCCGGGCGCGGGAGACGGCGATCGCGATGGGCTTCGCGGTGACCACCGAGCTGCCGACCCTGCACAACGTGAACGCGTTCCTCCAGGAGTCCCAGGCGGCGTCGCAGGACGTCGGCGCCCCGTTCACGCGGCTGGCGCGGCTGGTGCACCGCCGCGGCAGCGCCGTCAACGACTACTCGTTCGCGCTCGCGCGGCAGTGGGCCGAGCTGATGGCCCCGCTCGGGCCGGGCGACGCGGCGCTGGTCATCGGCCACGGCGGCCACATCGAGTGCGCGCTGGTCGCCCTGTTCCCCGAGGCCGCGCACGACGAGTGGGGCGCGCTGTTCGGGTACATGGAGGGCGCGCGGCTGCACTACGACACGGCGGCGCGGCGCTTCCACGACATCGAGTTCGTGCGCGGCTGAGCGAAGGGGGCCGGCGGACGCCGGCCCCCTTCGCTCACCGCTCGCGGCCGGTCTTGACGGCGACCTTCGGCAGGTACCGGGCGGCCAGCGCCACCGCCGCGATCGCGGCGACCGCGAGGACGGGGAGCGGGTAGCCGAGGGCGACCGCCGTGTGCTCGAAGTCGAGGTTCTCCAGGGCGTGGGTCATGTAGCCGGTGGAGAGCATGTCCTGCCAGGTGATCTGCTGCCAGAACGCGTCCTGCCCGAAGACGAGGAGCAGGGCGAGCCCCGCGAGGGCCGCCATGGGCCAGGCGCCGGCCGCGAACGCGCGGCGGGCCTCCCGCTCGCCGACGCCCGCCTCCAGGGCCGCGCGGCGCCGGTCCTCCAGGCCCCAGAACAGCGCGGTGAACAGGAACAGGACGGGGATCGCGACCCAGACGCGGGGCGGGAACGTGCCGATGACCATCCACTCGCCCTCCGCGGCGACCGCTTCGAGGTTGGCCGCCCCGAGGGGCCCGGAGCCGGTGAACAGCCAGGGCGCGAACAGCAGCAGGAGCCAGCGGCTGGCGTCGCCGAAGGGGCGCAGCGCGCCGATCGCGAAACCGCCGACGACGGCCGTGGCGAGGGCGACGCCGGTGGTGACCAGGGGCGGGCCCCAGGTCTGGCGGATGATGAACCACAGGTCGTAGTCGCCGTCGGGGCCTTCGCCGAGCCGGGTGACCCAGGGCAGGAGGAAGACGCCGGCGGCGGCGACCGCGAGGACGAGCAGCGCGATCCCCCCGGTGAACGCGGCGGGCCGGGCGCGGGCGGGGTCGTCGGGTCCGGGGACGACGTCGATCCTGATGCGGGACAGCAGGAACAGGACGGCCGCGGCGAGGCCGAGGCCCGCGAGGACCGCCATGAGGAGCACGGAGGCCGCCGCGGCGGTGCCGACGTCCCGGCCGACGTAGAGGGCGTCGTAGATCTGGACGACCGGCGGCGGGGCGTCCTGCGGGACGCGGCCGACCGAGCCGTAGGCGAAGGTCTGGAGGCCCGCGGCGACCAGGGCGAGGGCGCTGAGGGCGGCCACGGCCAGGGGCGCGGCGGCGGGCCGGTCGGCGGCGGCGCCGCGCTGGGCGGCGAGGCCCGCGAGGACGCCGAGACCGAGCACGACCCCGGCGAGCAGTCCGGCCCAGTCGTACACGCCCGGTTCGCGGCCGGACAGGGCGCGGTCCGCGATCCAGGCGACGGTGAGCGCGGTGGGCGCGAAGGTGACCGCCAGCGCGGCGGCGGCGATCCGGGCGGCGGCGCGGCCGCCGGGGCCGGAGCGGTGGAGGAGCCGGGCCAGCAGGGGCGCCAGGACGGCTCCGATGAGGACGGACACGAGGATCGGGCCCGCGAGTCGGGCGAGGCCGCCGGCGAAGGCGCCGCCGGCGAGCAGGTCGTCGTAGTTGGCCGGGCCCACGGTGTCGGAGTCGCCGAAGGTCCCGAAGTGCTCGAGGCGGCTGAGCTGGACGGTGCGGAACGTGGGGAGCACGTACGCCAGGACGAGGGCGGCGACCGGGACGACCAGCAGGGCCAGGCCCCCGGCGGCGCGGGCGGCCCCGCCCAGCGGATGCGGCGGCGGCCGGTAGGCCGGGGAGGCGGCGCGGCGGGGCGCCGGTGCCGGGTCGTGCGCGTGCGGCCGGGTCCCCGTGCCGGTGGGGCGGTCCATGCGGTCTCCTGTGTGGAAAGGGGGTGGACAGGATTCCCTATCATGCGCCTGTCCGATCCGGACCCGTCCGCGGGACGGGAATAGCGGTTGCCGAGGGGGCGTCGGGGTGGTTCGATCCCCCTATGCCGAGCACCGCGCAGTTCCTGGCGTTCACCGCCGCCTCGCTGATCCTCATCGTCGTCCCCGGGCCGTCGGTCATGTTCACCGTCAGCCGGGCCATCGCTTACGGCCGCAAGCGGGCCGTGCTCACCGCCTGGGGCAACGCGCTCGGGACCTTCTGCGCCTCGGCGCTGGTCGCGGTCGGGCTCGGGGCGCTCGTCCAGGAGTCGGCGCTGGCGTTCGCGGTCGTCAAGTACGCGGGCGCGGCGTACCTGGTCTACCTGGGCGTCAAGGCGCTGCGGGACCGCAAGGGCCTCATGGAGGCCCCGGAGGCCGAGGCGGGCGGGCGCGGGCGGGCCCTGGCGACGATGGCCGAGGGGTTCGCGGTGGGGCTGCTGAACCCGAAGTCGATCCTGTTCTTCCTGGCGATCCTGCCGCAGTTCATCGACGCCGGGTCCGGTTCGGCGACCGCGCAGATGCTGCTGCTGGGCGGGGTGTTCGCGGTGCTGTGCGCGGCGTGCGACACGGTGTGGGGCGTGGCGGCCTCGGCGGCGCGGGAGGCGCTGAAGCGGCCGCGGCCGCGGCTGGTCCTCGGGCGCGCCGGGGGCACGGCCATGATCGGCCTGGGCATCGCGGCGGCTGCGGGAGAACGCGCCTGAGGGGCGGGCGCCGGGTGCGAGGACACGCGATGGAAGCGCTTGCATATCGAAACTTTTAGATATATAGTACATGGACCCTCACAGCGATCCATCGCGCTTCGGCTCGCACGGCCCGCTCCCCCGGGCCGTCTCGACGCCCCCGGCAGCGTCAAGAGAGGACCCCATGTCAGTTGCAACCCACCCCCGCGTGCGGCGAGGACTGGTCGCGGCGGCGGCCGCCGTCTTCGTCGCGGCGACCGCGCTCGTCGCGGTCATGATGCCCAGGCCGGCCAGCGCGGCGAGCCTGACCGAGATCACGGACTTCGGGAACAACCCGAGCAACCTCCAGATGTACCTGTACGTGCCCGATAACGTCGACCCGGAGCCGGCGCTCGTGGTGGCCATCCACTACTGCACCGGGTCGGGCCCGGCCTTCCACAGCGGGACCGAATGGGCCCAGCTGGCCGACCAGTACGGGTTCGTCGTGCTGTACCCGTCGGTGACGCGCGCGAGCAAGTGCTGGGACGTCTCGTCCCAGGCCTCGCTGTCCGGCGGCGGCAGCGACTCCGTCGGCATCAAGTCCATGATGGACTGGGTCGACGCGGAGTACAACGTGGACCCGGACCAGGTCTACTCCACCGGCGTGTCCTCGGGCGCGATGATGACCAACGTGATGCTGGCGGTCTACCCCGAGGTGTTCGCGGCGGGCGCGGCGTTCTCGGGGGTCCCGTACACGTGCTTCGCGACCGACAACGGCTCGGAGTGGAACTCGCAGTGCTCCGGCGGGCAGATCGACCGGACCCCGCAGCAGTGGGGCGACGCGGTGCGGGCGAACAACCCCGGCTACTCGGGGCCGTGGCCGCGGATGCAGATCTGGCACGGCACCAACGACGAGACGCTGGCCTACCCGAACTTCCAGGAGCAGATCGACCAGTGGACGAACGTCCACGGCACCGACCAGACCCCGGACCTCTCCGACACGCCGCAGGCGAACTGGAACCGGACCCGCTACGGCGGCACCGGGGCCCAGGCGGCGGTCGAGGCGATCAGCCTCCAGGGCGTGAGCCACAACCTGTACTCGTGGGGCATGGCGTCCAGGGCGCTGGAGTTCTTCGGGTACGACACGGACGCGGAGCCGACGACCTCGCCGGACGAGCCGACCACGGACGAGCCGACCACGGACGAGCCGACGGAGCCCGCGGGCGGATGCTCGGCCGCGGTCAAGGTGGTCAGCTCGTGGAACTCGGGCTGGCAGGCCGACGTGGACGTGACGGCGGGCGACGCCGCGATCAGCGGCTGGAGGCTGACGTGGACCTGGCCGGCAGGGCAGACGATCTCCAGCTCCTGGAACGCGACGGTGACCACGAGCGGGTCGACCGTGACCGCGACCGATGTGGACTGGAACGGTACGGTGAACGCGGGCCAGACCAAGGCGTCGGCCTGGGGCTTCATCGGCACGGGGGCGGCAGTGGCCCCGGCGGTGACCTGCACACCTGCTTGACACCCCCTGGAGAACGGCGGGGCCGCGGGCGATTCGCCCGCGGCCCCGCCGTGATGCCGGCCCCGCCCGTGGGCGGCACGGCCTGGCGGTGTGGGACTCGTGGGCCGGGCCCGACGCCGGCCCCGCCCGTGGGCGGCACGGCCGCGGCGATGTCCCCGGCGCGTCCGAGGCTCCTAGACTGTGCCGGGACCCGCGCCGCGGGCCGAGACGGAACGGAGCCGCGAGAGATGACCGAATTCCCCCCTGAGGTGCTCGACCGGTTCGCCGGTGCGGGCATGGACCTCGACAGGCTGTTCTCCGCCGGAGAGCTGGGCGACCGCATGGGGGTCGACGTGGTCGAGGCCGCGCCGGAGCGCGTCGTGGCGCGGATGGCGGTCGAGGGGAACCGGCAGCCGTACGGGCTGCTGCACGGCGGGGCCTCGGCGGTGCTGGTCGAGACGCTCGGCTCGATCGGGTCGATGCTCCACGCCGGGCCGGGCAGGATCGCGGTCGGCGTGGACCTCAACGCGACGCACCACCGGGCGGTCCGTTCGGGCACGGTCGAGGCGGTGGCGACCCCGATCCACCGCGGCCGCTCGACCGCGACCTACGAGGTCGTCGTGAGCGACGAGGAGGGCCGGCGCGTCTGCACCGGCCGCCTGACCTGCATGATCCGGGACGAGCCCAAGGGCGAGGCGAGCTAATCGAGGAGATCGCGTTCGACGGCGACGGCCAGCGCCTCGACCAGCCGCTCCGGGTGCGCCAGCAGCCCTTCGAGGGTCGCCGCGACCTCGCCGAGCGCTTCGCGGTCGGTGCCGTAGGCGCAGAACATCCCGGCCTCGGAGTCGAAGGAGAACCGCTCCAGCAGCGGACCGCGCTCGACCAGGGCGGCGTGCACCGCCGACTGCCAGTCGTAGCCGGAGCCTTCGAGCCTGTGGGCGGCGAAGGCCTCCCGCAGGTGCGAGTCGGCCGGACCGCCGGGGCTGTAGATCACCGAGTCGCCGGTCTCGCCTTCGACGAACGTCACGTTGGGGAAGCGCGCGAATTCTGGTCGTTCTGACATGCCCGCCACCATAGCGGTGACGGGCGACATCTTCCCGTGGCGCGGGCCTCGCGGCGGGGCGCGGCGACGCCGCCGCGCGGGGCCGCCCGGCGGACGTCGGGGCACCGGTGTCAGCGGGAGAGCAGGCCCTGCATGGCGCCGTAGTCGAGACCGCCCGCGTCCACGTCGTACGCGTCCGCTTCGAGAAGCGCGGCGGTCGCCCGGCGGGCCGCCGCGTACGCGGCGGCGGCGACGCTCGAGCCGAGGCTGATGCGGGCCACGCCGAGTCGCGCGAGCGCGGACGGCGCGGGCGCGCCCGGACCCGCCAGGACGTTCAGCGGCAGGCGGACCGACCGCACCAGTTCGGCGATGACCGCCGGATCGGTCACGCCGGGCACGAAGATCCCGTCCGCGCCCGCTTCGGCGTACGCCGCGGCCCGTTCCACCACGGCGTCGAAGCGGGTGGCCTCCTCGCCGATCCCCGCGAGGTAGACGTCGGTGCGCGCGTTGACGAACACGTCCGCGCCCGCCCCTTCGCGGGCGGCCGCGACGCGCTCGGCCTGCTCGGCGACCGGGCGCAGGACGCCCGGCGCCGCCGCCACGGAGTCCTCGATGTTGACGCCGACCGCACCGGCATCGGCGACCGCGGCGAGCGTCGCGGCGACGTCCTTCGCCGTCGCCCCGAACCCGGACTCGATGTCGGCCGTGACCGGCAGGTCCACCGACCGGGCCACGCGCGCTATCGCGGCGACGGCCGTCTCACGGTCGATCGCGTCGCCGTCGGGGAAGCCGAGGCTCCAGGCGATCCCGGCGCTGGTGGTCGCGATCGCGGGAGCGCCCGCGGCGGCGACGACCGCGGCGCTGGCCGCGTCCCAGCAGTTCGGCAGGAGCAGCGGGGGCGTGGTGTGGAGGGAGCGGAAGCGGGCGGCCTTGTCGTTCGTCATGCTGCAATCGAACCATCGGTGTCGCCTGGAGGCTGGCCGCGAAACGACATCACCGTCGAAGGGCCGGATGCGCGTTGGGGACCGGCGGGCCTGACGGGCCCGCGTGCCGAAGGATCGGGCGCGTGGGCGTACCCGGTGGGGCCGTTCGAGACCCATGGCTGCGGCCGGGCGTCGCGGAGAGCCGCGGCGGCCCGGCGGGCCCGTCTCCGCGAGGGCGCGCCGACCCCAGTAAGTAGTTTGACTATCTACCGCTAGTCAGTTAGCCTTTCTACCGTGTTGGATTCGATGAGACAGCAATGGCTGCACGGTTTCCTGGACCTGTGCCTGCTCTGCCTGCTGCTCGAGCGCCGCGACTACGGCGTCGGGCTCGCGCAGCGGCTGGCGCGCTCCGGGTTCGGGGACATCCCCGGCGGGACCCTCTACCCCTCGCTCCTGCGCCTCGAGAAGCAGAGTCTGGTGCGGGCCGACTGGGCGGCGTCCGATGTGGGCCCGCGCCGCAAGTACTACGAGCTGACCGCCGAGGGGCGGGCCGCCGCGGCCGAGCGCGTCGCGGTGTGGCGGGAGTTCCGCGACGTCATGGACCGCATGACCGCGGCGACGGAGGTGGAGCGGCCGTGACCGACCAGTGGCACGAGTCCTTCGCGCGCCTCCTCGTCGAGCGCGGCGTGGCCCCCGGTGAGGCGCGGCGGCTGGCCGCGGACAGCCGCGACGAGGCGCGGGCCGCGGGGCTGCCCCCGGCCGAGCTCTTCGGCCCGGCCGCGGCGTACGCGGCCGGCATCGCCAGGGCCGCCCGGCCCGCCCCCCTCGCGGCGCTGCCCCGGGCCCGCGGGCCGGTGGTCCTGCGCCTGACCGGCGTGACGAAGCGGTACCGGCGCCGCGAGGTGCTGCGCGGCGTCGACCTGACGCTGCGCGCGGGCGAGGTCGCGGCCGTGGTGGGCGCGAACGGCTCCGGCAAGTCCACGCTGCTCGACATCTGCGCCGGGGCGTCGAAGGCGACCTCGGGCCTCGTGGAGCGCACCGCGCGGATCGGCTACGCGCCGCAGCAGCACGGCACCGCGCCCTACCTCACCGCCGACGAGCACTTCCGGCTCTTCGGCGGGGCGCACGGCATGGGAGCCAAGCGGGCCGTGGCCACCGGGACGCACCTGGCGGCGGGACTGGGGTGGCGCCCGCGAGCGGGGACCGTCGCGGCACAGCTGTCCGGCGGCACCCGACAGAAGCTCAACGTCGTCCTCGGCGAGCTGCACCGGCCGGACCTGATCCTGCTCGACGAGCCGTACCAGGGCTTCGACCAGGACTCCTATCTGGACCTGTGGTCGCAGGTCTACGCCTGGCGCGACGCGGGCGCGGGAGTGCTCGTGGTGACGCACCTGCTGCACGACCTCGACCGCGTCGACCACGTGCTCGAACTCAAGGGAGCGGAGGACCGCTGATGCTGTGGACGATCGCAGGGACGAGCCTGCGGGAGACGGGGCGCCGCCGCGCCGCGCTGCTGCTGGTCGTCGCGCTGCCGCTGGCGTTCTACGCCGCGCGCAGCGACATGCAGGGCCAGGCCATCCGGTTCCTCGCCATCGGCGTGGGCTGGGCGGTGGCGACGCTGGCGCTGTTCTCGCACGTGGGCGCCCGCCACCTGGACCGGCGCCTCGCCGTGGTCGGGACGTCGCCGACGGCGCTCCTGATCGGGAGGCAGCTGGCGCTGATCGGCATGGGCCTGGCGCTGGCCGCAGGCTACTTCGGGCTGGTGGCGCTGACGCAGGACGTGAATCGGCTGTGGGCCGTGGGGCTGCTGCTGGGCACCACGGTGCTCATCGCCGCGCCGCTGGGTGCGGTCGTGAGCCTGGTGCTGCCGCGAGAACTGGAGGGCGCGCTCGCGCTGCTGGCGGTCATGGCGACGCAGATGATCGCCGATCCGGAAGGGGCGCTGGCGAAAACGCTGCCGCTGTGGTCGACGCGCGAGCTGACGGGGTACGCCGTCGACCCGGTCGGGTCCGAGTACCTGTGGGACGGGCTGGCACACTTCGCAGTGGTCGCGCTCGTGTGCGCGGGCGCCGCGTGGATCGCGGCGGTGGTGCGGCTCCGTCCGCAGGCGCTGCCGGAACCGGAGCCGGAACCGGTCGTTCTCTAGAACGGGCGAAGGATCGGAGCGGGGGATCTCCGTGGTTCGGGCGGACTCGGCGGCTGTCGAGTCTGCCCGAATAAAACTCGGGGCGGGCGGCGACGGAGGCCTCCTCTTTGGATGAGGTTGGCTCTCGGAGTGCGGGTGGGGGGTGGGTCGGAGTCAGGGCGGGCGGTGACGGAAAGGCGGGTGGATGCCGAGGTGGGGCGGCGGCTGTCCAGCCCGCGAAGGTTGGGGTCAGAGCAGGCGGCGACGGAGAGGCGCCCTTGAGATCGGCCTGGTTTTCGGGGCGCGGACGGGAGTGACGCGGTGTTAGAGCAGGCGGCGACGAAGAGGCCCCCCTTGGACGAGGTTGGGCCTCGGAGTGCAGCTGGGATGGATCGGGGTCAGAGCGGGCGGCGACGGTGGGGTGGGTGGGTGCCGGGGGTGGGGTGGCGGGCGTCTGGCCGCGGTGGTCGGGGTGCGGGGGGTGTGGTGGGGGTGGTGGTTCGTGTTGGGCCGCAGGGGGCCCTGACGAAAGTTAGGGGTGATCGGGCGGTTTTTCATACCTTCGACCGATGACAGTCCGGAGTCGTCCTGTCACACTTGATAAAGCACGAAGGAACGACAACCGAGAACACATTCGAGAACAGCGGCACTGCCGAAAGGAGGTGAGTCCCCGATGAACACCTGTACCCCCACCCCGGACGCTCCCTCCCAGGCCCGCCCTTCCTCTCTCATCGGCACGGACCGCGCCGCTCAGGCCCGGGAACTGCGCGCCACCCTCGATACAGCGGCCGCCGGTATCAATGCCTTCCACGCCCAGGTCCTCGCCGCCGTGATCGACATGAAGCAGCAGAACCTCCACCGCTCGGCCTTCGGGTTCTCGGCACTGCGTGATCTGCTGCTGTCGCAGTTCGACTTCACGTTCAACACCGCCGGAGCGATCGCCGCGATCGCCCGCCTCTCAGGCAAGTTCCGGATCCTCACCGAGGCTGCTACGTCGGGCCGGGCGCGGATCGATCAGGTCGCCTACGCCGTCCGGCAACTCGACCAGACCCCCGCGATGCGCCTGTTCGCCCGCACCCCCTTCCGCGAAGCAGTCCCCTCCCCCTTCGACGACGCGGTCCTCTGCGCCACGCCCGAGGCGATGGTGGCCCAGTACTGCACCCACGCCCCGTTCACCGACCTCCAGCGGCACCTCGAGGGGCTGTGGGCGACCATCGCCACAGAATCGGAACTGCTGGACGCGCTCGGCGAGCAGTCGTTGCAGCGGCTCGAGGTGACCGAGACCGGGAACGGCATGTGGCACCTCGAAGGCGAACTCACCGCCACCACCGGCAGGCTCCTCGACAAATACCTCAAGACCGCCTGCCCACCACCCCGCCAAGACGAACAGGACGCCGACGGGGTCCTGCCCCCGCAAGCGAACCGGCACGCCGAAGCATTGCATCAGCTCCTCGCGGGCTATGGGTCCTCGCCCGAGGCCGCCACCCGGCACGGACACACCGCGACATTGCACCTCACCGTGGACATCGCAACACTGCGCGGGGAGGACACCGGCCGCATCCCGCTCCTGGACGGCGACCCAATCTCCCTCGCCCAAGCCCGGCTCCTCGCCTGCGAGGCCCTGGCCATCCCCGCTGTGTTCGACTACGAGTCCGGCGAAGCGGTCGAACTCGGCCGCGCCCTGCGCCTCCCGAATGTGGCCCTGCGTCGCAAACTCGAGCTCGAGCAGCCCGGAGGGTGCGCCTGGCACGGCTGCGACCGGCCGGTCGCGTGGACCGAGGCGCACCACATCGTCCACTGGGCCGACGGCGGCGAGACCAACGCCGAGAATCTGATCCTGGTGTGCCGGTTCCACCACGGCCGCCTCCACACCGAAGGCTGGACCGTCACCAAGACCGGCCCCGGCCAGGCGGTCATCACCCACCACGACCACCAGGGTTCCGGCACCGGTGCTGGCGCGGAGGCATACGGCCGCAACGGCAACGAGCACGAGGCCGCCGAGTGCGGCTGCGCCGATTGGCGCACCGATGCCGACATGGACACCGAGCATCAGAGTTCGGGCTGGGACCTGTTCCCCACCGGCCTCTACCGTTCGGAATGGTCCGAGACGCTGCAACCCGACCTCGACGGCCACGCCGCCATCATCGAAAGCGAACGCGCCCGGGCCGCGATGCGCGCAGCCCGCGCCAAAGCCCGAGCACGCTTCACCACCAGGACCACCGGGACCACCACCGACAGCAGCGCCAGCAGTGCCGACCGCAGCGATCACAGTGAGCAGGCCCCGGTCGCCACGCCGACGCCACCGGCCGCACCGACAGCCGAAGCCGAAGCATCGTCACCAAGGGAACCCGCCCTCGCGGGAACCGCCACCACGGCCAGGACGGTCAGGCCGGTCAGGCCAGTGGTCCCGATCGGGCCCATCGACTACGGCGAACCGCCGTTCTTACCCTGCCCCAGCAGGCGACTGCTGGGGGACGCGAGGCCCACGCACCACCCACGGCCCGCAGCCCGAACCCCCACGGGGCCGGGCCCTCCAGCATGTCTATGCCCGGAAAGCCGCTAACTCACCCCCAGATCCGCCCGCCCCTTCGTCGCCGCCCGCTTGAACCGCGAGCATCCACTACTTGAAGGCCGAAGGCCCGGCCCGAGAACCGCCCGCCCTTTCGTCGCTGCCCGCCCTGACCGCACGCCATCACCATCCCAAGCCCGAAAACCCCGCCCGATGCGCAATCACCCCGTCATCGCCGCCCGCTCTGACCTCGGCTCCCGCGACCGGACAGCCGCTACCCCACCCCGTGCACGATCACACTTTCGTCGCCGCCCGCTCCAACAGCAAGCCATCGCCATCCCGAAGCCGAAATCCCCGCCCGGTTCGCGATCACCCCGTCGTCGCCGCCCGCTCTGACCTCGATTCCAGCGATCAGGCACCCGCTACCCCGCCCAGGGAACCGCCCACCGCTCCGTCGCTGCCCGCTCTAACACCGCTCCTACCGGCATCGAGCCTGAAGCCCCCTGAGAAGCAGCCACCGGCTCCATCACTACCCGCTGACCATGAGCATCGCCGAAGCAGGATTCGACCCCCGACCCCCGACCCCCGACCCCCGACCCCCGACCCCCGACCCCCGATCACCGATCACCGATCACCGATCACCGATCACCGATCACCGATCACCGATCACCGATCACCGATCCCACCGCAACCTCGACTGCACGACATTGGGGCCGAAGATGTTCAAGCGCTCCCCTACGCATCGGTGTCCGATACTGCCGTTCACCCATCAGACGGAAGGCCCTCCGCAGAGCGATGTCGCATCGGGAGCACCGACAACACGGTGACAGGGGCGCGCGGCCCGCTACCGCGCAGCGGCGATCGGTCCAATCGAGGCGAGCGGGCCGGACGACGGTCGCCGGAGGTTCGTCTTCTTCTCCTCCTTCCTCCTAAAGTCGCCGCGACTCCGGCAGTTCGAGGACGTCCACGGCGGCGAGGAGGGCCACCACGAGCGCAGCGAGGAGCAGGCCGACGGAACGGGCCCGATCGCGATCGACCGGGCCCGTCCGAATCAGGCGATGCCGGGCCTCGGGGCGCCTTCGAACTCGCCGGGGCGGGCGCCCCGGCGGTTCGGGGGCTCGACCTCGGCGGCGTCGAGGTAGGAGCGGGCGATAGTCCGTCCTTCGCTGTCCGCCAGCCAGATCAGGAGCCGCCCCGGGCCCTCGGCGGCGGGCACGACGAGGCTCACCGCCGCCGAGAGCCGGAACGGCTCGGCCTTGACCGGCTCGCTGCTCGCGGCCGGGGCGACTGCGGTGCCGACCGGGGTCCCGGGCGCGGTCCACGCCGCGTGGACGGTGCCGGACACCCCGTTCCCGCCGTGGTGGGAGACGTGCACGTCGAGCGTGAACGGCGCCTCGGGCGGCGTGATGTCGGCGCCCGCCGCGGCCGGGACCAGGTCGAGGACCAGCACCGTCTCGGCGTTGACGTCGGCGGGCACGCACCCGCCCCAGTCCTTGGGGCGGCGGTCGACGTCGAGGAGTCCGGCGGCCTCGTGCTCCACGTCCGCGAACTCGGTGTACACGTATCCGGCGAAGCGGTCGTGGCGGCGCAGCTCCTGGGTCTCCCAGCGCAGGTGCCAGGCGCGTTCGAGGCTCGTGAAGCCCTCGCCGTACTCGCTGTTGACGATCGGCAGGCCCTGCCGGGGCACGTCGGGCGAGCCGTAGAACGACTTGTCCACGGTGAAGTCCGGGGCGAGGCGCACCGGGAAGGCGTCCTGCTCCCCCGAGGCCAGGCGCGCCACGGCGTCCTTCCACTTCCCGAGGTCGGGTTCGTAGTAGTGCCAGTCGACGAGGTCGGTGCGCACGTGGGCCCAGCCGGAGTTCTCCACGACCGGGCGCGTGTCGTCGAGCTCGCGCAGCCGCTCGTAGGCGCGGACGGCGGCCTCGGCGCGGGCCGGGCTGCCGGGGATGTCCCAGTCCAGGCCCCACTCCTCGTTGTACAGGCCCCAGATGACGATGCTCGGGTGGTTGCCGTCGCGTTCGACCATCGCGGGGAGCTGGGCCTCGAACGCCCGGGCCGCTTCGGGTGAGAACCGGCTCGGGCAGGCCGGTTCGGCCCACACGAGCATCCCGGTGCGGTCGGCCTCGTGCAGCCACAGCGGCTCCTCGAACTTGAGGTGCTTGCGGACGAGGTTGTAGCCGAGCCCGCGGGCGAGGTCGAGTTCGCGCAGCAGCGACTCGGCGTCGGGCGCGGTCAGGCCGGTGTCGGGCCAGTAGCCCTGGTCGAGGACGCCGCGCAGGTAGACGCGCTCGTCGTTGAGGTAGAGCTCCTCGCCGCGGGCCTCGAAGCGGCGCAGGCCGGTGACGGCGGTGACGCGGTCGTCGCCGGTGCGGACCTCGACGCGGTAGAGGTGCGGGTCGGCGGGCGTCCACAGCCGCGGGTCGTCGAGGTCGACGCGGCCCTCGGCGACGCCGGCGGCGTCGGCGGTGAGTTCGACGGTGCGGCCCGCGACCGCGGCGGTGACGGCGTGCCCGGCGGGGGCGTCGCCGGCGAGCTCGACTCGGACGTCGATGCCGGTGAGGCTGTCGCCGCGCAGCCGCACCGAACGGGCGTAGGTGCGGCCGCGGGCCTCCAGCCACACGGTCTGCCAGATCCCGGAGGTGGGCGTGAACGAGACGCCGTCGTAGTCGTCGCGCGGGAGGGAGCGCTGCTTGCCGTGCGGGATGGCGCGCTTGTCGGCCGGGGCGGTGACGTCGACTTCGAGGACGGCCTCGGCGCCGGGGCGCAGCGCGCCGGTCACGTCGATCTCGAAGGACTCGTAGCCGCCGGTGTGCTCGCCGACCACCGCGCCGTCGACGCTGACGACCGCGTGGTGGTGCACGGCCCCGAAGGAGAGCACGATCCGCGACCCGTCCCATTCGGACGGGGCGGTGACCGTCCGCCGGTAGGTCCCCCGCTCCAGCCAGGTCCGGTGCACGCCCGAGGCCTCGCTCTCCCAGGCGAACGGGACCGTGATGGGCCCGTCGTGGCCGTCGGCCGCGAAGTCCCAGCGGCCGTTGAGGTTGAGCCAGCGCTCGGACCGGTCGCGGTCGGGCCTGGGGTACTCGGGGCGGGGGGTCGGGAACGGGTTCGGTGTCATGCGTCAGCCCTTCACGCTGCCGGCGAGGATGCCGTTGATGAAATGCCGCTGGAGCAGGATGAACAGCACCAGCAGCGGAATGAGTGCGACGGAGCTCGCCGCGAGGAGTTCGCCGGTGACGGTGGCGTAGTCGGCGCCGATCCGGTTGCCGGTGATGTTCTGGGCGAGGGTGGAGAGCACGACCTGGAGGGTCGCCATGCGTTCGGAGCTCGCGGCCACGACGGGCCAGACGAAGTCGTTGTAGATGTTCATGATCGTGAGGACGGCGAGTCCGGCCAGGCCGGGTCGGATGACGGGCACGACGACGCGCCAGAAGATGCCGAACTCGCCGCAGCCGTCGACGCGGGCGGCGTCGAGCAGCTCGTCGGGGACGGCGCTGATGACCTGGCGCATCCAGAAGATCGCGAACGCGTCGACCGCGCCGGGGAGGACGAGCGCCTGGTAGGTGTTGACCCAGCCGAGGGTCTTCATCTCCAGCAGCAGCGGGATGATGAGCACGATCGTGGGCAGCATCAGGGTGATGAGGACGGCGCCGAAGGCGAGGTTCTGGCCCCGGAAGCGGTACTTGGCGAACGCGAACGCGGCCAGGGGCGCGAAGAACATCGTGACGGCGCCCTTGAGCAGGAGCACGACCGCGGTGTTGAGGAAGCCCTGTCCGATGGGGACGTCCTGGAGCATCGCCGTGTAGTTGTCGAGGTTGAAGGTCGTGGGGTCGAACGTCAGGGGCGAGCGGATGATGTCGTTCGCGGGCTTGAAGGCCGAGAGCAGCGCCCAGGCGACGGGCGCGAGGAACGCGGCCAGCAGGAGCATGAGGAAGGCGTGGGAGCCGATGCGCGGCCGTTCGCGGCGCGCGGGCGCGGAGGTCGTGGTCATCGTCAGTCCTTCGCTCGCAGGAGGCGGACGAACCCGAGTGACAGGGCCATCACGAGGACGACCAGGAGGAACGAGTTCGCGGCGCCGGTGCCGAGGTCGGCCCGGGTGATGTGGTTGTAGAGGTAGTAGCCGGCGGTGGTGGTGGAGCCGTAGGGGCCGCCCTGGGTGACGACGAACGGCTCGGCGAACATCTGGAACACCGCGAGGGTCTGGAGGACGACGGCGAACATGATGGTGCGCCGCAGGAGCGGCACGGTGATGCTCCACAGCTGGCGGCGCTTGGAGGCGCCGTCGAGTTCGGCCGCCTCGTAGATGGCGCCGTCGATGGACTGGAGTCCCGACAGGAGGATGATCACGATGAACCCGGTGGTCTTCCACAGGAACAGCAGCGCGAGGGTGGGCTTGGCCCAGGCGCTGGTGGTGAGCCAGCCGACCTCGGGGACGCCGAAGACGCCGAGGAGGGCGTTGACGGCGCCGTACCGCCCGTCGAAGAGGACGACCCAGATCTGGGCGACGGCGACGAGCGGCGTCACGAACGGGACGATGAAGGCGACCCGGTAGAGGCCGCGGAGCTTCAGCTTCGCGTTGTTGAGCAGTACGGCGATGAGGACGCCGACGACCATCTGGACGGGCACGATGAGGAGCCAGAGCACCGCGGAGTTGCCCAGGGAGCTCCAGAACGCGGGGTTGGAGAGCAGGTAGGTGTAGTTGTCCCAGCCGACCCACTCCGCGGCGCCGGTGCCGCGCCAGTTCGTGAAGCTCAGTCGGGCCGTGAAGAACAGCGGGTAGACACTGAAGGCGAGGAACACGGCGAGGAAGGGCGCCACGAACACGTAGGGCGCGAGGCGCCGGCGCAGGCGGGTGCCCCCGTGGCGGCGCTTGCGGCGGGGCTCGGGCGGGGCGGCCGCGGCGCGGGCGGCTGGGAGGGCCGTCACTGGCGGTCGACCAGGTTCGTCTGGATGTCCTCGCTGGACTTGGCGAGGACCTCCTGCGGGGTGAGGTCGCCGTCGAGCATCCGCTGGACGTCGTTGCCGAGGTAGTCGACGGCGCCGGTCCACCAGGTGGGGGTGGGGGTGCCGCCGGGGATCTCGGCCCCGGCCTCGGTGGCGACGGTCCACAGGTCCTGGCCGCCGAGGGCGGTGATCTCGCCGTACAGAGGCTTGGCGGGGTCGGCGGCGGGCGTGTAGCTGGGGATGGAGGTGGCGAGGCCTTCGGGGTAGACGTCGCCGGGGCCCCACACGGCGGTGTACCCGGCCTCGTCGAACATGAGGAACTCGTAGAACAGCCAGGCGAGGTCGGCGTTGGCGCCGTCCCTGGGGAGGACGAACGAGGAGCCGCCCATGGCGCCGGAGCGGGCGCCCCCGGCGTCCCACGCGGGGAGCTGGGTCGCGCGCCAGTCGCCGGAGGTCTCGGTGAGGACCTGCTGCGGCGCGAAGCTGAACCAGATGGCCCACGGGTAGAAGACCTGGTTGCCGTTGTCGAGTTCGGCGATGTCGGTGGGCGTGAGGTACTCGGCGCGGGTGCCGAGGCCCTCTTGGCGCACGGTGTCGAGGAAGGTGAGGATGCGCTCGAACTCGGGGGTGTCGAGGCGGAGGTTCCCGTCGGCGTCGGCGATGGAGGTGCCGAGCTGGTTCGCGTACATCTCGAGCTGGAGCTGGCCGAGGAAGGCGGACTGCTCGAGGTGGATGGGCGCCGAGCCGGGCACGGCGGCCTGGTAGTCGCGGGCGGCCTGGAGCAGGTCGTCGTAGGTCTCGATGGCGGCGACGTCGATCCCGGCGGCCTCGAGCGCGGTCGCGTTGTAGAACAGCAGGCCGGGGTCGAGGTCGAAGGGGACGCCGTAGACGCCGCCGTCGACGGTGTTGACGTCGAGCTTCTGCGGGGCGATGTCAGCGGCGTAAGGGGCGAGCACGTCGCTGAGGTCCCACAGGTAGTCGGTGAAGCCGCCGACCTTCGCGTCGTCGAGGAAGACGCCGTCGGGGACGTCGGCGCCGGTGATGAGCGTGTTCTGGAGCTTCGCGTCGATGTCGACGGCGACGTGGTTGACCTTGATGCCCGGGTAGGCGGCGTTGAACTCGGCGATGACGCCCTCGAAGACCTCGAAGAGGTCGCCGGAGCGGTCCCAGATGGTGATCTCGCCCTCGGGGTTGTCGCCGCCGGGCGCCTTGAGGAGGCGGGACTCGTCAGAGTCGTCGCCGGAGGTGATGTCCGGGCCGCACGCCGCGAGGGCGGGGGCCGCGGCCGCGAGGCCGGCGGACGCGAGCAGTGCGCGTCGTCGGAGGTGGTGGCGTTGCATGTGCACTCCCTTGTGATTTGCCAACGTGTGCAAAATCTAGCACCCCTTTGCCGACGTTGCAAACGGTAGGATGGCCCCATGCCGGCAACACTCCGCGACGTCGCCGAACTGGCGCAGGTCTCCGTCCGCACCGTCTCCAACGTGGTGAGCGGTTACGAGCATGTCAGCGAGCGCATGAGGCGCAAGGTCCTCAGCGCCATCGAGGAGCTCGACTACCGCCCCAACCCCGTGGCCCGCACCCTCCGCACCGGCCGCACGGGGATGCTCGCGCTCGTGGTGCCCGAGATCGACGTACCGTACTTCAGCGAGCTCGCCCGGGACGTGATCGACGCGGCCGCCGAGTTCGGCTACCGCGTCATGATCGACCAGACCGGGCACGACCACGAGCGCGAGCGGCGCCTCCTGATGGGCGACGACCGCACGATGCTGTTCGACGGCATCCTCTTCAGCCCCCTGGTGACCAAGTCCGAGCTGCTCGACATGCACCGCTCCGAGCACATGCCGCTGGTGCTGCTCGGCGAGCACGAGTTCGACGGCCGGTTCGACCACGTGGCGATCGACAACGTGCGGGCCGCGCGGGACGCGGTCGCGCACCTGGCGGCGAGCGGGCGGACCCGCATCGCCGCGATCGGCGCGCAGCCGCTGGAGGAGTACTCCACGCCGCTGCTGCGCACCGCCGGGTACGAGGCGGCCCTGGAAGCGGCGGGGCTGGAGGCGCCGCCGGAGTACGCGACGCCCGCGCCGCACTACAGCCGCACCGACGGGTACGAGGCGGCGACGGCGCTCATGGCGCTCTCGCCGCGCCCGGACGCGATCTTCTGCTTCTCGGACCTGCTCGCGGTCGGCGCGATGCGCGCGGTGTTCGACGCCGGGCTCAGCGTGCCCGAGGACGTGGCGGTCATCGGGATAGACGACATCGAGGAGGGCCGGTTCGCGCGCCCGTCGCTGAGCACGGTCTCGCTGGACACGCCGTTCATCGCGCGCGAGGCGGTCCGCCGGATCGCCGCGCGGATCGACGACCCGCAGACCCCGGCCGAGGAGGTCGTGGCCCCGCACCGGCTCGTCGTCCGCGAGAGCACCGCCGGGCGGGACTGACCCGCGCGGCGGTCCGAGCGCAAGGGGCACAGGCGAAACGCAGCACGCGGACGAGGAGCGCGAGAGGTCGATCCGCGGTCCGGGCGTGCCGCGGATCGGCAAGCGTGGTCCGTAAATCAAGTCTTGCAACGTAGGCAAATTGCTGGCATGGTGTTTGCAACGTCTGCAAAGCAGCAGGCGCCGCATCCACGAGAGGACCACCCATGTCGGGATCCAGTCAGTGGGCCGCCACCGCGAAGCGCGCATCAGCGCTGCTGGCGGCCGCGATCCTCGCCGTCGCGAGCGTCCAGACGCTCACGGCCGCCCCCGCCGCGGCCGCGCAGCCCGGAACCGTGCTCTACTCCCCTGACCTCGGCGCCTACCCCGGCGGGACCGCCGGCTACCCGCGCGCCATCGGCCTCGAGCACGACGGCTCGGCGGCCGAGACGATGCTCGCCACCTTCGCCAAGGGCGGCCACAACGCCCCCACCACCCTCCCGATCTACCGCTCCACGAACGGCGGCCAGAGCTGGTCGCAGATCTCGGAGATCAGCTCGAACACGCCCGGCTGGGACATCGAGGCGCCGACGCTGTTCGAGGTGCCGCGGAACATCGACGGGCTCGACGCCGGCGACCTGCTCGCGGCCGGGACCGCCTGGGACGTCGGGAACTACACGGCACAGAAGGTGGAGGTCTTCAAGAGCACGGACGGGGGCGCCAGCTGGACGTTCCTGTCGAACTGCACCCAGACCTCGGGCCAGCCGAACGGCTGGGGGCACGGCATCTGGGAGCCCACGTTCCTGGTGGCGGACAACGGCACCCTCGCGTGCTTCATCTCCGACGAGCGGCCCTCCAACAGCGCCACCAACAACCAGAAGATCGCGCACTACACCTCCACCAACGGCGGCGCGAGCTGGAGTTCGAGCATCCAGGACGACGTGGTCTTCCCGGCCGACGACCTGCTGCGCCCGGGCATGCAGACCTTCGCGGAGCTGCCGGACGGGCGCTTCGTGATGAGCTACGAGCTGTGCCGGGACGCCACGAACGCCGACCACGCGTGCGAGGTGTACCTCAAGTACAGCGACGACGGCCTGAACTGGGGCGCGGCGGGCGACCGCGGCACCCTCGTGCGGACCTCCGACGACCGGGAGCTGCTGCACACCCCGTACGTCTCGTGGACGCCCGCGGGCGGTCCGAACGGGACGCTGCTCGTCTCGGGCCAGCGCGTGGTCGCGGGCCCGACCGGGAACAAGACGGTCCTCGAAGAGTCCGGGACGGTGCTGTTCGCGAACCGGAACCTCGGCGCGGGCGACTGGTTCGAGGCGGCCACGCCGGTCACGGTGGACCCCACCGGCGGGTACGCGGCGGGCGTGCCCTCGTGCCCCGGCTACTCGACGCCGGCGATCCCGCGCGAGGACGGCGCCAGCTACCTGTACCTGGCCGCGACCTGGCTGGGGCAGAACAACCAGTGCGAGGTGCGGTTCGGGATCGGCGCGGTCCCGGGCCCGACGGGCGCGGTCGTGAACCCGCAGACCGGCAAGTGCCTCGACGTGGACGCCAACACGGCCGCGAACGGGAACCGCGCGCAGCTGTGGACGTGCGGCACCGCGAGCGGCCAGGACTGGTCGGTCGGCGCGGACGGCACGATCCGCGCCTTCGGGAAATGCCTGGACGTGGACGCGCAGGGCACGGCGAACCACACGAAGGTGCAGCTGTGGGAGTGCAACGGCTCGGGAGCCCAGCAGTGGGCGCCCCAGTCGAACGGCTCGCTGCTGAACCCGCAGTCGGGCCGCTGCCTCGACGTGCCGCAGGGCGGCACGGCCGACGGCACGAAGCTGGAGATCTACGACTGCAACGGCCTGTGGACGCAGCAGTGGTCGCTCCCCGCTTAGGCCGGGCCCGGCCCGGAATCCCGCATCGACCGCTCGGCGGCGGCCGCGGGCGCTTCGGCGCTCGCGGCCGTTTCGCGTTGCCGGGCAGGCGGGTCGGCGGTGCATGGACGAGGCCGGCGGCCGCGGGCCCTCTCGATTCCATCGGTCAATTGAAATCCATCGTTGACAACTCGGACATGAGGGATTAAGCTCCTCAATCAAAGGTATAGCGCTAAACCTAGTTTCATCAGCGCTTATGCCACCGCTTGCCTTGCATCCGGTGGCATGAGCGCTGACGGTCGACGCGCCCGGACGCATCGAGAAGCAGCCGGTACCCGGCGAGTCCGGCCCCCTCGGGCCGGAGCGCCCCGGCCCCGCCGGCACCCGGCGCCGCGACCGAACCGTCGACACCGAGACCCCGTCACCGATCCCGGAAGGACACCGTGACCCGACCATGAAGGAACACAACGCAACCCGAAGGCGCCTGGCCAGGCGGGCCGTCCCGTTCGCCGCCGCCCTCGCCGTCGGCGCGGGCGCGCTCACCGCGACCGCGATCGCCGCCGCCGAACCGGACGGGGCCGCCGCCGCGCCCGCGCCCTCCGCACTCGACGTCGAAGGACGCGGCGCCGAAGTGCCGTTCTACGAGATCGAGGCCGAGAACGCCGCCCACAACGGCACCCTCATCGGCCCCGACAGCACCTACAGGACGCTCCCGGCCGAGGCCTCGGGCCGCCAGGCCGTCACCCTGGACGCGGTCGGCGAGTACGTCGAGTTCACGCTGACCGCCCCGGCCGACGCGATGACCCTGCGCTACTCGATCCCCGACAGCGCGCAGGGCACCGGGATCGACGCGCCGATCGACCTGCTCGTCGACGGGGCCGAGGTCCAGGAACTGCCGCTGACCTCCCGCTACGGCTGGTTCTACGGCTCCTACCCGTTCACCAACGACCCCGGCGCGGGCGGGGCGCACCACTTCTACGACCACGTGCGCACCGTCTTCGACCGGACCCTCGACGCCGGGACGACCGTGCGGGTCCAGGTCTCCTCGACCGCGGCCGCCTCGGCGTTCACCATCGACCTGGCCGACTTCGAGGAGGTCCCCGAGCCGGTCGCGCGGCCCGCCGGCTCGCTGTCCGTAGTGGACTTCGGGGCCGACCCGACCGGGCGGAGCGACGCCACGGCCGCGTTCCAGGCGGCCGTGGACGCCGGGAAGGCGCAGGGCGCCGAGGTCTGGATCCCCGAAGGCGAGTTCCTGCTCTACGACCACGTGATCGTCGACCAGGTCACGGTGCGCGGCGCCGGGCCGTGGTACTCCGAGGTCACCGGCCGCCACCCCACCGACCGCTCCAAGGCGGCCGGGTTCTACGGCAAGTACGTGCGCGACGGCGGCCCCAGCACCGGGGTCGTGCTGCGCGACTTCGCGATCCTCGGCGAGATCACCGAGCGCGTCGACGGCGACCAGGTCAACGCGATCGGCGGCGCCATGAGCGACTCGCTGGTCGAGAACCTGTGGATCCAGCACGTCAAGGTCGCGGCCTGGATGGACGGCCCGATGGACGGCTTCCACATCCGCGACACCAGGATGCTCGACCTGACCGCCGACGCGGTGAACTTCCACATCGGCGTCACGAACTCCAGCGTGGAGAACTCGTTCATCCGCAACACCGGCGACGACGGGCTCGCCATGTGGGCCGAGGGGGTCAACAACGTCGGGAACTCGTTCACCGGCAACACGGTGCTGCTGCCGATCCTCGCCAACGGGATCGCGATCTACGGCGGCAAGGACATCACCGTCTCGGACAACGTCGTGGCCGACACTTTGACCAACGGCGGCGGCATCCACGTCGGGAACCGCTACCCGGGCGTGGACGCCGGGAACGGCACCGACGTGCAGGGCGTGTTCACCTTGGCGCGCAACACGCTCATCCGCACCGGCAACACCGACTACAACTGGCCGTTCCCGGTCGGGGCCCTGTGGTTCGACGCCCGCAACGGCGACATCAACAGAGCCACCATCAATGTCACCGACACCGACATCATCGACTCGACCTACGCCGCGGTCCACTTCGTCTCCGGGACCACGAAGGGCGTCGTGCTCGACGATGTGCGCATCGACGGGACCGGCACGTTCGCGTTCCAGTTCAACGACCCCGCCGAAGTCGCGGCCTCGAACGTCACCGCGACGAGGATCGGGTTCGAGGAGCCGGTCTACGCGTGCCTGTCGAACCTGGTCATCGACCAGGGCCCGGGCAACTCGGGCTGGAACGAGCAGCTGCCGGACACCTACTGCGGGCCGTTCCCCGAGCCCGACCTGCCCGGCGGTGAGGACCCGACCGGTGAGCCCACCGACCCGACGGAGGAGCCCACCGAGGAGCCGACCGACCCCGGCGAGGGCGGCAACCTGGCCCTCGGCAGGTCGGTCACCGCGAGCGGCCACGCCGACGTCTACACCGCCGCCAACGCCGTGGACGGGAACCCGAGCACCTACTGGGAGAGCGTGAACCACGCCTTCCCGCAGACGCTCACCGTCGACCTCGGGCAGGTGCGGGAGGCGGGCCGCGTCGAGCTCTCGCTGCCGCCGGTCGCGGCCTGGGAGGCCCGGACGCAGACGGTCGCGGTCGCGGGCTCGGTGGACGGATCGCAGTACGGCACGATCCTCGGCGCCGCCGAGTACCGGTTCGACCCGGCGAGCGGCAACACCGTCGTGATCGAGTTCGACCCGACCGAGGTCCGCCACCTGCGGCTGACGTTCACCGGCAACATGGCCTGGCCAGCCGGCCAGGTCTCGGAACTGGAGGTCTACGGGCCGTAACTCGTGCCCGATATATCAATCCTCAGACATGAATAAATGACATGAAATCGGGCCGCACTACGGGGGTGCGGCCCGATCGTCGGGCTCAGCGGCTCAGGGAGCGCTCTCTCACGTGACCGTGAGCGTCCACCTGGTCGGGTTGCCGTCGAAGGCGACGCCGGACTGGTCCGGGGTGCCGTCCGGGGTCACGTCGTCGTACGGGAAGGCGTACCCGATCGGCGAGTTCGCGTGCACCGCGCGGGCGTAGTGGTTGGTGACCTCGTTGTCGTAGAAGTCGGCGACGCCGGGGCCGTTCGGCTGGTCGGCGTGGCTGTGGACGGTGCTGCGGTTGAACGCCGCCGCGAGCCGCGCCAGGGCGCCCTTCTTCGCCTCCGAGTCGGAGGGGATGTTCGCGAAGGGCCCGTGGTTGCAGGTGAAGACGTCCCAGGAGCCGGGCTTGGCGAACGTGGAGCCGTCGTTGAAGACGAGGTTGTCGCCGTTGACGCGGCCGGTGAGGACCCCGCGCCCGCCCTGGAGGTCGATGCGCAGGTCGGTGCCGCGGTACTTCTCCCACACCTGGTCGGCGTAGCCGTTCCAGTAGTCGGCGAACGGCATGTCCGGCTGGCCCACGTGGGGGGCCATGATGTTCTGCGGGGACATGACGCGCAGGATGCCGGAGTCGCCGTGCATCACCAGGTCGCCCCAGGGCTGGCCGTCGCGGCCCGCCTGGGCCTCGAGCTCGGCGGCGATCGCCTCGACCGCGCCGTGCGGCAGCGGCGCCACGGAGTGGTCGCCGTCGCCCTGGAGCCGCATCCCGATGGGGAGGGCGGTGACGAGGTCGACGTAGCTGACGTTGGCGAACAGCTGCACGTCGTTGAAGGTGAACTCGCAGAACGAGACGATCTTGCCGAAGTTGGCGTCGGCCTCGTTGTGGAGGGCGGGCTCGACCAGCGCGGGCCCGGGGTTGACGAAGAACTCGAGTGTGGACTCGCGGACGAAGTAGACGCGGGCGCCGTACATGCGCGGCAGCGTGACCGTCACGGTCGAGCCGGGCGATCCGAGCGGGATCGCGGCGTCGACCGGGAGCGGGGTGTTCGGCGCGCCGGGCTCCTGGATGTAGTACGGGCCCTGCCCGCCCGCGCGCAGGAGCATCATGCGGTCGGTGCCGAACTCGCGGCCGGTGACGTAGGCGTTGACGGCGCCGGTGTCGGTGTCGTTCACGAGCGCGAGCTCGCATGTGGATGGTGCGGCCGAGGCGCTCGGGACGCCGAACGAGCGCCACCAGGGGGAGCTCGCGGCGACCGCGCCCGCGGCGGCGGTGAGGGTGATCATCGCTCTTCGCGAAACCATGGAAAACCTCCAAATGGTGCGACCTTGCGGAGTGGGGCTGAGATTAACATGGTTTCTTAAAAGATTAAAGGGGCAATTTCGTACATAAGCGCTCACCGTATGCGCGGTACGGCGCGGCACGGCCGCCGAATCCGGCCCACTCCCCCATGGCCGACCGCCAACCCGGGCCGGGCGCCGCGCAGCGGCGACCGGCCGCCCGCTCACCGCGTCGCCGGAAATCCCGGCCACCGCACCGGCAACCGGGCTTCCCTCCGCCTCGCGAGCGAACAGACGGACCCGGCCCTGCCGGCCGCGAACCGATGGCAGGATCGATCCACCGCACCCTCGCCGACGGCTGGACCTATGCCCACCACTACCCGTCAGAAACCGAACGCCGAGCGGCCCTACCGGAGCGGCTCCGCTACTGCCATCGCCGCCGAGCCCGCTCCGACATCGGGGGCCTGCCGCCGGTCATCCCACCGACCGACCTCCCTGGACATCACGTCTAGCGCGGCTTCGGCAGCGCGGCCGGGCGGCCCGACTGGGGGCCGTCCGGCCGCCTCGTCGTTCGAGGGCGGCGGCGCCGCGCAGGGTCTGCGCGTTTCGGCCGCGTGCACCGTGGGGCACGGCGGAGCGGTGCGGACCTCATCGTCCGGCCGCCGGTGTTCGGGAACCTCAGCGTCCGTCCAGTGCCAGGTCGACCGCTTCGCACAGGTCGCGGGCGACCGAGGCGCGGCGGCGCGCCGCGGCGATCGCCGCGGGCTCCGTCTGCTCGGTGGGCACCAGGATCGCCCGGGCCCCGGCGGCGAGGGCCGCTTCGACGTCGGCGCCGGTGTGGCCGATCAGGACGCTGCGCTTGGGCCGGGCGCCCAGGTCGGCGGCGGCCTCGGTGACGAGCTCGGCCTCCGCGGCGGTGTCGGCGTCCGTCGCGGTGCCGATGCCCGCGTTCGGATCGGCGGTGTCCGCGCCGGTCCTGAGCGTGCCGAAGGGGCCGAGGAGTTCGCTCACGCGGCGTTCGACCTCGTCGGTGCCGTCCGGGCCGGGCCGGGCGCCGTTGCAGGGCGCGACGAGGCCGAAGGGCACGCCCGCGGCGCGCAGGCGCGCGATCGCGGCCTCGGCGCCGGGCATCGGGGTGACGCCGACGTCCGCCTGCCCGTCCCCCGCGGCGATGAGCGTGCCGTCGCGGACGAACAGGACCGCCTCCGGCCTGCGCACGCGGCGGTGGCGGACCGTCCCGGCGACGTTCCAGAAGAGCGCGACGGGCGGGATGAGGACGCTGGAGAGGGCCATGTCCGCGAGCTCGACGGGCGAGGCCGTGCCCGATTCGGCGCGTTCGGCGACGAGATGGCCGGTGCGGGCCACCCAGGCGCTCGCGGCGGCCTTGCCCCAGCGCTGGCGGCGGATCGTGCCGTAGAGGGCCGCCGCGCCGAGCGCGGTGGTGGCCAGGTGGTGGCCGAACGGCGAGGGCTCCTCGCCGCTGCGGTCGCGCCAGTCGAGGCCGTGCTTGGCGCGCATGAGCGCGTTGTCGGTGTTCCCGGCCTGGTCGCGGACGGTGGCGAGGAAGGGGCGGGGCCGGGCGGGGTGCTCGCAGGAGCGGGCGCCCTCCTCGACGTGCCAGCCCGCGTCGGCCAGGCGCAGGCACAGGTCGACATGCTCGCGGAAGGGCCGGCGGAACCGCTCGTCGAAGCCGCCGACGGCCTGGAGGGCGTCGCGGCGCACGGCGAGGTCGCCGGTGTCCCAGCGGGCGCCTTCGTGGAGTTCGACGGCGCGCTCCTCGGCGGCGGGGCGGCGGCCGATCGCGCGGGAGGGGGCGGTGCGGCCCCGGGAGGCGGCGTCCCTCGGGCCGAGGCCGGCGAGGTCGGCGGCCAGGTCGGCGAACCAGCTGCGGGAGGGGATGGCGTCCTCGTCGAGGAAGGCGACCCACTCGGTCTCGGCCGCCCGCCAGCCGAGGTTGCGCGCGGCGCCGGGGCCCTTGCCGTGCGAGCGCAGCACCTCGTGCGGGAACGGGAGCGGCGGCAGGTCGAGATGGCCGGGCCGGGGGCGGTCGTCGACGACGATCAGCCGCTCGGGCGCGGGTCCGTCGGCGGCGGCCAGCGCGAGCAGGAGGGTTCGCAGGCGCAGGCCCCCGGTGACGGGGATGACGACGGTGGCGTTCGGTGCCGCGGTGCTCATCAGTACCTCCTGGTCGGCGGTCGCTTCGTGCCTCTCGGTCGGCGATCGCTCGGGGACGACCGGTTCCGGGGCGGAGCGCTCCGGACGTGCGCGCGGGCGGGGCGCCCTCGCGGGGGACGCTCGCCGCGGGCGGGCGGCGGGGCCCGCCCGGCACTGGAGCGCCGGTGGACCGCCGCGGTCCTCGCATGGGCTTTCTGTACCCGTGCGGGGCGGCGTCCAACCGCCGCAGGCGGGTGTGCCGCGCCGCTTCGCGAGAGCGTCCGCGCCCGGCGGCGCGCAGTCGGCCGTGTCAGCGTGTGCCCCGCGGCTTCGTGCGGGCGGCGGTCCGGGCGCCTCGGGGCGTCGCTCTTCCGCGGCGTTCCGAGGCGACCGGCCGCCGGGGCGGCCCCGGCCGGAGCCGGGGCCGGGGTCGTCACCGGGATTCGAGGGTGCGGCCCAGGGCGCGGCCGGGTTCGCGCCGGGGCAGGTCGGCGTTCGGCGCCTCCTCGGGGCGGTTCAGGGTCCCCTCCGGTTCGGGCCGGGGCGGGTTCACGCCCGCGATGGGCGCGTCCCGGTCGCCGCCGAGGCGGCGGCGCAGCTCGCCGAGGCCCTTGGCCGTCACGCGCAGCTGGGGCGGGTCGAGCACGCGCTTCCCGCTCCGGGGGTGCGAGTGGGACTGCGGGAGCTCGGAGAGCCATCCGGCGTTGACGGCGGACTGGTAGGCGCGCCAGGAGTGGTCGCCCTGCTGGCGGTAGGCCCAGGAGAGGGCGCCGAGGGTCCCGAAGAGGCGGTTCTGTCCGATCTGGATGGACGGGTCGCGGGAGAGGATCTTCGCGGCGTCGGACACCGAGAAGTCGCCCCGGCCGGAGGCGAGCACCTCCCAGGACGCGGCGGACGGCGCGAGGTCGGCGACCTTGGACTGGAGGTCCCGCTTGGCCTCGAGGGCCGCGAGGTACTTGCGGGCGACCTCGATCTCGTCGAGGGACTCGACGGCGTCGGGCTCGGGGGCCTTGGGGGCGAAGTAGGCCTGGGCGGCGGCGATGAGCGGGTCGCGGGCGTCGCCGCTCATGGCGATGAGGCCGGCGGCGCGCCTGGTGAGCCGGTAGTCCGGGCGGGCGCCGGGGGCGGGCACGAACTCGGCGGCGGGGTCGCCGTCGGTGATGGCGCAGGCGGCGGCGGCTCGGTCCACGGCGTCCTTGAACCGCTGCCAGGAGCGGAAGCCGAAGAGCGGCATGAGGTCTCGGGCGTACCAGTGGTCGCCGCGCCCGTCGAGGCGCTTGGCCTGCTCGAAGGGGACGGACGCGTCGTCGGCGGCGGGGCGGGTGTGGTCCTGCGGGTTCGGAGTGGCTTCGCGCATGGTGGGCTCCGTTCTCTGGAGTTCGCCCGCCACGGCAGGTGGTGCGGCGGCGGACTGTGCTGCATCCTCTTCGATCATACGTTCGAGATATGACATTTCCAAGCCGTCACGGACCGCGATGTCCGCAGCTCACACACTGTTTCTCCGGTGTTCGAACCGGGCCGGCCCCGGCGTCCCGGGACCGGCGGCGCGTCAGTCGCGGCCGACCGCGGAGAGGATCGCGTCGGCGAGTTCGGCGGGCTTGGTGAACTGGGGCCAGTGGCCGGTCGGGAGGTCGATGTAGGAGGCGTCCTTGATGGCCGCGAGCTCCTTGGCGAAGGGGATCTGCTGCTCGACCCAGGCGCGGACCATGGCGCTGCTGAACTCGCAGCAGATGAGGGTGACGGGGACGTCGAAGCGGCGGTCGTCGGAGAGCCGCTGCTCGTCGAAGGCCACGCCCCTGGGGGTGGGGATCGCCCTGGCGCGGAAGGCCTCGCGCAGTTCGGGGGTGAGGTCGACGAGGTCCTCGTCCTCGAACACGTCCCAGTCCGGGAGCGGGATCTCGCCGTCGACCACGGGGAGCTCGTCGTTGATGAGGCCGCCGGGGCCGAGCGGGGCGGAGTCCACGTAGACCACGCGGGCGATCCGGTCGGGGCGGGCGTCGGCCACGGCGTGGGCGATCGCGCCGCCGCCGGAGTGGCCAACGAGGACCACGGGACCTTCGAGGGCGTCGACGGCGGCCGCGACGGCGTCCACGTGGTCGCGCAGGCCGATGCCGCTGCGGTCGGCGTCGCGCGACTCCATGCCGGGGAGGGTCAGGGGATGGGCCCGGTGCCCGGCCTTCTCGAGCTCGGGGATGATCTCGTCCCATGAGGACGCGTCGAGCCAGAAGCCGGGAATGAGGATGATGTCCATGCTCACGACCCTATCGGCAGGGTACGACAGTTCCGGTCGCCGTGAACGGCGGCCTGGCGGCCGAAACGGCCGCCGGGTGCGCGTGCGTGCGCGCGAGTGCTGAAGCGAACGAGCCGCCGCCGCGCGACACCGCCGAGCCGCGCGTGCGCGCGAGTGCTGAAGGCCGTCTACCGTCCCTGACCCCCATCCTCCCGGGGGAAAGGTAGCCCCGCCTTCCCGCTCGGGTCGACAAGAACCGGCCCCCGCGGCGCCCGTGTCGCCCGAACCGGTGACACGGGCTTCCGGTCAGCCGTCGGCGCGGAGGGTCATGACGGTGATGTCCGCGTCGGCGCCGACGCGGATCGGCGGGCCGTTCGTGCCCGCGCCGTTCGTCACGTAGACCTGCGCGCCCCCGTGCCGCTCGAGACCGCTCAGCTGGCCGCTGCGCAGCAGCGACGCGTAGTGCACCGGCCACATCTGCCCGCCGTGCGTGTGGCCCGACAGCTGGAGGTCGACGCCGTACTCCAGCGCCCGGTCGATCGCGTTCGGCTGGTGCGCCAGGAAGACCACCGGCCGCGCCGGGTCGCGGTCGCCAAGGGCCGCTTCGAAGTCCGGGCCGACCTCGCCCGCGATGCCCCGCTGGTCCACGATGAGGTCGTTCACCCCCGCCACGTCGAAGCCCGGCAGCTCCACGCGCGTGTTCGGCAGCCCGGTCATCCCCAGCTCGGCGACCCGCTCGTACCACTCGTCCGCGCCCACGTAATGCTCGGCGTTCCCCGCCACGAAGAACGCCCCGTCGCGCGACTCGAGCCCCGCGAGCGGGTCGGTGGCGTCCCGGATCTGGTCGGCCTCGCTGCTCGCCAGGTCCCCCACGAACGCGATCATGTCGGCCTGGGCCCGGTTGATCTGGTCGACCACGCGCTCGCAGTACCCGCGGCCGCGGATCGCCGAGAAGTGCGTGTCGCCGACGACGGCGATCCGGTAGCCGTCGAACCGCCGCGGGAGCCGGGCCAGCGGCACCGTGACCGGCTTCAGCTGCGGCGTCCGGTAGCCCTCGTAGAGGCCGTGGCCCACCGTGGCGACCGCGATCGACGCCGCGCCGAGGCCGATCGCGCGCGAGATCACCACCCGGCGGGTGTGGACGGCGGGCGGCGGGTCCGCGGGCGGTTCGCCGGGCCCGCGGCGGAGCCGGGACGGGAGCGAGCGGAGGTGGGCGGTGAGGCCGTCGGCGCGGACGGCGGCGCGCTCCTCGCCGGAGCGGCCGCGGCGGAGCAGGCACCAGCGCAGGGCCTCGCCGACGAGCAGGAGTCCGAAGAGGTACAGGAAGAGCCCGAACCAGATCAGGCCGGGCCAGCCGACGGCCGACTGGAACGGCATGGGGGCGTCCGAGGGCACGAAGAAGCGCGCGAGGAGGCCGAAGAGGGCGAGGACGCCCAGCACGACGGCGCCGGCCGGCCGCCACCGCGACCCCGGTTCGGTGGTGTCGCGGCACAGGCGCCACCACAGGTAGTAGTGCAGCAGCGCGAACCCCGCCGTCACCGCGAGGAAGCGGATGACGAACCCCGCGAGCGCCACCCGCTACCGTCCCGCCAGCGCGCCGCCGTTGGACTGGATGATCTGGGCCGTGACGTGCCCGGCCTCGGGGGAGGCGAGCCACGAGGTCAGGGCCGCGATGTCGGCGGGGGCGCCGGGGCGCTTGTTGTGCGCCTGCCCGGCGAGGGTGGCGCGGCGCTGCTCGGTCATGGTGCCCGCGAAGAACTCGGTGTCCTCGATGTACCCGGGGGCGACGACGTTCGCGGTGACGCCGCGGGCGCCGAGTTCGGCGGAGAGGTCGATCGCGTACGGGTGCAGGGCGGCCTTGGAGGCGCCGTAGCTGCCGGTGCCGGAGCCGCGGTAGGCGGCGATGGAGCTGAACAGGACGATGCGGCCGTGGTCGTTGAGGAGCGGCTTGAGGCCTTCGACGAGGTGGACGGCGGTGAGCACGTTGCGTTGCAGGTTCGCGTTCCAGGCCCAGGAGACGCGGGCGAGGCCGTCGAGGTCGGCGGGGGCGTGGAGGGCGGCGTTGCCGCCCGCGTTGGCGATGACGACGTCGACCGAGCCGGTCGTCTCGGCGACGTGGGCGGCGACGCGCTCGGCGCCTTCGACGGTCTCAAGGTCGGCGGCCACATAGGTCGTGGTGGGGCCGAAGCGGGCGGCGGTATCGGCGAGGACGTCGCCGCGGCGGCCGACGAGGACGACGTCGTCGCCGGCGTCGGCGAAGCGGGCGGCGATCGCGCGGCCGATGCCGGTGCCGCCGCCGCTGATGACTGCTGTGCGTGCCATGTGGGGCCTCTCTTCGGGATCGGGTGCCGCAGCGATGCTAGCGCGGGTTCGGGGGCCGGGCCGATGTGGAAGCGGAGGGGCCCGGTCGCGGGGGCGCGGCCGGGTGGGCGGTGCGCGGGCGCGGGGTCAGCCCGCGTCGTCCTCGTTCCCGCGCTCGCAGACGGCCACGGCGTTGTCCTTGATCCAGTCGAACACGCCCACGAGGCGGTCGGCGGTGCCGCGGCCGACCTCGTTGAGGCCGTAGGTGACCTTCGGCGGGACGGAGGGCTCGACCTCGCGCCAGACGAGGCCGTCGCGCACGAGGGTCCGCAGGGTCTGCGACAGCATCTTCTCGCTGATGCCCTCGATGCGCTCGCGCAGCTCGAAGAAGCGCAGTTCCCGCTCGCGCAGGGCGAGCAGCACCCAGATGCCCCAGCGGCTGGTGATGTGGTCGAGCACTTGCCTTGCGGGGCACTCGGAGTGAAACACCTCACTACCGTCCGGCGGGGCCGCCGCGCTGATCTGTTCTCCTCCCGGCATGTCAGGAGCTTACCTCAAGGTATGTCCTTCCCGAAAGTAAGTCTGATCCCTACCTTGGGTTCCACACCGCAATCGAAGGGAACCCGAAGATGATCGTCGTAACCGGAGCCACCGGGAACACGGGCCGGCCGCTGGTCGAGGCCCTCCTCGCCGCGGGCGAGGACGTCGCCGCCGTCTCGAGGGGCGGGGCCGACTTCCCCGCCGGAGTACTCCATCGCAAGGCGGACCTCGGCGTCCCCGATTCGCTCGAAGCGGCGTTCGAGGGCGCCGACCGGCTCTTCCTGCTCGTCCGCGATCAGGCGCTCGACATCGCGCCCGTCGTCGAGGCGGCCGCGGACGCCGGCGTCGGCCGCGTCGTCCTGCTCTCCTCGGAGACCGCGGCCACCAGGAACGACGAGTCGCAGCTGCGCTTCGAGGCCGCCGTGACCGGTTCCGGTCTGGAGTGGACGATCCTGCGGCCGGGCGGCTTCGCGTCGAACGCCCTGCTGTGGAGCGAGTCGATCAGGAGGGGGCGTTCGGCCACCGCGCCCTTCGGCGACGTCGGGATGCCGATCGTCGATCCGCTCGACATCGCCGCCGTCGCGGCGGCGGCGCTCACCGAGGACGGCCATGCGGGCCGGGAGTATTCGCTGACCGGCCCGGAACTCGTCACGCCCCGCGGCCAGGTCGCGGCGATCGGAGCGGCGATCGGCGAGCCGGTGGCGTTCGTCGAGCAGTCGCGGAAGGAGGCGTACGAGCAGCTGCTCCGGTTCTGGCCGGCCGACGTCGTGGAGGCGTCGCTGGAGGTCATGGGCCGCCCGAACGAGGCCGAGCGCAGGATCAGCCCGGACGTGGAGCGGGTCCTGGGCCGCAGGCCGCACGCCTTCGCGGAGTGGGCGCGGCGGAACGCGGCGGCCTTCCGCTGACCGGAGGCGGGACGCCGTGCGCATCGGCCGGCCCGGCCCGGCGTTCCTGCCGCCCTCCTGCCGGTTCATCGCCTCGAAATCGCTGCCGTCCGCTGCTGTACTTGACCTCAGGACACTGCGGCGGCACACCGCCGCCCGAAGGATTGGAGCGAACATGGCACTGGTCAAGGCATTCCTGATCAACGCTTTCGGCGGGACCGTCAGGCCCGCCAACTACCGGCTGCCCTACGCGCAGTAGCCGTGGACCCCGACGGCCGCGGCACCGAGAAGCGGACGCCGCCCACCGGCCCCGACGGTCGGCGGGAACCGGCGACCCGTCCCCCAGGGCCGGTGCCGCGGCCGTTGGGCCTGCCCCCCGCGGACTTCGACCGCGATCCGGTCGCGTGCCTGGCGCGGCTGCGGGACGAGTACGGCGACGTGTGCTCCATCGCCTCGGGCAGGGTCCTGCTCGCCCGTCCTGAATGGATGCACTGGGCGCTGGCCCGCAGCAACGGCGCCGCCCGCGCGGACCAGTTCGAGGAGCCGCCGCAGTTCCGCCGCCCGGACCTCATCCGCGACCACGTCGAGACCTGGATGGCCGCCCGCCGCACCGCGCAGTGGCACCGCCTCGGCCGCGACGTCGCCGAGCGGACCGCCCCGGTCATGCGCAGGAGCCTCCTGTCGTTCATGGACGCCGCGGGCGACTCCCCCGCCGGTCTGGCCGACTGCCAGCTCGCCGTGCTCGACGCCGCCGGGGGCGTGTTCGTCCGGGATCTCGAGGGCCCGCTGCGAAGCGCCTTCCTCGCCGCCGCAGTGCTGCTCCAGCGGGAGAGCATGGCGTCGTTCGCGTTGCCGTACCGGTTCTCCCCCCGGGCGCGGCGGCGCCTGCGCGCCAACACCGTCTGGATCGAGGCCCTCGTCGCGCACGTCGGAGCGCGCCGCGCCGCGCGCGACGCCGCCGAACCGCCCTCGGACCTGCTCGACCTGCTCTTGGACGCCCGTGACGACGACCGTCCGGCGTTCTCCGACCTCGAAGTCGCGCAGGCGCTGTCGATCAACCTCGGCAACGTCTACACGGTCGGCGGGACCGGCCTGGCGTGGCTGCTGGCGGCCTGCGGCGAGCACGGCGTCGCCCGGCCCGAGGGGGTCGGCGCCGAGGACTGGGCGCGCGCCGTGGTGAAGGAGACGCTGCGGCTGTACCCGGCGGTCGCGCTCACCAGCCGGACCTTGACGGAGGACGCCGAGTTCGGGGGCGTCGCGGTTCCCGCCGGGGACTCGGTCGTCCTCAGCTCGCTGCTGCTCCACACCGACCCGCGCTGGTGGCGCGAGGACCCGGGCCGGTTCGACCCGGCCCGGTGGCTCGCCGAGGAGGTCCACGACGCGCATGCGTACCTGCCCTACGGCGCGGGCCCCCGGATCTGCACCGGCGTCCATGTCTCGAACGCGGTGCTGGAGAGCGCGGCGGGCCTGCTCGCGGACCGGGCGGTGACCGGGCGCTCGGGCCTGCCCGGGCGCCGGTGGGGCGCGATCACGCAGCCCCGGAGGTTCCGCGTGCGCATCGGCCGCGGCGCCGCGGCCGGCTGACGGGCGATCCGGTGGGCGCCTCGCCGTGAGCGCCGGCGGATCCGGACCGGCCGAGTCCGGTGCCGGGCCTGCGTAAAAACGGTTTGCCGCGGCAGCTGTTCCTAGTTAACCTAGGTTGAAACCTAGGGAGATTAGGGAGTGGTCGGGATGCCGAGAATCGGGCTCACCCGGGAGGCGCTGGTGGCCGCCGCCGCCGACCTCGCCGACGAGATCGGGTTCGAGCACGTCACGCTCGCCGCTCTGGCGAAGCGGTTCGGGGTGCGCGACGCGAGCCTCTACGCCCACGTCAGAGGCCTCGCCGACCTGCGCGAGCAGGTGGCGCTCCTGGCCCTGGACGAGTGGGCGGACCGGCTGGGCTCGGCCGTGGCCGGGCGGTCCGCCCATGCGGCGCTCACGGCCTTCGCCGACGCCTACCGGGGCTTCGCCACGACGCACCCGGGCCGGTACGCCGCCACCCGCTCGCCCCTCGCGCCGGAACTGGCCGCGGCCTCGGCGGGCGCGGTGCGAATCCTGGAGCTCTGCTACGCGCTGCTGCGCGGCTACGACCTGGAGGAGCCGGACGCCACCGACGCGGTCCGCCTGCTGCGCAGCACCTTCCACGGCTTCAGCGACCTGGAGGCCTCCGGCGGGTTCATGGCCGCCCGCGACCTGGACACCTCATGGCGCAAGGCGGTCGACGCCCTGCACCGCACCCTGACCGACTGGTCGAACTGACAGGAGACCGCGATGCCCGACGGCACCGTCACATTGCACCGCAGCACCATCGGCTACGACCGCCGAGGCGGCGGTCCCCCGCTGCTGCTCATCCCCGGCGGTTCGGGCGACGCGGGCGTCTTCGGCCCGTTCGCCGAGCGCCTGGCCGAGGCGTTCGACGTCGTCGGGATGTACGGCCGCGTCGCCTCGCAGGGTGGGGCGGACGCCGACCAGCGCCCGGCGGACCACGCCGAGGACGCGCTCGGACTGCTCGACGCGCTGGTCGAGGGGCCGGCGTTCGTCTTCGGGTCCAGTTCGGGCGCGGTGACCGCGCTCGAACTGGCGGTCCGGCATCCCGAACGCGTCAGGCTGGCGGTGGTCCACGAGGCGCCGATGACCCGCTGGCTGCCGGACGCCGAGGCGCGGCAGGGGATGTTCGAGCAGGTCAGGGAGACCGCACGCACCGGCGGGACGGGCGAGGCGATGGCGGTGATGGCGGCGGGCATGGCCGCCGGCGCCGCGGAGGCGCCGGTCGAGGTGCGCCGGTTCGGCGACTGGTACGACGGTTACGCCGAGACGGCGCCCGAACCGCCGGCGCCGGAGCTGGCGGCGGTGTTCGCCCGGCTGAGAGGGCTGCAACCGGCCTTTCTGGAGCACCTCCTGGTGCCCTTCGCCGCCCACGCCCCGAATGAGTTCGCGCTGCAGGCGAACGCGAATAAACTGGTACCGGCCGCGGGCGTCGACTCCCGGGGCCAGCTGCCATACCGGTCGGCCGCCGCGCTCGCGGAACGGATCGGCGCGCCGCTCACCGAGTTCCCCGGAGGCCACCTCGGCCCGGTCGAACGCCCGGCCCTGTTCGCCCGAGCGCTGACCCGGCTCCTCCACGACGCTTGAGGACCGACATGGACTGCACCGTGCGCCCCTACCTGCCGACCGACGAGACCGCCTGGCTGCGCTGCCGGGCCCTGGCGTTCCTGGACACCGCCTATTTCGACGACGTCAAGCGCGTCAGGCCCGCGATCGCCGCCCCCGGCTTCGCGCTCGTGGCGGTCGGCCCGGACGGCGCGGTCATCGGCGTGATCGACGTCGAGGTGGAGCACGGGGCGGCGACCGTCGAAACCGTCGCGGTCCACCCCGACCACCGGTCCCGGGGCGTCGGCGGCGCGCTGCTGGAGGAGGCCCTCGACCGCCTCGCCGCGCTGGGCGCGACCACGCTGGACGCCTGGACCAGGGACGACCCGGACACCTTGCGCTGGTACCGGTCCAACGGGTTCGCCGAGGGCGACCACTACCTCCACGTGTACGCCGACTACTACACCGACGCGGCCGAACCGGACCGCGCGATCGGCGGGCGGCGGCCGGGCCTGCGGCCGGTCAAGGCCCTCCTGCACGCGGCGATGGCCGAGGAGGCCGCCATGCGCGAGCAGTTCGCGCGGGTCCACGTGTGCCGGCGCTTCGTGCGGAGCGTCAAGGGCTGAAGGCCGTTCCGGAGGCGTCGCGCAACGGGCGCAACGGAAACGGCGAAGGCCGGGAGGGCGGGCCCTCCCGGCCTTCCGAGCGGTCTAGTCCCAGTCCTCGAGGACGTCGCCGATCGCGTCGTTGAAGTCGGCGACCTCGGCGTACACGCCCGGGCTGCCGGGTTCGGCGCAGCCGTAGCCCCAGCTGACGATGCCCGCGAGGATCAGCTCGCCGTCCTCGCCGGGCGCCATGATCGGGCCGCCCGAGTCGCCCTGGCAGGAGTCCACGCCGCCGTCGGCGAGGTCGCCCGCGCACAGCATGGTGGCCGCGTCGATCTCACCGGGGTAGGCGTCGGCGCAGGCCTCGTCGTCGACGAACGGCACCTCCACCCACTCGGCCACGGTCGGGAAGCCCGCGCCGGTGTTGCCCCAGCCCGCGACCTCGAGGGCGTCGAACTCGGTCGGCTCGGTGCCGACCTCGATCGGCTCGGCGTCGACCGGCTCGTCCAGGAGCAGCAGCGCCCAGTCGTTGGCGAACGCGACCGGCTCGTTGAAGTCGTGGGCGAGGTGCAGGTCCACCACGTCGGTCTCGACGAGGTCGTCGGACTCGAGGTCGACCGAGCCGGAGAAGACCACCAGCTCATCGGGGTCGGTCGTGTCCTCGACGCAGTGCGCGGCGGTGAGCACGACGGTCTCGGTGATGACCGAGCCGCCGCAGAACTGCCGCTCCCAGGGGGTGCCCTCGCCGGAGGAGCCGACGCCGACGAGCCAGGGGTACTGTCCCTCCTCGGCGGGCTGGCCGCCGATGATCTTGGTCTCGAAGTCGCCGCCGGGGCTCGGCTCCTCCGCGTTGGCCGCGGTGCCGGCCCAGGTGAGGGCGGCGGCGCCGACGCCGGCCGCGAGGCCGGCGCCGAGGCGGATCAGGTGCTTCCTCTGCTTGTCCACTGTGATCCTTTCGGGGTGGATGTGAGGGTTGGGCCGATTGGCCGTCCTGACCCGAAAATACCGTATTCTGCCGGGACCCCTCCCGGACCCGAAGCGCGACAGCCGCACCGAGGTCGCGGCCCCGCAGGGTTCCCGTCGCGGGCGGCGCGGCGCTCCCCGCCGCTCGGACGCGGGCGCCGTCACTTGTTGGGTTCTCCAGGGATCAGGATCCGCGGCTCATTGTCGACCAGGGCCGCCCATGAGCCGTGGTCGCTGCTCAGGTTGGGCAGGGCCTCGTCCCGCTTCCCCGCCAGGATCCTCTTGCACTGCTCGGCCGCGTTGAGCAGCTGCTGGAGCAGCACCGACCCGTTCTGCGGCTGGAGCGCCATCTCGTGCTCGATGTCGAAGTTGCCGAAGAACGCCGCGAGCCAGTCGCTCACCGGCGCCTCGCTCGAACTGCCCGCCAGTTCGCCGACGCCGTCGGCCAGGCTCACGATGGGGCCGGAGTGCTTGATCGTGTTGAAGGCGGTCCGGACGATGATCTTCAGGCCCGGGTCCGTCGAGGTCCTGAGCGCGTCGATGTTATCGCGGACCTGCTTGAGCATCATGCCGATGTTGACGTGGACCGCCAGTTTCACCGCACATTCGGCGAGGGCGCCCTGGATCAGCTGCGCCGCGATCATGCGGTGGAACCCGGCGGCGGGCCGGAGCAGGTCGCCGAACTGCTCGGCGCCCGCGTCGGCGTCGGCGCCCTCCCATGCCGCGAACAACTCTTCGACGCGGGTGAACCCGTTCCGGTCATGGGCCCGGATGAGGTGCTCGACCACCTGGTCGACGTCGCTGAGCCCTTGGAGCAGCATGTCGGCGGCGGTCAGCGAGCCGTCCTGGAGCACTGCGTTGAAGGCGAGATCAACGGCTGTGACGGCGGTCCCCGCGTCGGTGCGGGCCGCGTCGTCGATCGCCTGCTCGTCGGCGGCGCTCGCGTCTTCGGGGACGTAGAACGGCAGGATGCCGGAGGGCCGGCTCGGGTATTCGCGGTGGCGCCGGGAGCGCGGACCGGGGTACTCCGAACCCGGTCCGGAGTTCTTCTGGGCGAAGACCTGGTCCTTGGTGAGCCTGATGACGAACGCGTAGTCCGGCCACATGGCGAGGGCCTTCTCTCGCTGGAACATCTCGATGAACGGGTCACGGAGGTCGCGGATCATCTCGGGGATGTCGCCGTAGTCCTCCTTCAGCTGCGCGAAGTCGATCGGCTGGTAGGCGGTCATGCGGGCGGCTCCTCTCAGGGTCGGGTCCGTGCGGGTCAGAACGCGGCGGCCGGGCCGCCGAGTTCGGCTTCGTAGGGGTTGTCGTCCAGGAGGGCGGGGGCGGGCGGGAGCTCAGGCGCCGCACCATAGTTCACGGAGGTCGACGGGGCGTGGCCGTTCGCGTCGATCTCGGATTCGATCTGCCCGAAGGCGTTCACCAGTTCGCCTTCCAGGATCTCCTGGTCCTCGGCGATCCGGATGAGCGTGGGGCCCATGGCGCGGACGTTGGAGCCGGTCTCGAACACGATGCCGTAGAAGAGGGTGAACATCTCGTTCCACTTGTCGCCCAAGGCGTGCGCGCCGAAGGCGGAGTCCCTGACCTGTCCGGCGGCGGCGGTCTTCGAGGCGATGTCGTCGTAGAAGTTGGCGATGTCGGGGCAGACCTCCTCACCGACCTCGCGGATGGCCTGTGGGTCGTACTCGATCCTGTCGCTCATGGCGGGCGCTCCCGGGTGTCGGGTCTCCACGGTCGGTTCACCGCAGACACCGGAAGTTTCGTACGAGCCGTCCCGGATTCGTCCCGCCGCCGCAGGGTGGCTTCGTGACGGGCCCGTGATCACAGCGGCGGCAGGGGCGCCGGAGCGAGGGCCGCATCGCCCCGATCGGGGCGATGCGGAGCGAAATGACATGAATTCATTGACATATTTTTATCTATATGCAAACCTTAAAGAAAGATCGGCTGATATCAGCATATTTCTTCCCTACTCCCCCAAAGGATTGCGTATGCTCCTGAAAACCCTGCTCGCCGGTGCCGGCGTGGTGGCCGTGCTCCTGGCCCCGGCCACGGACGCCCCGGCGCACGACGCGGCCGACGCGCACACCCACGACGGGAACATCCTGACGCTGAGCGTCATCACCGACCCGACACCCGAACAGGTGGAGGCCGCCGCGGAGGAGGACTTCACCGCCCTCGACCACGGCGACAAGGGGCACACCTACCCGCCCGACGTCGACGGCAACGTGCCCACCTTCTACGGCGGCGACTGCCACGACAACGTCCTGGCCTACGCGACCTGGTGGTCGGTGGGCGACTGGTACATCGTGTACGACAAGTGCGAGATGGAGCGGTACGGCGCCGGCCAGTCGGACTGGGACCGCGTCGGCGCGCACGAGAAGGCGCACACCGACGGCTGGGGCCACGGCGAGGAGCCGCGGGACCGCAACGCGGCCTTCGAACCCGGCATCGTCATCTGCGGCTGCTGATCCGCCTCGAGCGGCCGGCCGCCGAGGGGCCGGGCGTCCCCGAGGTCCCGGCCGCGACGCGTCCCCGAGCGCGTCGCGGCCGGTCCGCCGTCAGTGGGTCAGCACGATCTTGCCGCGCGCGTGGCGCGTGTCGCTCAGTTCGTGCGCGGCGGCGACCTCGGTGACCGGGAAGGCCTCCGCGACCGGGATGCGCAGCCGGCCCTCGTCGGCGAGCGCCACGGCGATCCCCAGGCCGTGCAGCGCCATCGGGTCGGCCCCGGGCAGGAGCGGCCTGCCCTCGTCGTCGGTCGGCGCGCTGTGGGACAGGTGCACGCCGTGGGCGGGCGCCTCGAAGTCGGCGATCGTCACCACCCGCGAGGGGTCCCCGGCGATGGCGATCAGGTCGGGCAGCGCCCCTCGGGCGCAGTCGAACACCGCGTCCACGCCGTTCGGGGCGAGTGCGCGGACCCGTTCGACCAGGCCCGGCCCGTACGTCGTGGGGGTCGCGCCGAGGGCGCGCAGGAAGTCGTGGTTGCGCTCGCCGGCCGTCCCGATCACGGCGGCGCCGCGGGCGAGGGCGAACTGGACGGCGACCGAGCCGGTGCCCCCGGCCGCGCCCTGCACCAGGACGGTCTGACCGGCGCCGACCCCGAGCCGGTCGAGGACGCGGGTGGCGGTCTCGACGGCGCCCGCGGCGCCGCCGGCCTCCTCCCAGCTCCATGCGGCCGGTTTGGGGGCCCAGGCGGCGAGGACCGCGAAGTCGGCGTTCGCGGTGCGCTCCTCCATGGAGGTGAGGCCGAAGACGGCGTCGCCGACCGCGACGCCGGTGACGCCCTCGCCGACCTCGTCCACCTCGCCCGCGGCCTCGACACCGGTCCGGTACGGGAACGTCATGTGCACGGCGTCGCGGTACGCCCCCGACCGGATGAGCGCCTCCCCCGCCGAGAGCCCGGAGGCCCGGACGGCGATGCGGACCCGGCCCGGTCCGGCGTGGGGCTCCTCGATGTCGGCGACGTGCACCACGCCGGGAGGACCGTACTCGTTGAACTGCACTGCTCTCATGCGCCGACCGTAGCGGAGCACCCCGTCCGTTTGGCTAAAGTGAGAGTCGTGACGGCAGAAGTGAGAGCAGGGCTCCGGTCGGACGCCCGCGACAACCGCGAGCGCATCCTCGCGGTCGCCCGCGCGGCGTTCGCGGCCGAGGGCGTCGACGTGCCGATCCGGGAGATCGCCCGGCGCGCCCAGGTCGGGGCCGCCACGGTGTACCGGCGCTTCGGGACCAAGGAGGCGCTGCTGAGCGAGGCGTTCGCCGAGCAGATGGCGACGTGCGCGGCGCTCGCGGAGGAGGCGCTGGCGGCGGAGGACCCGTGGGAGGGGTTCAGCGTCATGATCGAGAAGGTGATGCGGATGCACGCCCTCGACCGGGGCTTCGCCCGCGCGTTCACGTCGCGGCTCCCCGAGGCCGCCGAGTTCGCGGCGGAGCGGGACCGGTTGCTGCGCATGGCGCTGGAGTTGACGCGGCGCGCGAAGGCGGCGGGCCGGCTGCGGAGCGACTTCGTGCTGGAGGACCTCAGCCTGGCGCTGATGGCGAACGAGGGCATCCGGGCCGAGACGCCCGCCATGCGGGCGGCGGCGTCGCGCCGGTTCGCGGCGCTGATGCTCCAGTCGTTCCGGGCCGACCCGGTCCCGGCGCCGCTGCCGCCGCCGGTCCGGTTGCCGCTCAACGGGATCTAGGACCCGCCGGGCCGATCCGCTCGGTGCGGCCCGTCCGGCCCGGGCGCCGGTAGACTGCCCCGCAGGCACCCCTCGCCAGCGGAACCACCGACCAGCAGGGAAGGCGGAGCGACCATGCCCGCGCACACCGACATCGACCTCGTCGTGTTCGACATCCTCGGGACCCTCGTCGACGAGCCCGGAGGCGTCCGCGCCGCCATCGGCGAGGCGGCCCCCGACGCGCAGGACCCCGACCGGCTCGTCGAACTGTGGTTCGGCCACGTCGAGCAGGAGCAGCGGAAGATCGTCGAGGGCCTGCGCCCGTACGTCGACGGCGACGCCGTGAACCGCGAGGCGGCCGAGCTCGTGGCCGCCGAGGCCGGCGTCGCCGACCCCGCCGCGGTCGAGCGGCTGGCGACCGCCCAGCGGCGGCTCGCCCCCTGGCTGGACACCGTCGACTCGCTCGCGACGCTGTCGCAGCGCTTCCCCGTGGTGGGCCTGTCCAACGCGAGCCGGGAGACGCTGATCCGCTTGAGCGCCTACGCGGGCCTGCGCTGGCACTTCCTGCTCTCGGCCGAGGAGGCGCGCAGCTACAAGCCCGCGCCCGAGGTCTACCGGCTCGCGTTCGACCTCGCCGGGGTCGGCCCCGAGCGCATCCTCATGGTCGCCGCCCACGCGTGGGACCTCCGGGGAGCGCGGGCGGCCGGGTTCCGCACGGCCTATGTCGAACGGCCCGTAGGGGACCCACCGCGGGAGGACGACGACTTCGACTACCGCGGCGGGAGCCTCGAAGAGGTCGTCGCCCAGATCGCCCATTAGCGGAGACCGGCGTCACAGCACCGATTCCGGGGCCCTGACCTGCGGCCGGAGGCGGCGGCACGGGCCTCATGAAATGCGATTTCATCGACGCCGGCGGGACCGGCTGCGACACTGAAGCGCATGACGACCGACAGGAAACACCTCATCAGGACCGCCATCGAGACGCTGTTCAGGGACGGCGACCCCGAGGCCATCGCCCACTGCTTCCGCGACGACTTCGTCGACCGCGGACCGGGCGTCGTGGCCTCCAGCAGGGCCGAGTGGATCGAGGCCGTACGGCAGGTCCCCTCGGCCGACATGAAGATCGAGATCCGGCTCATGCTGGAGGACGGCGACCACGTGGTCATGCTGTCGCGGCGGTGGCTGCCGTGGGCGGGGCACTGGATCGCCGTCGCCGACGTCTGGCGCTTCGAGGGCGATCTCGTCGCCGAGCACGTCGAGGTCTTCCAGCCGATCCCCGAGGAGGACGCCTCGGCCGTCCCCAGCGGCCTCATGCCGTGACGGAGGCGGGCGGGCTGCTGCGCGAGTGGCGGCAGCGGCGGCGGATGAGCCAGCTCGAGCTCGCACTCGCCGCCGGCGTCTCGGCCAGGCACGTCAGCCTGGTCGAGACGGGCAGGTCGACGCCGAGCGCGGACATGGTGCTGCGCCTGGCCGAGCGCCTCGACGTGCCGCTGCGCGACCGCAACCGGCTGCTGCTCGCGGCCGGGCACGCGCCCCGGTACCGCGAGCGGCCGCTCGACGGGCAGGGCCTCGCGGCGGCGCACCGGGCCGTCGCCGCGGTGATCCGGGCCCACGAGCCGTACCCGGCGGTGGTGATCGACCGGCGCTGGAACGTCGTGATGGCCAACCGCGTCCTGGAGCGGTTCCTGGAGGGCGTCGACCCGGCGCTGCTGCGGCCGCCGGTCAACATGCTGGAGCTGGGGCTGCACCCGCAGGGCCTGCGCTCGCGGATCGCCAACCTCGACCAGGTGCGGGCGGTGCTGCGCGCCCGGCTGTCGCGGCAGCTGGAGCGGACGCGCGACCCGGAGCTGGCGGCGCTGTACGAGGCGTACCTCGCGCCCGGCGTGGCCGACGGCGAGGGCGGCGTCCCGGTCGAGGACGAGATCACCACGCCGATGGTGATCCGCCACGGGAGGCGGGAGCTCAGGCTGTTCTCGACCGTGACCACGTTCGGCACGCCGCAGGACATCACGCTGGAGGAGGTCTCGATCGAGTCGTACTACCCGGTCGACGCCGCGACCGAGGCGGCCCTGCACGCCCTCGCCGCGGACCGGACCGCAGACCCCGGGCTTTGATAGCGTTTGCGGCATGAGCGAGCCGACGCCCTCCGCCTTCCCGCTGCGCCTTCCCGGGATGCCGCTGCACGACCCGTACGTGGTCGCCGACGCCGAGAGCGGCCTGTACCACCTGTACACGTCGAACCAGGCGCTCGACGGCGGCCCGGCCGGGGTCGGCACGATGGTCTACCGGTCGCCGGACCTGCGCGCATGGGCCGAGCCGGTGCCGGTGTTCCTCGTCGAGGAGGAGCGCGGGCCCTGGGCGGTCCACGGCGCCTGGGCGCCCGAGGTGCACCGCTGGAACGGCCGCTGGTACCTGTTCACGACCCTCCACGACGCCGAGGCACCGCTGCCGGTGCCGAAACCGGGCGCGTACGGGACGCCGTTCCCGGTCGCGAACCACCGGCGCTCCACAGTGGTCGCCGTCGCCGACGCGCTCACCGGCCCGTTCCGGATGCTCAAGCCCGGGGAGCCGACCCTCCCGGCCGAGCTGATGACGCTCGACGGGACGCTGTTCGCCGACGGGGACGGGCGGCCGTGGATGGTCTACGCCAACGAGTGGCTCCAGCGCATCGACGGCACCGTCGAGGCGTTCCCGCTGACGGACGAGTTGGACGCCGTTGCAGGGGAAGCGGTCATGCTGTTCAAGGGCTCGGACGCGCCCTGGCTCACCCGCGAGCTCCCGGCCGGGGTCCCGAACCAGCTGGCGCCGTATGTGACCGACGGGCCGCAGCTCCACCGCGCGCCCGGCGGGGCCCTGGTCTGCCTGTGGTCGACCTACGAGAAGAACCGGCTCACGGAGGGCGGCGTCGACGGCGACTACGTCCAGACCTGGGCCGTCTCGCGCTCGGGCCGCCTCGAAGGCCCCTGGGAGCAGCGCGAACCGCTGGTGCGCGGCGACTCCGGGCACGGGATGCTCTTCACGACCTTCGAAGGGACGCTGATGCTCGTGCTGCACCGGCCCTTCACCGGCGCGCGCGGGAAGCTCTACGAGATGGCCTGGGACGGCGACGACCTGCGCGTCGTGCGCCAGCGCACCGACCTCGACGGCGACTGATCAGACCAGGTCCGGGGCGTCCATGACCTGGGTCTGCTCCATGGCCTTCTGGTATCTCGGGTCGGCCATGCGCTCGCCCATGGCCTCGGCGTCGACGTCTTCGACCCGCTCCTGAAGCCACCAGAGGTGCCCGAGCGGGTCTCGCACGCGGGCGACCCGGTCGCCCCAGGCCTGCACGTCGGTGGCGGGGGTGACGACGGCGGCCCCGGCGTCGACCGCGCGCTGGAGGGCCGCTTCGACGTCCTCGACCCACAGGCGCATCATCGCAGGCGTGTCCACTTTGAACGGCGTATCGAACATCATCACGATCGAGGTGCCGATGCGGACCTCGGCGTGCCCGATCGAGCCGGGTTCGGCGCCTTCGACGCGGCCGAGCTCCTCGGCGCCGAAGGCCGCCTTGAGGAAGTCGAGCAGGCGGGCGGTGTCCTTGCCGGAGATCCACGGGGTGACCGTGCCGTAGCCGTCGGGGATCGGATCGGGCTTGGCGTTCATGGCGACTCGATTCCTGGGTCGCGTCGGGTACCGCTCGACCATATCAGAACGGAATTGTTTGTTCCAACAACTCCCCGGTTCGACGGGAATTCGCTGGACACGGGGGCCGCTTCGTTCTAGCGTTCGGGCGATCCGCAGGGCGATCGACGACGAGGAGGTGCATTTCATGGAGGTCCGGGCACGGCGGCCGCTTGGCGGCCGCCTTCCGACACCGTCATGACCTCAACGACAGCAAGGAACTCACGAGTGGATCTCCCACGAAGCTTCACCATCGCCGAGAGCGGCCACCGCATCCACAACCCGATCGATGACCGCAAGCTGGCCCAGCTCGGCCGCGCGCTGCGGCTCGAGCCCGGGACCACGGCGCTCGACCTCGCCAGCGGCTCCGGCGAGATGCTGTGCACCTGGGCCCGCGACCACCAGGTCACCGGCACCGGTGTGGACATCAGCGCCGCGTTCACCGCCAAGGCGAAGGCCCGGGCCGAGGAGCTCGGCGTGGCCGGGCGGGTCGCGTTCGTCCACGGCGACGCCGCCGGGCACGTCGCGGACGAACCGGTCGACCTGGCCGCGTGCATCGGCGCGACCTGGATCGGCGGCGGCACCGCGGGCACCGTCGAACTGCTCCAGCGCAGCCTGAAACCGGGCGGTCTGATGCTCGTCGGCGAGTGCTACTGGCGGCTCGACCCGCCCGACGAGGCCACCGTCAAGGGCTGCCACGCCCAGGGCAGGGACGAGTTCCGTTCGCTCCCGGGGCTGGTGGACCACTTCGGCGACCTCGGCTACGACGTGGTCGAGATGGTCCTGGCCGACCAGGACGGCTGGGACCGGTACAGCGCCGCCCAGTGGCTCAACATCCGCCGCTGGCTCGACGCCAACCCCGGCGACGAGCTCGTCGGCCAGATGCGGACCGTGCTCGACCAGGGCCGCGCGAACTACGTCCGCTACCAGCGCGAACATCTCGGCTGGGGCGTCTTCGCGCTGATGCGGCGCTGACGACCGGCCACGGGGCCTCCCGCCGGACCCGCTGCGGCGCAGCGGGTCCGGCGGGAGGCCCCTCGCATATTCCGCGCGGTGGCGGGAACCCAGGGATCGGGGCCGAAGCGGGCAGGGTGTCGCCCGTTTCGGCCGCCGACCTCATTCGCGGCCGAGCGGCGGGACCCGCCGCAGCGCGACCGCGGTGATCGCGAAGGCCGCCAGCAGGATCGCGGCGGACGCCAGGGCGCCGACGTTGAGCGCCTGGGTGAACGCCTCCCGTCCCGCCTCCAGGAGTCCGGCCGCCTCCTCCTCCGGCAGGTGCTCGGCGCTCGCCAGGGCCGCCGCGAGGTTGTCGCGGGCCGCCTCGGGCACGCCGCCGCCGAGCGAGGCCGCGGCCATCCGTCCGGTGTAGACGGCGGTGATGACCGAGCCGATCAGGGCGATGCTCAACGCCGACCCGAGTTCTGAGGCGGTCTCCGAGAGCGAGCCCGCCGAGGAGGCCCGCTCCTTCGGCGCCGCGCCGACGACCAGGTCCGTGCCCAGGACTGCGACCGGCGTCATGCCGAGGAACATCAGCACCGTCCCCGCGATCAGCGGGGCCAGGCCGCCGTCGGCCTCCACCCGCATGAACAGCGCCGCGCCCGCGAGCGCCAGCGCGAGGCCGGCGCCGATGACCACCGCGGGCCGCACGCGCTGCGCCAGGACCGGCGCGAGCGCCGAGGCGAGGATGCTCGCGGCCACGCCCGGGAGCATCCACAGGCCGCTCTCCAGCGCCGAGAGCCCCTCGACCATCTGGAGGAACTGCACGAACAGCATGAGCATCCCGCCCAGTGCCGAGGTGACCAGCAGCAGCACCGCCAGTGCGGCCCCGAACCCGCGGCTGCGGAACAGCCGCAGGTCGACCAGGGGGTCGTCCAGGCGCCGCTGCCGGCGCAGGAAGAGCGCGCCGGACAGCAGGCCCACCGCGAGCACGGCGACGGTGGCGGGCTCGAAGCCGTCCTTGGCGAACTCCTTTGCCGCGTACACGACCGGCAGCATCGTGGCGAGCGCCAGGAGCGCGCTCGGCAGGTCGATGCGGCCCGCGGACTCGTCGCGGAACTCCGTGAGCAGCAGCGGCCCGGCCGCGAGGAGCAGGACCATCACGGGCACGTTCATGAGGAACGCCGCGCCCCACCAGAACTGCTCCAGGAGGAGGCCGCCCGCGATGGGCCCGACGGCGCTGCCGCCGATGAACGCCATGATCCACACGCCGATCGCGGTCGACCGCTGCTTCGGGTCGTGGAACATGTTGCCGATCAGGCCGAGCGTGGACGGCATGAGCGTCGCCCCGGCGATCCCGAGGAGCGCGCGGGCCGCGATGAGCGCCTCGGCGGACGGGGCGTAGGCCGCGACGACCGAGGCGGCGCCGAACGCGGCGGCGCCGATCAGGAGCAGGCGGCGGCGCCCGATCCGGTCGCCGAGGTTCCCCATGGTCACCAGGAACCCGGCGACCATGAACCCGTAGACGTCCAGGATCCACAGGAGCTGCGTGCTGCTCGTGCCGAGGTCGGCGCCGAGGGCGGGGGCGGCCAGGTGCAGGACGTTCAGGTCGATGGCGAGCAGCAGGACCGGCAGCGCCAGCACCGCCAGGCCCGCCCACTCCTTCGCTCCGGCCCTGGCCGGGGCGGCGTTCTCGTCAGTGGTGGTCATGTCCTTCTCCAAACGGGTGTCCCGGTCCAGGATCCGGACGCCGCTTTCGGTCCGCTCACGGTTTCCTTCCGGCGCGCTTCGTTAGGGTGGTGCGGTGCTCTTCGGGATACTCGGGCCGCTGGCGGTGCGGACGGACGCGGGCGAGCCGGTGCCGGTGCCGGAGCGGAAGGTCCGGGCGCTGCTGGCCCGGCTCCTGGTCGACCCCGGACGCCCCGTCGGGGTGGAGCGCCTGATCGCGGACGTGTGGGGCGACCGGCCGCCCGCCGATCCGCGCGCCGCGCTCCAGACCAAGGTGTCCCAGCTGCGGCGCGCGCTCGCCGGGATCGGCGTCCGGGTCGAGCGCCTGGAGGACCGCTACCGGTTGGCCGTCGAGGCCGAGCAGGTGGACGCGGGACGGTTCGAGCTGCTGGTGGAGCGGTCCGCCGGGGCCGGGGCGGCCGAGCGGGCCGCCCTGCTGGAGGAGGCGCTGGGGCTGTGGCGCGGGCCCGCGCTGGCCGAGTACGACGCGCTCGCCGCCGAGGCGGCCCGGCTGGAGGAGCGGCGGCTCGCGGCCCTCGAGCGGCTCCTCGACGCCCGGCTCGAACTGGGCCTGCACGAGGCCGCGCTCGGCGAGGCGGCCGCGCTGGTCGAGCGGCACCCGCTGCGCGAGCGCCTCCGGTCGGTCCACATGCGGGCGCTCTACCAGGCCGGGCGCCACAGTGAAGCGCTCGCGTCCTTCCGGGACCTGCGCGAGCGGCTCGCCTCGGAGCTGGGGCTCGACCCCGGACTCGAGCTCCGGGACCTGCACCGGGCGATGCTCGGGCACGACCCCGCGCTCGCCGCGCCGACCGCTCCCCCGCGCGGGAACCTGCCCGTCCCGCTGACACCGCTGATCGGCCGCGACGAGCACCTGTCGCACCTGGTGTCGCTGCTGGAGTCGTCGCGGCTGGTGACGCTGACCGGCCCCGGCGGGGTCGGCAAGACCCGGCTCGCCCTCGGCGCGGCGGCCCGCTTCCAGGGCGGGGCGTGGCTGGTCGAACTCGCCGGGTTCGAACCGGGGACGGACGCGCCGCTGCTCGCCGCGGCCGTCGCGGACGCCATGGGGCTCAACGGGGCCGGCCCCCGGGCGGCGCAGCCCGCCGCCGATCCGTTCGCGCTGCTGCGCTCGGCCCTCGCCGGGCGGCGGGCCCTCCTGGTGGTCGACAACTGCGAGCACCTGGTCGCGGCCGCCGCCGAGCTGTGCGCCGAGGTCACGGCGGCGGCGCCCGAGGTCCGCGTCCTGGCCACCAGCCGGGAGGCGCTGCGCGTCCCCGGCGAGCAGGTGCTGCCGGTGGAGCCGCTCGACCAGGGCGGCGCCGTGCGGCTCTTCACCGCCCGCGCGAGCGCCGCGCAGCCCGGTTTCGCGGTGACGGACGAGAACCGGGCGGCGGTGGACGCGATCTGCGAGCGCCTCGACGGCCTGCCGCTGGCGCTGGAGCTGGCCGCCACGCGCGTGCCCGCGCTCGGGGTCGCGGCCCTCGCCGACCAGCTCGCCGACCGCCTGCTCAGCGCCGAGACCCGGGGCGGGCCCGAGCGGCAGCGGACGCTGCGGGCCGTCATCGACTGGAGCTGGCGGCTGCTCGGGCCCGCCGAGCGGCTCGTGCTCGGCCGCCTGTCGGTGTGCGCGGGCGGCGCCGCGCTCGACACGGTCCAGGACCTCGTCGCCGGGGAGCTGACCGAGGCCGCCGCGGTCGACGCGCTCGTGCAGCTGGTGGACCGGTCCCTGGTGCACGTCGCCGGAGACGCGGACCGGCGGTTCCGGCTCCTGGACTCGGTCGCGGCCTACTGCCGCGAGCGGCTGCGCGAGGAGGGCCTGCACGAGGAGGTCGCCGAGCGGCACGGCCGCCACTTCACCGCACTCGCCGAGCAGTCCGCCGACCGCCTGCGCGGGCCCGGCCAGCTCGCGTGGATGCGGCGGCTCGAGGCGGACTCGGGGAACCTCCACGCCGCGCTCGAGGCGGCGGCGCGGCGCGGCGACGCCGACCGCGCGCTGCGCATCGCCGTGGGGCTCACCTGGTTCTGGTTCCTGCGCAGCAGCCTCCTCGAGGGCGGGCGGGCGCTGGAGGCGGCGCTCGCCGTCGAAGGGCCCGCGGCACCGGGCCGCGCGGCGGCCGCGCGGTTCTGGCGGTCCTGCTTCGCGTTCATGACCGCGTCCGCGCTCGGCCGCGGGATCGCCGACGCGCCGCGGCACCTCGCGGACCTGGCCGACGACCGCGAGCGCGCCTACGCCGAGCTGTTCTTGGCGCAGACGCAGATCGGGGTCGGGAGCGAGCGCGAGCTCGACGCGCTCGTGCGCTCCTCGGGGGCGTACTTCGCGGAGGCCGGCGACCCCTGGGGCCTCGCGGCCGTCGACGGCGCGCTGGCGTGGACGGCGATCGTCCGCGGCGACCTCGACGCCGCCCGCGGGCTCGCGGCCCGCAGCCGCGCCGCCTTCGCGGCCGCAGGCGACGGCTGGGGCGAGCTCCAGGCCCTCGAATGCCTTGCGGTGCATGCCGAGAGCACCGGCGACTACGAGCTGGCGCTGCGGCTCAACCACGAGGGGCTCGCGCTCGCCGAGGGCCTGGGGCTGCGCATGGAGCAGTCGTACCGGCTCTCGCGGCTGGGCCGGGTCCGGATGCTGCGCGGCGAGTTCGCGGCGTCCAGGCGGCTGCACGAGGAGGCCCTGGCGATGGCCGTCGAGCAGTCCGTCCGGTTCTGCGAGATGTTCGCCGCGACCGGCCTCATGCTCCTGGAGCGGCGGGCCGGGCGGCTGGAGGAGGCCGAGCGGATCGCCGCCGAGTGGCTCGCGTGGAACGCGGAGCCGCCGGCGCTCCAGGACATGGCGGTCATGCTGCTGGGCGAGCGGGGCTTCATCGCCGAGATGCGCGGCGACGGCCGGGAGGCGCTGCGCCTGCACGAGGAGGCCCTGGCGCTGCTCGAGGGCGGGGAGCCGGGCGGCGGCGCCGTCGCGTCCGTCATCGACGGCGTCGCGGGGGCGCGGGCGCTCCGCGGCGGGCCCGACGGGCGGAGCGTCGCGTTCGTCCTCGAAGGACTCGCGGGGGCGCGGTCGCTGCTGGGCGAGCCGGAGCGGGCCGCCGCGGCCCTCGGGGAGGCGGCGGCCCTGCGGGAACGGGCCGGGGCCCCGCTGCCGGACGGCGAGCGGTTCGACGTGGACCGCATCGGGCGGCGCGTGGAGGGGATGATCGGCGCCGACGCGTTCAAGGCGGCGTACGAGCGGGGCCGCGCGGGCGCGGGCCCCGGCTGAGGGCCCGCGGCGGGGCCGACGCCGCCGCGCGGCCGGGGCCCGGACTTCGCGGGGCGGGGCCGGTGCGCGGACGCCGCCGAGGCGGTGAGGGGCGGCGTCCGCGCACCGGCCCCGGTCTCAGCAGCCGATCCTTTCAGGACCGAAGGCCACGTCGTCGTACCAGAGGGTGTCGGCGTCGTTGCCGTAGCTCTCCCAGCCGAGCCGCAGGTCGGCCAGGTCCGGGTTCCAGCCGGACTTGGAGAGCCACTGCGAGTCGATGTCGTGGGTGGGGACCCCGTCCACGACCAGGCCCTCGACGAGGTCGCCGTCGACCCAGGTGCTCAACTGGCCGCCCGAGACCTGGAACTCGACGCAGGTCCAGGCGTCGACCGGCAGCGGCCGGCTCAGCGCCACGCCCGCGGGGCTCTGCTCCGGGAGGGTCGCGTCGTCGGACTCGCGGTTCCACTGGAGCGCGCCGTTCTGGCCGCCCAGGCGCAGGTCGGTGTTCGCGTCGTTGCGGTCCTGCATGGCGATCATGGTGGTGTGGTTGGCCGGCTGCGCGGTGTCGTGCCGCATGTAGACGCGGAACCACTCGGCGTCGGCGGGCAGGTCGCGCCCGACGAACACGTGGTTGCAGTAGGTCGCGCCGCCGTCGACGCGGATCGAGGCCTCGCCGCTGTTGGAGACCGAACGGTCCACTGCGGCGGTGCCGGTGCCGGTGCAGTCCGGGGCGCCGACGCTCCAGTCGCCGCCGGGGGTGGTGCCGGTCTGGTCCTCGAAGCCGTCGCACACGGCCCCGGCCGGGCACTCGCCCGGGTCGGTGGTGGGGTCGTCGGTCGGGTCCTCGGTGGGCTCGTCCGTCGGGTCGTCCGTCGGCTCGTCGGTGGGGTCCTCGCTCGGCGTGTCGGTCGGCTCGGCGACGTCGCCGCACGCGACCCCGTTGAGCGTGAACGACTCCGGCTCGGCGGCGGCGCCGGAGACGATGAGGCCGAACAGCTCCCGGGTCTGGCCGGAGGCGACGGCGGCGTTCCAGCCGACGTCGCCGCCGGTGAAGGCGGCGCCGGACTGGCTCCAGTCGACGTTCCAGGCGCTCTGGACCGAGGCGCCGGACGGCAGGTCGAACGCGACGGTCCAGCCGTTCACGTCCTCGCTTCCGGCGGTGAGCGAGACGGCGGCCTGGTGGCCCCCGCCCCAGGAGCTGACGACGTCGTACTCGATCGACTCGCACGCCGCGGCCTGTGCCGGGCTCGCCGCGACCACCGCGATCGTTCCGGCGACGACCGCGCCGGACACGGCGGCGACGGCCGCCAACCTGCGCGGTCTGCTTCGCATGGCTCGCATGCCATGACCTCCTCTGGCTGGGTCCGCCCCACCCCAACCAGACGGCGGACAAAAACCGATATATCGATATCGACGAATATTATGCCCTACGGGCGAGGGAAATGGAACCGCGGCCGCCGTGCGAGCCGCTCACCTGCGGCGATCCGCGGCGCCCGGCCCGGACCCCCCTGAGGGCGGGCCGGTCTTAGGACCTGCGGTGTACCGCCGTGCCCGCCGCAGGTCCGATGCGGCGGGCCCTCCCCGTTCCTAGCCTTGGCATTCCAAGGGGCCCTACCGGCCCCGGAAGTCTCGAGGAGGAACAGTATGGCCATCCTGGTCACCGGCGCGACCGGCAACGTCGGCCGCCACCTGGTCGCGCGACTGGCCGCGGCCGGGCACCCGGTCCGGGCGCTCACCCGCGACCCCGCGGCGGCGCGGTTCCCCGAGGGCGTCGAGGCGGTCGCCGGGGACCTCACGGACCGCGCGAGCGTCGAGGCCGCGCTCGAGGGCGCCACGGGCCTGCACCTGCTCACCGCGGTCGGGCCCGCCAACCTGACCGTGCCCGGCAGCGCCGGCATCGCGGCCGCGGCCGTCGAGGCCGGGGTCCGCCGGGTCACGACCCTGTGGAACGGGTACCGGGGCCCGGTCGAGGAGGCCGTGGAGGCGAGCGGTCTGGAGTGGACGCACCTCCGGCCCGGCGAGTTCATGTCGAACGCGCTGACCTGGGCCGAGGACGTCCGCGCCGAAGGCGTCGTCCGCGAGCCGTTCGGGGAGGTCGCGCACGCGCCCGTGGACGTGGCCGACATCGCGGCGGTCGCCGCGGCCGCGCTCACCACCGGCGCCCACGCGGGCGAGGCGTACGAGCTCACCGGGCCCGAGCCACTCACGGTGCCCGACCAGGTCGCGGCCATCGCGGCGGCGACCGGCCGGGAGGTGCGCTACGAGCCGCTGACCGAGGCGCAGGGCAGGGAGCGGATGCGGGCCATGGGCATGGACGACCCGGCGATCGCGTACGTCCTGGGCTGGCGGGCGCACCCGCCCGCGTGGACGACCCGGGCCTCCGGCGCCGTCGAGCGGGTCACCGGCCGCCCGGCGCGGACGTTCGCCGAGTGGGCCCGCGAGCACGCGGACGCCTTCCGTTAGGCCGCAGGGCCCGCGGAACGGTGTTCCGCGGGCCGCCGCGCGCTCAGGACCGCAGTCCCTCGGCGATCGCCTCGGCGACGGGGGTGGTGGGGCGCCCGGCGAGCTTCGACAGGTCCCCCGACCCGTCGTCGAGCAGGCCGCGCGAGATCGCGTCGTCGACGCCGACCAGGACGGCCGCGAACGGGTCCGGCACGCCCTGGCCGGTGAGGATGCCGCGCAGCTCCTCGCCGGAGACGCGGTTGACGGGGAAGTCCCTCCCGCTCTGCCTCGCGACCTCGGCGGCGAACTCCTCGAAGGTCCACGCGGTGTCGCCGGCGAGCTCGTACGCACGGCCCTCGTGGCCCTCGGTGGTGAGCACCGCGACCGCGGCGGCGGCGAAGTCGGCGCGCGCGGCGGTGGCGATCCTCGCGCCCTCGGCGGTGCTGGTGGTCAGGGCGCCCGCGGCGACGGCGCCGGCCAGGCCCTCGGTGTAGTTCTCGTGGTACCAGCCGTTGCGCAGCAGTACGTACGGGACGCCGGAGTCGATGAGGTACCGCTCGGTGACCTGGTGCTCGCGGGCCAGCTCGAAGTCGGCGGCGGGGCCGCCGAGGATGCTGGTGTAGGCCAGGAGGGCGACGCCCGCGGCCTCGGCGGCGTCGATGACGGCCCGGTGCTGCGGGACGCGCCGCCCGACCTCGCTGCCGGAGATGAGGAGGACCTTCTCGCCTTCGCGGAAGGCGTCCCCGAGGGCGGCCGGGTCGTCGTAGTCGGCGACGCGGACCTCGACGCCGAGCCCGCCGAGGCGGGCGGCCTTGGCCGCGTCGCGCACGACGACGGCGATCTGCTCGGCGGGCACCCGGTCGATCAGGCCCTCCACGACGAGTGTGCCGAGTTTGCCGGTGGCCCCGGTGACGACGATCATGATGCTGCTCCTTCACTGCGGATCGGGACTACGATTTCACTATCCAAATGAAAGCACTTTCATTTTGAAAGCACAATTGATTCGAGGCGCTGTTGCGGAGGTAACATCACGCCATGAGCACCCGACCCTCCGACGCCGCACCCGACTTCCAGGTACTGGCCCGAGGATGCGAGTCCCGCACGGTCCTGGACCACGTGACCGGCCGCTGGGGCACGCTCATTCTCCTCGTCCTGCACGGGGACGCGAAGCGGTTCAGCGAACTGCGCCGCTCCGTGGACGGCATCAACGAGAAGGCCCTCGCCCAGAGCCTGCGGCAGCTCGAACGCGACGGGTTCGTCGACCGCGCCGCCTCCGAGGGCTACCCCTCCCGGGTGGAGTACCGGCTCACCGAGACCGGGCGCCGCATCACCGCGCGGCTCACCGCGCTCGTCGACGACCTCTACGCGGCGATGCCGCAGGTGCTCGCCGCGCAGGCGGCGTACGACTCGCGCCGACCCGGCGGCCCGGTGTCCTGAAAGCTCCCTGAACCTGCCAGAAATCCCAGGTAGCGGGCCCGATCGCACCTAAAATCAGGCCATGGGCATGCGGGTCTCGGGTTCGATCCGACTCCAGTCGGGCACAGCGGTCCCGCTGCGGGTCCGGCTGCTGCCGCTCGCCGCCCTGCTCGCGGCCACCGTGTTCCAGCTCTTCCGGCCCGACCCCCTGCACGCGGGGATCGCGATGGCGATCGTCCCCGTCCTCGCCGCGTTCGTCCTCGGACCGGTGTGGACCGCGGCCATCGCCGGGCTCGCCCTGGTGGTGGTCGCCGCGCCGCTGCCGTTCTCGCGGCGGTTCGACGGGGACGACATCGTGGTGGTCGTCATCGTGTTCGCCACGGCCGTCGGCATCTCCTGGATCCGCCAGCGCTTCGTGGCCGGGCTGGTGACGATGCTGAGCGTGTCCGAGGCCGCGCAGCAGGCGATCCTGCCGAACCTGCCGCCGCGGGTGGGCGACTTCGCGTGCGCCGGGCTCTACCACTCGGCGCAGCGGGGCGCGTGGATCGGCGGGGACCTGTTCGACGTGCGGCCCAGCCCGTTCGGGACGCGGCTGATCCTCGGCGACGTGCAGGGGCACGGGCTCGACGCGGTCGGCACCGCGTCGATGCTGCTGTCGGTGTTCCACGAGGCGATCCTGGACGAGGAGGAGCTCGGCGGGATCGCGTGGCGGCTGGAGCGGCGGATCCTGGACGACGCGGCGCACGGGTACGTGCCGGAGCTGTTCGCCTCGGTGCTGCTGGCGGAGTTCGCGGAGGACTCGGACGAGGTGCGGCTGCTCTCGTGCGGGCACCCGCCGCCGCTGCTGCTGCGCGGCGAGCGGGTCGAGGAGGTCGACCTCAAGCCCGCGCCGGTGCTCGGGTTGCGGCTGGCCGCGCCGGTCCGGCCGGGCGAGTCGGTCGCGGTGCCGTTCGGCGCGGACGAGACCCTGCTGGCGTTCTCGGACGGGCTGGTCGAGGCGCGGGACGAGGACGGGAACTACTACCCGCTCGCGAGCCACCTCCAGGGGCTGGTGGTGCCGTCGCCGCGGCGGCTCATCGAGTTCGTGTGGGACGACGCCTCGCGGTTCGCGGCCAGGATGGACGACGACGTGAGCATCCTGGCGGTCACGAGGACCGGGCGGGGGCGGACCGCGGAGGCGGCGCGGCCGGAGAGAGCGGAGCGGCCGGAGCGGCCGGTGCGGGTGATCGGCGGGCGGCGATGACGACCGGACGCGGTGCTCGCGGCGGGAGGCGGGCCGGTCGCACAATGGGGCGATGCGACACGACAAGCGCCCGTGGCCGGGCGACCCGAAGGCGGCGTGGGCCGCGGCGGCGGGCGCGCCGCCGCTGGAGCGGCCGCCGGTTCCCGACCCGACCTCGTCGCTCGAGCGGTTCACCGCGCGGGTGGTGATCGAGAACGAGCGGCGGTTCTACGGCGGCATGGGCATCCTCATCGGCGCGATGGGCGCGGGGACGATCGTCCTCTTCAGCGACTTCCGGGACCGGGTCGGTGAGCTCGGGGCGGCGGAGGCGTTCTTCCTCGGCAATGTCTGGTACAAGAACGCCCTGGCGTTCGCGGCGGCGGCGCTGATCCTGGGCGGCCTGGTCAAGGTGGTGCGCGCGCCGCGGGCGCACGCGGCACGGGTGCGGCGGCTGTACGCGCTGGCGCGCGAGACCGGGACCCTGGGGGTGGCCTACGTGAGCGATCTGAAACTGCCGCAGGGCGAGAACAGCGGTACGGTGCCGGTCGCCATGGTGGCCGACGCGCGGACCGGGGCGGCCCAGGCGGGGCGCCTGCTGCGGGCGGTGGACCTGTGGGCGGCGGGGCTCGACGCGGACCCGAAGGCCCGGTCGGCCCTGCACATGCGGTTGACGTCGCATCTCACGGTGCGCACGGAGGCGGTGTTCGGCGCGGAGGCGGCGGGCGGGTACCTCACGGCCGACCGGCACTCGGCCGCGGGGCCGGGCTGGCGGCTGATCATGCCCGGGCGCTCGGAGGTGCGGGACCCGTCCGGGATCTGGGAGGTGCTGCGGGTCGAGCAGGACCCGCCGGCGGCGTAGCGGGCAGGGGCAGAGGCGCTGAGCGCCGTATCGCAGGCCCCCGGCAACAACCCTGCCTCGGGGGTGCGACGTTTTTCGCGGGAAGCGAGAAGCGGGCGGGGGCGATCCCGGCCACTTCATTTTTCAACCCGTTAGACAAAGGGTGTTCACAAGCGTCGACTTCTGTGGAAATATCGAACTCGTTCGATTGCAACCCCCCGAAGGAGACCACGATGCCATCTCCCCGACCGAGGCGCGGTCGCGCGCCGGCCGCGGCCGGCGCCGCCGGGCTCGCCGCGGTGCTCGCCGCGTCGGCCCTCCCCGTGCTGATCGGCACCGCCGCGAACGCCGAGGAACCCGCCGGGGGCGCCGTCACCGTCACCCTCGACCCGTCCTACCAGCAGCCCGAGTTCGAGGGCTGGGGCACGAGCCTGGTCTGGTTCGCCAACGCGACCGGCGGCTACCCCGACGAGATCCGCGAGCGGCTCGTCGACATGGTCTTCGGCGACGAGGGCCTCAACCTCAACATCGCCCGGTACAACATCGGGGGCGGCAACGCCCCGAACATCGACGACGAGTACCTGCGCGGCGGCGCCTCCGCCGTCCCCGGCTGGTGGGCCGCCCCCGAGGGCACCACCCACGAGGACAAGGACTGGTGGGACCCGGAGAACCCCGACCACTGGAACTGGGACGCCGACGCCTCGCAGCGGTGGTGGATCGACCAGGTCAAGGACGACGTCACCCACTGGGAGGCGTTCTCGAACTCCCCGCCGTACTTCCAGACCGTCTCCGGCTACGTCTCCGGCGGCTTCGACGCGAACGACGACCAGATCCGCACCGACTCGGTCGAGGAGTTCGCGACCTACCTGACCGAGGTCATGGAGCACGTCGAGGACGAGCACGGCATCGAGTTCGACACCGTCGACCCGCTCAACGAGCCGAACACGAACTACTGGGGCACCCAGCTCGGCGAGGACGGCGTCCAGCCCACGGGCGGGCGCCAGGAGGGCGCGCACGCCGGGCCCGAGCTCCAGCAGCTCGTCGTCAACGCGCTGGCCGAGCGGCTCTCCGCGTCCGAACTGGAGGCCGTCGTCGCCGCGATGGACGAGACCAACCCGGGCACCTTCACCCGCAACTGGAACGCGTACACCGAGGAGTCCCGCTCCAACGTGGGCCAGATGAACGTCCACACGTACGGCACCGGCGGGCGCACCGGCGTCCGCGACCTCGCCAAAGGCGGTGACAAGCCGCTGTGGATGAGCGAGGTCGGCGGCGCCTGGACCTCCGGCCAGGACTACACCTCCATGGAGAACGGCCTGGGCATCGCCACCCGCGTCACCGACGACCTGCGCGAGCTGGAGCCGTCGGCGTGGGTGCTGTGGCAGCCGGTCGAGGACAGGAACGAGAACCACAGCTGGGGCTCGATCCAGCTGCCGTTCGACTGCACCGCCGAGGACACCCTCGAGACCTGCCCGATCATGACCAACACGAAGTACGACACGCTGCGCAACTTCACGCACTACATCGAGCCGGGCGACCGCGTCATCGCCACCGACAGCACCGCCGCCACGGCCGCGATCGAGGCCTCGGGCCGGGGCGCGAACGTGGTGTACACCAACAACGCCGAGGAGGCGATCGCGGTGACCCTCGACCTGTCCGGGTTCGACCGCGTCCCCCGCGGCGCCACCGTGACCCCGGTGGTCACCAGCGCCGACGGCGCGCTCGTCGAGGGCGACCGGGTCAGGGTGCGCGGCGGCTCGGCGACGCTGACGGTCCCGGCGAAGTCGGTGACCACGTTCGTCGTCGAGGGCGTCTCGGGCGTGGACGGCGACGCGGCCCTGTTCCAGGACGGCCACGCGTACCGCTTCGACGGCGTGCAGAGCGGCAAGTCGATCGCCCCGTCCGAGGACGGCACCGGCATCGTGCTGGCGACCGAGGACGCGGCCGACGGCGCGCAGCTGTGGGCGGTCGAGCGGCTCACCGAGGGGTACTCCAACCGGGAGCAGTACGCGATCACCAATGCCGCCGACGGTTCGCGTCTGGCGGTGGCCGACGGCCTGGCGGTGCTCGAAGCGGCCGAAGGGGACCCGTCCGATGCGGCCCGGTGGTACCTCTCGACCACCGGCGACGGCACGTACGTGCCGGTGAACGCGGGCACGGGCCTGGTGCTGGACGTGTGGGGCGAGGCGACCGCCGACGGCTCGCCGATCCAGACGTACACGCCGACCGCCGCCGACAACCAGCGCTGGGGCGTGACCGACGAGACGGTGCTGCGCGCCGCCGAGGTCGCGGCGTACACCGTCCCCGGCCACGTGCCGGAGCTGCCCTCCGCGGTGCCCGGCGTCTACCGGGACGGGGAGCGCGGGGCGCTCCCGGTCGAGTGGGACATGCCGCGAGAGTCCAGATGGGACCGCTCGGGCAAGGTGACGGTGCGGGGCGAGGCGACCGACGCGCTCGGGAACACGTTCCGCGCCAAGGCGACCGTGAGCGTGGACCGGTTCTCGGAGACGGTCCCGGCCTCGGCCGTGACCTACCCGGGCTTCACGCCGGACCTGCCGGACACGGTGACCGCGCTGGGCGACAGGGGCACTGAGGCGTCCGTGCCGGTGGTGTGGGAGGAGCCCGCCGAGGGCGCCTTCGACGACTACGGGACGGTGACGCTGGAGGGCGCGGCGACGCTGGTGGACGGGACCGCGCTGGACGCGGTCGTGGAGGTCGAGGTGACCGACCCGGTGGAGGTCAACGTGGCCACCGGGGACGGCGTGACGACCTCGGCGACCTACACCGAGCCGGGGTACTCGACCGAGGCGCTGCGCAACGGGAACCTGACCGACAAGGGCTGGTCGAACTGGAAGTCCGGGCCGTTCAACACCGAGGACGCGATCACGGTGCGGCTTCCCCGGGAGCGGGACGTGACCCGGGTGGTGTCCCACTTCTGGAGCGACGGCGGCCGGGCGAGCTACGCCGACACGCTCCAGGTGCAGTACCTGGACGCCGAGGGGAACTGGCAGGACGCGGGCGGCGTGGTCGACGTGCCGGCCGACGAGGTGCCGGTGATCGACGTCGAGGTGAACGCGACGACTTCGGCGGTCCGGGTGGCGATGACCGCCGGCTTGGGCGGCACCGTCGGCTGGATCGTCCTCAGCGAGATCGAGGTCTACGCGAAGGCCCCGGCCGCCTGAGGCCGGCCCGGCGGCGACGGGCCGGTGCCGCTGCCATCCCGAACCCCCACCCTCCCGAGAGGGGAAAGGAAGATAGGCCCCACTCTCCCGCGCGGGTCCGACAGCAACGCCGCCCCCGCCGGCCCATGTCACCCGGACGTGTCATGCGGGTCGAGAGGCACGGTCGGGAGGCGCCCGGCCCGCTCCCCCTCGCGGGGGATCGGGCCGGGGCCCTCGGGGGAGGCGGGGACCCCGGCGGCCGCGCGATGCTCGCGGGAGCCGGCCGTCGCATCCGCGGCGGCCCCTTCGAGATCGGAGCACCGCATGGCCACCGTCGGGTTCGCCGAACGCCTGCACGGCCGGACCGCCGCGGGTGTGCCGCGCTGGGCCGTCCGGACCGCCTACGCGACCGCGCTGACCGCGCTGCCGTCCGCGCTCTGGCGGATCGCGGCGCTGATCGCCGGACTGCCGCTGATGGAGGTGGACCCTGAGGCCATGGCCCGGGCCACCGCCATGGAGCAGGGCCCGTGGTGGTACATCGTGGCGCTCAGCGTGGTCAGCGAGGCGCTGGCGTTCCTGGCGGTCGGCCTCGTCGCGGTCTGGGGCGAGGTCTGGCCGCGGTGGGTGCCCGTGCTGCGGGGCCGCAGAGTCCCGGTCGCGGCCGCCGTGGCCCCGGCCGCGGTCGGCGCGGCGGCGCTGATGGTCCTGCCGTACGCGATGGTCATGTACGCCTTCGGTCTCGGGATCGACGGCGAGCCCACGGAGCTGGTCGTGAACGGCTGGCAGAACGTCGTCTTCTGGATCGCGTACGCGCCGCTCGCGCTGTGGGGGCCGCTGCTGGCGGTGCTGACCGTGCACTACTACCGGCGGCGTTCGGCCCGCTTAGGCCCAATGTCATTCAGTCAGGGCGTCGGTGCGCCGGGGTGGGTCGGTGGGTTGCCGGTGGCACGGGGGGAGCGGTCAGGGCGGCGGCGACGAAGCGGTGTGTGGAGGGCTGGTGTTGGTTGGCGGGCCCGGAGTCGCGGGTGGCCGGGCAGGGCGCCATTGTGGAGCCTAGGTGTGGATGCCGTTGCGGGACAGGAGCACCGGTGGAAACATGAGGGTTCTCTACCCGTGTGGGTGTTGCCGGGGTGGGGCTATCGGGGGGATGATTGGTGGTACGTACAGGGTTACGGAATCAGTGCAAGCGAACGAGATGTGTTCACTTAATGCAGACTACGACAGCCTCTGGCCGCTCGTACCGCCCACTGGTGTCGGGGCCGCCCTCGCAGCTAGGACGGGGGTTGTTTGTCCCGCGTTCCGGTCCTGCGCTGGTACCACCGTCACCGCGGTCTACGGGCATGTGACGGGAGCGCGGCCTCCTTGAGGAGGTACCGCCGGCCAGCACAGTCGGAGTCCCGCACACACCCCCGGGCGTATCCAGCACACCCACCCGACCACCACCACAGGAAGGACAGGAAGACCCGACAGGCCCACCACGCCCGGTAGGCCGATAGATCGTCCGGCACGCCAGGCAGGACCGGCAGGCCACGGCGGCGACTACTCGACGGCGATGCGAGACCCGGCCGCGAGAGCCCGCTGCGAGACGGTGCCGCCAGGCGAGGCGATCACCATCGCGACCATCACCGCGTATCCGCCAGGACGCGACCACGCCTTTGGAAGGAGGTGAACCCACCATGACCACCACGACCACGACGACCACGACGACCACGACGACCACGACGACCACGACGACGATGCCTTGCGCCGCGACTCCTGCGGCACGCACCGCGCGCCAGGCCGCCCGGCGGCAGGCCGCCCGGCGGCAGGCCGCCTGGTCGAACCCGGCAACCACCGACACCGCAGCGACGACCGGCACCGCCGCACCAGCGCTCACCGACCCCGCCGCCGCAGCGAGGACCGGCCGAGCCGCCACCGCACCGGCAACCACCGGTCCCGCCGCCACCGCCACCGGAACACCGTCGTTCGTTCCCGGCGCCACCCGCACCGCCCCGGCCCCGGCAGCCACCGCAGGACCGACCCCTCCGCCACACCGTCGCTGATGGCCTGAATCCCACTCGAGGACCGGTCCGGCCCCGGCAGGCCACCCTGAACCAGTCCCTCCCTCACATCGTCGCCGATTGCCTGAACCCGCCTGAGAACCGGCCCGGCCCGACACCCCCACAGGATTGCCCCTGCACCACACCGTCGCTGCCGCCTGAACCCCAACCGCACACCGACTCAGCCCCGGCAACGCACCCGCGCCCGGCCTATCGCTCCGCCGTCGCTGAACGCTTGAACACCGACCACGAACCGACCCGGCCCAGGCGACGCATCCAAGCCCGGCCTCCACCTCGTCATCGCCGCCTGTTCGACCCCCACCCGCACACCGACCCGGCCCCGGCGACCACCGCAGGACCGATCCCTCCGCCACACCGTCGCTGATGGCCTGAACTTCACCTGAGCGCCGATCCGGCCCCGGCAACCCACCCCGGCCCCGGCCTCCACAGCTCCGTCGCCGCCCGCCCGAACACCGACCCAAGACCAGCTCGGCCTCAGCGACGCACGCAGGACCGGCCCCACACCACGCTGTCGCCGCCCGCCCGAACACCGGACTAAGACCGACACCCCTGACTGAACGACATCGCGCTTAGGCCGTCGTGATCGGGTGCGCCGGAAGCGCACCGGCTACAGCGCCGCCCCGAGGGCCGCCCGGTGCTCGAGGACCCAGTCGTGGTCCCCCCTGATCCAGACGGGTGCGCCCAGGTCGCGGATGCGGACCATCGCCGGGTCGCCCGCCTCCGCCCCGGCCTCGATGCCGCGCCAGCAGCGGTCCTGCCACCACAGCACGGTGTCGACCAGGCGGGAGCGCCGGTCGGGGTCGAGCCCGTAGGCGTCGGCGACCAGCCGCATCCGCCGGGCCGTCTCCGGGAGGTCGGTGACCGGGGTGCCCAGTCGGAGGAACTCCCAGCACAGGTGGGCGACGTCGTGGAGGCGCTCGCCGGGGGCGGCCCCGTCCCAGTCGATGAACGCCACGGGGAGCGCGCCGGGGCCCGCGTCGGCGTAGACGGTGTTCTTCGGGGCGAGGTCGTTGTGGCACACCGTCCCGGCGTCACCGGACAGGGCCGGGTCGGCGCACAGGTCGTGGAACTCGCGGACCATGGCCGCCAGCCGCGCCAGGCTCGCGTCGGACTCGGCGTAGGCGGAGCGGCCGTGCTCGATCGCGACGTGCCCTTCGATGAAGCCCAGCATCTCCCGGCCCTCCTCGTCGCGGCCGAGGAGGCGGGGCGCTCCGCTCCAGCCGTGGTCCTCGAGGTGCTCGAGCACGCGGTGGACGAACGGCGAGTGGGGGCCGACGGGGCGGCGGACGCTGCCGTCCTTCAGGACGACCTCGTTGACGTAGCCGCCGGGGAGGGGGGTCTCATGCGCCATCCGGACAGTCTCGCCCCGCGGGGGCCGTTCGGCAACGGACTTTCGGCGGGCCCGCGGTCTGGGACGGCCGCGGGCCCCGTGACGGCGCGTCAGGCGCCGATGAAGTCGGAGAGGGCGGTCAGCTCGTCGGCCTCGTCGGGGGACAGCTCCAGTTTGGCCGAGGCCAGGAGCGGCGCGAGCTGGTCGGCGACGCGGGCGCCCGCGATCGGCGCGGCGACGCCGGGCCTGGAGCGGGCCCAGGCCAGCGCGACCGAGGCGATCGCGACGCCGCGGTCCCGGGCGATCTGGTCGAGCTTGTCGACGACCGCGAGGCCGGAGGGGTTCAGGTGCTTGGCGGCCGATCCGCCGCGGACGCTCTGCTCCAGGTCGGCCTCAGTGCGGTACTTCCCAGTGAGGAAGCCGCTCGCGAGCACGTGGTAGGGGAGGGCGCTGAGGTCCTCGGCCACGGCGATGTCGCGCAGGCCCGGCTCGAAGGTGGCGCGGCTGACGAGGCTGTACTTCGGTTGGAGGGCCACGGGGCGGGCGTAGCCGTGGCGCTCGGTGACGTCGAGCCATTCGCGCAGCCGCTCGGGGCTGTAGTTGGAGACGCCGATGTACCGGATCTTGCCCTCCCGGACGAGGGCGTCGAAGGCGCCGACGGTCTCCTCGAGCGGGGTCTCCGCGTCGTCGAAGTGGGCGTAGTAGAGGTCGATGGCCTCGACGCCGAGGCGTTTGAGGGAGGCCTCGGCGGCGGCCCTGACGTTCGCGGCCGAGAGGCCCTTGAACTCGGGGTGCTGGGAGACCTTGGTGGCGACCATGGCGCGCGTGTCGCGGTGCTTGGCGAGCCAGGTGCCGATGACGGTCTCGGACTCGCCGCCGGAGTTGCCCGGCGCCCAGGCGGAGTAGGAGTCGGCGGTGTCGATGAGGTCGCCGCCGGCGGCGGTGAAGGCGTCGAGCACCGCGTGCGCTTCGGACTCCTCGGTGTTCCACCCGAAGGTGTTGGTACCCAGGACGAGCGGGTAGATCTCGATGTCGGTCCGGCCGAGCTTGGCCATGGTGAACCTCCGTGTGTCGGTGCTTCCCGGGACGCGTGCCGGACGTCCGCCGTATGAGGACTCGGGTTCGGCCGAGTCGGTTTCCGACGGCAATCGTGCCACGCGTCCCGGGGCCGCCGCTTCGGTTCCCGAACGATCGTCGCAGTGCGCCGCCCCGCGAGGGTGCCCCGCGGGGGGCGGGTTCAGACCTGGAAGGTGGGCATGACGGTGATCTGCTGGAAGTTGACGCGCGGCGGCTGCTGGGCCAGGAACGCGACGGTCTCGGCGATGTCGCCGGGCTCCAGGACCACCTGGGTGGCGAACACCTCGTCGAGCCACGCGTTCGAGCCCGGGTCGGTGACGTGCCCTTGGAGTTCGGTCCTGACGATCCCCGGCTCGATCACGGCGACCCGCACGTTCAGGGCGCCGAGTTCGGAGCGGAGGTTGCGCGAGGCGTGGGAGACGAAGGCCTTGGAGCCGGTGTAGACGGCGAAGTTGGGGAAGACGCCCTGGGCCGCGATCGAGGAGGTGTTCACCAGGTCGGCGACGCCCTTCTCCGCGGCGGCCTCGACCAGTTGCGGGACGAACGCGCCGATGGCGTTCATCAGGCCCGAGACGTTGGTGTCGATCTGGCGCCGCCACTGGTCGTGGCGGGTCTCGGTGACCGGTGCGGCGAGCATGACCCCGGCGTTGTTGAACAGGAGGTCGGCGGTGCCGAGCTCGGACCGGACGCGTTCGGCGGCGGCCTGGAGCGCTTCGGCGTCGGTGACGTCGGCGGTCACGGCGATCGCGGTGCCGCCGGCCTCCTCGATGCGGGCGAGGAGGGCGTCGAGCCGGTCGGCGCGGCGGGCGAGGAGGGCGACGCGGGCGCCCCGCGCGGCCAGCAGCTCGGCGGTGGCCTCGCCGAGGCCGCTGGAGGCGCCGGTGACGACGGCGACGCGTCCGGCGAGCGGCCGCGGGATCTCAGTGGTGTTCACAGTGGACATTTGGTTCCCTCGATGGCGTTGCGGTGGAGCGGCCTGCCCGCCCCGCAATCGAGTACAGCACCGTTCCGGGCCCGGGGACGGCGCTCGATCGGCCCTGCGCCGACTGGTACCGGCAGTACCACCCGGGCGCCGCCGGGGCCGGGTCGGCGCGGGCACAATGGGGGTATGGACCAGCGCGTTGCGATCTCGGACTTCCTGCGGAGCCGCCGGGCCCGCGTGCGCCCGCGGGAGGCGGGGCTGCCCGACGACGGCCGCGTCCGGCGGGTGCCGGGGCTGCGCCGCGACGAGGTCGCGCGGCTGGCGAACGTGAGCGTCGAGTACTACACGCGGCTGGAGCAGGGCCGGGCCGGGAACCCGTCGCCGGAGGTCCTGGAGGCGCTGGCGGCGGCGCTGCGGCTGGACGCCTCGGAGCGCGAGCACCTCGTGGACCTGGCCGGGAGGCGGGCGCCGCACCGGAAGGGGCCGATCGCGGCGCAGCGGGTGCGGCCGGGGCTGCTGCTGACGCTCCAGAGCCTGGACGGCGTGCCGGCGTTCATCGTCGGCAGGCGCCTGGACGTGCTGGCGGCGAACCGCCTGGCCCGGGAGGTCGTGGCCGACTTCGAGGCGATGCCCGCGGCGCGGCGCAACCTCGCCCGGTACTACCTGCTCGACCCGGAGGCCAGGGAGCGCGTGGTCGACTGGGAGACGATCGCGCGGGACTCGGTGGCGATGCTCCGCTTCGACGCCGGCAAGCACCCGGAGGACCGGCGGCTGGCGGACTTCGTCGGGGAGCTGACGCTCGGCTGCCCGGAGTTCAGCGGCTGGTGGAACGACCACGGGGTGCTGCGGCGCACCTACGGCGTCAAGCGGTACCGGCACCCGGTGGTCGGCGAGCTCGAGTTCGCCTACGAGGCCTTCGGGTCGCCGGGCGACCCGAACCAGACGCTGTGCGTGTACAACGTCGAGCCCGGCTCGAAGAGCGCCGAGGCGCTGCGGCTCCTCGACAGCTGGACCGCCCCCGCGGCGCCGCGGGGCTGAACGCGGTGTCCGGCGACGGGCGGCCTTCGCTGCCGCGCGGCTCGACGCCACGTCCGGGGGGCCCGGCGGGCGCCGGATTTGCCCGAACTGGTTAGGATGCGCGACCATGACCTTCATCTTCGATGTGATGACTTGGGGCCGTGAGGGAACCAAGGTGGAGGGCCTGCTCACGAGCCGGCTCGGGCACGGCATCGAGTTCCATCGGGGTCCGGAGTTCGGGCTCCAGCTGCTCATGGACACCTGGTTCCAGGGGTACGGGGCCGCCGACATCGACAAGGGGACGGCCGAGGAGTTCGCGGAGTGCTTCGAGCTGTTCCTGGGCAAGAAGGCGTGGGTCGACGAGGACGGCTACCTGCTGGACGAGGGCACCAGGGAGCCGGTGCTGCCCAGGGTGAAGGCGGCCGACCACTACGCGGGGCGGCTGGACTCCTCGCGGGGTTTCGCGGACGGGTACCACTACCTGGTGCTGCAACCGCGCAGCGACGAGTTCCTCGAGCGGACCGGGGCCATCATCGCGGCCTTCGGGATCGATCCGGACGATGACGGCGAGAACGCGGACTTCACCATCGAGGTGACCGACCCGAGGTACCTGGCGCACATGGAGCAGAACCGCTACTTCCAGACCGCCTTCACCGGTCACCTGCCCTAGATCGGGGCCGCGGGCGGCGTAGGGTTCTGCGCCATGGGCGAACTCGAACACATGCGCGCGACCCGGGACGGGTACGACTCGGCGGCCGCACAGTACTTGGCGCTGTTCAGGAACGCGGTGCCGGAGCACCCGCTGGACAATGCGATGATCGGGGCCTTCGCGGACTTCGTCCGGGGCGCTTCGCTCCCGGTGCTGGACGTCGGCTGCGGGCCGGGCGCCGTCACCGACCAGCTGCGCCGGCTCGGGCTGCGGGCCCGGGGCCTCGACCTCTCCCCCGAGATGGTCGCCTTGGCGCGCGAGCACTTCCCGGACGTCGAGTTCGCGCAGGGCGACATGGCCGCGGTCGACCTGCCCGACGGGGCGCTGGGCGGGCTGCTCTCGCGGTCCTCGATCATCCACACGCCGCCCGAGGAGGTCCCGGCGGTGTTCGCCGAGTTCCACCGGCTGCTCGCCCCGGGCGGGCACCTGCTGCTGACGTTCCAGGCCGACGCCGGGGCCGCGCGGGTCCCGCAACCGTTCGACCACGCCGTCGCGCCCGCCTACCGCTGGCCGGTCGACCGCGTCACCGGGCTGCTGCGGGAGGCGGGGTTCCACGAGACGGCCCGCCTGGTCTCCGCGCCGGAGCTGGACCCGGTCCGCGGGTTCCACTACGGCCACTTGCTGTTCCGCAAGCCGGCCGAGGCCGGCGGCGCCGGGTGAGGACCGGGCGCGGCGGCGGGGGCCGATCTTCCCGATGCGGCGACTTGCAACTTAACGGGTTCAGTTCTAGGCTATTGAAAATCATCAATATGCCTGTATCTGCGGTCACCATCGGGAGATTACACGGTTAAGCGAATCGGGCGGGGCTGCGGCCCCGCACGGCGAATCGCCGTGCCCTGAGGGCCGCGGTCGGGCAGCGCATTCCTCGACCCTCACCCGAAGGAGCACACGATGAAACGAAGACTGGCGATCCTCTTCGCCGCCTGCCTCACCATGCTCGGCCTCGGCCTGGCGGGGGCCTCCCCCGCCACCGCGCAGGACTACCCGTACTGCGCGAACGGCAGTGCCTCCGACCCCGACGGAGACGGCTGGGGCTGGGAGAACAACCAGTCCTGCATCGTCCAGGGCGGCAGCGCCGATCCGAACGGAGGCGGCTACCCGACCTGCCAGAACGGCAGTGCCTCCGACCCCGACGGCGACGGCTGGGGCTGGGAGAACGGGCGGTCCTGCATCGTCCAGGGCGGCGGAGGCGGCAGCCTGACCTGCCCCTCGAACGCCGAATGCGGCTCGTACGCCGTCAGCGGCCTCGGCCAGCGCAAGCAGCAGATCATCGCTTACGGCGGCACCACCCTCGACCTGGCGATCGCCATGCTCGAGACCGATACGATGACCACCAACTACGCCTACGGCGACAACAAGACCTACGACGCGGCCAACTTCGGCATCTTCAAGCAGAACTGGCACATGCTGCGCAACTCGTGCAGCTGGTTCACCGGGCAGAGCATCAACGACTGGAACAACGGCGCACTGCTCAACAGCGACCTCGGCGCCGACCTGTACTGCCGCCACCAGGCCCAGAGCCACTACGGCGAGTACACCTGGTTCGCCGGGCACCGCAACGGCGAGACGGGCCTGAACGACCCGGGCACCGACGACATCGACAAATACCGCACCGCGGTCTACTGGATCAAGGGACGGCTCGAGTCGGACTCGGCCAACCTCTCCAACGACACCCGCTTCTGGGTGGACGTGGAGGCCATCTGACCGCCCCGCATGCCGGCCGCGGCCGCCGCCCGTTCGTTCCCCAGGACCAGGCGGCCGCGGCCTTCGCGCGCTCGCGGGCGCCGTTCAGAGCTCGAGCACGGTCTTGCCGCGGGCCTGGCCCTCCTTCAGGCGCTCCAGCGCCGCGGCGGCCTCCTCGAGCGGGGCGCGGTGGTCGATGCGGACCCGCAGCTGGCCCGCCTCGACCGCCTCGGCGAGGAACGCCAGCGTCGCGGGCGTCATGTTGGCGTACAGGTTCGCGCCGCGCAGGCCGTGGGCGGCGAGCAGTTCATCGCCGAGCGAGCCGTTGGAGGAGACGATGACGCCGTTCGGCTTGAGCAGCAGCGCGATCGCCTCGATCTGGTCGTCCGCGGAGACGAGGTCCACCACGGCGTCCACGCCGTCGGGGTGGGTGTCGCGGACCTGCTCGGCGGTGGGGGCGGCGGTGAAGTCGACCGTCTCGGCGGCGCCGAGGTCGCGCAGGTAGGCGGCGGTGCCGGAGTCGGTGGTGGCGATGACGTGGACGCCCTGGGCGGCGGCGAGCTGCACGGCGGCCTGGCCGACGCCCCCCGAGGCGCCGTTGACGAGGAGGGTCTGCCCGGGGCCGACGCCGGTGCCCTCCACGAACGTGTAGGCGGCGGCGCAGGCGGTGGGCATGGCGGCGGCGAGGTCGAAGGGGAGGTCGTCGGGGAGGCGGGCGAGCTTGGAGGCCTTGGCGATCGCGTACTCGGCGTAGGAGCCGCGGCCGTGCTCGACGTCCATGAAGGGGCCGAAGACGCGGTCGCCGAAGGTGAAGGCGGCGACGCCCGCGCCGGTGCGCTCGACGGTGCCGGCGCCGTCGGAGCCGAGCACGAGCGGGAAGGCGTGGTCGACGGCGCCGCGCATGGCGCCCCCGATGACCTTCCAGTCGAAGGGGTTGACGCCGGCGGCGGCGAGGCGGACGAGGACCTCCCCGGGGCCGGGTTCGGGGACGGGGAGGTCGGTGAGGACCGGTTCGGTGTCGAAATCGGTGATGACGACGGCGCGCATGGCTGTCCCTTCGGTGGTGGCCCTTGGTGTCACTGGCGCCGCCACACGAGGTCGAGTCCGTGCGGGGCGATGCTCTGGAGGCGGTCGCCGACGAGGGCCTCGACGCGCGCGAGCGCGTCCTCGTCGGGGGCGTCGGCTTCGAGGACGAGGCCGCCGTCGGCGATGGAGAGGAGGACGCGGCCGAGGGGGAAGTGGAGGCGGTAGCCGCCGGGGACCTCGTCGGCGGGGGTGCGGCGGCCGAAGTGGGCGGCGAGTTCGCGGGCGTAGCGGGCGGGCCGGTCGAGGGCGGCGCTGGCCCGGGATCGGAAGATCGGCGATGGGGCGGGGGGCTCGGAGGTGGCGGCACTCATGCGTCCTCCTCACCTCGACGGGCCTGCTGCGGCGTCTCGCCTGAATCTACACCGGTTCGGGCGCAGAGTGAGCTGGTCGAGCGAGGTCGGGGCAGGGGCGATTCCCTCGGGGGTCGGGCCGCGGGCCCCCGATACGAGGGTGCCCGAGGGGTGCGACATTCGGGCCGCGCGGGATCGCGGGCATGGGCAGTGTCACCGGGAGCCGGATCGCGGGCCCCCTGACACAAGGGTGGCAGGGGGGTACGACATTTTCAGGCCGCATGTGATGAAAGCGGGACACGATGGGCCGATTCACCGCCGAAGCGGCCAGGACGTTCCCACTGGGAATCCGGGCCTTGTACGCTTCACCTTGGACACGACGCCCCCTCACCCGTCGTTCTCGCCCGGACGCGTCACCCCGGCATTAACACGTCCTAAATGGAGGAAAAACCATGCGCCCATGGATGGACCGCGCCGTCGCGCGCGGGCGCATTCACGGTCGTCTCCTCTTGGCCCTCATCGTGATCGCGGCAATCGCGTGCCTCGTCGCCGTCTGGCAGTTCGGCGCCCTCCGCGACGACGAGCGCCCCGAGTACGCCGAGATCGCCGTCGACGGGACCACCGTCCCCGCACCCGAGGCCGAGCCCGACGCGCCCACCACCGACGCCTCCCCGAGCCCCTCCCCCGCCTCCGAGTCCCCGTCCGCCCCCGCCGAGCCCGAGCCGAGCACCACCGCCGCCGCCCCCGCCGAGTCCTCCGCGCCCGCCGAGACGACCCCGGCCGCCTCCCAGTGCACGGCCTCCCTCACCCTCGACGACGACGGGGAGACCTCGATCGCGGTCACCGTCGAGGTCGCCAACACCGGCACCGAGCCGATCGACGGCTGGGAGGTCCTGCTCGACCTCGAGCACCTGACCGTGACCTCGACCTGGGGCCTCAACCGCATCGAGGGCGACCGCTACGGCGACGTCTTCTTCAACGGCGCGCTCGACCCCGGCGACGGCGTCGACCCGAGCTTCCGGGCCGACGTCGAGGACGGGTTCGACCTGCCCGCCACCGTGCCCTGCACGCCGAGCGCCTAGGGCGTCACCCGCGCCCCTGCTCGCGCAGCAGCAGCCAGACCAGGTAGGCGCCGCCGAGGAGCACGGTCACCGCCCCGACCGGCATCGGCGTGCCGGGGATCGCGTGCTGGGCGATGAGGTCGGCGCCGCCGAGGAGCACGGCGCCGACCAGCGCCGAGCCCGCGAGGTCGGCCGAGCCGGGCCGCCCGCTGAGGCGGCGCGCGATCTGCGGCGCCGCGAGCGCCACGAACGCGACCGGCCCCGTGGCGGCGGTGACCACGGCGGTGAACCCGACGCCGAGGCCGACGAGGAGGATCTTGCTGCGCTCCACCGGGACGCCGTGCATCGCGGCGGTCTCGTCGCCGAGCTCGAGCTGGCGCATCCGGCGCCCTGCCACGGGCAGCGCGAGCGCGAGGAGGGCCGCGGCGGCCGCGGCGAAGGCGACCGGGGGCCACTCGATGCCGTTGAGGGAGCCCGCGCCCCACACGGCGGCGCGCAGGGCCTCGTCGAGGTCGGCCTTGACGGAGAACCAGGTGTTCACCGAGGAGAGCATGGCGCTGACGGCGATGCCGACGATGATGAGCCGGAACCCGCGCATCCCGCCGCTGAACGCGAGCAGGTACACGAGCGCGGCGGCCCCGAGGCCGCCCGCGATCGCGCCTGCGGCGTAGGCGAGGTAGCCGGTGCCGCCGACGGTGATCGCGAAAACCACGCCGGTGTAGGCGCCGGTGTTGAGGCCGATGACGTCGGGGCTGCCGAGCGGGTTGCGGGTGAGCGACTGGAAGATCGCGCCGCTGACGCCGAGGCACGCGCCGAAGAGGGCGGCGGCGAGGGCCCGCGGGGCGCGCCACTCGACGACGACGAGGCGGTTCGGGCCGTGCGCGTCGGGGGCCAGCGCGGCGAGGACCTCGGCGAGGCTGAGGGACCGGGAGCCGATCATGAGCGAGGCCGCGGTGCAGGCGAGCACGGCGGCGGTGAGGAGGACGCCGACGGCGAGGGCGCGGATGCTCCAGCGGCGGCTGAACCGGCCGATGCGGACGGTGAAGGCGCCGTTCACGGGGTGGCCGCCTTGGCGCGGCGGACCATGAGGATGAGGACGGGGGCGCCGATGAGGGCGGTGACGACGCCGACCTGGAGCTCGGCGGGCCAGACGACCAGGCGCCCGAGCACGTCGGCGACCAGGAGGAGCACGGGCGCGAGGACGAGGGAGAAGGGGAGGATCCAGCGCTGGTCGGGTCCGGTGAGCCAGCGGACGGCGTGCGGGATCATCAGGCCGATGAAGCCGATCGGCCCGGCCGCGGCCGTGGCGGCGCCGCAGAGGAGGGTCACGGCGACGACCCCGGCGGTGCGGGTGAGCACGATGCGCGCGCCCTGGGCGCGGGCCATGTCGTCGCCGAGGGCGAGGGCGTTGAGGGGCCGGGCGCAGGCGAGGCCGAGCGCGAGTCCGATGAGGATGAACGGGAGGATCGCGGCGATGGTGCCGTCGGGCCGGTCGGCGATCGAGCCGGCGCCCCAGAAGCGCATCCGGTCGAAGGTCCGCGGGTCGATGAGCGCGAGGGTCGAGGAGGCGCCGGAGAGCACGGCGCTGAGGGCGACGCCGACGAGGGTGAGCCGGAGGGGGTTGACGCCGCCGGGGCCGCGCGCGGCGATCACGTAGACCACGACGGCGGCGGTGACCGCGCCCGCGAAGCCGAGCCACAGGTACTGCTGGATGCGGGTGACGCCGAAGAGGGCGACGCCGAGGACGATCGCGAAGCCGGCGCCGGCGTTGACGCCGAGGATGCCGGGGTCGGCGAGCGGATTGCGGGTGAGGGCCTGGATGAGGGCGCCGGCCAGGCCGAGCGCGGCGCCGACGAGGAGGGCGAGGAGGGTGCGGGGGAGGCGCAGGTCGAGGACGGTGAGGTGGTCGAGGCTGCCGTCGGGGGCGGTGAGGGCGGCCCAGACGGTGGAGGGGGGCAGCGGCGCGGAGCCGACGGCGAGGCTGACCGCCGTCGCGAGGGCGAGCGCCGCGACGGAGGCGGCGAGCCCGAGCAGGCGTCGGCGCCGGGAGACGGCGACAGGGCCGGGAGCCGGAGGGTGGTCGGTCGCGGAGGGAACGACGGCCGCCGGTCCGGTCGGTCGCGCCGCATCGGTGGAAAGGCCGCCGGAGGCCGCGCGGTCGGCGGACGCCGTCGCGGCCGGGCCGGGCCCGGCCGATCGGTTCACTGCGGTCTCCTCGGTCTCGGCGGGGCGGGCGAGGGCGGCTGAGCGGTCTGCGGGGTTCGACGGGCCCATGGGCCGGTCGGCAACGGCGGGGTCCTGCGGCGCGCGCCGGGGGCCTCGTCGGCGGAGCGGCCGGAGGCGGTTGAAGGACCTGCGGGCCCCTTCGGACCCTTGGGCGGATCGGGCCGGCGGTCGCCTGCCGGGCACTGCGGCGCAGCCCGCGGCGAGCCGGAGGGACGGACCGCGGGCTCGACGGCGCCCGAAAGCCGCTCGGACCGCTCGGCACCGGTTCGACGGCCCTGCGCGGGCTGTTCCGCTTCGGCCGCGGAGGCCGCCTGAACGCCTGCGGCCGCCGCCTCGGGAAACCCGCTGGGGCAAGCCGTTCGGACCATCGGGTCCGGCGCGGGCCGGGCGCTCCCGAGCGCCTGGTCAGGCAAGGGCTGTTCCGCATCGGCCGAGCGGCCGAAGAAGCACACCGGGTCTCCCGCGGCCGCGGGTGTATCCGTGGACCGGGTCGGCCGTGCGGCATCGGGCAGTTCCTGCGGCGCGGACCGAGCCTCATCGGCCGAGCGGTCGAAAGCGGTGAGGCGGGCCGCGGACTCCACGCCCGAGGATCGCTCGACACCAGATCGCCGGTCTGTTGCGGGCTGCCCCGAGTCGGACGAGCGGTCGAAAGCCATCGGGCGTCCCGCGGGCGCCGGTGCGTCTGCGGGTCGCGCGGCACCGGTCGGTTTCTCGACCGCACCCGCAGGTCGGCCGAAGGTTCCCGGACGGTCCGCGGTCGCCGCGGCGTCCGGCGAGCCGCCCGGGCGGTCGGCGGCCTCAGGGCCCTTCGCGGCAGGACGGGCCGTCGCGGCCGGCCTGTCTGCGGCGGGGCGCTCCGCAGGGACCGGCCGGTCGACCGCCGTGGACCTGTTCGCCTGGTCCCCAACGGGTCCGGAGGCCTCCGTGCCGCCTTCCCGCTCCACTGTCGGCGCCGGCGGGCCGGCGGGCCGCCGCCTTCGGTCCTCGGCGGCGGCCCTGGGGTTTCCCGGTCGTGACGTGCTCACTGCACGGCGCCGTCCAGCGCGAAGTACTCCACGCCCCAGCCGAGGGGGCGCCTGTCGGCCACCGTCCACCCGGCGTCGGCCGCGAGCACCGCGATGTCGCTCGGCGAGCGCGGCGCGCTGCCGGTCGCCGCGAGGCCCAGCAGCGCCTCGTGGGCCGCGCCCGGCCCCAGCGCGTCGGGCCGCAGCGCCTCGACGAGCACGGCCTTCGTCGCGGCGCGGCGCATCTCGGTGAGCAGCGCGACGGCCTCGTCGTCGGTGCGGTGCCCCAGGGCGAGCGCGGTCGCGGCGACGCCCGTGGACCGCCACTGCTCGCTGAAGCGGTGCGGGAAGCGCTCGCTCTCCTGCCGCAGCACCTCGAGCGGCACCGGAGACTCCACGATGGACGGGTCGATGTCGAGGCGCTCGCGCAGGAGGTCGGCGAGGACGACCGCCCCGGGGCCGGTGACGGCGACCATCGCGCCGCTCCCCCACACCGGCAGGCGCGGCAGCCCGTTGACGAGGTGCGCCAGTCCCTCGGCGTCCTCGACGAGCTCCTCGTACCGGTGCCGGTCGCGTTCGAGGGACTGGCGCATGGTGCGGCCGTGGACGCGCGACCAGGCCGGCTCGTCCAGTTCGAGCGCCCCGGCGAGTTCGGCGAGCGCCAGGACCCGGTCGGCGTCGACGCCCGTGAAGCGCTCGCGGGCGTGCTCGTCGGCCAGGAGCTCCTCCCCCGCCGGGCCGAGCGCGGCGGGGTCGGGCCCGGCGGCGACCCCGGCGGTCGCGAGCACCTCCAGGAGGGTCGCGAGTCGGCGGCCGTCGATCCCCAGCTGCTCGGCGAGCGCCGGCAGCGGGACGGGTCCGGCGCCGAGCGAGTCGAGCAGGCCCAGGCGCAGGGCGGCGCGGACGGCGAACCAGGCGGTCGGGGCCTGGAGCGAGGCGGCCGGCGCGGCCGCTTCGGCGTCCTCGCGGTGCCAGTACCCGGTGATGCTGCTGCGGGACTTGGGCAGTCGCAGTTCGCGGCTGACGCGGCGCCGGAGCGGGAGGAGCGAGCGGCTCTCGGCGGCGGCCCAGACGTAGGGCTCGCCGGGCGGGGCGTCGAGGCCGCGGACGGCGTCGGCGAGCGCGCGGGGGTCGCCCGGTGTGGCCTTGACCCATGCGACGCGGTCGCCGGGCCGGGTCGGCAGGTCGCGGTACGCGGCCTCGTCGGGGACGGCGGCCACGACGCGGACGGGCGCGTCGACCGGCCGTTCGTCGAGGTAGCGGGCGATCGCGGGCAGGGCGGTCTCGTCCCCGGCGAGGAGGACCCAGTCGGCGTCGGCGGGGACGACCGCGGAGGACTTGGGTCCGGCGAACCAGAGGTCGTCGCCGGGCGCGGCGGCCGCGGCCCAGGCCGCGGCGGGCCCGTCGCCGTGGAGGACGAACTCGAGGTCGAGTTCGAGCGCCTCGGGGTCGAAGCGGCGGGGCGTGTAGTCGCGGGCGCGGCGGGTCTCGGACGGGGGCCAGTCGATGCCGTCCTCGAGCTGCACGGGCAGGACCGGCGCGAGGTCGCCGTCGGCGGCGAAGACGAGCTTCACGTGGTCGTCGAACGCCTCGGTCCTGAAGGCGGGCAGGCGGAGTCCGTCGCGTTCGAACGGGCCGAGCTGCTCGCCGGTGAGGGTGACGCGGCGGGTGCGCGGGTTGAGGTCGTCCACCCGCAGGACCTGCGCGCGGCGCAGGACGAGCGGGTGGACGACGAGGTGTCGGCGGGCCATCGGCTAGGCGGCGAACTGCTGCTCGAGGAGGTCCAGGACGGCCAGCGCCTCGTCGTAGTCGCCGCGGACGGACCAGTACGGGAGGTCGTGGGCGTTCCCGTCCGCGAAGGCGGGGAGCGCGGCGAACACGTCGGACTCCATGAGGGTCGCGACGTCGGTGGTGTCGGCGTTGAAGCCGGTCACGAACACCGTCGGGACGGTGAGGACCTGGGCGACCTGCTCGGTGGAGAGCTCGAACATGTCGCCGCCCTCGCGGTAGGGCTCGAAGCCGTGCTCGGCCGCGAGCGGGGCGGGTTCGAAGCCGAGCTCGGCGAGGGCCTGCGGCAGCCCGGCGTCGTCCATGAGGACGTAGACGGTGCCGTCGCCGGTGACCGAGAGGACCGCGAAGGGGCCGGGCGGGACGGTGATCGCGGCGGCGGTCTCGGCGGCGCGGGCCGCGTAGTCGGCGGTGAAGCCCTCGTAGGCGTCGGCCTTGTCGAACACGTCGACGGCGAGGAACGAGAACTGGTCCTGCCAGGTCGCGAGCGCGCCGCTCACGATCACCGTCGAGGCGATCTCGGAGAGCTGCTCGTAGGCCTCGACGGCCTGGGCGCCGGGCAGGCCGAGGCCACCCGCGACGATGAGGTCGGGCTCCTGGTCGAGGACCGCCTCGAGGTCGAAGCCGTCGACGCTCCACGGCAGGAACTCGGTGCCGTCCTCCTCGGCCTGGTCGGCCCAGAACTCGGAGAACTCGCCCCCGGCGTCGGCGTCCTCGGGGATCGTCGCGACGACCGGGACCTCGAGGTCGTAGAGGTAGCCCGCGAGCGCGTAGTTGAGGACGACGACCCGCTGCGGGTCGGCGGGGACCTCGACGGGCCCCTGCTCGGTCTCGACGGTGCGGGTCTCACCGTCGGCGGCGGCGTCCTCCGCGCCGGAGGAGCAGCCGGCCAGGGCCAGGGCGCCGCCCGCGAGGGCGGCGGTGAGCAGGGTGAGCGCGGGGCGCGGGGAACGCATGGGACCTCTATCGGGGACGGGGGACGGGCGGTGCTCCCGGGCGCGGCGCCCCGGAAGTAAGGCTAGGCTATCCTCCAAATCCGAGGGGGGCCTCGTCCATGCGACATCGGGAGGCGCCCGACACGACATGATTCGGGGGACGCGCATGCGCTCGACGTCCGCGCTCGTCGGCGTGGTGCCCGAGAACTCTATCCGGTTCCTCGGCCACGACACGCACGAGCATGAAGCGCCGCATCTGATCCACATCGTGATCGGCACCGCCGAGCTCGTGGTCGACGGCGCGCGGGTGCGGCTGCGGGCGCGCGAGAACCTGTGGCTGGCCGCGGGGGTGCCGCACTCGGTGCGGCTCTCGGACGAGGGCGTGGCGCTCGGGCCGCTGCTGTCGCCGGGGACGGCGCCGCCGGAGCGGGTGCGGCGCCTGGGGGTCGTCCCGGCGCTCACCGATGTGATCACGACCGTGCTGGTCGCGGCCCCCGCGACCCCCGAGCAGATCCAGCCGTTCCGGGAGGCGCTCGACGACGTGCTGCGCGGGATCGACGGCCGGTACTTCCCGCTGGTGCTGCCGCAGCATCCCGTGGCGCGGGCGATCGCGCGGGAGGCGTTGTCGCCCTTGACGCTCGGGGAGCTCGCGGAGGCGCGCCGCACCAGCGTGCGGCACGTGCAGCGGCTGTTCCAGGAGGAGACGGGGATGCCGTTCACGCGGTGGCGGACGCGGGCGCGGCTGAACCTGGCGATCGGGCGGCTGCGGGGCGGCGGCTCGCTGGCCGCGGCGGCCAGGGCCTCGGGGTACGCGACGCGCGGCGGGCTGGTGAAGGCGATCGGCAGGGAGACGGGCCTGCCCGCGGAGCGGCTGGCGCTCGACCCGCTGGGCGCGCTGGAGCAGGCGCGGCCGGGCGCGTAGCGGGACGCGAGCCGGGCCTGGCCCCGTCGAGGGTCGCGCCGCGCGGGCGGTCCGGCAGCCGGGCCTACTCGACGCGGATCACCGGCTCGTGGCGGACCGGGAAGTTCACGGAGTTCGCGATGAAGCAGGTCTTGTTCGCGTCGTGGTGCAGCTCGGCGGCGCGCTCGGCCTTCGCGGCGTCCGTGACGACCACGACCGGCGCCAGCACGACCTCGGTGAAGCGGCCGCTGGCGCCGCCCTCCTCGGTCATGGTGCCGGTCGCGCGGTCCTCGTAGGCGGTCACGACGATCCGCTCGCGGGCGCACAGCGCCAGGTACGTGAGCATGTGGCATTCGGCGAGCGAGGCGACCAGGAGGTCCTCGGGGTTCCAGCGCTCGCTCTGGCCGAGGAACGCGGGGTCGGCGCTGCCCTTGATGAGGGGCTTGCCGGGGGCGGTGATGTCGTGGTCGCGGCCGTACTCGAGGTAGCGGGCGGTGCCCTTGCCGGTGTCGCCGGTCCAGCGGACGGTGACGTCGTAGTGGTGTTCGCGGCCGCTCATGGCGGGCTCCTTCCGTCGCGAAGGGGTGGGCCGCAAGCGTAACCGGGCGGCCAGGACGACCGTCCGCCCTTCGGGCAGGCGCTTCCACCAGTGCTGGTAGCGGCGGTAGACCTCCGGGTCGCGGCCGTCGAGGAGGGCGGTGAGGGCGCGGGCCTCGGCGTCGAGCGCGGCCCAGGCGTCGTCGGGGACGGGCAGCCAGGCGGTCGCCTCGATCCCGGCGTCGGTGACGCGCCAGAGCCCGGCGGCGCGGCCGTCGACCAGGAGCATGGGGAGGACGTCGCCGTTGCCTCGGATCACGGTGGTGCGGATCTCGGGCGGGATGGTGCGGCTGCGGTCGTGGTAGGCGAGGAACACGTTGTCCCACATGGCCATCAGACGCGCGGGCGCGGGCGTCTCGGGGTCGGGCAGGACGGCGCCGGGGAGGTCGTGGAGCACTTCGCCGTTCGGGCCCTCGCAGCGGGTCAGCCGGTCGCCGAGGGCGGCGACGGCCTGCTTCACCCTGCCGCGCTGGACCATCGCGAACTGGGCGACGTCGGCGGCCGAGGCCGGGCCGAACCCGGCGAGGTAGCGGAGCACGAGGTGCTGGAGGGCCTTGTCGGCGGCCTCGCGGTCGCCGAGCGCGGGGCGGTCGGCGGCGGCGCGGTGGGCGACCTTCTCGCCGAAGGCCCACGGGCCGCCGCCGGGGCTGCGCAGGAGCGGCGCGTACTGGCGGATGCCCGGCCAGGCGGCCTTGGCGGTCGCGGGCCCGAGGCGTTCGGCGAGCCAGGCCTCGCACTCGCGGGAGGTGCGGGTCTCGGCGGCGAAGTCGAGGAGCGCGGCGGCGTGCCCGGCGGCCTCGGCGGCGGACAGGCCCGCCTCGGCGATGCGGGCGCCGAGCTTGGCGGCGTAGAGGGAGGGCTCGGTGGCCTCGCGGAAGGGGCGGTACTCGTCGGCGGCGACGGCGTGGAGGGTCATGCGGACGGGGTTGCCGCGCACGACGGCGCCGGAGGCGAAGGCCGCGTCGAGGTCGGCGGGGTCGAACCCGGCGACGCGGTTCCAGAGGCCGATGTAGGGCGAGGCGGGCGCCTGGGCCTGGACGGCGACGGCGCCGCGCACGGCGGTGAGCACGTCGGCGGGCGCGCGGTGGAGGAGCGACTGCCGGTCGAGGGTCGCGCGGTTGAGCTGCCGGGCGGTGAGCTGCATGAGCGGAAGGTTAGCGCCCGGGTGCGACAGGCACGCCGGACCGGGAGGCGGGGGCGGGCGGTGTCGGCACGGGCCTTCACACCGCCCCGCCAGGGCCTTCGAACCCGAAGGGGCGTCGGGGGACCGGCAGCCCGTGGCGGGCGGGCCGCCGGAAGAACGCCGCTGCGCCGAGAACGCGCACCCGGCCGGGAATCGTTCCGGCCGGTCAGAACTCCAGCGGTCCGAGATTCGGGCCTTCGGCGAATCGCAGCACCGCTTCGGGGGCGCCGTCGAGTTCGAGGACCACCGCTTCGTTCACGCCCTTCCTCAGTACCGGGCCGGGGACGTACAGGGTCCGCTGCGGGCCCCGGGACCAGTAGCGGCCCAGGCAGAAGCCGTTGATCCACGCGACGCCCTTGCCGAGGCCCGCGGTGTCGAGGAACCGGTCCGCGGGCTCCTCCACCGCGAACTCGGCGACCGCGTACGTCAGGCCCGGCAGCGACGCCGGCGCCGCCCCGGCCTCGCCGGCGAGGGCGAGCAGGTCCGGTTCGGCCATCGCGCGGGTGCGCCAGCCCTCGACCGGGTCGCCGTCGAGCCGCACCCCGCCGAGGACGCCCTTGTCCTCGCCGATCCGGGGCCCGTAGTTGACGCGGCCCTGGTCCTCCACCAGCAGCGCCAGGGACTCGCGGATCGGCGGCACCGCGAGCGCGCGCTCGTGGAACTCCCGCGAGAGCACGCCCACCGCGGTGCCGTCGACCACGACGTGGACGCGGTCGCGGACCTCCCCCACCGTGAGCACGGCCGGCGCCCCGGTGCGCGGCCCGGCCTCGTGCAGCAGGAACGCGGCGTCGTGCCGCACCTGCGCGAAGGTCGGCACGTCGCGCGTCGACGTCGCGGGCAGCGCCGCCGCCGACCGCAGGAGCGCGCCCGCGGCGCGCAGCGGCGCCTCGCCCGTCGGGGCGGGCCCGGCCGCCGCGGGGACCTCCTCGGGCAGGTCGGTGTAGCGGCCCAGGACCTCGCGGAACGCCCAGTACTTGGCGGTGGGCGAGCCCGCCTCGTCGAGGGGCGCGTCGTAGTCGTAGCTGGTGGCGATGGGTGTGTACGTGCCCTTGTCGTTGGCGCCGTTGGTGAGTCCGAAGTTGGTGCCGCCGTGGAACATGTAGATGTTCACCGAGGCGCCGCGGCGCAGCAGCGCGTCGAGGTCGGCCGCCGCGTCCTCGGCGGAGGTCGTGTGGTGGTGCGTGCCCCAGGAGTCGAACCAGCCGACCCAGAACTCCGAGGACATGAGCGGCCCGGTGGCCTGGTGGGAGCGGAGCACGTCCAGGCGCTCCTCGGACCGGGAGCCGAACGAGGCGGTCATGTGCAGGCCGGGCGCGGAGCCGTTCTTGAGCATCGCGTGCACCGGCTGGTCCACGGTGGTGAGCGGGACGGTGACGCCGCCGCCGCGCAGGAGCGCTGTGAGGTCCTGGAGGTAGCCGGTGTCGTCGCCGTACGCGCCGTACTCGTTCTCGACCTGCATGAGGATCACCGGGCCGCCCGCGTCCACCTGGAGCGGGGCGACGACGCCGGTGACGCGGCGCAGGTACTCGGTGATCGCGGCCATGAACTTCGGCTCGCTGCGGCGCACCCCGACCTCGGGGTCGGCGAACAGCCAGGCGGGCAGCCCGCCGTTGTGGAACTCGGCGCAGATGTAGGGGCCGGGCCTGACGATCGCGCGCATGCCCTCGGCGGCGACCGTCCGCAGGAACCGGTCCAGGTCGAGGCGGCCCTCCGCGGTCCAGGAGCCGGGTTCGGGGGCGTGGAGGTTCCACGGCACGTAGGTCTCGATGGTGTTGAGCCCCATGAGGCGGGCCTTCCGGATGCGGTCGGCCCAGTGGTCGGGGTGCACGCGGAAGTAGTGGATCGCGCCCGAGAGCACCCGGAAGGGCTCGCCGTCGAGCAGGAAGTCGTGCTCTCCGATGGCGAATCGGCTCATGCGTGGGTTCTCCGTTCGCGGTGGCGCTTCCTCTTCGTATGACCATTGTACGAAGCGGGTCCGCCGTCGCCGCGGCGCCCGGAGGCGGACGCGCGCCGGGGCCGGGCCCTGTCGGCCCGGCCCCGGCGCCTCCGCGGGAATCAGATCTTCGTGACGTAGGCGGCGCAGGAGTCCAGCAGCATCTGGCTGCCCTGCTTGGCCATGTCGTGCGCCTCCTGCGTGGGGCAGGTCTGCGTGATCGTCAGGCGGGTGCGGTCCTCGCCCAGCTCGTCCAGGTCGAGGCGCATGACCTCCTCCTCGCCCCCGGGGACGTCCATGCCCATCACGAGCAGCTCGTTCTCGCTGACCTGGATGTAGCGGCCGGTGATCGGGAACTCCTGGCCGTCGGGGGTGACGACGGTGGAGGCGTAGCGGCCGCCCTCGGTGACGTCCAGCTCGACCGAGCCGGGCTTGGAGTAGCTCCACGCCTCGTAGTGGTCGTTCTCGGTCCAGGCCCGCCAGACGGTGGCGACGGGGACGTCGACCTCGGCGGTGAGGGTGTAGGTGTAACCGGACTCGTTGTTCGCGGCGGTGCTCATGTCGGTCTCCTCGGTTCGCGCGGTGCGGGTTGCTTACGTCGGTATAGACGCACCGGCGCACCGGTATTCATCGCCTCCGCGGAAATATTTCTCACAGGGCCCCCGCGCCGCCGGGCAGAGGGTGGGAACGCCGTTGCGGGCGGGGCCGGGGGCGGCCTACGTTGGAACGCGGCATTCCCGAGCGGAGAGAGGCTGGGTTCACGGCATGGGACGGACGTATCCGGTGATCGACGGGCGCCTGCGCGAGTTCATCGAGGCGCAGCCGGTGTACTTCGTCGCCTCCGCGCCGCTCGCGGAGGACGGCCACGTCAACCTCTCCCCCAAGGGCCACAAGGGCTCCCTCCAGGTGCTCGACGAGCGGACCGTGGCGTACCTCGACTTCGGCGGCTCGCACGCCGAGACGCACGCGCACCTGCGGGAGAACGGCCGCATCACCCTCATGTGGTGCGCCTTCACCGGCCCGCCGAAGATCGTCCGCGTCCACGGCACCGGCGAGGCCGTCTACCGCGACGACCCGCGCTTCGAGGAGCTCGTCCCGCGCTTCGCGGAGACCGACGGGCCGGGCGTGCGGGCCGTCATCGTGGTGCGCGCCGAGCTCATCAGCGACACCTGCGGCTACGCGGTGCCGTTCATGGACTACCGGGAGGAGCGCCCGCTGCTGCGGCGGTTCCTGGGCCGCAAGACGGACGAGGAGTTCGCCGAGTACTGCGAGTCGAAGCCGCACAACCCCGTGAGCATCGACGGGCTCCCGGCGATGCCGCTCCCGCTGCCGCCCAGGAAGGGCTGAACGCGCGGGGGCCGGGAGCGGCCCCCGCGAGTCGCTAGTCCGGGACCGCGTCGAGGTCGATGGCGTCCTTGACCGCGTTCATGCGGGCCGTGGACTCCTCGGGGTCGACCTTCTGGCGGTCGATCAGGGCGAGGGCCTGGTTGGCCTCGACGAACGGGCGCATCCGCTCCTCGTAGCGGGCGAAGGCGAGCGCGTGGTCCCCGGTGCGGCCCAGTTCGAGGGCGAGGACGTAGGCGCCGACGAGCGCGAGGCCGGTGCCCTGGCCCGACAGCGGCGCGGCGCAGTGGGCGGCGTCGCCGACGAGGCCCACGCGCCCGGCCGACCAGGCGTCCATCTTGATCTGCGCCATCGCGTCGAAGTAGAAGTCCTCGGCCTTCCACATGCGCTCGACGAAGCCGGGGACCTCCCAGCCCAGGCCGGCCACGTTGTCGGCGACGAGCCGCTTCTGCGCCTCGACGTCCCGGTGGTCGTAGTCGATCGGCCGCTCGGACCCGAAGCCGAGGAAGATCCGCAGTTCGGCGTTGCGGCGCACGGTCATCACGGTGCCGCCGACGGCCCCGTCGTTGAACCAGGTCTGCCAGCGGTCGAGGCCGAGGTAGTTGTCGCTGCTGAAGACCGACAGGTAGACGCCGAGGTGGCTGATGTAGTCGGCTTCGGGGCCGAAGGCGAGCCCGCGGGTGTTGGAGTGGAGCCCGTCGGCGCCGACGACGAGGTCGAAGCGGCGGGGCGGGGCGTGCTCGAACTCGACGGTGACGCCGTCCGCTTCCTGGTGGAGGGCGGCGATCGAGTCGCCGAAGCGGTACTCGACGCCGTGGGTGCGCGCGTGGACGAGGTCGACGAGGTCCTCGCGGAGGATCTCGATGTCCTCGGAGTCGAGCGCGCCGGAGGAGAGCGCGAACTCCTCGGAGCGCATCAGCTCCTTACCTTCGCCGTCCACCATGGACATGCCGACGCTGTGGTTCCCCAGTTCGCGGGCGGCCGGTTCGAGCCCCATGCGGCGAAGGACGCGGAGGGCCGCGCCGCGGACGTCGACGGCCTGGCCGCCGCGGCGCAGCGCCGGGGCGCGTTCGACCACGACGGGGGTGAGGCCCTGCTCGCGGAGCCAGTAGGCGAGGGCGGTGCCGGCGACGCTGGCGCCGGAGATGAGGACGGCGGTCATGGGGTTCCTCCCGGATACGTTGTACTCGCTTGTCGGTGACCACCGTATGGAAATCGGCCGTGAGCTGCAAATACGCTGCCACACTGCCCTAGTACAGCGGTGGGTCGGAGCGGGGTCGGGGGCTAGGATCTGTCGTAGTACAGACCCGAGGGAGGGGCCGAGGTGTCCGAGTCGACCGAGCCGCCGTACGCGCGCATCGCCGCCGAGCTGAGCAGGCGCATCGCCGAGCGGGAGCTGACCGCGGGCGACAAGGTGCCGTCCACGCGGCAGGTCGCCCGGGAATTCGGTGTGGCGCTCGCCACGGCCGCGAAGGCACTGGACGTGCTGCGATCCGAGGGCCTGGTGATCACGCGGCCGCGGTCGGGCACGGTGGTGGCGCCGCGGCGGCCGGGCGGCGCGGCGGGCGGACCCGCGGCCGAGCTCACCCGCGAGCGGGTCCTGGCCGAGGCGGTCGCGATCGCCGACGCCGAAGGGCTGGAGGCGGTCTCGATGCGGGCGGTCGCGGCCCGGTGCGGGGTGGCCCCGATGTCGCTGTACCGGCACGTCGAAGGCAAGGACGACCTCGTGATGGCCATGTCCGACGCGGTGTACGGGACGCTCGTGCTCGACCTCGACGAGGCGGCGCCGTGGCGCGAGCGGATCACGGCGATCGCGAGGGCGCTGTGGCGGGTGCACCGCGAGCACCCGTGGCTGGGGCGGGTGCACCCGCTGACCCGGCCGCTGCCGCTGCCGAGCCTGCTGGAGGTCGGCGACCGCCTGCTGGGGGCCCTGGAGGACGTCGGGCTGGCGCCGAAGCTCCAGTTCGACGCGCACGTGCTGCTGTACAGCCACATCGTGGGCCTGGCGGCGAACTTCGAGCGCGAGGACGAGGCGATCTCCGACACCGGCCTGTCGGCCGAGGAGTGGACCGACCTCCAGTACGTGCCGGCCATGAACGGCAGCGGGGTCATGGCCCGCTATCCGCACTTCGCGAAGCTGTTCGGGCACTTCGGCGCCCTGCCCGAGGGGTACGACATGGACCTCGAGGAGCTGTTCGAGCTGGGCCTGGGGCTGCTGCTCGACGGCCTGGCGGCGCTGGCCGAGCGCGGGCGCGCCAGGGGGTGTTGACCGACCCCCGGCGGGTCGGCGTCCGAGTCCCCGAGTTGATTCGGCCGCAAGGCGGAAGGCCCTCCGAATACCGGTGTCGCATTCGGAGGGCCGACGACGCGGCGAGCGGGCCGGCAGGCCGGATGGCGGCCGCCAGGGGTCGGTCGACACCCCTGGCCGGTCTCAGGCGAGGCCTCTGGTGAGCGCGGCGAAGGCCCGGCGCCAGTGGGCCCGCGCCTCGGCCGCGTCCCCGAGGGCGCCGCGCAGCTCCAGGCTGCACAGGCCGTGCGCCATCGCGTTGAGCTGCACCGCGACGGCGTCCGGGTCGGCCTCGGCGAACACGCCCGCCTCGACGCACCGGGCGCACGCCGCGACCAGCGCGTCGAACGTGGACCGGATGCGTCGGCCGGCCTCGGGGGCGGGCCGGAACTCCGGCACCGGGCGGGCGAACATGAGCTCGTACAGGTGCGGATTGGCGAGGGCGTTGGCGCGGTAGGCGTCCCCGAGGGCCAGGAGGTCGGCCAGCGGGTCGCCGGTGCGCGGGACGGCCGCGAACGCCGCGGCCAGGCGGTCGAAGCCCTCGACGAACATCTCGCGGACCAGGCCCGCCTTGTCGCCGAAGAGACTGTAGACGGCGGTGGTGGAGGTCCCGGTCGCCTGCGCGACCCGCCGGGTCGACAGGGCCGCGGGGCCCTCGTCGGCGAGGAGGCGCCCGCCCGCGTCGATGAGGTCGCGGCGGAGGTCGTCGTAGTCTCGTTTTCTCGGTCTCGGCATTTGACAAGAGTATCGTAACGTTGTTATATAACATCGTTACTTAACTAGGAACCAGGAGCCCCCATGTCCGACCTGCACGTCGTCCTCGGCGCCACCGGCGCCATCGGCAGCGCCGTCGTCGCCGAGCTCACCGCCCGCGGCCACGAGGTCCGCGCCGTCAGCCGCCGCGCGTCGGGCCCGGACGCCCTGAGCGCCGACGTCACCACCGCCGAGGGCGCCGCGGCGGCCTGCGCGGGCGCCGCCGTCGTCTACCAGTGCGCGCAGCCGCCCTACGCCGCCTGGGCCGAGGAGTTCGCGGGCCTGACCGACACCGTGCTCAGCGGCGTCGAACGGGCCGGGGCCCGCCTGGTCATGGCCGACAACCTCTACATGTACGGCCCCGTCGAGGGCCCCCTCCACGAGGAACTCCCCTACGCGGCCCGCAACCCCCAAGGGCCGGGCCCGCGCGAAGACCGCCGAGATGATCCTGGCCGCGCACCGGGAGGGCCGCGTCCGCGCGACCCTCGGCCGCGCCTCCGACTACTTCGGACCCGGCGGCGTCGACACCATCCTGGGGCCCACGGTCTTCGCGGCCGCCGCGGCCGGGAAGACCGCGCGGTGGGTCGGCGAGCTCGACGAGCCGCACACCGTCTCCTACCTCCCCGACATCGCCGCGGGCCTGGTCGCCCTGGGCGAGAACCCGAAGGCCGACGGGCACGCCTGGCACCTGCCGGTCGCCCCGGCCCCGACCGGCGCCGAGTTCCTCGGCCTCGTGCGGGAGGCGGCGGGCGGCAGGCTCCGCACCGCCGGGCTCAGCCGCGGCACGCAGCGGATCCTCGGCCTGTTCGACCCGGTCGTGAAGGAGCTGGGCGAGACCTGGTACCAGCGCGACCGCGCCTGGATCGTGGACGACACCGCGTTCCGCGCCTCCTTCGGCGACGCGCGGGCGACCCCGCTCGACGAGGCGGTCGCCGCGACCCTCGACTGGTTCCGGCGCCAGGCCTGATTCGGGCGAAACGGCATTTCCGGGGCCCGCGACTCCATACACTGCGGACATTTCCGTGTGGACTGGAGGGCGGCATGACGCAGCAGTACGACCGGCCGGGCGCCGCGGTGGGCGGCCCCCGGGAGATGAACGGCCTGGCGATCGCGGCGTTCGTGATCGCCATCGTGGGCTGGTGCAGCCCGCTCGGCATCCTCGGCCTCATCCTCGGCTACGTCGCCAGAGGACAGATCCGGGAGCGCAACAACTCCGGCGAGGGCCTCGCCAAGGCCGCGATCATCCTCGGGTGGATCGCGATCGTCGCGTTCATCCTCCTCATCGTCCTCGGGGTCGCGGGCGGCATCTTCGCGAACTGGGAGGACTGGAAGGACAACTTCGACGACAACAACTAGCCGCCGGGGGCCGGGACCGCGCACCGCGGGCCCGGCCCGGCTCAGGCCGGGCGCCGCCCGCAGCCGTCGCGATCACGTTCGAGAGGACCGAAACCCTTGCATCCGAACCGAATCCTGGCCGCGGCCGCCGCGGGGGCCGTCGCCGCCGCGATGCTCGCGTGGGGACCGCAGGCCGCCGCCGAGGCACCCGAGGCCGACGAGCCGCGCTACCGCGCCGACCAGATAGCCCAGGTCGAGCCCGCCGGCGTCGACCTCGAAGCCGGGGGCGCGCACACCGTCGCCCACCCGGGGGCGGCCTTCATCAAGGCCCGCTTCGACCGCGTCCGGCTCGGCGAGCGCGACGCGATCACCGTGACCGGCCGCAGCGAGACCTGGACCTACGGCGCGGGCGACGTGGACGGCGCGGGGCTGCGGGCGCTGTCGGTCGAGGGCGACACCGCCGAGGTCGCGCTGCACGACGACCCGTCCGACGGGACCGCGGCGACCGCCCGCCTCGCCGCGTACTCGCGGGGCCTGAACGAGGACGAGCTGGCCTCGCGCCCGCCCGCGTGGGAGGCCGGGCCGGAGAGCATCTGCGGCGGGGACGACTCGGTGCACGCCGCCTGCTACCGGGAGACCGACCCGGCCGTGTACGAGACGAGCCGGGCCGTCGCGCGGCTGATCATCGACGACGAGTCGTACTGCACCGGCTGGATCGCCGGGGACAACCGGCTCCTGACCAACCACCACTGCTTCTCGACCCAGGACGAGGTGTCCACGGTCGAGGTGCAGTTCGGCTACCAGTGCCTCGAATGCGTCGGCGGCGAGATCGCCGCGCCCGTCAAGGTCGCCGGGGCCTCGGTGCTCACGACCGACTTCACTTACGACTACACGCTGTTCACCGTGGCGGACTGGGCGGCGATCGCGCACCTGCCGCGGCTGCCGATCAGCGCCGAGCGGGTCCAGGCCGGCGACAAGGTGTACCTCGCGGGGCATCCGGGCGGCGGGCCGCTGCGGATCGCCGCCGCGAGCGACTCCGAACCCGACTGGACCGGCGCCCAGTGCCAGGTGCACGACCCCGCGGCAGACGGGCACGGCCGGGGCACGGACCTGGGCTACCTGTGCGACAGCGAGGGCGGCTCCTCGGGTTCACCGCTCGTCGACCGCGTCACCGGCGAGGTCGTGGGCCTGCACCACTTCGGCGGGTGCCCGAACCAGGCGGTGCGCATGGACCTGGTGTACCCGCTCATCGAGCCGTACCTGGTTTACGGGGGCTGAACCGGGTTACAGGAGGGCGGCGGACGCGTTCGCCGCCCTTCGGCGCGTCCGCTGTCTATCGTGAGCAGACGGACCTTCGGGAGGCATCGTGAGCGAGACCGCGACTGAGGAGGCCCCGGCCGGGCCCGAGGCGCAGCGGCACGGGATCGGGCGGATCGCGCGGTGGGTCGCGGCGATGCTCCTGTGCGTGCTCGCCGCCGTGGCCGTCACCGCCGCGATCGGCGCGTACTACGCGAAGCTCGAGCTGTTCGACACCGAGCGGTTCACGGGCCGGACCGAGGTGATCGCCGAGGACCCGGAGGTCCAGGCGGGGATCGCGTCGCTCGTCACCGCGAAGATCGAGGAGGCGATCGACGTCGATGCGATCGCCCGCCGCGCGAACTCGTGGATCGGGGAGGAGGCCGCCCCGGAGCTCGTGGAGCGGCTGGTGGCCTCGGCGGCGGAGAGCCTGCGCGCCTACATCGCCCAGGAGGTGGAGGCGTTCGTGGAGAGCCCGCGGTTCCTGGAGGTGTGGGAGGCGGCGGTGTCCGAGGCGCACGCGTCGCTGGTCTCGGCGCTGCGCGGTGAGAACGCCGGATCGGTGGTCGCGGACGGGAACGTGCTCTCACTGGACCTGGGCCGGGTCGTCGCGCTCGTGAAGGAGCGCCTGGCCGAGGCCGACTTCGCCTACGCGGCCGACATACCGGAGGTCGAGGCCGAGTACGTGCTGGTCGAGTCCGAGCAGGTGCCGCAGTTGCAGCGCGACGCCGAGCTGCTGGAGTGGGCCGGGACGTGGCTGCCGTGGATCGCGCTGGGGCTGCTGGTCCTGGCGTTCGTCGTCGCCCCGCGCCGGTGGGCCGCGGCCCTGGTGGTCGGCGCGCTCACCGCGGCGCTGGCGGGCGGGGCGCTCATCGGGCTGGCCGCGGGCCGGACCCTGTTCGTCGAGCGGGCCGACGACGCCTCGTACGCGCCGCTGACCTGGGACGCGTTCACCGACGGGCTGCGCTCGGCGTACTGGCTGGCGCTGGCCGCCGGGGCGGTGCTGGCGGTCCTGGCCGCGGTCGTGCTGTTCCTGCGGCGCAGGCGGGACGAGCCGGTCGCCGAGGGCTGACCGCGGGGGCCGGCTACGCGGGGGGCCGCGCGCCGCGGGCGGCCGCGGCGGCGACGGCGGCCTTGACCGCGTCGGCGGTGCCCGCCTCGGCGAGCACGTCGCGGGCGGCGCGGAAGGTGCCGCCGGGCGTGTCGATGCGGGCGAGGAGCGAGGCGGGCGGCTCGTCGGTGGCCTGGAGGTGCAGGCAGGCGCCGAGGAGCGTGTGGTCGACCATGAGGCGGGCGACGTCCGGTTCCATGCCGCCGTCGACCGCGGCCGCGGCCATGGCGTCGGCGAGGTTGAACAGGAGCGCCGGGCCCGAGCCCGCGACGGCCGTGATGATGTCCATCATGGATTCCTCGACGACGACGGTGACGCCGACGCGGTCGAACAGGTCCTCGATCTCGGTGAGGTCGGTGCCCTCGGGCGCGGCCAGCGCGGTGGCCGCGCGGCGCTCGCCGGCGGCGATGTTCGTCATGGCGCGGGCGATCACGACGCCCTCGGGGAGGCGTTCGGCGATGGCCGACAGCGGCACGCCGGCGGCGAGGGAGACGACGACGGCGTCCTCTTCGAGGTCGGGGGCGATCTCGGTGAGCAGCGGGCCGACCGTGTCGGGCGGCACCGCGAGGAGCACGACGTCCGCCTCGTTGACGGCGCTGGAGTTGTCGGTGCCGACCTCGACGCCGTAGCGGTCGGCGAGGGCGCCGGCGCGGTCCGCGGAGGAGACGGCGGCCCAGAGCTGCGAGGGCGGGAACCCGGACTCCAGCAGTCCGGAGAGGACGGCCTCGCCGAGGTGGCCGACCCCGAGCAGTGCGATGTCCATGGGGGCACCTCCGAATCAGCGGTTCTGAGCCGCAATCTACGTGCCCGCGTCGACCGCGTTCGCGTTTCGCGGGAATCGGTCGCATTCGCGCGCGGGCGCGGCGGGCCGGTCGGCGGCGCGGGTCCAGAAGAGCCCGCCGGCTCCGCGGTGGCCGATGTCAGTCCATCGCGGGGTTGAGAACCTGGAACAGCAGGTGGTCCTGCCACTTCCCGGCGATCTTGAGATAGGCCGGGGCCAGTCCGATGGGCTCGAACCCGTTGCGCGCCAGCACCTTCTGGGAAGCGGTGTTGTGCGGGAGGGTCTCGGCCTGGACGCGGAGCAGCCCGAGCTCCCCGAAGGCCACGGCCTTGGCCAGGCGCACGGCCTCGGTCGCGACGCCGCGCCCGGCCTCGGACCTCGCGACCCAGTACCCGAAGCTGCACGAGCGGAAGTACGGGCCGCGGACGACCGTGTTGAGCGCGATCCCGCCGACCACGCGGTCGTCGTCGGTGATGCTGTAGGAGAACCCGGTCCCGGCCGCCGCACGCTCCAGCGAGGCGGCGATCGTCTCGCGCACCCCCGCGGCGGTGTAGGACGCCTCGCCGCGGTCCGGCTCCCACGGGGCGAGGTAGTCGCGGCCCTCGCGGCGCAGGGCGGCGACGGCCTCGGCGTCGCCGGGCACGACGGGTCGGATCGCGATCATGCCCCCATCCTGCTCCCCGCGCTCCGCTCGCGTTCGGCGCCCCTGCGGCGAGCTGTGATCGGGCATACTGTTCTGCATGATGTTCCGGATTGGACCTCCGGACGACCGCTTACGGCAACAGGACAGAGCGACCCCGCGACGGAGCCACCGTGCCCGATGAAGAAAACAGCACAGCCGAAGACAGCGCAGGCGAGAACAGCAGAACAGAGAACGACACCGACCGGGACGACCCGACAGGCGCCCCTCCCCCGGCCGACGCGACGGACCGGCCCGCCCCGCGCATGAACGAGGCCGACGTCGCCCGGATCGTCGCCGAGTCCCTGCGCCGCCTCGCGCCCGCGATCACCGGCATCGGCGTGCTCCTGCTGTGCCTGGAGCTGCTCATCGGCGCGGCCGCGCCGCCGTGGCGGACGGTCCTCATCATCGCGGGCATCGCGCTCGCGGGCGGCTCCTGGCTGGTGGACCTGCTGCGCGACCGGAAGGGCCGCCGCCGCTCGATCCTCGCCGTGGTCGTGGGCGTCAGCGTGTTCTTCCTGGTCCTGGGTTACATCCTGAGGCCGGTCGGCGAGCGGCTGAACGACACGCTGCTGGTCGACTGCGCCGACCCGGTGGAGTTGTCCGTCGTGGTGCCGGTGGACGGCGCGGCGGGCTTCCAGGAGTCGATCGCGGAGTTCAACGAGCGGTACACCGACAAGGACCGGTGCCGCAGGGCGAACGTGACCAGCTACAGCGCCCCCTGGCCCGCCGTGGAGCAGGCGATGCGCCTGGGCTGGGAGCACGTCGAGGACACCGAGGACGCGGAGGACGGCGCCCTGTTCGACCCGCTGCGGGACGTCGGGCCCCGGCCCCACCTCTGGATCGCCGAATCGCGGACGCAGGTCGACCTCGCCGCCGAGGCGCTGGACGGCTCGGACGTCGACTACGAGGTCTTCGCACCGGACGACGCCGAGCCGATCGGCCTGACGCCGCTGGTCCTGGCCGTCCCGACCGGCGTGCTCGGCGAGGGGTTCAACGGCGGCTCGCCGATCGCCGACCGGACGCTGCCCGAGCTCATCACCGAACTCGGGGACGTCCACGGCACGCCGGTGCTCAGGTCCGACCCGGAGGCGACGCACGCGGGCCTGCTGTTCCTCAGAGCCCTCTACGGCCGGGACGCCGCTCCCGGCGGCACCGGCGCGCGGATGGAGAACCGGCTCGCCGACGCGGCCGCGGAGACGGGGATCGCCTTGTCCCCCAGCGATACCGATCTCCTGTGCGATCTGAGCACGGCGCAGGGGTCGATCCCCACCGCGGCGGTGCTGACCACGGAGGCGGCCCTGGCCCGCTCCAACACGGGCGGCTCCCTCGGCGACGAGTGCGCGATCGGCGGCGACGCGCCCCCGGCGCTGGTGCCGGTCTACAGCCCCGAACTGGGCGCGCTCGACTACCAGGCGGTGGGCTTGGACTGGAACGACGACGCGTGGGCCGAGCGGCGCGCGGCGGTGGCCGAGGACCTGCGGACGTGGCTGGCGGACGGGGACGACGGCTGGAGTCCCGCGGACATGGGCCTGCGCGACGTCCGGTACGCAGGCGGGGCGATCGCCGGCGACGAGGGGTTCGAGCACGGGTTCGCCGCCGAGGCCGATCCGATGAGCGCGGACGAGCTGACCGCGCTGCGGGACGTCTACAGCCGGAACCGGGTGCCCACCGACGTGCTGCTCGCCATCGACCGGTCGGCGACGATGAACGAGCCGGTCGGCGGCGGCGCGAGCCGGTTCGAGCTGGCCGCGCAGGGCGCGGTGGCCGCGCTCGACTACCTCGGCGCGGAGGACCGGGTGGGGGTGTGGACGTTCCCGGCCGAGGGATCGGACTCGCACACGCCGGTGCTCGACATCGGGCCGGACCCGGGCGGCGGCGTCGCGGAGGCGCTGGAGGACACCGAGGTCAGCCACGGCGTGGACCTGCACCAGACGGTCGTGGACGGGATAGCCGCGCTCGAGGCGGCCCGCGAGGGCGAGCGGCTCAGCGCCATGGTCGTGCTCACCGACGGCGCCGACGCCGACGACTCCCCGACCACGGCCGCGGCGGTGCGCGACCGGCTCGCGGACTCCCAGGTGCGGCTGTACCTCATCGCCGTCGGCGAGGCCTCGTGCCGGTCGGCCTCGTTCAGCGCCCTGGCCGAGGACTCGCGGGTCACCTGCTTCGAGGCCGCGGAGCAGCAGATCACCATCACCTTCGACGGTCTGTTCAGCCAGTTGTGGAGCGGCGATGCCTGAGCGCACCAGAAGGCAGTTCATCCGGCGCACCATGGCGGAGGCCGGCCTCGTGCTCGTCGGGGGAGCGCTCTTCGGCGGCGGGTACCTGCTCGGCTCCCGCAGGGGCGCGCGCGAATGGGAGGAGGTCGGCGATCGGCGTCTGCGGCTGCTCGCCGCCGAGGACGGCACCGCGAACGGCCAGCGCCGGCTGCTCGTCGACCAGTGGAACGCCTGGCACACCGACCACCAGGTCGAGATGGTGGAGCTCCCGCCGATCGCCGACCTCCAGTACGGCGCCATCCACGCCGCGCTCCAGTCCCGGAGCCCCGACGTGGACGTGGTGGACCTGGACATACCGTGGATCGCCGACTTCGCGGCGGCCGGCCACCTGGAGCCCTTCGAGGACGCCGACACCGACGGGTTCCTCGAGCGCCCGCTGGAGACCGGCCGCATCGACGGCACGCTGTTCGCGCTGCCGTTCAACACCAACGTGGGAATGCTCTACTACCGCGAGGGCCCCGAGCCCGGTTACGCCGACGGGACGCTGACCGCCACCGAGGCGGAGTCCATCGGGGACTGGGACGACCTGCGGGACACCATCGGGTGGGTCCTGGAGGCGAATCCGGCGTTCGAGGGCGGCATCGCGATGCAGCTGGCCTCCTACGAGGGCTTCACGGTCAACGTCTGGGAGTACCTGCTGGCCAACGGCGTCGCCGTCGACGAGGGCGACGGCATGATCGACTTCGGGGAGCGCTCGGCCGCGGCGGGGGTGCTCAAGGACCTGGGCCGCGACCTCCACGAGGAGCTCGACGGGGGCGCGCACGTGATCCTTCAGGACGCCTTGCAGCACAACGAGGACGAGTCCCTGAAAGCGTTCCAGGAGGGACGGGTGCCGTTCCTGCGGCACTGGCCGCAGGCGATCCGCGCCCTCGAGTCGTGCGACCTGGGGTTCACGGCGGGGGTGGTGCCGATGCCCGGCGGCGTCCTCGGCGGAGGGAGCCTGGCGGTGAGCGCGCATTCGGAGCGCAAGAACGTCTCGAGGGCGCTGGTCGAGTTCCTGACGGGCGCGACGAGCCAGCAGCTCCTGTTCGAGCGCGGCGGGTTCGCGGCGGCGCGGGCGGAACCGTACTTCGACGCGATCGCGCAGCTCGAGAACGCGCCGGCGGGCGCGGGCGGCGCCGACTGCGAAGCGGCCGCCGGGCCGCGGCCCGAGGCCGACGAGCTGTACGACGCGCTGACCGGCGAAGGCCCGGGGCGCAGGCCCGCGGTCGAGCGGTACACGCAGTTCAGCCGCGCGTTCCGGGACGTGCTGCACGCGGAGCTGACGGACAACCCCGACCCCGAGCTCGGCGACCTCGAGCGCCGCCTCAAGGACGCGATCGACGGGAAGTAGGGCGCAGGGCGGCGGGACTCGCATGCCTTCAGCGCACCGGCGCGGAGGGCGCGGGCACCGGTCGAGGACGGGCCCGTCCGGCTCGCTGCGCCGCCGGGCGACCCCTGCGCGGGGCGACGGCGGCCGAGCGGGTGCTCTCGGGGGCGCAGCGGACGACCGCCGCGGCGCGGCCGCAGGCGAGTGCGACCGCGCTGGCCGCCGTCGGCAGCGGAGATCAGCGGGTGCGGCGCAGCGTCCACCAGCCCAGAGCGAGGACGCCGAGCGTGGCGATCGCGTTGTGGGAGTACTTGGCGACCGGGTCGATGTCGCCCAGCGGCTCCGTGAGGAACCCGAGGGAGGCCTGCGCGAGCAGCGCGCCGACGGCGAGGGCGGTCGCCTGGCGCCGGCCCCAGGCGGTCGAGCGGGCGAAGTAGGCGGCGCCGAGGGCCAAGGCGCCCATGGCGGCCGCGACGAGCGCGACCCCGGCCCAGGTGGAGGAGGCCCCGATCGTGCAGATCCCGGCGAACGCGGCGGCGCCGATCGCCCACACGGGAGGGACGCGGCGCTCGACGCGCTCGGCCCTCCTGCGCCCGAACGCGAACGCCAGGACGACGAGGGCGAGCGCCACGGCCCCGGCGCCGATCAGCTGCCCGGCCGAGGCGTGGTCGGTCTCGGTCTCGTAGTGCCACTTGAGGACGATCCAGGCCCCGGCGAGGTACAGCAGGGCCGTCGCGGTCAGGCCGGGCGCGCGCAGCCACGGGCGGTCGGCCAGGCGCGGGCTCAGGCCCTCGGTGAGGACGATGGGCGCGGTGATGCTCATGATCATGTGCCCGAGGACCCAGCCGAGCGAGGACGCGACGCCGAGGCCGAGCGGCTCGATCCAGGTGGGTCCGATGAGGTCCTGCCAGTAGGGGATGTCGCGGTAGCCGGTCGAGAACATCGCCTGGTCGATCAGCCCGGCCTGGACGACGCCGAAGGCGGCGCCCAGGGTGAGGACGCCGCCCCGGCCGATGCCGAAACGGCGGGCGGCCTCGCGGATGAGGACCGCCGCGGCCCCGTAGAGCGGGATGAACACGAACAGGCCGCCGAGCAGGCCGAGGAGGTTCCCGGTGGAGTCGTCGTAGGCCGAGAGGTACTCCGCGCCGATCGGCGAGAGCACGAGCAGGAAGAGGACCAGGAGCAGCCGGACGGGGCCGGCGGGCCTGGTGCGCGGTGGTTCGAGCGTCGTTGCGGTCTCCATGCCTCGACGGTATGGGCCGCGGCGGGCCGGGCGCATCGGTCGGCGGTCGCCTCGGCCTTGGCGGAGGCATGGATTCCGCGGTGCGGAACGCGACCGAAGCATGGACCGGGCCGACGAAAGTATCGGATCGGGCGCCGGTCCTTGGCGCTGGCGCGACCGGTGGTTAAGTTCGGACCATGGTGGAGCAGGCACGGCGGGGCGCGCGCGGGTGGGCGGTCGACACGGTCCTGTTCGCCTTCGCGGTGTTCGCCTGGCTGTACCTGGTCGGCGAGCGCATCAGGATCGGGATGCCCTCGCCGTCGTGGCTGTTCGAGGTCGACCAGGTCGCGGGCCTGATCGGGCTGGGCCTGCTGTGGCTGCGGCGGCGCCGGCCCGCGCAGGCCGCCCTCGTCGCCGCGGTGCTGTCGGGCGTCTCCGAGACGATCGCGTTCCCGCTGATCGTGCTGCTGTTCGCGGTCACGGTGCGGTGCTCGCTGCGCGTCGCGGCCCTGGTCTACGCCGTGTCGCTGTCCGCGACGTTCGTCTACTGGGCGCTGCGGCCCGAGGAGGGCTTCAGCCTCCTGGGGAACATTGTCTTCTCGGTGGTCCTCAGCGGCGCCGTCGCGGGCTGGGGGCTGTTCGTCCGCTACCGGCGGCAGCTGCGGGCCCGCGCGGCCGAGCAGGAGCGGGCCGAGCGCGAGCGGGCCCGCCAGAAGGCGCGCGAGGAGCTGGCCCGCGAAGTGCACGACCTCCTCGGGCACCGGCTGTCGCTGCTGAGCCTGCACGCGGGCGCCATCGAGTACCGGCCCGACGCCCCGCCGGAGGAGCTCGCCGGCGCGGCCGGGGTGATCCGCGAGCAGTCCCATCTGGCGATGCGCGACCTGCGCGAGGTCATCGCGGTGCTGCGCGCCCCGATCGGGGAGCTGCCGCAGCCGACCATGGCCGACCTGCGGGACCTCGTGGAGGAGGCCCGGCCGGGGATGCGGATCGAGCTGTCGGTGGACGCCGAGGGCGAGGTGCCCGACCGCTCGGGGCGCACCGCCTACCGGATCGTCCAGGAGTCGCTCACGAACGCCCGCAGGCACGCCGAGGGCGCCGCGGTCGCGGTGACCGTGGCGGGCGGGCCCGAGGAGGGGCTGCGCGTCGCCGTCCGGTCCGGCCCCGGCGAGGACGCGGGCGCCGGGTCGGGGCACGGGCTCATCGGCCTGGAGGAGCGGACCGCGCTGGCGGGCGGACGACTCGCCTACGGGCCGACCGCCGAAGGCGGCTGGCTCGTGGAGGCGTGGCTACCCTGGACGGCATGAGCGAAGCGACGGCGACCGTGCTGAACGTCCTGGTGGTCGACGACGACCCGCTGGTGCGGGCGGGGCTGCGGATGATCCTCGGCGGGGCCGGGGACCTGGCCGTGGTCGGCGAGGCCGGGACGGGCGGCGAGGTGCCGGCCCTGGTGGCGCGGTTGCGGCCCGACGTGGTGCTCATGGACCTGCACATGCCCGGCGTCGACGGCCTGACGGCGACCGAGCGGCTGCGCTCGGCCCCGGGCGCGCCGGAGGTCCTGGTGCTCACCGCGTTCGAGGCGGACGGGCACGTGCGGCGGGCGCTGCGCGCCGGCGCGTGCGGGTTCCTGCTCAAGGACACGCCGCCGGCCGACATCGTCGCGGCCGTGCGTCGCGTCGCCGCGGGCGAGCCGGTCCTGTCCCCCGAGGTCACGCGGCGGCTCATCGGCCTCGCGGTCGGCGGCGCCGAGGACCGGCGCACCGCGGCCCGCGAACGGCTCGCCGCGTTGGGCGAGCGCGAGATGGAGGTGGCCGTCGAGGTGGGCCGCGGCAGCGCCAACGCCGAGATCGCCGCCGCGTTGCACCTGAGCGTGCCGACGGTGAAGACCCACGTGTCGGCCGCCCTCGCGAAGCTCGGGTTGAACAACCGGGTGCAGCTCGCGCTGCTGGTCCACGACGCCGGCCTGGCCGACTGACGCGGTGCGGCCGGGGCGCGGGGCGGACCGCCCGGCCGGGTTCCGAGCCGGCGCCGCGCAGGCGCGGCCGGAGGCGCGCGGGGGTGGAATCCCTTGCGCCCCCGGCCTGTCCGGGGGCCGGTCAGCCCTCCTGGCGGTTGACGAGCTCGATGAGTTTGAGGACCAGGTCGACCAGGGCGCCGAAGGGGCTCACCAGCTGCTCGATCGCCTTGAGCTTGGAGCGGATGCGACCGGTCGGCTTCATGTCCTCGATGGACTCCTCGAGGTCGTCGAGGTTGTCCTTGATGACGTCGTAGCGCTCGCCGATGGTGGGCCGGTGCTCGTCGAGCCGCGTGCGCAGCTCGCCGACGAGTTCGAGCATCTCCTCGAGGAGCCGGTCCTCGGCCTGGGCGCGGTTGACGTGGACCGTGCCGCGGGCGTTGTCGCCGATGGCCCCCACGGTGGCGGAGGCCCCGGTCCCGACGGCGCCGGTCTGGACGTTCCCTCTGAAGACGTAGCCCGTGGGGGCCGTCTCGTTCGCGTTGTCGGTCATGGTTTCCCTCCTGTAGCGGTGCCGCTGCTCCCGTCGCCGACCGCGCCGGTGAAGGCGGTGGCGCCGGTGCCGGCGGCGCCGGCGGTGAACTGTCCGAAGTTGACTATGTTGGTGTTCATGATCGCCGCGACGCGCTGCTCGAGCTCGCTCGTGTCCACGTTGTTCCCGCGCAGGTAGTGGGTGATCGCGTCGAGGAACTGGAGTTCCAGGATGCCGCGGTACTTGACCGAGTCGCGGTACTGGAAGTAGTCCAGCCACCGCCAGTGGGTCCCGAGCTCGCGCACGCCGTGCACGGCGCCGCGGTCCCGGAGGGCCCGGACCCCGTCGTGCTTGGACCGGACGGCGTTCCTCAGGGCCCGGAGCAGGTAGTGGACGCTGTCGAACGGGCTGCGCACCAGCAGGACGGGCATGGACGCCGCGCCGCGCAGCGCCCCCGCGACCAGGGTGGCCCAGTCGGGGACCCGGCCTTCGCCGAACACGTGGTAGCGGGGGGCGATCGGCGGCAGGATGCAGCCGGCGAACTCCACGTAGAGGCTCTCCCCCTGGAGCGCGCAGTGGAGGAGGACGGTCGTGACCAGCTCCCCGTCCCAGGAGGAGACGGTGCAGCGCAGATAGTGCCGGACCGCGGTGACCGGGCTGCGCTGCACCTCCTCCAGCGACTGGAACGGGAACCCCGCGTGGGGCAGCTCGTGCGCGTGCCGCACGGGCCGCAGCACCGCGCCCCCCGACACGTAGAGGTGGTCGCTCAAGGCGAGGTTCGGCAGTGCGCCGGCCCCGCCGGTGCGGGCGTCGAGCTTCTGCACGCTGGCCTTGACGCTCCGGTTCAGGTCCACCGCGTCGACGGTCATGTCCGCGTCGGCGTCCTTCGGCCGCAGCGCGATCGCGAACTCCCAGGGCCCGATGAGCCGGCCGGAGCCGACGAACGGGTGCTTCCCGATGCCGTAGGCGACCACCGGCGCCGACTGCGCCTCGTCGATGTACGCGATCCGCGGGTCGGGCGGGGCCGGGGGTCCGGCGTCGGTCGGAATCGAGATCAGGCCCCTGGCCCGGAGGAGCCCGAACACCGCGGCGATCAGGCCGAGCGCGGTGCCTCCGCCGATGACCAGCTCGAGGTCCCGCAGGAGGCCCGCGGCGGGGCGGGCGGCGGCCGGTTCGGCGCCCGCGGCCTCTGCGGAAAGGGCGGTCGCGGTGATGGCGGCGACGGCGGCCGCGAGGAACAGCGCGAGGCAGAACAGCCCGACCGCCGTGCCGGCGTGCAGGCGCGGCCATCGCGTCGGCCGGGCGCTGGTCGACCTGCGACCGGCCTGGGAGGTGCCGAGCCGCGATTCGAGGACGAGAACCGGCCAGCCGGCGAGCGCCCACAGGGCGAGCCCGACCGCCGGTACGAGCGGGTTCGCGGCCGCGACCAGCAGGAACACGAGGCCTGACAGCAGGATCGACTGCTGGAGGACCTCGAGTCTGCGGACCTTCAGCGCGTGGCGCAGGACCGGCGCGGCGTCCGCGCCCGGGTTCGGCGCGATGCCGCGGTCGGGCCTCATGTAGATCTGGTCGATCACGTAGTCGCGGTACTCGCGGTCGAGGTAGGTCCCGGCGCAGAGGAACATGGTCGCCCAGGTCCCGGTCCGCGGCGGCGGCGCGGGCGAGGGGGCCGCCGGGCCGGCCTGGGACTGCGTCGGGATCACGGGGCGTCCCTGTTGCCGTCCGGGCGGCCGTTCCAGCCTCGGTTGTTGATGACGACGCTGCCCCGGGCGCGCTCCCCCACGGCCCCGGTGACCGCCTGCGAGTGCGGTCCGACCGCGCCGATGTACGTGCTGCCCGAGCCGCCCGACAGCGGCCGTGTCCCGGCGCTCCGCGGGCGGGTCGACTCGATGAGGGCCAGTGCGAAGGCGGCGGCGTTGCGGGCCGCGGCGGGCTGGTGGACCCGGTCGGCGGCCTTGGTCTTGCCCGCCAGGAGGTCCGAGACGCCGCGCACGACGGTGGCCTCGACCGCGCTCTTGCGCGCGGCCGCGGCCATGGCGCCGTAGCTCTCGGTGTCGATGGCCTGCGCGTCGCCGCTCTGCCTCCTGACGAGCTCGGCGGTGGCCGAGTCCCTGCCGGTGACCACTTTGGATCCGGAGGCGATCGGGCGGTGGAAGACGCGGGGCGGCGCCCCGGGGCCGAGGCGGCGGGCCCAGGACCGGTGCTCGACGAGGAGCTGGGCCTGCTGGTGGAGGGTGAAGGAGGTGGGGAGGGACTCGGGGCGCGGGAGGAGCCCCGCGTCGGTGTCCTGTCCGGGCTCGTACCCGTAGACCTTGGTGGCGGCCACGACGTCGCCGACCTGGGCGTCGCGCAGGCCGCCCGCGACGCCGCAGAGGACGAGCAGCTGCGGGCGCCAGGCCGCGAGGGCGTGCTCGACGGCGGCGGCCGCCCGCTCGTTGCCGCGGCCGGTCATGGCGAGCACCAGGTTCCAGGTGCCGTGGCGCCCGGCGAACTCGGCGGTGCGGTAGGCGATCCCGTCCCGATGTCGGTCGATGAGCTCGCTCTCCGCGAGGAGTTCGAGCACGGCCTGGCGCTCGACGTCGATGGGGGTGGCGAGGACTGCGGTCGGGAGGTCGTTCATGGGGACTCCAGGGGTGGTCGCGCGAGGCTGAATGCTTCGGGGAGTGAGGGTTCTGTCGGGTAGCCGACAAAACTTCGTCTATACTGTCGACGTTTATTGTTTTAGAGACAACAAGAACAGCCTAGGCCGAGGCGTTTTTATTGTCAAGTCATCAATAAGGGGGAGCACGTTGGGCGACAGTACGACTCCGATGAGTTTCGTGGCGGCGGACGTGGCGATCCTGACCATCCGCGGCGGCGGGCTCGCCGTGCTGCTCATCCGGCGCGCCAACGAGCCCTTCAAGGGGCGGCTCGCGCTGCCCGGCGGGTTCCTCGAGGACGGCGAGACGCTCGAGGACGCGGCGGCGCGCGAGCTCCACGAGGAGACCGGATTCCCCGCCGGCGAGTCCTTCCTGGAGCACATCGGCGTCTACTCCGAGCCCGGGCGCGACCCCCGCGGCCGGGTCGTCAGCGCCGCCTTCGCCGCGCTGGTGCCGAACCCGCCGCGGGCGCGCGCGGGCGGCGACGCGGCCGCGACCGAGTGGGTCCCGGTCGACCGGGCCCTCGGGGAGCCCCTGGCCTTCGACCACTCGCGCATCCTCGGCAGCGCGGTGGAGCACGCGAGGCGGCGCCTGGAGTACACGACGGCCGCGACGGCGTTCTGCGCCAAGGAGTTCACCGTCGCCGAGCTGCGCCGCGTCTACGAGATCGTGTGGCAGACCAGGCTGGACCCGGGGAACTTCCACCGCAAGGTCACCAAGGTCCGCGGCTTCCTGGAGCCCACGGGCAGGACCACCACGAAGGACGGCGGGCGCCCGGCGGCCCTGTACACCGCCGGGGACCTGCGGTGGCTGCCGCTGCCGCTCTCGCCGGGGCGCTGACGCGGGATGCGGGCGCGGACCGGCGCCGGAACTGGCTTACCCTGACCGGACAGCGGGGAGGAACGCGATGGCGCGAGCGTCGAGGACGCACGAGGTGGTCGAGCGGGTGCTCGACGCCATCATCCAGGGCGCCATCCGCACCGGCGAGGCGCTGCCTCCCGAAGGGGTGCTCGCCGAGGAGCTGGGGGTCTCGCGCCTGACGCTGCGCGAGGCGGTGCGGCTCCTCCAGGCCCAGGGGGTCATCGTGCAGGTGCCCGGCAGGCGGCACCGGGTGGCGCCGGTCGCGGAGTGGTCGGGGCTCGAGGCGGTGGTGCGGCACGCGCGCAGCGCGGGCGAGCGCGAGCGCTCGTCGCTGGAGCTGCTGGAGGTGCGCATGATGATCGAGACCGGCGCGGCGCAGCTCGCGGCCGCGCGGCGCTCCGAGGCCGACGTCGACGCCATGCGCCGCGAGGTGGAGCGGATGCGGGCGGCGCACGAGCGGACCGACGTGGCCGCGTTCGCGGAGGCCGATCTGGAGTTCCACGAGGTGATCCTGCGGGCGGCCGACAACCGGATCCTGGTGGCGGCGCTGCTGCCGCTGACGGCGATGCTCGCCGAGACGCGCAGCGAGACGAGCGCGGTGTCCGAGATCCGCGAGCACGCGATCGCCGAGCACGAGGCGGTGGTCGCCGCGATCGCCTCGGGCGACCCGCTCGCGGCGCGCGACGCGATGGCGAGCCACATGGACCAGACCCGCGGCGACCTGGTCGCCCACGTCCACGCCCGCCGCTGAGCCGGCCGCGGAGGCGGCCCGGCTCAGCGGCTCAGGGGATCAGGCGGGGATCGACGGGCTGTAGTGGTGCCACTTGGTGGAGCCGCTCTGCGAGGCCCAGATGTGGACCCGGAACTCCTGGCCCTCGGCGACGTTGCGGTCGCAGACGGTGGCGCCGCGGGCGGTGTTGCCCCGGCTGGTGTCGTCGAAGCAGACGCCGCCGTGGTTCTTCCAGTAGCGGTACCCCTCGGGGGCCCACTCGAGCGTCTGGAGCTGGGCGCGGACGCCCCAGCCGTCGGGGTGGAAGTCCTCGACCAGGATGTTCTCGCCGTAGCTGCGGATCTCCGCGACGCCCGCGTTGTAGGTGCCCGCGGGGTTCTGGGCCCACACCCAGGCGTGGTAGTTGTTCTGGGCCTGGGCCGGGCTCGGGGCCAGCGCCATCACGAAGAAGATCGAGGCCGCGAGCGTGGCGGCGGCCTGGGCGGTCCTCTTCAGTCGTCGAACGGTCATGCACTCTCCTGATTGCGATCGTCGCGTGGGCGACGGTGGACACGGGGCGGGGATCAGGACCAAGGGATCGTTACATGTAAATACGTATCGAATACGCCCCGGGGTTGCACGCCGGTCCGCGAATTCGCGGACCGGGCCCCGGCCGGGGCGGCCGCTTGACAACGGCGGGATGCCGAGGCATGATGGCCGACGTGTGATATCAGATATCTGATATCCGAGATTCCCGATCGTGGACGAAGGAGCTCCCGTGCGCATCGAGACGCTGCTCGCGCCCGTGCCCGACCCCGCGGCGACCACCGCCGCCGAGGTGCGGGCCGAAGCCGACCCCGACGCCGTCCTGGTCGTCCTCGACGACGACCCGACCGGCACCCAGTCCGTCGCCGGGCTCCCGGTGCTCACCCGCTGGGAGGCCGAGGACCTCGACTGGGCCCTCGCGACCGGCGCCCCCGCGGTCTACGTCCTCACCAACACGCGCTCCTTCGACGAGGGCACCGCCGCGGCCCGCAACCGCGAGGTCGTCGCCGCGGCCCTCGACGCCGCCGGGCGCGCGGGCAAGCGCCTCACCTTCGTCTCCCGCTCCGACTCGACCCTGCGCGGCCACTTCCCGCTCGAGACCGACGTGCTCGCCGAGGCGATCGCCGCGCACGGCGGGCGCGCCCCCGCCCTCACGCTGCTCGTGCCCGCGTTCCCCGAGGCCGGGCGGATCACCGTGGACGGCGTCCACTACTGGGCGGTCGACGGCGAGGCGACGCCGGTGGGCGAGACGCCCTTCGCGCGGGACGCCACCTTCGGCTTCCGCTCCTCGGACCTGCGCGAGTGGGTCGAGGAGAAGACCGGCGGGCGCGTGGGGGCGGCCGAGGTCGCCGCGCTCGCGCTCGACGTGATCCGCCAGGGGCCCGAAGCGGTCGCCGAGGCGCTCCGCGCGCTCCCGGCCGGGACCGTCGCCGCGGTCGACGCGGTCGAGGAGACCGACCTGCGCGTCGTCGCGATCGCCTTGCACCGCATCGAGAAGGAGGGCGTCGGGACACTGCTGCGCGTGGGCCCGCCCTACGTGAGGGCCCACATCGGGCAGGAGATCGCCGAGCCGGTCGAGGCCGGCGACATCGCGCTCGCGCACGAGCGCGGCGGCCTGGTCGTGGTCGGCAGCCACGTGCCGCTGACCACCGCGCAGCTCGCGGCGCTCCGCGAGGCGCGGCCCGGCACGGCCACCGTCGAGCTCGACGTGCGGCGCCTCATCGGCGACCGCCGCGAGGCGCACCTCGCCGAGCGGGCCGAGGCGGTCGCGCGGGCCCTCGAGGAGGGCACCGTCATCGTCCACACCACGCGCGAACTCGTCACCGGCGCCACCGCCGAGGAGAGCCTCGACATCGCCCGGCGGGTCTCCGGCGGCGTGGTGGACCTCGTCGCCCGCGTGCTCGAGCTCGCGCCGCCGCGGTTCGTGGTCGCCAAGGGCGGCATCACCTCCTCCGACGTGGCCTCCGAGGCGCTGCGCATCCGGCGCGCCACCGTCGTCGGGCCCATGCTCCCGGGCATCGTGTCCCTGTGGCGGCCCGAGACCGGCCCGGCCGTGGGCGTCCCCTACGTCGTCTTCGCGGGCAACGTCGGGCAGGCCGACTCCCTCGCGGCGGTGGTCGCGAAGCTCGCCGGCTGAGCCGGCGGGCGGCCGTCGGCGATTCCCCGGCCGCGGCGAGCGGCCCGGGACGCCGGGCCGCTCACCGCGTCTTTCAGAGGAAGCGCCACAGGTGGTCGTCGGCGCCGTTGTCGTCCCACACGACGACCTGCGCGCCCTGGGCGGTCGAGGCGTTCTGCACCCCGATCACCTTGCCGCCGTTGGCGCACTGGATGCGGAAGTAGCCGTCGTCGCCGTAGCGCAGCCGCCATTTGTGGTCGGCCGTGCCGTTGTCGGACCATTGCAGGACGCGCGCCCCGGCGGCGGTGGAGGCGTTCTCGACGCCGAGGACCTTGCCGCTGTTGGTGTTGCGGAGCCGGAAGTAGCCGCCGGTGTCGGTCACGGCGGTCCACAGGTGGTCGGCGGTGCCCGTGTCGCCCCACTGGAGCGCCAGGCCGCCGTCGGCCATGGACATGTCCTGGACGCCCAGGACCATGCCGCTGCGCAGGTTCTGGAGGCGCCGGGCCCCGTCGGGCACGAACCGCCAGCGGTTGTCGCCGGTGCCGTCGTCGGCGGTCTGCACCGCCAGGGCGCCCTGGGAGGCGGCGTTCCCGGCGATCCCCAGCAGCCTGCCGCTGTTGCCGTTCACGATCTCGTGCGTGCCGTCGCCCTGGTCGGTGACGGTCCACAAGTGGTCGTCGGTGCCGTTGTCGGACCACTGGAGCACCGCGGCGCCCTCGGCGGTGGACATGTCCTGGACACCGAGGACCTTGCCGCTGTTGGCGTTGCGGAACTTCACCGAACCGCCGTCGACGACCAGTTCCCACCGGTGGTCGGCGGTGCCGGTGTCGCCCCACTGGAGGGCCCGGCCGCCGTCGGCGGTGGACATGTCCTGGACGCCCAGGACCATGCCGCTGGCGGCGTTGAACAGCCGGAAGGCCGGGCCGGCGGTCGAGCCGCCCTCGCCGTCGGCGTTCCAGTAGACGGTGTAGTTGTGGCCGTGGGCGTCGTAGAACGGGCCGAGGTTCACCTGGGCGCCGTTCGCGGTGGCCGTGAAGGCGAGCGCGGTGGTGCTGGTGCGCTGGATCGAGGCGGTCTCGAGCACCGGGAGGGCGCTCAGGGCGGTGTTCCCGTAGTCGCCCGAGAGGACGGCGGGCCCGTAGACGACGGCCGAGACGTTCTCGTCGTCGTTGGCCGCCCGCATGACCACCCGCATGGGGAGCTTGACGGTGACCGTGTCCCCGGAGGCCCAGGTCCGGGTGAGGGCGGCGTACGTGCCGGGCGCGGCGGCGACCGACTGGAGCTGCCCGTTGACCCTGATCTCGGCTCCCTGGGTCCAGGCGGGGATGCGGACGCGCATGGTCCAGGAGCCGCTCGCCGAACCGGTCACCGCGAGGGTGGTCGTGTCGCTCGCGGGGTAGGCGGTGGTCTGGGTGACGGTGAGGCCCCGTTCGGACCAGGTGAGGACCGAGGGCGTGAAGAGGTTGACCCACAGGGTGGTGCCGCTGTAGGCGTAGACGGAGTCGGGCAGTTTGGTGAAGGTCTCGATGCCCGTGCCCTGGCAGCACCAGAACGAGTTGTAGTCGGTGCTCCAGGTGCCGCCGCCCCAGGCGGGTCCGACGCCGCGGCGCCCGCCGGGGCGCAGGGGCGTGAAGTAGGTGATGTGCCCGTGGGCGTCGTTCGGGTTCTGCCAGCCGATGAGGTGGTTGAGCAGGGCCTGCTCGTAGTAGTCGAAGTAGGCGGCGTTCTCGGGCTCCAGCAGCCACAGTTCGCGGGTCAGCTTGAGCATGTTGTAGGTGTTGCACCCCTCGCACGTGTCGTTGGTGAGGTGCGAGGCGATGGCGTCGGGGGCGCGGAAGTGCTCGGCCTGGCTGTTGCCGCCGATGGCGTAGGTGTGGGCGTCGACCACGAACTCCCAGGCGTTCGTCGCGATGGTCCGGTACCGCGCGGTGCCGGTGGCCTTGTACTCGCGGGCGGCGCCGATCCACTTGGGCACCTGGGTGTTCGCATGGAGGCCGTTGAGGCGGTCGGTGCCGGCGGCGAGGGGGTCGAAGACGGCGGCGTGGTCGAACCGCTGCGCGGCGGCGAGCCAGCGGGCGTCGCCGTGCTGCTGGTAGAGGTCGGTGAGGACGGCGTTCATGCCGCCGAACTCGGTGCGCAGCACCGTCTGCATCTGGGAGGAGGAGAGGCGGCCGGTGCGCCAGTCGACCCAGCCGGCGAAGGCCAGGAGGACGTCGCGGGCCTGGGTGGAGCCGATGAGGCGCCACACGTCGAGCAGGCCGGCGAGGGTCTTGTGCAGGGCGTAGTAGGGCACGTTCCCGTTGGAGAGGGAGCCGCCCTCGAGGGCGGTGAACTCGGATTCGGGGAAGCCGGAGAGGTAGCCGGTGTTGAAGCCGCGGGCGGCGTTGTTCGCCTGGCATTCGGCGAGCTCGGCGACCATGTAATTGGCCTTGTCGCGGGCGTCGGTGTCGCCGAGGACGGCCCACGCCTGGGCCCAGGCGGTGAGGAAGTGGCCCTGGGAGTGGGTGCGGAAGGGGAACGTCGGCGCCTCCCAGCCGCCGGTGGCGGCCGCGCCGCCGGTCGAGAGGCCGTGGTTGGCGCGGAAGTTGTAGAGCAGGCGGTTGACGTCCACGTCGTGGAGGTACGCGAGCGTGCGGGACTGGTTGGCCATCCAGCGCCCGCTGGTGAGGCGGACCTTGCCGAGGTCGAACGCGTAGGCGGCGACGCCCTGGTCGGGCCGGGCCGGGGCCAGTGCGGCGTGGGCGGCGCCGCCGACGGGGACGGCCGCGGCGACGGCGGCCGCTCCGGCGGTCTGGAAGAGTCTGCGGCGGTTGACGGGTGTGGACTGCATGGTTGCTCCTGGGGTGCCGGGGCGCCCGCCCGCCGGGCGGCGGGCAGGCGCCGTCGGGCGGCGGTGGGGCCGCCCGGGAATGTGGTCCTAGTAGGTGACTTGGAAGGTGGCGTCGGCGCGGTCGGTGGCCGTGGCGACGGGGTCGATGCGCAGGACGTAGCCGGAGTGGCGCAGGTACCGGTCGGGGAAGTTGTGGGAGCGGAACGAGGCCCACGCGCCGTCGGCGAGGCCGGCGGTGCGGTGGAAGGTCGCGTCCTGCGCGAACTGGGTCGAGCCGTCGTTCTGCACCAGGCCGACCGCGTAGTCGACGTGCCGCAGGTAGCGGCCGGGGTAGTTCACCGACTCGAAGGAGACGCCGGAGGCGTCGGCGAGGCCGGGGCGCAGGCGCCACTGCTGGTCGGCGGGCGGCTCCATCGGGAACGGGTCGATCCTGGCGACGTTGGCGGCGTGGCGGACGAACCGGTCGGGGAAGTTGTAGGACTTGAGCCGGTTCCACTGCGGCGCGCCCCAGCGGGAGACGAGCGCGGCGCGCTCGGCCTCGGTGATGGGGACGATCCCGGCGTGCTTGCTGCTCATCGGCGCGGTGTAGGCGCGCTGGTCGAGCGCCGACCAGGAGTTCCCGGCGAGGTTGGAGGATTGCCAGGCGTAGAAGACGGCGTTGGACGGCGAGAACGAGTCGCCCCACAGCCAGAACGCGTTGGCGGAGTTGGACTTCACCAGGATCGGCGCCTCGATGGCGCCGCCTTGGCGCAGGCCCGAGGTGAGGGTGGTGAAGGAGTTCGGCGCCCCGGTGGTCGAGCGGGCGACGTACAGGTAGCCGTTGTCCATGTTCTTGTAGGCCAGGTAGAACGCGCCGTCGTGGGCGAGGACGTCGCCGTCGAGGACGTTGAAGCCGGGGTCGAAGAAGACCTGCGGCGAGCCCATGTTCACGAAGTCGGCCGTGTAGTTGACCAGGAGCACGTCGCGGGTGCCGTTGTAGGCGGAGTAGACGACGCCGTACTGGCCGCGCGAGGGGTCCCAGAACGCGGTCGGCGCCCACGAGTGGGTGGCCATGCCGTGGACCCTGATGCGCCGGTAGCCGGTGAAGCTGCGCAGGTCGGTCGAGTCCCAGGCGTGCAGGTACTGGTTGTTCAGGTTGAAGACGCGTCCTTTGAGGTCGGTCGCGAGGACCACGAAGCCGCCGGTCCGCTTGCGCAGGATGAACGGGTCGCGCAGGCCGCCCGTGCCCGCGGTCGGGACGGCGACGGGGTCGTTCTGGTTGAGCGGGGTCCACTGGAGGCCGTCGGCGCTGACGGCGAGGTGGAGCGCGTAGCTGTCGTCGGTCTCGTTCGGGGACTCTTTGAAGTAGGACATGGCGTAGGCGGCGTTCGCCTGCGCGGCAGCCGGGCTCGCGCAGAGGAACGTGGAGGCGCCGGCGAAGGGGACCGCGGCGGCGGCCGTGGCGGTGGCGAGGAGGCGTCGGCGTGAGAGCACGATCGGGCCTTTCGGTGAGGGAGTGCGGGCGGGCCGCGGCGGGCGGGCCTCCGCGGCCCGGCGCGGGTCAGGTGGTGACGCGGAAGGTGGCGTCCGACCGTTCGGTGGCGGTGCTGACGGGATCCAGCCGCAGGCTGTAGCCGTAGTGGCGGATGTAGCGGTCGGTGAAGTTGTAGGACTGGAACGAGCTCCACGAGGAGTTGGCGAGTCCGGCGACCTGGCGGAAGGTGGCGTCCTGCGCGAACTGGGACGAGCCGTCGTTCGCGACGAGCGCGAAGTCGTAGTCGGTGTGCCGCAGGAAGTGCCCGGGGAAGTTGACCGACTCGATCGAGACGTGCCCGGAGGAGGAGGCGAGGCCGGGGACGAGTCGGAACTGGGCGTCGGCGCCGGGGCTGACGCTGGGGTCGATGCGCACGTCCATGTTGTAGTGGCGGACGTAGCGGTCCTGGTAGTTGTAGGACTGGAGGCGGTTGAACACCGGGTTCCGGTAGCGCGAGAGGACGCGGGACTCCTCGGCCGAGGTGAGGTTGAGGATGAAGCCGTGGCGCTTGAGGTTCGATCCGAGGCCGTAGCCGGTGGTCTTGCGGTAGCCCCCGACGTTCGCGGGATTGGTGGTGAGGACGGGCATGTAGCCGCGGCCGGTGGCGTACTGGTCGAGCCACAGGGCCCATTCGGCGCGGTCGTTGAACTTGGCCCACATGGGGCCTTCGACGCCGCTGCCGGTGAGGTTCGCGAGGTCGCCGAGCCGGGTCCAGGAGCCGGTGAGCGAGTTCGCGCCCTCGATGACGATCTGGGTGGCCTTGGAGGCGCGGTAGTAGCGCCAGCCGCCGGTGTTGGCCTCGACGATCTGGGTGTCGATGATGCCCTCGGTGCCGGCCGGGTTGACGTAGACCTGCGGAGCGCTGATGGAGCGGAAGTCGGAGGTGCGGGCGGACCAGATGCGGTGCTTCTTGATGCCGTTCAGGGTGGAGTTCGTGGCCCAGTAGAGCAGGAAGTTCCCGGCGGCGGCGTCCCAGATCGCCTCGGGGGCCCAGGCGTCGCCCGCGTCGCCGATCGCGTTCGCGACGCCGAGCAGCCACGGGATCGACCAGTTGACGAGGTCGGCGGACTCCCACACGACGAGGCTGCGGCTGCCGTTGTTGGCGGCGTCGTTCCAGGAGGTGCCCGATCCGATGTGGAGGTCGGTGGCGACGATCCAGTAACGGTTCCCGGCCGGGGAGCGCACGATGATCGGGTCGCGCACGCCGCGGGTGCCGATGGGGGTGCGCAGGACGATCTGCCCGCGGTTGAGGTCGGTCCAGTTGAGGCCGTCGTCGGAGTGGGAGAGGTAGATCTGCTCGCCGCCGGTGCCCTCGCCGATGAAGTGGGCCATGAGGTATCCGGTGTAGGCGGTCTGGGCCGCCGCGGGTGCCGGGACGGCGGCGGCCAGGGGGATCGCGGCGGCCGCGGTGAGCAGGCCGCGGCGCGACAGGTGTGGGGGACGGGAGTTCGAGGACATGGTCACTCCAAGAGGGAGGGAGAGCCGAAATGCGTGATGTGAAGGGTAACATCACGCATCGACGTAGTCAATATCTTCGATATCTAACGAGAACGCGACGGAAAACGGCCTCCGTCCGGTCCGGACGGAGGCCGCTCGGCCGGTGGTCAGGGGGCCTCGCGGACCCAGACGGCCATGGTGCCCTTGCCGCGGTTGGCCCACGCGAAGTAGGGCACAGTGCGGACCTCGGTGGGCCGCAAGGCGGTAGTCCCGGTGCGGTAGAGGCCGCCCGCGGCGGGCGCGTCGACCGCGCCGGCGACGGTGATCCGGTCGAGCCCGTCGCGGTGCTCCACCGCGGGCTCGCCGTCGCGTGCGATCACCAGGTGCGGCACCGGGGCCGCGTTGTCGACCTCCTCGACGCAGTGGACGATCGGTCCCTTCTGGAGCGCGACCTTGCCGTGGGCGGCGGCCACGCGGGGATCGGCGCGGACCAGCACCGGTGCCATCGGCAGCACCAGGTCGACGCGGTCGCCGGGGGCCCAGGTGCGGTCGAGGACGGCGTAGCCCCGCTCGACCGCGAAGGAGGCGGGCTCGCCGTTGACCGCGATCGCGGGCTCGCCGGTGGTCCATTCGGGGATGCGGAGGCGCAGCGCGAACGCCAGGGGCGCCTCACCGCCGACGGTGAGCGCCACGGCGCCGTCCCACGGGTAGGCGGAGCGCTGGGTCACCGAGGCGTGCCGGCCCTCGCGGGTGAAGCGGGCGGTGCCGGAGACGTACAGGTTCACCGCCAGGCCCGCGTCGTCGGCGACGTAGACGTACTCCTCGAGCGAGGTCAGCAGCCGCGCCAGGTTGGGCGGGCAGCAGGCGCAGTCGAACCAGTCGCTGCGCTCGACGGTGCCGTCGCTGGCGAGCGGGTTGCCGTAGAAGTACGCGGTGCCGTCGGCCGAGACGCCGGAGAGCACGCCGTTGTACAGCGCCCGCTCCAGCACGTCCGCGTAGGTCGCCTCGCCGGTCAGGAGCATCATGCGGTGGGCCCAGAAGACCAGGCCGATCGCGGCGCAGGTCTCGGCGTAGCCGTCCCCGTCGGGCAGGTGGAAGGCCGGGCCGAAGCCCTCGATGGAGGGGTCGGCGCCGATGCCGCCGGTGACGTAGAGCTTGGTGCCGACCAGGTCGCGCCACAGGCGCTCGCACGCTTCGCGCAGGCCCTGGTCCCCCAGTTCGAGCGCGAGGTCGGCCATGGCCGCGTACTGGTACATGGCGCGCACCGAGTGGCCCACGGCCTCGGTCTGCTCGCGCACCGGCGCGTGCGACTGGTTGTACTCGCGCGAGCGCCGGTCCGCGCGGACGACCGACCCCTGGCCGCCGAAGTAGCCCGCATCGCCGCGCTCGCGCGCCTCCTCGTCGAAGTAGAACGGCGCCTTGCCGCGGTTGTCGAGCAGGCGCAGCGACAGGTCGAGGTAGCGGCGCTCCCCGGTGGCGCGGAACAGCTTCACGAGGGCGAGCTCGATCTCCTGGTGGCCGCAGTAGCCGCCCTCGCAGGAGCCGCCGGGCCCGAACTCGCGGTCGATGAGGTCGGCGTAGCGGCGGACGACGTCGAGGAGGGAGGTCTTGCCGGTGGCCTGGAAGTGGGCCACGGCCGCCTCGATGAGGTGGCCCGCGCAGTACAGCTCGTGGGCGTCGCGCAGGTCGGTGAAGCGCTTCCCGGGCTTGATCGCGGTGAAGTACGCGTTGAGGTAGCCGTCGTCCTGCTGGGCTCCGGCGAGCAGCGCGATCGCCTCGTCCACGGCCGCCTCGAGCCCGGGGTCGGGCCTGGATGCGAGCGCGTACCCGGCGGCCTCGATCCACTTGGCGACGTCGGACTCCCAGAAGATCGGGAACCGCTCCCGGTCGTCGTGGGGGTCCGGCCGCCACTCGAAGCGCAGGGCCGCGAACTGGCCGCCGTCGCGCAGGCGCTCCTCTTGGTGCGGGAGGGTCTCGGCGCGCACGGTCTCCCGGCGCGGGGACCAGAACTCGTCGGCGATCACCACGTCGGGGATCGGCAGGGAGGAGCGGTGTGGCTGGGACATGGGCGGTTCCTTAGCGGCGCTGGCGGCGGGTGCGAACCTCCAGCACTTTACCGGTACATAACGCCATGTCAACCGCCGGTCCCGGTACGTGAGGACCCCCGGAGGCCCGGTTCGCCTCCGGGGGCCGGCGTCCGGTCAGACCCCGAGCCAGGCCTGCGGCCCGGCGGAGGCGTCGAGCAGGGCGGGGAGCCCGCTCGCCGGGTCGAGGCTGTAGTCGTAGAAGTCCGACGGGTCGAAGGCCGAGCCGCTGGTGATCCGGTCGCCGGTGCAGTCGACGCAGATGCTGCCGCTCTGGCGCAGCTGCGCGGTCGAGTCCGGGTACCAGGGGTCGTTGACGTTGTCGAAGTAGGAGTTCTCCAGGACCATCTTCGTGTGGCCGCGGGAGTAGTTCCCGTAGCCGGAGACGTCCTGGAGGTAGTTGTTGTAGAGGTGGGCGTACTGGACGTTGTCGGTGCTCGGGTTGCGCTGGTTGGTGCCGTGGATCCAGTTATGGTGGATGGTGATCCGGGCCGTGACGTTCTCGGTCCAGCCGATGCCGAACGACTTGTTGCCCGGGCCCATCTCGTTCCAGGAGACCGTGAGGTTCGTGGTGTCCTTGCGCGAGTCGATGAGGCCGTCGTTCATGTTGTAGATGCGGTTGTGGTCGATCCAGACGTTGCTGGCGGTGTCCATCTGGATGCCGTCGTAGTCGTAGTCCTTGTCGTCCGGGTCGTCCTCGGGCATGAGGGTGTCGCGGATCGTGAGGTTGCGGATGATGACGTTGTTCGTGCCCTCGCCGAGGAAGAACCCGCCGCCCACGATGTGGCCGGAGGTCCCGACGCCGATGATGGTCTTGTTCGAGCCGACCCGGATCTCCTTGCCCTTGGGGCTGATGTTGATCGCGGCCGCGACCCTGATGACGTAGGCGCCCGGGGCGTTGGCGTAGTCCTCGAGGTCGGCCTGGTTCGTGACGGTGACGGTGGTGCCGCCCTGGCCGCCGGTGGTGCCCTCGGCGAAGCCCACGAGGTCGCCGACGCCGCCGGGGCCGCCGCCGCCCACTTCGTTGAGCTCCCACTGCTGGTTGGTGCCGCCGGTGGGCGCGTACTGGGAGATCCGGCCGCCCTTGGCCGTCGACCACTCCCACACGTCCAGCGCCTTACCCGAAGCCCGGTTGACGAACGTCGCGTACCCGCCCGACTCGGTGACCCGCCACTGCTGGTTCGTGCTGTTGGCGTCGCCCCACTGCTGGACCAGCGCCCCGTCAGCGGTGCTCCCCGAGGCGACGTCCAGGACCTTATTCGAGTGCCGGGCCTGAATACGGTAGTAGCCGCCGCCGGAGTCCAGGAACCGGAACTGCTGATCGGTCGAGCCGTTCGAGTCCCACTGGACCAGCTCGGCCCCGTTGGCCGTCGAGGCCGCCCGGATCCCCAGCACCAGCCCGGAATGGCGCGACTCGATGTTGTACCAGACGCCCGTCTCGAACGCCTGGGCCTTGGCGCTGTTCCAGACGGTGAGGGAGGCGGCCACCAGCGCCCCGATCGCGACCACGGCGATCGCGAGGAGCAGGCGGGAGCGGCCGGCGAGCGCCGGTCGTCTTCGGGCGGCGGGTGCGGACAGGGTCATGCGTCGCTCCTTCGTACGGAGGGGACCACGATCGTTCGGGGCCAGGGGCATCGATGATCGTGATATTTAATTTCTTCAATTTACATAACCCGCGTGCGGTCGCGCAAGGCCCCGGCGGCGGGCCTGCGGGAGGCGTCACGGCGAACGACCGGTGAACAATTTGCACTGAGTGCACCGAGTGGGTAGGGTGGCCCCGTGCCGCCGACTCCGCCGACCACCGACCGCCGCTCGCTGCTGCGGGAGCGGCGCCACCGCGCGATCATCGACGCGGCGGCCGCGCTCATGCGGGAGACCGAGAGCACGGACTTCACCGTCGAGGAGTTGGCGGAGCGGGCGGGCGTCTCGCGGCGCACCGTCTTCAACCACTTCGCGACCCTCGACGACCTCCTCATCATCGTCTGCGGCGAACTCCTGGGCGGCCTGTTCGAGCAGGTCGCCCTCGGCTCCGCCGCGGGCGAGGGCGCCTCGATCCTGGACGAGCTCGCCGCCACCCTGCGCGACATCGAGCTCGTCGAGCCGATGGCGTACCTGACGCGGGTCTTCGGCGGTGTCCAGGACCCGCCCCCGCCGCGCTCGGCCGCCATGCTCCTGGGCGCGTTCACCGAGCTGTGCACGCTCCTGGTGGGCCAGATCGCCGAGCGCCGCCCCGAGGCCGACGAGCTGAGCGTGCACCTGCTGGTCGCCTCGGTCGCGAGCGGCCTCATCGTGGTCCACCGCCACTGGTACGACGCCACCGGCGCCGTGGTCGACGAGCACTCCCACCGCGTGTGGCGCGAGCTCCTGGACCGCCTGCTCGACAAGGTGCGAAACGGCCACGCCGCCGTCTAGCGCCGACTCCAAGAATCCGTCCACAACACCCGAAGGACTGCCATGGCCGAACTGCTGTTCCGGATAGGACGCGCCGCCGCCCGGCGCGCGAAGACGGTGATCGCGGTGTGGGTGCTCGTACTCGCCGCCGCGGGCGCCGCCTACGCGCTCGGGGGCGGGACGCTCGCCACCGCCTTCACCATCCCCGACACGCCGACCTCGGAGGTGACCGACCGGCTCGCCGAGGAGTTCCCCGAGGCCTCGGGCGGGTCGGGCACCATCGTCTTCCAGGCCGAGGACGGCGCCTTCACGCCCGAGCAGCAGGAGGCGATCGGCGCGGCCCTGGACGAGGCGGCCGAGGTCGAGGGGGTCGAGGGCGTCGTCGACCCGTTCGAGCAGGCCGCCCAGGCCGAGGCGATGGCCTCGGGGGCGGCCGAGCTCGAGGCCGGACTGGCCGAGCTGGAGGCCGCGCAGGCGGAGCTCGACGCGGCCCGCGCGGCCGCCGAGGAGGCCGGCACGATCGAGCAGGCCCGGGCCGAGCTCGACGCGCAGCAGGCCGAGCTCGACGCCGGGTTCGCGGCGATCCAGGAGCAGCAGGCCGCACTCGAGCAGGGCGCGGCCCTGATGGCGACGGCCGCGGAGATCCGCGTCGTCTCCGAGGACGGGACCGCGGCGGTCGCGCAGGTGCAGTTCAGCGACGACTCCATGGCGCTCTCCGACGAGACCAAGTCGGGCCTGACGGGCGTGTTCGACGACGCGGACATCGAGGGCGTCCAGGTCGACTACTCCACCGAGATCGCCGGGGGCGTCCCGGACGTCTTCGGCGTCGGCGAGGTCGTCGGCCTGGTCGTGGCCGCGGTGGTCCTCATCGTCATGCTGGGCACCCTCATCGGGGCCGGGCTGCCGCTCGTCAACGCGCTCGTGGGCGTCGGGGTCGGCGCGCTGTTCGCGATGTCGCTGTCGGGCGCGGTCGAGATGGCGTCGGTGACGCCGATCCTCGGCATCATGCTGGGCCTGGCCGTGGGCATCGACTACTCGCTGTTCATCATCAACCGCCACCGCCGCCAGCTCAAGGACGGCTACGACCTGGAGGAGTCGATCCCGCTCGCGAACGGCACCTCCGGCAACGCCGTGGTGTTCGCCGGGGCGACCGTGGTGATCGCGCTGCTGGCGCTCAACGTCACCGGCATCCCCTTCCTCGGCCTCATGGGCACCGTCGGCGCGATGTGCATCGTCGTCGCCGTCCTGGTGGCCGTGACGCTCACCCCGGCGCTGCTCGCGCTCGTCGGGAAGCGGGTCCTGGGCCGGAAGGACCGGGCCGCCGTCGCCGGGGGCGCGAGGCCCGCGAAGGCGGCGAAGGAGCCGCGGCAGTTCACGGTGCTCGGCGCGCTCGGCATCGTCGTCGCCGGCGTGGCCGGGCTGCTGGTCCTCGCGATCCCCGCGCTCGACCTGCGGCTGAACCTGCCCGACGGGTCGACCGAGGCGCACGACTCGACGCAGTACCAGGCCTACCAGACCGTGTCCGAGTCCTTCGGCGCGGGCGTCAACGGCCCGCTGCTGGTGGTCGCCGACCTGCCGCCCTCGGCGGACGAGGCCGCGATCGTGGACCACCAGATCGCGATCGCCCAGGCCCTGTTCGAGCAGGACGACGTGGTCGCGGTGGCCCCCATCGGGGCCAACGAGGACGGCACGGTCGCCGCGTTCCAGGTCGTGCCCGAGGACGGGCCCACCAGCGAGTCCACCGAGGACCTGGTGCACACGCTGCGGGACCTCTCCCCCGTCAAAGGGGTCTACGACATCGGCGTCGCGGGCTCGGCCAGCGGCAACATCGACATCTCCGACAAGCTCGCCGAAGCGCTGCCGCTGTACCTCCTGGTGGTCGTGGGCCTGTCGCTGATCATCCTGATCCTGGTGTTCCGGTCGATCTACGTGCCGGTCATCGCGACCTTCGGGTTCATCCTGTCCTACTTCGCCGCGCTCGGCGGCGTGGTCGCGATCTACCAGTGGGGCTGGCTCGCCGACGTGTTCGGCGTGGAGAGCCCCGGCCCGATCCTGAACTTCCTGCCCACCCTGCTCGTGGGCATCCTGTTCGGACTCGCGATGGACTACATGCTGTTCCTGGGCTCGGGGATGCGGGAGGCGTACGCGCACGGCGCGCCCGCGCGGCTCGCGGTCGTGCAGGGCCTGCACGCCGGGCGCGCGGTGGTCACCGCGGCGGCGATCATCATGATCGCCGTGTTCGGCGGGTTCATGTTCTCCCACAGCGCGATGATCCGGCCGATCGGCTTCGCGATGGCCTTCGGCGTCCTGGTCGACGCGTTCGTGGTGCGGATGCTGCTCATCCCGGCGCTCATGCACCTCGCGGGCGACAAGGCCTGGTGGCTGCCGAAGTGGCTCGACCGGATCCTGCCCGATGTGGACGTGGAGGGCGCCTCTCTGGAGCGCCGCCACCCCCACGTCGAGCAGGAGGCGCAGCCCGCGGCGAAGGGGTAGGCGCCGCAACGTGGAAGGCCGCCGACCGGGGTTCCGGTCGGCGGCCTTCGCGCTGCGGCGGCCGGGCCCGGCGGTGTCGCCGGGCCTGTCGGCCTACGCGTACGGGTCTTCCTCTTCGTCCTCGGGACCGCCGCCCCAGACGTCCTCGTCCTCGGCGATCCAGAACTGGCGCTCGGACTCCTGGTCGTCGTCCCGCCGGGCGCCGGCCCCGACGCCGGGCGCCATCATGCCGTGGGCGCCGGAGACGCCGCCCTTGCCCGCTCCGGCACCGGCCGCTCCGGCGGCGCCGGCCGCGCCGACCCCGCCCGCGCCGAGGCCGCGGCCGGCCCCCGAGCCGGAACCGGAACCGGAGCCGCCGCTCAGGCCGCTCAGGCCGCTGCCGCGGCCCGACGAGCCGGGCGGGCCGCCGAGGCTGCCGCCCTTGCCCGAGCCGCCCGGGAGCCCCGAGGTCGTCCGGCCGGGGTCGAGCTTGCCGCCGATCTTGCGCGGCCCGGTGCCGTCCGTGCCGCCGAGCTTGCGCGGCCCGTTGAGACCGGAGGTGGAGCCGCGGCGCGGCGTGTAGCCGGTCGTGCCGCCGAGGCCGGGCCCGCCGAAGGAGCTCGGGGGCGTGCCGCCGCCGGTGCCGCCCAGGCCGCCGCCGCTGAGGCCGCCCGTGCTGATGCCGCCGGGCGGGGAGCCGAGGCCGCCGCCGCTCGCGAGGCCGCCGGAGATGTCGTCGGGGTCGGTCCCGGCGCTCCAGGGGTTGTCGTCGAGGCCGGCGAGGTCGCTCCCGGAGTAGTCCGCCCCGGGCGGCGTCCCGTTGAGGCCCGAGAGGTTCGACCCGGGCGGCAGTTCGCTGCTGCTGGGCGTGCTCAGGGTGCCGCCGGTGACGTTGTCGGGGTCGGGGATGTTGGAGCCGAACGGGTTCTCGTCGTTGAGGCCGTTGAGGCTCCCGCTGTTCGGCATCGTGGGCCTGGTGCTGTCCAGGCCCCCGCCGCCCGGGCCGCCGCCGGTCCCGTCGAGGCCGCCGCCGCTGAGGGACTTGAGCTCGCCGGGCGTCTGCATCCCGTCGATGCCGCCGGTCCCGTCGAGGTCGGGCATCCCGCCGCCGTCGCCGATGTCGAGGCCGCCGCTGTCGAACGGCGGGGTCTCGCCGTCGTTGAACGTCGTCGCCTCGCCCTTGCGGACGTCCGGGGTGATCTCCTGGACGTGGGCCTCGGCGTTGGAGTGGCGCTCGGTGACCTCCTCGTTGACGCGGGCGGACTCCTCCTCGAGCTGCTCGGAGCCCTGCGCGCCCAGGGAGATCAGGCGGCGGTCGGCGAACTCGTCGGCCTTCTGCTTCGCCAGGGCCTCGCCCTTGACGCCGCCCTCCTCGTAGTCGGGGTTGGCGTTGACGTACTCGAGCCACCGGTTGTAGGTGGTCTCGCGCCCCTCCTGCACCTCGTCGATGACGGTGGGGTCGAAGCCGGCCAGTTCGACGGCCTTCTTGATCTCGTCGTTCTTGTGGATCTCGCAGTTCTTGAAGAACGGCGGGCGGATGTGGATCTGGTGCGAGCCGCAGCTGGTGCCCTGCATGTAGAACTTGGGCGCGGGGTAGACGCAGGAGGTGCCGCCCTGCTGGTCGTAGATCTCCAGCTGCTTGTCGTCGAGCAGCTTGACGACGCCGCCGTCGCCGTTCTCCCCCGCGATGTCGCCCGCGATGGTCTTGCAGTTCTTCAGGACCGTCTCGGCCTGCTCCTCGAAGGCGTCGAAGTCGGTGCCCTTCCAGAAGCCGGAGAGCGTCGTGAGGCCCTGCTCCAGCTTCGGGGCGATGGTGATGAAGTCCTCGCGGAAGTCGATCCACTCGTCCCGGATGGTGTCGAGCGCGTAATCGGCCTCGGGCTGGGGCCGGATCGAGGCGACCATGCTCTGGATGGTCTGGCCCTCCGGCAGCATCATGGTGCCCTCGCGGGCGGCCTTGAGGCTGCTGATCTGGTTCGCCTGCGGCACCGCGGACATGAGCTTGACCCACGCGGGCTCGGCGGGGTCCTCGGTGCTGTTGGTGCACGAGTCGTGGCTGCACTGCGGGCTGACCCGCAGGTCGTTCGCGGCGGTCTGGTAGTCGGCGCCGGACTGGCCCTCGGAGAGGTCGCCGTAGTCCTTGCGCTCGAAATCGGGTTCTTCTTCGGACATCGGCTGCTACTCGCTCTCGGCCGGCGGGAAGGTGTCGGGCCGGCGCCGCCCCGGGCGGCGACCGGTGCGGGCGGTGGCGTCAGAGGGCCGACTCATACCGGTTCATCTCGTCCTCGGCGGCCTGGTCGGACTCCTCGGCCAGCTCGGCGGAGTCGTTGAGGGTCGTGATCATGCCGTGCAGCGCCTCGCGGAGGTCCTGGAGGTTGTCCCAGGTCGTCTGGTGGAACTGGGCGTAGCTCTCGTGGGCGGCCTGGGACGCGTCCATCTGCCCGAAGGCGGGCGCGCGGCCGAGGCTCTGACCGTTCTCGAGCTTGGGGATGATCGAGTCGAGGTGGTCCAACTGCTCGCGGATGAGCGCCCGGTACTCCTCGAGCGCTTCGGGATCGATTACTCGTTCAGCCATGGAATCGCCTTATGTGAATATTACGACTTATATACGACGATGAGCCGTTTGACACGATCGAGGCTAACAGATGCAGAGCCCTTCTCGCGTCCCCCGAGCCGGCGCCCCGTCGACAGGTGAGCGCTCTCTGCGTCAGCCGCGACCACGGGTCCGCCCTGGCCGGACCCTGCGGCGCGAGGATGGGGCAATGATAAACACTCCGTTCTGAATCCGGGCATCCGACACCTCTCGGACGCCCGGCGCGCAACCGGTTCCACGCCGGGTGCGGCGCGGGCCCTGAACTGGGACGACGTAGCGCGCGCTAGTCACATCGGACGGCGAGGCGCGCGACCGCGCCGGACGCGACGCGGAAACGCCCGGCCCCATTGGCGAATTCGTTACCAGAACTTCATCTGCGGACACGCCGCAACCGGTTGCATCGGGTGCGTCGAGCCGTTGCGCCCCAGGTGGATCCGTCAAGGTCATTCCACTCTGGCCACTGTGGTTCCGAGAGTTCCGGTCCGTCGGCCGCGGCGGTCCGCTCCTCACCGCATCATCGCCTCGACGAGGTCGTCCTGGAGCCAGGTCAGCCAGAAGTAGACGGCCGCGGCGGCCTGGCGCGGGTCGTCGTCGGGCAGCTTCAGGAGCGCGCGGTCGTCGCCCTCGGCGGCGATGCCCAGGCGGGAGGCGAGGGTGAGCCGGAGGTCGTTGAGGGCGCCGAGCCACTGGCGGCACCGGTCGGGGCCGAGGCGCACGTCCGCGTCGCGGGAGCCCGCCGCCGGCTCGGCCTCGTCGAGCGAGGCGAGCACCGCGAGGGCGTCGGACCGCTTGCGGGCGCGCAGGTCGTTCTCGGTGAAGCGGCGGAACTCCGCCGAAGCGGCGCGCGCCTCGTCGTCGCGGTCGCCGTAGGCGTCGGGCAGGAGCCGGGCCAGCGCCGGGTCCTCGGGGGCCTCGCTGGGCCCCTGCCGCAGGGCCGAGGCGAGCGGGTCCTCGGGCCCGTCCTCGGGGCCGAGCAGGTCGAGGAGCTGCTCGGCGCAGTCGCGCAGGAGGGCGGTCTCGAACGGCTCGAAGGTGATCGCGGCGCCGCCGCCGGGCCGGGGCTCGAAGTGGCGGGCCATCAGCGGTCCTGGCTCAGAGTCGCCCAGAGGCCGTAGCCGTGCATGGCCTGCACGTCGCGCTCCATCGCCTCGCGGGTGCCGCTGGAGACGACCGCGCGCCCCTTGTGGTGGACGTCGAGCATGAGCCGCTCGGCCTTGTCCTCGGTGAACCCGAAGTAGCTGCGGAAGACGTACGACACGTAGCTCATGAGGTTGACCGGGTCGTTGTGCACGATCGTGACCCACGGGAGGTCGGGTTCGGCGGTCTCGGCGGGCGTCGCGGCCGGGGCCGCGCGCTCGGCCTCGACCGGGGCGGCCAGGACGCCGCCCGGCGGGGCGGTGGTGACGGATGAGGACTGGACGGACACGGCGTCAATGCTGCCATCGGGTCGGCGGGCGCCGCCTGCGGGACCCGGGCCGCCGCGCGCCGCGGCCCGGACCGTCCCGACTGTCGCCAACGCGCTCAACGCCATCACTGTTCGAACGCGCGGGCGACGGCGTGTCGGCCCGCCGCTCTAGGCTGCGCGGCATGGAACAGTCCGAGACGCCCCGCCCCGACGAAGACCGGCTCAGCCTCCCCGCGAAGTGGCGGCGGCACGTGCCGCCCCGGCGCGGGCGCGACGTCGCCAACACCGACTTCGACACCGCGGTCGACCCGAGCGCGGCCGAAGCGGTGGCCCGGCGGATCGCCGAGAAGCGCCCGCAGCTGGACGCGGGCCTCGCCAGGCGGGCGAACGAGAAGTACGCGGCGGCGATGACCGCCCACCTGGAGGGGCGGCCCGACCCGGTCGGCGCGGCCGCCGTGATGCACCTGCTGGAGAGCACCGAGGCGCACCGGCGGGTGCACAACACGATCGACCCGGCCGTCCGCCTGCGGCACCTCGACGCCTGGGTCGCCGTCCACGGGCTCGCGTTCGCCGCCGCCGCCGTCCTCGAGTCGGCGATGATCCGCAACGGCTCCTTCGCCCCCGACGACCGCGCCATCGCGGAGGGCAACCTCGGCACCTACCTCTACTGGGACCAGCCCGAGGGCTGGCTGGCCGCCCAGCCCGCGGTCCACCGCCTCCGCTCGCTCCTGGCGGCCGCCCCCGAGGCCGAGTACCGGGAGGCCGCCGCCGCGGTCGGCGCGCGCCGCACCGACCCGGAGCGGCGCATCGGCGCGGCGCTCCTGCTGCCGACCGAGGCCGACTGGGTCCGAGAGGCGTTCGAGGCGGGCACGGGCTACTTCGACCGCCGCCGCGTCGACGACTGGATGCTGTGGTCCATCGCGGCCGACCCGCTGCACCAGGAGCTGGTCGAGCGGCACGGCGTCAACCCCGACCGCATCGACGAGCGCAACCTCGCCCCGCTGCTCGAGGGCCTCGGGGCCGCCGCGCTCCCGGTGCTGGCGAGCCTGCTGGAATGGCGCTTCGCGCGGATGTCCAAGCCCGCCCGCGCCGCCCTCATGACCGCGATCGGCCTGCTGCCCTCGGACGAGGCCGTCGGCTGCCTGGTCGACAGGCTGGCGCTGCCCGGGGTGCTCACCGCGGTGATGGCGGCCGCGGAGCGGTTCCCGCACCGCACGCTCCGGGCCGTCGCCGCCCGCGCCGGCGAGGCCGGCCCGGCGGAGCGGGAGCGGCTCGCGGGCGTCGTCCGGTCCTCCCCCGCGCTGGGCGCCGCGCTGCCCGAAGCCGGGGAGCGGACGCGCGAAGCCGTCGCCGCGCTGCTGGACGCCTCGGACAGGGTGCCCGACGCCCCCGCCGACGCGCTGCCGCCGCTCCTGGTCACCCCGCCATGGAAGGGCAAGCGCCGCAAGGGAGTCGTGATCGAGGGCCTCGCCCCCGCATCCGAGACCGGCGTCGTCTGGGCCGACGCCGACGAGGAGCGGCGCTGGGCGACCGTCGGCGACGACCACCCCTACACGCGGTACGACGCCGATAAGCCGAAACAGCTCCTCGCGTTCCTCGAGGAGCACCCCGGGTACGACCACCTGCTGATGTTCCTCTCCTGGGGGAAGGCCGAGGACGCCGAGCCGTTCCTCGACCGGTGGCAGGGCACCGCCAGCCACCCCGCCGGCAGGGACCTCATGCGGCTCCTCGGCAGGTTCGGGCCGCGGGTCGCCGATCGGGTCACCGATCTCGCCAAGGGCCGCAGCGGACTCGCCGAAGTGCTCGTGCCGATCCGGAGCCCGGCGGTCGCCCGCATCGCCGCCGACTGGCTCGCGCGGTCGAAATCCCTGGTACCCGTCGCGAAGCGCTGGTTCGACCGGCACGCCGACGCGTCGGCGCTCCTGCTCGTCCCGGATGCGCTCGGCGGCGACGCCGCGGCGCGCCGCGCCGCCACCGTCGCACTGCGGCACCTGATCGCCGAGCAGGGCGCGGAGGCGGTGACGGCCGCCGCGAAGGCGTACGGCGAGGCCGCCGCCGAGGCGATCGGCGCGCTCGCCGCGACCGACCCGCTCGACCCGCTCGACGCCAGGATCCCCCGACCGCCCGCCTGGGCGACCCCGACCATGCTGCCGCAGGTGATCCTCAAGGGACGGGAGTCGGCGCTGCCCCCCGAAGCGGTGGGGCATCTGACCACCGTGCTGGCCCTCGACAGCCCGCAGCTCCCCTACGCGGGCGTCGAGGTCGTCACCGAGGCCTGCGACCCGGCCTCGCTCACGCGCTTCTCCTGGAAGCTGTTCGAACTGTGGACGGACGTCGGCGCGCCGTCCAAGGACGGATGGGCGTTCACGCAGCTCGCGCGCTTCGCCGACGACGACACCGTCGCAAAGATCGCGGCGCTGGTCCGCCGGTGGCCCGGCCAGGGCCAGCACAAGCGGGCCGTCACCGGACTCGAGGTCCTGGGCGCCATCGGCTCCGAGACCTCCCTGCGCGCACTCCACGGCATCTCCCGGAAGGTCGAGTTCAAGGCGCTCAAGGAGGAGGCCGGACGGCAGATCGAGGTGGTCGCCGAGCGCCTCGGGCTCACCGCCGAGCAGCTCGCCGACCGGCTCGTGCCGGACTTCGGGCTCGACGGCGAGACGAGCCTCGTGCTCGACTACGGGCCGCGGCGGTTCACCGTGGGCTTCGACGAGGAGCTGCGACCGTTCGTGTCCGATGGGGACGGCACGCCGCTGAAGCGGCTGCCGAAACCGGGCGCCGAAGACGACGCCGCGGCCGCCGAGGCCGCCTACGAGCGGTTCGCGCAGTTGAAGAAGGACCTCCGCACGGTCGCGAAGGAGCAGGTGCGGCGGCTCGAACACGCCATGGTGGCGGGTCGCGCGTGGACGGTGCCGGAGTTCGAGGAGTTCTTCTCGGGCCACCCGCTGATGCGCCACCTGGCCCGGCGGCTCGTGTGGCTGGCCGAGACCGGCGCGGGCAGCTTCGGCTTCCGCCTGGCCGAGGACCGCACGGTCGCCGACGTCGAGGACGACCGGCGCGACCTGCCGGGCGACGCGTCGATCCGCCTGGCCCACCCCGTCATGCTGGGAGACCGGCTCGCGGACTGGGCCGAGGTCTTCGCCGACTACGAGATCCTCCAGCCGTTCCGGCAGCTCGCGCGGCCGGTCGCGGACTTCACGGCGGAGGAGCTGGAGAGCGGCCGGATCACGCGCTTCGACGGCGCGACCCTCAAGTCCGGGAGCGTCCTCGGGCTGGCCAAGTGGGGGTGGCGCCGCGGCGCCTCGAACGGCTGGTGGGTCGAGCCGGGCTTCCACTACCCGCTGCCGGAGGGCGGCTTCGTCGTGGTCTCGCTGGACCCGGGCATCGAGAGCTACGAAGGCAGGGTCGACGCCGCGCAGGTCCAGACCGTCGTGAGCGTGCGCCTGTCCGCGAGTGCGGACTACGCGGCGTCCGGCGAGGGGGACCACCCGACCGGCGTCGACGCGGTGACCGCCGCCGAAGTGCTGGGCGCGCTCACCAGGATCACCGCGGCCTCCTGACGGCGAGGCGGGCCGGGCCCATCGATCCGGCCCGCCGCCGAGTACTTCGCCGACGGCGCCGAGCGTCCTGGTCCGCCGCCCGAGACCGACCACCGTCCCGGGCCCCGCGGCGAGCGGGGACGGGGCCGTGACGGCCCCGTCCCCGCTGTCGGACCGGTCGGATCAGGAGAGCGTAAAGGTGATGAACCTCGGCTGGTAGATGCTCGGGTCGCGGTAGTGGGCGCCGTCCGGGCCCACGGTGGTGTCGAAGTGGTTGACGTTGTACGAGAGCGTGAACGTGTTGCCCGAGCTCAGCGTCTGGTGGATGTGCGGGTTGTAGGCGAAGACGTCCTTGTCCCCGTAACTGCCCCACGGTCCCGTCTCCGGCATCGCGAAGATCAGGCTCTGGTTGGTGAACGGGCCGGCGGGCGAGCACGAGGTGTACGCATACACCTCGTTGTCGAAGGCGAGCGTCGAATCCTGGCTGACCAGGACGTACTGGCCGTTCCACTTGGTCACGGAGTACTCGTTCGCGATCCCGTTCAGGCCGATGCCGGCGTCCGACTCGTAGGCGGTCCACCCGTCCGGTGTCCAGTACTGCCATTTGTCGACGGCGTTGAGGTTGGAACCGTGGACGCGGGCGATGCGCTGCTTCTTGTTGGTCTGGGCGTCGGCGAGCCCGTAGACGTAGGTGTAGCCGTCGCCGGACTGGCTGGCCGGCAGCAGCGCCGAGCCCCAGGCGCCCGCCTGGGACGGGAGCTCGTCGACCCGCAGGGGCTCGCTCAGGTCGTTCAGGGAGAACGTGGCCACGACGTTGCGTTTGAAGGCCCAGTCCCAGGCGCCGGTGCCGTACCGGTAGTACTCCTGGTAGACCACCTGGAGGTAGTCGACGCCGCTCTGGCGCGAGATCATGCCGTCGCCGAGCCAGAACCAGTGGTTCGCTTCAGACGGCGGCATGATCGCGGCCGGATCGGCCGCCGTGCCCCCTTGGATGGTGGACAGCGAGTTCCCGTCCTGTCTGACGAAGGTGCTGTTCACCAGCGGCGCGGAGGTCGGCCTGGTGCCGTCGTCGTTGAGCGGCCCCAGGAACGTGTCGGAGAACAGCCACAGCAGGTCGCCGTCGGGCAGGCGCACCGAGTAGGTGGAGTCGCCGCCGGTCCAGCCGTTCGGGGTGCTGTCCGCGTAGTCCAGGAACAGCTGCTGCGGCGCGGCGTCGGCCTCCAGGTTGCCCACGTCCAGATCCGACAGGTCGCACGAGCGCTTGTCCAGCGGGATGAGGGCGCGCACCCGCCAGGAGTAATCGCGGCCGTCCTCGTCGGCCTCGGCCGAGTCGTGGTTGAGGTCGGTGCGGGCGGCGATGAGCGTGACGACCATGGGGGAGGCGAAATCGGTGACGGTGATGACGCCGTTCGCGTTCGGGTAGACCGCACGGGCGGCGGTCGGGTATTCGGCGAGCGACCCGGGGCTGCCGACCGGGGACCAGACGAGCGCGACGTACTCGAGCTCGTCGTGGTTCCCGGTGTCGAGGGTCAGGGTCGACTCGTAGCCGTCGGCGGGGTCGCCGGACTTCTCGACGGCCGAGAAGTCGAAGTACGCCGCCCCACCCGGCTCGATCGCGGCGGTGTAGGTCTCGTCGTGCCCCAGCGGGACCGCGCGCACCGTCCGGGCCGGCCGATCCAGGCCGAGGACGTGGTCGTCGGTCCCGTCGTCGCCGAGGTAGTCGCGCCACAGCTCCCGGTCGGGGTCGTCGTACCCGTAGCCGGCCATGGGGTTGGGCGGCGCGCCGCCCTGCTCGGCGGCGAGCCGGTAGTTGGCGACCGCGAACCCCAGCAGCGTCGAGTCGCGGTCGAGGCCGTACCCGGCCAGCGTCGCCGTGATCGCGGCGATCGGGTACTCGTCGTTGGAGGCGATCCGCTCCCAGGTGCGCCGCACGAACGCGCGGTCGGTGCGCTCGCTCAGGTAGGTCGGGAGCACGAAGGCGCCGTACTGGCGCGAGGCGCCCAGCTCACCGGCGGCGTTGAGCGCCCTCCCTGGATCGCCCAGGAATTCGTCCACGTTGCGCGCGTACAGTTCAGCGGCCGCCGGGTTGGCGGGATCCCAGTCCTGGAGGCGGTACGACTGGGCCGTGGCCCACTCGGCGGTGGACTCCATCCACCAGTTCATCGACTTGAACGCGCTGCCTCCCAGCCAGTTCAGCAGGTACACCCAGCCCACTTCGCCGGTGTCCCAGTACTGGTACTGCACGATGTGGAAGAACTCGTGCCGGGGCACGTAGTCGTAGTTGTCGCTGTCGTGCCACCCCGGGTCGGAGGGCATGATGATCATCGGCTGGTCGTTGATGCCGAACGGCAGGGCGAACGGGTGGCCTTGGAACCAGCCCTCCTGCGTCTCGTTCAGTCCCACCACGACGCCCCAGGGGCCGTCTCCGGGGTCGACCTCGAAACCCAGCTCCTCGTACGCCGCCTGCGCCTCGGCGATAGCGTTCATCATGTCCTGGACCACGGAGAGGCGGCCGTTGCCGTTGACGTCGGCCGGGAGGCCCCGTTCGTCGCTCGGGTCGTCCTTGACGTCGTAGAGGAACACGAAGTCGCCGACGAAGGCCTGGCACTCGTAGTCGTGGAAGTTGTACTCCAGCGGCGAGGCGCAGTCGTCGTACTGCGCGGTCGAGGACTCGGGCGCGGTGATCGTCTGCCGCAGCGGGTTGCGGGCGGGGTCCACTTCGGCGCCCTGCGCCGAGAGGTAGGCGAGGTACCGCTCGGGGTCCTCGATCGGGCCGGTGGGCCGCAGCTCCTCGGGGACCGACTCGGGGTCGGTGAGGGAGGCGAGGCCGTACTCGACCGCTTCGGCGGTGTTGATCTCGCCTTCGCGGTGCGCATCGACAATGTGCTCGTCGGATCCGAAGTCGGCCTCCCCGGTGAGGGAGGGGAAGCCCTGGCTCTGCGCGAACGCGTCGGCGATGGCCGAGTCGAACTCGTGCGCCTGGGGAACGCCGGTGTGCCCAGTGGTGTCGGGGGCGGGGTCGGGGGCGGGGTCGGGTTCCGCCTGTGCTGCGGGCGCGGCGAGCAGGGTCGCTGCCACCGCGGCTATGCAGACTTGAGCAAGCCTTCTCAACATTCCTCCTGTAGGGTGAGGTCCGTTGAGTATCGCAGCGCCCCAAGGGTTTGGATAGGTCGATCACCGTGTGCGGAGGGCCACGCAGATTGATCTGCATCTCCGCTCGGCGCGGGCGTACGGGGTGGCCCAGGCGGAGTAAACATGCAACCGGGACATCTTGAAACGGCCGACCGGGCTGCGCGTTCGGCCTGGTCCCCCACGGCGCCGGGCACTTGGCGGCCGACGTCCGCTGTCTCGATGTGGACGCGCGCGATCGTGCCGACGTCATCGTCCGCCACCATGGGCGGCTGACCGATGCCGAGGCGCTCAAGGAAGGCTGGCAGCTGCTGCGGGAGCATCCGATGGCGGTGGCGACGAGTGTCCGGGCAGCACAGGACGGGCGGCGCCTGCGCTCAGCCTCTCCGCCCGGGTCGGCGGACGCGGCCGTGTCGGTCTGGTTCGAGGCCGGTCAGCCCGATGCGGGCGGCTGGCAGCTCCGGGGCCGGGAGGGCGAGGCGGTGCTCAGCGTCCGGCCGCTCCGTTGAGTTCGAGCGTGCGGCGAACGCGCTCGGTGTCGAGCAGTTCCGCGAAGGGCGCGGGGACCCCTTCGACGGTCCAGTTCTTCGAACCGGTGAAGATTCCCGGTCAGCGCCCGCTCGAATTCGCCGTTCGGCAGGGAGCCGAGCAGGCGGTAGCGCCGTCTGGCGGAGTCACTGAGGCCACTGTAGACACTATCGAAGAGGCTCACGCCGGCGAGCGCCACCGGCCGACCTCCTGCAGCGCTTCGGTTATCGTCTCGAGATCGCGTTCCCGCCCGACCCAGTCCGCTCGCGCCAAGGGCCCCTCCTGCGAGCCGACGGCCACCGGCCCCGCATGGACTTCGACGTGTCCTCCCTGGATGACGTTCCGGACGTCGCCGTTGAAGGTGTTGCCGACGGAGCGGGGTTCTTCTGGTATCTGGGCTCGCGGGGTCGCAAGGTGCTCAGCACATGCCCCCACAGACGGCCGGGTGGTTTCGGGCGCGACAGTTGCGGGGGCGCGAAGCGGTCGAGGGATCTCCCGCGACGGGCGTGGGTCGCAATGGCGATGACACAGCAGATGACGAGGTTCTGAGGCTTGCCGTCGCCCCGGCAGTCTGCCGAGGTCGACTTACGGCGGTGCGGTCATGGTGGCGTCGAGCGCGGGGGCGAGCGGCAGGAGCGCCTTCCGGATGAGGTCGGGCAGGGAGCCGGCGGCGATGACGAGGTCCCCGGCCCCGGAGCGGAGCCATTCGCGGACGGCGATCTTGGTGGCGGCGCCGACGCCGGCGGCGAGCACCTCGGCGGCGATGGGATCGGTGCCCGGGGCCCGTTCGATGATCGCGCGGGTCAGCGGCCCAGTGAGGGATTCGGCGGCGTCGACGTAGCAGCTTCGCAGACCGGGGCTGGTGGTGATCATCATCATGGCCCCGCGCGCCTCGTCGCCCGGGTTGGTGTACTGCTCGACCACGGCGTCGGCGACGGCCTCCGACAACCGCACCGTGGCGGGCCGGGCGGCCACGGCCGCGGCGATCCGCTCCTCCCGGTCCTCGACGACGGCGGCGACGATCGCGTGCTCGCGGCTGGAGAAGTAGTTGTTGTAGGTCCTCGGGGAGACCCCGGCGGCGTCCGCGATGTCGTCGACCCGGACGTTCTCAGGGCCGCGCTCCAGTGCCAGGCGCAGGGCGGCGCGCCGCAGGGCCTCCCTGGTGGCCTGCTTCTTTCGCTCGCGCAGCCCCGTCCGTCGCGTCGTCACGGTCCCAGCGTGGCACACGTCGATGCCGGTGCGCAAACTTACGTATCCGTAAACTTGCGTGAGCGCATTTTTCGAGTTAGCGTCGTGGACCCCGACACCCAAGAGGAGGACCGATCACATGCGTGCGAGGGGCATCGCCTACGACACCGGCCTGTACCAACCGAGCAGCGCTTCGCCGGAGCACTTCGACTCCCGGCCCGACTTCGACCCCGACACGGTCCGGCGGGAGCTGACGATCATCCGCGACGACCTGCACTGCAACGCGGTCCAGATCATCGGCGGCGACCCGGCCCGCCTCGAGACCGCCGCGCGGTACGCGGCCGACCTCGGCATGGAGGTCTGGTTCTCGCCCTACCCCATCGGCCTGGAGACCGGGGAGATGCTCCCCTTGTTCGCCGACTGCGCCGAACGCGCCGAGCGGCTGCGCGCCGAGGGCGCCGAGGTCGTCTTCGTCACGGGCGTCGAGCTGAGCGTCATGAGCAGCGGGTTCATCGACGGCGACGGCATCGACGACCGGGTGGCGCGGCTCCTGGCCGACCCGGTCGGCCGTCAAAAGCGCATCGCCGACGTGAGCGCCGGGCTCGACGCCTTCCTCCGGGAGGCGGTGGCGGCGGTCCGCGACCGGTTCCACGGGAAGGTGACCTACGCGGCCATCCCGTTCGAGCGGCTGGACTGGGACCTGTTCGACATCGTGACGCTCGAGCTCATCCGCTCCGCCGAGGTCGCCGACCGGTTCCGCGAGGGCGTGCGCACCCTCGTCCGCTCGCACGACAAACCCGTCGCGGTCACCGGCTTCGCCTGCGCGACATGGCGCGGCGCCGCCGACGTCGCGCCCCGCAGCATGGAGATCGCCCGCTGGGACGAGCGCACGGGCACGGCCCGCCTGGACGGCGAGTACCAGCGCGACGAGCCCGGCCAGGCCGCCTACCTGGCGGAACTGCTCGACCTCTTCTCCGAGGAGGGCGTCGACAGCGCGTTCGTCCACCTCTTCGCGCTCTACAACTACCCCCACCGGCCCGGCGGCGACCGCCGCGAGGACCTCGACCTCGCCAGCCCGGGCATCGTCGCCGTCCTCGACGGCGGCCGCGGCACCACCTACCCCGACATGCCCTGGGAGCCGAAGGAAGCCTTCGCCGCCGTCGCGTCCCGCTACTCCCGCCCCCGCTCCTGAAAGGCGAAACACCCATGAGCAATCCCGACAAGTTCGCCCTCGGCGGCGACCGCCCCGTCAAGCGGCTCGGCCTCGGGGCGATGCGGCTCGCGATCGGCGGCTCGATCCGCGACCCCGAGGCAGCGGTCGCGCTCCTGCGACGCGCCGCGGACCTCGGCGTCGACCACCTCGACACGGCCGGCTTCTACGGCGCCGGGGCGCTCCGCTCGCATGAGCTCATCCGGGAGGCCCTCTCGCCGTACCCGGACGAGCTGGTGATCGCGACGAAGTTCGGTCCGCTGTTCCAGGACGGCAGGCCCGCCGGACAAGCCGGCCCCGACGACATGCGCGCCCTGGTCGAGGACGACCTCCGGCGCCTCGGCGTCGAGCGGCTCGACCTGGCCTACCTGCGCGCCGGCGGCATGGAGCCCACGCCGGGCGAATCGATCGGCGACCGCTTCGCCGCCCTGGCCGAACTGCGCGAGGGAGGCCTCATCCGGCACCTCGGCGTCAGCAACGTCGACGCCGCGCAACTGGAGGAGGCCCGGTCCATCGCCCCCGTGGCCGCAGTGCAGAACCAGTTCCACGTCCACTACCGGGGCGACGCCGCGATCCTCGAGCGATGCGAGCGGGAGGGCATCGCCTACGCGCCCTTCTTCCCCCTGGGCGGGGGCATGCAGCAGATCGACGCGCACCGCCTGGCGGCGGTCGCCGCCCGGCACGACGCCGCACCGAGGCAGATCGCCCTCGCCTGGCTCCTCGCCGTCTCGCCCGCGACCCTGGCGATCCCGGGCACGAGTTCCATCGACCACCTCATGGCGAACACCGCCGCCGCAGGCCTCCGCCTCACCGCCACGGACATGGCCGAACTGAACGAATGAGAACCGCGCCCGGCCTTGCCATCGACTCCGAACCGGACGACCCGGGCAAGGACACCGACGCGGCCACCAGCCGCTGAAAACGGGTTCGGGCAGTCGGCCGCCGACTGCCCGGACCCAGAACACACGCTGTCACCGATGCATGGTCGAGCCGATAATCGCTCCTTTGCGCACACCACCGAAGGTAGACGGCGTGACCGGGAGGCCTGTCGGATCAGTGTTCCCGTGACGCCGAAGCTTCGGGCCCCGCATTTCCCTCCGGCAGCAGTGCCGAATCGGCTGTCGAGCAGGTGGCGGAGAGGCGCCCTCGTCCCCTCGCACGACACCTCACCACCAGTCGACGGATGGGGCTCGGCGCCTCGTTCAAATCCGGAGTGAGACAGCGTGGGCTCACGGTCCGATACGGCATCGGCATCCGCAGCGGTCGGCTCGGCAGGCCCGAGAAGCGGGCGTATCGCGAAACCCATAAAGCTCCTGGCGACCTGTGGCCCGCAGTCCGATCGGCGACACCGCTGGAGCAGCCTGAGTATTATGCAGGTCCCCCCTTTCGGAGGCATCGTGAACGAAGTCCTCGCCTCGACCGCGGTGGCCGTGGTTTCGGGCCTCGCGGTGCCGGTGCTGTTCACCGTTCCCGGTTTTCTGCTGCACTCGGCGTACATGCGCGGCCTGCGGTCTCCCGAGACGCACGATCGGGTGTTCTTGGCGCGCACGGTTGTCGGGTCGCTCATTGTGCATTCGCTCGCTCTGCCTTGGACGTTCCGGCTCGTCGAGGCGGCCAGGGAGGGGACTTCGAGCCCGTGGGAGTTCGCGGCGTGGGCGCTGGTGGTGCTCGTTGCGGGGCCGGTCCTCGTCGGCTCGGTGGCGGCCACCGCGGTGAAGGCGCGCCGTCCGCGTTGGGCGGCGGCGGTGCTCGACTACACGGCGCTGGCCCATCACATTCGCACTCCTGATGCCTGGCAATGGCACTTCAGTCGCCGCCGCCCCGATTTCGTCCGGGTGCATCTCAAGGACCAGCGCGTCGTCCTGGGGTATCTGGGTTCGCGGTCGTTCGCGGCCTCGGACCCCTCCAGGAGGGACCTGTTCCTCGAACGGCAGTTCATGCCCGGAGCGGGCAAAGTCTACGGACCGCCCGTTCCCTCCAGCGACGGCGTGTGGATCAACGGCGACGAGATCGCTTTCGTGGAGTTCCACGGGGCCGGTGAGCGGGACCGCGGCGAGGTCGAGAACGAGGAGGCGTCTGACGATGAGTGAACACGACCGTGAGAGCACACCGCAGGACGAGTCGTCGGAGCAGGAGGAGCACCGCTTCCGGGGGGACCCCGGCGGCTGGGACGACGACGAATCCATCGGCTTCCAACCCAAAGGCGACCTCGACGGTGGTCCGCCCGATATCGAGGACTACGGCGGTACGGACACCTCAGCCGAGCGCCGATTACCCGAAGTGGACATACCCGGCCCAGGCCCGAGCGTCCTTCGGCGTGCGTGAACGGATCTCGCGGAGTGCCTGGTGCAAGGCCTCGGCTGAGGTCTGCGGCCGTTCATGGTCGAGGTGCCCATAGAACGCGTCCGCGACCTCCACAGCCTGCCGGTCCCGGATCGGCCAGAGGGTTCCGATGACGTTGCGGTAGCCGGCGAGTTTGAAGGCGCCGGCGGTGTGCAGTGACTCGTCGACCATCTCGATCGCCGGTTGCGAAGTGCGGCAGGCCGACAGGAACGCCAGCAACGCGGACTCGGAGACCGGGACATCGCGAGGGGACAACCGCTCGCCGCCGTGGAGCATGAGCCCGCCCGAGCCGGGGTCGGCGTGGTCGGGCGCCTCGGCGTGGCAGGTGAAGTGCGCCAGCTCCGCGTTCCGCAAGGCTGCTCGCACCGTTGCGGCGGTGGCCTCCCCGTCCTTCAAGACCTCGGCCCCCGGCACACGGCCCGCGACCGCGGCGGCCTCCTTCTCCGCGGCCTTGAGCCGTGGCAGTCCGTCATGCGATGCGACCGACACCACCACGGCCCGCACCGGGCCGTCCGGTCGCGTCGTCGTCTTCTCGCGCAGGCTCATCGCGGTAGGAGCGTAGGTCGAGACCACCCGGTCGATGACGGCCTCGCCGTCCCGCCCGGCGGCGTGGAGCGGCAGCTGCGTCGCGAGTCCGGTCGGAATCCAGCACACGGTCGGGTAGCGGCCGTCTGGCGGCGGGCCGTCGATCCCCAAGCGGCGCAGGACCGGGGCGGTGAGATTCGACCAGATCCACTCCAGCACCGACTCCGTCACGCGCGCCTGGTCGGGTCCGCCGACCGCCGCGCGCTGCAACTTGACGACGGCGGAGCGGACTGTCCGCTCGTCCACCGATTCGGCGAGTTCGACGACCTCGAACCCGTCGCGGGCGATGATCGCGTGCGAGCCGAGCTGGGACACGTTCAGCCACACCAGCGGCGCACGGTCGGCGACCTGCCGGAGATCGAAGTCGAAGTCGAAGAAGTCCGCATAGCCGCCGAGCGCCCTGACCTCGGTGATCATCACACCGAATTCCCGGGCGAGCCGCTCGCGCTCTTTCGGATCGGACGGCCGCCGGGTGTTGAGCCGGTCCCTGGTCCTCTCGAATTCCGCGGCGACCCGCGGATGGTCGCGCGCGAGCCGCCGTAGCGGATGATCGATGCCCAGCTGGCGGGTGAGGAGGACTCCGCGCCCCCGCTCCAGCAGCGCGACGGCCCGGTCAGGGCGTCCTGCCTTGACCGCGCAGGCCGCGGCGTCACCGGCGAGTCCGCGGAAGTCGGCGAGCAGCTGGATCTCGTCGAGGCTCACGGCCCTTCTGGGTACCAGTACGGACAGTCGTTCGACCGCTTGCTCGAAGCGCGGCAGCGCCTGCTGCGGGGAGCGCCGGAGCGCGAGGTGGGCCCACTCCTCGAGCACAGCGGTCTGGAGGTCGGCCGGGAGCCGCCATCGGCGCGCGAACCTCTCGAGGCGCCGCTCGGCAGACGCGAACTGGCGGCTCGATGCGAACTCGCTTCCTGTCCGCAGCGCCTTGGCCTCCAAAAGAGTCGCCTGCGCCACCACTGATTCGCTGCTTCGCGGGAGCGTCTGGATGCGGCGGGTGAGCCGGACTTGCCGGTCGACGTACAACGGATGAGGGTCGTGGCGCAAGCGCGCGTCGAGTATTCGCGCGAGGCACAGGTTCCGGATGGGGGCGGCGGCATCGCCGGCGCGAGTGGCGGCTACGGCGTCTTCGCAGGCCCGCAGGGCGGCCTGCAGCTCGCCGAGCTCACGGGTCTCCTCGTAGCGACGCAGCCGCACCTGCGAGAGGTTCGACAAGAATCGTGCGTGCAAGCGGTGCCGCTCGGGGACCATGCCCACTGCCGTCTCCGCGTGCCGCAGCGCCTTGTCGAGCTGCGGCCGCGGGATGGCGGCCTGGCCGGTGACGAGCAGCAGCGCCAGGTTCGAGTGCGTGCCGGCCTTCATCGCGACGTCATAGGAGGCCGCCCCAAGGCCGAGCAGACTCATGGAAGCCGCCAGCGCGCGCTCGTAGTTCAGAGCGGCGGCGTCGAGATCGTCGCGGTCGCCGAGGACGAGGTAGCGGGCCTCCAGCAGGCTGGCCTTCTTCACCTGGCGCCCAGAGTAGTTCTGGGCGGAGCGGTCGGTGGCGTCGAGGGCCTTCTCGATATGTTCGAGCCCGGTCTCGATGTCCTCGGCCCCGCCATGAGTCTCCCACCGCAACCGCGCCAGGGCCGCCAGCTCGGCGTGCGCCGATGCTCTGGCGTCGGCATCAAAGTCCGCGAGGACGACCGACCGCTCAAAGCACGCGATGGCCTCCTCCAGATCCGCCGGCTTGCGGGCGTGCTCGAACCTGGTCCAGAGCACGGTGCCGCGCATGGCGACCGCGGTGGCCGCCAAATACGGCGGCGCTTCACGTTCGAGGTTTCGACTGAGCCTCTCGGCCCTGGAGATGAAGCCGCCAATACCAGTTGCTTCGTAACCGGCGATGAGCTGGGCGATCTGCACGAGTCGGGTTTGCAAGGCGTCGCTCCTCAACAGGCCCAGATCGTGCTGAACCTGGTCGTAGGTGAGGACGTAAGCGAAGCTGTCACCAATCCCCGCACCGAAGCCCCGGCTTACCACACCGATTTTATGTCCACCGGGCAATCCCCGCCGACCACCCGACTCAGGAGGCGTTTGAGCCCACCGCCCGGGCCTTAAGCTTGTCTTTTAACCTGGGGGCGGTTGGGCGGCTTTTGGTTCTGCGCCTTGTTGTGTGAGGTTTCTGTTGCGTTTGGTGGTCTTGCCGGGATCGTAGAGGGGTGCGCGTCGGGCATTGCGGCGGCCTTTGGGTCTCCCGGGTCCTGGCCGGGAAGGTTTCGGTGCCCGGGCCGGACAGTTCAGGTCGGGGCGGAGGTTCCGAAACCCGCGCCGGACGCGGGTCGGTGTCAGCTTCCCCGGATCGGTCGGCGCCTCCCAGGGCAGACGCCGATCCGCGATCAGGCCGCGGGCGAGCCCGAGCTGGGTGAACGCGGCGATGACGATCCAGGTCCAGACATCGGCCTGGGCCGGATGCCGCGGCCGGGGTGTAGTCCATCCCAGAGCCTGCTTGAGGAACCGGAAGGTGTGCTCGATGTCGAAGCGGCGCAGCCATGCCGCCCAGATCCCATCGAGTTCGGCCGCGGACAGTCCGGCGGCCGAGGTCCAGAGCCATACCGGTTTTGGACTGCCCTCATGCGGGAGCCGGTCGACGGTAATGCGCGTTAGTGTCCCGTCGATGACCGGCAGCTCGGCTCCGGCCCCGATCCAGGCGGCCCGTTGGGTCAGCCGCGGGTGGAGCCGATTCCACGATCTGGCTTCCAATCTGCCGTAGCGAGCGGTCTCGCAGGCGGTGCGATGCGTCGGCGATACCCAGCTGTCAGGCTCGGCCAGCCGGTGGGCGGTCCCGTGTTTCGGCGGCCGTCCTCCCCGACCGCCGGCCGCGGCCTGCCGGGTCGGTCGAGCGTAGAAGACCCGGTCCGACCCCACCCTGGCGGTCACGGTGACCGGCAGGTCCCGCAGGCACCACGCCAGACGAGCCGCATCGTATCCGGCATCGGCGACCACCAGGATCGGCTGATCGCCCTCGCGGTGATGACCGGCAGCGGTCAACCGTTCGACCACCCCGCGCACCTGCGCCGCGGTCACGGCTTGCACGTCGTCGTCCGGGCCGATCCGGGCCGCGTCCAGGATCTGCGTCCATGACGAGGCGCCCGATTCCAGCGCCGCCACCATGGCATAGGACCATCCTGGGATGAACTGGTCAGCGGAGCGGCCACGCCCATACACATGGCAGAACAGCCGATCGGGGCTGCGGTTCGCATCCGGACGCAGCCAATGGGTGAGGTCCACGGCAAGGACGATCCGACCGCCAAGGCGCCTGATCGGCCCGGCCGCGAGCAAGTTACGGAGGCGGCCGGCATCGATCCGGCCGGCCCCGAGCGCGTCATAGAGCGCCCCGTGCCCGCGCCGGAACACCTCGGCCAACGACAAGGCCGGGAACGAGGTCACCGAGTCGCTCTGGCACAGCAGTGCCTCGACGAGCTCGAACAGCGTGTCCGCTCGCGCAGTCAGGCACTGATAGAGCCCGGCGCGGAACGCCGACAGTGCCCCGGCGCCCGCAGCAGCGCCTGGTTCAGGAAGAATAGACAAACGAAGCCCTTGCTATATCGATGTTCTTGCGTCGCAACAAGAATCATCAAGCAAGGGCTTCACTCGCCCGCAAGCGGGGTGCTCTGACCAGCACCACAGGTTAAAAGACAAGCTAAGGCACTGCGCCGTGCCGCCGCGCAACGCGATTTCGACGGCCTCGACTCCCACGCCGAGAGCCTCGCCTGGCGCATCGAACGCCAAACCCGCCTGATCGAACTCGACCCCACCCACACCGGCCAAGCCTGGCCGGCTATTGCATGGACCACCAAAGCCTGGGAGAACGCCGGCGGCGACCCAGCAGAACTCATCAACGAACTCGCTCCCGGCCGCACCCTCGCCGACCTCGCCCTCGAAGCCGGCCACGAGCTGACCTGGCATCAGCGCGTCCGGGCAGCTGAAGCAACGCCGCATCCGCTTCCCTGGGCGGCGGTGCCCGCGCCGCTCCACGAGAGCGACGTCGTCCCCGCGGACCTCCGGCGCTACCTCGACCGCGTCGCAGACGCCATCAAGACTCACGTCGACCGCCTCGCCCAGCACGCTGCGGCTGAGCGGCCCGCCTGGACGGCTGCCTTCGGCGACGCCCCCTGCGACGAAACCGCCTACGAGCGATGGAGGACCGCTATCGGACTCGCCGCCGCGCACCGCGACCAGCACCTCGTCGGAACCGACGACCCGGAGCACCCTTTCGGGCCCTACATCGAAGCCGACCGGGCGGGGCACCGGTCATGGTGGGCCGCGGCAAGCGCAGCACTCGCCGTCGACAACCCCGGCTCTGCGAAGGTCCCGACCGGCCTTGCCGACTACGCCGAGCAGGAGCTGGCCCATGCGATCGCCTGCGACATCTACCAGGCCTTGCCCGAAGCAGAACGGGCCGCCGTCCATGAAGCCCTCGCCGACCGCCTCGGACCGGCTTGGGCTCTTGTCGCTGCCGACCCCGAGTCCCTGGCGCTGCAGCCAGTCCTCGCGCCTGAGCTCCTCAGCGCCCTCGCCGGCCTGGGCCACCTCGGACCTGCAGCGGCGGCCGAGCTCGGGTCCGCTGCGTCTCGTCGGCTCCGAGGGGTCTCGGAGGCCGATGCCGTGCATCAGGGCAGCGGCTTGGCGGACAGCGCTTCAATGGCGGCCCCGCCCCTGCTTGCAGAGGGTCCGGCACGGCAGCCGGGTCCGCGCCCGCTCTGACGCCCCGGCGAGGAGCTGCCGAGGTCGGCGCGCCCGCCCTTCGGGCGCCGGGGCTGCCTCGGGCCCGCCGCGGGCCGCTTCGGCATGTCGGACGGCACTCGTACACTGCATCCGTGTTGAGTGAATCGATGGAGCAGGAGCCCTGGACTGCGCCCGAGGGCTCATGGGCGTCGTCTCCGGGCAACAGGAAGAGCATGCTGGGCAACCGCAACCGGGACACGCGCCCCGAGCTCGCGATCAGGAGCCTGGTGCACGCCTCGGGCCTCCGGTACCGGGTGGCGGCGAAGCCGCTGCCGGGTATGCGCCGCACGGCCGACCTGGTCTTCCGGCCGACCAAGGTGGCCGTGTTCATCGACGGCTGCTACTGGCACGGCTGCCCCGAGCACTTCCGCCTCCCGAAGACGAACTCCGCGTATTGGCAGGAGAAGATCGCACGCAACAAGGCCCGCGATGTCGAGACCGACGAGCGCCTTTTCGGGGAGGGCTGGCTGGTGCTGCGCTTCTGGGAGCACGAGCACGCGGGAGGCTGCGCCACGGCGATCAGCGAAGCGGTGGCCGCCAGGCGGTCCGCCGCAGCCAGGTCGGCGGCCGCGGGGGCGGCGCTACCTGTCCCAGGCGAGGCCCCCGGTGATGAGCGGGTCGCCTGAGTCGGACACCAGCTGGTCGGCGAGGGCCGGTATCCCCGGTTCGAGCTCGCTTGGCGGCACGTCGAGGCGGAAGGACTCCCACCTGCCGTGCGGTCCCCTGTCCGAGGGCGCGTTGAGCGACAGCCAGTCCCGCGAGACGGTCCCGGTCGCGAGGATGCGCATGCGCTCGTCCAGCCGGACCGCTACGAGCAGCCAGTCGCGGTCCCGCTTCATGGTCTCGAACTCGTTGCGGGAGAGGTAGATAGAGAGCCTGCTCCTCCTCGTCGTCGACTTGACCTCGATGTGCGACTGAAAGGTCCTGCATTTCACGAGGAGGTCGAATCCGAGGCCGTCGCTTCGAGCGGCGACGTGGTCGACGTCAGCGGCTGTCTCAGCCTCGATGAGCTTCGCCAGTGCGAGCTCGCCCGCGTCGCCGATCCGCTTGCGTTCCGCGGTGTCGACCTTCCCCCAAGCCGCCGCCACGCAGGCGTACGCCTCGCTGAGGCTCAACCCGAGCGCCTCCGCAGCCCGCGCCGCGTCTGCAGGCAGCTCGTCCGGCCCGCGGACGAGGAGGTCGGCGTCCTGGAGCCAGGGGGGCGCGTCGCAGACGAGCGAGTGTTCCAGCACGGAGTGCGCTGGGCTGCCCCCGTCCCGGGGGCCCTCCAGCAGCCCGGTCTTCTCCAGCCAGTCGTAAGCGGTCTCGTACTGGGTGGGCGTGATGTCGCTGAAGCCGCTGTGGGAGTTCAGGATCGCCCTCGACCTCGCCGCCCCGGTCGACGGCAGCAGGTCCAGCCAGCGGGCGGCGGCGCGGAGGATCGGCTCAGGCGGGATGGCCACGGAGGTGCCCCATCAGCGCTCGGATGTCCTCGGGGTTCAACCCTCCGCTCACCGGCTCGTCCTCCCCGAGGTCGCCGAGCTCCCTCAGCGAGGGGTCGTCGAGGATCCCGCCCATGAAGCGCAGCTTGTCGTCCAGCCGCTGGGCGACGACCTCGTCGATCGTCCCTTCAGAGGCGAGGACGGTGACGCTCAGGTCCGTGTCGGGAGGGAGGCCCAGCCGGTGGATCCTGTCGAGGCTCTGCAGGAACCGGCCGGCGGCGAAGTCGCGGTCGATGTAGACCGCGTCGTGGCAGTCGTGGTGGAGGCTGATGCCCTCCCCGAGCGTGGCGGGGTTCGAGAGGAGGACCTTGCAGTCGTCGTCCTCGCGGAACCTCTTGATCTGCTCTTCCCGGTCCTCGGTGCCCCCGTGGACGACCGCGGGCGAGAACCGGGCCATCATCCGCTCCAGGGTGTTCAGGCTCCGGATGAACGTCGACCAGACCAGGGTCTTCCTGCCCTGCTCGGCGTTGCCCGCGACGATGTGGAGCGCCTCCGCGTACTTGGGCGACATCTCGTAGCTGGGCAGGTCCTTCATCAGCTCGAACAGCGACGAGTCGTCCGGCACCCCGAGCGGCGGGACCCGGTACTCGAGCGGCTCGTGCCTGGTGCTGCCGACCGACAGGAGCGCCGGGCTCGTCGCCGCCATCAGCAGGTACGCGATCGTCCCCCCCAGGCTCTGGAAGTCGGCCTCGTACCCTGCTGCGCGCGCTGAGAACTGGCCGGTCAGGGCGTCGTACACCTCGCGGTGCCTCGGAGGCATGGAGACCCACCTCACCTTGGGTTCCATCTTCGGCAGGTCGAGCTCCTTCTTCGTGGTCCGCGTGAAGAGGGGCCTCAGCACCTTGCTCGCCTTCGCCAGGTCGCCGCCCGCCACCGCCTGGACCACGGTCCTCCGCCCGTAGCCGGGCCAGACGAAGCCGAAGAGGCTCTCGAGGTCGCGGGCGCCGTTCGGCGCGGGTGTGCCGGTGAGGACGAGCCTGCGGCGGGCGAGGGGGCCCAGGGCGAGGCAGGCGGCCCCGTAGACGCCCCCGGCGCCGCGCTTCATCCGGTGGGCCTCGTCCAGCAGCAGCATCGAGGGGGCCTCGGAGAGCCACTGCCCGAGCTCGCCGACCGATCGGCTGAGGCGCTCGTAATTGACGATGAGGGAGTCCGCGGCCGGGTCCGGGCGCCCGTCGAGGACCTTCATCCGCAGCGGCCGGGCGAGGCATTCGCTGTTCTCCTCGAGCCACGCCTCGTATGAGGACTTGGGCCCGACCACGAGGAGGCGCTCGACGGCCTGGCTTCGGCGGAGCGCGTGGAACACGGCGAGGCCCACCCTCGTCTTCCCCGCTCCGGGGACTGAGAAGTTGGCCCCGTGGCGGAGCGACAGGAGCTTCGCTACGTCCCTCTGCTGGAACGGCGTCAGCGGGCCGGTCCAGTCCGGTCCCAGCAGGTCGGGGACCTCTGGCGGGTCGACCGAGTCGGCGTCGTCGGTGGCGGGGTCGAGCCGCTTGGACACCCGCTGCGCGTCGGACGCGGAGTCGGTGACGAGCGCCTTGAGCGTAGGCGCCCATTCGACCCCCGCCTTGTCCGGCCACCCGGCGAGGGCCGCCAGGTTCGCGAGGAGGTCGTCGAGCTCCACCTCGAGGGTGGTGGCCGACCGCTGGACGCAGCTGCTGAAGCGCAGCGCCAGTCGGCGCAGGTCGTCCTCGCCGCCGGGACTGGCCCTGAGCACCACGTGGGCCGTGTCGTCGCTGAATCCGAGCCGAAGGCTCTGCTCCGCCATCAGAGCCGCCTTAGACGTTCCGGGCCGAGTCGAGCAGCCACTGGACGCCGTCGCCGGGGGTGTCGAAGGCCCTCGCCGCGTGCTTCGCGAGGCGCGCCAGCTCGTCCCTGAGCACGATGAGGGCGTCGTCGAGCGCGTCCTCGTCGAGAACTCCCTTCGCCTTCGCCTCGGCGAACTCGGCCTCGCACTGGCGGATGTAGTCGGCGGCGTCGGTGATCCGGTCTGGGACTGCGATCTGGCGCTTCCTGAGCTGCTCGTTCTGCCCCGCCAGCTTCGCTGCGGTGGCGAAGACCTTGTCGGCCTTGTCCAGGCGCCCGCGCGCCCTAGCAGCAGCCTTCTGGTCAGAGCTGACAGACCTGGTGGCCGCGAGATCCCGCAAGACCTGGTCGGTCAGGCTGCGGACCTTCTTGACCTGGGGGGAGTCTCCTTGGACCTCGACCCCGTCGAGCCCGGGAACGGCGACCGTCTCCGGGGCCTCGTCCTGGGGGCGGAGCTCGTCGGGGAGGTTGCGCGCCAGGTAGCGGTCGTAGAAGTCGGGCTCGACCAGGCGCATGGAGGTCTTCGGGAAGCTCAGGAAGAGCGCCGCGAGCCGGGACTCCTTCAGCTGCTCCGCCTCTTGGGGGTTGCTCTTGGCAAGCTTGCTGTAGTCGCGCTGGAGCTCCCGGAGCTTCTCCTGCTGGTCCTCGAAGTCGACCAGGCGGAGCCTGCTCCCGTCCGGGGCCTCGCTCCGCTCGATCACGTCGATGATCATCTTGTACACCTGGCGGTCCAGCTGGAGGGTCTTCACCTTGATGTTGAAGTCCTTCGCGACGTCGTCCTCCTTCCGCCCCTTCCTGAGCTCGTCCTCGATGGCCATGAGCTGGTTGATGTACGAGTACTCCCTGCGCTTGTCGCGGCGGAGCTGGATCCTCAACTCGACGTTGTTGATGTCGTCCGAGGAGGTGTCCTCGGGGAGGACGCCGACGCGGATGTACTCCCTGCCCAGGTCCTTCAGCGCAGCGCAGCGGGTGTTCCCGTCGACGAGGACGCCGTCGGGGGTGATGATGCCCGGCTCCCGCTGGTCGAAGGCCTCCAGCTCCTCCTTCAAGGCGGTGTAGTCGGGGTCGACCTTGTCCGGGTCGGAGGGCTTGCACCGGAGCAGGTGGTGGAGGTAGTCCTGCGCCTCCTCTCCCCACGGGTCCGCGTCCAGGACGTCGTCCCTCTTGGGATCGAGCGTGCGCTGGGCTCGCACGCGGTGGGTGTCGGGGTTGAAGTAGAGCAGGTTGACCGGCACGGCGATCACGTAGAGGTGCTTCTCCTCGCCCCCGCGCCACGGGACGGTGATCTTGGCGCCGTCCTCCTGCCTGGCCTGCTTCTGGCGCTCCTCGGCGATCGCGCGGATCTTGTCGCCTTGCGCCGGCCGCCCCAGCTCTGCTCGCATGACCCCTCCATAGGACACGGGACTCCTTATGCTCCATGACATCATGTCAGGCGGTGGTGACCTTCTCGGAACCACTGCAGCGTCGCCGACCGAACCCCTGATGAAACGGAGCAGCGCATGTCCGAACCCGCCTGGGACGAACTCGAAGCCGGCACCATGGTGCGCGGCGCCCTGTGGCTGAAGCAGGTCGTCGGAGAGGGCAACACTTTCACGAAGCAGCAGATCGCTGAGGCGTTTCCCGGTGTGGCCCAGGCCGACCGCCGCATCCGCGACCTCCGGGACCACGGCTGGGTGATCCACACCAACACCAGTGACGCGAGGCTGTCCGCCGAGGCCCAGCGGCTCGTTAAGATCGGCGCCCCCGTCTGGGACCGGGAAGCGCGGCGCGCAAGCCAGCGGGAGAAGCCGCTGAGCGCCAAGGTGCGCGGGGAGACGATGGAACGCGACGGCTACATGTGCAGGACCTGCGGGATCACCGGGGGCGAGTCGTATCCGGACGACCCCGTCAACACCGCCGTGCTGTCCGTCTTCCGCAAGGAGGTCGTGCTGCCGGACGGTTCGCGGAAGACCGGGCCCATGGCCGAGTGCAAGCGGTGCCGGTCGGGCTCGGCGAAGAGCGCGCGGCGCCTCGACAAGCTGCAGGAGCGGATCGGAGCACTGGACGAGGCCGCGAAGCGGCAGCTCGCGCAGTGGATGGCCCGGGACGAGAGGGATTGGTCCGACCTCGAGCTCCTTTGGAGCGCTTACCGCGCCCTGCCTCCTGAGTACCGCGACCAGCTCCGCGCCGAGGTTGAGAAGCCCGACTGACCAGAAACGAGAACCGGTTTCGTTTAGTTGAGGCCCCCGGCCGAACCCGGCCGCTCAGCTTTGACGCACCCGGCGACTAGACTGCAGCAGACCAGCCGTTGCCAGGCGGCGCGGTTTTCCTGCTCATGCGATGACGTATATGCCGACCTGGGGATATCCATGGGTAGACGTCCTGTTCGAAGCCCCGGGATGGAGAGGCCAGCCGATGTCACGGACCGGATCAGACCGCCAACTCGACGTGGTTGAGATCTGCGCCGGCGCCGGAGGCCAGTCCCTCGGGCTGGAGAGGGCCGGGTTCGCGCACCGGCTGGCAGTGGAGCTCGACCCCAACGCCGCCGAAACCCTCCGCCAGAACCTCGCGAACGGGGACCAGGTCGTCAAGGTCGGCGACGTGGCCTCTGCCGAAGTCTGGAGGCCGGAGGACTTCGAAGGCGTCGACTTGCTCGCCGGCGGCGTCCCGTGCCCCCCCTTCAGCATCGCAGGCAAGCAGCTCGGCGCCCACGACGAGCGGGACCTCTTCGCATGGGCGGTGGAGCTCTGCGGCCGGGTCAAGCCCAAAGCGCTGATGCTGGAGAACGTGAGGGGGTTGAGCGGCAACCGGTTCTCGGCCTACCGGCAGCACGTCCTCGACAGGCTCCACGAGCACGGCTACATAGCCGAGTGGAGCCTGCTCCACGCCAGCAGCTTCGGAGTCTCCCAGCAGCGTCCGCGGTTCGTCCTGATCGCGCTGCGGGAGGAGTACGCCCCGTACTTCTCCTGGCCTGAGCGGCACGCGGAAGAGCCGCCGACTGTTGGAGAGCTCCTCAAAGACCTCATGTCCGCCAACGGCTGGGAGCGCGAGCTCGTCGAGAAATGGGCAGTCACCGCCAACGGCGTCGCCCCGACGATCGTCGGGGGGTCCAAGCGGCACGGCGGAGCGGACCTCGGGCCGACGAGGGCGAAGCGGGCGTGGTCGCTCCTAGGAGTCGACGCCATGGGCGTCGCCGACATGGCGCCGGGTCCAGGATGGGAGCCGGCGGGGGACGCGCCGGGGCCGCGGCTGACCAATGCCATGGTCGCGCGGATCCAGGGCTGGACCGGGCCGGAGTTCTCCGGATGGCGGTTCCACGGCCGCAAGACCTCCGTGTACCGCCAGATCGGGAACGCCTTCCCCCCTCCAGTCGCTAAAGACCTCGGGGCGGTGATCCGGAAGGCGCTGCTGAAGACCGGTCAGCCAAAGCAGTTGATCGAGTCGACCAGCACCGTGCACGATCCCGTGTACAGGATCCTCCGAAGCGCCAACCGGTCGCTCACCCCCCTCCAGATAGAGGAGAAGCTGCTGCGGGAGGGCATCGAGATGAAGGTGGCCGAGATCGAGAGGCACATCAACCACCTGGGCCGCGACTTCAAGGTGGAGATGGAGCAGCGCTCCAACGGGGCCTGGGCGTACAAGCTCGAAAGGTTCGAAGCTTTCATCGGCCAGCTGGACCACGACCGCAACAAGAAGTTCGCGCAGCAGCAGTCGCGGATCAGCTGAGCCCGTGTATGGCGCACCGCCGCCTCCGCGCGGGCCCCAAGGACAGCCTGAAGCCCTGCTCCGGCTTGGTTTAGCGGGCCGGCCAGGCTGCTCCGGATCCCATAGACTTCGAGACGCCCTACCACCGGGAGGACTGAGCATGAGCGAAGACGTCTACGTGTACGAGGCGATCAGCGTCAACCCGCCCATCACTGAAGCTGAAGTGGGGGCCGGGATCGCTTCCGGCGACTACCAGAAGGTCGCGTGGGAAGACGACGGGCGGACAGGGGACGGATACTTCGTCAAGGTCGGGGTGCGCGGCATGATCGGTGTTGCGATGGTCCCCGAGCTCGACGAGAACGGCACGCTGCGCCACCGCGGCGTCGCTATCGAGGCCAACCCGTTGGACGCGGACCACCGCGATTCGACCATCGAGGCCGAACTCCGCAGGATCGTGGCCGACTTTGGTGCGGCTCCCGACGGCACCCTGCGTATCTTCGAGCGCGCTATCTACATCGAGAAAAGTGGCGTCGAGGACAAGGTCTTCGTGCGCGAAGGAGAGGTCATCCGAACCCGGGCCGAGCCTGCAGGGGCTGCGGCGGCGGGGGAAACGATGCTTACGCTGGCGATCACCAAGTACGAAGCGGACCTGCTTCGCCAGATGGTCGCGCTCGACATCCACGACCACAATGCAACCGACGCGCCCGTCGACTCCCGAGACCCTGGATTCAACCAACGACGCGTCGACGACTGCAGGGCACTGCTCGCAAAGCTGAATGACCTCCTCAGCTAACTTGATTTTTTAACCTGCGTACGGGTGGAAGGATCCCGCGAAACGAAGTCCTTACTCGGCGATCCTTATTGCGACGCAAGAAGTCACCGACTGTAAGGGTTTTGGTTGCCGTCCCTTCCCGGGGTCGATCTTGCCGGTGGCGCGGAATCACTGACAGCGTTCCGCGCCGGGCTCTACGGCGGCCCGACTGTTCGGGGTGATTCGCTGCTCGAACTCACCGACCTGACAGCTCCTTACCGCAGGTTCGCCGTCAGTCCCCCGAGAGCGTGTCGTAGAGGTCGTCGGGGTCGATCTGCGCCCGGTACCTGAACATGAGGGAGACCTCGCCGCCGAAGGAGCCGAGCGTGTCGGACGGGTCGACGGCGAACTTCGGCTCGGCCCACTGCTGCGCGATCACGGCCGCGGGCCTGCCGTTCACCTCCAGGACCCACGTCGCCCGCCCTCCCGCGATCGGCGCGAGGTACTTCCGCTGCCGCAGATAGGCCACGGCCTCGGCGATCGTGCTCGACTCCGGCAGATCGACCGTCTCGGCGTGCGGCCGGATGTCGTCGCCCATCGCGACGCTCGAACGGTCCACATTGATGATCATCGTTCCCTCCTCGGCTCGGCACCGATTATCCCGCCCTCCGCCGCGCTCTCGAGGCTGACTTGATTTCCGAGCCGCGCGAACCCGGTGCATTCGGGCTGACCCGCGAAAATACTTCCGATCGGCCTCGTTCCGGTCAATGAGATCATCCACGCGGTTGGAGCAGGAGCAGTGGATTCAGCACCGCCGACGATGCCCGGTCACGAACGTGTGTCCCTCCAGCAACGACTGATCGGAGCGAGCACCCGCGTTCCCGCGCCTCCTCATACTCCTGGATGGCGTCCCCGCTGGCCTGCTGCCCGGGCTGGAGGCGTCGGCTATACCTGTACACCAGTGTTTCATCACCACTGGTACCGGCACCACCGTCACCGATCCAAACCCGGTACCTCTCAGTGCGGAACCGCAGAACCCCGACCTGTTACGACGCCGTTTCCGGTTCAGCAATATGCCGGGCCCCGAGCGCGCTCGATGCTTGTCCTTAATCTCGGGGCCGGTCACAGGCTGTATTGCCATCGCAGGTGCGACGCCTGCCCCGGACGGCCTGGGGCCGGGTGGCGGACCGGGTAACGACCTCCCGTTCGACCGGCGCGTGCAGCAGTACGGGCCACTTGCAGGGAAAGCTTAATCCAGCGAATTCAGGCCGTTGGCCTCTCAACGATCGCGGCGTCTCCGGCGCCCTTGGCCCTGAATCGGACTTCATATCTGCCGCCGCTGGAACTGCGAGGCGCCATCAAGGCTGTTCCGATGGCTACCTGCTCAGGGTCGATCTCATCGTGGTCCCGGAGACTGAGCTGGGACGAAAGCTTGTCTTGAACCATCGGGTACGCCAGGATCACCCCGCGATGCGGACCGACGTCGAGGGTAGGGCCGAGGGTCGCGCCGTCGAGGGCGCGACGCATCAAATCCTCGATGTCAGTGCGGTCGTTTCCAGGTGCGATTCGGCCCAGTGCACCTTTCTTGCCGAGATGGGACCTGGTGCTCAGGGTGAACGGACCGAAACCGAGCAGTCTGGCCCTGACCGCGTTACTCGACTTGAGCTGGGGGAACAGCACGAGCCAGTCAGTAATGGCGTTGGAACCGGTGCCCGCTTCTTCCAAGCCTCGAAGGTAGGGCTCGAGCTGTGCACCCCTGTCCTGCCACTTCAGCCGCTTGAGAAGGCTTACGCATTCGTCGTGCCCGATTGTCGTCGCCTTCACTAGGACTGCACGCCCCGACGGCATCCTTGCTCCGGTCGATTCCTCCCCCGCCTCTGCGAGTACCGGCGCCCAGACCTCGAGATTCGCCCTTGCATCGGGACCGAGCGGGTACATCTTCGGCTCGTACGCGTCTCCTGGCGCCGTCATCCCGACCAGTTCGGTGTTCCACATCTTGTTAACCGCTGTCGGCTTCAACCACGGTAGCGTCTGGCGGACCATCGGAAGGACGTTCGAAGGCGTGACTTGCGGGCGACCGTTCTCCATAGTGGCGTATCGGCGCAGCTGGCCGCGGAAGTCCTCCTCGTCGAGGCATGCTGCCCTGAAAGCCTCGAGGATATCAACCGAAGTCTGTCCGCTGGACTCGTCGCGCCCCAGGTAGAGCCGGACGAGGTCCGCGTACCCGGGTCGGTAGCCGAACCAGCGGGCCATCTGCATGAGCGTGTCGGCCTGCTTCGTAGGCCTGCGGTAATAAGAGACTGTGAGCCCTTCGACAGTAAACCCGCGAGACAGCTTCGTGCCGCCGACGATGATCTTCCAGACTCGGTCGGTTCGGTCGAAGTCGACGTCCTCGTAGTCTTTGTTCTTGTCGCCGTTGACGACACGGACCGGCCCGTCTTCCTTGATCATCTGGCGCGCCCGGGCGATGTCTCCCCGCAGCTCCTCGAACGAGGCAGGCATCGGCGAGTCGCCAGCGCGGGCAGAACTGACCGGGACGAAGTCCTGCTCATACAGCGTCCTGAGCCGCTGGAGGCCTGATCGCGTAAGCGGCGCCGACTCGTCCCACATCCGCTTGACCCTGTCTGCGAGCTCGCGGTGGTCCGCAGTCCGGACGGATTCGTGTACGAGCATTGTGTGGTGCCTGAACGGGCCCTCGTCGGCACCGTGTCGGCCCCTGTAGAGCTTGAGCGCACCTGAGAGCAGGAAGGCGTCGATGGCCTCCTGCAACTGGCCGCCGCGGTCGTCCCACACCCCCCGGATGAAGGCCTTCTCGTTCGAAGCGGAAAGGGTGCTCTCCCGCCCGGCCTCTGCAGTCTGCAGGTCGAAGAGGTCCCCTGCGCCGACGTACCCGTCCGGGGTCCTCAATGAGAGCACGAAATCGCTGGGAAAGAGGTCTTGGCTGTCGTCGGGGTTGATGAAGACATTGGCGAACGGCGTAGCGGTGTATCCGATGTACTGCGCGCGCGGCATCATCGCCAGCAACGCTGTGATGTGCCCGTTGATGGCTGTCCGCTTCCGTCGGCCTTCGACCCGTTGCTTCTTAGGGGAAGTGGTGTCGATGGACGCTTGGTCGGACTCGTCGTCGATGATCAGCACCGGTAGCTCGGCGAGAACGGATTTAACCTGTTTCAGGTCTGCGACGAGCTTCTCAAGTACCCGGGAGTTCTTCTTCACTATCGCAACCCTGGCTGCTGCGTGGTGAAGGTTCTCCGGAGAGTACAGCGGCAACCGGGGGTTGCGCTTTTCAAGCCGAAGTGTCTGGATACCCCCTTGCAGGCTGTGGTAGTCCCTCGCCTGCGTCGTGAGCCGCACGATGTCGCATCCACCGAGGTGCGATGGACGCCCTCCGAACTTGGCGAACTGGTCCCATTCGTGGTCGTCGCTGTAATCGACGCCGATGAGCGCCTCAGGGTCCTCGGGGTCCCTGTCAAGGAGTATGTTCTCCTGCCCGATCAGCTCCTTGTCCAGGCGGCGCTGGGTTTGCTCGCGCAGGAGGTCGAAGGTACCGCTCAGGACGATCACCAGGCGGTACCCCGCGTCGATCGCCCTGGCGATGACGCCGGTGAAGTTTGTTGTCTTGCCGGACTGCACATGCCCGACAACCAGCCCTTTGGTCTGGCGGGGGGGCTCCTGCTCGGGATCAGCCAACCGTTCGACGACCTCGCGGGTGGCCGCGCGCAAGCGCGAGATCGTGCGGTTGCCGAAGCCCTTGGACCGCAGGTAGTCCTGATAGCGGGGCCAGTAGAACCGGCCGACTGCCTGCTCATCGCCGTACCAGGGCGTGAAACCGGGTTCAGCGATCATGGTGTAGCTGGGGTCAACGTAGACGGGGAAGGCGGCGTCGAGGGCTGCCTTGAGCCCGCTTCCTATCCTGAGGCGGTCATATACGACGTCGCGCCGCTCACGGGTCTGGGCCTTGGTTCCCTCCGCCCATTCAGGTGCGGGTTCGAGGTCCCATCCACCGAGGTTCCCCTCCCATTGCTCGAGGAGCTCGCGGTCGCCCGCGGAGACGCGGTCGGCGACTGAGCACTCGTTGAGTCCGGGGGGCAGTTCGTCAGCGTCGAGCACGGTTCCGACCATCCGCCGCAGGCTTCTCGGTACCGACATCTCCCGCAGCGCAGCACCGTAGGCCTTGAGAAGTTCGTCTTCCACGTCGGCCCCCTCTACCGAGTCATCCAGTCGAGCTGGCTGCGCACTGCCGCGAGCAGGACCGTGTTCGTGTACTCGAGCTGGTCCACGCGCTTCTGCTCCCACCGGTTCATGCGGAAGAACTCCTCAAGCTGCAGGTACAGCAAGCTCTTCATGACAGGCGCGTCGTTGAGGCCTCCCCTGCGCTCCCCGTTGAAGGCGTCGCGATACCTGCGGTTCAGCTTGACGACGTGGTCCTCGCGGTCCAGCTCGAAGAACCGGTCGTCTGGTAGGGGCACCCAGATGAACGAGATGGGTTCCTGCCCCTTCAGCTCCTCGAACTCGTTCTTGACGGTCTTACGCACTTTCGGCTCGAGGCCCTTCCCCGGGTAAACCCTGGCGGGACGCTGCACCGTTCGGGAGCCGCCTTCGCGGTAGGCCTTCTCAGCGTCCTCCAGGTACTGCCGGAAGGTCCTGCCGAGATCATCCCTTGCGGCCTCGAGCCCGCGGGCGAACGCCGGGCTTGCGACGATGCCGTCCTTCTTCACATTCAGGCGGAACACCTCGTCGGCGTCTTCCGGCAAGTTGATTGAGACTCGGGCGAGACTGAGGTGGTTCTCCGCAACGCGGTAGCCGTTCCAGCCACCTGCCTGCACCAGGCGCCGGTGCCGGAAGAAGTAGAAGCCCTGCCGACCAAGCAGGGGCCCGACCCGCCGGAAGCCGGGATCCCTGGACCTCGCCGGCCAGATGTGGGCGGTCAGCTCGACGGTGCCGATTCCCTCGACATCGGCCCGGAACACGGTCGGGTATCCGCGCTTGCCGGTCAGCCGGTACCCGAAGGGGTCGAGCGGCTCGCAGTTCTCGACCTCGATCACCTCACCAGTGTCAGCGTGCTCCAACACGATGTCGATCCGTAGCCCCTCGGTGATGAAGCGGTGGAAGCGGAGCTCAAGATGGGTGTCCAGCGCGTCGATCACCTCTGACAGGTACCGGGCCGCGCCGTCGTTCGCAACGGTCTCGAACGCTCGAACCCGGTCCCAGCGTATGACCGTGCCGTGCGGGGAGGTGATGTGCCCGTACCGGTCTAGTAGAGCCGCAGCAAAACTGGTGTCGACCGTTCCGCAGCTGAAGTCGGCAGCGTACTCGCGGGCCTCCATGCGCCGCCCCGCGCCGCCTGTTTCGGCCGTCCGGCTCAAGACGGTCAGGGAGGAGGCGTTGGAGAGGGAGGCGGCTTTGAGCCCTGCGCCGAACTTACCGAGCGATCCAGAGCGGTAGGCGCGGCGCAACCCTACTGTCATAGCCGCGTCGAGCGCCGATTCGTCCATACCGTTGCCGTTGTCGACCAAAAGCAGGTTCCGCACGCGTTCATCATCGGCGAGGAAGCGAACCTCGATCCTGTCCGCACCTGCGTCGATGGAATTGTCGATCAGGTCTGCGACTGCCTCGTACAATCCGTATCCTTGACTGGCAAGCGCTTCACCGTAGCCCGGCGCCGGCGGGATCTGCTTTCGGAGGCGCACAGGGACTTCATCTTGCCAGATTGACGAACGGGTCACGAGCGGAACGCCCCCAGAGGTAGAGATGTCTGGATTGCATCGGATTATGAGATCGGGTCGCTACTGGAGCGGCTGTCCAGAGAGTACATGAGCGGCGGGCGCGCCCACGGACTCGACCGTGTCCGTCGAGGCGCCGCCTCTCGCCGCACGCACGCCGGGGGGTTCCGGCTGAACTGCTGCGTCCGGTGTCGGCAATAGCCGAGAGCGATTCACAAGCATAAAGGAGCATCTCTCAATCGGCGAGGCCGGAGTAGCGATCGGTGCGGCTTTCGGTCGGCCGCGTTCGCGGTCGCTTTGCGGTCTTGTTCCCGTTTCGATATCGCTCGATCGGGCGCTTTTTCCCATGAGCACTTGCATTTCACGGGCGGCCTGCGAGTATTGCCCAGTCCTTTAAGCGCGCCTTGCGCCCTTTCCTATGCAAGCCGTCCCCGTCCATCTCTCGTTGCCACTCCGATTCCCGTCCAGAAGCAGGCGAGCATATGAATGAGGTCCTCAAGGAACTCCGCGAGCTGGAGCAGTTCGGCCCTTTGGCGCTCGAGCTGCTGTGCAGACTGGCGGAAAGCGAACTCCGCCGCATCCCTGAGCTTCGGCACGACCACTCGAAAACGCATGAGGACTACGCCCTCGACTTCTTCGCCAAGTCCGGCGAAGCCCTGCTCGCCGCTGCGATCCTCCAGGCGCAGGACGACGACGCGGTCGGAAGGATGTTCCGCACCTGGTTGCGCCGCTGGATGATCGACAAGGCCAGGCAGGGGGCCAGAGGTCGGCTCCGAGAAGTGCTCCGGAAGCGCCTCGACCGCGACCAGCGGTTTGAGAAGGTCCGCGGCACGTCGTTCTGGCGACTGGCCGAAGGTCCTTCGGAAGCCTCGGGCGCCGATCCGGCCGACCTGATCGACGCAGCCTGGCAGTGCCACGTCTCCTTCGCCGCCCCGCGCAAGGCCGACGCCCAGCAGGTGCGGCTCGGCAGGCAGGGCGAGCTCGAGAACCTGCTCTCCGCTGTGTTCAAGGCAGCGGCCGGCAGCCTGTCCGAGGAGGCGCTGGCGACGATCGTCGCAGTCCGCCTCCCCTACCAGACCGCCCCGGTGCTGTCGTCGCTGGACGAGCTCGCGCCGCAGGCGTCGGCAGCACCCGCTCCTGAAACCCAGGTCATTGCCGCTGTCGACACCGCAGAGGCCCGAGGGGCCGCCGACCGGGTCCTCGCCGCGCTGACAGAAGTCGAGCGCGCGCTCGTGCCGGTGATCGACGACTGGACCGCCGCGTCGAAGATCCTCGGCAAGAAGCGCTCCGCGACCTACAACCGCCTCGATCGGCTCATCGTCAAACTCAAGGAGCTGGCGGGGAGCGAACCTGCGGCTCATGAGATTCTCGAGATCGTCGTGCAAAGGTGCCTGGAGGGGGCCGACGTGTCCGCAAGCAGAGCGGATGGACCGGCGTCTGTCCCGTCAACTTCGGTTGAGAGGTAGGTCCGATGACTGATTTCCCGAACGCACGGCAGCGGCTGGCCGAACTAGCCCGGCGCACAACGGCACCCGCAGCGGTACGAAGGGCTGCTCCGGCACTGGAGGACATCGACTCACCGGAGTTCGACGTCGCGTCAGGGCAGATATGGGTCGGACGGCAGGAGGAAGCCAGTGCACTGCTGGTGGTCCTCGGCGTGGGCGCCGACAGCCGCACCGCGATGGCGGCACCGCTCACGGTCGAGCCTGGTGTGGAAGCCGTGGAAACCGTGGTCCTGACTCCCGACTCGTCTCCTTTGGGATTGGCGACCGTGGTCTGGACAGGCCTCGCGCAGTCGGTTCCGGTGCGCGTCCTCGACCAGCCGCTCGGGCGTCTCCCGGAGCCGATCGCCGACCTCCTCGCACAGACTCCTCAGCAGATGCCTAAGATCCACTCCGGACTGGGCGTCAGGCCCGGCGAGCCTGATCACGACCCGCGCTCCCCGAACGCCATGGTGAAGGCTGAGCTTGAAGACCTCTTCGAGCAGTGGGCGTCGAGTTTGGAACCGATCGGCCCCGGTCCAGCGGAGCCGGCAGAGCGGGTGGATTCGAGGCTGCCTGTGCGACTCGCGGACGTGATGGCGATATTGGGCATCGCCCAGCCGGGCGCTATGGAGATCGTCCGGCGCGAGCGTCCTCTCACCTCGGTGCAGCTCAAGCAGCTTGCAGAAGGCACCGGAATCCCGGAGGACGGCCTCCAGCCGTCTGTGCCAGGACTGCCCCGGGCGCTGCTCACCGAACTGGAGCAGCCTCGGTGGCGCCGACTCGTCGAAGCCGAGTCCGCCTCCGCGGGGGTCGACGAGAGCGCCGCCCGGCAGCGCCTCGGCCAGGACGCGTACGTGCTGGCAGCTCGGCAGAAGGGGAGCAGCTCGTCCGTCTGGCGCCTCAGGCTCAGGGCGATCGCCCACGCCAGGCTCGGCGATGAGCCTCTGGGACGGTAGGTGGTCGAAGGGTGCCGGTGGTCTTCGACGGTGTCCCGGCTCAGGCTCAGGCAATGCTCAGGCATCTGGAGCAGGCGTCTCCGGGTGCCGCGGCCCGGCTGGCCAAGGAGCCGTTCGCGGAACTCGCGAACAGGACCGATATCCGGGTCGTCCGCATGCCGGAACTCATTGACGCCGGAGGAGCGGCCCGGGGCGACTGCTCGGTCAGCGGCTCCTACGACGGCAAGACCAGACCGGCGACGGCAGTCGTCGCCGAATCTCTGTCGTCTCGGCGCCAGCACTTCACGCTCCTGCACGAACTGGGGCACCACCTCCAGCAGAGCGACCCCGAACTAGGCGAGGCCGCGCTCAGCCATGAGCGGAGCAAGGAGTTCGAGGACGCCGCTTGCGACGCTTTCGCTGCGGAGATCCTCCTCCCCGCCCCGCTGGTGTCGGACTTGGTCGCCGCGCACGGACCGACAGTCGAAGCGGCGCTGGAGCTCTTCCACCGCACCTCGGCTTCCCGGGCGGCGATCTGCGTGCGGCTGGCCGCCGAACTCAAAGCGCCCGGCGTCGCTGCCGTCATCGAGGCGTCGGGAACCGTCAGCTTCGCCGCCGCCCACGGGAATCTCTATCCGCCGAGGAGGGGCTCCGACCAGCGGTCGAACCCGCTCATCGGAGCGGCGCTGGCGCAGCCGGGAGCCCGAGGGGTGATCCGGCGGGACGACGCGCTGATCGAGTACTCGACGGGCCGCACTTCGGCCGAGCTCTACGGGCAGGCGGCCTGGTGCGGCGGCCTGCTTCTCGTCGTGATGGTCGAGTACGACGCGCACTGGCGCGCCTTCGCCCCGCCGCGGGAAGGCCGGGCCCGGGGATCCGCCGGAGAGCGGTGGGCCGACTGCGGCGTCTGCGAGACCGGCTTCGCGGCCGCAGACCGGTGCCCTCGCTGCCTGGAGCCGCGCTGCCCCGAAGGGCACTGCGAGTGCACCCGCGCAACCGAGCGGCTCTGCTCAGCGTGCTTCCTGCTGAAGCACCCGGCGCAGTTCAAGTCCGACCCGGAGGTGTGCGACGACTGCTGCTCGTGAGGCTGCTGCGGACGGTCTGCAGTCTGTCCCGTTAGCTCCTATGACGGCGGGAAGGTCCCGGCGCAGCCCCGGAGGAGGAGAACCTGATGGGAATGACAGCTGACGTGCTCGCGGCGGTCCGCAAGCAGATCGACGCGGAAGACGAGCCCCTGACGGAGGTGAGGACGCGCCTGGCTCTGGTGCGCGGGACCGCGCTCGGATTCGACGGCGCCCGGCGCACGTACGCTAGCGGCTCCCTTGCCGCGCACACGATGAACCACCCCGTGACCGACGGCGACGGCGGAGTGGTCCTCGACCGCAGGCGCTTTCTGCAGCTCGGTCCCGAAGGCGGGGGCGAGCACCCTCAGGAGACCGTCCGCGACCTGTGCAAGCACCTCGGACCGCTCGTTCGCGAGGTGTACCCCGAGGCTCGGGTCGGGACCTCCAAGCGGGGACCCAAGATCCACTTCGGATGCCCGGTCAACGGCCAGGACCCCACCGTCGACATGGTCCTCGCGCTGACCCGCCGCGAAGGCAGCGGGCTCTGGATCCCCAACCTCGCGAAGAACACCTGGGAGCCCTCCGACCCAGAGAAGCACGTGGACCTGCTGAACTCCGGGTCGCCCTCGCACCGGTCGATCCGCCGGAAGGCCATCAGGCTCGCCAAGACCTGGAACAAGCAGTTCTCGGAGCCCGGCGTGTCCTCGTTCATGCTCTCGGTCTGGGCCTACGAGTTCGTCGAGCCCGGCATGGGGGTCCCCGAGGGCCTGCGCGCCCTGTTCGCCAAGTCCGCCCAGCGACTCAAGGCGCACCAGGCCACACCGGACCCCGCCGGCGTCTCGGCCAACCTCAGGCTCCTCCTGCCCGCCGACCGGGTCCAGCGGCGCCTCCAGAAGGCCGCCGACGCCCTCGGCGAGGCGCTCCTCGCCGAGGGCGATGAGCAGGAGGTCGCCGCCGCGCTCGCGCGCGCCTTCCCGAAGTACGTGGACGACCCGAAGTCGAAACAGCTCGCCGCTGCGGTCCAGCTCCTGGCAGGCCGCTCGGCGGTCCCCGCTTCGGCGCTCGGAGTCGCCGGACCGGCGGTCCTGGTGCCCCCGACCAGGTCCTTCGGGGGCACCTGCTAGTGGGGAGGCCCGCTTGGCGCCACCCGCACTGGTTCAAGAGGCCCGCGAACCGCATCCGGTTCCTTCAGGTCCTCAGACTGGACTGGCCGGGAGCTCGGATCGCCGCGCCCCGCCGCGAGTTTCGCGGCGGGTTCGCGGTCCAGACCAGGATCGAACCGGTCGGCGTCGGCCAGCGGACCGTGGACATCGTCTTTCCCCGCTGGCAGCCCGAGGAGCCGAAGGTGTTCGTCGACGGCCCCGCCGACTCCCCGCACCGGTACCGGGACGGGAGCCTGTGCATCTGGTTCCCTTATGATCCACCTGAAGCGCGCTGGCACCGCCCCGACGGCCCGACTGCCCTCCTAGGGCACGTCGCCGCCCACCTCATCAAGGAGGAGCACCACCGCAGAACCGGCGAGTGGCCCGGGGCAGAAGCGCTGCACTGACGGCTCCTACTCCTCACCCGGGCAGCAAGAATGATCGCTGGAATCCTCACCAGTGCGGTGATAGTCGCGTTCCTCACCGGCACGGTCAACATCGGTCTCGCCTGGCGGAAGAGCCGCACCGACGAGCGCGACCGGGTGCGCACCGTCTTCGCTGAGGCGTTCGCGGCCTACGCCGAGTACCGGGAGTACCCCTATGCGATCCGGCGCCGGAACGCGGAGAGCCCCGGTGAGGAGCGCGTCCGCATCTCCGAGAAGGTCCGGGAGACGCAGCAGCGGCTGAACTACTACCTGGTCTGGACCCGGTTCGAGTCCCTGTCGGTCGGCGAAGCTTACGGCGACCTGGTCTCTGCGGCGCGGAGGACGGCGGGCTCCGCTATGAGGGAAGCGTGGACGGCCCGGCCGATCTCCGAGGACAGCGAGATGAACATCCCCGCCGCGACCGTGGACCTAGCTGACCTCGCTGAGTACGAGGCCGCCTTTTCCGTTGCCGCGCACGCGCATCTGCGGAAGTTCAATCCGTGGCCCGTGCGGCTGGCCGAAGTTCTTCGCCGACGCCGGGGACTCGCAGCCGGAGCAGAAGCGGACCGCGGTCCGGCAGACTCGGAATGCCTTGGACCGCGATGACATCGCCCAGCGCTCCCTGCGGGTGCAAGGCGGTCGCGGTCCGGCCGAGCAGCGAACGGAGCGGCCCGTGTGGAGCATGCTGCTTCCGCGCATGAAACCGCGGCGGATTCCTGCGCATCATCGCTCTGCCGACAGCCCGTGCCGCAGCGTTGCGGGACCGCCTGGCCCCGCACCAACCCCGACCATTGCGGAGCGGAGGGCATCAACGTGTCAGAGGTCACCGCTGTCAAGGCTTCCGTCAGCAAGCGTGCCGGGGGATCCTGGTTCATCTAGACCAGCGAGAGACCAGCGGGAGCTGGTCGGGGAAGCTCTCCGGTTGAAGAAAGCTCCCCTGACCACCGGTTCTGCGTCGGGACGACAGGATTTGAACCTGCGACCCCTCGCTCCCAAAGCGAGTGCGCTACCAAGCTGCGCCACGTCCCGAGTCGGCCGCCCGAAAGCGGCCTTAGCCAGGGTACAGCACTACCGCCTCAAAACGCCGCCAGGTATTCGCGCCGCCCCGCGTCTCTCATAGGAGCTGGGCACTGGCCTGACCAGCGCAAATTTAGTCGAGGACGTCGGCGATGAGGCGGGCGAGGGCGCTCGGGGCGGTGACCATGGGCCAGTGCCCGGCGTCGAGTTCGCGCCAGGTCCAGCCGGGCGTGTCCGCGTCGATGTCCGCGGGTGGGACGGGCGACCGGGTACAGCGCACGTACACCGGGCGGAACGCGTCGAGTGCGAGCGGGTGCCGGATCGCGGGTTCGGTGCAGGTGCCGATCGGCTGGGCGGTCAGGCGCGGGCGCATCCACGCCTCGTCGTCGTCGCCGATGCCGTGCCCTGGGTAGGCCTGGTCCAGCTGCTCCCTGGTGAACCACGGGATCGCGCCGTCGATGGCGAGGCCTTCCATGAACGCCTGCGTCTGGGGTCCGGCGGCGTCGAACCAGCTTCGTCCCGGGGCCGGGAGAGGTGCGTCGACGAAGATCGCCGTAGCCGCTCCGGGGGCGTCGCGGGCGAGCAGGCCGGCGGCGGGGTATCCGGCGAACGAGTGGGCGACCAGCGCCGCCCCGGTGAGCCGGTGGCGTGCGATGTAGCCGGCGAGGTCGTCGATCCACGTCCGCAGGGTCACCTCGGTCGCGGGCGTCGGGTCGTCGCCGGTCGCACTGAGGGTCGGGGTGTGGACCGCGAACCCGCGTTCGCGCAGGAGCGGTGCGACCCGCTCCCACGCCCAGGGGCCGAGCCCGCCGCCGCCGACGAGGATCACGGGGGTGCCGGTCATCAGTGGTCTCCTTGCACGCGTTCGATGAGATCGGACAGGTCGGCGGCGAGCCCTTCGGGCGCCGAAAATTGGTAACATGTTGTCATATCTGCCAGGCTAGAAGAATGACAACATGATGTCAAATGATCCAGGCGAGCTCGACGAGGTGATCCACGCGATCGCGAAGGTGAACAGGCTGCTGCGGCAGGCGGGCGAGGGCCTCGCTTCGAGCGCGGGCCAGACGCACTCGCGCCGCATGGTGTTGCAGACCCTCGGCGACGGCATGAGCGTCGCCGAGACGGCCCGGCGGCTGGGCATGCAGCGCCAAGGCGTCCAGCGGATCGCCGACGACCTCGTCCGCGACGGCCTGGCCCGCTACGAGGAGAACCCGCTCCACAAGCGCGCGAAGCTGCTCAAGGCCACCCCGTCCGGACTGCGCCGCCTGCGCGAGATCGAGCGGGCCCACGCCGAATGGGTCGGGCGCGTCGCCGCGTCGACCGGCGGGGCCGATTGGGGGGCGACCCGACGCGATCTGGAACTGCTCGCCGAGGCGCTCCGCGACGCCGGCTGAGGCTGCCGGTGCCCTCGGCGGCGCCGATCGGTTTGAACGCCGTCAAGCGCAGCCGTCGGACGAGTGGTGGCAGTGGAACAGGATGGGGTGCATCAAATGCGCGAGGTCGTGCCGGCCGCTCACGGGGCGCGCGAACTCCAGCCGCAGCCACCGTCGGCCCGGGCCGGCGGGGGCGTCGCCCAGGTCGACCACGAGTCCGTACCGGTCCAGCCGCCGCACGCGCGGCGTCCCGTCGTAGGCGGTCCCCTTGGCGTCCAGGAGGTGCCGGAGGTGGTGCCCGAGCTGCGCCATGTGGTGGCGGGCCAGGTCGTCGAGCAGGTCGCGCTCGCACTCGTGGAGCGGGTCGGGCTCCGCGGCCGCGTACTCGGCGGGGTCGATCGCCTCGGCCGCACCGGAGCGGCTGAAGGAGACGCGGTCGATCTCGATGCGGTGCATCGTGATCCGATCGCCGACGTCGAAGAGTTCGGGGATCGGCCGGGACCGCGCGTACTCGAGCACGGCCGGTCGGGTCGCGGACCGGGGCACCGGCAGCAGGATGCCGGAGAGCCGGACGCGGCCCAGGCTCGGGGCGCCGCGGTGCGGCGGCACGTCGTCCACGGTCAGGCGGACCTCGGCGGGCCCGCTCGCGCGCAGGCGCGCGGCGAGCCCGTCGCCGGGGGCGGCGAGCAGGAGCGGCCGCCCGATGCGGTCGGTGGCGTGGTGGAACCCGGTCACGGGGGCGCCGTCGGCGAACCGCAGGACCCCTCCCAGGCGGCCGCGGGCCAGTGTGCGGGCGACCTCGGCCGCGGATGGGCGCATGGCAGTTCTCCGATCGCCGTCTTAGCCTCTGCTCATCGAACTTAGGCTGACCTAATTTAGCAGGGCGGTGCGGCGAGGTCCAGCCCCCGTCAGGGCGTGTCGAGCTCGATCGCCTCGACGGCCCGGGGGACCTTCCTGTCGAGTCGCCCGAGGAGCTTCAGCAGCGGCGCGGAACGGAGCAGCGCGTTGCGGGCCCCGATGCCGAACCCGGTGCGCGGCGCGAGGAATGCCAGACCGTCGTCGGCGATCGCCTGGTTGGCGGCCGCATAGGGTCGCATGCGCCGCTCGTAGGCGGCGAGCGCGGTCGCGGCGTCGGTGCGGCGCGCGAGCTCCTGGGCGAGCACGTACGCGCCGACGAGGGCCAGGCTCGTGCCCTGCCCGGACATCGGGGACGGGCAGTGCGCCGCGTCCCCGAGGAGCACGACGCGCCCCCGCGACCAGCCGTCCATGGCGATCTGGGTGACCGAGTCGAAGTAGAAGTCCGGCGAATCCTCCATCATGGACAGGATTCGGTCGGTCTCCCAGCCCGCGCCCGCGAACACCGCGCGCAGGTGCTCGCGCTGCTCGGCGGGGGTGCGGCGGTCGACGTCGGTCTCGTGCGGTGTGCGGTGCAGGAGCAGCGCCTTGGCGCCTTCGGCGCGAGGGGTCCGGTACAGGCCCACGAGCCGGCCGGGGGTGTTGAACAGCCGCACCTCGCCGCTGAGGCCGAGGTGGTCGCCGACGGTGGCGATGCTGACGTAGCCGCCGAGGAAGCGCCGGTAGGGGCGCTCGGGGCCGAACGCCAGCGCCCGGACGTTCGAGTGCAGGCCGTCGGCGCCGACGACGAGGTCGTACGGCTCCGCTTCGGCGCCTTGGAAGGAGGCGAGCACGGCGTCACCGGAGGACTGGTCGAGCGCGGCGACGGCGTCGCCGTAGCGGTACTCGGCCGCGTCGGCGGCGTCGTGGAGCAGGCCCACGAGGTCGCCGCGGAGGATCTCGAGGGACCGGCCCTCGCCCGCGGCGAGGCCGGTGGGGAAGCCCGCGCGGGTCCTGCCGCGGGCGTCGACGACCGAGGCGCGGGTGATGCCGGTCGCGGCGGCGCGGACGCGGTCGAGGAGGCCCATCCGCTCGGCCACGTCGACGGCCGCGCCGCGCAGGTCGACGGCGTAGCCGCCGGTCCGCGCCTCGGGGGCCTTCTCGACGAGGGTGGCGCGGATGCCGTGGCGCTGGAGCCAGTGGGCCAGGGCGGGCCCGGCGATGCCCGCCCCGGAGATGAGGACGTTCCGTACGGCGGTCACGGGTGCGCTCGCTTTCGGTCGGGTGCGGTGAAGCCGTGTTCGAGGAGGGTCAGGGCCCGGTCCACGAACTCGTAAGGGGGCCTGGCGAACTCGGAGAGGCACCAGTGCCGCATGGCGCCCAGGACGGCGCCCACGCAGGCGTGGGCGAAGACCTGGACCTCGAGGGCGCGGTCGGCGTCGGGCGCGACGGCGGCCGCGATCCGGCGGGACTTCTCGTACGCGTGGAGGATGAGCGCGGCCTCGATCCCCGGGTGGCGGTAGACGAGGGCGACGCGCCGCCGCATGAGCCGGAGGTCGGCGGGCCCCAGGGCCGCGAAGCCCGCGCGCATGGCCTCGCGGAGCGCCCCGACGGGGTCCTCGGCGGCGAACTGCGGGGCGAGGGGGCTCACCGCGGGCTCGTCCTCCTCGTCCCAGATGACGAGCGTCTCCTTGGAGCCGAAGTAGCGGTAGACGGTCCGCGGGGAGACCTCGGCGGCGGCCGCGACCTCCTCGATGGCGACGTCGTCGAAGCCGCGCTCCTCGAACAGGTCGAGGGCGGCCTCCTGGATGCGGTGCATCGCGGCGAGCTTCTTGCGGGCCTGGAGGCCGGGCGCTGCGCTCGCGGGCGCGTCGTCGGTGGAGTCCATGGGGACAGCATACAGGCAGCTACTGCCTTTTGACAGTGGCTGCCTTATTGGGACGAGGGCTCCGGGGGATGCGCGGAGCGCCTGTTCGGGCCGGTCGCGGGGACGGCACGAGCGGCCATCGCGTGGCGATGGCCGCTCGTAAGTCGGTGTCAGGGCTCACCGGCGGGAACCGCTCGGCGCGGTGGTGCCGGAGCCCGCGGCTCAGTCCCGGTGCGCCGTGCCCCAGCCGGCGGACTCGCCCGCCGGGGCGATGCGCTGCGGGACGCCCCACGGGTTGTCGTCGCGCAGCGGCGGCGGCAGGAGCTCCGCGGGCGCGTTCTGGTAGGCGACCGCCTGCACGAAGCGCCCGATGGCCGCCGTGCCCACGCTCGTGCCGCCCGAGGTCGTCGCGGGCCACGGCCCGCCGTGCTGCATCGCGGGCGTCACCGCGACACCGGTGGGCCAGCCGTCGAACAGGACCCGGCCCGCCTGCCGCGCCGCCGCCCGCACCAGGCGGGCGACGTCGTCGCCCCCGGCGCGGTGCACGGTGACGGTGAGGTTGCCTTCGAACAGCTCCCCCAGCAGGTCGGCGTAGTCGGTGCCCTCGGGGACCTCCACGAGGATCGCGAGCGGGCCGAAGCACTCCTCGAGGAGCCCGTCGGCGGCGCGGAGGTCGTCGAGCGCGACGGCGGCGATCGTGGGCGTGACCCAGGTCTGCCCGTCCTCGCCGGTGCGCGTCGCCCCGGCGGCGACGACGTCGACGCCCTTGGCGCCCAGGACCGCCGCGCGCCGCTCCAGGTAGCCGTCGGCGATGCGCGGGTCGAGCATCCGGTGCTCGGCGACCGCCGCGGACGCGGCGGCGACGGCGTCGCCCAGGCCGTGGCCTTCGGGGAGGAACACGAGCCCGGGTTTCGTGCACAGCTGCCCGGCGGAGCCGCCGACGCTCATGACGAGCCCGGCCGCGATCTCGGAGCCGCGCTCGGCGACCGCGGCGGCGGTGACGAAGACGGGGTTGACGCTGCCGAGTTCGCCGTAGAACGGGATCGGCGCCGGGCGCGCGGCGGCGATGTCGGCGAGCAGCCGCCCGGCCCGGGTCGAGCCGGTGAACGCCGCGGCCTTGACGAGCGGGTGCCGGAGCATCGCCGTCCCGGCCTCCTGGCCGGTGACGAGCTGCAAGGTGCCCGGAGGCATCCCGGCGCCTTCGAGGGCGGCGGCGACGACGGCCGCCGTGCGCTCGGACAGGCGCGGGTGGCCCGGGTGGGCCTTCACGATGACGGGGTTGCCCGCGGCGAGGGCGGCCGCGGTGTCGCCGCCCGCGACGGAGAACGCGAACGGGAAGTTGCCCGCGGCGAAGTTCAGGACCGGCCCGACCGGTTCGTTGACGCGGCGCAGGTCGGGCCGCGGGCCGAGCGCGAACTCGGGGTCGGGGCGGTCGATCCTGGCGTCGAGGTAGGCCCCGTCGACGACGGTGTCGGCGAAGAGCCGCAGCTGGACGACGGTGCGGCGCAGTTCGCCGCGCAGCCGCGCGTCCTGGAGGCCGGTCTCGTCCGCCGCGAGCGCCACCAGTTCGTCGGCGTTCGCGGTGAGCGCGTCGGCGGCGGCGTTGAGCGCGGCGGCGCGCGAGGCCGGGGTGCCTGCCGCGATCGCGTGCGCCGCGTCGCGGGCGGCGCGCGCGATCGCGTCGAGTCGGTCGGTCGGCGTCTGATCGGTCATGGCTCTGCTCCTAGGTGTTCACGGATTCCCGGCGAGGCGGTGTCCGAGTCGGCTGGTTCGGTCGCAAGGCGGAAGGGCCTGTAAATACCGGTGTCGTATTCGCGGGCCCGGCGACGCGGCGAGTGGGCCGGCGGGCCGGGCACCGGCCGGCGGGGGCCTCCTAGAACTGGAATCCCGCCGGGAACGGGTCGGTGGGGTCGAGCGTGTACTGGGCCGTGCCGGTGATCCAGGCGCGGCCGGTGATCTGGGGGACCACCGCGGGGCGGCCCGCGACGGTGGTCTCGGCGGTGAGGCGCCCGATGAAGCGGGTGCCGATGAACGACTCGTTGACGAAGTCGACGCCGAGGGGCAGTTCGCCGCGGGCCCACAGCTCGGCCATGCGGGCGGAGGTGCCGGTGCCGCAGGGCGAGCGGTCGAACCAGCCGGGGTGGATGGCCATGGCGTGTCGCGAGTGCCGCGCGTCCGAGCCGGGCGCGATGAACTCGACGTGGTGGCAGTGGTCGAGTCCGGCGATCTCGGGGTGGACGGGCGGCGCGGTCGCGTTGATCGCGTCCATGATCGCCAGTCCCGCGGCGACGATCTCCTGCTGGTGCGAGCGGTCGAACGGGAGGCCGACGTCGTCGAGGTCGACCATGGCGTAGAAGTTGCCGCCGAAGGCCATCGAGTACGGGACGGTGCCGAGGCCGGGCACCTCGACGCCGGTGTCGAGGGCGTGGACGTAGCTGGGGACGTTCTCGATGGTGACCGAGGCGGCGCGCCCGTCCTCGACCGCGACGCGGGCGGTGACGGGCCCGGCGGGCGTGTCGAGCCGGATCTCGGTGACCGGCTCGGTCACGGGGACCATGCCGGTCTCGACCAGGACCGTGGCGACCCCGATGGTGCCGTGCCCGCACATCGGCAGGCAGCCGGACACCTCGATGTAGACCACGCCCCAGTCGCAGTCGGGGCGCGTGGGCGGCTGGAGGAGGGCGCCGCTCATCGCGGCGTGGCCGCGCGGTTCGTTCATCAGGAACCGCCGCAGGTCGTCCATGTGCTCGATGACGTGGAGGCGCCGCTCGTTCATGGTCGCGCCGGGGATGGTGCCGACGCCGCCGGTGACCACCCGGGTGGGCATGCCCTCGGTGTGCGAGTCCACCGCGCTGATGAGCCGTGTCGTTCTCATGTTCGTCCTATCGGAGGCGGTCGGGGGCGCCGGTCGGCGCCCCCGACCGGTGCTTCAGCGGGCGGCGGCGAAGTCGAGCGCGCGGCGGGTGTCGCGGACGACCTGCTCGTGGTGCTCGGGCGAGAGCGGCCCGCGCGGCGGGCGGGTCGGTCCACCGTAGCTGTTGCCGGCGACGTCCATGGAGAGTTTGATGGCCTGCACGAACTCGGTCTTGGTGTCCCAGCGGAAGACCGGGACCAGGCCGGCGTACAGCTCGCGGGCCTGCTCGATCTTCCCGGCCTGCACCAGGTCGTAGATCTCGACGGCCTCGCGCGGGAAGGCGTTCGGGTACCCGGCGAACCAGCCGGTGGCGCCCATGACGAGCGACTCGAACAGGAGGTCGTCGGCCCCGGCGATGACGTCGATGCCGCACCGCTCCTTGATCTCCAGGACGCGGCGGACGTCGGTGGAGAACTCCTTGATCGCGACCACGTTCTCGAGCTCGTAGAGCTCGGCGACGAGGTCGGGGTCGAGGTCGACCTTGGTGTCGATCGGGTTGTTGTACATCATGATCGGCAGGCCGACCTCGTTGACCTTGGCGTAGTGCTCGAGCACCTCGCCGCGGTTGGCGCGGTAGATCGTGGGCGGCAGCAGCAGGACGCCGTCGGCGCCGTCCTCCTTGGCGTACTCGGCCCACTTGACGGCCTGGTGCCAGCCGACGCCGTGGATGCCGGCGACGACGAGGCCGCGGTCGCCGACGGTCTCGACGGCGACCTGGATGACCTTGCGGCGCTCCTCGTCGGTGAGGGAGGAGTACTCGCCGAGCGAGCCGTTGGGGCCGACGCCGCGGCAGCCGTTGGCGATGAGGAAGTCGCAGTGCTCGGCGAACCTGTCGTAGTCGACCGCGAGCCCGCCCGGCGCCTTCGGGTCCTCCTTGAACGCCAGGGTGGTCGCGACGACGACGCCGCCGAGGTCGAAACGGCTCTGGTCGAAACGACTCTGGTCGAACTTGTTGTCACTCATGGGTGGTGCCTTTCTACGCACTGTCGCCGTTCGGCGGGGTGGCGAGCTCGGCGAGGTCGCCGAGTCGGATGGGCGCGGCCAGGGGCCGCCGGTCGGAGGTGTCGGTGGCGCTCCGCGAGGGGTCGGCTCCGGTGAGCTCCTCGACGGTGCGCCCGCACATGCGCGCCTGGCAGATGCCGAGCCCGGCGCGGGTCGTGAGCTTCAGGGAGCGCAGCGCGGTCTGCTCGGTCGCGGCGGCCGCGGCGCGCAGCCGCCCGTAGGGGACCTCCTCGCAGCGGCAGACGACGGTGTCGCCGCGCAGCCAGGAGGTCCAGCCGGAGCGGATGCCGTGGGCGGTCTCGATGCGCCGGGCGAGGTCGGTGGTGGCCCGCCTCAGGCGCAGGTCGGCCCGGGGGGCTTCGCCTCCGGCGGCGCGGCGCCCGGCGATGCGGCCTTCGACGAGGGCCGCGTCGACGCCGCCGATGCCGGTGATCTCGCCCGCGGCGTACACGCCGCCGACGCTGGTGCGCTGGTCGGCGTCGACGAGGACGAACCGGTCGGGGCCGATGGCGCACCCGGCGGCGATGGGCAGCTCCAGACGGGGCGTGAAGCCGTGGCTGACGCAGACCGCGTCGACGGCGACCGTGCGCTCGGTGCCCGGGATCGGGGCCCAGTCGGCGTCGAGGCGGGCGGTGACGACCTCCTCGACGCGGCCGTCGCCGCGCGCCTCGACCACGGCGCGGCCGAGGCGGTAGGGCACGCGCCGGGCGAGGTGGTGGGCCGCGTAACCGGCGAGTTCGAGTCCCTTGTGGGCGGTGCGGAGGAGCCGCTGCGGGTGCGGCAGCCAGCCTCGGGCGAGGGTGGGGAGCCGGGAGGCCTCGTACACGCCGATGACGTCGGTGCCCGCGCTGGTGAGCGACTGGGCCACCGGCAGCAGGAACGGCCCGGCGCCGGCGACGACGGCCTTGCGGCCCACGGCGATCCGCTCGCCCTTGGCGAGGGCCTGGGCGGCTCCGGCGGAGAACACGCCGGGCAGGTGCCAGCCGGGGAAGGGCAGGGTGCGGTCGTGGGCGCCGGGGGCGAGGACGACCGCGTCGGCGGTGAGGCGGCGGGACTCGCGGCCCGCGGCGTCGCTCGGTCCGATGAGGACGCGGGCGGCGATGGCGGGTCCGCCGGCCGATCGCGCGGCCGCCGCGGTCTCGATCGCCCAGACCTGCGCTTCGGTGAGGACCTCGATGCCGTCGTCGCCGCGGACGCGGCCCTGGAGGCGTTCGAAGGCGCTCCAGCCGTGGTGGAGCCGGGCCTCGCGGCGGCTCGGGCGCTGCGGCGGGAGGTGGCGCCAGTACTGGCCGCCGAGCCCGTCGCCGGAGTCCAGGAGGGTGACGCGCGCGCCCGCGTCGCGGGCGGCGACGGCGGCGGCGAGCCCGGCCGGGCCGGCGCCGATGACGAGGACGCTGCTCATGGCCGTTCTCCTTCCGGGGCGTCGTCCCGGGTCTCGACGGCGTCGCCGCCGGCGATCCGGCGCAGATGGGCGCTGGTCATGGCCGGTCCCCCTTCGGCGCGTCGTCCCGGGCGGGCACCGTGTCGTCCTGGGTCTCGACGGCGTCGCCGTCGCAGGCCCTTCTGAGGCACAGGCGCACGTCGCTCTCGCCGTTGACGGTGGCGATGCAGTCGAAGCAGACGCCGATGCCGCAGAAGACGCCCCGGGGGCGGCCCGCGGTGGTGGTGCGCCAGGCGGTCCTGCCCTGCGCGAGGAGGACGCCCGCGATCGACTGCCCGCGCACGCCTTCGACGGGCTCGCCGTCGACGGTGAGGTGCAGCGGTTCCGGCTCGTCGGGCCGGATCGGGTCGGTCCGCCAGGGGACGATGCCGCTCATGGGACCTCCAGGTGGGGGGCGAGGCTCGGGCGGGAGAGCTGGAACGGCCCGGGGTCGATCACCGAGCCGAGCGCCGGTTCGGCGCCGGTGAGCTGCGCGGACAGGAGCGCGCCCGTCACGCCCGCCAGGCCGATCCCCGCGCCCTCGTGCCCGGTCGCGTACCAGAGCCCGGGGTGGCGGTGGTCCTCGCCGACGACGGGGAGGTGGTCGGGCATGTAGGGCCGGAAGCCGCCGTAGGAGCGGATCACGGGCACGGTCTCCAGGAACGGGAAGAGCCGCAGGGCCTTCTGGGCGACCTGGGCGAGGACCGCGACGTCGAGGCGGTCGTCGAAGCCGATCTGCTGGCGGCTCGATCCGATGAGGACGGTGCCGCCGGGGGTGGACTCGACGACGCTGGAGGTCTGGAGCGCGGCGTCGGCGGACTGGGTCGCGCCGAAGTAGTCGCCGTCGTAGACCTTGTGGAACACGCGCTGGCGCATCCGCGCGGTGACCAGGACCGTGCCGCGGCGCGGTCGCACGGGGACGTCGGCGCCGAGGGCCGCGGCGACCGCGCCCGACCAGGGCCCGGCCGCGACGACCACGGCGTCCGCGTCGATCCGGGTCGAGTCGGTGCGGACGCCGGTGACACGCCCGGTCGCGTCGCGGAACGCGCCGACGACCGCCGCGTCGGTGAGCACGCGGGCGCCCGCGCGCCGGGCGGAGGCGAGCAGGGCCTCGGCGGCGATGACGGGCTGGACCTGGGCGTCCTGCGGGTAGTGGACGGCCGCGGTGAGTGCGGGGTTGAGGTCGGGCTCCAGCGCCAGCGCCTCGGCGGCGGTGAGGTCGCGGGCCTCGACGCCGGCGGCGGCCTGGCTCCGGGCGAAGGCGCGGAGCGGTCCGGCGCCGGCCTCGGTGAGGGCGACGACGATGCCGCCCTTGCGCTCGTACTCGATCGGGGGGAACGCGTCGCCGAGCTCCGCGGCGAGTTCGGCGGCGAGGAGCGGCCACTGCGCGGCGGCCTCGAGCGCGAGGTCGAGTTCGGGCCCGGGGGCCTTGTCGGAGACCAGGAGGTTGCCTTCGCCGCGCGCGGTGGTCGCGCTCGCGGGGGCCCCGCGGTCGACCACGACGACGCGCCTGCCCTCCCGCGCGAGGGCGCGCGCGCAGGCGGCTCCGATGATGCCCGCGCCGATGACGACGACGTCCGCTCGCATGTGGCCACTCCCTTCTCGAACAGTAATATGTCACATATTAATAGTGGCGACGAGGGCGCCGCCCCCGCCTCGGGCCGGCTACTCCCCCTCGGCCGCTTCGGGTTTGCCCGCCCACCAGCCGACGGCGTGCCGGATGTGCTGGCGCATCAGGTCCTCCGCGGCGGCCGCGTCGCCCGCCGCCAGGTAGTCCAGGAGCCGGTGGTGCTCGGCCGCCGAGACGTCGAGCATGCTGGTCTCCAGCAGCGAGACGAGCCCGACCAACCGGGTGCGGGCGCGCAGCTCGGCGATCGTCTCGACCAGGACCGCGTTGCCCAGCAGCGAGGTCAGATCGAGGTGGAAGCGCTGGTCCGCGAGCAGGTAGGCGGTGAGGTCGCCCGCGCGGGCGCCCTTGACGATCGCGTCGGCCTGGGCCCGGAACTCCTCCAGGCGGTCGGCCGGGAAGACCGGCGCGAGGCGCGCCATGGCGTCGGGTTCGAGCAGCAGCCGGATCTCGACGATGTCGTTGAGGAGGTCGTCGCTCACCGCCGTGACGCGGAAGCCCTTGTTGCGCACCGGTTCGACGAAGCCGCGCTTCTCGAGGTCGAGCATCGCCTCGCGGACGGGCGTCGCCGAGACGGCGAACCGCTCGGCCAGGGTCGGCACGGTCAGCAGCGTGCCGGGGGCGAGCTCACCCGAGATGATCGCGGTCGCGAGGGTCCGCTCGACCCGCGCCCGCAGGCTCTGACCAGGTTCCAGTCGCTGAATGGATGGCAACGTCACTCTCCCGTCCGCCCTTCGGTAACGCAGCTGTGAGGGCAAGGCCGAGACCGACGCCGTCGCATCGCAGCGTACACCGCACCGTCCGCGCGGCTTCGCGTTCGGGGCGTCACCGTGAACCGTCCCTTCCGGGTATGACGAGCCGCCGCCGCGGCTCCTCGTTGCCCGCCCGGTCGGTCGCGGCGTACTCGATCACCTGCGGACCCTCGTCGATCGCCCGCACGAACGCCTCCTGGAAGGTGCCCCAGAACGTGCCCGGGCCCTCCCACTGGATGCGCTCCACTCCGGACACGCCGTCGTCGGCGTGGAGGGTGATCTCCACACTCGACCCGAGGTCCTTCACCGTCGCGCGCGACACGGGGGGCGCCGTGTCCACGGCGATCTCGCGGCCGGTGGCGCCGGTGCGGCCGTCGGCGTCGTGGACGCGCGCCTCGATGCGCTGCACGCCTTGGGCTTCGATCACCACCGGTGCCGTGTAGGGGGCCCATTCGCCGCCGGAGACGCGCAGTTCGAGGCGGAGCCCGTCGTCGGTCTGGACGGCACCGGTCTCGACGGCACCGGTCCCGACAGGGCCGCTCTCCTCGATGCCGGTCCCGTCGACGTCGAAGCCGCGCAGGCGCACCGTGGGCGCGGTGGTGAACCAGCCGGAGGGAGCGGGGGCTTCGAGGATCTCGATGGCGACGGCGGGCGGCACGCGCCCGTCGTCGGCGGGCAGGGCCCACGCGGTCACCGCGACGGCGCCCGCGTCGGAGGCGGCGGCGAACTCGAGTCGCCCGTGCGCCGGGGCGGCCTCGGGGGCCGCGTCGGCGGCGAGCCCGTGGGCGGTGAGCCCGTGGGCGGTGAGCAGCGGCGCGAGCGGCGCGCCCGGCTCGACGACCAGCACGCGCCGGTCGGCGCGCTCGGCCCGCTCGGGCACCGGTCCCGCCGCGGCGGCGCCGTCGAAGGCCGCGGCCCCCGCGAGCACTGCGGCGAGTTCGTCGCGGCCGAGGAGCCCTTCCGCCCGCACCCGGGCGGCCACGGCCGCCACTCGGTCGAGGAAGGCCTCCCGGTCGCCGAACGCGCCCGGTTCCCACAGCTCGTCGAGGAACGTGCCGCCGTCCGAGCGCACCCGGTTCGGCACGCCGGTGCCGACGCCGCCGAAGGCGATCTCGGCGTCGTGGGACCGCACGTACATGTGGTACCTGGTGTCGGCGCCCGACCAGCACGGTTCGAACCGGACGCCGTCGAGTTCGACCGTGCCCTCCCGGGCGAGCTCGGCCAGGAGTTCCGTGCCGGTCCGGCCGGTGATGAGGCCGCCGTCGAAGCCGCGGCGGCCGTTGAGCCCGAAGGCGAGCCCGGTGGTGGCCTCCGACCGCGCCAGCAGCAGGGTCGGGCCGAGGAAGAGCGCGCACAGGCGAGGATCGTCGACCGCGGGTTCGGCCCGGAGCGACACCGGGGCGGTGAGGAGCAGCTCGTCCCCCGCACGCCAGGCGCGCGTGAGGGACACGTACTCGCCGGGGACCGGGTCGATGCCGGTCGGCCCGCCGTTCAAGCGCAGTTCGAGGTCGCCTGCGGCCCAGGCGGGGACGCGCAACCGGACGGTTCGTTCCCGGCCCGCGGGCGCGGCGCCGCCGTGCGCGTCGTCGCCGAGCTCGGCGAAGCGGAGCGAGACCGCCTCGCCGAGCGGGAAGCCGGACCGCTGCGTGACGCGCAGTCCCGCTGCCGCCCAGTGGAGTTCGGCGTCGACGGGCAGGTTCGCCCAGAGGCCGTCCGCGCTCTCGAAGAACACCGTGTCCTGGTACTTCAGGTGGTTCTCCAGGCCGGTGCCGCCGCAGCAGGTGCCGACGTTGTCGTACTCGCGCAGCGCCCCCGGGTGCACCGGGAACATGTAGGTGACCTCGGGGCTCGTGTCCGAGCGGACGGCGCGGCGCGAGCCGAGGACGTGGTTGAGGACGGTGCGCTCGTAGTAGTCCATGTAGCGCGCCTCGAGCGTGTGCGCGAAGAGCTTGCGGGCGAGTTTCAGCAGGTTGTAGCTGGCGCACGTCTCGGCGTTGCGGTGGCCGATGTCGCCGGCCACCGTGGCGGGCGGTCCCCACAGCTCGCTCTCGCCGGTGCCGCCGTGCGCGTAGGTGCGGCCGGGCACGATCTGGTCCCACAGGCCCGCGGCGGCGTCGAGGTAGCGGCGCGCGCCGGTGCGCTCGTACTGCTCGACGTACCCGATCAGCTGCGGCAGGTGCTGGTTGGCGTGCATGTCGGTGAGCACGTCGGTGCGGGCCGCGCCGGCGTCGAGCAGGCGCTCCTGGTCGAAGAAGGACGCCGTCTCCAGGAACAGCGGTTCGCCCGCGGCGGTGGCGAGGCGGGCCAGGGTCTCGTTCATGCCGCCGAACTCGCCCGCGATGTAGAGCGACCACATCTGCTGGCGCCGTTCGGGTTCGAGCCGCGAGAGGCGGCCGTGGACCCAGTGGCCCATCGCGGTGGCGATGTCGAGGGCCTGGGCGCTGCCGGTCAGCTCGCGGGCGTCCAGGAGCCCGGCCATGATCTTGTGGCAGGTGTAGTAGGGCGCCCAGATCTCGCCGTAGGGCGCGAAGTGCTCGAGCCGGGAGAACTGCCACTCGCCGTAGGCGGCGAGGAAGCCCGGATGGGAGTAGCGGCCGGTCGCCGCGAGGGCGGCCTGGACCTCGCCCAGCCCCGCCACGAACTCGTCCACCTTCGACTCCAGGGCCGGGTCGTCCTCGCCCGCGGCGGCCATGGCGAGCATCGACAGGAAGTGCCCGGCGTAGTGGCCGCGCAGCAGGTTGGCCGTCTGGGCGCGCTCGCGCCCGGGGTAGTCGCGCTCGCCCCAGGCCTCCTCGTTGGGGTGGCCGAAGCCCTCCCAGTTCCCGGGCGGCTCGGCGCCGGTGGCGAGCCCGGCGTTGCGGCGGAAGACCGCGAGCAGGCGGTCGACGGGGTACACGCGGGCGAGGTGCAGGAGCTCGTCGCGGGCGCGGGCGAAGGCGCTCGCGCCGTCCACGCGGACCGCGCCGAGCGGGAACGGCCGCGCCAGGGGCTTCACGGTGGTCATGGCAGCGCCTTCGCCCGGGCCTCGGCGGTCCACTGCTCGACGCCGGCGGCGTCGATCGGCAGTCCCGCGGAGAGCACTTCGGAGCCGGTCTCGGTGACGAGCACGTCGTCCTCGAGCCGGACGCCGATGCCGCGCAGCTCCGGTGGGACCGTGAGGTCGTTGGCGTGGAAGTAGAGGCCCGGTTCGACGGTCATCACCACGCCCGCCTCGAGGTCGGCGCCCATGTAGTCCTCGTACTCGGCCTTGGAGCAGTCGTGGACGTCGAGTCCGAGGTGGTGGCCGATGCCGCAGGCGAGGTAGCGGCGGTGGTGCTGGCCCTCCGGGGAGAGCGCCTCGTCGACCGAGACCGGCAGGAGGCCCCAGTCGTGCAGGCCGTTCGCGATGACCTCCATGGCGGCGAAGTGGAAGTCGAGGTACTGCGTGCCGGGCCGGATGCGCGCGAGCCCGGCGCGGTGGGCCTGCTCGACGAGGTCGTGGACCTCGCGCTGCCGCGGGCTGAACGTGCCGCCCGCGGGGATCGTGCGGGTCACGTCGGCGGTGTAGAGGCTGTGGGTCTCCACGCCCATGTCGAGCAGGAGCACCTCGTCGGGCAGGACCGGGCCGTCGCACCGGACCCAGTGCAGCACCGGGGCGTGCGGGCCGGAGCCGACGATGGTGGCGTACCCGGGGCCGTTGCCGAAGGTGCGGGCGTGCCGGTCGAAGGTGCCCTGGAGCCAGCGCTCGCCGAGGCCGTCGCGGATCGCCCGCGGCACCTCCTCGGCGACGGCGGCGAAGCCGTCCACGGTGGCGTCCACGGCGAGGCGCAGCTGGTCGACCTCCCAGGCGTCCTTGACCATCCGCAGCCGCGACAGGTGGCGGCCCAGGAGCGGTGAAGGCTCGAGGCCGTGCCGCTCGAGGAGCGCCGCGCCCACCGCCGGGGTCGCGAGCGCGCCCGCGAGGTCCTTGCGGCCGTCAAGGGCGGCAAGGGGTTCGACGTCGATCTGGAGCGCCTCGGCCCACTCCTTCAGGCCGGGCGAGGCGCCGACCCACAGTTCGCCGTGGGCGGCGTTCGCGAAGAACCCGGTGTCGCCGGGGCGCAGCGGCGGCGGCAGGTAGAGCCGGGCGTCGTGCCCGCCGGGCACGGGGGTCATGACGAGGACGGCGGCCTCGGTCTGGCAGCCGGTGAGCCACGTGAAGTCGCTGTCGGCACGGAAGAGGTGGTCGCAGTCGTCGTTGCGGACGCGCGCGGTCCCGGCGGCGGCCACGATCGCCTGGCCGGGCAGGCGCTCGCTCAGGCGGCGGCGGTGGTCGGCCGCCGCGGCGGCGGCGCCCTCCACGGCGGTCGCCTCCACGGCGGCGGCGCCCCAGTCGCGCGCGATGAACTCGGTGAACGCGGGGACTTCGGCCAGCCGCGGGTAGCGGGTGCCGGCGTAGGGGGGTCGTCCGGTGTCGGTCATCGCCGTTCTCCTCCTCGGTCGCGGACCAGTTCGCGCAGGCGCGTGAGCACCCGGCCCGACCCGATCCCGTCGTGCTCGAACTCGTTGGTCACCCACGCCTGGGCGTTGCCGAGGCCCTTGAGGGTGTCCAGTTGCAGGCCTGAGTCGACGTACATGTCGTCGAAGTAGACCGCCGCGGCCACGGGGACCTCGTTGGCGGCCAGGCGGTCGGGGTCCAGGACCGGGCTCCATTCGCGGCGCTCGGCGAGGGCGCGCACGGCGGGCGCGAAGCCGCGCAGCAGCCGGACCTCCTCGAACATCCACGGGAAGGCCATCTCGCCGGTGAACGGCAGCGGGCGCCGGTCCTCGCCGAACTCGGGGCGCCGGTCGCGCTCGCGCTGGGCGGCCCAGGCGGTCGGGCCGTTCGGGCCGTCGCCGTAGATCGACTCCTGGAGGGTCCAGAACAGGGGGTTGGCGGCCGAGGAGGTGCGGGCGAGCACGCCGGCGAGGAAGCCCTCCGAGAGGCGGCCTTCGCGGATGAACGCGTCCTCGACCAGCCAGTGCATCCGCTCGTAGCCCGGCTTCATGCCGAAGTCGATGCCGAGGGACTGGAAGCGCCGCACGGTGAGCACGTCGCCGTCCGGCAGCAGCACGGGCTCGGCCGCGAGCCGGTCGGCGATGGCCGCGACCCGCTCGGCGTCCTGGGGGTAGCGGCGGTAGTACTCGGCGGTCTTGGCCGCGACGCGGTCGAAGGTGCGCCGGTAGACCTCGTCGGCGCTCATGGGGTTGCCGGGGATGCCGCCGCACACGTAGCAGGCGGCCAGGGCCTCGGGGGCGTGCGAGAGGTAGGCGAGGGTGAGCCACCCGCCGTAGCTCTGCGCGAGCGTCGCCCACTTCCGTCCGCCGTAGACGCGGTCGCGGACGTGCTCGAGGTCGCGGACGATCGAGTCGGCGCGGAAGCAGGACAGGTAGTCCGCCCCCGCGTCGCCGAGCTCGGCGACGACCTGCGCGTCGACCGGGGTGCTGCGGCCGGTGCCGCGCTGGTCGACCAGCACGACCCGGTAGCGCTCCAGGGCCTCCTCGATCCACCCGCCCGGCTCCAGCGGGCGCGGGTTGGCGCCGCCGGGGCCGCCTTGCAGGTAGGTGAGCAGCGGGAGGTCGTCGCCGCGCTTGTCGGGGTCCACGAGCTCGCGGACGAACACCTCGATGTCGCCGCGGCCGGGGTCGTCCCAGTCCAGCGGGACGCTCACGGTGCGCTCGCGCACCCACATGCCCGGCATCGAATACTGCGATTCGCTCATCGGTCGGCCTCCTGCCGTTCGCGCTCCAGGCGGGCCGCCTCGTTGCGGCGCCGCGCGGCGTCCCATTCTGGCCTGATGCGCGGGACCGCGGCCAGGAGCTTCCTCGTGTACGGGTCGCGGGGCTCCTCGAAGACCTGGTCGCGGTCGCCGGTCTCGACGATGCGGCCCTCGCTCATGACCGCGACCCGGGTCGCGATCTGCCGCACGACGGCCAGGTCGTGGGCGATGAACAGGTAGCTGAAGCCCTCCTCGTCCTGGAGGCGCCGCAGCAGGTTGATCACCTGCGCCTGCACCGAGACGTCCAGGGCGGACACCGCCTCGTCGGCGATGATGAGCTTCGGGGCGACGGCCAGGGCCCGGGCGATGCCGATGCGCTGGGCCTGCCCGCCCGAGAACTGGGCGGGGAACCGGGCCGAGTGGTCGGGGTTGAGGCCGACGCGCTCCATGAGGGCCTTGGTGAAGGCGCGGGCGCCGCCGGGCACCGGGCGCTTCTGGTAGACCAGCGGCGCGGTGACGATCCGCTCGACGCTGTGCTTGGGGTTGAGCGAGGAGTACGGGTCCTGGAAGACCATCTGGACCTCGCTCCGGTAGGCGTGCAGGGCCTTCCCGGTGAGGGCGTGGACCGGGCGGCCGGCGAACTCGATGTCCCCGGAGGTGAGGTCGACGAGCCGGGCGACGAGGCGGGCGGTGGTCGACTTGCCCGAGCCGGACTCGCCGACGAGCGCGAGGGTCTCGCCGGCGCGGACCTCGAGGGAGACGTCGTCCACGGCGCGCAGCTTCGCGGTCCGGCCGAGCAGCCCCCCGCCGTGCACGTTGAACTCCTTGACGAGGCGGGTCGCCCGCAGCAGGGGCTCGGCGGCGTCGCTCATCGGTCCTCCTCGGCGGTGGTGGTCTTCAGCAGGCCGATCTCGTCGTCGATGCGCGGCACGGCGTCGAGGAGCATCCGGGTGTAGGGCTCGCGCGGGTCGCAGAAGACGCGCTCGGCGGTGCCCTGCTCGACGAGGTCGCCCTCGCGCATGACGACGAGGTGGTCGGCCACTTCGCTGACGACGGCGAGGTCGTGGGTGATGAGGATGAGCCCCGCGCCGGTGTCGCGGCGGATCTCGGCCAGCAGGTCGAGGATCTGGGCCTGCACGGTGACGTCGAGCGCGGTGGTCGGCTCGTCGGCGATGATGAGGTCGGGCTCCATGCTGAGGGTCATCGCGATCATGACGCGCTGGCGCATCCCGCCGGAGAACTGGTGCGGGTAGTGGTCGACGCGGCGGGCGGCGTCGCGGATGTGGACGCGTTCCATCGCCTCGATCGCGACCCGCCTCGCCTGGCGGCGGGTCACGCCGGTGCGGTGCGAGCGGTAGGCCTCGGCGATCTGGGTGCCCACGGTGTAGTACGGGTTGAGCGAGGAGAGCGGGTCCTGGAAGACCATCGCGATGCGGTCGCCGCGGACGGCCTGCATCTCACGCTCCTTCAGGGCGGTCAGCTCGGCGCCGTCGAACTCGATGGACCCGGTCCTCTCGGCGCCCTTGGGGAGCAGGCCCATGATGGCGAGGCTCGTCATGGACTTGCCGGAGCCGGACTCGCCGACGATGCCGAGCGCGCCGCCGCGGGCCAGGTCGAAGTCGAGGGACTTGACGACCTCGGTGGCGCCCGCCGCGGTGGGGAAGGCGACGGTGAGGCCGCGGACGCGCAGCAGCGGCCGTTCGTCCTCATGAGACGCTGTCATGCCGAGCTCCCCACCCGCACGCGCGGATCGATGGCCGTGTAGAGCAGGTCGACGACCATGTTGCCGACGACGACGAGGAACGCCGCCAGGAGCGTGACGCCCATGATCACGGGCTGGTCGTTCTTGGTGATGGAGTCGGCGGCGAGCTTGCCGACGCCGTTGAGGCCGAACACGGTCTCGGTGATGAGGGCGCCGCCGAGGAGCCCGGCGAAGTCCATCCCGAAGATCGTGACGATCGGTGTCAGGGCCGGGCGCAGGGCGTGCCGCCGCCAGACCAGGCCGGGGCTGAGGCCCTTCGCCCGCGCGGTGCGGACGTAGTTCTCCTGGAGCGTCTCGATGACGTTCGCGCGGGTGAGCCTGGTGTAGACGGCCGCGGCGCCGATGGAGAGCACGATCCAGGGCATGAGGAAGTTCGCGAACCACTGGCCGGGGTCGTCGCCGAACGCGACCGCCTGCGGGAACGGGAGCCACCCGAGGGTGACCACCAGCAGGAACTGGAGCGAGAGCGCGAGCACGTAGTTCGGGACGGACATGCCGGTGAGGGTGAGGCCGGCAATGAACCGGTCGGCGAACCTCCCCTCGCGCACGGCGCTGACCAGGCCGGCGGAGACGCCCGCGAGGAGCCACAGCACGGCGGCGCCGACGGCGACGGTGACCGAGACGGGCAGGCGCTGGAGGATCATGTCGGTGACCGGCTGACTCGACTGGAACGAGTAGCCGAGGCACGGCGCGACGCACTCGATGGCGTTGGCGCCCGTCCCGTAGGTGCGCCCGGCGAACAGGCCGCCGAGGAACGTCCAGAACTGGGTCCAGAACGGCTGGTCGAGGCCGAGGTTCGCGCGGATCTGGTCGATGGCCTCGGGGGTGCAGTTCTTGCCGCAGATCTGCACCGCCGGGTCCGGCGAGAGGACGAAGAAGATCACGTAGGTGAACGCGCACACCAGGAACAGCACGACGGCCATGCCCAGCAGGCGGTTGACGAGGACGCGGATCATGCCCGGCCCTCCCCGGACTCGACGATCTTCTTGATGCGGTCCCCCAGGACGGTGAACGAGAGCACGAGCAGGAACAGGAACGCGCCCGGGAACAGGAAGTAGGCGGGGTCGACCGCGTACCAGGGGACCGAGCTGGCGATCATCTGGCCCCAGGAGGGGGTCGGCGGGACGACGCCGACGCCGAGGAACGACAGGCCCGCCTCGGTGCCGACGTAGCCGGGCACCGCGAGCGTGGTCATGACGATGATGGTGGAGGAGAGGTTCGGGAGGATCTCCTTGAAGATGATCTGGGCGCTGGAGGCGCCCGAGGCCCTCGCGGACTCGACGAACTCGCGCTGCTTGAGCGACATGGTCTGGCCCCGCACGATCCGGGCCAGGTACGGCCACCCGAAGAAGGAGATCACGACGACCAGCAGGACCTGCCGGTTGTCCGCGGGCAGGGCCGAGAGCACGGCGATCATGAAGATGAGGGCCGGGAAGGCCATCAGGAACTCCATGACGCGGGAGATCACCATGTCGACGCGCCCGCCGAAGTACCCGGCGACGAGGCCGAAGACGACGCCGAGGACGCTGGTGAGGGCGGTCGCGAGGAGCGCGATCGTCATGGACACCCTGGCGCCGTAGACGATCCGGGCGAAGATGTCGCGCCCGTTCCCGGGTTCGACGCCGAACCAGTGGTCGGCGCCGATCCCGCCGCCCCACCCGAGCGGGAGCCCGCCCAGGTTCGGGTCGACGGCGCCCTGGTCGAACTCCAGCGGGCCGTAGCCGCTGAGCTTGACCAGGAGCGGGGCGAAGACGGCCATGAGGACGACGAGGAGGATGTAGGCGCTGCAGGCGACCGCGGCGCGGTCGCGGAGGAAGGCGCGGACGAGGCGTCGCCCCGACGCGGGCGGCGAGGACGGCGCGGGTTCGCCCGCCGTCTCGCCGCCCGCCGCGCCTTCGACTTCGAGTTCGGTCGGAGTGAAGGTCATCAGCGTCAGCCCTGGGACGGGTCCCTGAGACCGATGATCGCGAGGTCGGTCATGTTGGAGCTGGGGTGGTAGCCGGCGATGTTCTCGCCGGGCAGGAAGACGCCCTTCTCCCACAGGAGCGGGGCCATCGGCGCGAGGGCCATGACCTCCTCGTCGAACTCGCCCCAGGCGGTGTTGGCCGCCGCGATGTCGGTCATGGCCTTGATCTCGTCGATGCGGGCGTTGACGGCCTCGTCGTCGATCTGCGCGAGGTTGGTGTTGCCCTTGTCGGTGATGAGGCGCCCGTCGACCAGCGGCGGGACCATGGTGCTGGCGCTGGAGGCCCAGTCGGGGCACCAGCCGGTGATGGCCGCGTCGGACTGCTGCGAGGGCGTGCCGATCGTCTCGTAGTACGTCGAGGTGTCGATGACGTTGAGCTTCACGTCGACGTTGACGGCCGCGAGCGACTGCTGGATCGACTCGGCCTGGGCCTGCATGATCGGCTGCGAGCGGATGTCGAGCGTGAACGAGAACCCGTCCTCCAGGCCGACCTCGGCGAGGAGTTCGAGGGCCTTCTCGGGGTCGCCCGAGTAGTCGTCGCTCGGGTAGAGGTCGAAGTCCTTGTGGCCGCTGACGGCCTCGGGGATGATCGTGGTCGCCGGGTCGGCGAGCTGGTTGCCGCCCGAGGCGGTCTGGAGGGAGGTCCGGTCGATCGCCCAGTTCATGGCCTGGCGGACCTCGACCTGGTCGAAGGGCGCCTTGGTGGTGTTCATGCCCATGTAGGTGGTGCAGTAGGCGGGCGAGGTCACCAGCCGGTCCTGGAGCTCGGGGGTCTGGACGCGGGCGAGCGTCGCGGCCTGGATCCTCCCGGAGATGGCGTTGACGTCGCTGCCCTGGCCGGCCATGAGCCGCTCGTCGATCGTGGCCCCGTCGAGGCCGATCTCGAACTCCCACGCGTCGGGGTAGGCCTTGCGGACCTCGTCGGTCTCGGCGTCCCAGTGCTCGTTGCGGACGAGCTTGATGAGGCTGCCGGGCGTGTACGTGTCGAGGGTGTAGGGCCCGGAGGCGACGATGTCGTTGATGAACTCGTCGCCGGCGCCGCTGCCGACCGGGAAGGGCACGGCGTTGGGCTGGGCGAGGACGTTGTCGAACTCGGGGAACGGCGTCTTGAGGTGGAAGACGAGGGTGCCCTCGTCGGGGGTCTCGATGCCGGGGTGCTCGCCCGACTGGTACGGGCCGAGGTAGTCCTCGGGGGCCTCGACCGTGTTCTTGAGCCACGGGGAGCCGATGCCGATCTCGGGGTCCCAGGCGCGGGAGATGCCGAAGGCGACCTCAGCGGAGGTGATGGGGTCGCCGTTGTCGAACTTCAGGCCGTCCTTGAGGGTGTAGGTCCAGGTGAGACCGTCCTCGGAGGCCGTGCCGAGGCTTTCGGCCATGTCGGGGACGATGGCGTTCGGGTCCTCGGCGTCCCCGGCGGCCTGCATGGTGAGGCCGCGGTAGACGAGCCGGTAGAACGCGTTGACGCCGCCGTCGAAGCCCCGCGCGGGGTCGAGGTAGGAGAAGTCGGCGTTCTGGAGCATGTGGACGGTGCCGCCGACGGCGGGGGTGTCGGTCGAGCTGCCGCCTGCGGCCTCGTCGGACCCGCCGTTCGTACAGGCGGTGAGCAGGAGCGCCGCCGCCGCGACGGCGACCGCCGCGCGGGTGGTTCGTGTTGCCATGAGGGAGTTCCTTATCGGTGCTTCGCGCGGTTCGACGGCGTGATGGGGAGGCCGGTGGTCCCGCCTCGTTCGTCGTCCATCCGCGCCTCCGGCGCTGTGGTATGTGACATGTGATATATCACTGAATCGTTCATGCGCCTCCGCCGCGAGTGCCGCAGGAGGCCGGGACCGGCCGGTGCCCTCGGGGTCGGACACGAGCGAATCCCCAGTTCAACAGGGTGTTCACACGCCTAGGAGGCGCAGTAACATATCACACATTACTGATTCTGAGGGAACTCGTCAAGGCGGCGGGGCCAAGAAAAAATGACGCTCCGGCGCCGGAGCGTCAGAGGACCACCGTCCGGCGGGAGTCGACGCCGGTGCCGAACTCGGGGTCGCTCCCCCGGACGAGCACCGAGTGCTCGGCGACCTCGGCGCGGAAGAGCCGGTACGGCGCCGGGGCCCGCAGCTCCTCGGGCGCGAAGTACTTCAGTTCCGGGAAGCGGGACGCGTAGCGCTCGGCGGCCGCCTCGACCTCGGCTTCGGGGACCTCCCCGGCCGTGGCGCGCATGTAGACCGCGCCCGCCTCGCCGATCGGGGCCTGGGAGTCGAAGACGACGATCGCGACCGCCGCGTGGTCGAAGATGTTGCGCGAGTGCCGGGCCGTCGGCGAGGAGACCCAGTAGAGGCGGCGGTAGCCGTCGGGCGTGAAGAACACCGGCGAGGCCCAGGGCGAGCCGTCGGCGCCGGCGGTCGCCAGGGTCATGTACTTGTTGGCGTCGATGATCTCGCGGGCCAGCGCCGCGAGGCGCTCCTGCCCGCTCATCGCGCCGCCCCGGCGGTCGGTGTCGAGGATCGCGGTGTGCGGCTGCCCATGGGCGCTCCCGTCGGTCGCATGGCGGAGGGCGCGGCGGAACGCCGCCCCGCAATACCGACGAGCCCGGCTCCGCGGATTCATCGCGGCGGCCCGGGATTCTTTTCGCGGGCGGCGTCTTCGCAGCTCAGAGTGGATCGATCGGGCCCCGGCGGGCGCGGTAGCGTTGCGGCCATGACCGACGCCCACGGACGCCTCCACCACGTCGAGCTGTGGGTGCCCGACCTCGGCCGGGCCGTCGCCGCGTTCGGGTGGCTGCTCGAGGAGTTGGGGTACGAGCGCTTCCAGGAGTGGAGCGCGGGGCGCAGCTGGCGGCTGGGGCCGACGTACCTCGTGGTGGAGCAGTCCCCGGCGATGGCCGGCGGCCGCCACGAGCGCACCGCGCCCGGCTTGAACCACCTGGCGTTCCATGTGAGGGACGAGGCGGAGGTCGAGCGCCTGGTGGCAGCGGCCGCGACCCGCGGATGGGCCCTGATGTTCGCCGACCGGCACCCCTACGCCGGGGGCGAGGGGCATTACGCGGCCTACCTGGAGAACGAGGACGGGTTCGAAGTCGAACTGGTCGCCCCCGCCCGCATCGTCCCTGAAGGTTGAGTCGATCGGAGGCTCCCCTCGCGGCGGCGGTGAGACCGACCGGAGCGATGTCGGCGGGCCGCGACCTCATCGTAAGTCTGTGAGCTTCGGGTGACCGGTTCCGGCGTGGACGAGCCAGACCGTCCGGCTGTCGTCGTCGATGAGGTACCAGAGCCGTCCGGCGCCGGTGACCTCGTACTGCCATCGTTCGCAGGCGGCGCCCTTCCAGATTCCCTGTCCGAGTTCGCCTTTGAGCCGGTGCTGTCTTGCCGGATTGGCCCTGGAACGAGGATCGGCGCGGAGTTCCTCCCAGGCCCGACGCAGATTGGCGCTCGCCTGCCGCTCCAGTTCGGCCCAGCCTTTGACGGCGGCGGCGTCGGCGAAGCGGAGGTCGTACTCGCTCTCGGTCGGAGGCGGCGCGATCCTGTCTCCTCGTTTCGGACTCAAGCCGTCGCCCCCGGCAGGTGGACGCGCCCGAGGTCGCCGCCGGGCTCGGCCGTCACCTGCCGGTGCGTGTCAGGATCGGCGTAGATCTCGGCGGAATGCCGCCACTGCTCGAGCAGCACGGAGACGGGGCCGAGGTTGCGCAGCGAAGCCGCCCCTTGCGCGACCTCGATCAGTTCGGACAGCAGCTGATCACGGTCGGTCTCCGGTAGGAACGTCGACCAGGGCAGCGCCTCTGCGAGCACCCGTCGGATCGCCTCGGCCTCTCCGGCCTTCGCGAGCCCGGCGAGGAGCCGGGCGGTGAAGTCGATGACCGTCGCGTCCCGGTCGGTCTGGTCCGCCCGGACCAGTGCGAGGTCGTCCGCCCCGCGTCGGCGCAGCCTGATGGACCGCACTTCCTCGAGGCGGGCCGCGGTGGCCGCCGGTTGGTGGAGGAACTCCGAGAACGGCATCTCCTCGAAAAGGGCTGACATACTTCCACACTACCGTGGAGGTTGTGCAATGACCAGTCGCTTCACGCCGAATCGTCGGCGCACTCGACCGCGGCGGCGATGAAGTCGGCCAGGGCGCCGTCCCGGGGCGGGGGCTTCGGCCAGGCCAGGGCCACGGTGCTGGGGGCGACCCCGGAGACCTCGCGGTAGACCACGTCGGGCCGCGCGTAGTAGCGGGCCGCGCTCTGGGGCGCGAGGGCGATGCCGTCGCCGTTCGCTATGGCGCTCAACCAGTCGTCGGGGTGCTCGGTCACCGCGCCGATCCGCACCTCCCGGCCCTCCCGGGCCGCCGCCCCGACCCAGTGGTCCCGGAAGGCGCCCGTGGGTGCGGGGGCCGCCACGAACGGCTCGTCGAGCAGGTCCTCGAAGCGCAGCGACTCGCGGGCCGCGAGCCGGTGGCCCGCCGCCATCGCGACGCAGCGCGGCTCGGTCAGCAGGGGCAGCAGCCGGTAGTCGTCCTGGTCCGGGAAGGGCAGGCGCATGAACGCGGCCTCGACCTCCCCGGAGGCGAGGGCCGCGGTCGGATCGCCCCAGCCCGCCTGGCGCAGCTCGACCCTCCAGTCGGGGCGGCGTTCGCGGAAGGCGGCGAGGATCGCCTGGGTCTTCTCGTTGGCGGCGCTGGCGAGGAAGCCGATGCGGAGCACCTTGGAGGCCTCGGCCTCGGCCGCCCTGACGGCGCGCTCGGCGGCGTCCCAGGCCTCGATAACGGCGGTGGCGGTCCCGGCCAGCGCCCGCCCGGCCCCGGTCAGGGCCATGCCCGCCTTGGAGCGGTCGAACAGGCGCGCCCCGACGCAGCGCTCCAGCTGCCTGATCTGCTTGGTGAGCGCGGGCTGGGAGATGAAGAGGCGCTCGGCGGCGCGCGTGAGGCTCCCGTCCTCGGCGACGGCCTTGAACGAGCGCAGGAGCCGCGTGTCCACATCCATAACCAGAGGTTATCGATACTGGTATTGGACGTTGCGCGGAGGCGCGCCGAGACTGGAGGGGCACGGCGGAGAGTCCGCCGGAAGGACGGAGGAGCCTTGTTCGCCGCGTTCGTCATCGTCACCGCGATCACCATCGCGCTCAACGCGATCGAGTCGGTCGCGAACTTCATGCGGGCCGAGTGGGTCAAGCGGAACTCGCGGGCGGTCGGGCTGTCCGACTCGTGGCTGCCGTTCCTGGGCCTCGTCAAGGGCGCGGCCGCCGTCGGACTGGCGGTCGGCCTGTTCTGGCGGCCCCTGGGGATCGCGGCCGCGGTCGGCCTGGTGGTGTTCTTCGTGCTCGCGACGGCCCTCCACGTGAAGGCCCGCGTGTTCCACAACTTCGCCGGACCGCTGCTGTTCCTGGGGCTGAGCGTCGCCACGCTGTGGCTCATGATCGCCGCATAGCGGAGGCCGGCGGGTCAGCCTCTCCGGTCTAGCCGAGTCCGGCTGCGATGGCGTTCACGAGCTCACCGTTGCTCGTGTCGCCCGAGAGCTCCCAGGAGAACGCGCCTCCCAGTCCCTCGCTGTCGAGCCAGTCCGTCTTCGTCGCGATCGTGGCCGGGGTGTCGTAGCTCCACCATTCGCCGTTGCAGTAGGCGTAGGCGGTGCCGGCGACGGTCCCGGTCGCGGGGCATTCGCCCTTGAGGACCTTGTAGTCCTCGATGCCCGCCTCGTACGTGCCCGGGGCGGCGCCGGTGGCGGAGCCGCCGGGGGCCGACTGGGTCACGCCCGTCCAGCCGCGGCCGTAGAAGCCGAAGCCGAGCAGGAGCTTCTCGGACGGGATGCCGAGCGACTTGAGCTTGTCGATGGCGGTCTCGGCGTCGAAGCCGGCGATGGGCTGGCCGTTGAAGCCGTTGAGCGGCGAGTGCGGTGCGGTCGGTCCGTCGGTGTCCCAGGCGCCGAAGTAGTCGTAGGTCATGACCTGGTAGTAGTCGACGTACTGGGCCGCCTCGCCGTAGCCGCCGGCGTCGATCTTGCCGCCGGAGGTGCCGTCGGCGGTGATCGCGGCGGTGACGAGCTCGTCGTCGCCGAAGCGGTCGCGCAGGGCGCTCATGAGCGACGGGAAGGCGTTCGGGCCGCTGGTGTCGCAGGTGAGGCCGCAGGCGTTCGGGTACTCCCAGTCGATGTCGATGCCGTCGAACAGGCCGTCCCAGCGGGGGTCGTGCAGCAGGTTGTAGCACGACTCCGCGAAGGCCGCGGGGTTCTGCGCGGCCTGGCCGAAGCCGCCGGAGTAGGTCCAGCCGCCGAAGGACCACACGATCTGGATGTGCGGGTACATCTCCTTGAGCTTCAGGAGCTGGTTGAAGTTGCCGCGCAGGGGCTGGTCCCATGTGTCGGCGACGCCGTCGACCGCCTGGTCGGCGGTGTAGGCCTTGTCGATGGCCGCGTACGAGTCGTCCAGTGTGCACTGGCCGTTGCGGACGTTGCCGAAGGCGTAGTTGATGTGGGTGAGGTCCTCGGCCGAACCGGAGGAGACGATGTTCTTGACGTGGTAGTTGCGCCCGTACACGCCCCACTCGGTGAAGTAGGCCGCGTTGATGTCGCCGCCCTGGCCGGGCTCGCCGGTCGGGTCCTCGGTGGGCTCCTCGGTCGGGTCCTCGCTGGTGGGGTCGGGGTCGCCGCCGCCGCACTCGCCGAGGGACTCCCAGACGCCCCACTCGCCGGTGGTGCCGGGCTCCTCGTTGGTGGTCCACCACTTGGCGCGGTACTCCACGCCCTCGTGGCTGGCCTTGTCGCCGCCGACGTACACGGCGGAGGCGGTCCAGGCGTCTGAGCAGACCGTCTGGGCCGAGGCGCTGAAGGGGTTGGCGACGGTGTAGACGACGCCGCTCGCGACCACGGCCAAAGTCGCGGTGAGCGTGGCGATCAGCCGTCTTGTTTTCAGTCGTCTCAATGTTCCTCCCAAAAGTAAAGAGACTTAACTGATAGGTGTCTTTATTTTTACTGCCGCATCCTGGGAAGTCAAGCATTCGCATCGAAAAATTTCAATGCTCCTGGATTACGGCATGATGAACCGGTATGGGAGCGCGCCCCGCGGGCGCACGGAGCGAAAGCGCGGCCTCGACACTTTCGCTTTGCGCGGCAACGCTATGGTGTTGGGGAAGGCAGGCAGGGCCGGAGGGCCGGAACCGCACCGCGGTCCCGGCCCTCGCTCATATCCGCCGTATCCCATTGGGACTCATGGCCGTCGATGCATAACAGCCATCCGTTGCGCTTGAAACCGCGGTAGAGCAGAAAGCAGACGAGCGCCATGAGGACCATGACGGCCGGATAGCCGAACCGCCAACGGAGCTCGGGCATGTACTCGAAGTTCATGCCGTATACCCCCGCGATCGCCGTGGGCACCACCGCGATCGCGGCCCACGCCGAGATCTTCTTCATGTCGTCGTTCTGCCAGGTCCCGATCTGCCCCTGGTGCGCGGTGAGCACCGTCGTCAGCAGGCTCATGCAGGTCTCGATCGCGCCGTCGACCCGGATGAGGCGCCCGGCGACCTCGCGCATCCGGCCGCCCTCCAGGGCGCTGTGGCCGGTCCGGTGCTCTTTGATCATGTGCGCCAAGGGGATCAGCGGCCGCACCGCGTTCTGGAACTCGAGGGTCTCCCGGATGAGGAAGTAGATGTCCTGGTTGCGGTCCACGCGCTGCCCGGAGAAGACGGCCTGCTCCAGGTCGCCGACGTCGTCGGTGAGGTCCTCGACGGCACCGTCGTACTCCTCGACCACGGCGTCGAACAGCGCCTGGACGACCCCGGCGACGCCTCCGGACCGGAAGTCGGCGTCGTCGAGGCGCCCGCGGACGGCCTCGGCGGGGTCCACGACGCCGCGCCTGACGGTCACGAGGGCGCGCCCGTCGGTGTAGAGGGCGAGGTCGCCGGTCTCGACCTGGCGGGTGGCCTCGATGTACCAGACGGTCTTGACCAGGAGCATGACGCCGCGGCCGGTGAGCTCCACCTTGGGGCGCCGGTGGGGGGCGAGGCCGGGGTGGGCGCCGAGGCGGTGCAGGCCCAGGGCTTCGAGGGCGGCGGCGACGCCGGGGACGTCGGGCGCGTCGAACGCGGCCCACACGAAGGCGTCCTGGCCCGCCGCGGCGGGCAGGTCGCCCGGCTCGCCCCGGCGGTGCTCGACCCCCGCGGGGCCGACGACCATGTAGTCGATCATCCGGGCCTCCCGTCAGCGCACGACCGAGTCTAAGCGCGACGGACCGGCCGCGTCAGGCGCCGTAGACGATCCGGTGGGCCGCCTCGTGCGCCAGCCGCGTCAGGCGCCGGTAGTGGTTCAGGAACCGCTCGGTGTCCTCCCCGAACCCCAGGGTCTGCGCCAGCGCGGCCAGCTCCGGGCCCGAGCGCGGCAGGTCGTCGCGCGGCACCCCCCGCGCCAGCGTCATGTCGTTGCGCACCCGCGACACGAACTCCCACGCCTCCCGCAGGGCCGCGGCGTCCACCGGGTCCAGGTACCCCGCCGCGGCCGCGGCCTCCAGCGCCGGCACCGTCCGCGTCGTGCGCAGCGACGCGTCCCCGCCGTGCTCGAGCTGGAGCAGCTGCGCCGCCCACTCGATGTCGACCAGGCCGCCGCGCCCGAGCTTGGTGTGCCCGTTCGGGTCCGCGCCCCGCGGCAGCCGCTCGGAGTCCACCCGGGCCTTCACCCGCCGGAACTCCAGCCGCTCGGCCTCGCTGAGCCCGCCCGGCCGGTACCGCACCCCGTCGGCGAACGCCGTCCACGCCTCGCGCAGCGCCGCGTCCCCCGCGACGGGGCGCGCCCGCAGCAGCGCCTGCCGCTCCCACAGCCGCGCCCGGTCCGCGTAGTAGCGCCGGTACGCCGCGAAGCTCGGGGCGAGCGCCCCGCCCTTGCCCTCGGGCCGCAGGTCGAGGTCGACCACCAGCGGCGGATCGGCGGTCGGGGCGCCGAGCAGGGTCCGCACGGCCTCGACGATCTTCCTCGCCGCCGTGCGCTCCTCGTCGGTCTCACCGGAGTGGACGAACACGACGTCGGCGTCCGAGCCGAACCCGGTCTCGCGCCCTCCCAGGCGGCCCATGCCGATCACCGCGATCGGCGGCGCGCCGGCGACGTCCCGCGCGGCGATCTCCAGCGCCGCCTCCAGCACCGCGTCGGTGAGGTCCGACAGCGCCAGCCCCACGGCCTGGTCGTCGAGCAGCCCGAGCAGGTCGGCGGCGGCGATCCGGATGAGCTCGCGGCGGCGGATCGCGCGCACCGCGCCGATCGCCGCGGCCGCCTCGGCGTGCCGGGCGCCCGCCTGGCGCATCCCGGTCGCGAGCTCCTCGCGCGGGCGCGGGCTCAGGTCGGCGTTGTCGGAGAGGTACCGCAGCGACTGCGGCACGTGCAGGAGCAGGCTCGTGAAGTACCGGGAGGTGCCCAGCAGCCGGGCCAGCCGCACCGCGGCGGGCCCGCCGTCGCGCAGCAGCCGCAGGTACCACGGCGTCGAGCCGAGCTTGTCCGAGACCTGCCGGTACGCGAGCAGCCCGCGGTCGGGCTCGGGCGAGTCGGCGAGTTCGTGGAGGACGACCGGCAGGAGCGCCCGCTGCACCGTCGCGGTCCGCGAGACGCCCTCGGTGAGCTTCTTCATGTGCGTCAGGGCGCTCGCGGGGTCGGCGAAGCCGAGCACCGCCAAGCGCGAGGCCGCCGCCGACTCGGTCAGCCGCAGCTCGTGCGTGGGCACGCGCGTGACCGCGTCCAGCAGCGGCTTGTACAGCAGCTTCTCGTGCAGGCGGCGCGCAGTCGTGGCGTGCGCGCGCCAGGCCGCGAGGAAGCCCTCGTCGGTCCGGTACCCGAGGGTCCGCGCGAGGTGGTGGAGCGCCTCGCCCTCGGCGGGGACGCGGTGGGTGCGCAGCAGCCGCTGCAACTGGAGCCGGTGCTCCACGGTGCGCAGGAAGACGTACGTGTCGGCGAGGTCCTCGCCGTCGCGCCGGGCCAGGTACCCGCCCGCGACCAGGACGTCGAGCGCCTCCAGGGTCGAGCGGACCCGCAGCGCGGCGTCGCCGCGGCCGTGCACGAGCTGGAGCAGCTGGACCGCGAACTCGATGTCCCGCAGGCCGCCGGGGCCGAGCTTGATCTCGTACCGGCGCTCGGCGGCCGGGACCGACTCGGCGACCTTGCGGCGCATGTCGCGGATGTCGGCGACCACGCCGGGCCGGTCGGCCGCGCCCCAGATGAACGGCTGCACCGCGGCGAGCCAGTCGAGCCCGAGCGCCAGGTCCCCCGCGGCGGGCCGGGCCTTGAGGAGCGCCTGGAACTCCCAGGTGCGGGCCCAGTCCTCGAGGTAGGCCTGGTAGGACTCGACGGTGCGCACGAGGGCGCCGTGGCGGCCCTCGGGCCGCAGGCCCGCGTCGACCGGCCAGGTCGCGGGGCCGACGATCTGGATCATGCGGGCGGCCTGGCGGGTGGCCAGGTCGAGGTCGCCCTCGGCGACGAACACGACGTCCACGTCGGAGACGTAGTTGAGCTCCTCGGCGCCGGTCTTGCCCATGGCGACCACGGCCAGGCGGGTCCCGCCGTCCTCGCGGCCGATCTCGGCGCGGGCCAGTTCCAGGCCCCGGGCCAGGACCGCGTCGGCCAGGCGCGACAGCGCCGCCGAGGTGTCCTTGAGGTCGGTCGCGCCGGTGAGGTCGGCCGCGGCGATGCGCAGCAGGTTCGCCTTCCAGGCGGTGTTGAGCTCGAACGCGGCGGCCTCGCGGACGCGGGCGAGCCCGGCGTCCTCGTCCTCGGTGAGCGCGGGCGCGGCCTCGGGGCGGGCGCGCAGGAAGTCGCCCAGGGCGTTGCTGGCCGCGGTGACGGCGAGCCGGGCCTCGTCCAAGCGTCTCAGCTCGTCGCTGTCGGGCATCGGCACTACCGGGCGTCGATGACGGGCAGGGCCTTCCGCTCGCCCGCGGCGACGCGCGCGAACCGCTGGAGGATCGGCTTCCAGGTCGCGACGATGTGCTCGTCGACCTCGGCGGCCTTGGCGAGGACGGCCTCGTCGAACACGCCGAAGCCCGCGAGCTGCTCGGGCGTGAACTCGAAGTGGGACTGGACGCCCCAGGCGCTGTCGCGGACGCGGAAGATCTCAAGGGCCCCTTGGGGGGAGGCGGCCAGGAGCGTGGCGTCCTCGGGGAGCGCGACGAGTTCCTGGCGGCGCCAGCGGAACACGTCGATGGTCATCGGCGCGGGGCCGAAGACGAGGTCGCGTCCGGCGGCGTCGCGCTTGGCGAGCATCCGGGGGCCGAAGGGCTCGTCGCGGTCCTCGACCGCGCCGCCGAAGGCGGTGGCGAGGAGCCGCGAGGAGGAGCAGACCGCGAGGGTCGGGGTGGCGTCGGCGACGGCGGTCTCCATGAGGCCGGCGAGGTCGCCGCTCCAGTCCTTGCCGCGGCCGCCGCCGAGGGCGATGAGGGCCTCGTGCCCCCCGGCGGAGTAGGGCACGGCCTCACCGAGGTGGGGTCGCACGGTGTCCAGTTCCATGCCGGCCTCGGCGAGCCATGCGGCGGCCCGCCCGAGTCCTTGCGCGGGGTCGTTCTCGATGACGAGTGCGGTGGTCACTCCCCCATGCTAAACGGTCACAGATTGATGTACCTCTTGCGTTCGAAGGCGGTCACCTGGGTGCGGTAGTCCTCCCACTCCTGGCGCTTGTTCTTCAGGAAGTAGTCGAAGACGTGCTCGCCGAGGACCTCGGGCACGAGCTCGGAGGACTCCATGGCGTCCAGGGCCTCGACGAGGTTGGACGGGAGCGGCTGGTAGCCGGCGGCGACCCGCTCGGCGTTGGTGAGCGCCGAGACGTCGTCCTCGGTGCCGGGGGCCAGCTCGTACCCCTCCTCGATGCCCTTGAGGCCGGCGCCGAGGAGCACGGCGTAGGCGAGGTACGGGTTGGTGGCCGAGTCGAGCGAGCGGATCTCGACGCGGGCCGAGTTCGGCTTGCCGTACACCGGGACGCGCACGAGCGCGGAGCGGTTGGCCTTGCCCCAGGAGACGTAGGAGGGCGCCTCGGAGATCTGGCCGGGCTGCGGGCTGGAGAACAGGCGCTTGTACGAGTTGACCCACTGGTTGGTGATGGCGGTGAACTCGGGCGCGTGGCGCAGGAGCCCGGCGATGAAGGCCTTGGCGGTCTTGGAGAGGCGCTGCTCGTCGCCCGGGTCGTGGAAGGCGTTGTCCTCGCCTTCGAAGAGGGAGAGGTGGCTGTGCATGCCCGAGCCGGGCTGCGCGGTGTACGGCTTGGGCATGAAGGAGGCGGTGACGCCGTTGGTCAGCGCGACCTCCTTGACGATGTGCCGGAACGTCATGATGTTGTCGGCCGTGGTGAGGGCGTCGGCGTAGCGCAGGTCGATCTCCTGCTGGCCGGGGGCGACCTCGTGGTGGGAGTACTCGACGGAGATGCCGACGCGCTCGAGGGCGAGGATCGCCTGGCGGCGGAAGTCGCGGGCCGTGGAGTGCGTGGTGTGGTCGAAGTAGCCGCCGTCGTCGACGGGGACCGGCTTGGTGCGGCCCTCGGGGTCGATGTCGGCGAGCAGGAAGAACTCGATCTCGGGGTGCACGTAGAACGTGAAGCCGCGGTCGGCGGCCTTGGAGAGGGCCCGGCGCAGGACGTGGCGCGGGTCGGCCCAGGAGGGGGCGCCCTCGGGGGTGAGGATGTCGCAGAACATGCGGGCGGACTCGCCGATGCCGCGGCCTTCGAACGGGAAGACCTGGAACGTGGTCGGGTCGGGCATGGCGACCATGTCGGACTCGTAGACGCGCGCGAAGCCCTCGATGGCGGAGCCGTCGAAGCCGATGCCCTCCTCGAACGCGGACTCGAGCTCGGCGGGGGCCACGCTCACGGACTTGAGCGTGCCGAGAACGTCGGTGAACCAGAGCCGGACGAACCGGATGTCGCGCTCTTCGAGCGTGCGGAGCACGAACTCCTTCTGCCGTTCCATGGTGTCCTCCTCTGTCCTGGGGCGGCAATTGTCTCACCTGTTTGTGTCCCCGACGTTAACCAGGGCGAACCTGCCCCGAAACGTGAGCTGGGTCTATGCGGCCGGCCGCGGGGCGGCCATTCCGCGCCCGGCGGCGGATCGCCGCCGAAACGTGAGGCCGGTACATTGGCAGCGTGTTCACAGGCGAGATCAAGCAGTTGTGGCGGTACCCGGTGAAGGGCATGCGGGGCGAGGCGCTCCGCTCCGCGGTGGTCGACGCCGACGGGATGGCCGGCGACCGCGTGTTCGGACTGGTCGAGCCGGGCACCGACAAGGCGATCTGGGGCGGCAGCCACCCGAGGCTGATGGGGTGGGAGGCGGCCTGGCCGGCGCAGTGCGGCTGCGCCGACGCCGTCTCGGGCGACCCGGTGCTGTACGAGCCGGGCGGGGCCGCGTGGGCCCTGGACGACCCGGAGCTGCCCGCGCGCCTGGCCGAGACCATCGACGCCGAGCGGGGCGCGGCGGTGCGCCCGGTCCGGGACCACGGCCGGATGCTCGTGGTGTTCGCGGCGAGCGTGCGCCGCCTGGGCGAGGAGCGGGGCGGCGAGGTCGCGGTGGAGCGGTTCCGCCCAAACGTGCTCGTCGAGGCCGACCTGGAGCCCTACGCGGAGGCCGCGCTGGCGCCTGGTACCCCGATCCGGTTGGGCGGCCACGGGTTCACCGTGGACATGGCGTGCGAGCGGTGCGTCCTGCCGAGCTGGACCCCGGACGGGTCGAACGTGCGCGACAAGGACCTGCACAAGCACATCGTCAAGGAGCTGGGCAACCTCTTCGGGATCTACGTGCGGACCGGCGGGGCCGCGCGGATCGCGGTGGGCGACCCGGTCGCGGGCTGAGCGCAGGACGCCCTGAGCCGGGGATCGGTCGGCTCAGGGCGCTCCCCCAGCATAGGCGCCGGGTGCGACACTCTGGGTCCACGTAGCGGGCCCCCGCGCTGCGCAGGCTCAAGCGGTCTGTTCGGTCACCCACCGGTGGATGAACGGGTAGAGCTCCTCGAGCGTGGCGCCGGAGGCGGTGGCGCGCGGCCAGGGCCGCCCGTAATGGTCGATGTAGGCGGTGGCGCAGCCGCGGTCGGCGGCGGGCACGAGGTCGTTGCGGGGGATGTCGCCGATGCTCAGCAGGGCCGAGGGCGGGCGCTCCTCGAGGAGCTCGTCGATGATCGCGTCGAGCCCTTCGGGCTTGCCGGCGTCGCCGATCACGTGGTCGAACAGGCCGTCGAGTTCGAGGCGCTCCAGTGCCGGCTCCAGGGTCGCGTGGGGGGCGTTGGTGACGAGCGCGGTCTCGACCGAGCGGGGCAGGCTCCAGACGAACTCGCGCAGGCCCTTGGGGGCCCAGATCTCGAACTTGCCGTCGGCCATGAGCCGGCGGGTCTCGATGTAGGCGTCGTGGCGGTGGGCCTCGGCGACGCCGAACTCGCCCGCGAGGCGGCGCACGGCGTTGTCGGCGTCGTAGGCGTCGAAGGTGGAGGCGGTGGTGGGCTTGCCGGCGACGAAGGCGGCGTGGGCGCTCAGGAACGCGCGCTCGTCCTCGGGTTCGAGATGGGCTGCGACCTGGCGCGCGTAGTGGGCGGCGTGCTCGGAGCCGAGCCGCACCGTGCCGTCGTAGTCGAAGAGCAGGATGGCGTCGTTCACGTAGTGAGACGCTACGCGAACGGCCGCCTCCCCCATAGGGGAAGGCGACCAGGCTCACCGATGATTTCGACGCGGCTATTCGAAGGAGTGGGCCTCGGTGGGGAACTCCCCGGCGCGGACCTCGTCGGCGTAGGCCTTCGCGGCGTCCTGGAGGACCCCGGCGAGGTCGGCGTAGCGCTTGACGAACCGCTGGGGGCGGCCGCGGCGCAGGCCGGCCATGTCCTGCCAGACGAGGACCTGCGCGTCGGTGTCGGGTCCGGCGCCGATGCCGACGGTGGGGATGGCGAGCTGCTTGGTGATCTCGGCGGCGACCGAGGCGGTCACCATCTCCAGGACCACGCTGAAGGCCCCGGCCTCGGCGACGGCGTGCGCGTCGGCCTCGACTTCGGCGGCATGGGCGTCGCGGCCCTGGACGCGGTAGCCGCCGACGGCGTGCTCGCTCTGCGGGGTGAACCCGATGTGGCCCATGACGGGGATGCCCGCGTCGGTGAGGGCCCGGATCTGGGCGGTCATGCGGCGCCCGCCCTCGAGCTTGACCGCGTGCGCGCCGGCCTTCATGAACCGGACGGCGGTCTCCAGGGCCTGGGCCGGACCGGCCTCATAGGACCCGAAGGGGAGGTCGGCGACGACGAGCGCCCGCTCGGTGGAGCGGGCGACGGCGGCGACCAGGGGTACGAGTTCGTCGGCCGAGACCTGGAGGGTGGTCTCGTAGCCGTAGACGTTGTTGGCCGCGGAGTCGCCGATGAGGAGGGCGGGGATGCCCGCCTCGTCGAAGAGGGCGGCGGTGTACATGTCGTATGAGGTGAGCATCGCCCACTTCTCGCCGCGCGCCTTGGCTTCGACGAGGTGGCGGGTGCGGACTCGCTTGACGTTCTTGCCCGGCCCGTACAGGCTCGGGATCTCGTCTGTGCGGTCGGCGGCGTTCGATGAAGGCGTCATCGTCGTGGCTCCAGTATCTCCTCGTGGCCGGCATGCCGGTCCCCGGGCAATTGCGCTGTTCAGACTCTCGGCTCGCAAGCTTCGCCGAATTCCAAACTAACGCTCGTCGATATATATGTCACGTGTTCGCGACGCGGGTGTGACAAATGCCCCCGGCCCGGGGGCCGGGGCCGGCGTCCCCTACTTTCCCCTGAAGCGGTTGGTGATCGGGAGCCTGCGGTCGCGGCCGAAGGACTTGACGGTGATCTTCGTGCCGGGCGCCGACTGGCGGCGCTTGTACTCGGCGCGGTCCACCAGCGCGGCGACGCGCTCGACCACGTCGGCCGGGTAGCCCTGCTCCACGAGGTCCTCGCGGCCGGCGTCGCCGTCGACGTAGCCGGTGAGGATCCCGTCCAGGACCTCGTAGTCGGGCAGCGAGTCGGAGTCCTTCTGGTCCGGGCGCAGCTCGGCGCTCGGGGGCTTGAGGATGGTGTTCTCCGGGATCGGCTCGGTCTCGCCCAGGCTCCGGGCCTTCTCGTTGCGCCAGGTCGCGAGCTCGTAGACGAGGGTCTTGAGGACGTCCTTGATCGGCGCGAAGCCGCCGACGGCGTCGCCGTAGATGGTCGAGTAGCCCACGGCGTACTCGCTCTTGTTGCCGGGCGCGAGCACCAGGTGCCCGTGCTGGTTCGACAGGGCCATGAGCAGGCTGCCGCGCACGCGGGCCTGGAGGTTCTCCACGGCGAGCCCTGAGATGGCGACCTCGGCGAGGTAGGCGTCCACGATCGGCTGGATCGCCTCGACCGAGTAGTGCAGACCGCAGCGGCGGGCGAGGTCGGCGGCGTCGTCGAGCGAGTGCGAGGACGAGTACTGGCTGGGCATCGAGACGACGTGGACGCGGTCGGCGCCGATCGCGTCGCGGGCGAGGACGGCGGTGAGGGCCGAGTCGATGCCGCCGGAGAGCCCGAAGATCACCGACTGGAAGCCGTTCTTCTCCACGTAGTCGCCCAGGCCCAGGCGCAGGGCCTCCCAGATCTCCTCGAGGCGGCCCAGTTCGGGGGCGTGGGAGGGCTCGATGCGGGTCTCGACCGCCGCGGGCTCCGCGGAGAGGACGTGGACGGAGGTGCTCATCGCGGTCGTGGAGTGGTTCGCGATGTCCGCGTCGGCCGCGGCGGCGGCCTCGACGTCGGCGATGAGGAGCTCGGAGGCGAAGCGGCGGGCCGAGGCGAGGACCGCGCCGTCGGCGCCGACGACGACCGAACCGCCGTCGAAGACCAGGTCGTCCTGGCCGCCGACGATGTTGAGGTAGGCCACGGGCGCGCCGACCTCGGCGGCGCGGTCGCGCACGAGGGCGAGGCGGCGCTCCTGCTTGCCCTGCTCGTAGGGGGAGGCGTTGATGTTGACCACGAGGCCGGCCTCGGCCTCGGCGGCGACGGCGAACGGGACGCCGCCCCAGAGGTCCTCGCAGATGGTGAAGGCCACGTCCACGCCGCCGATGCGGGCGAGGTGCAGTTCGTGGCCGGGGACGAAGTAGCGCTCCTCGTCGAAGACGCCGTAGTTAGGGAAGTGGCGCTTGTAGTAGCGGAACAGGACCTTGCCGTCCTGGATCAGCGCCAGCGCATTTCGGACACCGCGTCCGCCGACGGGTCCGATGGTCGCGGGGTTGGGCCCGTCGGCGTCGAGGTAGCCGACGGCCACGGGGAGGGCGCCGTTGCCGTCCTCGGCGAGTTCGGCGGCGAGGCGGACGAGGCGGTCGCGGCTGGCCTCCACGAAGGAGTGGCGCAGCGCGAGGTCTTCGACGGGGTAGCCGGTGAGGGACTGCTCCCCCGTGGCGAGCAGGTGGGCCCCGGCGGCGGTCGCGGCGGTGGCGGCGCGCCTGATGAGGTCGGCGTTGTGGTCGAGGTCGCCCACCACCGGGTTGTCCTGGGCGAGTGCGATACGGAGCGTCGGCATGGGCCCATTCTCCCGTGTCCGGGCGCTCCGCGTCATGTGACTTGCGCGAAGTCCCGCCTAGAAGGACCGGACCAGGAGGATCGCGGACAGGACCAGGCCGTAGACCACGATCGCGATGCGCAGTGGGCGCTCGGGGATCTTCTGGAAGACGCGGGCGCCGAGGTAGCCGCCGAGGAACGTCGCGGGCACGAGCACGCCGATCGCGAGCCAGTCGACCTCGGCCCAGACGCCGTACATGACGCAGGTGACGACGCCGACGAGCATCGTGCAGAAGTTCTTCAGCGCCCCGACCCGGGCGAGCTTCTCCGAGACGCCCATCGCGATCACGGCCATGAGGATGAGTCCGAGCGCGGCGTTGAAGTAGGAGCCGTAGAGGCACCCGGCGAACACGCCCGCGTGCAGGGCCGCCGGGTGGAGGTCCCGGCCGCCGTTCAGGGCCGTGACCTTGCGGTTGACCCACGGACCGATCGCCATGAGCACGGTCGCGGCGAGCACCAGGAACGGCACGATGGCCTCGAACACCGAGTGGGGCGTGTTCAGCAGCAGGAGGGCGCCGCACACCGAGGCGACCAGGGCGGTGGGGATGAGCTGGAGCATCCGGCGCTTCTGGGGCCGCAGGTTCTCGCGGGAGCCGAACGCGGCGGCGGCGTACGCGGGGGCGACGGCGATGCCGTTGGTGGCGTTCGCGTACAGGGGCGGGACGCCGACGGCCATCAACGTGGGGTAGGTGATGAGCGAGCCGCCGCCCGCGACGGCGTTGAGGCCGCCGCCGAGGAGGCCGGCGGCGAGCAGGAGGGAGACCTGGAGCAGATTCATGGCCGGGCCAGCGTACGCTTGACCGCTGGAACGAGATGGCCAGGCGGCCGCGGCAGTGACGGGAGACCGTCAGTGCCGAGGAACGTCCGGACTCCACAGGGCAGGGTGGTTGCTAACGGCAACCCGGGGCGACCCGCGGGACAGTGCCACAGAAAGCAGACCGCCGGTCTCGGCCGGTAAGGGTTTCGGACCTTTTGGTTCACCCTTACCGTCCTGCGGCCGGTAAGGGTGAAACGGTGGTGTAAGAGACCACCAGCGCCGCCGGTGACGGCGGCGGCTCGGTAAACCCCACCCGGAGCAAGGTCAAGAGGCGCCGCGAGGCGCTGCGCGAAGGTCCGAGGGCGGCCCGCCCGAACCCGAGAGGGTGCCTTCGCGGGTAGACCGCTCGAGCGCACCGGCGACGGTGCGCCTAGATGGATGGCCGCTCAACGACAGGATCCGGCGTATCGGCCATCTCGTTCCCACTCTCGACACCACGAGAGGGCGGCCACCTGCTAGAACACAGGCAAGCACTCTCCATATCGGATCAATCCTCGGTCTCGGGGCGCGCTGAGGGCGCTCCGCGCCTCGTCGAGGAGCCGTCACGTCCGCGCGTTCCCGGGCGGCCGTTCGCGTTCAGGGGGCGGCCGGGGTCCCGTCCCCGCCGGCCAGGGGGCCCAGGTCGTAGTGGGCGAGGAGCTTGGCGGTCGCCCGGGTCATCTCCGGCAGGTCGTCCACCGGGTGCCACGCCGCGTCCCACACCTCGTGCCCGTCCACGATGACCTGCGTCGTCTCCGGGTCGCGGACCAGGCGGAAGACGTTGTCGACCCACCTGCCGCGGGTGTGGACCACCGCGCACGGGTCCGCGGGGGCCAGCTCCTCGAGGCCGGCCTCGATGCCCGTCTCCTCGTTCAGCTCGCGCCGGGCGCCGTGGATCGGCGTCTCGTTGCGGTTGAGCAGCCCCGCCGGGAGCGTCCAGCGCCGCCCCGGCGGCTGGCGCAGCATGAGCAGGTGCCCGCGGTCCTCGTCCATGACGAGCACGACCGAGCCGAGCGTGTACGTGGGCGTCGCGATCCGGACGATGCGCCGGCGCATCGGGTGCGGCAGGTTGTAGAAGACCGTACCGATCAGGCGCCGCAGCAGCGGCGCCTTCCGGCGCTGCACAGAGGGAGTCACCGCCACACCCTACCCAAGGGCCCGCGGGGCCCCCTACGGCCCGCGGGGGGCACGGGAAAGGCCCGGAGCGTTCGCTCCGGGCCTCGTCCGCGCGGTTACTGCGGGCCGAGCTTGCGGGTGCCCGTGTAGTACTCGAAGGTCATGCCGCCGACGGCGAACAGGACCGCCACGACGCCCGCCACCATGAGCCACGGGAGCCAGAACACGACGCCCAGGCCCGACAGGACGGCGGTCAGGGCCAGGCCCAGCGGCCAGTACGAGCCGGGGCTGAAGAAGCCGACCTCGCCCGAGACGTCGGCGATCTCCCCGTCGGGGCGGTCCTCCGGGCGCAGGTCGATGCGGCGCGAGATCACCCAGAACACGAGCCAGATCATGCCGGTCAGCAGGCCCGAGAAGATCAGGCCGATCGTGCCGACCCACTCCACGTGGCCCGGGCGCCCGTAGGCCGGGTTGTCGTTGATCGAGGTCCAGTACCCGTAGCCGGCGGCGAAGATGAACATGAAGACCATGACGATGGCGAAGAGACGGTGCTCGGTTTTCATGTCGCTCTCCTAGCTCGCTTCGCCCGAGGCCGGGTCCGTGTCGAACGGGGTGGTGGTGAACGCGTACGGCTCCTGGCCGATCATCTCGAGCGCCTCGGGGGTCGAGGCGCCGTCGACGCGGGCGTCCACGAAGGTCTCGTAGTCCTCCGGCGAGACCACGCGCATCTCGAAGTTCATGAAGGCGTGGTAGGCGCCGCAGAGCTCGGCGCACCGGCCCACGAAGGCGCCCTCGGAGTTGAAGTCGACCTCCCAGCGGGTGATCTGGTTGTCGCCGCCGGGGAACACGTCGCGCTTGAACAGCATGTCGGGGACCCAGAAGGAGTGGATGACGTCCTCGGCGTGGGCCTCGAAGCGCACGTCGTCCTCGTTGGGGACGACGATGATCGGGATGTAGTCGGAGTCGCCGGTCTCCACGACGGCCTGGCCGTCGGCGCCGGTGAGCGGCTCGCAGTTCTCGTCGGTGTAGGTGAACTGCCAGTTCCACTTGAACGCGGTGACCTGGGTGCAGGCGTTCGGCTCGTCGCTCATCTCGGTGACGTTGTCCTGCACCACGACGGTGTAGTAGAACAGCACGCCGATGAGCACGAACGGCAGCGCCGTGAAGGTGAGCTCCGCGGGGAGGTTGTACTTGGTCTGGCGGGGCAGCTCGGTGTCGGTGTCCTTCTTCTTGAAGGCGACGATGCACCAGAACGTCAGGCCCCAGACGATGAGGCCGACCGCGAGGGCCGCGATCGTCGAGCCGATCCACAGGTCGAACATCTGCTCGGACTGCGTCGTGGGGCGCGTGCGCGGCCAGCCCAGGTAAAAGGCGTCGTCAAGGCTGCACCCTGCGAGCACGATGGGGAGCAGCGCGGCGATCCCGGTGAGACCTATCGCGCGGCGGGCTCGGCCGCGACGTTCTCGGGACGGTTTTCCGACCACCTGTCTCATGCCTTTCTCAGCGCTCGGCTCCGCGTCCGCCGCCGGGCGGGCGGCAAGGCGCAGATCTTGACGGCAAGAGCCTACTGCTTGGCCCCCGACCGCGGGTGCAAGGGGTTGGGTTCGGTGCCGTGCGTCTTCTAGATTGGAGGGGTGAGCGAGACCTACTTCGACGGCGCGACCGCGCAGCCGCCCCATCCGGCGGCCCGCGAGGCCTATGCTGCGGCTTTGTCGGAGGGCTGGGCCGGCCCGGGGAGACTGTACACATTGGGACGCCGCTCGCGGATGCTCCTGGAGGCCGCCCGGCAGTCGGCGGCCGCGTCCCTGGATGTGAGCCCTGATGAGGTCACTTTCACATCGAGCGGGACACAGGCGGTGCACGCCGGGATACTGGGCGTGATCGCGGGGCGGAGCGAGCCGGGGCCGCTCGTGCACGGCGCGGTCGAGCACTCCTCGGTGCTGCACGCGGCCCAGTGGCACGAGGCGCGCGGGGGCGCCGTGGCGAGCGTGCCGGTGGACCGGTCCGGTCGCGTGGACGCCGACCCGCTGGCGGAGGTCGAGGGCGCCTCGGTGCTGGCGGTCCAGTCCGCGAACCACGAGGTGGGGACGCGGCAGCCGATCGCGGCGATCGCGGCGGGCCTGGACGGGGTGCCGCTGGTGTGCGACGCGGCGGCGAGTCTGCCGTGGGAGCCGGTGCCCGAGGGATGGTCGGTGCTGGCGGCGAGCGCCCGCAAGTGGGGCGGGCTGTCCGGCGCGGGCCTGCTCGTGGTGCGCAAGGGCGTGCGGTGGCGCAACCCGTTCCCCGGCGAGGACGCCTCGGTCCGGGAGGCGATCGGGGAGGTCGACGTGCCGGCGGCGGTGGCCGCGGCGGCGTCGCTGCGGGCGGTGGTCGCCGAGCGCGAGGAGCTGTCGAAGCGGGCGCGGGCGCTGACCGAGCGGATCAGGGAGCACATCGCCGCGACGGTGCCGGAGGTGGAGCTGCCGGGCGACCCGGTGGACCGGCTGCCGCACATCGTGACGTTCTCGTGCCTGGGCGTGGACGGCGAGGTGCTGCTGACGGAGCTGAACCGGGCGGGGTTCGCGGTGTCGTCGGGCTCGGCGTGCGCCTCGACGCGGCTGCGGCCCTCGCACGTGCTCCAGGCGATGGGCGTCCTCAGCCACGGGAACGTGCGGGTGTCGCTGCACCGGGAGACCACCGAGGAGGAGGTCGACCGGTTCCTGGAGGCGCTGCCGGGGATCGTGGAGGGGATCAGGCGCCTGTCGCGCTGAGCCGCGATGGCGTTGCGCGCCTGGGTATTCGAGGGCTCCTCATCCGGAGGTCCTAAGACGACGGGAATCACGCCTGGCGCTGGCCTGTTGCTATTGCACAGCATTTGCAACTGTGCAAGAGTGGCGACAGCATTCGTACTGCCACGGAACCAGAGAGGCGACGATGACCGTCTACAGCCTTCCCGACCTGCCCTACGACTACGGTTCGCTGGAGCCGCACATCAACGGGCACATCCTCGAACTGCACCACGACAAGCACCACGCGGCCTATGTCAAGGGCGCCAACGACACGATCGAGCGCATCGACGAGGCGCGCGACAAGGGCGACTTCTCCTCGATCGTGGGCCTGGAGAAGACCCTCGCGTTCAACGTCTCCGGGCACGTCCTGCACTCGCTGTACTGGCAGAACATGAGCCCGGACGGCGGCGGGCGCCCCGAGGGCGACCTGGCCGAGGCCATCAACGAGTACTTCGGCTCGTTCGAGGGCTTCCACGGGCAGCTCTCGGCCGCGACCACGCTCGTCCAGGGCTCCGGCTGGGGCGTGCTCTCCTACGAGCCGACCTCCAAGCGCCTCATCGTCGAGCAGGTCTACGACCACCACGGCAACGTCGCCCAGACGTCGGTGCCGCTGCTGGCGTTCGACGCGTGGGAGCACGCCTACTACCTCCAGTACAAGAACGTCCGCCCCGACTTCGTGAAGGCGATGTGGGAGGTCGTGAACTGGCAGGACGTGGCCGCCCGGTACGCCGCGGCCACGGCGAAGGCCGCCTGAGGAAAGCGCGGAGGACCGGCCGCGGATTCGCGGCCGGTCCTTTTCCGTGCGTCAGCTCAGGGCGCAGCGGGCGAGCGCGCCGGTCTCCATGGCGGTCCAGACCGCGCCGTCGGGGCCGACGACGAGCCCGTGCGGCTCAGTGTGGCCCTCCGGCAGGTCGTGCTCGGTGACGGTCCCGTCGGGGCCGATGGCGGCGAGGCGGCTGACGCCCCACTCGGTGAACCACAGGTTCCCGTCCGGGCCGGTGACGATCGCGTGCGGCCGCGCCTCCCGGTCGGGCAGCGGGTACTCGGTGACGTCGCCGCCGGTGGTGATGCGCCCGATCTGCCCGGCGCCGATCTCGACGAACCAGAGCGCGCCGTCGGGGCCCGCCGTGATGCCGACCGGGCCGGCGGCCTCGGTCGGGAGGGCGTGGACGGTGACGTCCCCCTCGAGGTCGATGCGGCCGACCGCGTTGGCCGCGTTCATGGTGAACCACAGGGCCTCGTCGGGCCCGGCGGTGATCGCCGAGGGGAACGCGCCCTCGACCGGCAGCGGGTGCTCGGTGACGTCGCCGCCGGTGGTGATGCGGCCGATCCGGTTCGCGGTGGTCTCGGTGAACCACAGCGCGCCGTCCGGTCCGGCGGCGAGGCCGTAGGTGCCGGACCCGGGGGTCGGCGGGTCGAACTCGGCGATCTCGCCCGCGGTGGTGATCCGGCCGATGCGGTGGCCCCGGTGCTCGGTGAACCAGAGCGCGCCGTCGGGGCCGGGCACGATGATCGCGGGCCCGCAGTCGGGGTCGAGGTCGAACGCCTCGGGCTCCTCGCCGGGGACGAGGCGCCCGATCCGTCCCGAGTGGACGAGGGTGTACCACAGCGCGCCGTCGGGGCCGGTCGTGACGGCGTAGGGGCCGGCCTTGTCGTCGGCGACGCGGATCGCGCTGGTGACGTAGGCGCTCACAAGGATCGCTCCAGTCCGTGCTCGGCGGCGACGGCCGCGATGTCGGCGGGGGCGCCGGACATGATCGTGCGGGCGTGCTCGGTGACGAGCGCGACCGGCCAGTCCCACCAGGCGGCGCGCAGCAGCTGCTCGATACCGGCGTCGTCGAAGCGGCGGCGGATCGGCTTGGCGGGGTTGCCGCCGACGATCGTGTACGGCGCGACGTCGCCGGTGACCACGGAGCCCGAGGCGATGATCGCGCCGTCGCCGATGGTCACGCCGGGCATGACCATGGTGTTGTAGCCGAACCAGACGTCGTTGCCGACGACGGTGTCGCCGCGGCTGTCGACGTTCATGACGATGTCGAGGGTCTTCTCGGCCCAGTCGCCGCCGAAGATCGCGAAGGGGAAGGTCGAGACGCCGACCATCGGGTGGTCGGCCCCGGCCATGAGGAAGCGGGTGCCGGTGGCGATCGCGCAGTACCTGCCGATCACGAGCTTCTCGGGGCCGTAGCCGTAGAGGACGTTCTTCTCCTCGAACGCGGTCGCGTCGTCGGGGTCGTCGTAGTAGGTGTAGTCGCCGACCTCGATCTTCTCGGACTCGATGAGCGGCTTCAGGAAGACCACTCGGGGGAAGCCGGGCATCGGGTGCAGCGCTCCCGGATCGGGGATCATGCGCGTTCCTTTCGTCGGAGGCGGAACGCACGATACCCGTGCGCGCGGTGGGGCGCACGGGCTTTTCGGCTCACCAGCCCAGTTCGGGCCCGTCCGCGCCGTGCTCCGCCCGGGCCCGGAAGCGGCCGATGAACAGGAGCACGAGGATGAGCGGCAGTCCGGCGAAGGTCGCCAGCAGCGGCAGCTGCTCGGCGGTGCCGAACCAGGAGGGCGCGCCCTCCATCAGCATGGGCGCCAGTTCGTCGTAGCCCCACTCGCCGAGCATGGGGACGCCGGCCAGTACGCGGCCGAGGCCGAACCAGGCGATGATGAGCGCTCCGGCGACGCTGAGCGTCCCGGTGAGCACGACCGACCAGCGGGGGCCGAAGCGGACCGCCACGGCGAGGGCGGCGAAGAGGACCGCGCCGGCGAGGTAGGCGAGGGCCAGGTCCAGGAACCGGAACTGCACGATCTCGTCGAGTCGCAGCAGGTAGTACTGGGTGAACTCGTCGTCGCGGTCGAGCAGGCGGGCGGCGGTGTCGGCGTGGGCGCGGGAGGCGGCGGCCCAGGCGGCGACGGCGCACGCCAGGGAGACCCCGGCGACGGCGAGGGCCAGCCAGGTCGCCGCGAGGGGCCTGCGGGGGACGAGGTCGAGTCCGGTCATCGGTCGGATCAAGGGAGGCTCCGATCATCGGCGGCGAACTGTCAATACTACGAGATGCCGCGAGGCGAATCCACTGTCGCCGGACCGTTTCGGGCGAGGCCGCACACGTCGGGCGAGGCCTCCGGGGCGGCGCGGGGCCGCCGCCCGGGGTCAGCGCTCGCCGGGGCCGCCCATCTCCGGCAGGCCGGGGTTGAAGCGGTCGACGTACCGCGGGTGGACCCACAGGAACCGGCCGCGGTCGAGCACCCGCACCAGGCCGCCGAAGTCGGGGTCCTGCTCCCGCAGGAGCGCGTGCAGGGTCCGCAGCTGCTCGCCCGGCGGGTCGTCGTCGCGCAGGCGCTGGTCGGTGCGGACGTGGTCGGCGAGGAGTTCCGCGGTCTCGGCGGTGCCGCCGATCGCGGCGCGCGTGAGGTTCGCCTGCTCTTCGAGGGCCTTCCACTGGTCGTCGCCGAGGTCGAGCTTCATGCCGTCGAGCGCGACCGGGAGCATGGCGCGCAGCAGGCGCCCCACGGCCTTGATCCAGGGGGCGGCCTTGACGAGCCACTCCCGCGGCACGCTGATCCGGTAGACCCCGCTGCCGGGATCGTCGTTCAGCGTCCGCAGCGGCTTGCGCGAGTACTCGCACCACAGCACCGCCCGGTACTCGACGAACGCCGGGTTCAGCGAGTTCGCCTGGCGGACGTTCTCGAGCGTGAACAGGCGGGGCCCGTGCGCGGCCTCGTCGTTGAGGGCCTTGAGGATGTCCTGGAGATAGGACTCCCCGCGGGAGATCACGCGCGTGGCCTCGCTGCCGATGGTCGCCCGGGTGAGGACGCCCTCCCCGTGGATCCGGTCGAGCAGTGCGGCGAACTTCGCGTCGAGCGTCTCGCTGACGGCCTCCCCCATCCGGTCGGCGGGGTTCGACGACGCCGAGACGCCGTTCATGAGCACGTCGATCGAGGCGTCCTCGTCGCAGGCGGGGCAGGTGATCTCGGCTTTGCCCTTCAGCCGCCGGTTGATGAGGCGCTCGAGCTCCCACCGGCCCCGCCGGGAGCGCCCCGGGTCGACGCAGGAGTCGCCGCAGCCGACGAGGTTGTGCACCTTCACCCCCTGCCAGAACTCGCGGACGTGCGCCTCGATGTCCTCGACGATCAGGTTGAGGAGGTACAGCGGGAACGCCGCCTTGACCGTGACGGCGACCTGGTTGCGGCCCAGCTCGATCAGCGCCCGGCCGTGGAGGCCGTGGTCGGCGACGAGGCCGCCGGTCCAGTGCAGGCTCTGGGCGTGGTCCGCGCGGCCCAGGGAGAACCGGTGCAGGCGCACGATGAGGCGGTAGACGAGGCCTTCGGGGATGTGGAAGTTGTCCGAGGCGTCGCTGAACCGGCAGATCCGCGTCTGGACGGGCAGGCCGGGGTGGTACTCCTCCCACGGTGCCAGGTCCGGCGTCCGGGAGTCGACCAGCTGCGCGACCAGGCTGGTGGGCGGGCGGTCGCCGCCCTCGTCGCTCACGCGGTAGGAGATCTCGTACTCCTCCATGAGCCGCAGCAGGATCCGGTGGACCTTCGGCGGGTAGCGCAGGTGCGGCGGGTTGGTCGGGTCGTCCCAGACGGCGTTGAGGCGGGCGTGCTCGATGAGGCCGTGGTCCTCGATGGTCCGCGGGTCCTCCATGACCAGGCTGACCGCGGTGCTGAGCCAGTCGCCCTTGAGGACGACGACCTGGTCGAGGCCGGGGATGTGCGGGTAGTAGCACCAGTAGCCCAGGTCGGTGGCCACGCCGGCGAGGGTCTTCGCGGAGACTTCGGCGATGCCGTGCGCCTCGGCGCGGCGCAGGTACTCCGGATAGTCCAGATAGGGCTCGCCGGTCGTGCGCAGCTCGGCCTGGAACCGGAGCCAGCTCGCCGGAAGCCTCCTGGTGAAGTGCGGGAGCGCGGCGGCCGTCCGCTGGACGGCGGTCTTGAGCTCCTCGATTCCGGCGCCGGTGCTGCTGTCGACGTGGTGGAAGCCGGCGATGGTGTCGCCGTGCAGACGGCGGATACCGGCTTCGTCGATGTGGGCGAAGCGGTCCTTGGGGCCGCCGTGGGTCGCGACGACGTGGATGCGGACCTCGTCGCCGGCGCGGCGGCGGACCAGCTCGATCCACTCGTTGACGAGGTCGGGTCCGGGGCCGTGGCGGGGCTTCCAGACGACCAGGTAGACGGCGGGCGCGGTGAAGAAGAGCTGGTGGGTGGGCCGGTAGGTCGGCTGGCCGCCGAAGTCCCAGGTGTTGAGGACGCATTCGTCGGGGGTGCCCTGGGCCAGTGGCAGGGACTTGACCTCGATCCCGTGGGTCGAGGAGCGGTCGGGGTCGAACCGCTCGCCGAGCATGGCGCTCAGGAGCGTGCTCTTGCCGACCTCGCCCTCGCCGACGAGCACGAGCTTCGCCTCGCGGACCGCGACTCCTTCGTTGAGGACCTCTTTCAGGAACGCCATGAGGCCTTCGGGACCGACGGCTTCGGCGGCCTTGACCTCCGGAGGGAGGGGGTTGTCATCGACGGAGACCTTCGCAAGGCCTGGGATCAGGGCCAGTCGTTCGGAGAGCATGACCAGGCGGTTGTCGTCGAGGTCGAGTTCGGTGAGTGCGGCGAGGTTCCCGATCGACTCCGGCAGGGCGGTGAGGCGGTTGTCCCAAAGGTCGAGTTGGGCCAGCGCGGTGAGGTCCCCGATCGACTCGGGCAGCGCGGTGAGGCGGTTGTTGCCCAGGTTGAGCCGGGTGAGGGCGGTGAGGTCCCCGATCGACTCGGGCAGGGCGGTGAGGCGGTTGTTCGCGAGTTGGAGTTCAACGAGCGCGGTAAGGCCGCCGAGCGTCTCCGGCAGCGCGGTGAGCCGATTCTCATCGAGGTCGAGTTCGGTGAGGGCGACGAGGTCGCCGATCGACTCCGGCAGCGACGTGAGGCGGTTGTCCCAGAGGACGAGTTTCGTCAGCGAGGTCAGTCGGCAGATCGTCTCCGGCAGGGCGGCCAGACTGTTCTCCTTGAGATCGAGTTCGGTGAGCGCGGCCAGGTTCCCGATCGACTCCGGCAGTGTCTCCAGGTCGTTTTCCCTGAGTTTGAGCTGGAGGAGTCCGGTGAGGTTCCCCAGCGAATCGGGCAGGGAGGCAAGGCGGTTGCCGCTCAAATCGAGTTCGGTGAGGGCGGTGAGGTTCCCGATCGACTCCGGCAGCTCGGTGAGGCGGTGGTCGTGGAGGTCGAGTTCGGTGAGGGCGGTGAGGTTCCCGATCGACTCCGGCAGCGCGGTGAGGCGGTTGTCGCGGAGATCGAGGCCGACCAGTGCGGTGAGGTTCCCGATCGACTCCGGCAACGAGGTGAGGCGGTTGTCGCGAAGAACCAGTCCGGTCAGCGCGGTGAGATTCCCGATCCATTCCGGCAGCGCCTTGAGGTCGTTGCCTCCCAGGTCCAGGTGTTCCAGGGCCACCAGGTTCGCGATCGACTCGGGCACCGCGGTGAGTCTGTTGTCGTGAAGGTTGAGCTCGGTGAGGGCGGTGAGGTTCCCGATCCATTCGGGCAGCGTCGTCAAGCCGTGGCCGTCGAGGGCGAGCCCGGTGAGGGCGGTGAGGTTCCCGATCCATTCGGGCACCTCAGTGAACCTGTTGCCGTGGAGGTCGAGTTCGGTCAGGGCAGTGAGGTTCCCGATCGACTCCGGCAGCGCGGTGAGACGGTTTTCCCTGATCACCAGCCGGGTGAGGGCGGTGAGGTCGCCGATCGCCCCCGGAAGCTCGGTGAGGCGATCGCCGTCCAGGTCGAGTTCGGTGAGCGCAGTCAGGTTCCCGATCGCCCCCGGAAGCTCGGTGAGGCGATTGCCGCCCAGATAGAGCTCGGTGAGCGCGGCCAGGTTCCCGATCGAGTCGGGCAGCACGGCCAACCGGTTGTCCCTGAGGTCGAGGGAGGCGAGGGCCGTCAGGTTCCCGATCGACTCCGGGAGCTCGGTGAGGTCGTTGTCCATCAAGTCGAGGTTGGTCAACGCGCGCAGGTTCCCGATCGAGTCGGGCACCGCTGCGAGGTCGTTGTCCATCAAGTCGAGTTCGGTGAGCGCGGCCAGGTTCCCGATCGAGTCGGGCAGCACGGCCAGCCGGTTGCTGTGGAGGTCGAGTTCGGTGAGCGCGGCCAGGTTCCCGATCGACTCCGGCAACACGGTCAACCGGTTGTCCTTGAGGTCGAGGCCGGTGAGCGCGGCCAGGTTCCCGATCGAGTCGGGCACCGCCGTGAGGTCGTTGCCCATCAAGTCGAGACTGGTCAATGCGCGCAGGTTCCCGATCCACTCCGGCAGTGCCCGCAGATCGTTCGATTGGAGGTTGAGCACGCGGAGAGCGGTGAGGTCGCCGAGCTCCTCGGGGAGCGCTTCGAGGTCGAGGCCGGACAGGTCGAGTTCGGTCAGGCCGGTGCGCTTCGCTTCCCGGATACGACGTTCAGCCTCGTCGAGCATGTGCGGCCGCGCTTCCTGAAGACGATGGGATGAGCCCCCATCGTAAGGCAGCGGCGGTTCCGGAGCAGTCCTCCAGTACTGCTTCCGTGCAGGGCCGCAACGCGTCCGAGCGACGGTCGCCGCCTCGGCGCCGGGCACGGTGACAACGGCCCCCGAGGAACTCGCGGCGCCGAAGCGCGCGCCGGATAGGCTCGCACTCCACAGGACGGCACTGCTCGCGCAGGCCGCCCTTCCGCTACCCCCACGTAGATCGGTACCCGCTTGTGAGCCCCGAACATCTTCGCGACGCCGCCGGGATCGCGGCCGTCTTCGGCTTCTTCGCCATGTCCTGGTTCGGCTGGGCGCAGGAGAAGCCGCCCACCTCCTGGTTGTGGCCCTTGCGGATCGGCTCGGTCCTCAGCGGGCTGACGGCGGTGGCGGGCGGTCTGCTGGTGTGGCGGCACTGGTCGGACGGGTCGGTCATCGACGAGAGCACCGGGCCGGTCTTCGGCGTCATCGTGGGCGTCGAGTTCGCCGCCGCCGGGCTCGGGGCGGGCCTGCTGGCCTGGCGCAGGCGCGCCGACCTGATGTCGGCGTGGATCGCGTTCGTGGTGGGGGTGCACCTGTTCCCGGTGGCGGTGGTCTTCGAGATCCCGGCACTGCACGTCACGGCCGCGCTGGTCACGGTCGCCTCGATCGCATCGGTCTTCGTCGCGCGGGCCAAGTCCCTGACGGTGAGCGCGGTCGTGGGCGCGACCACGGGCCCGGTCCTCCTCGTCTCGGCGGTCCTGGCGCTGGTCTCCGCGCTCACCCGCTGAACACCGGCGCGCCGCCGAACACGAGGCGGGACCGGGGAGACCGGCGCTTACGGCTTCGGCGGTGCACCCGCGTCCCTTCACCGGTGCTTCGCCGACCGGCCCTCACGCCCCGCAGCCACCAGCGCGCCTTGCCCTGGACCGGCCAAGCCGCCGAGTGGGCGCGCTCCGACCTTTCTCGCTTTCACGGCCGCGATAGGTTGTCTGCCATGCCTGAACTCGGATCTGTCGACTGGCCGCCCCGTCCGATCACGACCGAGCGGCTCGTGCTCCGCGAGCCCGAGGTCGGGGACCGGGCGGCGATCATCGAGCTGTTCACCTCGCCGGAGGTGGGCGCTTACATCGGTGGTCCTCGGCCGCGTGAGGAGTTCGAGCGCGCGGTGCCCGAAACCCCTAAGCGGCGCCCCGGCCTTTTCGTGGTCGATCTCGGCGGGGCGATGATCGGGATCGTCACGCTCGACCGCCGCGACCCCGATCATCCGGTCCACGTCCGCCCGGCGGCCTCGGAGGCTGAGCTCGGCTACATGTTCCTGCCGCAGGCGTGGGGGCGCGGGTACGCTGCCGAGGCGTGCGCGGCGGCACTCGAGTGGTGTGCCCGAGCGCTGCCCGGCGAGCCGGTGGTGCTCACGACGCAGACCGCCAACGAGCGCTCGTTGCGCCTGGCGGCGAAGCTGGGGTTCACCGAGGTGGAGCGGTTCGAGGAGTGGGGCGCCGAGCAGTGGTTCGGCGTCTGGTCCCCGAAAGCCGCCGATGCGCGCGGAGCCCGGGGCGCGGGCGAATGCCGGAGTCACCGGTTACGCCGTGACGCGGTCGGAAAACGGGCGTTCGCGCTCGGGCTGTTCGGGATGCCGTCCTCGACGCCTCACGCCTCGGCGTCCAACCGTGCCGCTAGCCGTCCTCCCGGCACCGCAACGAGGTGGGCGCTTGCGACCCGCGCCATGATCGGGAGCTCGAAGCCCGCCGCGATCTCGAGCGCCCTGCCCGGCTCGGCGACCTTCATCGCGAGAGTGCAGTGCGGCAGGAGGGCGCCGGGCCGGTAGTAGGGCCAGACGCCGTCCACGATGGGCTCGATCGCCCGGTCGACCTCTCTGTGCAGGTCGAGCAGCCGGGCCGAGGGATCGAACGCCTTCCCGGTCGAGGGCGGCCCAGATCCGCCTGACCCGGCGATCGGCTTGCTCGTCGAGGAACAGTTCGATCGCGAAGTGCATGGCGCCCTCCTAAGGCTCGTCCCGTCGCCGGTTCAGGGCTTTGGCCGCGGGAGTCCGCGGGAACTGGAGTGGTGAGGGGGCGTGGGTCAGGCCGTCGTCGGCTGCAGGAGGTCGAAGGCGCGGTCGAGCAGCGCGGCGCGGTCGGCGGTGCCGTCGGAGCGCAGCCATGCCTGCGACGCGGTGTCCAGTGCGGCGGTGGCGGCGTTGGTGAGCAGGTCTGCGGTGAACGCGTCGAGGTCGGCGCCGGGCCGGTCGCGCAGGGCTCGGCTGACCTGCTGGCGCCACCGGGACCGCTTCTCGTGGACGCGGGCGCGCAGCGACGGCGTCGACTCGATCAGCTTGAGGCCGGCCACCGCCTGGCCGGAGGCGTGGATCTGCCGCTCCGATTCCGAGAGCACGGCGCGCAGCGACTGCCAGGGGGCCTCGTCGGCCGGTCGCGCCAGGAGGTCCCGGACGACCTGGTCGCCGGTGACGTCGATGCCTTCGAAGACCGCGTCCTCCTTGGCCGGGAAGTACCGGAAGAAGCTCCGCTTGGTGAGCCCGGCCGCGCGGGCGATCTCCTCGACGGTCGTGTCCTCGAACCCGCGCTCGGCGAACAGGTCCAGTGCGATCGCGGCCAGTTCGGCGCGCACGGCTCGGCGCGTCCGCTCCCGAAGTCCCTCTGGCATGCACTCCAGTCTACTTCATGACACCAGGTGTCACAAGTTTCATTGAATGTCGTAAAGTCGAGGAAGACCCGACGCAAGGAGGCGACTCATGACCCTGCACGGCAAGACCGTCCTAGTGACCGGCAGCACCGGCGGCATCGGCAAGGAGACCGCACGAGGACTGGCGCGGCTGGGCGCGCGCGTCGTGCTCGTCGGGCGCGACGCCGACCGCGCCCGGGCGGCCGCCGCCGAACTCCGCACCGACACCGGCAACGACGAGATCAGCGCCCTCACCGCCGATGTGACCCGCCGCGGCGACCTGCACCGGCTCGCCGAAGCCGTCACCGCCCGCCACGACACGCTCGACGTGCTCGTCAACAACGCCGGCGTGACCATGGAGCGGCGGGAACTGACCGAGGACGGCGTCGAGACCACCTTCGCCGCCAACGTCATCGCGCCGTACACCCTCACCCGGCTCCTGCGACCGGCGCTCGCCCGCGCGCGAGCGGCCCGGGTCGTCAACATCACCGGGGGCGTGCCGCGCGGGCGGATCGACGTGGACAACCTGCAAGGCGAGCGGGCCTTCGTGGGCCTGTCGCACTACAACCAGACCAAGCTGGCGCTGATGGCCATGAGCTACACCTTCGCCGAGCACCTGACCGGCACCGGGGTGACCCTCAACGTGGCCTATCCGGGCCACGCCTACACCTCGATGAACCAGAGCCTGACGACCGGGGCCTACCCGGCGCCGGCGCGGCCGATCGTGCCGCTCCTGCGGCTCGCGATGCCCGTCCTGTACGGACACCGGGCGGTGGTCAAGGCATCGCGATCCAGCGTCCACCTCGCCGCCAGCCCGCACGTCGAGGGCGTCCACCAGACCTACTTCAACACCCGGTCGCGGGCCACCCCATGGCCCGACGCCGTGCTCGACGAACGCACCCGCGACACGATCTGGGCGCTGTGCGGGCAACTCGCCGACTAGAAGACCGGTCGCCACCGGTGCGGCAAAGGCGCAGACGGCCTCGCAGCAGTCTTGGACAGAGCCCTCCTCCGGACTCGTGCCGCCGGTTCGACCGCCTCGTGCGCCAGTCGGAGCGAGGGGCGCCGCCGCTCTGGCCGCGGTCGCCGGAGTCTGGGCCACCGGGCATGCGACCACCTCATTCGAGTGGATCCGCTCACCGCTGAGCCTCGCCGGCGCCGGGATTGTCCACTGCTGACCACCGCAGCGGCACGAGGATCCCGATCCGCTTACGGGCGCCTGCGCGTCATCGCGGTCGTATTGCCCGTGGCGATCATCGGCGTCGATCTGATCCCCGGCGCCGCCCCCATATGGTTCACCCTGGCACAGGCCGCTGGCGCGCAAGAGCGGTTCGAGCGGGTCTCCCCGTCCTGCCCCTGTCTTGCCGGTGTCCGGCCTTGTTCCGGCCGCGCCCCCGCCGCCAGACTGATCGCTGTGGCGACGACCCTTCTCGGTCGTCCCGCCCCGGGCGGTCGGCCGAGTCCCGAACTCGGTCCTCCTCCGGGGGAAACGGATTGCACGACGATTGCGGCGGAAGGAACACGATGTCCCTCAACAGTCTCCTCAAAGGCAACATCCGAAGGGTCTCGGCGACGCTCGCCGGACTCGCTATGGCGGCGTCCCTCGCGGGAGTCGCCGTCGCCGGCACCGCTTCGGCAGCCCCCGGCGCCGACCGGGCCGAGACGTCCTCGTCCGTCACCGGCGAATACACGGCCCAGGTGCACTGGTTCTACGAGGACTTCTTCGTCCGCCGCATCGACTGCCTGACGAAAGGCGAGGTGTACGAGGACGAAGGCTATCTCTATCAGTGCCGGACGGCGGAACGCAACAACCGCGTCGTCTACGAACTGTGGCTCGGAATCGAGTGACGCCGCTCCCGCGACGCGTCGAGGGCCCCGAGGCGGAGGCCTCGGGATCCTCGACGGCAACATGCAGGGCATGGGCGAGTTGAGTCGGTGACCGATATGATGCCTTTTCGATAATCACGTTGCTTGTTCATCTTTTGCGATGGCCGTGATGTCATGTTCGCGGTCGAGGGCGTGCGCCGATCGCGCGGCCGCGATCTCGGTTCGGTGCTCCACGGCCCAGTCGGCGAGGGCCGACAGCGGTACGAGCAGGCTCTGTCCGAGCCGTGTGAGACGGTACTCGACGCTGGGCGGATTGGTGGGGAACACCTCGCGATGGACCAGGCCGTCGGTCTCCAGCCCGCGGAGCGTGCGGGTCAGCATGCGTTGGCTGATGGTCGCGATCCCGCGGTGGAGCTCGTTGAAGCGATGCGGGCGCCTGCCCAGCAGCACGACCACCAGGACCGACCATTTGTCGCCGACCCGGCGAAGGACGTCGGTGACCGGGCACTGTTCGTATTCCTCGGCCGGCACCGGGTCGGGCAGGGGCGCGCTGACCATGGAAGGCACATGCATGTGCGCATCAGACTGCAAAGTGCCTCCTTGCGCGCTCGAATGCGGTTACTGAAGATAGTAGTGCTTACTGAAAGTAACTGCCTGAGGAAGTCGCACATGCCTGTCCAGGAACCGAACACTCGCAAGCCCGCCGTGATCGTCATCAGCGGCGGCACCGACGGGATGGGGCGCGCTCTGGCCCTCGCCCGTGCCGAACGCGGCGACCGGGTCGTCGCACTCGGCAGCAATCCCGCCAAAGGGCGGCACCTGATCGACGAGGCCGACCGAATCGGCGTCGCCGACCGGGTGCGGTTCCTCCAGGCCGACCTGTCCAGCGTCGCGGCCACACGACAGGCGATCCGCCAGATCGGCGCACGCCATGAGGCCATCGACGCCCTGTGCCTGTTCGCGAACCGGCAATCGCCCAAGCGCGCCACGACCCCGGAAGGGCTCGAACGCACCTTCGCGCTGTACTACCTCAGCCGCTACCTGCTCAGCCATGGACTCTCGCCGCAGCTGCGCCGCAGCCGGGCCCCGGTGATCGTCAACGTCGCCGGCGTCGGCATGACCAAGGGCGCGGTTTCCTGGGGCGACCTCCAGCTCGAGCGCAAATACAGCACGATCGGCGCCCAGCTCCAGGCCGGCCGCGCCAACGACCTGCTCGGCGTCGCCTACGCCGCCCAGCCGCACAACCCCATCCGATACGTCCTCTACCATCCCGGCTTCACCAAGAGCGGCGACCTCAGCCCCTTGCCGACGGCGGCCCGCCTGTTCATCCGCGCAGCGGCCAAGGTGGCCGCGCGCCCGGTCGAGCAGTCCATCGCACCCGTTCACGGGTTCATCGACAGCCCACCGCCGGTCCCCCTCGTGGCGATCGACCGCGGCACCTCCCTGCCTCTGACGCTGCGAACGCTCGACCCCGCCGACGCCGAACGACTCGCCGAGGCGACCAGGGCGCTGCTCGACACGATTCCTCCCGCACCGGGAGCCGAATAACCAGCGCAGGCGCAGCAGTCACGAAATCCCCTGAGCGACAAGGAGCACCGTGCCCGGTCCGATATCACCGACCGGATCGCGCAGCACGGCATCGAGACCTCGACCCGGCTCGGCCGACACCGGCGGTCGTGGTGCGAGCTGTCGGAGGGTCGGGTCGGTCCGCCAGTAGGCGGTCACGAGCAGGACCCGGTCGGGCCAGGAGGGTGCCCAGGGCCGTTCTCTTATGTCGAAGGCCCGGAGAGCGGTCGGTGCTCGGGTCCTGGGCGTCGGCCTCAGTGCTGCTGGCGTGCGGGTTCGACGGCGGGGAGGACCTTGGTGAGCAGGAGGTCGAGGAACTGCTCGGGGCGGCGGTAGGCGGCGAAGTGGCTGGCGTCTGCGATGAGGGCGAACTCCTTGTGCGGGGCCGTGACCGACTCGTAGAAGCGACGGGCGGGTTCGGGCGGGGTGATGGCGTCCTGGTCGCCTTGGAAGATGAAGAACGGCAGGTCGAAGACGGTCCCTTCGGTGTACTCGTCGATCACCATGGCCTCGGGGCCGACCTGTTCGGCGAAGCCCATGGACTTGATGTGGCGGGGGATGCCGGCGAGGGTGCCCTGGGGTCGGACCAGAGCGAGCGCATGACGACGGTCTTCATGGTGGCCAGGGTGAGGGGGTCGGACATGACCGCGAGCTGGTTGAACCGGGAGTACTCCGCGACGCTCCAGGCCGTGGCGTCGGGGCCGATCACCTCGATGAACGCGAGGTCTTTGGGCTTGCCGCCCTTGCGGAGCCGTTCGAGCGCCCCGGCGTAGGCGGCGTGGGGGCCGCCGCCGGCGCATCGGCCTGGCGCGGTCCGGTTCCGCTCAGTGACCGCAAGTGCATGCAGGGCGTCCTATTGGCGTTGTGCACCGGCATCGGCTGAAGGCATCTTCCTCCCGAGCTCGGCTTCGGATCGGGCGTCGCCTGCTGGCGGCGCTTTCGCCATTGGCGCCAGACGGGCGCCTGGGAGGCCTTGCATCAGTGTTTGCTCTCCGAACTCCGTGCGCTCGGGGCAATTGACTGGCCCGCGGTCGGTCTTGACGGCTCCCATGTTCGGGCCGGAAAGAGGCGAGGGGACCGGTCCTTCGCCGGTGGACCACGGCCGGGCCGGCTCGAAGCACCACATCGCCTGCGACTCGGCCGGTACCCCGCTCGCGACCCTCACGACGGCGGGGAACGTGCCCGACATCAAGGGCGCCCGAGACTGGGCTGCGGACGCGTCCCGCGGCGGCCGCCTCGGCGTCGTCGCCATGGCGCTGCGGCCACGGTCAGCCCGATCAATGCGCTCGCGACGCCGGCGATCAGCCATCCGGTCGAGCCGCCGGTGACCGGCTCGCAGTCGGCAACGCACAGGATCGGCTCGATCCGCACCAGATCGGCGCCCTGAAGTGCCCACAGCAGACCGAGGAGCATCAGGACGAGGCCGACGATCACTCGTGCGGCACTGCGCCAGGTCATTGCGGTGCTCCTGGTGCTCGCTGCGCGTGGGGGTCGGCTCCGGCCGGTACCGGAGGGCCTGCGGCCGTGGGGCGGGCGATCGGCCCGGGGCGACTGCGGTGCTGCATGTGGTCCGTTCCGCTAGACTGCAAATATTCAGGAAACCTTAGAAGGAGAGGTTATAAGGTGCCCGAAGTAAACGCAAGTCCGCGTGCGATGCTGGCGCCGCAACTGGTCATTCAGGCCTTCGACCTGGTCATCGACGGGCTCCACCGCCATCTCGTGGCGGCAGGCTACGACGATCTGCGCCCCACCCACGTGCTGAACGTCCTGCGGCTCATGGACTGCGACGGCACCCGCCCCACCCTGCTCGCCCGCCGGGCCGGGATCACACCGCAGGCCATGAGCGAGCTGGTGGGCCACCTGGAGCAGCGCGGCTACATCCGCCGCATCCCCGACCCCGATGACAGGCGGGGACGCGTCGTCGTCTACGCCGAACGAGGAATCCACGCCGCCGAGACCGGCGAAGCCTTCTTCGCCGACCTCCAAGCCCACTGGGGCGCGATCACCGGACCCGAACGCGTCCAATCGATCACTACCGCCCTCGCCGAAATCGTCGACACAGACGCCGACCACGCATCCCCGAGCGCATGAGCCCGAACGGCGCCGAGGACGGCTTCCACCTGCGGGACTCCGAACTCTCCGCGGAGTCCCCCGTGTTCGACCTGTCTCCTGAGGACTTCTCGGCCCTGCTCCACACCGCGGGCTGACGCTCCGGTCCCCCGGCGACGCTTCAGGCGGCCCCGCGTTCGCGGGGCCGCTTCTTCGTCGGACCGTCTCTCCCGCTCCTTCTCAAGCGCTTCCCGAACCGCGACTCCCCTCGCCGGTTCAGGGCTTGAGCAGCTCTTTCAACTTGCCCACGAAGCCCTTGCTGCCACTGCCGATCGCACCCGCGATGGTCTGGCCATTGGCTCCCACCGTCCCGATCGAGACGCTCCCCCCGTTGTTGACGATCTGGTACTCCGGCCGGCCGGGCGCGATCCCCATCGCGGCCTCCAGCGGTCCCACGTCGATCTTCCCCCTCAAGTAGTCGCGCAAGGTCTTCAGGCAGTGGTGCACCAGGACGAGCTCCATGAACGCGGCGTCCGCCGCCTCGTTGGGGCTGTTCTCCGGCTTCCCGGAGCTCTCCTGCCGGATGCCGGCGTTCGTCGCGCGCCCTCCGGGCTGCAACTCCCACCACTGGTCGAACCGGCGCTTCCCGCGCATCGACCACCGCCCCAGGGTCTTGCCCGCGCTGAACGGCGCCTGGAACACGGCCAGGGGCATGGTCCCGAACCCCACGGCCCCGGCGCGGCACATGAACGGGGCCCGCCGGAGATCGCCCGTCTCGAACAGCTTGAAGCACTCCAGCGTCGGCAGCAGGCGGCAGGGCACCAACTCGACCACCAGCACGCCGGCCCGCTGCTCGACGCGAACGAACAGGTTCGTGACGAGTTCGCCTTCCCCTTGGATGACTTGGATGCGCAGGTAGGGCCTGACCGAGAGCACCCGATCCTTCAGGATCTCCGAGAACGACTCGTACCCCCGCCCGCGAATGTTGAGCTCCTCGATGAGCGAGACGGGTTCACGGGTCGCCGAGTCCTTGACGAACACCTGGTTGAACACCGTCAGCAAGGCGAGCCCGCGAGGCGCCTCCTCCCCTTCCTCCGGCTTCACGGCCAGCGCCTCGGTCTGCGCCCACAACTCCTTCATCACCAGTTCCAGGTCGATCTCCTCGGGCGAGGAGGCGCCCCTCGGCGCCGCCAGCGGCACGGGGATCTGGCGGAGCGCGCCGATCTCGCCGAATCCGACGAGGGCCAGCTTGTTCCCGCTGTAGGTCACCACCTCGGCGTCCTGGCTCGACGCCATCCGCCTGTGGCGAGGACCGCGGATGCCCCTCGGCTGCTTCTGCTTCGGGATCGCCGCGATGCATCCGGCCCGGATGAGCCCGCCTGCGGCGCTGACCAGCCCGAGCGCCGTGAGTTCGAGAGGGACGCGCCACCACAGGGTGTTGCCGGAGGCGAGACCGGCGACCGTTCCGAACGCGAGCGACGCGACCGCTCCCCAGAAGAGCCACTTGAACAGCAGCGGGTTGAGGAGGTACGCCGCGGCCGTGTAGCTCTCCATCCTCAGCGAGGGCGCGGCCGAGGGCCGGTGGGCGATGCCCGCCAGCGACAGCCAGAGCAGGAAGCAGCCGGCCAGGAGCACCCGGTTCAGCGGGGACTCGAGGGAGAGGAGGACCGCGGCGAGCGCGACCAGCGTCATCATGACGCCGAAGTTGATCATTCGCGCGCGCTTGCCGTGGCCCACCACGAGCATCGAGTCGATGGCCGGGTCGGGGGCGAGCGGCTTCCCCAGGGGCTCGTAGACGTCGTTGAGGACGAAGTCCCGGAGGTCGGGGTCCAGGTACGTGCGAACGCACACGTGCCAGGTGGTGAGGTTCCCGCGGGCCTCGGCCGGCCCCGCCAGCCTGAACTGCGGGGAGGGCGGGTTGTGGGTGGTCATCTGCGAAGTCCGGCTACCGGCCTCGCAGCTGCGGTGCACCGTGGCCTGCGGCCCCGCCGAAGGTGGTGTGGTTCGCTGTCATGCGTCGTCTCCAACATCGAGAAGTGAGTGCGAAGTGGACGATCGATCGCCCCCTCCGCTCCAATCCGATACTCGCCGTGACGTTACCGACCCGTATATTGTCGGCAAGACAATTTCTGGCGAGAGAGGTAGACAGTAAGAGGGTCGTGAAAAGTTGTCAAGCCGAGAGAGCGCGTTCACATATAACGAAACGAAAAGCGCCCTCTTCGGGCAAAGAGGGCGCCCTTCGGGTTCACTCGCTCGTCACTTCACGGCGTGCGTGACGTCCCTCTCCTCGGCGTAGAAGCAGGCCGTCGGATGCGTGCCCTTGTCGCCCACCTCGAGCGTGGGGACCTCCTCGGCGCAGTGCTCCGTGGCCTTCCAGCAGCGGGTCCTGAACCGGCAGCCCGACGGCGGGTTGATCGGGGAGGGCACGTCGCCCTGCAGCACGATCTCCTCGCGGTGGCCGCGCAGCTCCGGGTCCGGCACCGGCACCGCCGACAGCAGCGCCTGCGTGTACGGATGCCGCGGATGGTCGTAGATCTCCCGGCCCGTGCCCCGCTCCACCACCTTCCCCAGGTACATCACCGCGACCTCGTCGGCGATGTGCCGCACCACCGACAGGTCGTGCGCGATGAACACGTACGCGAGACCCAGCTCGTCCTGGAGCCGCTCCAGCAGGTTGATCACCTGCCCCTGGATCGACACGTCCAGGGCCGATACCGGCTCGTCGCACACCAGCACCTGCGGGCGCAGCGCCAGGGCCCGGGCGATCCCGATGCGCTGGCGCTGCCCGCCCGAGAACTGGTGCGGGTAGCGGTTGATGTGGTCGGGGCTGAGCCCGACCATGTCCAGCAGCTCCTTGACCTCCTTGGCGCGGTTGCCCTTCGGGATCACGTCAGGGTGGATCTCGAAGGGCTCGCCCACGATGTCGCCCACGGTCAGCCGCGGGTTGAGCGAGGTGTACGGGTCCTGGAACACCAGCTGGACGTCCCGCCGGAACGGCCTGATCCTGCGCTGCGAGAGGTTGCCGATCTCCTTGCCCTGCAACTTGATCGACCCGGAAGTGGGCGTCTCGAGGCCGACGAGGAGCTTCGCGAGCGTGGACTTGCCGCAGCCCGACTCCCCCACGACCCCGAGGGTCTTGCCCGCATGGAGCTGGAGGTCGACCCCGTCGACGGCCTGCACGTGGCCGACCGTGCGCTTCACGACGATCCCGCGGTGGATCGGGAAGTGCTTGACGAGGTCCTTCGCCTCCAGCACCGGCTCGGCCGCGTTCGCCTGCCCCAGTTCAGCGTTCATCGGTGTAGACCTCCTGGGCGAAGTGGCAGCGGCTGCCGTGGTTCTCGGCCGGCTCCAGCCAGGGCGGCACCTCGGCGGCGCACTTGTCCTCGGCGGCGAAGCAGCGCGGATGGAACGGGCACCCGCTCGGCAGCGAGGCCGGGTTCGGCGGCAGCCCGCCGATGACCTCCAGCTCCCGGCCGACGGCGTCCACGCGCGGGATCGCCCGCAGCAGCGCCTTCGTGTACGGGTGGGCCGGGCGCTTGAACACCTCGCGGATGCCCGCGCGCTCGACCACCTCCCCGGCGTACATGACCGCGACGTCGTCGGCGACGTCGGCGACCACGCCGAGGTCGTGCGTGATGAGGATCAGGCCCATGTTCCGCTCGGCCTGGATCCGCTTGAGCAGCCGCATGATCTGGGCCTGCACCGTCACGTCGAGCGCCGTGGTGGGCTCGTCGGCGATGAGGACCTCGGGGTCCAGGGCGAGCGCCATCGCGATCATCACGCGCTGGCGCATGCCGCCGGAGAACTGGTGCGGGTAGTCCCCGACGCGGTTGGCGGCGTCGGGGATGCCGACGAGGTCGAGGAGTTCGACCGCCCTCCGCCTCGCCTCCTTGCGGCCGGTGCCGCGGTGGACGCGGAACAGCTCGCCGATCTGGAACCCGACCGACCACAGCGGGTTGAGGGCCGAGAGGGCGTCCTGGAAGACGATCGCGATGTGGTTGCCGCGGATGGTCCTGCGGGTCTCCTCGTCCTTGTCGAGGAGGTCGACGCCGTGCAGGCGCACCGCCCCGCCGGTGATGTGCCCCGGCGGGGTGTCGAGGATGCCCATGACCGCCTGGGAGGTCACGGACTTGCCCGAGCCGGACTCGCCGACGACGGCGAGCGTGCGGCCCCGCTCGAGCGTGAAGCTCGCGCCCCGCACGGCGGGGACGCGCTTGCCGCGCACTTGGAACTCGACGCGGAGGTCGTCCACTTCGAGCAGCGGTGCGTTCAGGTCGGCGCCGGGGAGGGTGTCGCCGATGACGCGGATGGTCTCTGCCACCGGTTCACCTCAGTTTCGGGTCGAGGGCGTCGCGCAGCGCGTCGCCGAAGGTCGCGAACGCGAACACGGTCAGGACGAGCAGTCCCAGCGGCCACGCGAACAGGTACACGTACCCGCCGCCGGCCCACTCGGTGCCCTTGGACAGCAGCACGCCCCAGCTGGTCGCCGGCGGCTGGACGCCGATGCCGAGGACCGCCAGGGCCGCCTCGGTGACGATGATGCCGCCGATGGTGGTGGGGACGACGGCCGTGACCGGGACGATCGCGTTCGGCAGGATGTGCTTGAACATGATGCGCCGGTCCGAGGCGCCGAGGCACTTGGCCGCGACCACGTAGTCGAGGTTCTTCGTCTCCAATGTGGCCGCCCTGGTGTAGCGGCAGAACTCCATCCACCCGAACAGCGAGAGCGCGAGCGCCGGCGCGGCGATCGTCTCGAACAGGGTGTCGGCCGAGACGCGGCCCCGGAACAGGCTCAGGATGAGGATGGCGCCCATGAGCATCGGGATGACGATGAACACGTCGAGGGCCCGGGAGATCAGGGTGTCGAGCCAGCCGCCGTAGTAGCCGGCGTAGATGCCCAGGACCAGCCCGACGGCTACCGAGACGATGATGACGGTGAGCGCCAGGACGATCGTGGGCCGGGTGCCGTGCACGAGCGTGGCGGCGAAGTCGCAGCCGAACGCGTCAGTCCCCAGTGGATGGTCGCCGGTGAACCAGGTGTCGGGGCGCAGCTTGGCCTCGCGGCCGCGGCACACCGTCGGGTCCTTGTCGGTGAACAGCCCCGGGAACGCGGCCATCGTGAACACCAGCAGCAGCACCAGGCCGGCGATGATGACATCGGGGCGCCTGATCATGGTGCGGAGGGCGTCCGACCAGAGCGAGGCCTGCCGTTCGGCGGCGGGTACGGGCGCGGTCAGCTCACTCATAGCGGATCCTCGGGTCGAGTGCGGCGTAGAGGAGGTCGACGACCAGGCTCACGAAGACCACCACGAACGCCGAGACGGTGAGCCCGACGATGACGAGGTTGCCCTCCTGGCGCTGCACCGCCTGGAAGATCATGCGGCCCATGCCCGGGATGCCCATGACGCCCTCGGTGAGGACGGCCCCGGAGAGCATGAACGCGAACAGGAAGCCGACGCCGGTGATGATCGGGATCATCGAGTTGCGGATGACGTGCACGATCGTGATCCGCATGGGCTTGAGCCCCTTGGCCCGGGCGGTCCGCACGAAGTCGGAGCCGAGGTTCTCCAGCTGGGAGGCGCGGATCAGGCGGGTCATGGTCGCGAGCCCGACGGTGCCGACGATGATGCCCGGGATGATGATCGTCGTCCATGGATAGTCGGGGTTGTAGTTGGGTCTGAAGACCTGCCCCATGAAGGACTCGGAGCCCCATATGCCTCGGGCCCAGCGGGTCAGCGGCACCGCCGCGATGTAGACGTAGGTCAGGAGGATGAGGAACACCGGGACCGAGTCGGCGAGGATCGTGGTGCCGCGCACGGTGTGGTCGATGAACCTGCCGCGGTGGCGGGCGGCCCAGGTGCCCAGCAGCATCGAGACCACCACGAGCGTGATGACCGAGAAGACGAAGAGCCGCAGGGTGTTCGGGATGTAGACCGACAGGAGCTGCGCGACGTCCCGGTTGCCATTGAGGGTGGTGCCCAGGTCGCCCTGGGCGAAGCCCTGGAGGCGGTCGACGAACGGCAGCAGGCACGGGTCGCCGACCCGCTCGTAGCAGGGGCTGTCGAGGCCGTAGAGGCGCTCGACCTGCTCCAGCATGGCCGGGTCGGGGGCGCGGTCGCCGCCGAAGAACAGCAGCGCGGGGTTCCCTCTGATCTGGACGGACAGGGCCATCAGGTAGTGCAGCAGGAACAGCACGATCCCGAGTGTCAGGAGTGCCTGGAGAAGACGGCGGATGACATAGCGTCCCATATTTTTCCAGTTCTAGATTCCCGGGCGGGCCGGCGCGCGGCCGGCCCGCCCGGGAGTCGTCGGGTTATGCGGGCACTGCTACTCGGTGATCACGACGTCGCGCAGCTCGCAGTCGCCGCGCGGTCCGGCGTAGATCGGGTGGACCTGGACGTTGTCGAGCCGGTCGGTGTAGAAGTAGTTGTACTGCTGGCCGAAGACCGGGACGCTCGGCATGTCCGCGGCGAGGATCGCCTCGGCCTCGGCGTAGAGCGCCACCGCCTCGTCGAGGGTCGCGGCGGCGCCGGCCTCGGCGATCTTGGCGTCGTAGTCGGCGTTCTCCCAGCCCTGGTCGTTGACCGAGGACCCGCCGCCGTAGATCGGCTCCAGGAAGTTCTCGTTCAGGTTGTAGTCGGGGCCCCAGCCGGAGCGGAACGGGCCGTCGAGCGAGTGGCCCTCGCGGGCGGTCAGGAACTCGGTCCACTCCATCGGGACCAGCTCGTACTCGATGCCGAGGCTCTCGCTGATGGAGTCGCCGATGGCGCGGAAGACGTCCAGGTTGTCACTGGCGTCGTTGACCCAGATGCGCAGCTTCTCGCCCTCGGGCCAGCCGCCGGCCTGCGCGAGCAGGTCCTTCGCCCCGTCGGGGTCGTAGGTGCAGTACTCGCCGCACGAGTTGGTGCCGCCGCCGAGGATCGAGGCGGGGACCCACTCGTCGAGGGGCTGGAAGCGCTCGGGGCCGACGACGTTCGCGACGCCCTCGCGGTCGATGGCCATCGAGATGGCCCGGCGCAGCTCGACGCTCTGGTACTTCTCGTCGTAGAGCGGGAAGGCCAGCATGAGGATGCTCGGGTCCGGCTCCTGGATGAGGCGCTCGGCGAGCTCCGGGTCGTTCATCGCGGCCTCGTAGTCGGCCGCGGCGGGGCTGCAGACGTCGATGTCGCCGGTCTGGAAGTCGGCCCAGCAGTCGTCGCCTTCGAGGTAGACGTGCCACCGCACGCCGTCGATCGAGGGCTTCTTGCCGCCCGCGTAGTCCTCCCAGGCGACGGCGGTGCCGCCCGCCTCGATGTCGTACTCCTCTTCGAACATGAAGGGGCCGTTGCCGATCGGCTTCTTCTCGCAGGCTTCCAGGTCGTCCAGGCACTCCTGGGCGATCGGGTAGAAGGCCTCGTAGCCGAGCATGGTCGGGAAGCCGATGAACGGCGCGGTGAGCTTGACCTCGATGGTCAGGTCGTCGACGGCGGTGACGCCGGAGAGGTGGGTGACGTCCACGGGGGCGTACTCGGGCACCTCGGGGTCGGCCCACTGGTCCTCGGGCAGCGGGTCGGGGTTCATCTCCGCGTGGCCCTCGAAGGTCGCGAAGAAGTAGTTGAGCGGCAGCACGTTCGGCGCGTAGGCGGTGCGGTCCCAGGAGCGGATGAACGCGTCGGCGTTCACCGGCTCGCCGTTGTGGAAGGTCAGGCCTTCCTTGATCTTGATCGTCCAGGTCTGGTTGTCCTCGGAGGTGATCTCCTCGGCCGCCAGGTTCTCCGGCTCGCCGGTGTCGATGTTGTAGTAGACCAGGCCGTCGTAGACGTTCTTGATGATCCGGTAGCCCTCGGACTCGCCCGAGCCGCCGGGGACGAGGCTGCGGACTTCGCCGATCTGCATGTTGATGATCGCGTCGCCGCCGCCCTCGCCGTCGACGTCGCTCTCGTCTCCGGCACAGGCCGCGGTGGTGACCACCATGCCGGCTGCGGCGATCGCCGCAGCCGTCATTCGCATTCGTCGCACTGATGCTCCAGGGTGTGAGTGGTTCGTGGGATAACTCACACCATGTCGCACAACACAACTAAAAGAAAGAGTGCGTTGTGAAATCGTTACCTGTCGGACGGCAGGCGGAGACCTTGGCGGGCGCATATTTCAGCCCCATCGGTGCCGTAAGACCCATTGCGGGGCAAGGGCTTCCATTACGGGTCAAGTCCGGTGGCAGGATCAATCGGGCAACAGGTACGCCGAGGCCTCGGCCGCCGCGGCGGGGCCGTAGGACTGCTCCAGCCGCTGCACGAACTCCACCGGGTTGATCGCGTAGCCCTGCGGGCCGACCGTCTCGGACGCGATCGCGGTCAGCAGGCCGCCGACCTCGGCGGCGCGCCGCAGCCCCATCCCCCAGCCGAGCCCGGCCAGGAGCCCGGCCGCGAAGGCCTCGCGGCCGCCGGCGGGGTCGATGACCTCGCGGGCGCGCGCGGAGGGCACCCGGATGCGGTCCACGTCGTGGCCGGCGATCTCGACGCCGTCCTGGTCCAGTGTGGTCACGCGGACGCGGACCCGCTCGAGGAGCTCGTGGTCGCTCAGGCCCGTGGTGGCCTGGAGCAGGTGGTACCGGTCCTGGCTGGTGACGAGGAACTTCGCGCCGGTAAGGAACTCGACGGCCTCCTCGCCCTCCAGGTCGCCGGGGTCGGCGCTGAACTCCAGGCCGAGGTCGCGGCACTGGTCGGCGTAGGCGTGCATGGCCTTGGCCTCGCCCGGCCCGATGTGGACCAGGCCGAGGGTGCCGCCGCGCTCCATGACCTCGATGAGGTCGAGCTCGTCGCCGTCGACCACCACCGGGGCCTGGCCCAGTCGGCCGAGGCCGTGGCCGATCGAGTCGGCGTCGGTGCCGGTGACGGCGGTCTTCATGCCTTGCACTACGAGTGCCACAGCAAAGGTCCTCGTTCAGTCAGGGACGAGATGCGTTGGGAACGGCGGTTGCCGTTGGCCCGCAATGAAGCAGCGATGAGCTGCGGGGATTGGACGCCTATCGGCGGGAGCCGGGCGAGCGGTAACCGTAGCACGGGCCAATGTGGGCCGGGTACGGCGCGGCCCGGCGGGGCGGACCGCGACGGGCCGCCCGGCCGGGCCGGCGAAGGTCGTCCGCGAACCCGGCGGGCCCGCGTGGACGGGCCTAGTGGAACGAGTCGCCGCAGGCGCAGGAGCCCTGGGCGTTCGGGTTGTCGATGGTGAAGCCCTGGGCGTCGATGCGGTCGGCGAAGTCGATGTTCGCGCCGATGAGGTAGGGGACGCTCATCTTGTCGACCACGACGCCGAAGCCCTCGTAGTCCTGGATGACGTCGCCGTCGCGCGTGTCGGTGTCGAAGTACAGGCCGTAGCGCAGGCCGGAGCAGCCGCCGGGGCTGACCTCGACGCGCAGGCGGAGGCCTTCCTCGCCTTCCTGCTCGATCAGGGCTTTGACCTTGGCGGCCGCAGCGTCCGTGAGCACGACGCCGACTTTGGCGTTGTCCTTGACGTCCTCGGCCTGCTGAGTGGCGCTCACTAGCAACTCCTCTGATAAATGCGAGATCCTGATCGAATGGCTCAGTCTCGAACGGCTCAGTCGAATGGTCGGTCGAACGGGTCGCCTCGACCCGTCAACAGTACCCAACCGGATCAGGCGCGTCGCTATTCCCTGCGCGAAGCGATCGGGATGTAGAACACTGGCCGGGCCCGCCGTCACAGGCGGATGACGCGTGATCCGCTTCCGTGTCCGACGGTACCTATTCCCGCCACTCCCCCGCCACCTTCTCGGCCAGGGCGGTGAGGCCCTCGACCGGCGCGGCCATGGCGGCCTCGGGGCCGCCGACCAGTTCGGCGACGGAGTGGACCCCGGCGAGGTCGGGGTGGGAGGCGAGGTCGGAGCGGCCGGCCATGACGAGGCACGGCGTGCCGTGGGCGGCGGCGCCGGAGGCGACCTCGGCGGCGAGCTTGCCGCGCAGGCTCTGGGAGTCGAAGGAGCCCTCGCCCGAGACGACGAGGTCGGCGGCGGCGATCTCGGCGTCCAGACCGACGGCGTCGCAGGTCAGGCGGGCGCCGGACTCGCGGCGGCCGCCAAGGAGGAAGAGCGCGAAGCCGAGGCCGCCGGCCGCGCCGGCGCCGGGCTCGCTCGCCGCGCCGGGCATCGCCACCTGCTCCTCGACGACCTCGGCGAAGTGCCCGAGGGCCTGCTCGAGGAGCGCGACCCGGCGGGGGTCGGCGCCCTTCTGCGGGCCGAAGACGTGGGTGGCGCCCTGGGGACCCAGGAGCGGGGAGTCGACATCGGAGGCGGCGACGAACTCGACGCCGCGCGTGCGCGGGTGCCATTCGACCGAGTGGGCGAGGGCCAGGCCGGCGCCGCCGTACGGGAGGGGCTCGCCGGCGGCGTCGCGGAAGACGCAGCCGAGGGCGGTGAGCATCCCGGCCCCGGCGTCGTTGGTGGCCGAGCCGCCGAGGCCGACCACGAGGCGGCGGGCGCCGTCCTCGATCGCGTGGGAGAGGAGGAGGCCGAGGCCGTAGCTGGTGGCGCGGAGCGGGTCGCGTTCGGCGGGGTCGAGGAGGTGGAGGCCGCAGGCGGCGGCCGACTCGACGTAGGCGGTGTCGCCTTCGCGCAGGTAGTCGGCTTCGACGGGGCGCCCGAGCGGGTCGAGGACGTCGACGGTGCGGCGGGTCGCGCCGGGCAGGGCGCGGTCGAGGACGTCGATGAAGCCGGGGCCGCCGTCGGCGAGGGGGAGGGTGACGGCGGTGTCGCCGGGCCTGGCGCGGCGCCAGCCGTCGCTGATGGCGTCGGCGGCTTCGGCGGCGCTCATGGTGCCGGCGAACTTGTCGGGAGCTATGAGGATGCGCACACCACGAGGGTAATGGATGGGCGAAGACGAGAGGTAATCGCTTGCCGATGGTGGGTCCGGGCCCCTGGCGGAACGGGCCGGCGGCCGCCAGGGCGGGGCGGCGCCCCCGGGGCCGGGTGTGTCGCGCGCGGCCGCCCCGGCTTCGATGGTGCCCGCGGGGTACGACAACGACCCGGGGACCGGGGCCGGGGTCTGAGCGGCGCCCCGAGGAGCGGGCCCGCGGTCCGGCGGCGCGGCGCGCCAGGCCCGAGGCGGTCGGGGTGACGGGGCTCTTGCGGGAGTTCTGAGAAGCCGAGAAGCGCTCGGGACGGATTAGGATGGCCCGTATGACGGGCTTCAATGAACCTGCTAGCACCCAGACCGCGCTGCTCCTCCTCGGGCGCGGCACCGACGCGGGCGCCGAACGCGGCGTCGACTGCCCCGGCGAGCTGCCCGCGCCCTCCGACCCCGACCTGGTCGAGCGCGCCCGCGCCGCGAAGGAGGCCCTGGGCGGCAACGTGTTCGTCCTCGGCCACCACTACCAGCGCGACGAGGTGATCCAGTTCGCCGACGTCACCGGCGACTCGTTCAAGCTCGCCCAGCAGGCGGCGGCGCGCCCCGACGCCGAGTACATCCTCTTCTGCGGCGTGCACTTCATGGCCGAGAGCGCCGACATCCTCACCGGCGACCACCAGCGCGTGATCCTGCCCGACATGGCCGCGGGCTGCTCCATGGCCGACATGGCGACCGCCTCGCAGGTCGAGCAGTGCTGGGAGGACCTCCAGCGGGTCGGCGTCAGCGACGTCACCGTCCCGGTCACGTACATGAACTCCACGGCCGCGATCAAGGGCTTCGTCGGGCGCGAGGGCGGCCTGGTCTGCACCTCGTCCAACGCCGAGCGGGCCCTGCGGTGGGCCTACGCGCAGGGCGAGAAGGTCCTGTTCCTGCCCGACCAGCACCTGGGCCGCAACACGATGGTGCGCGAGATGGGCTACGCGCTCGAGGACTGCGTGCTCTACAACCCGCACAAGCCGAACGGCGGCCTCACCGACGAGGAGCTGCGGAACGCCAAGATCATCCTGTGGAAGGGCCACTGCTCGGTACACGGGCGCTTCACGCTGGAGTGCGTGGAGGACATGCGCCGCCTCGACCCCGAGGTCAACATCCTGGTCCACCCCGAGTGCAAGCACGAGGTGGTCGAGGCCGCGGACTACGTGGGGTCGACCGAGTACATCATCAAGAAGCTGGAGGCGGCCGAGCCCGGCTCGTCGTGGGCCATCGGCACCGAGCTGAACCTGGTGCGGCGCCTGGCGAACCGCTTCCCGGACAAGAAGATCTCGTTCCTGGACAAGACGGTCTGCTACTGCTCGACGATGAACCGGATCGACCTGCCGCACCTGGTGTGGGCGCTGGAGGAACTGGTGGCCGGCCGCGTGCCGAACACGATCACCGTGGACGCCGCGACCGCCGCGTACGCGCGCGAGGCGCTCGACCGGATGCTGGCGCTGCCGTAAGCCGAACAAGGGACCGCAGATCCTATACGATCTGCGGTCCCCACACGGCTTCCCGCGATATTCGGTTGCGCGATCGCGTCGTGCGCATGATCACCGTAAGTTATGCCGCTACCTGGGCGTTTTCCTTGTGGCTATTCCGTTATCGTTGGTCCGCGGAGCGAGAACGCGCCCTGGACGGCACCGGCCGGACACCTCGGGTTCCACTCCCGGTTCCCGGCTTCCTTCCCAGAACTCCACCCATCGAGGAGACCTGTTGAGCAGCACCGACGCCACCCCCGAAACTGTGTCTTCCAACGACATGCTGATCATTCACGGCGGCACCCCCCTGGAAGGCGAGGTCACCGTCCGCGGCGCGAAGAACCTCGTCTCCAAGGCGATGGTGGCGGCCCTCCTGGGCACCTCCCCCTCGGTCCTGCGCTCCGTCCCCGCCATCCGCGACGTCGAGGTCGTCACCGGCCTCCTGCGCGTCCACGGCGTCGACGTCGAGCTCGACGGCGACACCCTCTACATGGACCCGACCTCGGTCGAGTCCGCCGGCGTCGAGGAGATCAACGTCCACGCCGGCACCAGCCGCATCCCGATCCTCCTGTGCGGCCCGCTGCTGCACCGCCTCGGCCGCGCCTTCATCCCCGACCTCGGCGGGTGCAACATCGGCGGCCGCCCCATCGACTTCCACCTCGACGCGCTCCGCCAGTTCGGCGCGGTCGTCGAGAAGGACGCCGCCGGCACGCACCTGTCGGCCCCCAACGGCCTCCACGGCATCCGCTACGAGCTCGAGTTCCCCTCGGTCGGCGCCACCGAGCAGGTCCTGCTCACCGCCGTCATGGCCAAGGGCACCACCGAGCTGCGCAACGCCGCGATCGAGCCGGAGATCATCGACCTCATCTGCGTCCTCCAGAAGATGGGCGCGATCATCAAGGTCCACACCAACCGGGTCATCGAGATCGTCGGCGTCGACGAGCTCAAGGGCTACCGGCACCGGGCGCTCCCCGACCGCATCGAGGCCGCCTCGTGGGCCTCGGCGGCGCTGGCGACCGAGGGCAGCGTGTTCGTGCGCGGCGCCCAGCAGGCCGACATGATGACCTTCCTCAACGTCTTCCGCTCCATCGGCGGGGCCTACGAGGTCGACGACGACCCGAACGAGGGCGGCATCCGGTTCTGGCACCCGGGCACCGCGCTCAAGCCCGTCGCGCTCGAGACCGACGTCCACCCGGGCCTCATGACCGACTGGCAGCAGCCGATCGTGGTCGCGCTCACGCAGGCCGACGGCCTGTCGATCATGCACGAGACCGTGTACGAGAACCGCTTCGGCTACACCCGCGAGCTGCGCGGCATGGGCGCGAACATCGAGCTGTACTCCGACTGCCTCGGCGGCACGCCGTGCCGCTGGGGACGGCGCAACTTCCTGCACTCGGCCGTCATCGCCGGGCCCTCGAAGCTGCACGCCGCCGACCTCCAGATCCCCGACCTGCGCGCCGGGTTCAGCCACCTCATCGCCGCCATGGCCGCCGAGGGCACCTCGCGCGTCTACGGCGTCGACCGCTACATCACCCGCGGCTACGAGAACTTCGAGGAGAAGCTCCTCGGGCTGGGCGCCAAGATCGAGCGTCCGAGCGCGAAGCACACGTAGGTATGCTTGGAGGACAGCAGCCCGTAGCGAGTTGAGGAAGGCCGATCGTCCGTGGCGAAGAAGTCCGCCCAGGCAGCACCTGCCACCGCACCGAGTGGCACGGTGGAGCCCAAGCCCGTCGCCGCGACCGGCAAGAAGGGGAAGGCCACCCCCAAGCGGCCCAGCCAGGCCAAGGCCCGTCCCCCGGCCAACCCGCCCATGTCGAACAAGGAGAAGCGGGAGGCGCTCAAGAAGTCCGGCCCGCTGACCAAGGAGCAGAAGCGGCAGGCCAAGGAGGACCTCCGCAACGAGCGCGCCCGCATCGCCGAGGGCCAGTGGAAGGGCGACCCGCTCTTCGACAAGTACCACCTCGCGCGCGACCGCGGGCCCGAGCGCCTGCTGGTGCGCGACATCGTCGACTCCCGCTGGTCGGTCGGGCAGTACTACATGTTCGGCGCGTTCGCGATCCTCATCTTCTCCACCTCGGGCTCGGCCCAGCTCCAGAGCTACCTGTTCATCGGGCTGCTGGCCCTCACCGCGGTCATCGTCGTCGAGTCGATCCTCCTGTCGCGGCGCGTCAAGCGCCTGGTCTTCAAGCGCTTCCCCAAGACGGAGCAGCGCAAGGGCGGCCTGTACTGGTACGCGATCCAGCGGAGCATCATGCCCCGCTCGATGCGCAACCCGCGCGCCCGCATGAGCTACAAGGCCACGGAGGACGACCTCGGCAAGGTCGTCAAGTAGCGGGTCGGGGCCGCCCGCCCCGACCCGCCTCACCTCTCACCAGCCGATCAGGCCCGAGATCGTTCTGCCCTCACTCCCGGGTCACCGATGGCTTACCCTCGAATTGTCGTAATCCTCTCTGACCCCGGAAAGTAGCCAACGTGGTGGATGTCGCGGCGGACTTGCGGGCGGGGCTGTTCCGCGCCCTCGGCCCCCTCGATCGCGCCACCATGCGCCACGCGATCGCCGACACCGTCGCCCTCCAGCAGATCCGCGAGGAGTCCACGCTGCGCCTGGCCCGGCACGCCGCCGAGGCCGACCAGTCGCGGCTGCTCGGGGTCCGCGCGGTCGTCCTGCGCGTCCTCGGCGACTTCGACGGGGCCGAAGTGGACGCCGCCGCCGCGGTCAAGTACGCCGAGGCCGTCGGCGCCGACCTCCTCCTGGCCCCGGCCCGGGCCCGCCTCGGCCAGGTCCTGCGCGTGCGCGGCCGCTACGAGGAGGCCGACCAGCTGTTCGCCCTCGCCGAGGCCGGGGAGCTTCCCCGCACGCTCACCGGCGCGGTCCGCGCCTACGCCGGGCTGTCGTGCATCGCCCAGGGCCGCATCACCGAGTCGCTCATCCACGTCCAGCGCGCCTCCGAGCAGAACCCGCACGGGTTCGTCATGCAGATCGTCGAGACCGCGCTGGGGCTCATCGAGGAGCGCGCCGCCAAGGCCGGGTTCGGGCCGCCGCCGCGCGGCTGGCCCGAGCGCGCCGGGCACCCCGCCCCCGAGCGGTTCCAGGACTCGCAGACGGGCCGCTGGGGCTACCTGGGGCCGAACGGGCGGCCCGTGGTGCAGGCCGCGTTCAGCCAGGCCGGGGACTTCCGCGGCGGCGTCGCGGCCGTGTGCCAGGCCGACTGGGGCGCGATCGACCGCAACGGCACCGTGGTGGTCCCGATGCTCTACGGCGCCATGGAGACGCCGACCGCCGACGGGCGCACCGTCACCGGCTTCGTCAACGGCGTGGCCGTCGCGGCGCAGCGCGGGCGGGTGCTGGTGGTGCACAAGTCCGGACGCGTGGTGGTGCCGCCGCGCTACCAGCGGGTCGAGGTCCACCCGGCCGGGTTCCTGGTCACCGACGGGTACTCCTGGGGCGCCCTGGGCCTGGACGGGGGCGAGGTCGTGCCCGCCAGGACCGAGCGCGCCGAGGCGCTGCGGACCCTCGACGCGGTCGTCTCGATCGACGACGGGCCCCTCTAGCGGTACACGGCGCGCCCGCGTTCCTCGATAGCCTGAGAGCCATGCCGAACCTCGCCCCCTGGCTCGCCGTCGTCCTCGTGGCGGTCCTGTCCGCCGTCACGGTCAGCCTCGCCCGCCTGCTCGTCAAGTGGCTGCTGCTGCGCCACGCCTCCGAGCGCCAGTCCCTCGTCGTCGGCAAGGCGCTGCGGCCCGCGCAGCTCATGGCCGCGACCGGCGGCGTGCAGATCCTGCTGTTCGCCCAGAGCGACGTCGCCGCCCAGGGGTGGGACGACGGATGGAACATCAGCCTCAGCCGGGTCCTCATGTTCGGCACCGTGATCTCGGGCGCGTGGCTGGTCTCCAACCTGCTCAGCGTCTGGAAGGTGCCGCTCCAGGAGCGGTGGGGCTCGCTCAACGAGAACGACGTCGGCGGGCGGCGCCGGCGCACCCAGGCGATCGTGACCTACCGGCTGGTCGCGGCGGGGGTGTGGATGGTGGCGGCGGGGATCATACTGTTCAACATCCCCTCCCTGAAGGTCCTCGGCACCTCGCTGCTGGGGGCGGCGGGCGTCGCGGGCGTGATCGCCGCGCTGGCCGCGCAGACGATGCTCCAGAACCTCTTCGCGGGCATGCAGCTGGCGTTCGGGGACGCGCTGCGGCTCGAGGACGTCGTGGTCATCGAGGGCGAGTGGGGCCGCATCGAGGAGATCACCCTGTCGTACGTGGTGGTCCGCATCTGGGACGAGCGGCGGCTCGTGCTGCCGACCTCGTACTTCAAGACCCATCCGTACGTCAACTGGACCCGCAACGACCCGGCCGTGCTCGGCACGATCCTGCTCGACGCCGACTGGCGGCTGCCGGTCGACCAGGCGCGCGCCGAGCTGCTGCGCTACCTGGGGACCAACCCGCTCTGGGACGGGCGCAGCCACGGCATGGAGGTCAACGACGCCACCGGGCCGTACATGCGCCTGCGCATGACGATCTCGGCGGCCAACCCCTCCCACCAGTGGACGCTCCGGTGCGACGTGCGCGAGCACATGATCCGCTGGATCGTCGACGAGCACCCGCACTGCATCCCCCGCATGCGCGTCAACAGCTACCAGTCGGTCATGGACGTGCGCAGCGGGGTCTTCCCCGACCAGCAGGCCGAGGCGCAGCCGATCGAGCCCTCGGAGGTCCAGATGCTGCTCAGCGAGGCGCCGTTCAGGCAGCGCAGCCCCGCTCCCGAGAGCTGAGGGCGGCCGGTAGCCCGCGCGGGAGGACTACCGGCACGCGCGCGCATCTGTGACCTCGGTTTCGTTGACGCTTGCCGCTCGGCAGGTAATCTCATGGCATGGAGTTTCGTCATCTCGGCCGCTCTGGCCTCGTTATTTCCGAACTGGTGTACGGCAACTGGATCACCCACGGCGGGCAGGTGGAGGAGGACGCCGCGGTCGCGTGCGTCAACGCCGCCCTCGAAGCCGGCATCACCACCTTCGACACCGCCGACGTGTACGCGCAGGGCGCGGCGGAGGAGGTCATCGGCCGCGCGCTGAAGGACCAGCGCCGCGACGGCATCGAGATCTTCACCAAGGTCTACTGGCCGATGGGCCCGGGCAAGAACGACCGGGGCCTGTCCGCGAAGCACATCAAGGAGTCGATCGACAACTCGCTGACGCGCCTCCAGACCGACCGGGTGGAGCTGTACCAGGCCCACCGCTGGGACGTGGAGACCCCGCTCGAGGAGACCATGCAGGCGTTCGCCGACGTGGTGCACTCGGGCAAGGCGCACTACATCGGCGTCTCGGAGTGGAACGCCGAGCAGATCCGCGCCGCGGCCGGGCTCGCGAAGGACCTGAAGATCCAGCTCGTCTCGAGCCAGCCGCAGTACTCGCTGCTGTGGCGGGTCATCGAGGCCGAGGTCGTCCCGGCCTCCGAGGAGCTGGGCATCGGCCAGATCGTGTGGTCCCCGCTGGCCGGCGGCGTGCTCACCGGCAAGTACAAGCCGGGCCAGGGCGCCCCGGCCGGTTCGCGCGGCGCCGACCCGAAGTTCGGGCGCTTCGTCGAGAACTGGCTCAAGGACGACGTGCTCGAGCGGGTGCAGCAGCTCGGGCCGATCGCCGAGGAGCTGGGCCTGACCATCGCGCAGCTGAGCCTGGCGTGGGTGCTCCAGAACCCGAACGTCTCCGCCGCGATCATCGGCGCGACCCGCCCCGAGCAGGTCGAGGAGAACGTCAAGGCCGTCGGCGTGAAGCTGCCGGAGGAGACCTACGCGAAGATCAACGAGCTGTTCGCGCCGGTGTCGGTCACCGACCCGAAGGAGACGACGGCGCCGAACCCGCGCGCGTGAGCCCTATGGGGCCTCCCCGCGTTCGCGGATGAAGGCGAGGACGCGCTCGAAGAGCCGAGGATCGGCCGCATCGAACCATTCGATGCGGCCGTCCCTTTTGAACCAGGAGCGCTGGCGGCGCACGAAGCGGCGGGTGCCCTGGACGGTGAGCCGGAAGGCCTCGTCCTCGTCGTGCTCCCCCCCGAAGTGGGCCAGGACCTGCTGGTAGCCCAGGGCGCGGGAGGCGGTGCGGCCCTCGCGCAGGCCCCGCGCCTCGAGGTCGCGGACCTCGTCGAGGAGCCCGGCGTCCCACATGCGGCGCACGCGCCGCTCGATGCGCTCGTCCAGGACCGCGGTGTCGAGGTCGACGCCGACGCGGACCGCCTCGAGGTGGGCCCGGGGCTCGGGCAGGCTCGCGGTGAAGGAGCCGGTGAGCTCCACGACCTCGAGGGCGCGCACGACGCGGCGCCCGTTCGAGGGCAGGATCGCCTTCGCGGCATCGGGGTCGCGCTCCTTGAGGCGCTCCCAGAGCGCGGCGGGCCCGACGAGGGCGAGGTCGGCCTCGATGCGGGCGCGGATCACCGGGTCGGTGCCGGGGAAGTCCATCTCGTCGAGGGCGGCCTGGACGTAGAGGCCGGAGCCGCCCACGAGGATCGGGCGCCTCCCGCGGGAGCGGATGTCGGCGATCGCCCCTCGGGCGAGGCGCTGGTAGCTGGCGACGTCGGCGGGCTCGGTGACGTCGAGGACGTCGAACACGAGGTGGGGGACGCCGTCGCGCTCCTCGTCGGTGATCTTGGCGGTGCCGATGTCCATCCCGCGGTACAGCTGCATCGAGTCGGCGTTGACCACCTCGCCGTCCAGGGCCTTCGCCAGCGCGACGGACAGCGCGGTCTTCCCGGCCGCGGTGGGGCCTACGACGGCGATCACCGGCGGCTGTAGGGTGGGGTTACCGTCGACCGCCTCCCGGCGGAGTCCGTGACCCATAAGTCGGCGCTCTCGGCGGAGGTCGGGAGCCGTGGCTCGGGATGGCGCAACTGAATGACCCCCTCGGTTCGTGCGGCCCCACCCGGCTGGCGGCGACCCGCTGACCACCGTAAGGTACGGGAAGTACGTCCCTTAGTTCGTGTGAAGGATTTGAGATTACCGCGATGAGTGACCTCGGAGACTGGACCAGCTTCGGCCGCATCGACGCCGACGGCACGGTCTATGTGAAGACCTCCTCCGGCGAGCGCGCGGTCGGCTCCTGGCAGGCCGGCTCCACCGATGAGGGGCTCGCGCACTTCGCCCGGAAGTACGCCGACCTGGTGGTCGAAGTCGATCTCATCGCCGCGCGCCTGAACTCGGAGTCGGCCGACGTGGAGCAGGCGGCCTCGCAGCTGCGCAAGCTCCGCGAGGGCCTGGACACCGCGGCCGTGGTCGGGGACGTCGAGGGCCTGGCGAACCGCCTGGACGGGCTGTCCAAGCACGCCGACGAGAAGCTCGGCGAGTTCAAGGCCGCCAAGGACGCCGAGCGCGCCGAGGCCGTCGCCGCCAAGGAGGCCCTCGTGGCCGAGGCGGAGGAGCTCGCGGCCCGCGACAGCCACTGGAAGGCCTCGGGCCAGCGCTTCGGCGAGATCATCGAGGAGTGGAAGGCGATCCACGGGGTCGACCGGAAGACCGACCAGAAGCTGTGGCGCCGGTTCTCGGCCGCGCGGGACACGTTCACGCGGCACCGGGGCGCCTACTTCTCGCAGCTGGACTCCGAGCGCAAGGTGATCGCGCAGCAGAAGGAGTCCCTCATCAAGCAGGCCGAGGAGCTGTCGACCTCGACCGACTGGGGGCCCACCGCCGACCGGCTCAAGGGCCTCATGGCCGAGTGGAAGGACGCCGGGCGGCTGGCGCCGGACGCCGAGCAGAAGGCCTGGAAGCGGTTCCGCGCCGCGCAGGACGTGTTCTTCAACGCGCGCTCGGAGGTGTTCTCGGCCCGCGACGCGGAGCTGGACGCCAACCAGGCCGCGAAGGAGGAGCTGCTCAAGCAGGCCGAGGCGCTGGACATCGAGGCCGACCCGAAGGCCGCGCAGCAGGCGTTCCGCGAGCTCCAGGCCGGATGGCACGACATCGGCGCGGTCCCGCGCAAGAACCAGGCGAAGCTCCAGCGGCGCCTGCGCAACGTCGAGGACCGGCTCCGCGACGCACTGGACACCGCGTGGCGCAAGGTCCCGGTCGAGGAGAACCCGCTGCTGCTCCAGATGCGCCAGCAGGTCGCCGAGGCCGAGGAGAAGCTGGAGCGGGCCAAGGCCGACGGGAACGCGGGCCGGATCAAGAAGGCCGAGCAGGACCTGGCGAGCAAGAAGCAGTTCCTGGAGCTTGCGGAAGGAACCAAGTAGCGCAGCCTGGAGCTTGCGGAAGGAACCCCGGCGCCGGCCGGGGGTCGCCGCAGGCGACCCGAGTAGCGCAGCCTGGAGCTTGCGGAAGGAACCCCGGCGGCAGCCGGGGGCGCCGCAGGCGACCCCGAGTAGCGCAGCCTGGAGCTTGCGGAAGGAACCCCGGCGCCGGCCGGGGGTCGCCGCAGGCGACCCGAGCAGCGCAGCCTTCGGTTGGCCGAAGGCTCGAAATAGACGCAACCTGCTGTTGTCCGGCGGTTCTGAGCGACGCGTGAGGACGTTCGCGGACGGACCGGGATAATGGAGCAGGGCTACGACGGCGTGGACCGCTTCGGTCCGCGCCGTCCGTCGTCCCACGGCCGAACGTCAGTCACCCCGACAGGAAGGCAGCCGCATGTCAGTCGAGACCCTCCCCCACCAGTTCATCGACGCCGAGACCATCTTCAACCTGCGCGACATCGGCGGATGGGACGCCGCCGGCGGCAAGAAGGTCAGGACCGGCCGCGTGTTCCGCTCCGACAACCTCGGGATGGTCACCGAGGCCGACCAGGACCTGCTGGTGAACCGGCTCGGGATCAGGCACGTCATCGACCTGCGCCGGGGCGGGGAGCTGGAGCAGGCGGGCCGGTTCCCCGAGATCGAGGGCGTCGAGTTCCACCACTTCGAGCTGCTCCACGTCCGGTGGGAGGCCATCGACCTGGGAATCGACGGCGAGACGCCGCACGACCAGGTGGTGCGGTTCCTGCGCCAGCGCTACTCGGGCATGTACGAGGCCGGGTACGCGGCCGTCCGCGACTCGCTCGAGGTGATCGCCTCCGGCGAGCCGGTGCTGTTCCACTGCATGGCCGGGAAGGACCGCACCGGCCTGGTCGCGGCCGCGCTCCTGTCGGTGCTGGGCGTCGCCGAGGAGGACATCGCCGCCGACTACGAGCTGTCGCTCCACGGCATCAGGCGCTGGCGCGCCTGGCGGGACGCCAACATGGGCAAGCCCGCGACCGAGGGCGGCCTGACCACGCCCGCCGAGGCGATGCTGGAGACCTTGGAGGAGATGAGCGCCCGCTTCGGGTCGATGTCCGCGTACATCTCGGCGATCGGCTTCGACCGGACCGAGGAGCTGCGGGCGCAGCTGCTCGATTAGCCCGCCGCCCGAACGTCAGCGGCGCCGCGTCCCGGTGTCTGGGACGCGGCGCCGCGCCGTTTTGATATCGCTTTCAAAGGGGCTCAACGAATCCTGTCGACGCAGTGGGATTACTTACCGGTCGGCAGGTGAAATTTGGGTTGCCGGATGTCGGGCCCTCCTCGTAGGTTGGAGCGGTGGGCTCAGAGCGGTTGAAAACTCCAGAAGAATCAGAAACGGACACTCCCCCGCCCCGTCGGACGGCGCTGACGAACCTGTGGCGGATGAAGAAGTACCTGTACCCCTACCGGTACCGGCTGGCCGTGCTGTGGACGATGGTCCTGCTGAACATCGTCTCCGGACTGGCCATCCCCCCGCTGGTCGGCCGGGCCATCGACGGCCCGATCACCGACGGCGACATCCCCGGGCTGTGGCGCATCGTCGGGATCATCGCGGCCCTCGGCGCCGCCGACGCGCTCCTCAACCTGACCCGGCGCTACTTCCAGACCACCACGGCGATGGCGATCGAGGCCGACATCCGCGGCGGGCTCTACGAGCACCTCCAGCGGCTGCACACCGGTTTCCACGACCGCTGGCAGACCGGCCAGCTCCTCGCCCGGGTCACCACCGACCTGGGCATGATCCGCCGCTTCTTCGCCGGCGGGATGGTCTTCGCGATCACCTCGATCGGCATGATCGCCATCATCATGGGCCAGCTGCTGTTCATCGAGTGGCGCCTGGCCCTCATCGTCGCCGCCTCCGCGGTGCCGCTGTTCCTCATCGGGCGCGGCTTCTTCCGCAACTACCTGCCGCTGGCCCGCGCCGAGCAGGACCAGTCCGGCGAGGTCTCCAGCGCCGCCGAGGAGTCGGCCCTGGGCATCCGGGCGATCAAGGCCCTCGGGCGCGGCCCGCTCATGGCGACCCGCTTCGAGCGGGAGGCCGCCGATCTGCGCGACCGGAGCGTCCGCAAGAGCCTCGTGGCCTCCCGGTCCTGGTCGGGGTTCACCGCGATCGCCTCCGCGGCGCTCGGCGCGACGCTGGTGTTCGGCTCGATCATGGTCGCCGACGGCGCGATGTCGGTCGGCAGTCTGACCGCGTTCATCATGCTCCAGCTGGCGATCCTGTGGCCGATCGAGGCGAGCGGCTGGGTCATGGCCCACGGCAACGAGGCCATGACGGCCGCCGACCGCGTCTACGAGGTCTTCGACACCGAGCCGGCCATCAAGGACCGGCCCGGCGCCAAGGTCGTCGACCGCGGCGCGGTGCGCGGTGAGCTCGTCTTCGAGGACGTGCGATTCGGGTACGAGGACGACTCGCGCGACATCCTGCGCGGCGTGGACCTGACGGTGCGCCCCGGCGAGACCGTGGCAATCGCGGGCAAGACCGGCTCGGGCAAGACCACGCTCGTGTCGCTCCCCTCGCGCCTCAACGACCCCACGGGCGGGCGGATCCTCTTGGACGGCACCGACATCCGCGACCTGCGGCTGGCGAACCTCCGCTCGGTGGTCACCACCGCGTTCGAGGAGGCCACGCTGTTCTCGATGAGCGTGCGCGAGAACCTCGCGCTCGGGCGGCCCGACGCCGACCAGCGCGACATCGAGGAGGCGCTGCGCGTCGCCCAGGCCGAGTTCGTGCACGACCTGCCGTACGGGCTCGACACCCGCATCGGCGAGCAGGGCCTGTCCCTGTCCGGCGGCCAGCGCCAGCGCCTCGCGCTCGCCCGCGCCGTGGTCGTCAAGCCCGCGGTGCTCGTACTCGACGACCCGCTCTCGGCGCTCGACGTGCACACCGAGGAGCTGGTCGAGCGGGCCCTGGCGCAGGTCCTGCGCGACACCACCGCGCTCGTGGTCGTGCACCGGCCCTCCACGGTGGCCCTGGCCGACCGGGTGGCGCTGCTCCACGAGGGGCGCATCGCGGCGGTCGGGAAGCACTCCGAGCTGATGGGCACGAGCCCCGAGTACGTGGACGTGCTCTCGGCGACGGCGGAAGAGGTGGCGGCATGACCTTGGCGGACAAGGCGAACGGGAAATCGGACAAGCACGCGCACTGGCGCGGCCACGCCGAGTCCTCCGAGGCGGACCGGACCAGCGCCGAGGTGGACGACGCCGAGTCGATCAAGGAGCTGCGGGCCCAGTCCCGGCGCCTGCTCGGCTCGATGCTGCTGCCCCACAAGCGGGCGCTGTGGTTCCTCGTGGGCGTCCTGGTGGTGCAGAACTTCGCGAGCATGGCCACGCCGCTGCTGGTCATGTACGGCATCGACCACGGCATCCCGGCGCTGACGGACCACGGCGACCACTCGATCGTCATCATGATCGGCGTGGCCTTCGCGGTCGTCGCGATCCTGGAGTACCTGTGCGTGCGCCTCTACATCGCGCAGTCCGCGAAGGTGAGCGCGGCGATGCTGTACGCCTTGCGCGGCAAGGTGTTCCGCAAGTTCCAGCAGCTGTCGGTGTCCTTCCACGAGCGGTTCACCTCCGGGCGCGTCACGGCCCGGCAGAGCTCGGACATGGAGTCGATCCGGGAGATGACCGAGAACGGCGTGGACGACCTGGTCCTCGCCGGGCTCAACGTCGTCACCATCACCGTGGTCATGCTGGTCATCGACGCGCGCCTGGCGGCGGTGACGCTGCTGACGTTCCCGCTCATGCTCCTGCTGGGCCGCTGGTTCAGCCGGGTCTCGGCGATCGCGTACCGCAAGGCCCGCGAGACGGTGGCGCTGCTCATCGTCTACTTCGTGGAGTCCATGGGCGGGGTGCGCGCGGTCCAGGCGTACCGGCGCGAGGGCCGCGACCGGGAGCTGTTCGCGGGGCTCAACACCGACAACCGGTTCGCGCAGGCGGCCGGGCACCAGCAGAACGCGTTCATGGCCGGCGGGATGCGCGGCATCGGGCACCTCGCCACGGTGGTGGTGCTGCTGTTCGGCGGCTGGCAGGTCATGCAGGGCAACACCGAGCTCGGCGTGCTCGCGGCGTTCCTGCTGTACATGAAGCGGTTCTTCGACCCGCTCAACGAGCTGGTGCAGTTCTACAACGTGCTCCAGTCGGGCACCTCGGCGCTGGAGAAGATCTCCGGCGTCCTGGACGAGCCGGTCGAGGTGGCCGAGCCCGAGGAGCCGCGCCCGATCGAGCGGCCGCGGGGCGAGCTGCGCTTCGACGGCGTGCGGTTCCAGTACCGCGACGACCAGGTGGTGCTGCCGGGCCTGGACCTGCGCATCCCGGGGGGCCAGACCGCGGCCCTGGTGGGCGCGACGGGCGCGGGCAAGACCACGATCGCGAAGCTCGTGAGCCGGTTCTACGACCCGAAGGGGGGCTCGGTCTCGCTCGACGGCGTGGACCTGCGCGACCTCTCCGAGGCGGACCTGCGGGCGAACGTCGTGATGATCACGCAGGAGAACTTCCTGTTCAACGGCACGATCGCCGAGAACATCGAACTGGGGAGGCCCGGCGCGGACCGGGAGCGGATCGTGGAGGCGGCCAAGGTGGTCGGCGCCCACGAGTTCATCGAGTCGCTGCCCGACGGGTACGACACCCACGTGCGCAAGCGCGGCGGGCGGCTCTCGGCGGGCCAGCGGCAGCTGGTGGTCTTCGCGCGGGCGTTCCTGGCCGACCCGCGGGTGCTGATCCTCGACGAGGCGACCAGTTCGCTCGACATCCCGTCCGAGCGGCTGGTGCAGCGGGCGCTGCGCACGATCCTGGCCGACCGGACGGCGATCATCATCGCGCACCGGCTGTCCACGGTGGAGATCGCCGACAGGGTCCTGGTCCTGGAGCACGGCCGCGTCATCGAGGACGGGCGCCCGAGCGACCTCATCGACCACGGCGGCGAGTACGCGACCCTGCACCGACAGTGGGAGGACTCGCTCGTGTGAGACCCCTCGAGGGCCCCGGCCGTCGGCCGGGGCCCTCGATCGTCTCCAGCATGGGACAGGGCGCTGTATACGCTTGACGGGCCACCCGACCCCCTGGAGGACCAGTGCCATGCCCCAGCCCGATCCCGGCCGGATGCGGATCTCCGACGACGAGCGCGCGGCGGTGGCCGCCCAGCTGCGCGACGCGCTCGAAGCGGGCCGCCTGAACCTGCACGAGTTCGACGAGCGGAGCCGCGACCTCTACGAGTCGCAGACGTACGCCGAGGTCGGGCGCCTGCTCGAGGACCTGCCCGCGGCGAACCTGCCGGTCCCGCCCGCGCCGGAGCCCGCGCCCGCTCCGGCGGAGCCCGAGGGCTCCGGGAACCTGATGGGGCACATCGCGCTCGGCATGGGCGTGATGTCGTTCGTGAGCTTCGTGCCGTTCACGATCCTGGCGGTCGTCTTCGGGCTCATCGGGATCGAGAAGCACCGCAAGGGCGAGGCGGACAACCGGTCCTTCGCGCTGGCAGGGCTGATCCTCGGGGCCGTGAGCGTCCCGGTGTGGATCCTGTTCTTCGTCCTGGGCGCGTCCTACTGGTGGTGAGTCAGCGCGCGGCGGTCACGAGGTAGTAGTCGATCCAGCCGTTCTCGTAGCAGCGCAGCCAGTTGCGGCCCCAGGAGTCGCGGAACTCGGTCTGGGCGACCCACTGGTCGAACTGGCGCCAGACGTGCTCGCCGATCGGGGTGGCGGTCACCTCCCGGAGGCCCGCGGCCTCCAGGTCGGCGGTGAACTCGCCGATGGGGCGCACGACGTCGACGCCGGAGGCGACGGTCTCGATGAGGTCGGCGACGGGGGTCTCGCCGGCGCCGTCGGGCGCGAAGAACGTGGCGGTCGCGAAGCGCCCGCCGGGGCGCAGGACCCGGTGGACCTCGCGGGCGACGGCGGCGAGGTCGTCGACGTGCTGGAGCATCTCGACGGCGTAGACGCCGTCGAAGGAGGCGTCGGGGAAGGGGATCGCGGTGACCGAGCCTTCGTAGAAGGAGAGGCGGCCGGGCATGTCCGCGAGGGTCGCGGCGTTGGCCTCGGCGGCGCGCCCGAGCTGGGCGGCGGAACGGTCGAGCCCGGAGACGACGGCACCGAACTCACGGGCGACGAGGGCCGCCCCGACGCCGATGCCGGAGCCGAGTTCGAGGAGTTCGGCCCCGAGCGGCATGGAGAGGCGCGAGACGACCCGCCGGTAGAGCTCGGCCTGGCTGGCGGTGCGCTCCGCGAGGGTGATCTCGCGGCCGGGGGCGACGTCGCCCCAGTAGCCGTAGTTGATGAACGACCCGGAGAAGATCGTCAGGGACCCGAGGTCGAGCTCCCCGTACATGAGGTCGCGCTGCGCCTGGATGTCCGATTCCTGTTCCATACCGAGCCATTGTGGCAGATCGCCTGGGCCCGGATCGGATGCGGCGAGTCCTCGTAACCATGATTGATCGATATCATAAGAAGATTCATATAGATATCTATTCCCATCGTATAGAAACGTCGACAACCCGACTCAAAAGATCGCGACACACCTCTTCGAAAGGTATACTGGAAGTCCGTGCCTGGCTAGGTTGAGGAGGTGAAAACAATGTCACGAACAGTCATCAACCTCGACGACGAGCTCTGCGCGCAGGCGGCGGAGATCCTCGGCACGACCACCAAGGTCAGCACCGTGAACGCGGCACTCAAGGAACTCGTCGCGCAGCACAAGCGCCGTGAGTTCCTGGAGTGGCTCGCCGCAGGCAACCTCCCCGACCTCGCCGACCCCGAGATCATGGAGTCGGCATGGCGATAGCGCGTTTCATGGTCGACAAGAGCGTATTCGCCAGGCAGACCAAGCAGCCGGTCGCCCAGCGGCTGATCCCGCTGGCGGAGCGCGGGCTGCTGGCGATCTGCGGCATGGTGGAAGCCGAGATGCTGTTCAGCGTTCGGAACCTCCGCGAAGGCGACCAGCTCATCGATTGGCTCGCGAACTTCGAGCGGCTGTCGATTCCGGACACCGTGTACTCGCGAGTGACCGAGGTGCAGCGTGAACTGATCCGAGATTCGCTCCACCGCACGGTGAAGATCCCCGACCTGGTCATCGCAGCCACCGCTGAGCGGCACGGCGTGACCATGCTTCACTACGACCACGACTTCGACCGGATCGCGAAGGTCACCGGCCAGCCGACCGAGTGGGTGGTGCCTCCCGGCGAAGCCGACTGACCCCCGCACTCCCCCAGTTCGACGCCCACCGGCCGCGCCGGTGGGCCGCTTGCGTTTCGGTGTCCTAGCAGGCGCAGCCGGGGGCCTCCTGCTTCGGCTGGGGCTTCCTGCCGATGGTGGGCATGCCGAGGCTGACGCCGGGGAGCTTCGTGGCCTTGCCCGCGGCCCAGGCGTCGCCCGCCTTCGTCTTCCGGTGGGTCAGGACCTCGCCGTCGGCGACCAGGTGGTGCGGGGCGCCGTAGGTGATCGCGGTGGTGATCACGTCCCCGGGTCGGATGCCCGCGGCGTTGCCGGCCGGGTCGGTCTCGCTCGGCGCGACGCCGAAGTGCACCAGGCGCCCGTCCCGGGCGCGGCCCGAGAGGCGGCCGGTCGCCGCGTCCTTGCGCCCGTCGCCCACCGTGACCAGGACTTCGACCTCGGTGCCCTCGAGCCTGCGGTTCTCCTCCCAGGACACGCGCTCCTGGAGGGCGACGAGGCGCTCGTACCGCTCCTGCACGACGGCCTTGGGGATCTGGTCGGCCATCGTGGCGGCGGGCGTGCCGGGCCGGATCGAGTACTGGAACGTGAAGGCGCTGGAGAAGCGGGCCTGCTCGACCACGTCGAGGGTCGCCTGGAAGTCCTCCTCGGTCTCCCCGGGGAAGCCCACGATGATGTCGGTGGTGATGGCCGCGTCGGGCATCGCCGCGCGGACCTTGTCGAGGATCTCCAGGTACTTGCCGGAGCGGTAGGAGCGGCGCATCTCCTTGAGCACGCGGTCCGAACCGGACTGGAGCGGCATGTGCAGCTGGTGGCACACGTTCGGGGTCTCGGCCATGGCGGCGATGACGTCGTCGGTGAAGTTCTTCGGATGCGGGCTGGTGAAGCGCACCCGCTCGAGGCCGTCGATCTCGCCGCAGGCGCGCAGGAGCTTCCCGAAGGCGAGCTTGTCGCCGAACTCGACGCCGTAGGTGTTGACGTTCTGGCCCAGCAGGGTCACCTCGGAGACGCCCTCGGCGACCAGGGCCCGGACCTCGGCGAGGATCTCGCCGGGGCGCCGGTCCTTCTCCTTGCCGCGCAGGCTGGGCACGATGCAGAACGTGCAGGTGTTGTTGCAGCCCACCGAGATCGAGACCCAGCCGGAGTAGGTCGAGTCGCGCTTGGTGGGCAGCGCCGAGGGGAAGGTCTCCAGGGACTCCAGGATCTCGACCTCGGCGGCCCGGTTGTGGCGGGCGCGGTCGAGCAGGGCCGGGAGCGAGCCGATGTTGTGGGTGCCGAAGACCGCGTCGACCCACGGGGCGCGCTTGACGATCTCGCCGCGGTCCTTCTGCGCCAGGCAGCCGCCGACGGCGATCTGCATGTCGGGGTTCGCGGACTTGGCCGGCGCGAGGTGGCTGAGGTTGCCGTAGAGCTTGTTGTCGGCGTTCTCGCGCACCGCGCAGGTGTTGAACACGACGAGGTCGGGCGCGTCCCCGCCGGCGGCGGGCACGTACCCGGCCTCTTCGAGGAGGCCGCCGATGCGCTCGGAGTCGTGCACGTTCATCTGACAGCCGTACGTCTTGACCTGGTAGGTCTTCACACCTTGCTGAGCCACCCCCCCAGGATAGACGCGAGCCCCGTCACACGGTCAGGGCCGGATCCACTGCGGAGCGCACGCGTCCGCGCACGATGCGTGTTTCCGCGAACGCCCGCGCTCCGGGAAAGGACATGAGAGGGTCAAAGCGTTCCATGTGATCGCTCAGTCACTGCCTGGCCTGCGCATACGTTGTGCCCCGGGATGTGCACAGCCTCCGGGAAACCAATGGTTCACCAGCCTTTCCGAAAGAAAATCAGGGTAAGTCTTGTCCGCCTCGAATCGCCCCGATAGTGTGACTCCGTGCCGCCGACGGCTGACCCCCCGTTCGGCGGACCGGTCCCCCAGACCTCACATCTGACACCGACCCCTATAGGAATCACATGCGTTTCAAGAGCATCTCCGGCGCGGGCCTGGCCGCACTCCTCCTCGCCGCCTCGGCGGCCTGCGTCTCGGAGGACACCACGAACGCCTCCAGCGACGACTCCCTGGTCGGCACCGGCACGGGCGACGAGTGCGAGATCGACGAGACCGTCAAGATCGGCGCCGTCCTGAGCCTCACCGAGGGCGCGGCCTTCGCCGGCCTGTACCAGCAGGAGGGCATCGAGCTGGCCTTCGAGGAGCTCAACGCCGCCGGCGGCGTCGAGTACGAGCTCATCGTCGAGGACGACAAGACCAGCGTCGAGGACTCCGTCGTGGCCTTCGAGAAGGTCATCAACCGCGACAAGGTCAGCGCCATCGTCGGCCCCACCCTCTCGAACATGGCGTTCACGACCTTCCCCGACGCCGAGAGCGCGGGCGTCCCCGCCCTGGGCATCTCCACCACCGCCGAGGGCATTCCCGACCTCGGCGACTACATCTTCCGGAACTCGCTCCCCGAGGAGGTCGCGCTCGCCGCCAGCATCCCGGCCGCCAAGGCGACCCTCGGGATCACCAAGGTCGCCGTGCTCTACGACAGCGCCGACGAGTTCACCGCCTCGGCCTACAACACGATCACCGACGTGCTCGCCGAGGAGGACATCGAGGTCGTCGTCGACGAGAGCTTCGAGACCGCCGACACCGACTTCTCCGCGCAGCTGACCAAGGTCAAGGACGCCGACGTCGACGCCGTCATCCTCTCGGCGCTGCCGGCCGCGACCGGCCCGCTGGTCAAGCAGGCCCGCGACCTCGACATCACCGCGCCGATCGTGGGCGGCAACGCCTTCAACTCCCCCGTCCTGGTGGGCACCCTCGAGGACGCCGCCGAGGGCCTCATCGTCGGCGGGGCCTGGAGCGCCGACGCCGACACCACCGGCAACGCCGAGTTCATCGCGAACTACATGGAGAAGTACGACCGGGAGCCCGACCAGTTCGCCGCGCAGGCCTACACCGCCGCGTACATGATCGACCAGGCCGTCCGCGCCGACTGCGACGCGAACCGCGAGGCCGTCAAGGACAACCTCGGCCAGATCCTGGAGTACGACTCGATCCTCGGCACCATCTCGCTCAGCGAGAGCGGCGAGGTCAGCCAGGAACCGTTCGTCCAGATCGTCGAGAACGGCGAGTTCAAGCTCCTCGAGGGCTAGACCGCACGAGCGACTCCGTCCAGAGAAACCACGACATGCTGCAGCAGCTCGCCAACGGCGTCTTCGCCGGATCGATCTACGCGCTCTTCGCCATCGGCTTCACGCTGGTGTTCGGGATCCTGCGCCAGTTGAACCTCGCCCACCCGGCGATCTTCACCGCCGGCGCCTTCGTCGGCATCGAGCTGGCCACCCGGCTCGGCCTGCCGATGTGGGCGCTGATCCCGGCCGTGGCCGCGGCGGGCGGACTCGCGGGCGTGCTCCTCGAGCGCGTCGCGTTCCGCCCGCTCGCGGGCCGCGACGACGAGCACTTCGCCGGACTGATCTCCTCGGTCGCGTTCGGCGGGATCCTCATCGCGGCGCTCCAGGCCCGGTACGGCACCGAGCCGCAGAGCTTCCCGACCGAGTACTTCCCCAACCGGCTCTTCGAGTTCGGCGGGATCGGGGTCACGCTGATGCAGCTGGTGACGCTCGGGCTCGCGCTGGTGCTCATGCTCGGACTCGCATGGCTCGTCTCGTCCACGCCGATGGGACGGGCCATGCGGGCCGTCGCCGAGAACCCCCGGGCCGCCAAGGTCCTGGGCGTCAACACCGGGCTCGTCACCTCCGGGACCTACGCGCTGTCCTCGGCGCTGGGGACCGTGGCCGGGGCGCTGCTGGCGCTCAACATCGGCCAGGCCGACCGCGACCTCGGCGCGTCCATCGAGCTCATCGGCTTCGCGGTGATCATCGTCGGCGGTCTCGGGTCCCTGTGGGGGGCCATGGCCGCCGGGCTGATCCTCGGCGTCGCCGAGGCGCTGACGGTCACCTACTTCGACTCCACGTGGAAGGGCCTGGTCGCCTTCGCGCTCCTGTTCGCGATCCTGGTGCTGCGCCCGCGGGGCCTGTTCGGCGCCGTCAAGGTCAGGGAGGTCTGATGCTCGCCGGGTACGACACGCTCATCACGACCATCGCGCTCGGCGCGATCCTCGCCTACTCGTTCCACGTGGTGCTCATGGCCGGGCAGCTCAGCCTCGGCCAGGCCGGGTTCGCGTCGCTCGCGGCGTACACGTCCACGCTCGTCGTCCCGGACGCGCCGCTGCTCGGCTCGCTCTCGCCGGTCCTGATCGGACTGCCCGTGGGCGCGGCCGTCGGGGCCGCGGCCGCGCTGCTGCTCGGCCTGCCGGTGCTGCGCCTGCGCGGGGTCTTCCTCGCCATCGCGACCCTCGCGTTCGGGGAGATGGTGCGGGTCTTCATGACCAACGCCGAGTGGACGAACGGGGCCCTGGGCCTGCGCCTCGAGAAGTGGGCCACGCCGGACCTGGTGTGGCTGGTCCTCGCCGTCCTGGTGTACGTGTTCTGGCGGCTCGGGCCCTCCCGCACCGGCCGCGCCTTCGCCGCCGTCCGCGAGGACGAGCTGGCCGCGGGCTCCATGGGCGTCGACGTGGTGCGCACCCGCATGACCTCGTTCCTCGCCTCGGGCGCGATCGCCGGGGTCTACGGGGTGCTGTTCACGTACTTCTTCGGGCGCATCACCCCCGGCTCCTTCGACTTCGCCATGACCGTCGACGGCCTGGTCACCGCCGTCCTCGGCGGGTACCTCGTGTTCTTCGGACCGGTGCTCGGCGCCGGGTTCCTCACGGCCGTACCCGAACTCCAGGAGGGGCTCGGCCTCGAGGCCGGGTGGATCCACCCGCTGCTGACCGGCGTGCTCCTGCTCGCCGTCGTCCTGTACCTGCCCGGCGGGCTCTCGAGCCTGGCCGCGCGGCTGCGGCCGGACCGGGCCCCGAAGGCCCCCGCGGACGCCCCGGTCCCGGACCTGCCGCCGCTGCCCGAGCCGGGGTCCCCGGTGGCCCGGGTGCGGGGCCTCGGCAAGGCCTACGGCGCCGTCCAGGCCGTCCGCGGCGTCGACCTCGACCTCGCCGCCGGGGAGGTCCTCGGCGTCATCGGCCCCAACGGCGCGGGCAAGACCACGCTCATCAACATGCTCACCGGGCTGGAGCCGCCGACCTCGGGCGAGGGCGACGTGCTCGGCGTCGCGCTCGGCTCGAAGGGCGGCGCGCACCGCTACGCGCGGGCCGGGGTGGCCCGGACCTTCCAGCACTCCAAGCTGTTCGGGCGACTCACCGTCCTCGGCAACGTCCTGGTCGGCACCCACGCGGTCAGCCGCGGCACCTTCGGGCGCCGGCTCCTGTGGCTGCCCTCGGCGCGCCGCGACGAGCGGCGCGCGACCGCGCTCGCCTGGGCGCAGCTGCGGCGGGTCGGCCTGGCGGAGCAGGCGGGCCTGAGGCCCGGGGCGCTCTCCTACGGCGACCAGCGGCGCCTCGAGATCGCCCGCGCCCTCGCCGCCCACCCGACGCTGCTGGTGCTCGACGAGCCCGCCGCCGGGATGAACCACGTCGAGGCCGCCGAGCTCGCCGGCCTCGTCCGCTCGCTCGCCGAGGACGGCATCACGGTGCTCCTCATCGAGCACAACGTCAAGATGGTCGTCGACACCTGCACCCGCCTGGTGGTCATGAACTTCGGCGAGGTCATCGCCGAGGGCGAGCCGCGGGCGGTCATCGCCGACCCCGCGGTCGTCGAGGCCTACCTGGGCGCCGACGAGACCGGGGAGCACGAGTATGCCTAGTCCGCTCTTGACCGTGGAGGCGCTGCACGTCTCCTACGGCCGCGTCGACGCCGTCCGCGACGTCTCCTTCGAGGTCCCCGAGGGCGGCCTGGTCGCCCTCATCGGCGCCAACGGCGCCGGGAAGAGCTCGGTGCTCGGCGCCGTCTCGGGCCTCGTCCGGCCCCGGTCGGGCGCGGTCCGCCTGGACGGCGAGGACATCACCCGCAGGCCGGTCCACCGCAGGGTGGCCGACGGCCTCGTCCTCGTCCCCGAGGGCCGCCAGATCCTCGGCAGCCTCACCGTCGCCGAGAACCTGCGGCTCGGCGCCCACCGGCGCCGCCGCCAAGCGGCCCCCGAGGCCGACATGTACCGGCTCTTCCCCGTGCTCGACGAGCGGCGGGCGCTGCCCGCGAGCGCGCTGTCCGGCGGGGAGCAGCAGATGCTGGCGATCGCCCGTGCGATGATCGCCAGGCCGCGCGTCGTCCTCTTGGACGAGCCGTCGATGGGCTTGTCCCCCAAGATGGTCGACGAGGTCTTCACGGTGATCGAGAAGATCCGCGCCCAGGGGGTGACCGTGGTGCTGGTCGAGCAGAACGCCCGCCGGGCGCTGCGCGTCGCCGACACCGGGCACGTCCTGGAGACCGGCGCCCTCGCCCACTCGGGGCCCGCCTCCGAACTCCTGCAACACCCCAAGGTCGTCGAGGCGTACCTGGGGATCGAATGACACCCTTCACGGAAAGCCGAGGAACACCCCGATGACGGAGGAGCACCCCGCCCCCGCGGCACAGGACGGCGGCAGGAGCCGCCGCGGCTGGTCGTCGGTGAGGATCCGGACCAAGCTGACCGTCATGCTGCTCATCCCCGCGCTCGCGCTCGCGGGCATGGTCGGGGTGCGGCTCTACGAGTCCGGCACCGAGGCCCAGGCGGTGACCGGGACGGCCGAGGTCGTCGAGCTGACCGGGATCGCGGCCGACGCCCTCCACGCGGTCCAGCGCGAGCGCCTCGCCGCGGCCATGCTGGTGTTCCAGGAGAACACCGGCCTGAGCGACCCCGAGACGCTCACCGCCTCGTTCGAGGCCGCCGAGGCGGCCACCGACGAACAGCTGGCGCGCCTGGACGACGCCCGGTCGGGCACCGGCCTGGACGAGGCCGTGACCGCGCTGCTGGAGCGCGCCGACAAGCCGCTGGAGCGGCTGGGCACGGCCCGCGACGCGGTCTACGGCCAGACGGTCGCCGAGGTCCACCTGACGGTCTACAACTCGCTCGTGACGCGCCTGTCGGCGGTCATCGACCGGGCCGTGGACGCGGCCGACTCGGCCGAGCTGAGCCGCCACCTGCGCGCCGCGAGCCTGCTGCACGAGATCGACGAGAGCTCGGCCCAGATGCAGATCCTGGTGCTGGGCCTGGAGGACGGCGAGCCGCTGGCCGAGGACTACCGGCCGTTCATGCGGCTGGCCACGGCCCGCGAGGAGTCCCTGGGCGAGTACCGGCGCATGATGGCCGAGTCGGACCCGGACGCCGCGGTGTTCGAGGTCGGCGGCCTCGGCGAGGCCCCGGCCCGCCCGGCGAACCGGCTCGACAGCCAGGTCGCGAGCGCCCGCTCGGACGACGAGCAGGAGATCAACCACGACTCGCTCATGCTGGCCTACGACGCGAGGCACGCGGCGACCGCCAACCTGGTCGACCAGTCGCTGGCGACCACGGTGGACCTCGCGGCCGACATCCGCGAGTCGGTGGTCCGGCGCCTCGCGATCGAGGGCGCGGCCGCCGTGCTGGCGCTGGCGATCTCCGTCCTCATCGGCTTCGGCATCGGGCGCTCGGTCACCCGCGGCCTGCGGGACCTGTCCGACTCGGCCCGCCGGATCGCGATGGTGGACCTGCCGAGCGCGGTCCGGCGCGTCGACGAGCAGGAGGGCCTGGGCGGGCTGTCCGCGGCCGAGTTCGCGGCCCGCACCACGCCGCCGCTGAAGACCAAGGGCGAGAACGAGCTCTCCGAGGTCGGCGAGGCGTTCAACATCGTGCACCGCGAGGCGATCCGGGTCGCGGCCCAGCAGGCCGTGCTGCGGTTCCACGTCGGCTCGATCTTCGTGCGCCTGGCGCGGCGCGGCCACTCGCTGACCGGCCGCCTCACCGCCGAGCTCGACGAGGCCGAGCGCAACGAGCAGGACCCCGACCGCCTCCAGCGGCTGTTCCGGCTCGACCACCTGATCTCGCTGGTGTCGCGCGCCAACGACTCGCTGCTGGTGCTCGGCGGCGCGTCGGCCGCGAAGGTGCGGACCACGGACGCGAAGCTCGGCGACGTGCTCACGGCGGCGCAGAGCCGCATCGAGTACTACACGCGCATCGAGCTGGCCGCCGACGACGGGGCGTGGGTGGACGCCGAGGTCGTCGACGACGTGGTGCAGCTCCTGGCCGAGCTGATGGACAACGCGACCCGCTACTCCGAGAGCACCGCCGAGGTCATGGCGCGGGTCCTGACCGGCCGCGCGGTGATCGAGGTGCGCGACCGCGGCATCGGCATCGACCCGGTGCGCATGGCCGAGCTCAACGAGCGGCTGCGCAGCCGCGCCGCGATCGACCTGGACGCGATGCAGGCCATGGGTCTCACGGTGGTGGGGCACTTGGCGAACCGGCACGGCATCGAGGTGGAGCTGCGGCCGTCGATCGGCGGCGGCACGGTCGCCGAGATCGCGGTGCCCGGCGCGATCCTCTCGTTCGGGAAGCCGTCCCGGCCGCCGGCGGTGGCGCAGGCCTTCCCGATGGGGGCGCCGCCCGCCGAGGAGCCGCTGATCCGCAGGCGCAACGCGCCGCTGTTCGACCAGAAGCAGGCGTCGGCGGACTCGGTCGAGGACACGCCGACGCTGCGGCTGCCGCGGCAGCGCACCGATTCGCCGCCGCCGCCCCCGCCGCCGGTGCGGGCGGCGCCGATGGCCCTCTCCAGCACGGCCGCGCCGCCGCTGCCGCTGACGGCCATCGAATCCGGGCTCGGGCCGGGCGCCGAACGCGTCCCGGAACTGACGCTCGACGTGCGGTACCTGTCCGCCGGACCATCGCTGCGTGCTGGCCACGCGATGCCGGCGGCGGACCCGATGTCCATGGCGCGCACGGTGGGAGGTTTGCCGAAGCGGCAGCCGATGTCTAATCTGGTCCCCGGTGCGGTCGAGTCCGCGCCCGGTCGCACGGGCGCTCCGATCCACCGCGACGCCAGGACCATCGGCGCGACCTATTCGGCCTACGCGCGCGGACTCTCCGGCAGTAGAACGAAGCCCAGCCCCACCAACGACACGAGGACAAGTCCATGACCAGCAGCTCTCATCTGGATTTCCTGCTCACCGACTTCGTCGGGCGAGTGCCCCACGTGGCGCATGTCATCGCCGTCGCCGCCGACGGACTGCTGATCGCCTCGAACGACTCGCTGCCGCGGGACGAGGCCGACCGGCTCGCGGCCATCGCCTCGGGCCTGACGAGCCTGCTGGCGGGCGCGGCGCGCTCGCTCCAGGCCGACCCGGTGATCAGCAACCTGACGGAGATGAACGGCGGCTACATGTTCTCCATGTCGGTCTCCAGCGGGGCCAGCCTGCTGGCGCTGGCCGGTCTCCACTGCGACATCGGCCAGGTCGGGCACGAGCTGGCGAACCTGATCAACCAGGTCGGCCCGGCCCTCACCCCGGCGGCCCGGGAGGTCCTGCGCGAGCAGGCCCGCGCGGCGCAGTGAGCGGCGAGGGCCGGGAACCGCTGCGCGGTTCCCGGCCCTCGGTCGTTTCCAGACGATCAGGCGGTCCCGGTGCCGGACCTCTGGATCACTTCGCGGCTACGCCGTCTCGGTGGTCTTGCACTGGACCCAGCGGCAGAACGAAACCCACGCATCCATGTTTGCCGCCCGATCGCGGAGCCGGTCAAGCGGCCTTCGCAAGCTGGGAGACACGCTGTTCCGAGATCCCGAGTACCGCCGCGATGTCTCGGCCGGTCATGCCTGATTCCTTGAGGAGCATCACGGTCTCGCGATTGATACGCGAGGCCTGCGCCTGGAGCTCGGCGGCCTTCGCGGCATCCTCCCTGGCCTCCACTATGCGTGCGTCGATCTCCGGGGCGATGCGCCAGACGAGATTGATGGGCACGGTGTCCGCTTCGGCGACGCCAAGGCAGTCGAGATAGTCGCGGACCATCTCCTCAGCGCCTCCTGCAGTGGTCGACTGGGTGACGCCGACACCAGGTACATCCAGCTCCCACAGGCCTTGAACCCGTGTCGCGGTGACGGTGTATTCCTTCATCGAAGCCACCCCTTCTCAAGGCATTCGAGGTGCTTGATGATGCTGGCACAAGTGCCGGGGCTGATGTCGCGATGCCGGGGCAACGCGGTCACGTGCGCCCCGCACGGGCAGTTCCAGATCTCATGACCGCCGCGCTTGGCGGTGCCTCTTGGGGAACACCCGGCTTTGAGCAGGGCCGTCACGACTTCACGCCGCTTGATCGGCGCAGCCATCATCATCATGCAGTTGACTCTATCGCCCTAGATTATCGACCTCTAGAGGCCTAGAGCAACTATCTCGCCTGGGAGACGAGAGCCGGGGACCGCTTCGCGATCCCCGGCTCATCAGGCCTCGGAAACTGTCCTGTCTAGGCGGTTTCCGTGATCTTGCGCTGGACCCACGGCATGAGGTCGCGCATCTTCTTGCCGACCTCTTCGAGCTGGTTGTCGGTCTGCACGGCCTGGAGCTTCTTGAAGTTCTCGCGCTTCTCGGACTCCGCGACCCACTCCTTCGCGAAGGTGCCGTCCTGGATCTCGCCCAGGATGCGCTTCATCTCCTTGCGGGTCTCGTCGGTGACGATCCGCGAGCCGCGCGAGACGCCGCCGTACTCGGCGGTGTCCGACACCGAGTACCACATGTTGGTGAGGCCGCCCTCGTAGATCATGTCCACGATCAGCTTCAGCTCGTGCAGGCACTCGAAGTAGGCGGCCTCCGGCGCGTAGCCGGCCTCCACCAGGGTCTCGAAGCCCGCGCGGATGAGCTCGGCGGTGCCGCCGCAGAGCACGACCTGCTCGCCGAACAGGTCGGTCTCGGTCTCCTCCTTGAAGGTGGTCTTCAGGACGCCCGCGCGGGTGCCGCCGATCGCCTTCGCGTACGACAGCGCCACCGCCTGGGTGTCGCCCGACGGGTCCTGCTCCACCGCGACGAGCGCGGGGACGCCCTTGCCGTCCACGAACTGGCGGCGGACCATGTGGCCCGGGCCCTTCGGGGCGACCATGGCGACGTTCACGTCGGCCGGGGCCTGGATCAGGTCGTAGCGGATGTTGAAGCCGTGGCCGAAGAACAGGCTGTTCCCGGCGGACAGGTTCGGGGCGATCTCGGCGGCGTACAGCTTGGCCTGCACGGTGTCCGGGACGAGGATCATGATGACGTCGGCCCACGCGGCGGCCTCGGCCGGGGTGAGCACCTTCAGGCCCGCCTCCTCGGCCTTCGGACGCGACTTCGAGCCCTCCTGCAGGCCGATCACGACCTCGACCCCGGAGTCGCGGAGGCTCAGCGAGTGGGCGTGGCCCTGCGAGCCGTAGCCGAGGACGGCGACCTTCTTGCCCTGGATGAGGGCCAGGTCGGCGTCGTCGTCGTAGAACACTTCAGCGGACATGTGTGTACTTCTCTTCCTTTACTGGTTCGGTGAGACATAGCGCGACAGCGACGCCATCGACTTGGCGCCGCGCCCCAGCGCGACCGTCCCCGACTGGACGAGCTCCTTGATCCCGAACGGCTCCAGGACTTCCAGGAACGCCTCGATCTTGTCGGAGTTCCCGGTGACCTCGAAGGTGACCGTGTCGGGTGTGACGTCGACCGAGCGGGCCTTGAACAGCTCGGCGGCGGCGATCACCTGGCCGCGGGTGGCGGCGTCGGCGCGGACCTTCACCAGCAGCAGTTCGCGCTGCACGGAGGAGCCCGCTTCCAGCTCCACGATCTTCAGGACGTGGATGAGCTTGTTGAGCTGCTTGGTGACCTGCTCCAGCGAGCCCGCCTCGACGTCCACCACGATGGTGATGCGGCTGACGCCGGGGTGCTCGGTCTCGCCGACGGCGAGGGAGTCGATGTTGAAGCCGCGCCTGGAGAAGAGGGCGGCCACGCGGGCGAGGACGCCCGGCTTGTTCTCGACGAGGACGGAGAGCGTGTGCGTGGTCATCTAGATCTGCCCCTCGTCTTCGAAGTTCGGGCGCACGTCGCGCGCGTACAGGATCTCGTCGTTGGAGACCCCGGCCGGGACCATCGGCCACACCATGGCGTCGGGGCCGACCGTGAAGTCGACGACCACGGGACGGTCGTTGATGGCGTTGGCCTGCGCGATGATCGCGTCGACCTCCTCGGGCGTCTCGGCGCGGAGGCCGACGCAGCCGAGGGCCTCGGCCAGCTTCACGAAGTCGGGGACGCGCGGGGACGCCTCGGAGTGGTGGGTCGACAGGTTCGTGTTCGAGTACCGCTGCTCGTAGAACAGGGTCTGCCACTGGCGCACCATGCCGAGGTTGCCGTTGTTGATGACCGCGACCTTGATCGGGATGCCCTCGATCGCGCAGGTCGCCAGCTCCTGGTTGGTCATCTGGAAGCACCCGTCGCCGTCGACGGCCCACACCGGGCGGTCCATCCGGCCCATCTTGGCGCCCATGGCGGCCGGGACGGCGAAGCCCATGGTGCCCAGGCCCCCCGAGTTGAGGAACGTGCCCGGGGTCTCGTAGTTGATGAACTGCGAGGCCCACATCTGGTGCTGGCCCACCCCCGCGGTCCAGATGGTGCCCTCGGGGGCGAGCTCGCCGAGGCGCTGGATGACCCACTGCGGGGTCAGGAGGCCGTCGTCGATGTCGGTGTAGCCCAGGGGGTAGCGCCCGCGCAGGTCGTCGAGCGTCTCCCACCAGGGCTTCAGGCGCTCCTTGCCGACGTCGCCGTAGGCCTCGGTCATGGCCGCGATGGCGGCCTTGCAGTCGCCCACGATCGGGACGTCCGCCTCGCGGTTCTTGCCGATCTCGGCCGGGTCGATGTCGACGTGGACGATCTTGGCCTCGGGCGCGAAGGTGTCGAGCTTGCCGGTGACGCGGTCGTCGAAGCGGGCGCCCAGGGCCACGATGAGGTCGGACTTCTGGAGCGCGTGGACGGCGGGCACCGTGCCGTGCATGCCGGGCATGCCCAGGTGCTGCGGGTGCGAGTCGGGGAAGGCGCCGCGGGCCATCAGGGTGGTGATCACGGGCGCGCCGGTCAGCTCGGCGAGCTCGCGCAGCTCGGCGTGCGCGCCGGACTTGACGACGCCGCCGCCGACGTAGAGCACCGGGCGCCTGGCCTCGGCGATCAGCGAGGCGGCCTCGCGGATCTGCTTGCCGTGGGGCTGGGTCGTGGGCCGGTAGCCGGGGAGGTCCATCTTGGGAGGCCACACGAACGGGGCCGTGCCGCTGAGGATGTCCTTGGGGATGTCGACCAGGACCGGGCCGGGGCGACCCGTGGAGGCCACGTGGAAGGCCTCGGCGAGCACCCGCGGGATCTCCTCGCCGGTGGTCACCAGGTAGGAGTGCTTGGTGATCGGCATCGTGATGCCGACGATGTCGGCCTCCTGGAAGGCGTCCGTGCCGATCGCGGTCGAGGCGACCTGGCCGGTGATGGCGACGATCGGGACCGAGTCCATGTGGGCGTCGGCCAGCGGGGTCACCAGGTTGGTCGCGCCGGGGCCCGAGGTGGCCATGCACACGCCGACCCTGCCGGTGGCGAGGGCGTAGCCCTGGGCGGCGTGGCCGGCGCCCTGCTCGTGGCGGACGAGGATGTGGCGCACCTGCTGGGAGTCCAGCAGCGGGTCGTAGGCGGGGAGGATCGCGCCTCCGGGGATCCCGAAGACCGTGTCGACCTCGAGCTCCTCGAGCGCGCGGACGACGGCCTGCGCGCCGGTGAGGACGGGCGCTGCGGCGGGAGCGCCGATCGGAGGAGCCGGCCTGGGTGCCTTCGGCCTGGCGGGCTGAGCTTTGGCAGCCTGCGGCCCTGGCTTCGGTGCCTTCACTGGTGTGCTCATGTCCTTCGTCCAATAGGGAGATGTGGCTGGTTCGACATGCTGCGTCGTTCCGCGGGCAGAAAAAATCGCCCGCGTGCTAAGACGCACGGGGCGAGCGCACCGTCGGAGAACGACGGTGCGCTAGATAAGTACTACGACGAGCGGCCGGGCGGCGAAGGCCTCGGTCGCGGCGATGTCGTAGTTCTGCTTCGGCACGCTCCCCAGAATGCACGATTCCGGCCCGTGAGTCAACTTTTCTCAGACTCCGGGACGTCGGTCGGCGTGTCGCCGCCGTCGGGATCGGCGTCCGCGCCGTCTGCGGCATCGGGGGCCGCGTCGGCGCCGGCGGGCTCGGCGGCGAGGGCCTTCGGCTCCTCGGTGAGCCAGCGCGTCAGGTCGTCGGGCTCCATGGGCTTGGCGAGCAGGTAGCCCTGCACCAGCGGGGCCTCGGCCGCGATCATGGCGTTGAGCTGGAGGTCGGTCTCGACGCCCTCGGCGATGACCTCCATGCCGAGCAGGCGCCCGAGCTCGACCGTGACCGCCGCGAGCGGCCCGACGCCGCCGTCGTCCTTGGCGATGAGGTCGCGGTCGATCTTGAGGATGTCGACCGGGAGCCGGTCGAGCTGGCCGAGCGAGGAGTACCCGGACCCGAAGTCGTCCAGGGCGATCCGCACGCCCGCGCCGCGCAGGGCCCCCAGCTGGGCCACGAGGGTGTTCATCTGGTGCGAGAAGTCGTGCTCGGTGACCTCGAGCACGAGGCGGCGGGCGGGCACGCCCGCGGCGATGAGCGCGGTGTTGACCTCGGTGGCGAACAGGGCGGTGTGCAGTTCCTTCACCGAGACGTTCACCGAGATCCAGGCCTTGATCCCGGCCGAGTGCCACTGCGCGAGCTGCTCGGCGGCGCGGTTGACCGCCCACACCGAGAGGTCCTGGGTCATGCCCGACTCGGTCGCGGCGGGGACGAACTCCCCCGGGCTGACCTGGCCCAGGCGCGGGTGCCGCCAGCGCATGAGCGCCTCGGCGCCCACGATGGAGCGGTCGGCGACGGAGAAGACCGGCTGGTAGACCAGGCGCAGCTCGTCGCGGTCGATCGCGCCGCGCAGCTCCTGGGTGAGCTCGTTCCTGCGCCGCACCCGGCGGTCGAAGTCGGCGTCGTAGGTCGCGTAGCGGTTCTTCCCGGCCTGCTTGGCGGCGCGCAGGGCGAGGTCGGCGTTGCGCAGCAGGATCTCGGGGTCCCCGAGCCCCTCCCCGGCCGTGGCGATCCCGACCGACCCGGTGACGAACACGGTCGAGTCGTCGTGGAACTCGTACGGCTCGGCGAGGCGCTCGACGAGGACCTTCGCAGTGGCGACGGCCTCGGCCCAGCTGGCGCGCAGCAGGATCGCGAACTCGTCGCCGCCCAGGCGCGCCCCGACGTCGGTGGGCCGCAGGAGCTCCTTGATGCGGCGCGACACCTCCACGAGCAGCTCGTCGCCGAAGTCGTGGCCGCGCGTGTCGTTGACGTTCTTGAACCCGTCGAGGTCGAGCAGGAGCAGCGCGGTCTGGTTCTCCTCGGCGGCGACGCCGTCCTCCAGGGACTGGAGGAGCGCGCGGCGGTTCGCGAGCCCGGTGAGCGGGTCGGTGTAGGCCAGGCGGGCGAGCTCGGTCTCCAGGCTGCGCCGCGCCCCCACGTCCTCCATGCGGGCCACCAGGCCGCGCACCTGGGGCCGGCCGCGCAGGTCCGAGACGACGGTCTCGGTGTGGCGCCAGCGCCGCGAGGAGTCGCGGACGCGGATGTTCAGCGAGACCTGCCCGGCGGCGTGCCCGAGGCCGTCGAGGAGGCTGCGCAGGTCCTCCTCGGCGCCGCGGCGGTCGTCGACGTGGACGAGCTCGAGGAAGGACGCGCCGACGCAGCGGCCCCCGTCGGTGGCGGGCCGCCACGCGGAGTCCTCGGGCTGCCAGGTGACGGTGAGGTCGGGATCGAGGACGAGCACGGTGTCGGAGGCGACGCCCACGATGGCGGTGAGCCGGCGCTGGCGGGCGGCCCCCTCGGTGGCGACGCGCCGGACGTCGAGGTAGGTGAGGATCAGCCGCGCGGCGAGGGTCGCGGTGGCGGCGAGGCCGATGAGGGCCGCGTCGAGCGGGACGGCCCCGGCCCCGGCGCCGTGGATGAGCACGGCCGCGGCGGCGAAGGCGGCGGCCCCGGCCATGACCGTGTAGTGGACGCCCGGGTAGTTGGGCTTGTCGATCGGGGCGGGCTTCTGGTTGCGGGCGAGGTAGGTGACGCCGAGGAGGCCCGCGCAGGTGGCGACCCAGGCGACCGACCACCACAGGACGCGCTCCTCGGGCCGGTCCCACTGCCAGGAGGCGTACAGGGCCATCCCGGTGAAGTGGACGGCGAAGACCGCGATGTAGGCGAAGGCGTGGCGGCGGCGCCAGCGCCGGATGCGGAAGGTGGTGGTGAACCCGACGCCGAGCATGACGATGCCCATCATCGCGGGGATGACGATGGCGAGGTCGCCGTCGGCGAGGTGGCCGCGGAACTCCTTGAACAGGGGCCGCGCGACCAGGAGCCAGAGGCCGAAGAGGGCGCACAGCCCCACGAAGGCGCCGTCGACGAGGCGGCGCTGGACGCCCTGGGGCGCCCAGCCGCTGTCGGGCAGGCGCAGCAGGGCGAGCGCGGAGAGGACGACGGCGGCCGAGAAGCCGCACCCGGCGGCGACGTCGGCGGCGGTCGTCGGGAGCCAGCAGGCGGCGGCCACGGCGGCCGCGGTGGTCTGGATGCCCGCGGCCATGAGCTGGTAGGTGACGCGGCGCCCCGCGGCGACGTGCCCGGCCGCCCGCCACATGAGGAGCCCGGCGCCGGCGGCGCCGATGCTGCCGAGGGCCGCGGCGGTGTCGAGGTCGATGAACCGGAGGGAGGTGCGGGCGGCGACGGCGACCGCGGCGGCGAGCACGGAGCACCAGACTGCGGCGGTCGCGATCCACGACAGCAGCTGCCGGACGCGGCGGGGGGTTGGCGTCATCCACTGGCCCAATCGTAGGAAGCCTCGTGCTTTACAGAATGCCGCATGGTGCGGCGATTCGGCATCGGGCCCTCGGGATGTGCCGGACGGCGGAAGCGCCCGGCGCCGGGCGGCGGGCCGCCGGCGGCTCCGGCGGGGCGGGCGCGGGGCGGCGGCCGGGGGCGCCACCAGGCGTTCGAGGCGTTCGCAGGGCGGGGGGAACGCGAACGGCGGGGCCCGAAGGGGACCCCGCCGACCGGTTCGGACGTGTTACGGCACCTTGCGGACGGCGCCGTCGCTGGCGGGCGTGGCCATCGCGGCGTACGCCTGGAGGGCGCGCGAGACCGTGCGGGCGCGGTCCACGGGCGTGAACGGCTGCTCGCGCTTCTCCTGGGCCACGCGGCGCTCGGCCAGGACCGCGTCCTCGACCTTGAGCTCCAGGCGGCGGCCCGGGATGTCGATCTCGATGACGTCGCCGTCCTCGACGAGCGCGATCAGGCCCCCGCCCGCGGCCTCGGGGCTGATGTGCCCGATCGAGAGGCCGGAGGTGCCGCCGGAGAAGCGGCCGTCGGTGATGAGCGCGCACTTGCGGCCGAGGCCGCGGCCCTTGAGGAACGAGGTCGGGTACAGCATCTCCTGCATGCCGGGGCCGCCCTTGGGGCCCTCGTAGCGGATGACGACGACCTCGCCCTCCTTGACGGACTTGTCGAGGATGCCCTGCACCGCGTCGTCCTGGGACTCGAAGACGTGCGCGGGGCCGGTGAAGGTCCAGTTCTCCTCGGGGACGCCCGCGGTCTTGACGACGCAGCCGTCCTCGGCGAGGTTGCCGAACAGGACGGCCAGGCCGCCGTCCTTGGTGTAGGCGTGCTCGACCGAGCGGATGCAGCCCTCCTCGGCGTCGGTGTCGAGGCTCTTCCAGCGGTTCGCGGTCGAGAAGGCCTGCGTGGTGCGGACGTTGCCGGGGGCGGCGTGGAACAGCTCGAGCGCCTCGGGGGCGGGGCTCTCGGAGCGGACGTCCCACTTGCCGAGCCACTCGTCGAGGCTCGCGGCGTGGGCGGCGCGCACGTCCTCGTGGAGGAGGCCGCCGCGGCGAAGCTCGCCCATGATGGCCGGGATGCCGCCGGCGCGGTGGAAGTCCTCCATGTGGAACTTCGCCGAGTTGGGGGCGACCTTCGCCAGGCACGGGACGCGGCGCGAGATGGCGTCGATGTCGGCGACCTCGAACTCCAGCTCGGCCTCGCGGGCGGCGGCCAGCAGGTGCAGGATCGTGTTGGTGGAGCCGCCCATGGCGACGTCCATGGCCATGGCGTTCTCGAACGCCGACCGGTTGGCGATGCTGCGCGGCAGGACCGACTCGTCGTCGTGCTCGTAGTAGCGGCGGGCCAGGTCCATGACGGTGCGCCCGGCGTCCTCGAACAGCGCGCGGCGGGCGGTGTGGGTGGCGAGGGTGGAGCCGTTGCCGGGGAGGGAGAGGCCCATGGCCTCGGTGAGGCAGTTCATCGAGTTGGCGGTGAACATGCCCGAGCAGGAGCCGCAGGTGGGGCAGGCGTCCTGCTCCATCTTCAGCAGCTGGGCGTCGGAGACGTCGTCGTTGGCGGCGGCGACCATCGGGTCGATGAGGTCGAGCTTCTGGGTGACGATGCCGTCCTTGTCGATGGTCTTGCCGGCCTCCATGGGGCCGCCGGAGACGAAGACGACCGGGATGTTCAGGCGCATGGCGGCCATGAGCATGCCGGGGGTGATCTTGTCGCAGTTGGAGATGCACACGAGCGCGTCGGCGCAGTGGGCGTTGACCATGTACTCGACCGAGTCGGCGATGATCTCGCGGCTGGGCAGCGAGTAGAGCATGCCCTCGTGGCCCATGGCGATGCCGTCGTCGACGGCGATGGTGTGGAACTCCTTGGAGACGCCCCCGGCCTCGGCGATCGACTCGGCGACGATCTCGCCGAGGTCCTTGAGGTGGACGTGGCCGGGCACGAACTGGGTGTAGGAGTTGGCGATGGCCACGATCGGCTTGCCGAAGTCGGAGTCGGTCATGCCGGTGGCGCGCCACAGCGCGCGGGCGCCGGCCATCTGGCGGCCATGGGTGGAGGTGCGTGATCGAAGCGCTGGCATGGCTCAAGTCTGCCACGTCTCGGATAGCGGGATGAAGCGCCCGTACCTTAGGATTCCCTAAGTCGGGTCGAACATGAAACGGCTGTTGTCATGATATTCCCGAAATATCCCCTTAAGGGACCCCTGGCGCAATAGTACCCGCAAGGTGTGACATCGCCCGAAACGCGACTAGAACTTGCGAATCATGGTGCCGAGCACGAGCCGGGCCGGGACCGGGCCGTGGCGGCGCGAGTCCGCGCCGGCCGGGTTGTCGCTGAGCAGGAAGTAGTGGTCGGGCGGCACCGCCGCCGTCGAGCCGGGCATCGGCTCGCCGGGGCCGGCCGCGACGCGCTTGACCCACCAGGGGGCCTTGGCGCGCTTGGCCTCCGCCCAGCCGAGGTCCGGGTCGGGCGCGGCGACCACCACAATGTCGCCGGTCCCGATCCGGCGCGTCCGCTTCGCGAGCACCTCGTCGCCCTCGCGCAGCTCCGGCTCCATCGAGGCGCCCTCGACCTTGACGAGGACCCACCGGCGCCGCAGCTGGCGCACGGACTCGACCATGAGCGCCGCGGCGAGGAGCAGCGCCAGCGGCGTGATCCACTCAGAAGAGGTCATCGATGCCCCCGTCGTCGTTCGGGTCGTCCTTCTCGTCGCGACCCCCGCGGTCGCGGCGGCGCAGCAGGTGGGCCACCGAGTACGAGGTGAGCCCCAGCGCCGAGAGGACCGCGAGCACCGCCAGCGACGCCCCGACGATCAGGACGAGGATCGCGACGCCGCCGCCCACGAGGACGCCGGTCCCCCATGCGTCGCCCACTACGGCAGGTCGTTGACGATGTCGGTGATGCTGCGGCGCCTGCCGGTGAAGAACGGGGTCTCCTCGCGCACGTGGAGGCGCGCGCGGGAGGCGCGCAGCTCGCGCATGAGGTCCACGATGCGGTGGAGCTCGTCGGCTTCGAAGGCGAGGATCCACTCGTAGTCGCCGAGCGAGAACGCCGGGACGGTGTTGGCGCGCACGTCCGGGTAGTCGCGGGCCATCTGCCCGTGCTCGCGCAGCAGGTCGCGGCGCTCCTCGTCGGGCAGGAGGTACCACTCGTAGGAGCGCACGAACGGGTACACGGACACGTAGCCGCGGGGCTCCTCGGTGAGGAAGGCCGGCAGGTGGCTGCGATTGAACTCGGCGGGGCGGTGCAGCGCCATGTTCGACCACACCGGGGCGAGGTGGCGGCCCAGGGGCGAGCGGCGGAAGTCGGCGTAGGCCTTCTGGAGCCGGTCGCTGGACTCGGCGTGCCACCAGACCATGAGGTCGGCGTCGGCGCGCATGCCCGTCAGGTCGTAGGCGCCGCGCACCGTCACGCCCTGGTCGCCGCAGTGCTTCGCGAAGAACGCCTCCATGTCGCTGGCGAGGTCCTGCCGGATCGACGGCATGGGCTCCTCGACGCGGAACACCGACCACAGGGTGTACCTGATGGTGTCGTTCAGCTCCTTGATGCGCTGCGCGTTCGGGTTGTTGGACTGGCGTTCGGTCACGTTGCGGCCCTTCTTATCTCGAGTCGGCAAGGATCTGGTCGGCGATGGCTTCGGCGGCGCTGCGGCCCGAGGCGACGCAGGCGGCGATGCCGACCCCGTCGACCGCCGCGCCGGCGATGGCGATGCGGCGGTGGTCGCCGAGGGCCTCGCGGGCGGCGGCCACGCGGGTGAGGTGCCCGGGCGTGTACTGCGGGAGCGCCCCGCCCCAGCGGTCGATGCGCTGCTCGACCGGGTCGGGCAGGCGCTGTCCGAGGTGCTCGCCGAGTTCGCGCAGGGCGGTCTTGGCGAGGGTCGCGTCGTCGTACTGGAGGAGCGCCTCCTCGCCCAGGCGGCCCATGGAGACGCGCACGATCTGGCGGCGGCGCCCGAGGTGGGGCCATTTCTGGGAGGCGAAGGTGGCGGCCTTGACGGTCTTGCCGTCGGAGGCGGGCGTGAGGAACCCGGAGCGCTCGGGCAGTTCGAGCCTGTCGAACGCGAAGGCGGCCAGGGCGACCGAGGCGTAGGCGACGCCCGAGAGCGCGGCGGCGGCCTGGGGCTCGACGGCCCGGAGCAGTTCGGCCGCGGGGGAGGCGGGGACCGCGATCACCAGGGCGTCGGCGGTGATCTTGATCGGGTCGGGGACCGGCCCGGCGATGGCCTCCCAGCCGTAGGGGGTCTGGCGGAGTTCGCGGACGGTCATGCCGAGGCGGATCTCGGCGCGCGCGGCGGCCGAGGTCGCGGTGACGAGGCGGTTCAGGCCGCCGTCGATGGTGGCGAACACGGGTTTGGCGCCCTGGAGGCGCGGCGAGGCCGCTCCGTCCCGGGGGGCGGGGTCGCTCGCGGCGGGTGTGGGATTGAGGTGCGGCGAGGCCGCTCCGGTTTGGGGAGAGGCGTCGCTTGCGACGCCGGCGGGTGGGGCGACGGGTGTGGGCCGCTTGATCTCGGCGACCGCTTCGGTCAGGCGCGCATGGCGTTCGAGGGCGGCGGCGAGCTGCGGCATGACCGCGCGCACGGAGAGGCGGTCGACGTCGCCGGCGTAGACCCCGGCGAGCATGGGGGCGACGAGGCGGTCGAGGACCTCGTCGCCGAGGCGCTCGCGCACGAGGGCGCCGACGGACATGTCGGCGCCGGGCTCGAGGATCGGCAGGCCGTTGTCGGGGCGCTCCTTGGCGTCGGCGAGGGCGGCCACGTCGGCGGGGTCGCCGGGGATGCCCATCATGTGCCCGGCCGGGAAGTCGACGAGGCGGCCGCCGATGCTCAGGGCGGGTTTGAGGTTCGCGGGGTGGACGATCGCGTCGCCGAGGCCGACGGCGCGGGCGAGGCCGATGGCCTCGGGGCGCGCGGCCAGGAGCGATTCGGCGCCGGTCTCGACCGGGCGTCCGGCGAAGTCGACGGTGCGGATCTTGCCGCCCAGGCGCATCGACTGCTCGGCGACGATGATCTCGGCGTCGGGGCCGAGGCGCTCGCGGAGGCGGTGCGCGGCGGCGAGGCCGGTGATGCCGCCGCCCACGACCAGGACGCGGGTGCGGCCGGGGGTGCCCGTGACGCGGGCGGGGGTCATCGGGCTCATCGCCGGGTGGCCTCGTGCACGTGGTCGACGACGAGTTTGAGCTTCCCGGGGTCGGAGTCGGGCAGGACGCCGTGGCCGAGGTTGAAGATGTGGCCCTTGGCGCCCTTGGCGGCGGCGAGCACGGCGTCGGTCTCGGCCAGGAGGGGGGCGTCGTCGGCGAGGATCGCGGCCGGGTCGAGGTTGCCCTGGAGGACCTTGTCGGGCAGGCGGGCGGCGGCCTGGTCGAGGGGGATGCGGAAGTCGACGCCGGAGATCTCGGCGCCGGTCTCGGTCATGGCCTCGAGCAGGTGGCCGGTGCCGACGCCGAAGTGGATGCGCGGCACCGACTGCGCGACGCCGGCGAGCGCGGCGGTCGAGTGCGGCAGGGCGTAGCGGCGGTAGTCGGCCTCGGAGAGCGCGCCGGCCCAGGAGTCGAACAGCTGCACGGCCTGGGCGCCGGCCTCTACTTGGACGCGGAGGAACTCGCCGCAGATGGCGGCGAGGCGGGAGGCGATGCCGTGCCAGACCTGGGGGGCGGAGCGCATGAGCGCCTTGGTCTTGGCGTGGTCGCGGGAGGGGCCGCCCTCGATGAGGTAGGAGGCGAGGGTGAAGGGGGCGCCGGCGAAGCCGATGAGGGGGGTGTCGCCGAGCTCCTTGACGAGCAGGCCGATGGCCTCGGTGATGTAGGGGACGTCGCAGGGGTCGAGGTTGCGCAGGCGCTGGACGTCGGCCTCGGTGCGGAAGGGCTCGGCGACGACGGGCCCGGTGCCGGGGACGATCTCGATGTCGACGCCGATGGCGGCGAGGGGGACGACGATGTCGGAGAAGAAGATGGCGGCGTCCACGCCGTAGCGGCGCACCGGCTGCATGGTGATCTCGGCGACCAGTTCGGGGGTGCGGCAGGCCTCCAGCATGGAGGTTCCGGCGCGGGCCTCCTTGTACTCGGGGAGGGAGCGCCCGGCCTGGCGCATGAACCAGACGGGGGTCTGGGCGGGCTCCTCGCCGCGGCAGGCCGCGAGGAACGGGGACTGGGTCGAGGAAGCTGCTGCGTTGGACACGGTGCCATCCTTCCACGCCGCCGGGGCCGCCGCCCGCAGCGGCGAGTGCGATGTGGCCCGCAATCGGGGCGCCGCTGTGGCGGGCCGCTCGGGGGCGCCGCGTCCACGATGGAGGATAAATCGGTCTATCCGGCCACTATCGGGTGGAAATCGGTCTCTTGTGCGGCGGGGCAGTAGCGCGCGTAGGTTACCTGGCCGTACGGTGAACAGGTGACCGATCCCCAGCCCGAACCCGAAGCACCACTCCTCACCGAGCCGCGCGAAGGCATGCCCCCGCTCATCCAGACCTCCGCCGATCTGGCCGAGGCCGCCGAACGCCTGGAGGCCGGTTCGGGGCCGATCGCCGTCGACACCGAGCGCGCCTCGGGCTTCCGCTACTCGGGCCGGGCGTACCTGATCCAGCTGCGGCGGGCGGGCGCGGGCTCGGTCCTGGTCGACCCCATCCCGATCGACGACCTCGGGCCGCTGCGCCGGGCGCTCACCGGGCCCGAGTGGATCCTGCACGCCGCGAGCCAGGACCTGCCGTGCCTGGAGGAGCTGGAGCTGCGGCCGACGCGGCTGTTCGACACCGAGCTGGCGGCGCGGCTGTGCGACTTCGAGAAGGTCGGGCTCGCGTCGATCACCGAGCAGCTGCTCGGGCACCGGTTGGAGAAGCAGCACTCGGCGGCCGACTGGTCCTCGCGCCCGCTCCCCCACGACTGGCTCGTGTACGCCGCCCTCGACGTCGAGCTCCTCATCGAGCTGCGCGGCAAGCTCGCGGCGGAGCTGTCCAAGCAGGGCAAGGCGGAGTGGGCGCACGCCGAGTTCGAGCACGTGCGGACCATGGGGCCGCCGAAGCCGCGCAAGGAGCCGTGGCGGCGCACCAGCGGCATCCACAAGGTGCGGGGGGCCAAGGCCCTCGCCCGCGTGCGGGCGGTGTGGGAGGCCCGGGACGACCTGGCCCGCAAGCTCGACCGCGCGCCCGGGAAGGTGCTGCCGGACGCGGCGATCGTGGAGGCGGCGACCGCGGACCCGACCGACTTCGCCGAGCTGATGGGCCTGTCGGGCTTCCGGCGCCGCGGCGGCCGGTCGAACGCGCGCCTGTGGCTGGCGGCCCTGGCCGAGGCGCGGGCGCTGCCGGGCGACCAGTGGCCGTCGACGACGCCGCCGCAGGACGGGCCGCCGGCGACGCACCGGTGGGCGGACCGGGACCCGGTCGCGGCCGAGCGGCTCGCCGCCGCGCGCGAGGTGGTCGCGGAGACGGCCGGGAAGCACCGGCTGCCGGCGGAGAACCTCATCAGCCCGGCGCTGGTGCGGGGCCTGGCGTGGGAGCCGCCGAAGCGGGTCACCGAGCGGCACGTGCGGACGGTCCTGGCCGAGGGCGGCGCGAGGGAGTGGCAGATCGAGCTCCTGGCCGAGGGCCTGGCGGAGGCCCTCAAAGACCGCCCGCTGCCTGCCTGAACACCGGTGCGGGGAACGCCTCGCCGCGACGGGCGGGTGCGCCGTGACAACGAACTTACTTGCGGGTAACATTCGCTGTGACGTTGCATACCCAAAGGAGGGGCTGGCGTGAACGACACCATCCGCGATGTCGTCTTCGTCGACGGGGTACGGACCCCGTTCGGCAAGGCGGGGAAACTCTTCGAAGAGACCCGCGCCGACGACATGATCATCCGCTGCATCAGGTCGCTGCTGCGCCGCAACCCGGGGCTGCCGCCTGAGCGCGTCGACGAGGTGGCCCTGGCGGCCACCACGCAGATCGGCGACCAGGGGCTCACGCTCGGCCGCACGGCCGCGCTGCTGGCCGGGCTCCCCCGCTCCGTCCCGGGCTACTCCATCGACCGCATGTGCGCGGGCGCGATGACCGCGGTGACCAGCGTGTCCTCCGCGATCGCGGCCCGCCAGTACGACATCGCCATCGCCGGGGGCGTCGAGTCGATGTCGAACCACCCCATGGGCGAGGGCGTCGACCCCAACCCGCGCATCGTCGCCGAGCGCCTGGTCGACCCCGACGCGCTCCAGATGGGCTTCACCGCGGAGAACCTGCACGACCTGTACCCGTCGATCACCAAGGACCGCGCCGACGCCTACGCCGTGGGCACCCAGCAGCGCTACGCTGCCGCCGTCGAGCGCCTCCAGGACGACATCACCACGATGGCCGCCCGCTCCGACGAGGGCTGGACCGTCGCCGTCGCCGACGAGCTGCCGCGCCCCGAGACGACCCTGGAGGGCCTGGCGAGCCTGCGCACGCCGTTCCGGCCGCACGGTCGCGTCACCGCCGGCACCTCGGCGCCGCTGACCGACGGCGCCACCGCGTGCCTGCTGGCCGACGCCGAGACCGCCGCCGAGCTGGGGCTCCCGGTCGCGATGCGGATGGTCGGCTTCGCGTTCGCGGGCGTCGACCCCGAGACCATGGGCTCGGGCCCGATCCCGTCCACCGAGAAGGCCCTCGCCCGCGCGGGCCTGTCCATCGAGGACATCGGCCTCATCGAGATCAACGAGGCCTTCGCCGTCCAGGTGCTGGCGTTCCTGGAGCACTTCAAGATCGCCGACGACGACCCGCGCGTCAACCCGTGGGGCGGCGCCATCGCCATGGGCCACCCGCTGGCCTCCTCCGGGGTGCGCCTGATGACGCAGCTCGCCCGTGAGTTCGCCGCGCACCCCGAGGTGCGCTACGGCATCACCACCATGTGCGTCGGCCTCGGCCAGGGCGGCACGGTCATCTGGGAGAACCCGAACTTCAAGGGGGCCAAGTAATGTACGCGACGCCGCTCGACCTTCCCGACTTCGAGGAAGAGGTCGTCACCGAGGCGCATGTCCGCTACCTGGAGCCGCGCGGGCTCGGGGGCAGGGCCGCGATCATCACCCTCGACAACGGCTACGACCACACCAAGCCCAGCTCGTTCGGGCCCGGCGGGCTCAAGAACCTGTGGCGGGCGCTCGACGAGGTCGAGGCCGCCGAGGGCGTCAAGCTCGTCGCCGTCACCGGGAAGCCGTTCATCTTCCTGGCCGGGGCCGACATCAAGCTCATGCCGAGCCTGGAGTCGCGCGAGCAGGGCCTGATGCTCGCCCAGGCCGGGCACTCGCTGTACAAGCGGCTCAAGGCCTCCGCGGTCCCGACCTTCGCGTTCATCAACGGCGTCGCCCTCGGCGGCGGCTTCGAGCTGGCGCTCCACTGCCACTACCGCACGGTGAGCACCACCGCGAACGGCCTGGGCCTGCCCGAGGTCTCCATCGGGCTCATCCCCGGCTGGGGCGGCTCGCAGATCCTCCCCAACCTCATCGGGGTCGAGAAGGCCGCGCAGGTCATCGTCGGCAACCCGCTGAACCAGAACAAGATGCTGCGCGGCACCGACCTGGTGCCGATGGGCATCGCCGACGCGCAGTTCGAGGGCGCCGACTTCCTCGAGGAGTCCCTCGACTGGGCCGTCAAGGTCGCCACCGGCGAGATCACCGTGCAGCGCCCGGAGGTCGACCGCGACTCGTGGCCGCAGGTCATCGCGGGTGTGCGCCACCTCGTGGAGGAGAAGGTCCACAACGCCTCGGCCGCGGCCGTGCGGGCCGTGGACCTGCTCGAGCTCGCCCGGACGGCCTCGTTCGAGGAGGGCTCGCTGGCCGAGGACGAGGCCCTGGCCGACCTCGAGGCCGGGCCGCAGTTCCAGGCGAGCATCTACGCGTTCAACCTGGTGCGCGCGCTGGGCAAGCGCCCCGAGGGCGCGCCGAGCCCCGGGCTGGCCAAGGAGGTCGGCAAGGTCGGCGTGGTCGGGGCCGGGCTCATGGCCGGCCAGATCGCGCTCATGTTCGCGCGGCGCCTGGAGGTGCCGGTGGTCATGACCGATCTCGACGCCGCCCGGGCCGAGCGCGGCCTGGCGTACGTGCGGTCCGAGATCGACAAGCTGGAGTCCAAGGGCCGCGTCTCGAAGCTCAAGGCCGCGAAGCTGCGGGCGCTCGTCTCGGCCAGCGCCCTCAAGTCGGTGTACGCCGACTGCGACCTGGTGATCGAGGCGGTCTTCGAGGAGCTGAAGGTCAAGCAGGCGGTGTTCGCCGAGGTCGAGTCGATCGTCTCGGAGGAGTGCCTGCTGGTCACCAACACCTCGGGCCTGTCGGTCACGGCGATGGCCTCGCAGCTGGCGCACCCCGAGCGCCTGGTGGGGATGCACTTCTTCAACCCGGTGGCGGTGATGCCGCTGGTGGAGGTCATCCCGACCGACAAGACCGACAACGAGACGCTGGCGACGGCGTACGCGGTGGCGAAGAAGCTGAAGAAGACCGCGGTCGGCTCGGCCGACCGCCCGGCGTTCATCGTGAACCGGCTCCTGGGCCGGATGCTCGCCGAGGTCACCGGTGTGGTGGACGCGGGCACCCCGATCGAGGTCGCCGACGTGGCGCTCGACGACCTGGGGCTGCCGATGCGGCCGTTCGCGCTGCTGGAGCTCGTGGGACTCCAGGTGTCGTGGCACCTGTGCCAGCACCTGAACGAGGACCTGGGGCCGCGGTTCCCGGCCTCGGAGAACCTGCGGCGCCTCGCCGAGGCCGACTTCCCGGTGTTCGACGCCTCGGCGAAGGGCAAGGGGAAGCTCACCGAGGAGGCGAAGGCCCTGGTCGAGCTGGGGAACCAGCCCGCGACGGCCGAGGAGGTCAAGCAGCGGGTGCTGCGGGGCCTGGCCGAGGAGGTCCAGCTGATGCTCGACGAGGGCGTGGTGCCCTCGCCGAAGCAGGTCGACCTGGCGATGATCATGGGCGCGGGCTTCCCGTTCTGGCTGGGCGGGCTCACGCCGTACCTGGACCGGGCGGGGGTTTCGGCCGAGGTGTCCGGTAAGCCGTTCGGCGCCATGGGCTGAGTAAGCGCCGTCACGTTATCTTTGCGCCGAGCCCGGTCTCGTCCGAACGGATGAGACCGGGCTCGTCCCGTGTCCCGAAGGGATCGGACGGCAGCGGGGATGTGCTCGTACACATGCCGCGATAGCGTCAATACCGGGCAATTGCCGTGTCACTAGTTTACCGGCTAGAAACTTCGCCGCGCCTTTGGAAAACGCCGGGCCAAGCGGGTTTGACCTGCGAATTGCAGTCTTTACGGTTGCCCGGTGCAGATCAGCAGGATCCCCCAAGGCGTGACCGGCACAGTCCGGAGCGCCGCCGCCTCGATCTCCCGGCGGCTGACCGACACCCTCGAAGGCTTCAAGGAGCACCACCGCGTGCGCCGCCTCACCGTGGTCGCCGTGGCGGCCGCCGTGTTCACCGGCACGGGCGCCACCGCCGCCTGGGCCATCAGCAACACCGGCGAGCCGACCGGGACCGAGGTCGAGGCCGCGGCCGAGACCACCGAGTCCGCCGAGACGGGCGAGCCGGCCCCCGCCGCCGAGGCGCCCGAGCCCACCGAGGCCCCGACCACCGAGGCGCCCGAGCCCGAGGCCCCCGCCGAGGAGGCTCCCGAGCCCGAGGCCGAGCCCGAGGGCCCCGTCGACATCGACGTCAGCGACATCGACGACGAGCAGGAGGCCAACGCCGTCACGATCATCGAGACCGGCGAGGAGATGGGCTTCGACGAGAACGGCTGGGCCGTCGCCCTCGCCACCGCGATGCAGGAGGCGAAGCTGTACAACGCCGCCTCCGAGGCGGTCCCGGAGAGCTTCGAGTACACCGACTCGGACGTCACCTACTCCGACCACGACTCGGTCGGCATCTTCCAGCAGCGCACCTCGATGGGCTGGGGCAGCGTCGAGGAGCTCATGGACGTCTCGACCTCCGCGGGCAAGTTCTACGGCACCCTCGAGGACGTCGACGGCTGGGAGGGCATGTCGATCGCCTCGGCCGCCCAGGCCGTGCAGGTCTCGGCCTACCCCGACTACTACGCCCAGTGGGAAGACCTCGCCTGGGACATCATCGACGCCTACGAGTCGGAGCGGTAAGCAGCTTTTCCTCCTCCCGACGGAACGGGCCCCGCGGCAGTGCCGCGGGGCCCGTTCCCATGCTCCGGGGAGCGGCGCGGGCCGATGAGGGCCGGGCCGTTCGGAGGCCGGACCGTTTAGAGGAATCCACGAAATATCCACTGTGGCTCCGGCGTGTCGGGTCCGGGCCTTGTGGAGCCCATACAAATTGGGCCCGATTTGTCTGATTCACGGTTTGACACGGCTTCGACACTGTCCGTATGAACCGATCCGTCGCGCCTGAGCACGGGCCCGAGCGCCCGCCCCTCCGCAACCAGCCCCCGCGGCCGGAGGACGCCCGCACCGAGCGGACCGCCCGCGCCGCACGCCGCGCGGAGGTCACCGCCAAGACCGTCCAGACGGTCCTGCTGTGCCTCGGCGGCCTGCTCCTGACCGCGGGCATCATCGTCTTCACCGCCGTCGCCTGGCGCCAGCTCGGCGACGGCGGACGGCTCACCATCCTCGCCGGGGCCACCGGTCTGCTGCTGGCGACGCCCTTGGCGCTCACCAGGTTCCGCCTGTGGGCCACCGCCGAGACCCTGGCCGCCACCGCCGTGCTCGCCCTGTGGTGCTCGGCCCTGGCCGGGTACTACCTGTACCTGCCGAGCGGCACCGGGCTCACCGCCGTCGCGGTGGCCCGGTGGACCGCGCTCGTGCTCGCCGCCGCGGTCCTCTACCGGTTCGCCGCCCGCGTCAGCGCCCCCGGCTGGGCCCTGCTGCCGCTGGCGGCCGCCGGGACGGCGTTCGCCGCGTTCGGCGAACCGCTAGAGGCCTCGATCCACATGGGAGTGATCGGCGCGGTGCTCGCCGGGGCGGCCGCCGCGGTCAAGGCGGTCCCGACCCGCCACGCCGCCTCCGACCAGTGGGCGGCCCGGGTGCTCGCGGCCGCCGCGATCACCGTCGTGTTCCTCGCGGGCCTGCGGGCGGCCTTCGGGCTCGACGCGGCGCTCCTGCCCGCCGTGGCCGCGACCGCGTGCCTGCTCGCCTCGGCCCTGCTGCTGGCGACCGCCCACGCCCGGGGCACCGGCGCGGCGCGGGCGACCGTGCTGATCCTCGGCGCGGCCACCGCCGCGCTCACCGCCACCGCCTGGACGCTGGCCCTGCGCACGGACGAGCCGCTGCTGGCGGTGCCCGGCTTCGGGCTCGCGGCGGCGATCGTGGTCGTGCTCGCGGCCGGGAGCGATCCGAACGGCCCGGCCTGGCTGCCGCCGACCGGCGCCGCCGCCGTCGCCGTCGCCTCGCTCGCGACACTCGGCGCGGTCGTCACCGGCGCGCTCGCGCTCACCGCGTACTGCGGCGCGGCGCTCCTGGTCCTGGCCGCCTCCGCGGTCTTCCCCGCGCCGCTGTCGCAGGCGCTGCGACGCGCGGCGGCCGCGGTGGGGGCGGGCGTGCTCGCCTGGTGCGCCGCGCTGGGCCTGACGGCCCTGCCGGTCGCGTTCGGCGCCGAGCCGAACGCGCTGCTGCGCTGGGAGGTCCCGGCCGCGGCCGCCGCGTGCGCGGTCGGGGCCGCAGCGGTCCGCGAAGGCTGGAGGCGGGACTTCCTGGCCCTCGCCGCCGCGGCGGCCGCGCTCGGCGCGGGCGGGGTGTGGGACCGCCCGTGGGCGCCGGCGGCGTCGCTCGCGCTGGTCACCGCCGCCGCGCTGCTGACGGCGTTCACCTCGCCGGGGGCGGGCCGCCGGGTCGCGGGCTGGACCGCGGCCTACCTGTCGCTGCCGGTGGCGGCGCTCGCCGCGACGTACGAGCGGGAGAGCGGCGTCGACTACGAGCCGGCGTTCCTCGCCTGCGCCGTGGTCGCGAGCGCCCTGCTCGCCGCCGTCCAGTTGACGCGCGGCCCGGCCCGCTCCGCGGGCGGGGCCGGAGCCCACGCGTCCATGGGGCTCTACCTGGCCGTCCTGTCCGCGCTGGCCCTGGAGGACGGGGTGACGCTCTACGCGCCCCTGGGCTTCCTCGCCTACGCGGTCGCGCTGGCGGTGGCGGCGCTGGCGTCCCCGCGGCGGCGCCTCGCGCACGCCCTCGGCTCCTGCGGCGCGGCCATCGCGGCGCAGCTGCTGCTGACCGCCTACGCCGGGGCCTACACCCTCGAGTACTACACGGTCCCGCCCGCGGTGCTGCTGCTCGGCGTCGGGCTGTGGATGCTGCGGCGCGACCCGGAGCGGGGCTCGTGGGTCGCGCTGGCCCCGGCGATCGCGGTCGGCTTCGGGCCCTCGCTGGTCCTGGCGCTCGGCCTGGACGGCGAGCCGTGGCGGCGCGCGGCCGTGGGCGCGGCGGCGCTGCTGGTCCTGCTGGCCGCGGCGAACCGGCGCTGGCAGGCGCCGCTGGTGCTCGCCGCCGTGGTGCTGGCGGCCTCGGCGGTCAACGAGATCGCGCTGGCGTGGAGCCTGGTGCCGATGTGGGCGCCGCTGTCGGTGGGCGGGGCGGTCCTCATCGCCGCCGGGGCGACGCTGGAGCAGCGCCGCCGCGACCTGGCGCGGCTGAGCAGGTCGGTCAAGGCGATGCGCTGAGAAGGCGTTCGAAGCAGGCCCGGCCGCGGGACGGCCGGGTCTGCGGCGTGCGTTGACGCGATGCCGTTCGGTTAAGGGGTCGGTCGGTGTTCGGGCGCTCGGCGACGGAGGAGCAGGGCCGGGCGCGAGTGCGGGTGCATCACCGGGACCGGGTCGGTACTCGGGTGGGGTTCGGGCGGGCGGCGACGGCGTGAGAAGGATTCGCCCCGGGTGTGCCGCCGAAGCCGGGCCGATTCATGACTGGTGCTCAGGCGGTCGGCGACGGCGTGGCGGGGCGCCGCCGCCCTCGTTCGCCGCCCGCCGAATCCACTGGTCGGACCCCGGTCCGTTTGGAGGAAACCTACGGAATTTCGTTCCGTATGCTCGAGTCACGTGTGCGGACCGTTGTGGACCGCCTACAAAACACGTCCGTTTTGCCCGAACCCGGATTTGACAGGCCCACCACACTGTGCACATGACGACGTACAACTGCCCACGCTGCGGACACCCCTCCACGGCCGAGCGATGCGGCTTCTGCGGCCGCGGGCCCGAGCCGCTCCTCGCGCGGCTCGGCGAGCTCGACTCGGTCCTCGCGTCCATGCCCGCCACGCTCCAGAGCCGCGCCGCCGTCGAAGCCGAACGGCGCGGCGTGCTCGAACAACTCACCGAGACGGCCGCCCGGCACCACGCCGAGGCCCGGAACCGGGCTCATGCGGCCGATCGGCCCGCACCCCCGCAGGCCGCGCCCGGCGCCGCGCCGCAGAGCCAGGCGGCCCCGGCCCCCCTGCCGCAGAGCCAGGCCGCCGCGCCCGGCACGCCGCCGCACGGGCCCGTCCCGCCGACGCCGGCCGCCCAGCCGGTCCAGATGGCGCCCGGCGCCGCGCCGCGGCCGCCGCACACCCCTCCCTCGGGTGCGCCGCCCGTCCGCCACCCCGCGCCCCGCCCGGAGCGGGGCGAGGTCGGCTCCAAGACCGTCCAGACCGTGCTCCTGAGTCTCGGCGGCCTGCTCGTGGCCGCCGCGATCATCATCTTCACCGCCGTGGCCTGGCGGAACCTCGGCAACGGCGGCCGCGCCGCCATCCTCGGCGGCGCCACCCTGCTGCTCCTGGCGGTCCCCTTCGCGTGCAAGCGGTTCAAGCTGTGGGCCACCGCCGAGACCTTCGCGGCCCTCGGCGCCCTCGCACTGTGGTGCACGACCCTGGCGGGGTACTACCTGTACCGGCCGGCGGGCGCAGACTTCGGCCCCGAGACCGTCGGCGCCTGGACCGCCGCCGTCCTGGCCGTGCTCGCGGTCTACCGGGCCGCCGCGAAGCTCAGCGCCGTCAGCTGGGCGCTCCCGCCGCTCGCCCTGGTCGGCGCCTCCTACGCGGCCGCGAGTCCGCTGGGCCTGGCCGTGACGCTCATGCTCGCCATGGCCCTCGCCCTCGGCGCGGCCGCCTGGATCACCGGCAACCGCCCCGGGCACTTCACCCGCTCCGACACGTGGGCCTCCCGGTTCCTCACCTGCGCCGCGATCGTCGCCGCCTGCTCGGCGGGGCTGCGCGCGGCCTTCGGGCTCGACGGCCCGGTGGTGCCGCCCGTCGCCGCCGCCGTGGCGATGCTCGCGGCCGCGAACCTCGCCGGCGTCCACTTCACCCGCCGCCTCGGCGCCTCCCTGACGACCGTGCTCGTGGCCGCCTCGGCCGCCGGGTCGCTCGTGCTGGCCGCGTGGGTCCTCGCGATCCGCTCGGACGCGGGCGAGCTCGCCGTCCCCTCGATCGCGCTGTTCGCGGCCGCGCTGCTGCCGTTCCTGTTCACGAACGCCCGCAGGAGCCGCTGGCCGCTCACGGCGGCCCTCGTCGCCGGGCTCGCCTCGCTCGCCGCGTTCGCGGCGGTCGCCTTCGACGCGCCCGACCTGAGCGCCTACTTCGTCGCGTTCCTCGCCGCGCGGCTGATCGCGCCGTTCGCCGCCGACCCGCTCGGCAAGGCCCTACGGCACGCGGCCTACCTCGTCGGCGTGGGCACCGCCGCCGTGGCCGGGGTGGTCGCGACCCTCGGCGGCGTCGTGGTCCTGCTCCAGCCCGGACTGGGGTGGAGCATCGACCTCGAGGTGCCGATCGTCCTGGCCGCCTTCGCCGTCGCCGCGGTCCTGCTCCCCCGGCGGTTCCGGGTCAACGCCGCCACGCTGGCGGTGAGCCTCGCCGTCGCGGCGGCCGCGGTCCGGTTGTGGAGCGAGGACCCGGCCCGCTACGACGCGGTCCCCACGCTCGGCTTCATCGCCTGCGGGGTCATCGCGCTGATCTCGGCCATCGCCTCGGGCACGGTGGCCGGGCGCTGCACCGGCTGGGCGTCGCTCGCCGTGTGGACCTCGATCACCGCGGGGGCGGCCGCCGAGAGCGAGACGATGCGCCCCGGCGAGGGCTGGATCCCGTTCTGGGTCACCGTGACCGCCGCCGGGATGCTCGTCGTCGCGATGGGCGCGCCGCGCCGCAGCCGCCCCGACCGGGTGCTCGCGGCGGTCCTCGCCCACGTGCTGGCCGGGGCCTCGGTGTTCGCCGGGCTGGTCAATTGGATCGCGTGGTCGCTGGAGGGCTCGGGCACCGAGCTGTTCCCGGCAGCCCAGCTGGGGGTCTACACGCTGGCCCTCGTGGGGGCGGCGATGATGGCGCCGTTCCGCAAGTGGGGCTATGCGATCGCGGCCCTGTGCACCGGCACGCTCGGGTGGTGGGCGCTGCTGGCCGCGCAGGACGTCACGACCGTGGAGCTCTTCACCGCCCCGCCTGCTGCGGTCCTGTTCCTCATCGGTCTGTGGCGCCTGGAGCGGCGGCCGCAGACCGGGTCGTGGGCGGCGCTCGCGCTGCCGGTCCTCCTCGGGATCGGCCCGAGCCTGCTCATGGCGCTCGGCGAGGGCGAGCCCGCCCGGCGCGTGGGGGTCGGCGCCGCCGCGATCGCGGTGATCCTCGCCGGGCTCTACCGGCGCTGGCAGGCCCCGCTCGTGCTCGGCTCGGTCGCCTTGGCGGTGGTCACGGTCAACGAGCTGTCGCTGCTGTGGCACCTCATCCCGGTGTGGATCCCGCCTGCGATCGGCGGCGCGGTCCTGATCCTGGCGGGCGCGACCTTCGAGAAGCGCCGCCGCGACCTCGCCCGGATCAGGGACGGATTGAAAACCATGCGGTGAGCGTGCAACCGGACGGCGCCCTGCGGGCGTCTATCCGACAGCACCGGGCGCGGCGGGTCCTACAGGGCCCGCCGCGCCGCTGTTCGTCCTCTTACTACCATCCCCAACCCCCACTCTCCCGGGGGAAAGGTAGTCCCACCTTCCCGCCCGGGTCCGACAGGAACGGCCCGTCGCGGCCGCGATGTCACCCGGACGAGTGGTTCGCCGGTGGCGGCGGCCACCGCAGTGGTGGTGCCCGCCGGGGCCTAGTGGTGGTGCCCGTCGTCCTCGCCGCGGCGGTGGACCTCGGCGGCGAGGCGCTCGGCGATCGCGTCCGCGGTCAGGCCGAGGTCGGCCAGGAGCTCGGCGCGGCTCCCGTGCGGGTGCCAGCCCCGCTCGACCCCGAAGTCGACCAGCGGGACGTCCTCGCCCGCGTCGCGCAGCGACTGGGCGAGCGCGTCGCCGAAGCCGCCGGTGCGGATGCCGTCCTCCACAGTGGCCACCAGCGGGTACTGCCCCGCGAGCTTCACCAGCGGGTCGGGCACCGGCGAGATCCAGCGCGGGTCGACCACGGTGGCCCGGATGCCCCGCTCGGCGAGCAGTTCCGCGGCCTCGACCGCGGTGCCCGCGAGCGAACCGCAGGCGACGATGAGCAGCTCGTCGTCCTCGTGCTTGAGGAGCACGTCGAGTCCTTCGTGGACGTCGACCGCGGGGAGGTCGGCGGCGGGGACCGCGCCGGTCGGGAAGCGCAGCATGGTCGGCCCGTCGTCGACGGCGAGGGCCTCGGCGAACTCCTCGCGGAGCGTGGAGGCGTCGCGCGGCGCGGCGATCCGCAGGCCGGGGACGACGCGGAAGATCGAGGTGTCCCAGATCCCGTAGTGGCTGGGGCCGTCGGGGCCGGTGATCCCGGCGCGGTCGAGCACGAACGTGACCGGCAGGCGGTGCATCGCGACGTCGAGCACGGTCTGGTCGAAGGCGCGGTTCATGAAGGTGGAGTAGACGGCCACGACCGGGTGCAGGCCGTTCATGGCGAGCCCGGCGGCGGAGGTGACGGCGTGCTGCTCGGCGATGCCGACGTCGAAGACCCGCTCGGGGTGGCGCTTCATGAGCTTGTCGACCCCGGTGGGGCCGGGCATCGCGGCGGTGATCGCGACGAGCTCGGGCCGCAGGTTCGCCTGGGCGACCAGCTCGTCGGCGAACACGCCGGTCCAGCGGCGCTTGGAGGCGGCGGTCGGCTCGCCGGTGATGGGGTCGAACGCGGGAGGCGAGTGCATCTGCTCGGCCTCGTCGGCGCGGGCGGGGGCCCAGCCGCGGCCCTTCTCGGTGAGGGCGTGGACGATCACGGGGCCGCCGAAGCCCTTGGCGCGCTCGAGCGCCTCGGTGAGCTCGGCGATGTCGTGGCCGTCGACGGGGCCGACGTACTTGATGCCGAGGTCGGCGAACATGCCCTGCGGGGCGAGGGCGTCCTTGAGGCCGGTCTTGGCGGCGTGGAGGCCCGCGTAGGCGGCGCGGCCGAAGACGGGGATCTTCTCGACGGCCTCCTGGATCCTGCGCAGCGTCGGCTCGTAGCCGGGGTTGAGGCGCAGGCCGGAGAGGCGCTTGGCGAGGCCGCCGACGGTCGGCGCGTAGGAGCGGCCGTTGTCGTTGACGACGATGACGAGCTTGAGGTCGTCGCGGGCCGCGATGTTGTTCAGGGCCTCCCAGCACATCCCGCCGGTGAGGGCCCCGTCGCCGACGACGGCGACGACGTGCCGGTCGGAGCCGGCCAGGGCGTGGGCCTTGGCGAGGCCGTCGGCGTAGGACAGGGAGGTGGAGGCGTGGGAGTTCTCGACGAGGTCGTGGGGGGACTCGGCCTGGCTGGGGTAGCCGGTGAGGCCGCCGCGCCCGCGCAGTCCCGCGAACTGCCCGGCGCGGCCGGTGAGTGCCTTGTGGACGTACGACTGGTGGCCGGTGTCGAAGACGAGCTGGTCGTGCGGGGAGTCGAAGACCCGGTGGATCGCCATGGTGAGCTCGACGACCCCGAGGTTGGGGCCGATGTGGCCGCCGGTGCGGGCCACGGCGCCGACGAGGAATGCGCGGATCTCCTCGGCCAGGCGCGGGAGCTCGGCCTCGTCGAGCGACTTGAAATCGGCCAGCCTGCCGATGCCTGACAGCAGCGGGCCCATCTCGGGTTCGTCGTGCGGGTTCATAAGGGGGAAGTCTAACGGTGGCGCAGGGGCGGCGGCACCTCCGCGAGCGGCGATGGGAGGTGTCTCATGGGCGGCGGGGCCGTGGTCAGGGCGTCCGCCGGGAGTCCGAACGGTCACGGTTCGTCCGGGCGGTGCGAACGCGGCCGCCGGATCGAGCGGAGTCCGCTCGGGTGCACCGGAAGTTCATCCGAAGGGGGGACGCCGGGGCCGCGGCGGGCGCGAGTGTCGGAAAGCAGTCACTCCCCGAAAGGGACACGCCGCGCGAAAGGCCGACCGGTCCGTGATCGAAATGTGATCATCCCAACATGGATCTCATCGACCTGCACCAGAACACGGAATGGCCCGCGCGTCTCGACCAGGTGTTGAGCTCCTCCCCGGTGGACTGGGCCGACCGGCGCCGCGCCGTGCAGGCGGTGGCGCCTCCGGGGCTGGCCCGGCTCCAGCGGATGTCGGCGGTGCCGCGCTTCGACCTCGACGCGGTGGACCCGGAGGTGTACGAGGGCATCCTGGAGGACGCCCTGGCGGCGGCCGCGCGCGGGGGCGCGTCCTACACCGAGCTGCGGCTGCCGCAGGAGTCGGTGGTGTACCCGCAGTTCATGGAGCGATTCGAGGCGGCGCTCTCGAGCGTGGCCGAGGAGTTCCCGGGGTTCGAGGCGGACGCGATCCTGAGCATGAACCTGTGGGACCCGATGCTGCGGGAGCTGTGCGACGCGTTCGGGGACGCGGCGGCGGCGGGCCTGGCGGGCATCGAGATCATCTACGTCCCGTATGCGGCCGAGGCGGACTGGAAGCGGGGCCGGGTGGTCGCCGAGGCGGCGGGCGCGGCGGGCCTGGGCGTGACGGTGCCGGCGGGGGCGTTCAACGCCTCGAACCTGGGGGCGCTGGCGGAGATCGAGGAGATCGGGCGGATCGGGCACGCCGTGGGGGCGGCGGGCGACCCGGGGATCATGCGGCTGCTGGCGGCGCGGGGCATGACGGTGGAGGTGTGCCTGACCTCGGCGGTGGTGCTGGGCATGGTGCCGGCGATCGAGGCGCATCCGCTGCCGCGGTTCCTGGAGGCGGGGATCCCGGTGGTGCTGGGGACGGACTCGCCGATGAGGATGGGGACGACGATCGCGGGCGAGTACGAGCGGGCGCGGGGCCTGGGGCTCAGCGAGGCGGACCTGGAGGCCGTGACGGCGACGGCGAAGGCGTCCCGGCTCTAGGAGGGTCGTTCGGGAACCCCGCGCACCCGCCGCTTCGCCGGAGGCGCCGGAGGACGGGCCAATCGGTCACGGATCGGTCTCGATACGGGCAAGGCCGTGCGTCAGTTCTTCAGAATGTCGATTTGTAGACAATCGAACCAGTGGCAAGTCGACACTATATTACACGCCATTCACCTGCGAAAACACCCCTTCCGCACCTCTCGTGTTGACCTTCTCACCCAATGGTCGGGTTGAAAAACCACAGCTGTTGACTAATGTTTCAACGGTTGCCGCCCCCAACGGAAGCCCCGCCCAGCGATCGCGCCCTCCACCCAAGCGCGCACGTCGCCCGGTGAGGTTGTGAAAGGAAACGATGTCTGCGATAGCAGTCGATTCCCTGTACAAGGTCTTCGGCAAGGGAGCCCGAGGCGCCGTGAACCAGCTCAAGGACGGCGTGCCCCGCGACCAGTTGAGCGCCAAGAACGTCACCGCCGCGGTCATCGACCACAACTGGTCGATCGAGCCCGGCGAGATCTTCGTCGTCATGGGACTCTCCGGCTCCGGCAAGTCGACCCTGATCAGGATGCTCAACGGCCTCATCAAGCCCACCGCGGGCACGATCGAGATCGCCGGGGTCGACCTCGGCTCGCTCACGCCCCCCGAGCTGCGCCGCCTGCGCCGCGAGAAGATCAGCATGGTCTTCCAGCACTTCGCGCTGCTGCCCCACCGCACCGTCGTCGAGAACGTCGCGTTCGGCCTGGAGATCAAGGGCCTCGGCAAGGCCGAGCGCCTGGAGCGCGCGAGGGAGGCCGTCGAGCTCGTGGGCCTGTCCGGCCACGAGGGCAAGCTGCCCGCACAGCTCTCGGGCGGCATGAAGCAGCGCGTCGGCCTGGCCCGGGCCCTCGCCGCCGACACCGAGATCCTGCTCATGGACGAGGCCTTCAGCGCCCTGGACCCGCTCATCCGCCAGGAGATGCAGGACCAGCTGCTCGACCTCCAGTCCAAACTGGGCAAGACCATCGTCTTCATCACCCACGACCTCAACGAGGCCATGCGCATCGGCGACCGGATCGCCATCTGCGACGGCGAGGTCAAGCAGATCGGCACGGCCGAGGACATCCTCATGCGCCCGGCCGACGACTACGTCGCCGAGTTCACCGCCGACGTCGACCGCAGCCGCGTGCTCACCGCCGAGGCGGTCATGGAGCCGTACCACGCCGCGGACACCGGCGAACTGACCACGGTCGAGTCCAGCGTGACCGTGAACGAACTGTACGAACCGGTCCTGAGCTCCCCCGACCCCTTGCTGGTCGTGGACGGCAACGACGACCCGCTCGGGGTGGTCACGCCCAGGTCCATCATCAGGTCGCTGGCGTTCGAGCCCGGGACGGACGGCGAACGCGAAGACGACAGCCAGGAGGCCCGGCCGGCATGATCCAATACATCCGCGACTGGTTCTGGACGTACGTCTGGAAACCCCTGCCCGACATGCCGCTCGGCGACTGGATGGACGGCCTCATCCGGTGGCTCCGCAGCGCGTGGTCGCCCCTGTTCGACGGGGTCGAGACCTTCCTCGAGTCCCTCTACTTCGCCCTGGCCGACGCCCTGCTGTGGCTGCCCTCGGGCCTGATGATCCTCGTCTTCGCCGGGATCGCCTACGCCGCCAAGGGCTGGAGGCTCGCCGCGGTCGTCGGCGCCGGCATGTTCGTCGTCGCCTGGACGCCCTACTGGGACAACACGATGTCGACCCTCGCGATGGTCGTCGTCTCCACCGCCCTGGCCACGCTGCTGGCGATACCCATCGGGATCCTCGCCTCGGAGAACCGGGCCGCCTCCGCGGTCATGCGCCCGGTCCTCGACTTCATGCAGACGCTGCCGGCGTTCGTGTACCTGCTGCCCGTGGTCATGCTCTTCGGCGTCGGCGAGACGCCGGGGATCATCGCCACCATCATCTTCTGCATGCCCCCCGGCGTGCGCCTGACCGAGCTGGGCCTGCGCCAGGTCGACCGCGAGGTCGTCGAGGCCGCCCAGGCCTTCGGCTCCTCGCCGTCCCGCACGCTGGTGCGCGTCAAGCTGCCGCTGGCGCTGCCGACGATCATGGCCGGGCTCAACCAGGTCATCATGCTGGCGCTGTCGATGGTCGTCATCGCGGGCATGGTCGGCGGCGGCGGGCTCGGCGAGGACATCGTGTCCGCGCTCGGCCGGGTCGACATCGCCAAGGGCTTCAACGCCGGGATCGCCGTGGTGATCCTCGCGATCTTCCTCGACCGCGTCATGCAGGGCCTGGCCGACCGCACCCCGGTCGCCAAGGCCGCGCGGTTCGCACAGTAGACCGCTCCGAAAGCACACACCCACACCAAGGATGAGAACCCGCGTGTCCCCGCGGGAGAGAGAAGGAAACATGCGTCGTCGTTCGATCATGAAAGGCGCCTGGGCCACCGGTGCCGCCGTCGCCCTGACCGCCACCCTGACCGCCTGCTCGGTCGAGAGCGAGGGGGGCGACGCCCCCGACTCCTCGGACATCGACTTCGGCCTGCCCGAAGGCGAAGGCGAGATCGTCCTCGGCGTCATCCCCGGCTGGGACGAGGGCATCGTCGCCACCGAGCTATGGCACCAGGCGCTCACCAGCGCCGGGTACACGGTCACCACGCAGGAGTTCGCCGAGGCGGGCCTCCTCTTCGAGGGCCTGGCCAACGGGGACGTCGACGTGTTCCTCGACGGCTGGCTGCCGATCACCCACGCCACCTACATGGAGGAGTACGGCGACCAGCTCGAGCAGCTCGGCGAGTGGAACTCCAACGCCGCGCTGACCGTGGCCGTCCCCGCCTACGTCGACCAGGTGAACTCCCTGACCGAGCTCAACGACAACGCCGAGCTCTTCGGCGGCGAGATCATCGGCATCGAGCCCAGCGCGGGCCTGACCGAGGCGGTCCAGGGGGCCATCCCGACGTACGGCATCACCGACCTGGAGCTGAAGACCTCCTCCACGGCGTCCATGCTCAGCGAGCTCGACTCGGCCATCGCGGCCGAGGAGCCGATCGTGGTGACGCTGTGGCAGCCGCACTGGGCGTACGCCAAGTACGACCTGAAGAACCTCGAGGACCCCGAGGGGTCCCTCGGCGACGTCGAGACCATCAACACGCTCGCGCACCTGGGCTTCAGCGAGGAGTTCGCGGACGTCTCCGAGGCGCTCGCGAAGTTCAAGCTGTCCGACGACCAGCTCGCGGACCTGGAGAACACGGTCTTCACCGACCACGAGGGTGACGTCCCCGCGGGCGTGACCGCGTGGCTCGGCGAGAACGACTTCAGCGAGCTCATCGCGTAGCGCGATGCGGGACCGGCCCGGCCGGTCCCGCACGCCGCCTTCGGAAACCGTTCAATTGTATTGAAAATTGTTGATATATAGGTTACGATGGCGAGCGGCGCCGGTCCCCCGGACCGGCGCCGCAGTTCAGCGGTGGCATTCCCCGGCATCGCGCACCGCATGGCGCATAGGAGCACCATGTCAGGTCAACGAACAGCACTTCCCGCCGAGCCCGCGGCCCCCTCGGGCGCAACCGGACTCGGGCGCCGCCGCCTCCTCCAGGGCGCGGCCGCCGCGGGCGGCCTCGCCGCCGCCGGCGCCGGCGGCCTCCGGATCGCCCGGGCCCAGGAGAGCGCCGAGGACGCCGGCGCCCTCGCCGTCCACCCCGGGATGCTCCACACCCAGGCCGACTTCGACCGCATGGCCGCCAAGGTCGACGCGGGCCTCGAACCGTGGCTCTCGGGCTGGAACCGGCTCACCGCCAACGGCCGCGCCCAGAGCACCTGGACGGCCCGGCCCACCGCGGTGATCATCCGCGGCGGCACCGGCCAGAACTACCCGCAGCTGTACAACGACGTCCACGCCGCCTACCAGAACGCGCTGCGCTGGAAGGTCGGCGGCGGGACCGCCCACCGCGACAAGGCGATCGAGATCCTCAACGCCTGGTCCTCGACGCTCGAGAGCGTCCAGGGCAACGCCGACCGGTTCCTCGCGGCCGGGATCTACGGGTACCAGTTCTGCGCCGCCGCCGACATCGTCCGCGGCCAGAGCGGCTTCGACCTGGGCGCGTTCCAGGACATGATGACGGGCGTCTTCCTGCCCATGAACGAGTCGTTCCTGACCGGCCACAACGACGCGTGCATCACCAACTACTGGGCCAACTGGGACCTGTGCAACATGGCGAGCAAGCTCGCCATCGGCATCCTCTGCGACGACCAGGGCGTCGTGGACGAGGCGATCGACTACTTCTGGAACGGCGAGGGCAACGGCTCGATCGGGAACGCCGTCCCCTTCACGTACGACGGCGGCCTGGCCCAGTGGCAGGAGAGCGGCCGCGACCAGGGGCACTCGATCATGGGGATCGGGCTCATGGCGACGTTCATGGAGATGGCCTGGAACCAGGGCGTCGACCTGTACGGCGCCGACGGCAACGCCTTCGCGAAGGCCGCCGAGTACGTGGCGCGGTACAACCGCGGCCACGACGACCTGCCGTTCACGAAGTACAGCTGGGGCACCGGCCAGAACTGCGCCTACCGCGAGCACACCGCGATGGGCTCGGGCGGGCGCGGGCAGGCGCGGCCGGTGTGGGAGATGGTCTTCCACCACTACACCTCCCGCCGGGGCTTCGCGATGCCGAACGTGGCCGACATGTGCGGCGCGAACAGCCCCGAGGGCGGCGGCGGGGACTACGGCTCCACCTCGGGCGGGTACGACACGCTCGGGTTCGGCACCCTCGCCCACGTGCGCCTGACCTGGGACGAGATGCCCGAGGACCTGGAGCCGCTGGGCTGACCGCCGGGCCCGCGGGGCGGCCGTCCCGCGGGCCCGGCGCGGCTCGAACACACCTCCGAATTCATGCAGGTGTGCTAATATGTTCGCAGGCTCCGCGGGTCCGCGGCCCGCGAGCGCAGACCTTTCCGACCTCCCGCACGCGACCGCCGACCCGCGCTCGGCGGTCGCGTTGCGTCCCACCGGTATGATGCTCCGACAGCGAGCCGCGGCCGAACCGCCGCGCCGCTCCCACGTCTGCCGACGAGCTAGGAGACCTGTGTTCGGCATCCTCTCGCCCTGTCCCTCACGCACGCCGGAAGACCTCAAACCCCGCTGGATGGGGCATTTCTGCGGCCTCTGCCTCGAACTCCGCGACGATGCCGGGCACCTCGCACGGCTCACCACGAACTACGACGCCCTGGCCCTGTCGGTGCTGGTCGAAGCCCAGCTCGGCGACGAGTCGGGCGCGCGCGACGCCGGGCCCTGCGCGCTGCGCGGGATGCGGCGCCAGCGCATCGCGACCGGCGGCGGGCCCCGGCTGGCCGCGACCGCCTCGCTCCTGCTCGCCTCCGCGAAGATCCGCGACCACGTCGAGGACGGCGACGGCCTCGCCGCCCGGCCGGGCGCCCGGGGCCTCGCCGGTTTCAGCGCGGACCGGTTGCGCGCCAAGGCGATCGCGATCGGCGAGTCCATCGGGCTGGACGTCGAGCCGCTCGCCGCCGCGATCGGGCGGCAGCGCGAGGTCGAGTCGGCGGCCGGACCGGGCACCGCGCTCACCGACGTCACCGCCCCGACCGAGACGGCCACCGCCGAGCTGTTCGCGCACGCGGCGGTCCTGGGCGGCAGGCCCGAGAACGCCGGGGCGTTCCGCAGCGCCGGGGCCGCCTTCGGCCGCCTGGCGCACCTGCTCGACGCCGCCGAGGACTTCGACGAGGACGCCGAGCGCGGCGCGTGGAACCCCCTCGCCGCCACCGGCGCCGGGGTCGACGCGGCGCGCCCGCTGGCGCGCGGGGCGCTCGAGGACATGAAGGCGGCCCTCGAGTCGGCGTCCCTCGTGGACGAGACGCTGTCGCGGCTGCTGCTCGACCGCTATGCGCACCATGCGGTCGCGAAGACGTTCGGCTCGACGTGCGCGACCTATCCGCGCGCCGAGCGCCGCGACTACCGCCGCTACCGCGAGCGCCGGGAGTACCGGCGCGACTACGACGACGACCACTACTACCGGCACCGGCCGCGGAACTTCTTCTCGGGGCTGTGCGCGTTCACGGTCCTGTGCTGCACCTGCCAGATGTGCTGCCGGGAGCATTACGAGGGGCCGTGGTCGCGGCGCAGGCGCGAGGGCTGCTGCCGGGACGGGTGCGACTGCTGCTCGTGCGACTGCTGCCCCTGCGGCTGCGACTGAACGGACCCGTTGCGGCCGTTGGAGACCCCGCGACCGGGCGGCCCGGCGCCGCCGGGCCCGTCGCGGCCGCTCGGCTGCGGTCGCCCGTTGCAGCCGGTCCCGCGCCTCCCGCCGGCCTCGGCGGGGGGCGGCGCTAGCGCGGCGGGTTCCCGCCGGGGGCGTGGTATCCGCCGCCGGGCGGCGGCTGCGTTCCGGGCCAAGGGGACTGCTGCTGCGGCTGACCGGCCAGGTAGTCCTCGCCCGGCAGCGGGCGCCGCTCCTCCTCTTTCTCTTTGCGGGGCTGGTTGCGGTCGCGGAGCCAGGCGCGCGCCGGGCGGGTGAAGAGCAGGACCAGGACGAGCGCGGCCGCGGCGAGCTGCACGAGTGCGGGCACGAACTTCCAGACGCTGAAGAGCCCGACGAGCGCGTTGAGCGCCAGGATGCCGAGTCCGATGTAGACGGGATGGCGCGGGTTCTGGAGGCCGAAGCGGCCCAGGCGCTCTCGGGCGAAGGCCCAGATCAGGATGAGGCTCGCGGCGGCGGCGAGGAGCCCGAGCGCGAGGCCGGCGGCGAGCGAGAAGGCGCCGCTCGCCGCGGCGAGGCCGATGACGAGGGCGAGCACGGCGGCGGCGAGCCCGAGCCACAGCGACTGGAGGATCACGGTGACCTGCCGCGGGCGGCCGTCCGCGCCGGTGAAGCCCCAGCGCTGGGCGAACGTGGGCGGCGGCGGCAGGACGGGCCCGGCGGGCTGCCCGGGCGCGAAGGTCGCGCGCGGGTCGTGCGGCTGGTACTGGAAGGACAGCGGCGCGGGCCCGGCGGGCGCAGCGGTGGGGCCGCCGGGGTGCGCGGCAGGGCCGGGCTGCGGGGGCCGACCGTGGTCGGCGGGTCCGGAAGTGTAGGGAGAGTTGGTCATCGATCGGCTCCGAGCAGGGCGGTCAGGTGCCGCATTACGCTACCCCATCGCGCGGACCGGCCGCTCGACAGCGCGGCCGGGCGGCAGCGGCCCGGTCAGTCGACGGGTTCGAACAGGGCGATCGTCTCGAAGTGCTGGGTCATCGGGAACGCGTCGAAGGCGCGGAGGCGCTTGAGCTCGTAGCCCTCGATCGCGAGGTCGCTCGCGTCCCGCGCCAGGGCGCCCGCGTCGCAGGCGACGTAGCAGATCGCCCGCGGCCGGGCCTCCCCCAGCGCGACCACGACCTCCGGGCCCGCGCCGCTGCGCGGCGGGTCCAGGACCACGAGGTCGACCGCGCCGAGGTCGGGCGCGATCGCGGCCACGTCCTGCTCGATCGCCCCGGCGTTCTTGTACTCGGCGAGGTTCGCGGCGGTGCGCGAGGCGGGCGCGTTCTCGACCGCCACCACGCGGCCGGTGTCGCCCACGGCGGCCGACAGGCCGGCGGCGAACAGCCCGGCCCCGGCGTACAGGTCCCACGCCGACTCGCCCTCGCGCGGCTGGAGGAAGTCCAGCACGCAGTCCAGGAACGCGGGCGCGGCGGCCGGGTGGACCTGCCAGAACCCGTCGAAGCCGATCTCGAACCGGTGCCCGCCGACCGTCTGGTGCACCTGCCGGGGGCCGCTCTTGTGGTGCGGCCGGGCGGTGCGGCGCAGCTGCGTGTAGACGGCGAGCTCGTCGTCGTCGGCGTCGACCACGCCCACGGCGCCCATGCCGTCCCACTGCTTCGCGAGCACGTCGGACTCGCGGATGCGCTCGGTGGCGATGGGGCACCTGTCGATCGGTACGACGGTGTGCGACTTGTGGGCGCGCAGGCCCGGGCGGCCGGCCTCGTCCACGGCGTACTGCATCCGGGTGCGCCAGCCGAGCGCGCCCTCGGGCCAGGGCAGCTCCTCGACCTCGACGCCTTCGAGGAGGGCCGGGTCGACGCCGCCGATGCGAGTGAGCTGGTCGAACAGGACCTTCGCCTTGAGGCGGCGCTGGGCCTGGGGGGCGGCGTGCTGGAAGTCGCAGCCGCCGCACTTGCCGGGCCCGGCCCAGGGGCACGGGGGCTCGACGCGGTCGGGCGAGGCCTCCAGGACCTCGACGGCGTCGGCGAACGCGAACCGCTTCTTGCGCTCGTTGACCTCGATGCGGACGGTCTCGCCGGGCAGGGCGTGGCGGACGAAGTAGACCTCGCCGTCCACGCGGGCCACGCAGTGGCCGCCCGCGGCGACGTCTCCAACGGTGACGATCATCGTCCTCATCCTCAAGCACTCGGTGTTCGGGCGGTCCGGCCCGCGTCGGGCCGCACGCCAGGATACGGGGAGCCTCGGGGCCGGCCGCCGCTTACCACGCGGGTGTGACATCGCGGTGTGAATCCCCTGAACCGACCGTATCCCCCGGGGCCGACAGTGAGCCCCGCTCGCGACAGGGCGGGCCGGGGCGGCGACCGCGACGACCGGGCCGTGGGCTCCGCTCGCGACGGGGCGGGCGGCGCGGTCGCCGGTTGCGGCGCTCAGCGGTGGACGCGGCGCAGCGGGGGCGGTTCGGTGCTCTCGCCGAGGATCCACGGCACGATGCAGATCATGACCCCCGCCTCGTACTTCAGCTGGCGCCGGATGGCCTTCGTGGTCTGGTTGTGCAGCAGGTTCGTCGTCCAGTTGAAGTAGCCGCGGCGCACCCGGCCCTTCTGGCGGCCCTGGCCGACCACGAACTCGGGCAGGTACACCGTGACCACGTCGCGCGGGGCGCCGCGGCGCCGCTCCTTCACGTAGTCCACGATCGGCCCGGTGATCTCCCGGTACGGGGAGTCGACCACCGTCAGCGGCACCGTGAAGCCCCGCCGGTCCCACTCGGCGAGGAGCTGGCGCGAGGCGGCCGCGTCGACGTTCACCGTCAGCGCGGTGATCGTGTCGGGCCGGGCCGCGCTGGCGTAGGCGAGCATCCGCATCAGCGGCAGGTTCACGCTGGAGGCGAGCACGACCGCGTGGCTGCGGGCGGGCAGGCGCGGCTTGCCAGGCGGCAGCTCGATCTCCTCGCGGACGGCCGTGTAGTGGCGCGAGATGAACAGCATGAGCAGGTAGCAGCCGCCGATGACGAGCACCGCGATCCAGCCGCCGCGCCGGTGGTCGGCGAGGACGACGATGGCGAGGACGGCCGCGCAGGCGGCGGCCGCGGCGAGGGCGGTGGCGCGGGCGCGGTGGGCGCGGCGGCGGCGGGCGGGGTCGCGCTCGACGTCGAGGACGCCGCGCCAGTGACGGACCATCGCGGCGTGGGCCAGGGCCATCGAGAGGAAGACCCCGACGATGTACAGGTCCATGAGGTCGTGCGCGCCGCCGCCGAAGAGCAGGACGAGGAACGCGGCGGCGACGGCGAGGATGAGGATGCCGTTGGAGTAGACGAGCCGGTCGCCGCGCTTGTGGAGCTGGCGCGGCAGGAGCGAGTCCCCGGCGAAGATCGACGCGAGCTGCGGGAAGCCCACGAACGCGGTGTTGGCGGCCAGGAGCAGGACCCCGGCGGTGGCGAGCATGATCGGCCACAGGGCGGCGGGCGAGGCGCCGAAGACGGCGTCGGTGAGCTGGGCGATGAGCGGGTGGGCGAGGTAGTCGGCGGGGCCGGGCTCGGCGGAGGACTGGGCGCCGGTGAGCTTGGCGAGGACGACGATGCCGATGAACAGGGCGAGGGTGGCGCCGCCGACGGCGGTGATCGCGGCGGCGGCGTTGCGCCCGCGAGGGGGCCGGAAGAAGCGGACGCGGGTCGTGAAGGTCTCGATGCCGGTGAGGGCTACGGACCCGGCGGCGAAGGCCCTGGCGCACAGGACGAGCAGGGCCGCGGCGGTCCATTCGCTGGTCTCGGCGGTCTCGTAGCCGGCGGAGGCGGCGGCGAGGTCCTCGCCGCCGCCGATGCGGGCGAAGCCGACGGCGAGGAGGGCGGCCATGCCGGCGACGAACGCGAGGGTGACGCCGGCGGCGAAGCGCCCGGAGACGCGCAGGCCACGGAGGTTGTAGGCGGCCAGGACCGCGATGGCGGCGACGGCGATCCACTCGCGCCAAGGGTGGAGGGCGGGCCAGAGGGCGTCGAGGGCCGCGACGGCGGCGGCGGTCGAGACGGCGACGGTGAGGATGTAGTCGAGGACGAGCGCGGCGGCGGCCAGGCGTCCGGCGCGGGGCCCGAAGTTGGCGGCGACGATCCGGTAGTCGCCGCCGCCGCCCGGGTAGGCCTGGACGGTGTAGCGGTAGGAGGCGATGACGACGACCATGACGGCGGCGACGGCGACGCCGGTCCAGATGGAGAAGGCGTAGGCGGCGGTCCCGGCGGCGCCGAGGACGAGGAAGACCTGTTCGGGGGCGTAGGCGACCGAGGAGATCGGGTTGACGGCCAGCAGCGGGATCGCGTAGCGCTTGGAGAGCACCAGCGAGGGCCGGCGGTGCCCGGAGGCGAACGGCTCGCCGACGAGCAGCCGTTTGAAGACGGACAAGGACCGGGTCACGGCCGTAGCGTATCGTCCGGCTTCTATCCGCGGGCTCGGTGCGGGCCTGTCGGGGCCGCGGGCGCGGTATGGTCACGTCGTCGTCGTAGGGAAGGGGTGATCCGCGTGCACGTGGTCATCATGGGGTGCGGGCGCGTGGGCTCGTCCCTGGCGCGCGGCCTGGTCGAGCGCGGGCACACGGTCGGGATCATCGACCAGAACCCGAAGGCGTTCCGCCGGCTCGGCCCCGACTTCGACGAGACGACCGTGCGGGGCGTGGGGTTCGACCGGGAGGTCCTGGCGAAGGCGGGGATCAACCGCGCCGACGCGTTCGTGTCGGTGTCCTCGGGCGACAACTCGAACATCATCGCCGCGCGGGTGGCGCGCGAGAACTACGGCGTCCCGAAGGTCATCGCCCGCATCTACGACCCGCAGCGCGCCACGGTGTACGAGCGGCTGGGCATCCCGACGGTGGCGACGGTGCGGTGGACGGCCGACCGGCTCATGCGCCACCTGCTGCCGGAGGGGCAGGAGCCGCTGTGGCGGGACCCGACCGCGTCGCTGTCGATGGTCGAGGTCCTGTGCGACGAGGGCTGGTACGGGCTGCCGCTGTCGGCGCTGGAGCAGGCCACGGGGCACCGGGTGGCGTACGTGACGCGGTTCGGGCGGGCGACGCTGCCGACGGCCTCGACGGTGCTCCAGGACGGCGACCAGGTGTACATGCTGGTGGCCGACGGGGACGAGGCGAAGATCCGCCAGATCGCGGGCGCGGTCCCGCAGGGGGGTGCGGCATGAGGGTCGCCATCGCAGGGGCCGGGAACGTGGGCCGCTCGATCGCCGCCGAGCTGGTCGGCAACGGCCACCAGGTGCTCCTGATCGAGCGGGACCCCGACTCGATGCGGCCCGAGCGCGTGCCGGAGGCCGAGTGGCTGCTCGCGGACGCGTGCGAGCTGGAGGTGCTGCGCTCGGCGCACCTGGAGGGGTGCGACGTGGCCGTCGCGGCGACCGGGGACGACAAGGTGAACCTGGTGGTGAGCCTGCTGTCGAAGACGGAGTTCGCGGTGCCGCGCGTGGTCGCGCGGGTGAACCGGGCCGAGAACGAGTGGCTGTTCAACGAGGAGTGGGGCGTGGACGTCTCGGTCTCCAAGCCGCGGCTGCTGGCCGCGCTCGTGGAGGAGGCGGTGAGCGTCGGCGACCTGGTGCGGCTGCTGACCTTCCGGCAGTCGCAGGCGAACCTGGTCGAGATCACGCTGCCGCCGGAGGCGCCGCACGTGGGCAAGCGGGTCGCCGAGGTGCCGCTGCCGCACGACTGCGCGCTGGTGGCGATCATCCGGGGCCGGCGGGTCATCGCGCCGACGCCCGACGACACCCTCGAGTCGGGTGACGAGCTGGTGTTCGTGTGCCATGAGGACGCCGAGGAGGACACCCGCTCGGTGATCCTGGGCAAGCGCCGCTGAGGGGCGCGCGGGGAAAGGGCGGTTCCGGACTTTACAGGCGACCCTGATCACGTTACATTGATAGTTATCAATTTTCTTTCGGATTGGGAGCGCTACCATGTTCAAGTCTTCCCGACGTCGCCTCAAGCAGGTGATCGTCGTCGTCGCCGCACTCGCGGCCGCGGGCGCCTCGGCGTTCTTCTTCATACAGCCGGCCGCCGGCCACGGCACCGCCACCAGTCCCCCCTCCCGGCAGTACAGCTGCTGGGAGCGGTGGGGTGACGACCACCTCAACCCCGACATGGGCGACACCGACCCCATGTGCCAGCAGGCCTGGCAGGCCAACCCCAACACCATGTGGAACTGGAACGGCCTCCTCCGGGAGGGGATGCAGGGCCAGCACGAGTCGCGCATCCCCGACAACCAGCTCTGCTCCGGCGGCCAGGCCGAAGGCGGCCGCTACAACTCCCTCGACGCCGCCGGCCCCTGGCACACGACGCCGCTCGAGAACAACTTCAACCTGCACTACGAGGACACCGCCGTCCACGGCGGCGACTACTACTGGGTGTACGTCACCAAGCAGGGCTACAACGCCGAGACCGACGCCCTCGACTGGGCCGACCTCGAGCGGGTCGTCTCGACCGGCGTCTACCAGCCCGGCGAGGCCGTCGACATCCCCGTGAGCGCCCCCGGGCGCACCGGCCACCACATCGTCTACGTGGTCTGGCAGGCCAGCCACATCGACCAGGCCTTCTACTCCTGCTCGGACGTGTGGTTCGGCGACGGCGGCCCCAGCGAGGAGCCGACCGAGGAGCCCACTGAGGAACCCACCGAGGAGCCCACGGAAGAGCCCACCGAGGAGCCGACCGAGCAGCCCGGAGACCTGAGCTGCGCGGCCACCGCCTCGGTCAACAGCTGGGGCTCGGGGGCCACGGTCACGGTCACCGTGGCGAACACCGGCACCCGGACGGTCAACTCGTGGATGCTCCACTGGGCCTGGGCGAGCGCGGACGTCTCGGTGAGCAACATGTGGAACGCCGAGCACTCCACGATGGGCGAGATGGAGATGGCGGCGCCCGTCGGGTACAACCAGGCGATCCAGCCGGGCGACTCGGTGTCCTTCGGCTTCAACGTCTCCGGTGAGATCAGCGAGGCGCCCGAGTTCGACTGCCTCGCCTCTTAGGAGGTTCCGCTTAGGAGGTTCCACCTCTGGAGCAGCGGCGACGACGCGGCCCCGGCCCTCGCGGCCGGGGCCGCGTCCGCGCGCCCGCGGGGCGGGGGAAGGCGAGGGGTCGACGATGTCGGCGCCCTCGCCGTGTCCGCGCGCCGCGGGGCGGGTTCCGCGGGAGCGGCGCCTCCAGGGGGACGCGGAGCGCCTCGCGGGTCGGACCTGCGGTGAATTCGATGGGTCGATCATCGAAAATAACGCCCGCAGGGTTCACTAGCGCGCTCTAGAACAGTTACATTGAAAGTTCTCAATGCGCCTATATCTTGGGAGCGCTATCATGATCAATGTCAAACGCTTCGGGCTCCACCGGCTCGACCCGCCCCGGCAGGGCGGACCGCGCCGGATGAGCCTCCGCGGCCTCGTCGTCCTCGTCGCCGCGCTCGTCGCGGCCGGCGCCGCGGCGGTCCTGTTCGTGCAGCCCGCCTCGGGCCACGGGACCGCCATCGGCCCCTCCTCGCGGCACTACAGCTGCTGGGAGCGGTGGGGGTCGGACTTCCAGAACCCGGCCATGGCCGAAGAGGACCCCATGTGCTGGGCCGCCTGGCAGAACGACCCCAGCGCCATGTGGAACTGGAACGGCCTCTACCGCGAGCAGGTCGGCGGCGACCACCAGGGCGCCATCCCCGACAACCAGCTGTGCAGCGGCGGGCAGACGGGGGGCACCCGGTACGCGCCCCTCGACGACCCGGGCGCGTGGAAGACCACCCAGGTGGACTCGAACTTCACGTTCACCAACTGGGACCAGGCGAACCACGGCGCCGACTACTACCGGATCTACGTCACCGAGCAGGGGTACGACGCCGAGAACGACGCCCTCGACTGGGCCGACCTCGAACTGGTCGCGGACACCGGCGACATCGACCCGGGCGTCGGGCGCACCCCGCCCTCGGGCGGCGGCACCCTCGTCGACATCGACGTCTCCGCGCCGGGCCGGTCGGGCCACCACATCGTGTACATGATCTGGCAGGCCAGCCACTTCGACCAGTCGTTCTACTCCTGCTCCGACGTGTGGTTCGGCGAGGGCCAGCCCAACGAGGAGCCCACCGGGGAGCCGACCGAGGACCCCGAGCCCACCGAGGAGCCGACCACCGAGGAGCCGGGCGAAGAGCCCACCACGGGCGGGCCGGGCGGGTACGCCTGCACCGCGACCGCGACGGTCAACAGCTGGGGCTCGGGCGCCACGGTCGGCGTGACGGTGACCAACACCGGCACGCAGGCCATCCACAACTGGATGCTCCACTGGACGTGGCCCAGCGGCGTGGCGGTGTCCCAGGTGTGGAACGCCGAGCACTCGACCATGGGCGGGATGGAGATGGCCGAACCCGTGGGCTGGAACCAGGCCATACCGGTCGGCGGCTCGATCGAGTTCGGGATCAACGTCTCCGGGGAGATCAGCGCGGCACCCGAGTTCGACTGCCTGCCGAGCTAGGGGGTGCCCCCTGCCGGCAGACGCTCGAGGACGGCGCGGGGCCTCGGCTCCGCGCCGTCAGCCGTGCTCGGGCCGCGGCGCGGGCGCGGTGTCGACGACCGTGCCCTCGATGCCCGTGGTGTCCCCGGAGGCCCTCATGTGGCGGCGCACCGCCCAGATCGTGAAGGCCGTCAGCGCGATCGTGACCGGCCAGCCGCCGAAGAGCGTCACCAGGCCGAGCGCGTTCTCGGCGTCGATGAGGTACAGCCAGATCCGCAGGGCGTTCTTGGCCATGAACACGACCCCCCACAGGATCGTGATCCGGCTGAGGACGTCCACCAGCGGCTTGTTCTGGCGCCACTCCTTCTTGCCGCCCTGGGCGACCACGGCGTAGATCCAGCCGATGATCGGGTGGCGCACCAGCGCCGAGACGACGAGCAGGACGCCGTAGATCGCGCCCTGGATGATTCCGGGCAGGTAGAAGTCGCGCGCGTCCGTGGACCGCCAGGCGAGGAACGCGCCCAGGGCGATGCCGAACAGGCCGTTGAGCGCGTGTCGGACCGACTCCCTGCGCATCGCGCGCCAGGCGGCGATGGCCAGGGCGCTCGCCGCGGAGATGACGATCGCCCACTGGAGGCCGCTCAGCGGTCCCATCCGGTCGGGCAGGAGCGGGTTGAGCACCACGAACAGGGTGATCGGCACCGCGGCCTCGACGACGCCCTTGACGCCGCCGAGCTGCTGCGAGAGCTGCTCGGTGAACGGCGGGAGCTCGTCCTCGCCCCTGGCCTCGTCCGGATCGGGGTCCGGCTTGCGGGTCGGCGTCTCGGTGCTCAATGCGGGCCTTCCAGTTCGATTGGCCGGTCCGCGCTCAGGGGCGCAGCTCGTAGGTCGGGTTGTAGATCACGAGGCGTCCGTCGCCCAGGCGGGCCACGCGGCCGCGGGCGACGAGCCTGGTCCCGGCCTCCAGGCCCACGATACGCCGTCGGCCCATCCAGACCAATGCGACCTGTCCGGTGCCGTCGAAGAGTTCCGCCTCGACCGAGGGCGAGCGCCCGTCGGCGCGCAGCACGACGGTCTTGAGGCGCCCGGCGACGGCCGCCAGCTCGCGCGCCCGCAACCGGTCGACCGGCGTCGTGTCGCGGTCGGACTCGCGCCGGATCTCCTCGGCGAGCAGCTCCTGGGGCGGCAGGGCGAGGCGCCGCAGCGCCCGCAGGCGGAGCCAGGACCTGAACCGGCCGCCCCGCCGCGGTCCCGCGTCGCGGCGTCCGCGCGCCATCGCCGAGGCGGGGCTCACCGCTTGGGGCGCGGCGAGGGCTTGCGGCGCACCTGCGGTTTGGGGGTGTCCCCCGCGGCGATGATGGCGCGGTTGCCGTCGCCGCCCTCGGCCTTGCGCTGGGCGATGCGCGCGGCGGCCTCCTCGGCCATCTTCGGCGGCAGCTTCAGCGGCAGGGGCTCGCGCACCGGCATCGCGGTCGAGCCGCGGTCGACGACGAGGTCGCGCAGGGCCTCGTCGAGTTCGGGGGCGGCCGCCTCGTCGAGGGCCCGCTGGCCCTGGAAGGTGGCCTGCACGAACCAGCGGGGGCCGTCGACCCCGCAGAAGCGCACCGTGTTGGTGCCCTTCTTGGAGGCGACCTTGGCGATGAGCTCGGCGCCCCAGCGGCCCTCGACCTCCTCGACCTTCCCGCCCTGGCCGGTGACCTGGGCGGCGAGCTCCTCGCGGAACTCCGGCCAGATGCCCTCGCTGCGGGGCGCGGCGCGCACGAGCAGCTGGAGCGCGGAGGAGCCGGTGGTCAGCAGGACCTGGCTGATGTTGCCCTTGGCGTCGGTCTGCGCCTGGAAGCCCACGCCCTTGGGGACGGGCAGGCGGATCGCTCCCAGGTCGATGCGCCGCACGTCGTCGTCGGGGGCGTCGGCGACGTCGTAGGGGCCCTCGGTGGCCTCGTACTCGTACTCCTCGCCGCTCTCGGCCAGGGAGTCGAGGACCGCGCCCTCGGCGGGGCGCTGCTTCTTCGACGACCGTCGCCGTTTGAACACGTTCGCTCTCCTCTGCAAGTCGGCGGTGCCCGCCGGCGGCCCGCGGCCGCCCGCGCCGCTTCGGCGCCGGGTCGCGGCCCCCGGTGAGACGGGTTCGCACAACCGGTTGGACTACCAATTGTGCGACACGGCCCCCGCCTTCGGCGACGGCGGTCCGATCGGGGCCGGGGCCGGCGGCGTGGTCTCGGTCTCACCGCGGGGCCCGGCGCGGTCGTCACTCCCGGCGTACGGGCCGGTAGGCGCCGGCGCCGCGGGGATATGGTCTCAGACATGAGGAGTGGGGAACGGTACGCCGAGCGGATGTCGCTGCCGGCGGGGGGCTGGCTCGCCGTGCTCGCCACGGCGGTGATCGCCGCCGCCCTGTCCAACCTGGGCGACATGCGCTGGTGGCGGGTGGCCGCGAGCCTGGTGATCCTGGTCGCGCCCGTGGCGGCCGCGTGGTGGATGGGCCGGCTGCCGGTGCGCGTGGTCGAGACCGACGGCGAGGTGTGGCTCCACGTCGACGACGCGCGGCTGCCGATGTCGGCGGTCGCCGAGGTCGAGGTCCTGGAGCCGGTGGCCTACTCCGACGCGCTCGGGGTGGCCCTGCACCCGCTGACGTTCGTGGTCCAGCGGCCGTGGATCAACCGCGGCGTGCGGATCGTCCTGGACGACCCCGAGGACCCGACCCCGTCGTGGGTGGTCGCCTCACGGCGCCCCGAGCGGCTGCGGGCGGCCCTGGCGCCCGCGCTCGAAGGCGCGGCGGCCTCGGGCGGGCCGCGGGGCTGACCCCGGGCAGCGATACGGCCCGCGGGCGGACCCGCGAGCCGTGCGCCGTCTGAGGGGTCGGTTCAGTGCTTACGCGCAGTCCTTGCAGACCGGCTGGCCGTTCTTCTCCTTGGCGAACTGGCTGCGGTGGTGGACCAGGAAGCAGCTCGAGCATCGGAACTCGTCCTGCTGCATGGGCAGCACCTTGACGGACAGCTCCTCGTCGCCGAGGTCGGCCCCCGGCAGCTCGAAGTTCTCGGCCACCTCCGCCTCGTCGACGTCCACCGACCCCGATTGATCGGTGCGTCCCTTGGCAAGGGCCTCGATGCCGTCGGGGCCGGCGTTCTCTTCCTTGTCCCGGCGCGGGGCGTCGTAGTCGGTTGCCATCGTTTTCCACTCCCATTGGTTGCTTCTGCGGCTCCGGACCCGAGCGCGACGGGTGCCGCCGGAGTGTTCGGGTGACACGGCGGCTCGGCTCGGGTTCCTGGCGGGTTCGGTTCCGTCCCTGCAGGCGGCGTACCTTACCGCGTGCAGTCCATTCCTATACACGATGCCCCCCACTTTTTCATCCCCATTGTGGTGAACAACACTTACGTGGCAGGGAGAGCGAGTGTACCGCCTCTCGCCCACGGGGAGGTCCTGCGCACGATAGCCTTCCCATGGCAACGTTTTCGGGGCGTCGGCTCGTCTAAGGGCCGGAGATCAGTTCGCTCTGTTCTGGAGATTCGGGGAGGCAGCCGTGCGTATCGCTCGTATCCGCGCGTTGACGGTGTTGTGCGCATTGGCGCTGGTGGCGGGTCTGGTCACGTTGTGGGCGATCCGGAACGACTCGCAGGTGTCGGCGAGCGACGACTGCGAACCGGGCGCCGTGGAGATCAAGACCGCGCCCATCCCGGACCCCTCCGAGATCGAGGTGGTCGTCCTCAACGGCACCGACCGCACCGGCCTGGGCGAGCAGGCCGCCTCCCAATTGGAGGACCGCGGGTTCGTCGTCACCGAAGTGGGCGACACCGACGAGAAGGTCGAGGAGCCCGCGGTCGTGTTCTTCGGACCCGAGCAGTTCGCCTCGGGCGTCCACGCGCACGCGTACTTCCTCGGCGGGCGCCAGGAGTTCTCCCTCGACTGGGACAAGCCCATCACCATCATCCTCGGCGACGGCTTCCAGGAGGTCCGATCCACCTCCGACGCGCGCCAGTCGTTCGCGCAGAGCGGCGGCATCGAGCCGCCCGAGGGCACCTGCGCGGTAGAATAGGACGCCGCCGCCCCCGGCCCGCGACACTGAAACTGAAAATGCGGAAACTCAGCTCGAAACAGCACCACGGACGGGCCGATAGCGAATTTCGGCGCTACAATTCACGCCTGCCCGGTCGTGTGCCGACCTGGGCTGCCGATCCAATATCCAACGCTCACCCGCCATGGAGCCCGGCCGCGCCGTGCCCGCCATTGCCTCGGAAGGTTGCTCGTGACTGACGCACGTCCCACCGGCACAGACGTCAATTCCCTGACCGACTCGCTGCTCGCTCTGGCCCGAGAGAGCAACGGGCAGCTGACGTCCGCGACAGTCGCTCAGGTCCTCGAGTCGGTGCAGGCCTCCCCCGCCGAGGGCAAGAAGGTCCTGCGCGCGCTCGCCGAGGCCGACGTCACCGTGGTCGTGGACGGCTCCTCCTCCACGCGCAAGCGCGTCCCCGCCGCCCGCACCGCCACCTCCTCGCGCACCGCCACCGCCAAGACCGCCAAGAAGGCCACGGCGAAGAAGACGACTGCGAAGAAGGCCGCCGCCGTGGTCGATGCCGACGAGGCCGCCCCGGTCAAGAAGGCGGCCAAGAAGACCGCGAAGAAGGCGACCGCCAAGAAGGCCGTCAAGAAGGCCGCCCCGAAGAAGCCCGCCGAGGGCGAGGAGCCCGACGAGGCCGAGCTGAACGCGGGCGCCGACGACGACGCGCTCGCCGAGGCCGCCGCGGCGGCCCCCGCCAAGAAGGCCTCCCGCAAGAAGGCCGCGAAGAAGGCGGCGACCCGCGGCAAGTCCAAGAAGGACGACGAGGACGGCGACGACGAGGACGGCTTCGAGTGGGACGAGGAGGACTCCGAAGCGCTCAAGCAGGCTCGCAAGGACGCCGAGATGACCGCCTCGGCCGACTCGGTCCGCGCCTACCTCAAGCAGATCGGCAAGGTCCCGCTCCTCAACGCGGCCCAGGAGGTCGAGCTCGCCAAGCGCATCGAGGCCGGCCTGTACGCCGTCGAGCGCCTCAAGCAGCTCAAGGAGGGCGGCGAGGAGATCCCCACGCAGATGCGCCGGGACCTCGAGTGGATCATCCGCGACGGCGACCGCGCCAAGGACCACCTCCTGGAGGCGAACCTCCGCCTCGTCGTCTCGCTCGCCAAGCGCTACACCGGCCGCGGCATGGCGTTCCTGGACCTGATCCAGGAGGGCAACCTCGGCCTCATCCGCGCCGTCGAGAAGTTCGACTACACCAAGGGCTACAAGTTCTCCACGTACGCCACCTGGTGGATCCGGCAGGCCATCACCCGCGCCATGGCCGACCAGGCGCGGACCATCCGCATACCGGTCCACATGGTGGAGGTCATCAACAAGCTCGGCCGCATACAGCGCGAGCTGCTCCAGGACCTCGGCCGCGAGCCCAGCCCCGACGAGCTGGCCAAGGAGATGGACATCTCCCCGGAGAAGGTCCTCGAGATCCAGCAGTACGCGCGCGAGCCGATCAGCCTCGACCAGACCATCGGCGACGAGGGCGACAGCCAGCTCGGCGACTTCATCGAGGACTCCGAGGCCATTGTGGCCGTCGACGCGGTCTCCTTCTCGCTCCTCCAGGGCCAGCTCCAGCAGGTGCTCCAGACCCTCTCCGAGCGCGAGGCGGGCGTCGTGCGGCTGCGCTTCGGACTCACCGACGGCCAGCCGCGGACCCTGGACGAGATCGGACAGGTCTACGGCGTCACCCGCGAGCGGATCCGCCAGATCGAGTCGAAGACGATGTCCAAATTGCGTCATCCGTCCCGCTCCCAGGTCCTGCGCGACTACCTCGACTGACTACCTCGATCAGGGCCGCGAAACTCGCTTTTCACCGCCCGCGCTTGCGGACTCGCTTTTCGAACAAGGCCGCGAGCGGGGGTGTATCACCCGAACGGGTGGGTACCCACAGGACGCGCCGGGTTGTCGATCGCCGTTCCGTGGGCTACGGTGTGGAGCAACTATCGCGAGCGAGCCGCCGAGTGAGCCGAGTCTCAGTCGGTCGGTGTCGGGAAGAGGTAGTACAGTGCAGGCGTTGAACGGAACGAGCCGGTCAACGGTTCGACGTAAGTATCCATCTGTGTCATAGACACAGCGACCGAACGCAGCGGAGGACCTGGTATGACATCCACCCTGACGCCCCCGCCCCAGACGGAGGAACGTCCGATCGCGGGCGAGCGCTGCGATCGGTGTAGCGCCGCGGCGAAGCTTCGCGTGACCCTGGCCGAAGGCGGCGACCTCGTCTTCTGCGGTCACCACGCGAACCAGTTCGCTGAGAAGCTCGTGCCGATCGCCATCGACTTCACGGCAGACCCCGAATTCGAGTGGCGGGGCACCGACCTCATGGCCTCTGAGAACTGACGCCCACGCAGACTTAGGGGAGGGCCCGGGCGGGAGACCGCCCGGGCCCTCACACGTACAGGTGAAGAACGGGGCGCCGCTGCCGCGGCGCCGACGCCGAAGGGCGGCCGGGAGACCGGCCGCCCTTCGGCGCGTTCGGGCCCTCCGGGGGCTCACCAGGAGCGGATCGTCGCGATCCGCTCCTCCAGCTGCTCGATGGTCGCCTGGGCGCTCGGAGGGCCGCCGCAGGAGGACCGCAGCTTCGCGTGGATCTTCCCGTGCGGCTCGTTCGTGGCGAACGAGCGGGCGCCCACGAGCGCGTTCAGCTGCTTGCGCAGCTTGAGGCGCTTCTGCGCGTTGGTCATCGCCGGTTCGGCGGGGCGCTCGGGAGCCTGGGGGCGCGGCCCGCTCTTCTGCTTGGCCAGCTGCTCGCGCTGGCGCTTCTGGAGCAGCAGGTGCACCTGCTCCTGCGTCAGGAGCCCGGGCAGGCCCAGGTACTCCTGCTCCTCGGCGCTGCCGGCCTGCACCGGCAGGCCGAACGAGCCGCCGTCGAAGATCACCTGGTCGAGTTCGGCGCTCGACTCCAGGGTCTCGCGCTGGCCGCCGAGCTCGGTGCCCTCGTCGAGCACCCGCTGCGCCTGCTCCAGCAGCAGTTCGGGGTCGGCGTCCTCGGACTTGGCCTTGATGACGTGGTCGCGGTCGGCCTCGAGGTTCTCGGCCAGGCTCAGCAGCGGGATGACGCTGGGCAGGAACACCGAGGCGGTCTCGCCGGGCCGGCGGGAGCGCACGAAGCGGCCGATGGCCTGCGCGAAGTACAGCGGCGTGTGGGCGTTGGTGGCGTAGACGCCCACCGACAGGCGCGGGATGTCGACGCCCTCGGAGACCATGCGGACGGCGACCAGCCACTCCTCATCGGACTCGGCGAACTTGGCGATCCGATCGGAGGAGCCCACATCATCCGAAAGGACGATGGTGGCGCTCTTGCCGGTGGTGCGCTTGAGGATCCCCGCGTAGGCGCGCGCGCTGTCCTGGTCGGAGGCGATGATGAGCCCGCCCGCGTCGGGGATGCCCGCCGCGCGCAGCGAGGAGAGGCGCCGGTCGGCGGCCCGGATGACCTGCTTGATCCACTCCCCCGCCGGGTCGAGCGCGGTGCGCCAGGCCTGGCTCGTCAGGTCCTTGGTGAGCGGCTGGCCCAGCCGCACGGCGAGCTCGTCGCCCGCGCTGGAGCGCCACTTCGTCTCGCCCGAGTAGGCCATGAACATGACGGGGCGGACCACGCCGTCGGCCAGGGCGTCCCGGTAGCCGTAGAGGGCGTCGGGGCGCGAGCGCTTCGTGCCGTCGGGGTCCTCCTCGTACTCCACGAACGGGATCGGGTTGTCGTCGCTGCGGAAGGGGGTGCCGGTCAGGGCCAGGCGGCGCTCGGCCTCGTCGAAGGCGGTCTGGACGCCCTCGCCCCAGGTGCGGGCGTCCCCGGCGTGGTGGATCTCGTCGAGGATGACGAGGGTCCGGCGGGCCAGGGTGCGGCGGCGGTGCACCGCGGGGTCGGCCCCGATCTGGGCGTAGGTGACGACCACGCCGTGGTAGTCGGCGGCGTTGTGGACGTGCGCGTTCCTGAAGGCCGGGTCGAGCTGGATGCCGAAGCGGGCGGCTGCGCCGGACCACTGGGTCTTCAGGTGCTCGGTCGGGCAGACGACGGTGACGGTGTCGACGGTGCCGTCGGCGAGCAGGTCGTAGGCGATGCGCAGCGCGAACGTGGTCTTGCCGGCGCCGGGCGTGGCGACGGCCAGGAAGTCGCGCGCCTGACCCCGATGGTAGGAGACCATTGCCTTGCGCTGCCAGACCCGAAGCGAGGGAAGCGTTTCGGGTGGGGCGGCCGGGATCATGCGGGCTCCTCTCGGACGGCGGCGGACCCGGTTGATTTTAGGCCGCGGCGGCGGGCGGGTTCAGCGCTCCAGGAGGATCGTGTTGGGGCCGACGTTGACACTGCGCACTTCCATCATGGCGCCGAACTCGCCGGTCTCGACGCGGGCGCCGAGTCCTCGCAGGTGGGAGGCGACGGCCTCGACGAGGGGCTCGGCCGCCGGCGCGGGCGCGGCGGCGTTCCAGGAAGGGCGGCGGCCTTTGTGCGTGTCGGCGTAGAGGGTGAACTGGCTGACGAGGAGTACCGGCGCGTCCAGATCGGATGCCGACCGCTCGTCGCGCATGATCCTGAGGCTCCAGATCTTCTCGGCGATCCAGCGGGCCTCGTCGCCGCCGTCGGAGTGGGTGACGCCCAGGAGGACGAGGAGGCCCTCGCCGATGGCGCCGACGCTCCTCCCCTCGACGGTGACTTCGGCTTCGCTGACGGTCTGGACCACGGCTCTCATGCCGTCGATCCTGCCGCACGCTCCAGGCGTACGCTCGAAGGGTGGCACGGCAGAAGGCAGTGAACATCACCGACGCGGTGATGTCGGTCGAGGACGAGCGCCGGATCAGGACGACCCGGTACATCGTCATGATGTCCATCAGGATCGTGCTGGTGGTCCTGTGCGGCGTCCTGGTCATGGCCGACGCGCCGTTCCTGGTCGTGTGGCTGCCGCTGTGCGCGGTCGGCATGGCCGTCCTGCCGTGGCTGGCGGTCCTGCTGGCGAACGACCGCCTGGCGAAGGAGAAGCCGCCCCGGTTCGGGGGGCGGGGCCGACGCGCCCGGACGCTCGAGGCGCCCGAGCGTCCCATGATCGATTCGGAGTTATCGGCTCCGGCGTGGCAAGATTGACGGGTCTTGCCCGCGAATGAGGAGTGAGTTGACGTGAGCGAGCTGCCCACCACTGGCGGATCCGATTCGACCGGTTCCGGCTCGACCCTGCTCGAGGAGCAGACCGAGACCAAGCCGAACTACACCTACGAGGACGGCGACGAGGACCGCTTCTCGCACTACGTCCCCAAGGACAAGCTCATGGCCGCTATGGTCGACGGCATCCCGGTGAAGGCGCTGTGCGGGAAGATGTGGGTCCCCACCCGCGATCCCGACCGCTTCCCGATCTGCCCCAACTGCAAGGACATCTTCGAGAAGATGCGCGGCTAGTCTCCGCCTTCCGCGAGACGAGCCGTTCTACCCGGCCCCACCTGCTATAACGCTCGGGTGGGGCCTGATGCTGTGGAGATCGACGCGAACACGATGAGCCTGGTCGCCGAACTGGTCGGCACCGCGGTCTTCGCCGCCTCCGGCGCGAGCGCCGCGGTCGGCAAGCGGCTGGACCTGTTCGGGGTGGTGGTCATCGGGGTGCTGTGCGCCCTCGGCGGCGGCGCGGTGCGCGACGTCCTCATCGACGCCAGGCCCCTGGTGCTCACCGACTGGCGCTACCCGCTCGTGGCCGTGGCCGCCGCGCTGGTCGTCTTCCGCTTCCATCCGGCGCTCTCGCGCATGCGGGCGACGATGCTCGTGCTCGACGCGGCGGGCCTGGCCCTGTTCACGGTGGTCGGGACCGTCAAGGGCCTGGAGTACGGCTTCGCCGTGTACGCGGCTTGCATCGTCGGTGTACTCTCCGGAATCGGCGGGGGCATCCTGCGGGACGTCCTGGTCCAGGAGATCCCGGCGGTCCTGCGCGAGGACTTCTACGCCATGGCGGCGGTGATCGGCGCGGTCATCGTGTCGGTGGGCGAGCGGTGGGAGTCGCGGATCGGCCACTGGACGCTGATGCTGATCGCCATCGCGGCGGTCTTCGTCGTACGGATGGTGGCCATCAGGTATCGCTGGGAAGCCCCGAAACCGAAATTCTGACGCTGTCTCCCGACTTCGTGCCACCCTTGCGGCCGGGAGGTCGCAAAGCCCCGGATCCGCTGCAAGCTGGTAGCCCGACACCCGGTGCCCACCGGGGGTGACGTGCGGTTTCTCCCGCACGGGGGGTATGCAGCGAAAGGCGAATTCGATGGCACCTGTCGACAGCATCCGTCAGCGTCCGGCCCAGCGACCGGCGCAGCGCGCGACCGAGTACTCCGGCGACCCGGTTCGCGCCTATCTCAACGGCATCGGCAAGCACCGGCTGCTCACCGCCTCCGAAGAGGTCGAGTGCGCCAAGGCCATCGAGGCCGGCCTCATGGCCGAGTGCCGCATCGCCGAGATCACCCACCCCGACCTCCGCTCGGACCTGGCCCGCGTCGCGGCCGAGGGCCGCGCGGCCAAGCAGCGGATGCTCGAGTCGAACCTGCGCCTGGTCGTCTCCGTCGCCAAGCGCTACTCCGGTGCCGGGATGAGCCTGCTCGACCTGATCCAGGAGGGCAACCTCGGGCTCATCCGCGCCGTCGAGAAGTTCGACTACCAGAAGGGCTACAAGTTCTCCACGTACGCCACCTGGTGGATCCGCCAGGCCATCAACCGGGCCGTGACCGACCAGTCGCGCACGATCCGGGTGCCCGCCCACACCGTGGACCAGATCAAGCGGATGAACCGCGTGCGCCAGGACCTCATGGCCGAGCTGGGCCGCGAGCCGCGCTACGAGGAGATCGCCGCCGAGCTGGACGTCACCCCCGGCAAGGTCCTCGAGCTCATGTCCTACGACCGGGAGCCGGTGAGCCTGGACCAGACCGTCGGCGAGGACGACTCGACCGCCCTGGGCGACCTGGTCGCGCACCTGCCGCGCGAGCACGCCGGCGAGGACGCGGTGTCGTACGCGCTGCTGCGCCGCCACATCGCGAACGTGCTGGCCTCGCTGCCCGAGCGGGAACAAACCGTGCTCCGCCTGCGTTTCGGCATCGACGACGGGCGCCAGCGCACCCTCGAAGAGGTCTCCGCCGACTTCGGCCTCTCCCGCGAGCGGGTGCGGCAGATCGAGAAGAACGCGCTGCACCGCCTCCGCCAGCCCGACTACGCGGGCCGCCTCGCCGATTACGTGGCCTGAGCGCGGCGTTCGCCCCGGCTCTGCGTGGTTATGCGGCCTGATGGCCGTATACCATTGAGGCGGACAGGGGGTCTGGCGGCTACCGACCCACCCCGCTCGGTGCCCTGCGGGCGGACAACGTGAAGGAACGAAGCTGTGACCACGGACCTCGTCGACACCACTGAGATGTACCTGCGAACCATCCTCGAGCTCGAGGAGGAGGGCGTGCCGGCGCTGCGCGCCCGGATCGCCGAGCGGCTCGAGCAGAGCGGCCCCACCGTCTCGCAGACCGTCGGGCGCATGCAGCGCCACGGCCTGCTCAACGTCAAGAGCGACCGGCACCTGGAGCTCACCGAGGAGGGCCGCCGCCAGGCGGTCGCGGTGATGCGCAAGCACCGGCTCGCCGAGCGGCTCCTGGTCGACGTCATCGGGATGTCCTACACCGAGGCCCACGAAGAGGCCTGCAAGTGGGAGCACGTGATGAGCGACTCGGTCGAGAAGCGCGTGTACGAGCTGCTCCAGCACCCCACCCGCTCGCCGTACGGCAACACGATCCCCGGGCTCCAGGAGCTCGACGCGGCGGCCGTCGCGGTCGGGCACGAGGCCGACGAGCGGCCGATGAGCGTGGTCTCCTCCGGTGCGAAGGTGCGCGTGACGCGCCTGTGCGAGTCGGCGCAGACCCACCCCGAGCTGCTGGCGTCGCTGCACGACGCGGGCGTGGACCCGGGCGCGGAGGTCGCGATCGACCGGCTCGACGGCCAGGTCGCGGTGACCTCGGGCGCGGCGACCATCCGGCTGTCGGTCGACGACGCCGCCAAGATCTTCGCCGTCCCGGCGGTCTGACTCCCGCGTCGCGGAACGACCACGTGTCGCGAACGTCCCTCGTGTCGAGTCTTGACCCGTGCGCTACCGCGGCGTAGGCTGTCCAAAGCGTTGCAAACGTTTCCAACACGCCGGAAGCACGCTTCCGGGGGCTCGAGCACCGGAAACGGGCACGCGACGACTCGACTCCGCACCTGAGCGCCCTCCCCGCACCCCCGGCGGGGAGGGCGCTCGCCTTCCGCGTTCGAACGACGACGCTGCCGCCGGGCTCTGCCCGGCGGCGGCGTTCGCGTCGGTGTCCTATCCGGCGTCGGCGTGGGCCTGCGAGATGCCCTTGGACAGGTCGGTGAAGCCGCCCACGAGTTCCTCGACCGCGGCCGCGTCGGTGCCCTCGGGCGTGGTGTAGCGCAGCTCGAAGATGGTCCCGCCGTCGTACCAGCCCATCTCCAGGGCCGGGCCCGCGCCGGTGTCCTCGGTGTGCACGATCCAGTAGGCGGCCTCGCCGAGGTCGTCGACCGTCTCGGTGCCGTCGGCCAGCTCCTCCTCGTACACCTCGGCGCTCGCGTCGGTGCCGATGATGAACAGCGTCAGGTCCGGGTAGGCGGCCTCGCCGGTCTGGACCGCGCAGGTCAGCTGCGCCGGGAGCTCCTCGTCCTCGGCGGCCTCGCCCGGCCCGCCCGAGGCGAACCGGAAGTCCTCGCCGGTGGTCGAGTTGAGCAGCGCCGGGTCGATGAACGGGCAGGCGCCCTCGGCGTCGGCCAGGTCGAGCTCGACCGGGTCCGGCTCCTCCTGGACGGTGTCGGAGGCCTCGTTCGCGGGGGCGTCCGTCGGGTCCTCGGCCGGCTCCTCGCCGTCGGCGGTGCACGCCGCCAGCGCGAGCAGCATGGCGGCGGGGACGAGTGCGAGCGCCTTCACCGCTCCTCCCCTCGGGCCGCCTCGCGGCCCTGCGCGACCCAGTCGCTCCACGAGCCGATGTACACCGGCGGCGTCGGCAGCCCGGCCGCGGTGACGGCCAGGGCGGTGCGGGCCGCGCCGACGCCCGAGCCGCAGTAGAACGCGGCGTCCGGGTGCGGTTCGTAGCGCTCGCGCAGCCGCGCGGTGTCGGCGAGGTCGTCCTCGCCGAGGAAGAGGTTGACCGCGCCGGGCACGTGGCCCGCCACGGGGTCCACCGGCTCGAACTCGCCCCGGTAGCGCTCGGGGGCGCGCACGTCGACCAGCTCGCGCTCCTCGGCCCACGCGGCGGCGCCGTCGGCGTCGAGCACCGGGAGGCTCCCGGGCCGGACGGTGACGGTGCCGGTCCGGGGCTGCGGCGCCTGGGTCTCCAGCGGGAGCCCGGCGCCGGTCCAGGCCTCGATGCCGCCGCGCAGGACGTGGACGTCCTCCAGGCCCGCCCAGCGGAGGGTCCACCAGGTGCGGGCGGCGGCCATGTGGTCGCCGTCGTCGTAGACGACGACCGTGGAGTCGTCGTCGATCCCGGCGGCCCGCAGCACCTCCTGGAGCGCCCCGGGGTCGGGGAGCGGGTGGCGCCCGCCCGCGGGGCCCGCGGGGCCGCAGACGTCGCGGTCGAGGTCGAGCCGGACCGCTCCGGGCAGGTGCCCCTCGGCGTAGTCGGCGTCCCTCGGGGGCCCGCCCAGGGTCCATCGGACGTCCAGTCGGACCGCTCCGGACCGGGCGGCGGCCTGGTCTGCGTCGATCAGTGGCCTCATGTGCACCAGGCTATAGGAGGTGCGCGTTGGGGCGTTCGGCCGCCGCACCGAATTCGGGCATCACGGCCACGGCCACGCCGCCCCCGCGCAGGATCGCGTCGCCGCCGGGCGCGTCGACGAAGTTGGGGGGCTCGCCGAGGGCGTAGACGACGCGGGCGACGCCCGCCGCGAGGAGCAGGCGCGCGCACGGGTCGGGCCGGGAGGCGCGGCGCCCGCACGGCTCCATGGACGAGTAGGCGGTCGCGCCGCGCGCGGCCGCCCCGGCGCGGCGCAGGGCGACCTCCTCGGCGTGGTCGTGCGGGTCCTCGGCGCGCGACCAGCCCTCGCCGACGGCGCGCCCGCCCGCGACGATCACGGCCCCGACGCTGAAGGCGGTCGCGGACGGCGGGCAGCGCCCGGCCAGTTCCACGGCGCGGGCCATCCAGCGCTCGTCTTCCACTGTGGATTCCGGTTCGGCGTTCGTCACGCGCCTACGGTACCGTCGCCGACACGTCCCCGACCGCCGCGAGACGGTCGTCAGCGACCGTTGCCGCGGGCCGATACCATGTGGGAGTCCCCCGACACTCCAGCCGCGTCCACGTGCGCGCGACGGCGAGCGCAGCGGTTCCGTGAACACTCGCGAGACGCGAACCTAGTGAGGTGCAGTAGTTGTCCGTCCAGTCCCCTCCAGCGCAGGCGCAAGCGCCCGCACCGGCCGCCGGAGCCGCTCCGGGACGGTTCGACCGCGCCCTGGCCGCGCTGCGGTACACGCCCGGGCAGCTGCGCGGCGTGCTCGCCGTCCTGGCCGCCCTGATCCTCGGCGCCGGCGTCACCGGCATGACCGCGATCATCGCGAAGTCGGCCGTCATCGAGGAGACCACCGGCCAGTCGGGCCGGCTGTCGGTGGCCGCCCTCCAGCTGTACCAGGCGCTCTCGCAGGCCGACGCGGCCGCGACCTCCTCGTACCTGACGGCCGGCACGCCCTCGGACGAGATGAACGAGACCTACCGCGAGGCCCTGCGCGACGCCACGGTCGCGCTCGCCACGGCCGCGGGCGAGGTGAAGACCGCGGACGACGCGCAGCTGGTCGCGGAGCTGAACGCGCGGCTGCCGGTCTACACCGGGCTGGTCGAGTCCGCCCGGACCTTCAACCGGCTCGGCGAGCCGGTCGGCGCGACCTACCAGGAGCAGGCCTCGACGCTCATGCGCGAGGAGATGCTGCCCTCGGCGCACGACCTCCAGGACAACGCGCTCGGGCAGCTGAACGAGTCGCGCTCGGACGCCCAGGCCTTCCCGTGGGCCGCCGCGGTCCTCGCGGTCGCCGCGCTCGGAACGCTGGTGTGGGCGCAGCTGTGGCTCTCGCGCAAGACCAACCGCGTGTTCAACCTCGGGCTCGTGGGCGCCACGGGGCTGCTGGTGCTGTTCGCGGGGTGGCTGGCGTTCGCGTCGCTGGCCTCGGCCGGGCACACCGACCGGTCCCACGAGGAGGGCGCCGGGCCGCTCGAACTGCTCGCGCAGGCCGAGATCACCGCCCAGCAGGCGCGCGCCGAGGAGTCCCTGATGCTCATCGCCCGCGGCGAGGACGCCGACGCCCTCGCGCGCTACGAGGCGCACTTCACCGAGCTCACCGAGGACGGCGGGCTGCTCGACCGGCTCGACGAGGCCTTCGCGGGCGACGCCGGGATGTCGGCGAAGGTCGACACGGCCCGCGAGGCCGCCGACACCTGGCGCGCCGGCCACGACGACGTCATCAAGCTCGCCCAGGAGGGCCAGTACACCGACGCCGTCGCCATGGCCGTCGGCGAGGACGACACGAGCCTGTGGGCCTCCTTCAGGACCCTCAACACCGCGCTGACCGAGGCGACCGACGTCAGCGCCGACCGGTTCGTCGAGGCCACGAGCGACGCCCAGCGGTCCCTCTCGGGCGCGGCGGCGGGGCTCGCGGCCCTGTCCCTGGCCGCGCTCATCGGCGCCGCGGTCGGCATCCAGATGCGAGTGGCGGAGTACTACGCATGATTCGACACCAGATCCGACTCGCGGCCGCTGCGGCCGCGTGCCTCGTCCTCGCCGCCTGCTCGGGGCCGACCAGCATGGAGCCGCCGAGCGTCGACGTGCCCACGCCGCTGCCCTCGGGCATCGACTTCGACCCCGACGTCGAGACCGCGGCGCCCGAGGAGTGCAACGCCCTCGCGTCCTACGCCCCCGGCGCCGTCACCGCCGAGCAGGCGCGGGCCCAGCTCGACGACGACGGCCGGATCAGCATCGGCATCAGCCAGTCCACGAACCTCATGGGCTACCGCGACCCCGAGACCAACGCGCTCGCCGGCTTCGACATCGACATCGCCACCGCGATCGCCGAGAAGCTCCTCGGCGAGGGCGCCGACATCCGCTGGGTGCCCATGACCTCCAGCGAGCGCGTCCCGTCCCTCGACGAGGACCGGGTCGACATGATCGTGCGGACCATGACCATGACCTGCGACCGGTGGACGGAGGTCGAGTTCTCCGCCGAGTACTACCACGCGGGGCAGCGCCTGCTCGTCCCGAAGGCCTCGGGGATCACCGGCCTCGCCGACCTCACCGCCGAGGACCTGGTGTGCACCGGGCACGGCTCGACGTCGGTGCGGACCATCGCCGAGCAGGCCGAGTCCGAGATGGTCACCGTCCCGGACTACAACGACTGCCTGGTGCTGCTCCAGCAGGGCACCGTGGACGCGATCGCCATCGACGACACGATCCTCGCGGGCATGGCCGTCCAGGACCCGACGCTCCACGTCGTCGGCGAGGCGTTCTCCGACGAGCCCTACGGCATCGCGATGCAGCTTGGCAACACCGACCTGGCGCGCTTCGTGAACGGGGCGCTCGAGGACGTCATCGCGGAGGGCACGTGGCAGCAGGCCTACGACGAGTGGCTCGAGGGCCCGCTGGCCGTGGAGGCCGCCCCGCCGAGCCCCCAGTACCGGGATTAAGGGGAGCCTATGAGCGACCAGCCGCCGCCCGAGCACACCCAGCGGTACCAGCCGGGCCAGGTGCAGCCGCCGCAGCCGAGCGCCGAGGAGAGCGACACGCTCCGCGTGCGCAAGCGCCTCAGCACCCCGCCCGCGGTGCCGCCGCAGCCGGGTTTCGCGCCCTCGCCGCCGGCCCCGCCGGGCACCACCGCCCCGCCCATGTCGGTGCCGCCGGTGTCGCCGTCCGTGCCGCCCGTGTCGGCGCCGCCGCAGGCCCACGTGGCGCAGTCGCAGCAGGTCGCGCCCGTGAGCATCGCGATCTCGCCGCCCCCGGCGCCCCACCGGGCCCCCGCCGCGCCGCTGCCGCAGCCGATCACCGGCCCCGTCACGCGCTCCTCGACCACCAGCGCCCGCCAGCGCGGCGGCCTGTCCGACATGCCGCCGGTGCCCCCCAGGGACCCGGCAGAGGCGGTCATGGAGCACCCGCAGGTGCCCGAGCACAAGCGGTTCTGCTCCTCGTGCGGCAAGCCCGTCGGTCGGCCCCAGGCGGGCCGCGGCGGCCGCGTCGAGGGCTACTGCGCCCACTGCCGCACCCGCTACTGGTTCACGCCCGCGCTCCGGCCCGGCGACGTGCTCTCGGAGCGGTACGAGGTGCTCGGCGCGATCGCCCACGGCGGGCTCGGCTGGATCTACCTCGCCAACGACAAGAACTTCGCCGACGACCTGACCCAGCGGTGGGTCGTCATCAAGGGCCTCATCAACACCTCCGACGAGGACGCGATCGAGGCCGCCATCAACGAGCGGCGCTTCCTGGTCGGCATCGACCACCCCAACGTGGTCGACATCCACGACTTCGTCACCGCCGCCGACCCGCGCTCGGGCCAGCTCCAGTCGTACATCGTCATGGAGTACCTGGCCGGGAAGTCCCTGCGCGACATCCGGGAGGCGGTGGACGAGAACGGCGAGCGCAGCCCGCTCCCGCTGGAGCGGGTGCTCACCTACACCGCCGAGCTGCTGCCCGCGTTCAGCTACCTGCACGACCGGGGCCTGCTGTTCTGCGACTTCAAGCCGGACAACATGATCCACGTCGAGACCTGGCTCAAGCTCATCGACCTGGGGGCCGTGCGCCACATCGACGACATGGAGTCGGCGATCTACGGCACGCCCGGCTACTCGGTGCCCAACGACGAGATCCTGTCCGTCGGCCCGTCGGTGACCTCGGACCTGTACACCATCGGCCGCTCGATGGCCGTGCTCGCGCTCGACTTCAAGGGCTTCACGAGCACCTACCGCGACAAGCTGCCGCCGGCCTCCGAGGCGCCGGTGTTCGCCGAGTACGGGGCGTTCCACCGGCTGCTGCTGCGCGCCACCCACGCCGAGCCGCGCTCGCGGTTCCAGGACGCCGACGAGATGCGCACCCAGGTGCGCGGGGTCCTCCACGAGGTCCTGTCGGTCCAGCGGGGCGAGCCGCGGTTCGAGCCCTCGACGCTGTTCAGCGGCGAGCAGTCGGTGTTCGGCGAGCCGGACGTGGACTACGACGTCCACGCCGTCGGCGACCCCTTCGACGTCGCGCACGCGCTGCCGACGCCGATGGTCGACCTGGCCGACCCGATGGCCGCGTTCCTGGCGACGCTCCAGGCGACCGACGCGGCGGGCATCCTCGCCGAGCTCGCCGCCGCGCCGTCCCAGAGCCCCGAGGTGCAGCTGCGGCGGGTGCGGACCCTCGTCAACGCCGGGGAGCTCCACCAGGCCGCCGCCGCGCTCGACCAGTTCGCGCAGCGCGAGGGGAACACGTGGCAGGTCACGTGGCTGCGCGGGACCATCTCGCTGCTGGCCGCGGACTTCGCGACGGCGGCGGCGCACTTCGACGCCGTCTACTCCCACCTCCCCGGCGAGCTGGCCCCGCGCCTGGCGCTGGCGGCCTGCGCCGAGCTGGCCGGGCGCCGGGACCTCGCGCTCCCGCACTACACGCGGATCTGGGCCTGCGACCACCGGTTCGTCTCGGCCGCGTACGGGCGGGCGCGCCTGCTGGACCTCGAGGGCCACTCGACCGACGCGATCACGACGCTCCACCAGGTGCCGAAGACCTCGGCGCAGTACGGGATCGCGCAGACCGCGGCCATCCAGACCGCGCTGCACAGCCGCACGGCCCCGCCGTCGCTGCTGGACCTGCACCACATGGCCGGGCGCCTCGACGAGCTCAAGCTCGAGCCGCGCCGCCGCCACCTGGTGTCGACCCGCATCCTCCACCAGGCGCTGGAGACGGTCCGGCTCACCGGGCCGGCGCAGGAGCCGCGGGTCTTCGGGGCCCCGCCCGAGGAGCGGGAGCTGCGGCTGGCGCTGGAGCGGGCCTACCGCGACCTGGCCCACGCCTGCACCCGCAGAGAGGACCAGGTGTACTACTTCGACCTGGCCAACCGTCACCGCCCCCGCACGATGCTGTAGCGAAGGAGCCCTATGCAGCCCTCACCCACCATGGGCGCCGCGAAGCGGTGCACCGCCTGCGGACTCCCCGCCGACCTCGGCCGATACTGCGAGGACTGCGGCGGCGAGCTGGAGGAGTTCGCGGTGCCGGCCGAGTCGGCGCCGTGGCTGTCCTCGGCCGCGGCCGAGGAGAACCCGGAGCACCCGGGCGGTTCGGACGACCACCTGGCGTTCACGCTGCCGTCGATCGGGGCGGCCACCGACGTGGGCAAGCGGCACCACTACAACCAGGACTCGATCGCGATCGCCGTCGCCGACGACGGGCGCAAGATCGCCGTGGTCTGCGACGGGGTCTCGGGGGCCTCGGACTCGGAGCGGGCGTCACTCGCAGGGGTGGAAGCGGCGGTCACGGAGATCCGCGCCGCGCTCGGCGAGGGCCTGTCGGCGGAGGACGCCTCGCGGCGCGGGGTGGGCGCGGCCCACTCGGCCGTGGCCGCGGTCGGCAAGCAGTACCCGAACTCGCCGCCGTCCTCGACGTACGTCTCGGCGGTCGTGGAGGGGAACCAGGCGATCCTGTGCTGGGTGGGCGATTCGCGGGCGTACTGGGCCGGCGAGAAGGAGGCCCGGTGCCTGACCGTGGACGACACGATCCAGGCCCGGCTGGAGTACCAGGGCGTGGACCCCTCGGACGATCGCTACAAGAACCCGTATGCGAAAGCCCTGCTGGCGTGGCTCGGGGCCGATGCGCCGACCCTGAACCCGAACCTCCTCCGCGTGGAGCTCGGGGGCGGCCATGTCGTAGTGTGCAGCGACGGTCTGTCGCGCTATTTCAATGACGATCACGACCTTCTGCCACTGCCGGAGGGCGGTGTTGGCGACAAGGCGGTAGCGTTGACACGACAAGCGCTCGCCAACGGCGGGCATGACAACATCAGTGTCGCGGTGGTGGAACTCGAATCCCCCGGTTCGGTCCAGGGAGACGCGCATGCGCAGGAGCATGCCGATCCTGGCCCCCAGGACCAGGGCGACGGGGCCGCCCCGCTGCTCGGTGTCGTCAGCGAGGCCGAGTACACCCAAATGCTTGGAGGGGGACGACCTTGACCTACCAGCCGACCTACGGCGGTGCCCCGCAGCCGGGCGGGTACCAGTGCGCCTGCGGCGCCTTTCCGCAAGCCCAGTTCTGCGAGCAGTGCGGGACGCCCAACCCGGCATGGCAGCAAGGCCAGCCCCCGCAGTCCCCCGCCTTCGGGCAGGGCTACGCCCCGAACGACCCCTACGGGCAGCAGCAGGACCCGTACGGGCAGCAGCAGCAGGGCGGGTACGGG
>NZ_JAJLQZ010000049.1 GCF_020991375.1 Glycomyces amatae | reverse complement strand
TGTGTTAAGTTCTCGGCGGTTAGTACCCGTCCACTCCACGGCTCGCACCGCTTCCATGTCGGGCCTATCAACCCAGTCATCTTCTGGGCGCCTCACCAGCTTGCGCTGACGGAGATCTCATCTTAGAGCACGCTTCCCGCTTAGATGCTTTCAGCGGTTATCGCTCCCGAACGTAGCCAACCAGCCATGCCCCTGGCGGGACAACTGGCACACCAGCGGTTCGTCCATCCCGGTCCTCTCGTACTAGGGACAGCCCTCCATCAAATCTCCTACGCGCGCGGCGGATAGGGACCGAACTGTCTCACGACGTTCTAAACCCAGCTCGCGTGCCGCTTTAATGGGCGAACAGCCCAACCCTTGGGACCAACTCCAGCCCCAGGATGCGACGAGCCGACATCGAGGTGCCAAACCATCCCGTCGATATGGACTCTTGGGGAAGATCAGCCTGTTATCCCCGGGGTACCTTTTATCCGTTGAGCGACACCACATCCGTACGTTGGTGCCGGATCACTAGCCCCTGCTTTCGCACCTGCTCGACCCGTCGGTCTCACAGTCAAGCACCCTTCTACGCTTACACTCACCGACCGGTTTCCAACCGGCCCGAGGGCACCATTGGGCGCCTCCGTTACCATTTAGGAGGCAACCGCCCCAGTTAAACTACCCACCAGGCACTGTCCCCCAACCCGATCAGGGCCGCGGGTGAGACACACCATCAGATCAGAGCGGTATTTCACCAACACCTCCACCACGACTAGCGTCGCAGCTTCCCAGGCTCCCGCCTATCCTACACAAACCAAATAGTGCATCAATACCAAGCTATAGTAAAGGTCCCGGGGTCTTTCCGTCCTGCCGCGCGAAACGAGCATCTTTACTCGTACTGCAATTTCGCCGAGCATGTGGTTGAGACAGCGGGGAAGTCGTTACGCCATTCGTGCAGGTCGGAACTTACCCGACAAGGAATTTCGCTACCTTAGGATGGTTATAGTTACCACCGCCGTTTACTGGCGCTTCAATTCACCACTGCAGGCCAAAGCCTTGATGGATCCTCTTAACGTTCCAGCACCGGGCAGGCGTCAGTCCATATACCTCACCTCACGGCTTCGCATGGACCTGTGTTTTTAGTAAACAGTCGCTTCCCCCTGGCCTCTGCAACCCCCCACCGCTTCCGTGCGCTTCGCACCACGGTTTGGGGCCCTCCTTCTCCCGAAGTTACGGAGGCAATTTGCCGAGTTCCTTAACCACACATCACTCGAACGCCTCAGTATACTCTACCTGACCACCAGTGTCGGTTTCGGGTACTGGCCGAACACCACTCGCTAGAGGCTTTTCTCGACAGCACGGGATCACCGAATTCACCCATACGGGCTATGCTTCAGCGCTCACCCTCGCTATTGAAAGCAGCGTCCCCGGATTTACCTGGGAACGCGGGCTACCACCTTACCCCGCCTAATCCACCAGACGGTACGGCTACCCCACTGCGTCACCCCATCACTACGCTACACACGGAAAGGACCCCAACCAGTCGCTGATGCCAGCAATCCCGAAGGACCACCAACACCGGCTCCCAGCCGGTTAGCACAACCGCTATCACTCATACGCGGCATTCGGGTACCGGAATATCAACCGGTTCTCCATCGACTACGCCTCTCGGCCTCGCCTTAGGCCCAGACTAACCCAGGGCGGAACAACCGTCCCCTGGAACCCTTAGTCAATCGGCGCACAGGATTCTCACCTGTGTTTCGCTACTCATGCCTGCATTCTCACTCGTACCAAGTCCACCGGACGGGTCACCCCCCAGCTTCACCCCAGGCACGACGCTCCCCTACCCAACCCCGACAGTCGAAACTATCGGGCATTGCTACGGCTTCGGCGGTGCACTTCAGCCCCGCTACATTATCGGCGCAGAACCACTCGACCAGTGAGCTATTACGCACTCTTTCAAGGATGGCTGCTTCTAAGCCAACCTCCTGGCTGTCAACGCGACCCCACATCCTTTTCCACTCAGTGCACCCTTAGGGGCCTTAGCCGGTAATCTGGGCTGTTTCCCTCTCGACGACGGATCTTCTCACCCGCCGACTCACTGCCGCACTCAACACCATGGCATTCGAAGTTTAGCTGAGCTCAGTAACCGACACGGCCCATCACCCAACCAGCGCCCTACCACCACGGTGCAACACACGACGCTGCACCTAAATGCATTTCGGGGAGAACCAGCTATCACGGAGTTTGATTGGCCTTTCACCCCTACCCACACCTCATCCCCCCAGTTTGCAACCTAGGTGGGTTCGGGCCTCCACGACCTCTTACAGCCGCTTCACCCTGGACATGGGTAGATCACCCCGCTTCGGGTCTACAACACACCACTCAACGCCCTATTCAGACTCGCTTTCGCTCCGGCTCCACCACAACGGCTTAACCTCGCGGCATACCATAACTCGCAGGCTCATTCTTCAAAAGGCACGCCATCACCCGACCACCCGCAGACGAATCTACGAGCCAGGCTCTGACGGATTACAGGCACATGGTTTCAGGCACTCTTTCACTCCCCTCCCGGGGTACTTTTCACCATTCCCTCACGGTACTCTCCACTATCGGTCACCGGACCTCTTTAGGCTTACCAGACGGTCCTGGCAGATTCACACGAGCCTCCACGAAACCCGCGCTACTCGGGTGCGCCACCCGAACACCATCAACAACCTTCATCTACGGGACTCTCACCCACTCCGGTCGGCTTTCCCACACCGTTCGACTAGCTGCTAATGCGTGAACCTGAGCTCGGCAGAACCCAACGGCAACGTCCCACAACCCCTGACCCGCAACGCCTGCCGGCTATCACACGAACCAGGTTTAGCCTCCTCCGCTTTCGCTCGCCGCTACTCACGGAATCACTCTTGTTTTCTCCACAGCAGGTACTGAGATGTTTCACTTCCCCGCCACACCACAACCCGCCCTATACATTCAGGCGAGCGCGACCGGTCACTAAACCGGCCAGGTTACCCCATTCGGAAACCCTGGGATCACAGTCCAGTTGGCAACTCCCCCAGGCATATCGCAGCCTCACACGTCCTTCATCGGTCATCCGGCACCAAGGCATCCACCATGCGCCCTACACAACTTAAC
>NZ_JAJLQZ010000048.1 GCF_020991375.1 Glycomyces amatae | reverse complement strand
CTGAAGCTACGTCCACGAATGAGCAAAAACGCTCAAACAACCGAAAAACCCGCACGAGCAACAGACGCTGTGCGGGTTGGTGACGCAGCCCGGGCGGGGGGAGTGTAAGAAACTTTGGGGGTCAAGGTGATCCAGTGAGGTTGAAGTAGTCTCCTGCTTCAGCTGGGAAAGGATCATCTTGAACGACAACGGAACCCAGACCGAGACCACTGCTGGTCGCGGTGGCTTGGACGTGCGGATCGCCTAGGACCTGGTCGAGCAGGCCAGGACCGAGGGCCTGGCTCTGACCGGCCCGGACGGACTGCTCGCGGCGATCACGAAGAACGCCATCCAGGCCGCGCTCGAAGCGGAGATGACCGAACACCTCGGCTTCGAAAGAGGTGACCGCGCAGCCTCGGCCGCGGCCGGTGGCGGCAACCACCGCAACGGCACCTCGAAGAAGACCGTGCAGACCGGCGCCGGCCCGGTCGAGCTCGACATCCCGCGAGACCGGGCCGGCGAGTTCGAGCCCAAGCACTCCCGGTGGGTCGGCGACGGCGGCGAAGGCGCCAAGCACTGGATGGGCGTGCTCGCCGAGCTGCGCAACCGGGGCGTCGAGGACGTGCTCGTGGTCTGCTGCGACGGACTCAAGGGCCTGCCGGAGTCGATCGGTGAGATCTGGCCCCAAGCGCTCGTCCAGCTTTGCGTGGTCCACTTGGTCCGCGCGAGCTTGAAGTATGCCGCGAAGCGGCATTGGGGGCCGATCTCCAAGGCACTCAGAGCCGTCTACACCGCCCCGACCGTCGAGGCCGTCGAGCGGCAGTTCGGCGAGTTCAAGACCGCCTGGGGCGGGCAGTATCCGATGATCGTGCGGACCTGGGAATCGGCCTGGGAGCAGTTCACGCCGTTCCTGGCGTTCCCGCCCGAGATCCGGCGGGTCATCTACACCACCAACATGATCGAGTCGATGAATGCCCGCTTCCGCCAAACCGTCCGCCGCCGGGGTCACTTCCCGAGTGACCAGGCCGCGTTGAAAGTGCTCTACCTGGTCATCCGCGACCGGCAGAAGAACCGGCCGAACGTGATCGGCAAGACCCACGGCTGGAAGCGGGCCCTCCAGCAGTTCGCCCTGTACTTCGGCGACCGCGTGACCGCCCAGACCGAACACTAGAATGTCAACCGATCACCTTGACCCACAAGGAATCAGGCACTCCCGAAGCATGGTTCACTCAGGAGGCAAGAGGTTCACTGGCATGTCAATAACCACTGCCGTATTCCCTTGGGAAACGGAAGCCGGAGACGGGGTCCCGTCTCCGGCAGTTCCATCAGAGCATATTCGCTCGGATTAGCAATCCTTCGCGATGAAACTCTCGGCATCGTTGTCGTGGCCGTTCAACTCGAGGTTCGCCAGGTAGGTCTGAGGGCGCACCTTGAGCAACTCGCCGGTGAAGTCGTCGTAGTCGTACAAGATGAGCGTGCAACTCGTGCGGTTCCACACACTGCTGATCTCGTTGTCGCCGTCCCACCCATCGATGTCCACGCTGTAGTCCGTGGAGGGGTCATGGTGGATGTACTTCTCTCCGCCTCGGTTCGGGTCCTCCCACATGCAAATGTATCCCCAGTCGCGTGGGTCGGCGCAGTCGTGTGCGGTCGCCCCCACATCACCGTCTTCGACCGACGCGGCGGTCGCAGCCTGGTTGACCGGGGCGGTGGGGCTGGCGCTGGCCGAAGCAGTTCCGGCCAGCAGCGCCAAGGCGCCGAACATGGCCGCAATTGCGACCGCGATGCTCTTCCTCGTCTTCATGTGCACCTCTTCGATGTCGCTGTCGTCTGTCTCCTCTGTCGAGGTTCGCGGTCAAGGCTGCCATCGTGTTCTGGCGCGGTGCTGGCGTCGCGCTGGCGTGGGGTCGGTGACGTGGGCTGCGAGAAAGGTGCGGTTGCGCGATGATAGGGCTTGTTCCGGTTTGCGGGGGAACGGTGAGTGTCTGGGGGCGGCGGTGGAGATTCGAGTGCTGGGGCCGGTCGAGTTGGTCGAGGAGGGTCGACCGGTTGCGGTGGCTGCGGCCAAGCAGCGCGGGCTGCTGGCGTTGCTGCTGCTGCGCCCGAACCGGATGGTGGAGCAGGACTGGTTGATCGACCAGCTGTGGGAGGGTGGCCCGCCGGCCGCTGCGAAGGCGACCCTGCAGGCCTATGTGTACCGGCTGCGGAAGCTGCTCGGCGGGCCGGGCTCTACTGCGGCGCTGCACGGTCGGCGGGGCGGCTATCGGCTCGATGTCTCGGCGGGGACACTGGATGCCGACCGGTTCGAACACATGCTGGCCGAGGGCCGGCAGGCGCTGGACGCCGGGCGATTCGAGGACGCGGTGGTCGCGTTTCGCGCGGGTCTGGGGTTGTGGCGCGGCGCGGCGTTCGCCGACATCGATCTGCAAGCCGTCCGCGAACGGGCTCGCGGACTGGACGACCGGCGCCTGGAGGCCACCGAGCAGTGCCTGTCCGCCGAGCTGGGCGCTGGACACCATGACATCGCCGTCATCGAACTGGAAGCGCTGGTCGAGGCGCATCCGTTGCGGGAACGGTTCTGGGAGCTGCTGCTGCTCGCCCTGTATCGGTGCGGCCGCCAAGCCGAGGCGCTCGCCGCCTACCAGCGCCTGTACCGGGCACTCGGCGATGAGCTGGGCATCCAACCCGCCCCGCCCGTACAAGAGCTCCAGCAACGGATCTTGGAGGGTGATCCGACGCTGGGGGCTCCCTCGGTGGCAAGCGGTAGACCCGCCGAGGCCCGGATTCCGCGGCAGTTGCCCGCCTCGACCGGCGACTTCACCGGCCGCGCCGATTGCCTTTCCGAGCTCGATCAGCTGCTGCTCGACAGCGGAGCGGACCATGACGGACCGGGCGCGGTGGTGATCACCGCGATCACGGGTACGGCCGGGGTCGGCAAGACAACGTTGGCGGTGCACTGGGCCCACCGGGCCGCCGACCGGTTCGAGGACGGGCAGTTGTATGTGAACCTGCGCGGCTTCGATCCCGGCGGTCAGCCGATGCAGCCGGCGGAGGCCATGCGGGGATTCCTGGACGCCCTGCACGTGGTGCCTGAACGGATCCCCGCAGACCCCGATGCCCAGACCGGCTTGTATCGCACGTTGTTGGCTGACAAGCGAATGCTGGTGGTGCTGGACAACGCCCGCGACGTCGATCAGGTGCGCCCGCTGCTGCCCGGCGGTCGGGGCAACCTGGTGGTGGTCACCAGCCGCAACCAGATGTCCGGGTTGATCACCCTCGCCGGCGCCTACCCGTTGACGCTCGACGTACTCACCCTGATCGAGGCACGGCAATACTTGGAGCGCCGGCTCGGCCGAGACCGAGTGGCCGCCGAACTGGAGGCAGCGGACAGCATCATCGACTCCTGCGCCCGGCTTCCCCTGGCCTTGGCGATCGTGGCCACCCGCGCCGCCATGAACCGCCGGTTCTCGTTCCGGGCGCTGGCCGAGGAACTCCGGGCCGCGCACCACAGTCTCGACACCTTTGCCGACCAGGACCACAACACGGATGTGCGGGCAGTGTTTTCATGGTCGTATACCCAACTCGCCCCTGAAGCGGCTCGGCTGTTTCGATTGCTGGGCCTGCATCCCGGTCCGGACGTCTCCGCGGCCGCGGCCGCCGGCCTCGCCGGAGTCCCACCCGTGCAAGTGCGCCCCCTGCTGGCCGAGCTGACACGCGCCCACTTGATCATCGAGCAGCAACCCGGCCGGTACACCATTCACGACCTCTTGCGCGCCTATGCCGCAGAGCTGGCCCGCAACACCGACTCCGACGATGAGCGCCGCATCGCGGCGCACCGGATGCTGGACCACTACCTGCACACCGCGCACACCGCGAACCGATTGGTGCGGCCCACCCGTGAACCGATCGAGCTCGTCCCCTCGCTGGGCGACTGCCATCCTGAACTGCTCACCGACTTCGAGCAGGCGATGGCCTGGTTCACCGCCGAGCACGCCGTGCTGCTCTCAGCTGTCGACTACTCGACGAAGGCCGGTTTCGATGCCCATACTTGGCAGTTGGCATGGTGCTGCGCTGATTTCTTCAACCTGCAGGGGCACTGGCACGATCAGATCACCACCGACCGAGCTGCTGTGGCCGCCGCCCACCGGCTGACCGACCTCGACGCGGAAGCCCGCGCCCACCGTTTCCTCGCCCACGGCCTCATGCGCGTGGGACGATTTGACGACGCCCAGACGCACCTCCGACATGCTCTTGAACTGCACCGCCAAGCGGGCGATCTGGCCGGGGAGGCCCATGCGCACCACACCTTCGCGATGATGCTGGCCGGCCAAACGCGCCACACCGACGCGCTCGATCACGCCACACAGGCCCTTGACCTGTATCGGCGGGCCGATCACCCGGTCGGGCTGGCCACGGCACTCAACGCGGTCGGTTTTCTTCACGCGCTTCTCGGCAACTACATTGAGGCACTTGATTACTGCCAGCAGGCGCTGGATCGGGGTCAGGGCGACGACCGCAGCGGGTTGGCCGCGACTTGGGACAGCCTCGGCTACATCCATCATCATCTCGGCGATCACACTCAAGCCATCAACAGCTACGAACACGCTCTCGACGGGTACCGGACCATCGGTAACCGGCTTGAGGAAGCAGGTACCCTCATTCGCCTCGGCGACACCCAGCACACCACCGGCGATGACAACGCCGCCCGCAACGCCTGGAAGGCGGCGCTCGACATCCTTGACGACCTCGACCACCCCGACGCCGACACGGTCCGCACCAAACTCAGCGACCACGACACCGTCGTACAGTAAGAGCTTGTCTCAGTTGGTGAGTTTCTTGTAGCGGGTAAAGGTGGCGGCGAGGGCAAGGAACGCGGCGAACAGGTGGCCGTGTCGCTCGTATCGCAGGGTCAAGCGTTGGTAGCCGCCGAGACCGGCTTGCCGGTGTCTCCTGGCTGGACTGAATCGGAAGTTCCTGGAGGGATGACGGAGGCGTGACACTTGCTCATGTCACGCCTAGATGTCTTTTTTATTCTTTTATTAGAGATATAGATCCGAATATCCGGTAGTCCGGGCGGGCTATGCAGCAGACCTGTACGCCTCAGGCCTGCAACGACACGGCGTGTCGGCCGAATTTCAACTTCATGCAGTCTACGGCAGCGACGGAGGTGAACTCTCGTCCCGAATCGACGTCTGTGACCGACGGAGAACCCAGATCAGGCTGTCGGTGACGGGCCTTCGGCTCGACTGCCCGGCACGGACCTTAGCTTCGCTTATTGCAACTCAAAACTCTAGGTCAAGAGGGTATTGGCACGCCTGCGGCGGCTGGTGACGGCGATCGACGCCCGAGCGGCCGCCGCCCTGTCCAACGGGCGGCGGCCGCTGTCGGCCCGGATGCGGCACCCCTGTGGTGGTCAGAGTTGGTAGCCTCCCGAGACCTCGATGCTCTGGGCGGTGATCCATCGGGACTCGTCCGAGCACAACGCTGCGATCGCCGCGCCGATATCGTCGGGCTCGCCGATGCGCCCGAGCGCGGTTGCCCTCGCGAGGGGCTCGGCCAGTTCGGGGAACCGCTCGAACGCGTTGTCGCCCAGCCGCGTCCGTGTAGGTCCGGGCGCGATCGCGTTCACCCGGATGCCTCGGGCGCTGAACTCCTTGGCCATGAAGCGGGTCAGGACGATCAAACCGCCCTTGAGCGATCCGTACACCGAGTACCCCGGCGCCGCTTCGGAGCTCGTCGCGCTGCTGCTCGTGGTATTGACGATGACGCCGCCGTCCTCGATGAGCGGCAGCAGTGCCTGCGTGAGGAAGTACGGGCCTTTGAGCAGGACCCGCGTCAAGTCGTCGAACAGTTCTTCGGTGGTTTCCGCGAACGGCGCCATGCGGGCCCGTCCGCCGTTGTTCACCAGCGCGGTGACGCCCGTGGCGCCCCAGGTGTCCGCGAGCGCCGCGATCACCTGGCGCTTGAACTCGGGGAAGCCCTCGGTGCGGCCGAGGTCGAGCGGCAGCGCGACGGCCTTCCCGCCCGCGCGCTCGACCGCGGCCACGGTTTCGAGGCCGCGGTCGCGGCTGCCGGCGTAGGTGGCGATGACGCCCCAGCCGCGTTCGGCGAGCTGGACGGCGGCGCTGCGCCCGATGCCGGAACTGGCGCCGGTGACGATGGCGATGGGCATAGTGGTCCTCCGATGCAGTTCGGTTGTCCTGCTGCCGCAAGGAGATCTGCCGACAGCCCGTGCAGATCAAGCAAAGCGCCGCCGACACTGATCGCATAGGCGGATCCTGTCGAGGCCTTGCACGATCCTGCTCCGATCGGCAGGATCGGCCGGCGTCCATCGCGGCGAGTGCTTGAATCGGCCCATGTCCCTCGAAGAGCTGCGCGGTCTCATCCTGCGACACGCGCGTGACGACGACACCACGGTGATCGACGGCGTGCTCCTGTCCGTGACGGCTGCGGCCGCTCCGCCGAGCGCCCGCCCCTCGGGCACCTGCATGGCGCTCATCGCGCAGGGCGCGAAGCGCCTCGTGCTGGGCGAGCGCGCCTTCGACTACCGTGCGGGCCAGTATCTGGTGGCGTCGGTCGACCTGCCGGTCACCGGCCAGTTCGTCGAGGCGAGCCGCGACAGGCCCGCCGTCGGCTTCGGGCTGACGCTGCGCCCGGCCGTCATCGCCGAACTGCTCTTGGACCACGCCGACGCGCTCGCGCCCCGAGACGACCGCGGCGTCCCGCTCGGCCTGGTGGTCAGCGACGCCTCGGCCGAACTCGTCGACGCCGTGATCCGCATGGTGCGGTTGCTGGAGCGACCCCGCGACCGCGCGGTGCTGGCTCCGATGATCGAACGCGAGATCCTCTGGCTGCTGATCAACGGCGAACAGGGTGCCGCCGTCCGGCAACTCGGCCTCGCCGACAGCAGTCTCTCCCACGTCAGCCGGGTCGCCCGATGGATCCGCGATCACTACGCCGAACGGCTCCGGGTCGAGGATCTCGCCCGCATGTCCCGGCTCAGCACCTCGGCGTTCCACCGCAGCTTTCGCGCGGTCACCACGATGACCCCGATCCAGTTCCAGAAGCAGATCCGCCTGCACCAGGCCCGCCTGCTGCTGGCGACGCGCAGCGACGACGTCACCCGCATCGGACTCGCCGTCGGCTATGACAGCGGCTCGCAGTTCAGCCGCGAATACCGGCGCCTCTTCGGCGTGCCTCCCAGCGAGGACGCCGACCGGATGCGCACGGCACAAGGCCGAGAGCATCGAGACCAGTGACGCAGAAGGCTTGAGCCGGCTGCCGGTGCCGGTAGGCGCGTCTTCCAGAACTCCGAATCGGAGACCTTCTCGGGGGAGACTCCCTGAACCCCTCAACCATCAGCCGCGGTCCGTCACCGCGTCCATCGCCGACGCCGATTCGCGGCGACCCGAGCGCTGCTCGATGAAGCGCGCTGGACCGCGTGGAACACGGTGCGAGCCCTGGCGCCCTCCGGCGGCCTCGCCTGGTCGCTCGCCGTCCACCGGCGTCGATGGGGTGAAACGACGAGTCCAATC
>NZ_JAJLQZ010000047.1 GCF_020991375.1 Glycomyces amatae | reverse complement strand
CTCGGTGATCTTGCGGGTCATCTCGGCCATGGTGGGGCTGGGCTCGCCCTTGTGGGCGCGGTTGGCCGCCTCGACGGCGACGGCGACCGTGGTGCGGAAGTTCGCGGCCTCGGCCGGGTCCTGGGCCGCGAGCAGGCGCACCGACGCGGTCAGGGCCGGCAGGACCTGGTCGGCGAGGGCGGCGGCGGACTTGGCCTCGAGCTTGAAGTCCTTCCGCTTCCCGGCGAGGACGTGCCCGACCGCGCCGGTCGCGGCGGCCAGCGCGAGGGTGCCGTCGGTGGCGACCTTGTGGGCCGATCCGGCGATCCCGGCGAACGACAGCAGCGTGACGGCGCCGTACGCGGCGGTGCGGATGGTGGACTTGTCCTGGTCGGTGAGGGTGACGGTCACGGTGTGCTCCTTGGTGTCGGTGGTGTTCCGGGTGCTGTTCTCGGTGGTGTTCTGGCGGCGGGCGGCCCGGTCGCGGACGTCGCGGATCGCCTGGACGACGGCGTCGGCGCGGTCGGCGATGATCCGGGTGTGGTCGGTGTCGTGCAGGAGGCGGTGCTCCCCGTCGGTGACCGAGGCGGCCAGGTGCGCGTCCAGGCGGGCCTTGCCGTCGTGGACCGCCTGGAGCGCCTCCTCGGACATGAGCGCCTGCTGGCCGGGGTCGACGCCGAGCGGGGTCAGCGCGATGACCGGGACGTCCGGGAGGCCCGGTCCGGCGTTGAGCTCGTCGGCGAGGAAGCCGAGGGCGCCGCGCTCGGCCATGCCGACGTCGATCCACCGGTCGCTGGCGTGGTAGTCGGCGACCGCGTCGCGCACGTCCTCGGGGAAGTCGGCGTACATCTGGGCGACCATGTCCCGCATGAACGGCAGGGCCTGCTCGAGCGCCTCCCGGGGCGGGGCCATCGCCTCGCCCGCGGCCAGGCTCGCGTCGGCGGGCATGAACTCGTCCCAGTTGCGGTGGAAGGCGTCCAGCCACACCAGGCCGGCCACACGGCCGGGGTGGCGCTGCGCGTACCGGTAGGCGTAGGCGCCGCCCAGGGAGTGGGCGACCAGGACGACCGGGCCGTCGACGCCCTCGGCGTCGAGGAGCCCGTCCAGCTCGTCGGCGACGTCCTCGGCGCTGCGCGGCAGCGGGACGTCGTCGCTGTAGCCGGTCCCGGCCCGGTCGTACACGATCGCGGTGGCGAACTCGGCGACCTGGCGCTGGAGGCCGTAGTAGTCCAGGCCGATCGCGCTGGCGCCGGGGAGGAAGACGACGGCCGGTCCGCCGTTCCCCGAGCGGTGCACGAAGAGGCGGCGGCCGCCGACCTCCCGGAAGCCTCCGAGCGGCGGGACGGGGCGGGCCGCGGCGGTGCCGTTGGTGGTGCTGTCGTTGGTGGTGCTGTCGTTGGCGGCGGTGTTCTCGGCGGTGCGGTTCTCGTTCATGTCGGCAACTATGGGAGCCCGGGCTGACACCGCCCTGTCACGTCTCTGACACGACCGCTGACACGCTGTTTACCCTGCTGGAGCAGGCGAAAGGACCCGCATCGGGTCCGCGGGACCGGCCCCCGGCGGGGCGGGCCCGGGCGAATATCCGTCGCCGGGGACCGCGCGGAAGCATTAGCGTGGGCGCATGGTTTCACGCATTGGACAAGTCACGTTCGACAGCCGCGACGGCTACGCGCTCTCGCTGTTCTGGTCGCAGGTCACCGGCTACACCGAGGACCCGGACGACGGGAACGCCCCCGAGCACGAGGAGAACTTCATCGGCCCCGGCGGCGGCCACCCCGGGCTGCTGTTCATCACCGTCCCCGAAGGGAAGACGGTCAAGAACCGCCTCCACCTCGACCTCACCCCCGAGGACCGCACCCGCGACGAGGAGGTGGAGCGGCTCCTCGCCCTCGGCGCGACCCTCTACGAGGACCACCGCAGGCCCGACGGCACCGGCTGGGCGACCCTGCTCGACCCCGAGGGCAACGAGTTCTGCGTCGAGCGCTCCGACGCCGAGCGCGGCAAGCGCTGAGGGCGACGAGAACGCCGCGGGCGCCCCGGTCCGGGGCGCCCGCGGCGCGAAGTCTGCGGTGAGGTGTCCTGCCGGGGGCTTTTTACTTCTCGACCGCGGCGTCGATCTGGCCGTCGCCGTCGAGGTCCACGGCCGCCGTGTCGTACTTGCCGTCGCCGTCGTTGTCGAGCAGCACCGCGTCGATCACGCCGTCGCCGTCGTTGTCGACGGCCTTCATGTCGGCGACGCCGTCGCCGTCGACGTCCACGTGGTACTCGACCGAGCCGTCCTCGTTGCGGCGCACGCCGACCGTCTCGTCGACGCCGTCGCCGGTGATGTCCATCTTGTGTACTTCGTCGAAGCCCATGGGTCGATCCCTCCGTGTCGTTCCTGAGGATCCGCGTCGCCGCGGGTCCGTGAAGATCCCAGGTGTTGTCTGCACGATAGCGTGCCTATCCATAGGCAGTGGTACTCGCGTCGGCTAGCGTAAGGACCATGCATGAAGGCACAGGGTTCACTCCGGTCCAGGCGGCGGGCGACGGGAGGGCCCACGGGTTCTCCACACGCGCCATCCACGCCGGGCAGGAGCCCGATCCGCTGACGGGAGCCGTCGTCCCGCCGATCTACGCGACCTCCACCTACAAGCAGGACGGGGTCGGCGGCCTGCGCGGCGGCTACGAGTACTCGCGGTCGGGCAACCCGACCCGCACCGCCCTCGAGGAGTGCCTGGCCTCCCTCGAAGGCGGCGTGCAGGGCTTCGCGTTCGCCTCCGGGCTGGCCGCCGAGGACGCGATCCTGCGGGCGCTCCTGGAGCCCGGCGGGCACGTCGTCATCCCCGACGACGCCTACGGCGGCACGTTCCGCCTGTTCGACAAGGTCGCGACCCGCTGGGGCCTGGGCTACTCGGCCGCCCCGATCACCGACCTCGCCGCCGTCGAGGCGGCCATGCGCGAGGACACCCGGATGGTGTGGATCGAGACGCCCACCAACCCGCTGCTCAACATCGCCGACATCGAGCAGCTCGCCGACCTGGCGCACCGCCGCGGCGCGCTCGTCGTCGTCGACAACACCTTCGCGAGCCCCTACCTCCAGCAGCCGCTCGCGCTCGGCGCCGACGTCGTGGTCCACTCGACCACCAAGTACGTGGGCGGCCACTCCGACGTCGTCGGCGGCGCGGTCGTCGTGCGCGACAAGGAGATCGCCGAGAAGATCGCGTTCCACCACAACGCGATGGGCGCCGTCGCGGGCCCCTTCGACGCGTTCCTCACCCTGCGCGGGATCAAGACCCTCGGGGTGCGCATGGACCGCCACTGCGACAACGCCGAGGCGGTCGCCGAGTTCCTCGCCGCGCACGGCAAGGTCGCCGAGGTCCGCTACCCGGGCCTGTCGACCCACCCCGGGCACGACGTGGCGGGCAAGCAGATGAAGCGCTACGGCGGCATGGTCGCCTTCCGGCACAAGGACGGCGAGCAGGCGGCCGTCGACGTGTGCGCCCGCACCGAGGTGTTCACGCTCGGCGAGTCGCTCGGCGGCGTCGAGTCCCTCATCGAGCACCCCGGGCGCATGACCCACGCCTCGGCCGCGGGCAGCGCCCTCGAGGTCCCCGGCGACCTGGTGCGCCTCTCGGTGGGCATCGAGGACGTCGACGACCTCCTCGCCGACCTGCGCCGGGCCCTCGGCTGACACCACCCCGGCACCCCTGTCACCCTGTGAGAAAGGACGAGCAGTGAGCTGGTCGGGAACCACCGCGCAGCAGATGGCCAAGGCGGTCCGGCGGAACGACGCCGACGCCGCCGTCGTCGTCGACCACCACCTCCGCCGCATCGAGGACCACCGCGAGACCGAAGGCGCCCTCACGAGCGTCCGCAAGATCGAATCGCTCGCCGAGGCCGCGGCCGTGGACGAGATCGAGAACCGCGACTCCCTGCCCGCCGCAGGGGTCCCGGTGGCCGTGTGCGAGCAGCTCCCGGTCACCGGGCACGCCCCGCGCCTGGGCTCGAACGCCGCGGTCCTGCCGATCGCGGACACCGACCACCAGGCGGTGCAGCGCATCCGCGGCGCCGGCGCCGTGGTCGTCGCCTTCGGACGGTCCTCGGAACTGGGGCTGTGGCCCGCGACCGACGACGACGGGAACGTCCCGGCCAACCCGTGGCGCCCCGACCGCGGCATCGGCGGGCCCTCGGGCGGCACGGCCCTGGCCGTCGCCACCGGCGCGGCGCCCATCGGGATCGGCCTCGACGGGCCGGGTTCGGCCGGCGGGGTGCGCACCGCGGCGGCCGCGTGCGGGATCGTGGCGTTCAGCCCCGAGCACGTCCCGGCCGACATCAACACCGACCCCGACCACTGGCTCAGCGGCCACGTCGGCGTCATGGCGACCACAGTGGACGACACGGCGCTGGCCTACGCGGCGCTGACGCACCGCCACCCGCGCTCGACCGGGGACCCGGGGCGGCTGCGGATCGCGGCGACCAACGTCGCGCCGCTGCCGGCCCGCGTCGACGACGACGCCACGAAGTGGCTGCTCAAGGCCGTGCGGGCCCTGACCGACCTGGGGCATGACACGTTCCGGTCGAAGCCGCGCTTCGGTGCGCGGCTGACCCCGGCGTCGTCGGGCGCGTGGACGTGCGCGGCGTACCTGCGGAGCCTCAAGTGCGGGCCGGACGGGCTCCAGCGGCGCACCAGGCGCCTGGTGTCGGTGGGCGAGCGCACGTATCTCCAGGGCCTGTTCGGCGGGGTGCTCGGCGACGGGGGCCGCGTGCGGCGGCACCTGGAGGACTGGTTCGACCTGGAGGACTACGACCTGCTGGTCACGCCGGGGCTGCCCGGGCCGCCGCCGGCGGCGAAGGAGTGGTCGCGGGAGTCGCTGCGGGCCAACGTGGCCCATCTGGCGGGGACGGCGGCGTTCACGGCGCCGTTCGGCCTCGCGGGGCTGCCCGCGCTGGTGGTGCCGGTGGGGATGCGCTCGGACGGCGCGCCCGCGACGGTGCAGCTGGTCGGCCCGCCCGGTTCGCAGGGGCGGCTGTTCGACGTGGCGGCCCAGCTCATCGCGAAGCTCCGCCCGAGGCGCTACGCGCCGGGACTGAGCTGGGACTGACGGCGTCGCCCGGCCGCGGCCGGGCGTCCCGGACACTTCGCCGGTCGCGCCCCGGTCGCATCCGGGGCGCAGCCGGTATCGATCGGTCCGGTGCCGTGGCGGTCGCCACGGCACCCGGCGGTCCCGCGACGGCGACGGCGACGGCGACGGCGACGGCGACGGCGACGGCGACGGCGACGGCGACGGCGACGGCGACGGCGACGGCGACGGCGACGGCGACGGCGACGGCGACGGCGACGGCGACGGCGACGGACTGAACACGGCTTCGTGGTGAACGCGACGAACGACACGGCACCCGATCGGGTGACAAGGGCGGCGGCTCCCCGGGGTCTTGTCGGACCCGCGCGGAAGCATGGGCCCTATCTTCCCCAGGGAGGGTGGGGGTTAGGGATGGCATGAGACCTTTAGCTTTAAAGGCGCGCCTTGGCTCTCTGCCCTCCCTCTCCTCCTCCCCCGCAACGCATCGTGCGGTGCGCGCATCGTTCCCTCCTGCTCCGACTCGTCACGGTCGCCTTCGCCCGACGCACACCGCCCCTCCTGCGCCACTCGTCACGGGACATCGCGGTCACTCTCACCCGCTGCACACCACCCCCTCTCGGTCTTGCGCACCTTCACCCCATTCACTAATGTTCGCTGAGAGCACGATCATCCGCCCTGCGAACACCTGGAAGCCGCCATGTCCACACCACACCCCGTGACACCGCCGTGAGCGCCGCCTTCATCCTCGACGCCGTCCGCACCCCGGTCGGCCGCTTCGGCGGCGCGCTCGCGAACGTCCGCCCTGACGACCTGGCCGCCAAGGCGATCGGCGCGCTCGTCGAGCGCAGCCCCGGGCTCGACCCCGCCGCGATCGACGACGTGGTCCTCGGCAACGCCAACGGCGCGGGCGAGGAGAACCGCAACGTCGCCCGCATGGCCGCCCTCCTCGCCGGGCTCCCCACCTCCGTCCCCGGCACCACCGTCAACCGCCTCTGCGGCTCCGGCGCCGAAGCGGTGATCGTCGCCGCACGCGCCGTCGAGTGCGGCGACGCGCGGCTCGCGGTCGCCGGCGGCGTCGAGTCGATGACCCGCGCGCCGTGGGTCCTCCCCAAGACCGACAAGGCGTTCGCGCGCGGCGGCCTCGAACTCGCCGACACCGCCCTCGGCTGGCGGCTCGTCAACCCCGCCATGAACCCCGAGTGGACGGTGAGCCTCGGCGAGGGCGCCGAGCTCCTCGCCGAGGAGTTCGGGATCACCCGCGAGGCGCAGGACGCGTTCGCCGCCCGCAGCCACCGGCTCGCCCACGCCGCCTGGGAATCCGGCCGGTTCGACGCCGAGATCGCCGCCCTCCCCGAACTCCCCCGCGACGAGGCGATCCGCCCCGGCACGACGCCCGAGGTCCTCGCGGGCCTGCGGACCGCCTTCCGCGGCGGCGGTGCCGACCGCCCCGGGACCGTCACCGCCGGGAACGCCAGCCCCCTCAGCGACGGCGCCGCCGCACTGCTCCTCGGCGACGAGACCGCCGCCGAGGCCCACGGGAGGCCGCTGGCCCGGATCGCCTCCCGCGCCGTCGTCGGCGTCGACCCGCACCGCTACGGCATCGGCCCGGTCGGGGCCGCCGAGTGGGCGCTCGAACGGGCCGGGATCGGCTGGGACGCGGTGGACTCGGTCGAACTCAACGAGGCCTACGCGGCCCAGGCGCTCGCGTGCCTGGCCTCCTGGCCCGAGCTCGATCCCGAACGCGTCAACCCGCAGGGCGGGGCGATCGCGCTCGGCCACCCGCTCGGCTGCTCCGGGGCGCGCATCCTGACGACCCTCACGTGGCGGCTACACCGCGAAGGCGGCCGCTACGGCCTCGCGGCCTTGTGCATAGGCGTCGGCCAGGGCATCGCCGTCGTCATCGAACGCGTCTGAGCGGCAGGGCAACCGGACGAATCCGCGTCGCCGACCCGCGGTGCGACGGCGGATACGGCGCACCGTCCGCTCGCGGCTCCGCCCCGCACGGCGGGTGCCCAGCCGCGCCCCGGTCCGCGGCCTCCGGGTCCGCGGCTCCATGCTCGCTTTCGAGTCCGCGGTCTCCGGCGAGCCGCCGCCCCACCGGTCCGGCAGCCACCTCCGCGCTTTGCGGCCGCCGCATCCGCCCCTTCGGGAGGACGCCGCTCAATTGAAGGTGATCGCCATGTCCGCCGCGACCCGCGCGGCGGCCGCCAGGAGCGGCGGCAGCAGGTCGCGCCGCACCGAGTCCAGGTCGTTCCGGCTCGTGTGCGAGGAGACGTTCATGGCCGCCACGGCCTTCCCCCGCTGGTCCCGGATCGGCACCGCGATCGACCGCAGCCCCTCCTCCAGCTCCTGGTCCACGAACGCCCAGCCCTGGGTGCGGACCAGGTCGATCTCGGCCCGCAGCCGGTCCTCGTCGGTGACCGTGAACGGCGTGAACGCCGTCGGCTCGGCCGCCGCCAGCGCCGCGTCGAGCCCCTCCGGGTCGAGGTCCGCCAGGAGGACGCGCCCCATCGAGGTGCTCACGGCGGGGAACCGGGTGCCGATGTTGATCGCGACGCGCATGATCCGGCGGGTCGCGACCCGGGACACGTACACGATGTCGGTGCCGTCGAGGACCGCGACCGACGCCGACTCCTGCACCTCGGCGACCAGGCGCTCCAGGTGCGGCTGCGCCAGTTCGGGCAGGCTCAGGCTCGACAGGTAGGCGAAGCCGAGCTCCAGGACCCGCGGCGTGAGCTGGAAGTGGCGCCCGCCCGCGCGGACGTACCCCAGTTCGCTGAGGGTGAGCAGGAACCGGCGGGCGGTGGCGCGGGTCAGGCCGGTCTCCTTGGCAACTTCGCTGAGCGTCAGTTCGGGCCGCTCGGCCGAGAACGCGCGGATGACCGCGAGACCGCGCGCGAGGGTCTGCACGTAGTCGGAGTTGCGCGCGGTGGTGTCGGGCTCGCGTTCGCCAGTGGGCTCGGGCTGCATGGGGTCACCATATCCGCGCGGGGCCTCAGCCGCGCTCGGCGAGGACCCGGCCCGCGAGTCGGAAGGCCCGGTTGGCGCGCGGGAGGCCCGCGTAGACGGCGGTGTGGAGGAGGACCTCCTTGATCTCCTCGGGGGCGACGCCGTCGTCGAGGGCGGCCTCGACGTGCATGACGAGTTCGTCCTCGCAGCCGAGCGAGCACAGGACGGCGACGGTGAGCAGGCGCCTGGTGCGGCGCGGCAGGCCCGACCGGGACCAGACGCCGCCCCACGCGTACTCGGTGATGAAGTCCCCGAAGTCGCGGTCGAAGTCGGTGCGGGCGGCCTCGGAGCGGTCGACGTGGGCGTCGCCGAGCACGGCCCGCCGAACGGCTTCACCGAGTTCGCGGCCGCCGCCCACCGGCGCGCTGCCATCGCGATCGGTGGACGCGGAAGCACCGCGGCCGGTAGCGGCACTCGCGCGGCCACCGCCGACAGGGCAGCCCTCCCCGATGTCGGCACTGCCATCGACGGCGGTATCGCCGTAGCCGGTACCGGCGCTCGCACGGCCGCCACTCAAGGAGTCGTCGGGTTTCGCAGCGCCATGGCCACCACCCACCGGCGCGCCATCGCCGCGATCGGTGGACGCGGAAGCACCGCGGCCGGTAGCGACGCTCGCGCGGCCATCGCCGACAGGGCGCTCCTCCCCAGTGCCGACACCGCCGTCGACGGCGGTGTCGCCGTAGCCGGTGGCGACGCTCGCACGGCCGTCACCACGGCCGTCGCTCAAGGAGTCGCCGCGACCGTCGCTCAAGGAATCGTCGAGGTCCGCCCCTTCGTGGTCGCCGCCGTCGGCGCTCACGGCGGCGTCACCACCGACGACTTCGCCGCCGCCCCCGGTCCCGCTGCGGACGGCACCGTCGTTCCGGTCCGCGGGCTCCGGCCCGACCCGTTCGTCTTCCTCGTTGCCGCTCATGGCGTCTCCGTCCCGGTCTCATCCCCGGTCGCCGGATCGCCGTCGAGGAACTCGACGAGGATCCGGTTGGCCCAGTCGGCCCGCTCGGCGGTGAGGAGGTGCTTGGCGCCCTCGGCGAGGACGGTGCGGGCGCCGGGGATCCGCTCGTCCAGGAAGGCGGCGTCGGCGACGGTGGTGACCTCGTCGTCGGCGCCGGCCACGACGAGCGCGGGCGCGCCGATCCGGTGGACCTGGTCGCGCAGGTCCATGCCGCCGATGGCCTCGCAGCAGGCGGCGTAGCCCTCGGCGTCGCACGCGTCGAAGCGGTCCCGGAAGGCCGCGACGGTGTCCGGCTGGTCGGCGAGGAACGCCTCGGAGAACCAGCGGCTCATGGCCGGGCCGCTGACGGCGGCGCAGCCGCCGGCCCGGACGGCCTCGGCTCGGGCCCGCCAGCCCTCGGGCGTGCCGATCTTCGCGGCGGTGGAGACGAGGACAAGGCGGTTGACGCGGTCCGGTTCGCGCACGGCGAGGCGCATCGCGATCGCGCCGCCGAGCGAAGCCCCGACGAGGTGGGCGCGTGCGACGCCGAGGTGGTCGAGGAGGTCGGCCACGTCGTCGGCGAGGTCGTCGACCGTGAGCGCCCCGGCGGTGCGGGGCGTGCGGCCGTGGCCTCGGGCGTCGAAGCGCACCAGGCGGAACCGCTCCTTGAGCGGGATCACCTGGGGCTGCCACATGTGGAGGGTGGTACCGAGCGAGTTGAGGAGGACGACGGCGGGACCGTCCCCGTCGGTGACGTGGTGGGGGATCATGCACTGCCCTCCCGCAGGTTCCGGGCCATGGCCTCGGGGTGGATTCGCAGGCCCTCCAGGCACTCCCGGAGCCAGGCGGCGGCGGATCCGGTGAGCCGCAGCAGGTCCGAGAGGGTCTCCCACTCGCTGTGCCATAGGCCGGGGGAGCGCTGGAGTTCCTGCGGCATCGCGGCGTAGAGGGTGGCGAGGAGTCCGGGGGTGCGGGCCGCGCAGGCGCGGGCGCAGGTGGCGGCGACCGGGTTGCGCTTGTGCGGCATCGAGGTCGACCCGCCGGGATTGCCTTCGCTGACCTCGCCGATCTCGTTCTGGCTCAAGAGGATGATGTCGACGGCGACCTTCGCGCAGGCCCCGGCGGCCTCGGCGGCGGCCGCGCCGATGCGCACGACCGGGGAACGCGCGGTGTGCCAGGAGCCGGCGCGGCCGGACAGCCCCGTCAGCCGCCGGTACGCGGCCCGGAGGTCGCATTCGGGAAGGGGGCGCTTGCTGCCGAAGACGCCGACCGGGCCCGAGAGCGAGACCGGGAAGTCGAGCCCTTCGAGTGCCCCGCGACCGGTCGCGAGCGCGCTGCTCCATCCGAGGGCGAGGTCGTGGAAGTGGATCGGCTCGGCCCGTTGCAGCAGCGTACGCGCCCAGAGCCGCGGGTAACCCTCGCCCTCGCCCTCGCCCTCGCCCTCGCCCTCGCCCTCGCCCTCGCCCTCGCCCTCGCCCT
>NZ_JAJLQZ010000046.1 GCF_020991375.1 Glycomyces amatae | reverse complement strand
CCGGGAGCCGTTCGACCTCTCGGGAGCCAGGACGCCAGCGGCGCGTGCGGCCCTTCGGGATCACCTTCCGCAGCACCAGGACCAGCGCGATCAGCACCAGCGTTCCGCCGACGCTCGCCCACGCGATGGTCTTCACCGTCCCGAGCGGGTCGTAGTCGACGTCGAGCGGGGCGATCGCGTCCCGCTCCTCGTCGGTGAGCGGCAGCGTGGAGGACGAGTCGTCCACCGGGGCCGCCCCGACGTCGGTCGAGGTGATCTCGCTCAGGTCGTCCACCGGGGCCGACAGGGCCTCCTTGACGTTCAGGACGCCGTAGCCCTGGTACATGTTGAAGCCGTTCGGCGGGTGGATCGCGGTCGCCTGCAGCCGCTTCTGGATCCACGCCGGCGTCGCGTCGGCCCCGAACTGCGCCTTCAGCAGCGCGGCCGCGCCCGCCACGAACGGCGCGGCGAAGCTGGTGCCGCTGGAGGACTGCCACTGCCCGCCGGCGTAGGGGAACGCGACCCCTTCGCCGGGCGCGAGCAGGTCGATGTTCTCCCCGAAGTTCGTCTTGTTGTACCAGTTGCCGGTCTTGTTGTGCGCCCCCACCGCGATGACCTCGGGGTAGTTCGCCGGGTAGTACGTCTGGTCCTTGAGCTCGCGATCCGGGTCGTCCATGTGCTTGGCCTCGTTGCCGGTGGCGCCCACGATCACGACGCCGGACGCGATGGCGTCGGCGACCGCGGCCTCGAGCTCGTCCGTCGGCACCACGACCAGGGACGTGTTGATGACGTCGGCGCCGTGCGTCGCGGCGTCCCTGATGGCCGTGGCGAGGAGCTTGCTCTTCTCCGTGTCGCCGCCGTCCTTGTCGTCCATGAAGATCCGGATCGGCAGGATGTTCGCCTCGGGGGCGACGCCGATGAAGTCCTCGCCCATCTGGCTGCCGGCGGCGATCGCCGCCACGGCGGTGCCGTGGTAGAACCCGTCGCACCGGCCCTTGGCGTCCGCGTCCCAGGTGTCGAAGCCCTCCAGCAGGCGGTTCCCGAAGACGTCCTCCCGCTCCGCGGCGACCCCGGAGTCGATCACGGCGATCGTCACCCGCTCGCCCTTCTCGGAGCCGGTCGCGAACACGCCGCGGTTGTACTGCTGCGCGTCGTCGAGCCCGATGAAGTTCTTCGCCCACGGCCGCTCGTTGAGCGACTCGCCGCTGTCGGCGGTGGTGGGAACGCAGTCGGAGGGCTCTTCGGCCTTCGGGATGGTCCAGTCGTCCTGCGCCTGCGCGGGCGCCGCGGGCAGCAGCATCGCCCCGGCCGCCGCCATCGCGACGACGGCGGAACAGAGAGGGATACGCGGGAGGAATCGCATCGGCTCAGTCTAACGCCGCAGTACCAGAAGGCTGGTCCGGCCGCATTCGGGTCCGCGACACCCGCAGGGCGGGGAACCGGGAGGTGGACTCGTCCGCTTACGATAGGTACGACCACTCACCTTCATGATGGAGACGTCTCTATGACGATGCTTCAGGGGCAGCAGCAAGCTCGCGGCACGGCATCCGTGCAGGCCCAGCAGGGCGGCGGACCGACCCCCGGCGAGTCGGTCGTGTTCACGACCCGATCTTCCGGCAGGCTCGGCCCGCTCACCGTCGCGCAGCTCATCGCCGTCGAGCTCGCCCTCACGATCGCGCTGGCGTGCCTGGCGTTCGGGACGATCCCCGCGGCCGCCGGAGGCGGCGTCGCCCTGGTCATCCTCATAGTCGTCTTCTGGCGCAAGGGCGACTACTGGTGGTACCAGACCTGGTCGCTCAAGTCGCGCATGAAGCGGCGCATCCGCGCCCTCGACCCCGAGCAGCTCACCGAGGTCCTCCACCGGATCGCCCCCGACCTGGGCATCACCGGCGTCGAGGACCGCGACGAGAACGTCGGCATCGGCCACGACAACGGCGGCTGGTTCGCCGTGATCGAGATCGGCTCCACCGACGAGGGCACCAAGGCCGTCCCGCTGGAGCGCCTGGAGCGCCTCTTCGACGAGACGTCCGTGCCCGTCACCACCGTCCAGCTCGTCGGCCACACCACCCCGGTCGGCTTGAGCGCCTACGACAACAGCCCCGCCTCCCGCTCCTACCGCGAGCTCCTCGGCGACTACCCCGCCGTCGTCCACCACAAGGCCTGGCTGGCCGTGCGCCTGGGCGCCCGCGACGCCCGCGAGGCCACCGCCGACCGCGGCGGCGAGGTCGACGGCGTCTACAAGGCGCTCGCCTCGACCTCGCAGCGGGTCAGCAAGCTCCTCGGCAACGTCGGCGTCCCCAACCGCATCCTCGACGGCGAGGGCGTGCGCGAAGCGGTCCAGCAGTCGCTCGGCGTGGCGTTTGCGCCGGTCCCGGGCGAGCGCACTGCGGAGGAGTGGAACCACTGGTACGCGGACGGCCTGCGGCACGTCGCCTACCGGATCACCAAGTGGCCCACCGACGCCACGGCCCTGCACCGCACCCAGGACGCGCTCTCGGGCGTGCCCGCCGCGTTCGTGACGGTCTCGACCGTGGTCACCGCCGGCGCCAACGGCAAGGTCAACCCCGACGGCCGGGTCACCGGCCGCCAGCTCGCCGTCGACGGCATCGTCCGCCTCGCGCTCGACCAGGCCTCGTGGGAGTCGGCGCAGAACCAGCTGCTGAACGTCGCCGACCAGCTCGGCGTGCGCCTGCAGCGCCTCGACGGCGAGCACGGACCCGCCGCCTACGCATCCGCCCCGACCGGAGGAGGACCCCGATGAGCGACCGCGGCAACGGCAACGTCTACGGCGGCGGCAACTACCAGGGGGGCACGTACCAGGGCGGGTCCTACAGCGCCGGCAGGCACTCGGACGACGAAGAGGAGCAGCAGGACCGCGCCCCGCAGCGCCCGGTCGACGACGAGTCCTCGGGCACGGCCAAGATCGCCCGCGGCGGCCGGCCCGCCGCCGGTTCGCCACCCCAGGCGCCCTCGGCCCCGCAGGGCCCGGCCGCCGGTCCGCCCCAGGGCCCGCCGTACGGCCAGCCCGGGCAGACCGGGAGCCAGCCCGGCCGGGCGGGGCAGACCGGGAGCCAGCCGGTGCAGCCCGGCCAGACCGGGCAGCAGCGGCCCGTCTACGGCCGCCCGCCCGAGAGCACCGGGTCCGTGCGCCAGGGGCAGCAGCCCGGGCCGCCGCAGGCCCCCGGTGCGCGCGCCGGCGCCCAGCCGCCCCAATCCCCTCAGCAGCCGCAGTACCAGACGCCCCGCCCGCCGGAGATGCGTCCGCCCGGTGCCGGGCCCCAGGGCCCGCAGTCGTCGCCGCCCCAGCATCAGCAGCCGCCGCAGCGCCCCGCGCAGCCTCCGGCCGCCCAGCCGCCCCGCCCGCCGCAGGCCCAGCAGCCCGCTTCGCAGCCGCAGTACCAGCTGCCGAACACGCCGTCGCAGCAGCAGGGGCGTCCGCCGCAGCCGCCGCCCACGCCCTCCCGGCCGCCGACGCCGTCGCAGCCGCCGGTCGCGCCGGTCTCCGCCGCGCCCGTCTCGGCGCCGTCGGTCAGCCCGGTCTCGGCGCAGCCGGTCTCGGGCCAACCGGTCTCCGGTCAGCCCCTGTCGGGCGGCCCGGTCTCGGGCCAGCCGTACTCCTCGCAGCCGGCCTCGGCCCAGCCGTACTCGGGGATGCCCTACTCGGGCGCCGCGCCGATCACCGGCGGCCCGATCAGCTCCCTGCCGACCTCGGCGGGCCTGTTCGGCGTCTCCCAGGTCTCGGCCGGCCCCACCGAGGGCACCGTGTACGGCCTGCCGGTCACCGACCGGGCGGTCAAGACCGCCAGCGACGCGGGCAAGGCAATCGAGGCGGTCCGCTCCGCCCCGCAGATCCCGACCGCGCGGGCCCTGGAGCTCATGACCTCCGCGAGCCCGCCCTCCGGCCTCGTCATCGGCCGCGACGCCGAGCAGGTGCCGGTGGTCGCGCCGGTCTTCCGGCCCGAGGAGACGCGCATCAACTTGATCGGCGGCGTCTACCTGGCCCGCCTGCTCGTCTTCCGCGCTTTGGCGATCGGCACCCGTGTCGCGGTGTGCACCACGCGCCCGCAGGAGTGGAACGGCCTGGGGGAGACCGCGACCGGACGCAACGACCGGCTCGCGGTCCTGCACGGCGACCAGCCGGTCACGGTCGAGGCGAGCCAGCACTCCCCGGCGCTGTACGTCTACGACGTCGGCGAGCGCGGCTCGCAGACCAAGCCGGTCCTCGGCCCCTGGCGCACCCAGCTGACGGTGCTGCCGCGCCTGACCAACTACGCCGACGAGCTCACGGGTGACGCCCACATGACGGTGCTCCAGCGGCTCACCGCCGAGGAGGCCCAGATCGCCCGGTCGGCGATCCGGGTCAACCAGGAGGTGCTCCAGTGGCTCCAGATGCTGCACGACGACATGATCGCGATGCTGCGGAAGGGCCAGAAGGAGCGCTACCTGTGGTGCGCCCCGACCTCGATCGAGGCGCAGATGTTCGGCGCCCCGATGCGCACGTACTGAGGAACACGCACTGACCTTCACTCGAAAGGGTGAAAAGGGCCGGGCCCCGTCGAGAGACGGGGCCCGGCCTTGACTTTACTGTCGTACCCCCGGATTACTTTCGAACCAGGGGTCCCGCTGGGGTCTGTTTTGCGGAGACTCGCCGAGACACTCCAGGACTCGCCCGAAAATCTCGACCCGCTCGAACACGCAGGCGGCCCGGGCGCTCCGAGCCTCAGCTCGCGTCGCGCCAGTTCTCCAGGTACGCGCTCGCGAGCGCCGTCGTCAGGTCGGTCAGGCCCTGCTCGTCCATGGGGGTGTCCTTCGCCACCGCCAGGCGCACCACCAGGTAGACGTTGTCGTCCTGGAGGTGCAGGTGGTAGTTCGAGGTCCCGTCCGAGACGACCCGCGCCACCGCCGCCGACTGGTCGCCGATCTCCGGGGCCGGGTCCACCGGCACCCACTGATCCGTCATCTCGGCGATCTCGCCCGTGCTCAGCTCGAAGTTCACGCTCGCCCTGGCGTCGGATTCGAAGACCGTGCCCTCGATCTTCAGCAGCGCCGCCGCCTGCTGGGGCTCGCCGTAGGTCAGCGTGCACGACTGCACCCAGCCGCTGTTCTTGTCCTCGGCCTCGGGCGCCGCCACCGGCTCCGGTCCGTCCACGAGGGACTCGAGCTCCCCCGCGTCCGCCAGCGAGCACGGCTCATCGCTGCCCGCGTACGTCAGGTTCGAGTTCTCGCCCGTCGCCCCCGTCTCCTCGCCGTCGCGCGAGTTCAGGAACCACCACGTGCCGCCGCCCACCAGGGCCAGCGCCACCACCGCGGCGGCGATCTTCGGCCACGGGCTCGACTTGCGGGCCCGGCTGCGCACCTTCTGGAAGTCCGAGCGCCGCCGCGGCTCCTTCGGCATGTACCCCAGGCGCTCGCGGTCGTCGGCCTCCCCGCCGCCCCAGTCGCCCTTGGCCCCGTCGTCGGCGAACGCGGCCTCCTCGAACGGCTGGTCGTGCTGCTGCGTCGCACCGCCCGAGACGTCCTCGGGCCGCTGCCGGTAGTCGCCCCCGCGGGGGGCCTGCCCGGCCTCGCGCAGCGGCGGCGAGCCCGCGCCCCACTGGTCCGTGCGCGGCGAGGACCCGGTCACCGGACCCGACGGGGACTCGTAGCCCCCCGGCTGCGGCGAATGCCGCTGCGGGGACTGGTACGGCTGCTGACCGCGCCCGGCGGCCGGACCGCCCGCCGAGGGCCTCCCGGCCGAGGGGCCGCCCGCACGCGGCGCTCCGCCGCGCGGCTGCGACTCGAAGCCCCCCGCCTGCGGCGAGGGCCGTCCCGCCTGCGGCATCGGACGCTGCCCGCCCTGGGGCCCGCCGGGCTGCCCGCCGCGGTTCGGCGCCCCGGGAGGGTACGGCCCGCCCTGCGGCCGGCCCTGGCCCTGCCGGTCGTCCCGCGGTTCACCCTGCGCGCCCCGCGCCTCCCCGGCCCGGGGCCGCCACTGGCCCGGACCCGACCGCCGCCCGTCCTCGGGCTGCTCGTCATAAGCCGGGCCAAATGGTGGTGTGGCGCTCACAATGATCCTCCGCGAATGATTCCCGGCGTGTCGACTTGACGCCGCGGTAGTCACCGCCAGCTTAAGGGGAGCCGCCTAATTCCCCACTCGGGGGAGCGCGTCGACGAGCCCGGCGGTGAGATCCTCCACCAACTGCTCCGGATCCCCGCCCTCGGGCGGCTGCCCGGTGAGGAACACGTTCACGCTGACCGTGGCGTTGGCCTCCTGGGAGTGGACGCGCACCTCGGTCTCCTCGCCGTCCTCGACGGTCGCGATCGCGGCCTGCTCGCCGACGCCGCCCAGCGAGGAGGTCTCGTGCCCCTCTGCGGCCTCGAACTCGAGCACCCCGGCGTACGCGGCGCGCGCCTTCGCCGGGTCCTCGTACACCTGCACCGTCGCGAACAGCGTCACCAGCCGGTAGGCCTCGTCCCCGGCGTACTCGGCCGAGTAGGTGCAGTCGAACGTCCGCACCTTCTCCTCCGAGGACTCCTCGGGGCTCCGCGCCTGCTCGGCGTCGGCCCACGGGGCCAGCAGCTCCGGGTCCACGATCCGCTCGCACAGGTCGCCGATCTCCCCGGCGTCCACCGAGGGCCGCTCGTCGCCGATCCCGGAGGACCAGAAGAGGACGGTGCCGCCCCCGGCGAGCAGGGCCGCGACCACGGCCAGCACCCAGCCGACGCTGGTCAGCTGCCGGAACAGGTCGGCACCGCGATGCCGCCCCTGGTAGGTGGAGGGCTTGCCGTCCGCCCGGGGCTCCTCGGACTCGTCCGAGTCGATCACCTGGAGTGCGATGGTCTTCTTCCCTTGAACGTTCGCGGCCCGCTGCCGGCGCGCCGGTCCACAGCTTATCGAGTGCCGGGGACACGAGCCACGCTCCGACCGTGCCAACCACGGGGAGTCGCGCCCTCTCACCCGTTCGTGACGCCGGTTTCAGGGCCCGCCGTCCCCGGGTATCCGCGGGCGGGTGACGAGGGCCGATAGTGAGAGGAGGGGCACCGGCGCGTCGACCGGCTCGGCGAATGACGCACAGTGTGCGATACTTGCCCTTGTCGTACCGCACACAGCTACGTACAGTGCGACCCGGAGATGTCCTGTCCGCGCCCCTCACGACGGCGACGGACGTGACCACTCGGCTGGGGCAGAGGTGTTTCCCCGGTGCGAGTTGAGGCTTTCAGTGCGGCCCGATCGGCATGGAGCACCGCGCCGGAGCAAGGCTTGCCAGCCTTCAGGGCGAAGCGAGCCGGGCGCCGGCCGCACCAGGCCGCGAGGACCGCACTGCTGATGCCGCGCCCGTGCGGCAGCGGACGCACACCGCGTCACGCGCCCGGGCAGCGGCTGGAATGGAGATTTATTCGTATGCGCGAGAATGAGCCGCGCGAACAGGTGCCGCCGATCGCGGTCACCTTCATGGCTCCCCAGAAACCCAAGAACGACGAACCCGCGTCCGAGCCGCCCCGCGAGCGCCCTCGCGCCGCAGCGGCGACGACCGCGATGTTCGCCCCTCCTCCGAAGACCGCGCCCAAGGCCGCCGAGCCGAAGGACGAGCCCGACAGGCGCGAGTCCCGAGACCAGCAGGCCGACGAGCCCGAGTCCCGCCGGGGCCAGGCGAAGAAGACGCAGGCCAAGAAGGCCCAGACCCAGGAGCAGCAGCCGACGCGCAAGCGCACGCGCAGCCGCACCGAGAACCGCGCCGCTGACAAAGGCGGCACTGACAAGGGCGGCGCTGACAAGAGCGGTCCCGAGAAGGCCGGCGGCCACAAGGACGCCGACAAGCCCGAGCCCAAGGCCGAAGAGCCCGCCGCCGAGGATTTCGACGACGACTTCGACGATGACGACGACTCCGAGGCCGGGCGACGCCGCCGCGGCCGCCGGGGCCGCCGCGGCCGCGGCCGCGGCAAGGGCGCCGACGGCTCCGTCGACGACGAGGACGACGACGAGGACCACGCCTCCGACGAGGACGACGACGAGGACCAGGGGGCCGAGGGCCCCGAGGTGACCCGTCGCCGTCGTCGCCGCCGCCGCAGGGCCGGCTCGGAGGACTCCGACCGGTCCTCGCGTCCCGAGGAGTCCGGGGACGACGCCGAAGTCGTCGTCAAGGTCCGCTCCCCGCAGCGCCGCCCCTCGTCGAACGAGGAGGTCCGCGGCGTCTCCGGCTCCACCCGCCTGGAGGCCAAGCGCCAGCGCCGCCGCGACGGCCGCAAGTCCGGCCGCGGCCGCGTCCAGGTCGTGAGCGAGGCCGAGTTCCTCGCCCGCCGCGAAGCGGTCGAACGCCAGATGGTCGTCCGCGTCCGCGGCGGCCGGGCCCAGGCCGCCGTCCTCGAGGACGGCATCCTCGCCGAGCACTACGTGTCGAAGTCCGGGGCCCAGGGCCTGGTCGGCAACGTCTACCTCGGCAAGGTCCAGAACGTGCTGCCGAGCATGGAGGCCGCCTTCGTCGACATCGGCCGCGGCCGCAACGCCGTGCTCTACGCCGGCGAGGTCAACTGGGACGCGACCGGCCTGGCCGGCAAGGCCCGCTCGATCGAGCAGGCCCTCAGGCCCGGCGACGCCGTGCTCGTCCAGGTCACCAAGGACCCGGTCGGCCACAAGGGCGCCCGCCTGACCAGCCACGTCGCCCTCTCGGGCCGCCACCTGGTCTATGTTCCGGGCGGCAACGCCTCCGGGATCTCCCGCAAGCTCCCCGACCGCGAGCGCACCCGCCTGCGCGCGGCGCTCAAGAAGCTCGTGCCCGAGAGCGCGGGCGTGATCGTGCGCACCGCCGCCGAGGGCGCCGGCCCCGAGGAGCTGGCCCGCGACATCTCCCGCCTCCAGATCGAGTGGGAGGAGATCCAGGCCAAGTCGAAGAAGAGCAGCGCCCCCGCGGTCCTGCACTCCGAGCCCGACGTGCTCATCCGGGTCGTCCGCGACGTCTTCAACGAGGACTTCAAGGAGCTCCTGGTCGAGGGCGACGAGGCGTACGACGAGATCCACAAGTACCTCGAGTCGGTCTCGCCCGAGCTGCTGCCGCGGCTCAAGCACCACACCGGCACGAAGGACGTCTTCGCCGAGATGCGCGTCGACGAGCAGCTCCTCAAGGCGCTGGACCGCAAGGTCTACCTGCCCTCGGGCGGTTCGCTCGTCATCGACCGCACCGAGGCGATGACGGTGATCGACGTCAACACCGGCCGGTTCACCGGCGAGGGCGGGAACCTCGAGGAGACCGTCACCAGGAACAACCTGGAGGCGGCCGAGGAGATCGTGCGCCAGTTGCGCCTGCGCGACATCGGCGGCATCATCGTCATCGACTTCATCGACATGGTGCTCGAGTCGAACCGCGACCTGGTGCTGCGGCGCCTGACCGAGTGCCTGGGCCGGGACCGGACCAAGCACCAGGTCACCGAGGTGACCTCGCTGGGCCTGGTGCAGATGACCCGCAAGCGCGTCGGCCAGGGCCTCATCGAGGCCTTCTCCGAGCCGTGCGACCACTGCAAGGGCCGCGGCGTCATGATCCACACCGACGAGATCCTCGGCAACGGCCGCAAGAAGGGCAACGGCGGCGGTGGCGGCGGCAAGCCGGGCGGCGACTCGGGCCAGCAGCAGAACCAGGGCGGCGGCAAGAAGAAGAAGGACAAGGCCAAGTCCGGCCAGCAGAAGAAGCAGGACAAGGCCGACCACGTGAAGTCGGCCGCGGCCGAGACCGCGAAGATCGCCGCCGCGCACACCGGGCACGACCAGGAGGAGGACGTCGCGATCGTCGACGAGACCGCCTCCGAGCCGATCGCCAGGGTCGAGTCCGGCGACGCCGGGCCCGTGGTGGAGACCGAGACGACCGACATCGCGGCCGCGACCGAGGAGGCCGTCCCCGCGGACGCCGACCAGGTCCTGGCCGAGAACGAGACCACCGGCGCGGCGCAGGCCGACGCGCCGGACGCCGACTCGGAGCGCGGCGGCGACGCCGAGACCGGGAAGGCCACGGCTTGAGGACGGGCCCGGGCCGCGGACTGTGACGTTCGCGGCCCCGGTCCCGGCCCGATGCCGGAACCAGGGGGTACATGACGTACCCTAGTGAGCGGCCTATAGAGCCCTCAGCTTTTCGCCCCGCACCTGCGGGGACGAACGCGGAGCTCGATCGGCGGCCCGACCAAGGCGACGCTCTGCGGAGCCGGACGTCGGAACGGTGCGTGACACCGCGAAATTTGACAGACACCGTTCCCCTGCGGGGAACTCATTTCCCCGCACCGGGGAGGACCCAAGGAGACCGCGTCGACATGTACGCAATCGTCAAGACTGGCGGAAAGCAGTACAAGGTCGCCGAAGGAGACGTCCTCGAAGTCGAGAAGCTTCAGGGCGCGCCCGGCGACACGCTTACGCTGCCTGCGGTGTTGCTCGTCGACGAAGGCACTGTGGTCACCGACGCCTCCGGCGTCACGGTGAGCGGTGAACTTCTCGAGCACACCAAGGGCCCGAAGATCAAGATCCACAAGTACAAGAACAAGACCGGCTACCACAAGCGACAGGGTCACCGTCAGCCGCTGACCCTCGTCAAGGTCACCGGCATCACCAAGTAAGGGGTTGGACAATGGCACACAAGAAGGGCGCATCCAGCTCCCGCAACGGGCGTGACTCCAACTCGAAGCGACTTGGTGTCAAGCGCTTCGGTGGTCAGCACGTGAGCGCGGGCGAGATCCTCATCCGCCAGCGCGGCACCAAGTACCACCCGGGCGAGCTGGTCGGCCGCGGCGGCGACGACACGCTGTTCGCTCTGGCCGAGGGAGAGGTCCTCTTCTCCACCAAGCGCGGCCGCAAGCTGGTCAACATCGTCCCGGCCGAGGCCGCGGCGTAAGACCGGAGCGGCAACGCTCGAAGGCATCAAGGGCCGGGCCCGTCGAAAGACGGGCCCGGCCCTTTGTCGTACCCCTCGCGCCGGCACTCGGAGGCCGGCGACGCCGTTTCACGGAGACGCGCCGGGCCCTTCCCTGTCATGCTCGGTCCCGGCCGACCGCCGGAACCCATTGCGGCGCAGCGACGTTTCGGCAGTTCAGCACAGGCGGCGCATACTCCTGGACGCTTGGGGGTACCCCCCGATTCAGGTCCCCGAAAGGTCGTGTAATGTTGTCTCTGCCCGCGGGGGAACGGAACAGCCGAGAAGGACTGGTCCGGAAGCCGCCGGAGACCAGCGACAGACCCGAGAGGGTTTAGGCGCGGTCCGGTAGCTGAATCGCGGGGATCTCTGAGACTCACTAGAGGCTCGATCGCATGTGACACAGGTTAATCAGCCTGAAGTTTGCAGCGCGAACCGAGACTGTTAGAGTTGAGAGGTTGCTCCGGCTGAGGCCGAATCCCTAAAACGGATCGTCTGAGTT
>NZ_JAJLQZ010000045.1 GCF_020991375.1 Glycomyces amatae | reverse complement strand
CGACAGCAGCAGGTCCCGCAGCGCCGAGAACCCGAAAGCGGAGCGGTGGAGGTTCCGCTGCTTCATGTCGATCACGGCGGCGAGGACCTGGGTGTGGAAGGCATTGATACCGGCGGCCGCTGTATCGAGGGTGGCGCGCAGTTCCCTGGCTTGGGCGGCGCGGTCGGTGCCGATGAGAGAGGGAGCGTCGGGCGTAGTGGTGCTGGTGCTCATCGGGGACTCGCCTCCCTTGCCGTGTCGCTGTGCTCGAATACTTGCCTGGTTGTCGGTGATGCCGTACTCCATCAAGTGTGACAGGACGACTGCGGACTGTCATCGGTCGAAGGTATGAAAAACCGCCCGATCACCCCTAACTTTCGTCAGGGCCCCCTGCGGCCCAACACGAACCAACACCCCCACCACACCCCCGCACCCCGATTACCGCGGCCAGACGCCCGCCACCCCACCCCGGGCACCCGCCCACCCCACCGTCGCCGCCCGCCCTGACCCCGACCCCCGCAACCAGACGCTCATCACTCCACCTCAGCTCAAAGGACACCCCACTGTCGCCGCCCGCTCTGACTCCGACCCACCCGCCACCCGCACCCAGAAAACCGACCATGACCGAAGAGGACCCCTTCGTCGCCGCCCGCCCTGACCTCGAACGAGGCGACGTGGAGACCCGAAAGAGCTCCCGTCCCAAGTCCACCTCGTTGTCGCTGCCGCTTGAACCGCAACCGCAACGAAGCGCGAAGCCGATGACGCGCCCACGTGCGCGCCCTGCTCACCACCGCATACGCCGCCGCATGCGCCCCCGTACGCGGTGGTGAGAAGGCCCCTCCGCGCCTGTCCTGTCGGGCCTCCTCGGTCGTGCTGAACGCCCCGGCCGCGTCCCGCGTCCCGCGTCCCGCGACCCGCCGGGGCGCCCGGCCTACGCCACGGCCACCGAATCGAACACCGCCGTGCCCGGCTCCGAGCCGTCGTGCGAGGTCACGAACAGGCCCACCGCGGCCGGGCCCGTCACCGTCGCCGTCCCGACGTCGGTCCACGCCTCGCCGTCGCTCGACCACGCGGCCGTCACCGTGTCACCGGTCCTGCTCAGCCGCAGCCACACCGGCGCACCGGCCTCGGGTCCGGCCGCATCGGCGTCGAACCCGGACTGGAGGCGCACGCCGTTCGCGGGCGTCGCCATCAGCGCCGCGTACGGCGCCCCGGCCTCGGTGCCCTGCTTCCACATCACCCCGGCCTTCGCCCACTCGTCCGTGTTCTCCTGCGACACCACGCGGGCCGTGATCTGCCCGTCCCCTTCAAGGGCCTGATGGCAGAAGTGGAACTGGTCCGCGTCGCCCCACACGTCGTCCCCGGCGCCGATCACCGTCACCGTCCCCTCCGCGTCGAACACCGCGTCCCCGGGGACCTTCGGGTCGCCCACGTCCTCGCACGTCCACGGCTCGGGCACCGCGGGCGCCGTGTCCCGCACCGTGACCGAGTCGAACACGGCCGTGCTCCGCTCGCTCCCGTCGTGGGAGGTCGCGAACAGCCCCACCGTGGCCGCGCCCTCCAGCGCCGCGCTCGCGAACGGCTCCCAGCCGGACCCGTCGTCCGAGTGGAACGCCGTCACCGTCCCGCCTTCGCGCACCAGCCGCAGCCACACCGGCGCCGCCAGAGCAGGTCCGTCCACATCGGTGTCGAACCCGGTCTGGAGGTGCACGCCCTGGTCCGGCGTCGTCAGGGCCGCGACGTAGTCCGCCCCCGCCTCGGGGGCGGTCTTCACCATCACCCCGGCCTTCGCCCAGTCGTCGGTGTCCTCCTGCGACACCACCCGGGCGACGATCTCGCCGTCGCCGGCCAGCTCCTTGTGGCAGTAGTGGAACTGGTCGGCGTCGCCCCACACGTCGTCTCCGGCGCCGGTCACCGCGACCGTCCCGTCCGGGTCGAACGCGGCCTGCCCCGCCAGGGCCGGGTCGCCCACGTCCTGGCAGGTCCATCCCGCGGACGGGTCCCCGGCGTCGACTGCGACCGAGTCGAACACCGCCGTCGAGAACCGCGTGTTGTCGTGCGCGGTCGCGAACAGGCCGATCCGCGCGTCCGCGCTCATCGGCACCTCGGCCGAGCCGATCACCGCCCAGTCCTCGCCGTCGGCGGAGAGCTCCGCGGTGAACAGGTCGCCCTCCCGCGTCAAGCGCAGCCACGCCGCGCCCGCCTCGTAGTCGAAGCCGCCGCCGTCGGTGCCGAAGTCCGCCTGGAAGTGCGCCCCGTGCTCGGGCGTCACCGCGATCGACGCGTACGCCGCCCCTTCCGCGGTGGACTCCTTGACCATCACCCCGGCCTTCGCCCACGGGTTCGTGTCGGTCTGCGAGGTCAGCCGGGCGGTGATCGACCCGTCGCCCGCCAGCGCCTGATGCACGAAGTGGAACTCGTCGGTCGCGTCCCACACGTCCCAGCCCGCGCCGGTGACCGTGAACTCGCCGTCGTCGTAGCTGCTCAGCCCCAGCTGCGTCCGCTCGCCCACGTCCGTGGACTCCCACGGCGCGGGCGGGAGCGGCAGCTCGGTGAAGTGCGCGGTCACCGCCGCGTCCTCGTCCGGCACCGTGAACACGTGGTGCCGCTCGGCTCCCGTGGACCACGAGTCGAACGCGTACCGCTCCCCGCCCGCGTACTGCGGCGAGGCCGCGTCCAGCACGTACTCGGTGCCCACGACCATCCGCTTCACCGCCGTGCCCGTGTGGGGCCGCCCGTCGAGGGTGAACGCCAGGCCCGGCAGGTCCGCGCCCATGGTGACCTCCACGGTGTTCGGGTGCACGTCCACGAAGGCCGTGTCGGTCAGCCCTCCGGCGTCGGCGACGGTGAGGCTGATCCGGTAGAACGTGTTGTCCGCGCCGTGCGGCGCCGTCGGGATCGCGACCTCCCCTGCGGCGGCGCCGGTCTCGGGGCCGAAGAACGGGTGCACGTGGTCGGCGTGGTGGAACTGCACCGTCCACGTCATCGCCTCCGGTCCCAGCGGCCCGTCCTCGGGGTCGCTCCCCGAACCGGCGAAGGCGACCAGGTCGCCCGCGTCGTACCGCAGGCCCGTCGAGGGCGTCGCGATCACCGCCTCGGGCCTGAAGTTCCCGGCCTGCACCTCCACCGCGGCCTCGGCCGACTTGCCGCCGTCCGAGACGGTGAGCACCGCCTGGTAGACGCCCTCCTCGGCGTAGGTGTGCACCGGGTCCGGCTCGGTCGAGACGGCGCCGTCGCCGAAGTCCCACGCGTAGGTCAGATCGTCGCCGTCGGGGTCGTGCGAGCCCGCCGAGGAGAACGCCACCTCCAGCGGCGCCGCCCCCGAGTCCGGGGTCGCGGCCGCGGCGGCCTCCGGCGTCCGGTTCCCGCCCGAGGGCGCGATCCGGTACAGCTCGCCGGGGTAGATGTTCAGCTGGTACAGCGCGCCGTCCGGCCCCGTCTGCAACTCCACCGGGGTCCCCGCCTCGGTGTCGAAGTCGTGCACCGACACCACCGTCTCGAACGCCTCGTCCATCACCAGGTACTTGACGAACCCGAGCGTGTAGTCCGCGACGAACACCGCGTGCTCGTACGCCTCGCCGAGCAGCCCGCCTTCGTAGACCTCCACGGCCGAGATCGACCCGGCCGACGCGGGCGGCTCGGTGTGCGGGTAGGTCCACACCGGCTGCGCGTACGGGCAGTCCCCGCACACTCCCTCGACGTGCGGCCAGCCGTAGTTCGCGCCCCGCTCGATGAGGTTGAGCTCCTCGAACTCGGAGCCGCCCACGTCCCCGGCGAGGATCCTCCCCGCGTTCGGCCCGCCGGGGATCACGTCCCACCGGAAGGAGTTCCGCAGCCCGTACGCCCACACCGAGGGCTCCGCGCCGGGCGTGTCGACGAACGGGTTGTCCTCGGGGATCGACCCGTCCGGGTTGATCCGGTGCATCTTGCCGTGCACGTTCCCCAGGTTCGGCGGGTTCTGGTTGTTGGTGTTCATCCCCAGCGTCCAGTACAGCTTCCCGTCGGCGCCGAACCCGACGCTCCCGGAGTGGTGGAAGACGTTGGCCTCCTGCTGCGACCGGATGAGCACCAGCTCCGAGGCGGGGTCGATCTCGTGGCCGCTCATCGTGAAGCGGCTCAGCCGGTCCAGGTCGTCCGCCGCCGTGTAGCCCACGTACACGTACCCGTTCGACGCGAAGCCGGGGTCGAGTTCCAGGCCCAGGAGCCCCCGCTCGTCCGAGCCCGCCGTCGCCAGCTCGATGAGCGGGTGCTCGTGGAGCGACCCGTCCTCGACCAGCTGGATCGCTCCGTTCTTCTCGCCGACCAGGATGTCCCCGTCCGGCGTGAACCGGAACGAGGTCGGCTCCTCCAGGCCGTCGACGACGAGCAGCTTCTCGAACTCGGCCGGGGGAGCGGCCTCCGCAGCCCGGGACGGGACGATGATCAGTGCGGACGCCATCAGCGCCGCTGCGAACTTACCGCGCATGGGCGGCCTCCGGGGTCTCGTCCGACGTGTCCAGTCCGTGCTCGGTCAGCTCCCAGAAGTGCCGCTTGCTCGGGCGCAGCAGCTGCCCCAGCGCCTTGTAGGCGGCCACGCTCATCAGCCCCCAGTACAGCGGCACCGTGAGCATCGCCCGCACCGCCGGGTACAGGCCCCGCCTGAGGCAGCCGAGCATGAGCGCGTAGCACATGAGGGCGTTGCCCGCGATCATCGCGAGCATCCCGCCGTACAGCACCGCGGGCGGGAACAGCGGCTCCATCCATTCGGGCCCGAACACGAAGTACGACAGCGTCATCGCCCACATGACCGGGTTGATCAGCGTCGTCACCGTCGAGAACCCCAGCGTCAGGTGGATCGCGAGGGACTTCTTCGCCCCGAGCTCGCGCCACAGCCGCACGGGCTGCCGCGAGTGGACCAGCCAGGTCTGGAGGTAGCCCTTGATCCACCTGCTGCGCTGGCGGATCCAGTTGCCGAGCCGGGAGTTCGCCTCCTCCTCGGTGACCGAGGCGATCATGCGCACCTCCCAGCCGCGCCGGGCGATCCGGATGCCCAGGTCGGCGTCCTCGGTGACGTTGAACGGGTCCCAGCCGCCGAGGTCGCGCAGCGCGTCGGTCCGGAAGTGGTTCGACGTGCCGCCCAGGGGAATCGCCAGCCGGTGCCGGTCCATGCCGTGCAGTGTCAGGCTGAAGTTGGTGGCGTACTCGGCGGCGAAGCACCGGGTCAGCCAGTTCGTCCACGGGTTCCAGTACTGGAGCTCGGCCTGCACGCACACGACCCGCCGCGGCAGCAGCCGGAACGCGAGCGCGGCCTTGCGCAGCTGGTCGGGGTCGGGCCGGTCCTCGGCGTCGAAGACGACGCACAGCCCGCCGGCGGCCCGCGCCAGGCCCGTGTTGCAGGCCTTGGGCTTCGTCTTCGGCGCGGTGTCGGGGACGGTCACGATCCGGAAGGCCGGGCCGGGGCCGGCGGCCTCCAGCGCGGCGCGCGTCTCGGCGTCGTCGGCCTCCACCAGCATCAGGATCTCGAGCTTCTCGACCGGGTAGTCCAGGGCGGCCAGCCGCCTGACGAGCCCCGGCACCACCGCGGCCTCGCGGTAGAGCGGCACCAGCACGGTGTAGCGGGGCAGGTCGGCGTCGCCGACGGCCTCCAGGCTCCCCGGGTCGAAGCGCAGGACGCTGGAGGCGCCCGCGCCCCAGATCATCGCGAGCTTGAACCCGATGACGGCCAGGTAGAGGCCGATGAGGCCGAACATCGCGGCCTGCGCCCACTGGAGCGGGCTGGGGCCGAGTCCGGTGAGCAGGTGCGCGCCGATCGCGGCGGCGACGGCGCCGACCGCGGCGAGGGCCGCGGCGATCTGGCCGCGGCTGAGCAGCCGCTGGGCGCTGAGTCCGGTCGGCGGGGCGTCAGGCCCCTTGGGCGGTGCGGTCACCGGTCCCCCTCCTGGTCCGCGGCGCGGAAGACGAGCCGGTCGCCCTCCTCGTAGACCAGCTCGTAGTGCTCCTCCAGCTGCGGGGTGCCCCACAGGGCCTCCCAGACGTCGTCCTCGGCGCCGGGGGTGGCCCGCATGTAGATCCACTCGACGCCCGCCGCGCGCGGGTCGGCGAGGGCCTCCTCCCAGATCCGGTAGGAGCCCTCGTAGACGAGCGAACCGGTCGGCAGCCGCGACTCGAAGGTCACCGACTCGTTCTCGAACGACATCATGAGCGTGGTGCCGCCGTCGTGGTGCTCGCGCAGCCACGCGGCGACCGCGGCGTTGTCGGCCTCCCAGCCGCTCGCGCGGTACTCGGCGGCCTCGTCGAGCGTGACCGCCCCGTCCACGGCGACCGTGGCGCCCGCGACCACCGCGGCGGCGAACACCGCCGCGGGCAGCGCGCGGGCGGTCCGCCCGGTCCGCGGCCGCGGGAGCCGCCGCACCAGGAGCCCGACCAGGTATCCGGCGAAGACCGCCGCGGGGATGAGCATGACGAGTCCGAACCGCACGTTGTAGAGCGCCCCCATGACCTCCTCGACGTGCAGGGGCCGCTCGCCGGCGTAGAGGGCGTACACGAAGAACGGCGCGAACACCAGGAGCGCGTAGGGCGTCAGCCACTGGTGGCGCAGCCGCTTCACGGCCGCGTAGGCGATCAGGCCCGCGAGCCCCGTCGCGGCGGTGGCGATCCCGAGGTTGTGGAGTACGGCGAGGCCGTACGACTGGGCGGCGGTCCCGATCGACCCGACGTTGGCCTCGCCTTCGGCGACCCACAGGGACGAGTCGGCGTACTCGCCGGACCGCCAGTTCATCGGGTCGCCGAAGATCGCGAGGTTCCACGCCATCCAGCCGACGACCCCGGCGCCGGCGATGAAGCCGAAGACGAGCACCGAGCCTTCGGTGTGCGCGTAGCGCCGGTGGCGGCGCAGCGCGGTGTACGCGACGACCGCGAGCGCGACGGCGCACAGGATCCAGCCCTCGTAGCGGGTGAGCGTCGCGGCCAGCACCGCCGTCGAGGCGATCGCGAGGTCGCGCAGGCGCGACTCGACGCACCACCGGTGCAGGTGGTGGACCGCGACGATGGCGGAGGCGAACAGCAGCAGCTCGGTCATCGCGGTGGCCTGGAGGTACAGCACGTTCGGGTTGAGCGCGAACAGGCCCGCGGCGGTCACGCCTCCGGCCCAGTGCCCCGACAGCGAGGCCGCGTGCAGGTACAGGTACCGCGCGCACACCACATAGGACAGCATGGAGACGGCCGCCCCGGCGAGGCCGCTGGTGTACATCGCCTCCCACGCCGAGAGGGGGGCCGCGAGCAGGTGCGGCAGCGGCAGCCACACGCCGCCGAGCTGCGCGAGCCCGGCCGTGGGGCTGTCGACCACGCGCCGGGCGATGAGCAGGTGCGAGTTCGCGTCCTTGTACGCCAGCAGCAGGCCGTGGTCGGCGAAGTACAGGTAGGCCAGCACCGCGGCGACGGCGGCGGCCAGCGCCACGAGCGCCGCGCCGGGGTCCTTCGGGGCGGCGAGCCGCCGCACCCAGGCCAGGCGCCGGGCGTCGCGGACCATGTGGCCGTAGACGATCGCGAGGCTCGCGAGCGAGCGCACCACCACCGACAGGCGGGCCCCGGTCTGCTCGCCGTGCTCCCTCGGGTAGTGCTCGACCGGGTGCTCGACGATGCGGGAGCCGTCAGTGCTGATGTGGCACAGCAGCTCCGGCGAGATCGCGGCGGCCTGGCCGGTGAGCCGCAGGTCCTGGAGGAGGGCGCGGTCGATGAGCTTGTAGGCGCAGTCGACGTCCTTGCCGGGGACGCGCAGCAGGGCCTTGCACAGCACGGTCCAGACCTTGGCGTTGAGCCGCCGCCGCCACGGGTCGGCGCGGCGCCTGCGGTAGCCGATGACGGCGTCGGCCCGCTCGCGGCGCTTGAACTCGCGCAGCTCCACGAGGTCGTCGGCGTGGAACTGGCGGTCGGCGTCGGTCAGCAGGACCTCGCGGAACCCGGTGCGGCGCAGGGCGGTGTCGATGCCGGTGCGCACGGCGGCCCCGTAGCCGAGGTTGCGCTCGTGGTGGACGGCGATCACGCGGCCGGGGTGGGCGGCGGCGAGGCGGTCGATGAGCTCGCCGGTGCGGTCGTCGCTGCCGTCGTCGACGACGACGACGGCGTGCGGGATGCCCGCGCGGACCATGGTGCTCAGGAAGTCGTCGACCGTGGCGGCGATGTTCGCCTCCTCGCGGTAGGCGGGCATGACCACCGCGACGCCGTCAGTCGGCGGCGGTGCGGTCGGCGGTGCGGGCGAGTGCGGCTGGTGGGCGGCGATGATCGTCAAGGGTTGCTCCAAAGTGCTCGGTCGGCGGCGCCGGCTCGGTGCGGCGCCTGCGGAAGATCAGGTGGTTGCTCGCCAGGAAGGTCAGGAGCGCGCCGAATCCGACGCCGGCGGCGGCCGCGACCACGGGCCCGGTGAACCGCGACGCGAGCGCGAACACGCCCGTGTTGCAGGCCAGGCTGAGGGCGACGGTGGTCTGGAACGCGGCCCATCGGGCGGCGGCGGGGCGCGGGGAGGAGGGCGGGAGGCGTCGGTCCGACCATGTGAAGCGGGTGCTCAGCAGGAAGTTGACCTGGGCCGAGACGAGGAAGCCGACCGCGTTCGCGAGCGCGTCCGGGGCACCGGCTTCGCGGAGTGCGAGCAGTATGCCCGCCTGCACGGCGAAGCAGGTCGTCCCGACCGCCGCGAATAGGGCGAGTCGCAGTGGCGGCGGCCGGTGCCGATGCATTGAATGGTCCTCCAGTGGGCACGGCTGATAAACGCGTCGACTGGCGCCGTTTCGGCGGTGGACGCGCGTAGGCAATGGGAATGGCAATGGGAGTCGACCGCTCCATTGCGGTCGGACGGGTGTTCACGGATCGGGTTGTGTCCATCACCGTAGCGGGGAATGCGCTGGCAGCGGGTTCCCCTCGGAGCAGGCTTCTGTCACTCTCGGTTATTGAGGACTGTTGAATATCCCTTTTGCGGAGAAGGGGATTCGCCGCACGTCGTGCGTATGCGGGTGAACTGGACAGGTTGCGCGAACGCTATGCGTGACGGGCTGTCGGGAAATTTACTTTTCGCATTACCCGTTCAGGGGATGACTCGCGAGTAGCTTTATCGGGTTTTGAAATTCGGCTTCAGCACGGCGGACTCGGATGAAAGAGAATGATCGCTTTCGGATCATCGGCGGCGGCTTGAATCGGCGCTCGGGTTCGCATCGGTGCATAGGGGGCTCGCTTATGGACATTCATCGAAGATCATGGATGGGCGGAGGTCCGTGACCGGTTCCCTCAGTTTTTCAACCGGTTAGACGAAGGGTGTTTACAAGGGTGTCTTTTTGTGTGAATATCGAACTACTTCGATAGAACCCCCGCCCCTGGGGCGACGGACAAGGAGACGACGATGTCATCCACCAGACGATCGCGGAGGCGCCGCGTCGCCCTCGCGGCCGCCGCGGGCCTCATGCTCGCCTCGGCCGCGCTCGGCCTGCCGGTGCAGGCCCAGGAGGCCGACGACGTCTCGACGCAGGCGGTCGCCGTGTTCGACAACGGCCAGACCATCACCGACACCTCCGGCGACCTCATGCACGCCCACGGCGGCGGCATGCTCAAGGTCGGCAGCACCTACTACCTGGTCGGCGAGCAGCGCGACGGCTACCTGTTCGACCAGGTCAGCATGTACTCCTCCACCGACCTCGTGAACTGGACCTTCGAGAACGACATCCTCGCCGCCGAGTCGGACCCCGACCTCTCCCCGGCCAACATCGAGCGGCCCAAGGTCGTCTACAACGCCGAGTACGACCACTACGTGCTGTGGGCCCACAAGGAGAACGGCGTCGACTACGGCGACGCCGAAGTGGCCGTGGCGGTCTCCGACACCGTCGACGGCGACTACGACTACCGGGGCTCTTTCCGGCCCGCGGGCTTCGACTCCCGCGACATGACCCTGTTCGTGGACACCGACGGCGAGGCCTACCTCATCTCCGCGGCCGATGTGAACTACGACCTCAACGTCTACCGGCTCACCGACGACTACACCGCCATCGAGGAACTGGTCTACGTCTTCGACGGCTACCACCGCGAGGCCCCGGCGGTCTTCATCCGCAACGGCGTCTACTTCCTCGTGACCTCCGGCGCGACCGGCTGGAACGCCAACCAGACCCAGTACGCGACCACCACGAACTTCCCCGAGGGCTCGTGGTCGGGCTGGTCGAACGCCGGGAACTCCACCACCTACGGCTCCCAGTCCACGTTCGTCGTGCCCGTCACCGGCACCTCCGGCACCAGCTACCTCTACATGGGCGACCGCTGGGGCCCGCAGTGGGGCGGCAAGCCCATGGACTCGGAGTACGTGTGGCTGCCGATCAGCTTCCCCAGCAACACGAGCATGTCGCTGACCTGGTACTCGACCCTCAACATCGACACGGCCGCCGGAACGGTCCAAGGCGTGGTCGGCAACGACGACGGCAGCCCCTACGGCACGAAGTTCGTGAACGCGGCCTCCGGGCGCTGCGCGGACGTGCCGAGCGGATCGAGCACCGACGGCACGACCCTCATCCAGTACGACTGCTGGAACGGCGCGCCGCAGGCGTTCACGTTCGACCCGGTCTACCCCGGGTCGAAGGTCGGCTCGATCGCCAACACCGCGACCGGCAAGTGCTGGGACGTGCTCGACGAGTCCACGGCGGTCGGCGCTCCGGTCGGGCAGTGGGGCTGCTGGGCCGGTGGCAACCAGCGGTTCTCGCTGCGGGACGCGGGGAACGGCAACCACCTGATCGTGGCCCAGCACTCGGGGCTGTGCCTCCAGGCGGCCTCGACCGCGAACCACGCCGCGATCGTGCAGGCCACTTGCACGGGCGCCGCGAACCAGCAGTGGGCGGTGACCGTCCGATAGTTCGATAGAAGGTCGAAGGGGCCGCCGGGGGAGCGAGGTCTCCCGGTGGCCCTTCGGTGTGCTTGCGGCTCAGTCGGATTCGCACGTGCTGAGCGGCGACTCCGGTCCGCCCGCGGTCTTGAGGCCGCGACCCGCCGTCCGGTGCGGCCGCGACACCACGGACATGCCGGTGGCGGGGAAGTCGAAGCGCCCGACGGCATCAAGAACTACGTCCCGAGGCCGATTCTTCGGCCTCTGAGCCGCTGACGCTTGAGGTCCGGGCGAGCAGCGAGAAAGACGTCCGACCGACCCCGGCCGGTCCGGCTCCCGCCGGGTGCGGAGCCTTGAGGCGGCAGCGATGAGGTGGACGGCGGGGCGAGGAGGGGCCTGTGGGCGCCCGGTCGCGGGAGTCGGGGTCAGAGCGGGCGGCGACGGAGCGGTGGGCGGGTCCTGGGGTGGGATAGCGGGTGTCCGGTCGCAGGGGTCGGGGTCAGGGCGGGCGGCGACAACGGGGTGGTCGTGCACGGGGCGGGGACTTCGGCTTTGGGGTGGCGGCGGCTCGTGGTCAGGGCGGGCGGCGACGAAAGGGTGATCGTTGGCTGGGGCGGGGTTTCGGCTTTGGGGTGTGGGCATGCTGGGGGGCCCGGCCCCGTGGGGGTTCGGGCTGCGGGCCTGGTGGTGTGGTGTGGCCTCGCGTCCCCCAGCAGTCGCCTGCTGGGGCAGGGTAAGAACGGTGGTTCCCCGTAGTCGATGGGCCCGATCGGGACCACTGG
>NZ_JAJLQZ010000044.1 GCF_020991375.1 Glycomyces amatae | reverse complement strand
GCCCCGTCCGGTCGTGAGTCGGCGGGCGGGTCCGACAGACCCGCCCGCCGGAGACTCAGGAGCGGTCCTTCCTCCTGATCGTCAGCACCTCGGAGGTGTTGCCGGCCTGGTCGGTCGCGCGGGCCTCGACGACGTCGTGCGGGCGGATGCGGATCGGGTCCGAGTACGTCGCCCACTCGCCGCCGTTGACGCGGTACTCGATCGCGGCGACGCCGGAGCCCTCGTCGGCGGCCTCGAGGGCGAGGAGCTTGCGCGACGGGGACTTCCAGGTGTAGGAGAGCACGGGGGCGGTGGCGTCCGCGTCGGGCAGGAGGTACGCGTCCGTGCCCTGCGCCTCGGTGCGGGTGGTGTCCTCCAGGAGCCAGCGCGTGCCGAGGCCGGGATCGGCCAGGGTCATGGACGTGCCCGACTCCGCGCGGCCGTCGAGGGTCAGCGCGAGGCCGTTGGCGGCGTTGACGAGCATCCCGTCGTAGGGGTTCGACGCGGTCGCGAGCGCGGGGACGAAGGACCACCGCTGGGCGGGGTCGTCCGCGTCGCGGTCGATGCCCGAATAGGCGACCTCCGTGTCGGACACCGCCGAGAGGACGCCGCCGCCGTCGGCGGCGCTGATCGTGTAGGTGCCGCCCTCGCGGGCGAGCTTCCAGACGCCGTCGCCCCACTTGAACCAGACGACCATGTCGCGCTCGGGGTGCTCGCCGTCGCCCGCGTACTGGTCGATCTGGTACTCGGCGCCGAGGCTGTCGGTGACGATCCGGAAGACGTCGGCGTCGTAGTCGACGTCCTCGGCGGTCTCCCGCTCGGGCAGCTGCGGCTCCTCGGTGTGGTCGCCGTGGTGCTCGTCGGGGGCGGGCTCGTCCCACGGGGCCGGCAGGACCTGGTCCGAGGGGTAGACCTTCGCGAAGAACGCGTACGCCATCGGGTCGTACTCCCGCAGCTCCGCCCTGGTGTTGATGGGGCTGCGCACGCCGTCGCTCCAGTCCGGCTTCTCGGCCATGACGTCGAACCAGACCGTCGAGAGGGTCGCGAAGTACTCGTCGATGTTGGAGATCGCGTAGGTGTTGGGCCACAGGCCGGTGTCGTAGGCGTTCGCGTAGACGGCGTAGAGCTCGTCCGACAGCGCCGGGTCGGCCTGGGTCTCGATGCCCACGAGGCGGACCGCGTGCCCGAACTCGTGGATCAGGATGTTCTCGTTCGGGTAGGCGGTGTTGAGGAACTCGTCGGCGTTCCCCCTGGTGCGCAGGACGTTCCGCTCGGAGATCGAGGAGACGCAGCCGTTCCAGGTGCTGCCGCCGTAGCCCTCGACGTCGTACATCTCGGGGTCGTATCCGCCCCGGTGCTCCGGCACCAGGTACGCGTTCTCGCGTGAGGCGTAGACCGCGAGCGAGCAGCCGTGGTCGGCCATCGTGGCGGCGATGCCGTTGCCGTCCTTGCCGAGCTCGACGTCGACCTGCGCCGCGGCGAGGTCCAGGGTGGACGGGTCGACCCGCGGGCCCGCCTTGACCTCGATGCCGGTCGCGGTGGTCACCGACTGGGTGTAGTAGTCGAGCATCGGCACGCCGGTGTACACGGCGTCCTCGGCGGCCCTGCCGTCGGCGTCCTCGATGGCAGAGCCGGCGACGGTGAGGGTCAGGGGCAGGTCGGGGTCGATGGCGCCCGTGTAGGCGATGCTGGCCAGGTGCAGTTCCGCGGGCAGGCGGGCCATGCTGTTCGCGTCGGTGGCCGCGATCTGCCGGTTGTCCCTGTCGAAGAAGATGGTGTCGGTGGGGCCCGTCGCCGGTTTCGGCTTGAGGGCGATCTCGTTGTCGCCGTTGGTCAGGGTGAGGTTCTCGGGGCTGACGGCGGCCTCTTCGTCCACATAGCGGTCCCAGTGGACCTCCAGGAACCGGCCTTCGTTGATGACGCGGACCTCGGTGACCTGGGGGCCGTCGAACGACGGGTCGGTGGGGGCGATCCCGTGCCCGTCGACCGCGATGACGTCGGCGGCGGGTTCGGCGAGGGCGGGTACCGCCCCTGTGAGCAGTGACGCGAGCACCAGTGACGCGATGGCCGCGCCGCTCGTGCCCGCCTTGAGGGTCTTCACTCGGATGGCTCCGTCCATTGGGGGTCGAACGGTTCCGCGCGCCGGCCGGAAGCCCGGTGCGGCCGGGCCGCAGCGGAATCGGGGGATTCCGGTGGGGGCGGCAGGTGCGGGCTGGTCGCGCGGGGCCCTGCATGAGCCCAGTAATGTGTAACATATTACAGAGCGCGTGTAAACCCGCCCGCGTCCGGCGCCTCGAAGTCCCTAGTGGAGCTGGGCGCGGCATCGGGTGAGGTAGGCGGTCTCCGCGGGGTTGCCCGCCAACGCGATCGCCGCGTCGTACGCCTCGCGCGACTCCCGGCTGCGGCCGAGTCGGCGCAGCAGGTCGGCGCGGGTCGCGTGGAACGCGTGGTAGCCGTCCAGTCGTTCGCCGAGGCGGTCGACGATCGCCAGCGCCGCTTCCGGGCCGTCGAGTTCGGCGACCGCGACGGCCCGGTTGAGGGCGACGACGGGCGAGGGGTCGAGGCGGGCCAGCCGGTCGTAGAGGGCGAGGATCTGGCCCCAGTCGGTGTCGCGCATGTCGCGGGCGTCGGTGTGCACGGCGTTGACCGCCGCGAGGAGCTGGTACCGGCCCGGCGCCCGGCCCGAGGCCAGGCGTTCGCGCACCAGCCGGTGCCCTTCGGCGATCAGGTCCTGGTCCCAGGCGCCGCGGTCCTGCTCGTGGAGCGGGACGAGCTCGCCGCCCGCCGAGACGCGGGCGGTGCGGCGGGCCTCGGTCAGGAGCATCAGCGCCAGGAGCCCCGCCGCCTCGCCGCCCTCGGGCATGAGGCCGCGGACGAGGCGGGCGAGCCGGATGGCCTCGCCTGTCAGGTCCTGGCGCAGCGGGTCGCCCTCGGGGCTCCCGGCGAGGTAGCCCTCGTTGAACACGAGGTAGAGCACGGCGAGCACACCGGAGACGCGCACCGGGAGGTCGGCGGCGGACGGCACCCGGTACGGGATGCGGGCCGCCGCGATCTTGGCCTTCGCGCGGGTGATCCGCTGCGCCACGGCGGACTCCCCCGCCAGGAACGCGCGGGCGATCTCGGGCACGGTCAGGCCGCCGACCATGCGCAGCGTCAGCGCCACGCGGGCCTCCATGGACAGCGCCGGGTGGCAGCAGGTGAAGACCAGGCGGAGCCGCTCGTCGTCGACGGCGCCGAGCGGTTCGAGCGGGACGTCGTGCATGGTCTGCGTCTCCCGGTGCTTCTCGCCGCGGCGCCGCTCGCGCCGGAGGCGGTCGAGGGCCTTGCGGTTCGCGGTGGTGGTCAGCCAGGCGCCGGGGTTCGGCGGCAGGCCGTCGGCGGGCCACCGCTCGACGGCGGTCGCGAACGCCTCGGCCGCGGCCTCCTCGGCGACGTCGAGGTCGCCGAAGCGCCTGGCCAGGGAGGCGACCACCCGGGCCCACTCCTCGCGGTGGACCCGGGTGATCGCCGCCCGGACGTCGGCCGCGCTCATGCGGTCAGGAAGGGCCGCACCTCGACCCGGCGGTTGCAGTGCTTCGAGCCCTCGGCGGCGAGCGCGAGCGCGGCGTCGAGGTCGGGGGCCTCGATGATCCAGAAGCCCGCCAGGAACTCCTTGGTCTCAACGAAGGGTCCGTCGGTGAGCAGCGGCGCCTCGCCGCGGTTGTCGACGACGGTGGCCGTGTCGGGCGCGGCGAGGCCGCCCGCGAACACCCAGTGGCCCTCGGCTTCGAGCCGGTCGTTGAAGGCGTCGATGGCGGCCATCTCCTCGGGTGTGGCCGAGGCGGTCTTGTCGTCGATCACGGAGACGAGGTACTGCATCGCGGAACTGCTCCTGTCGTTCGGGAATGGGGCGGTCCGTCCCGGGCTCCGGTCGTCGGCGCCCGGGACGGTCGGCGTCGCGCCCGGTCAGCTCGGGCCGCCGGTCGTGGCGTACTCGGGTCGTCCGCCGGGGCGGTAGACCTGGACCGTGAGGCCCTGCCGCGTGGTCCGGGAGTCGATCAGGTCCAGGGCCGCGTCCGGGCCGGTCTCGGGGAACAGGCGGGTGCCCTGGCCGACGATCACCGGGTAGACGAGCAGGGTGATCTCGTCGACGAGCCGGTGGTCGAGGAGGGAGCGGACCAGGGCGCCGCTGCCGTGCACCTGGACCTCGCCCTCCGAGGCGGCCTTGAGGTCGGCGACGGCCTCGGCCGGGTCGCCGGCGAGGACGGTCGAGTGCGCCCAGTCCGGGTCGGTGAGCGTGTTCGAGGCGACGTACTTCGGCCGGGTGTTCAACGGGCCCGCGATGGGCTTGCCGGCAGGGTCGGGGACCCGGCCCCAGGAGCCAGCGAAGATCTCGAAGGTCCGGCGGCCAAACAGGAACGCGTCGGCCCGCTCGAAGACCTCGCTCAGATACGCCTCGGACTCGCCGCTGAACAGCGGCAGCGCCCAGCCGCCGCGTTCGAACCCGCCCCGGCGGTCCTCGTCGGACCGGCCGAGTCCCTGCATGACCCCGTCGAGCGAGACGTGGGTGACGGTCGTCAGTTTCATGATGTGCCCTTCCCGTGGCGGACGCCCCTCTCGGGCGGCCTCTCACCGGTACTACGAACGACCCGGCCCCGATCCGACACCGCTCCCCGAAGTTTTTCAGACATGCCGCTCCGGCGCCGCGCGGATGTGCCCCCCTTGACAATATTTACGTTGTAAGAATACTGTCGCCACTGAAACTTACACCGTAAAACACGAGAGGACTGCGATGGTCCGCGATGAGCATCCCGGCGGTCCGGCGAGACCGCCGCGGGCCCCCGTCGTCGCCACCCGCGCCGGGGCGGTCCGCGGCGCCGCCTGCGACGGCGGCTACAGGTTCCTGGGCGTGCCGTTCGCGGCGCCGCCCACCGGTGTCGACCGCTACCTGCCGCCGCGACCGGCCGCGCCGTGGACCGGCGTGCGGGAGGCGACACGGAACGGCCCGACCCCGCCGCAGCCGCCGGTGCCGCCCCCGATGGACGCCTTCTACCCCGCCGTCCCCGGCGGGGAGTACCTGAACATCGACGTCTGGACCCCCGACCCGGGCGCGGCGCGGCTGCCGGTCATGGTGTGGCTCTACGGCGGCGGGTTCGACGGCGGCTCCAACACCGTCTACCGCGGCGGGCGGTTCGCCCGGGACGGCGTCGTGTTCGCGGCCCCCAACTACCGCCTCGGCGCTGAGGGCTTCCTCTGCCTCGGCGACGGCGTCGCCAACGTCGGCCTCCTCGACCAGGTCGCGGCCCTGGAGTGGGTGCGGGAGAACATCGCCGCGTTCGGCGGCGACCCCGGCGACGTCACCGTCTTCGGGCAGTCGGCCGGCGCGATGAGCGTCGGCGCGCTGATGGCCATGCCTCGCGCCGCGGGCCTGTTCCGCCGCGCGATCCTCCAGAGCGGCGCGGGCAACCTCGCCTACACCGCGGACACCGCCCGCGGCATCGGGCGGCGGCTCGCCGCGAAGCTCGGCGTCGCACCCGTCCGCGAGGCGGTCGCCGAAGCGGGCTCGGACCGCGTCCTCGCCGCCCAGACGGCGGTGATGGCCGACCTCGCCGAGGACCCCGACCCGCAGCGGTGGGGCGGCGAACCCGGTGCGCGCGTGAACATGTGGCGCCCGACCGTCGACGGCGACACGCTGCCCGCCCTGCCCGCCGACGCGATCGCCGCGGGCGCGTCCGCCGACGTCGACGTGCTGATCGGCGCGAACGCCGAAGAGGGCAGGCTGTCGCTCGTGCCGTTCGGGGCGCTCGAATCCATCACCGAGGCCGACCTCGCCGAGGCGATGCGGCTGTATCGGCTGCCCGTGCCCCGGGCGCTCGACGCCTACCGGGCCGCCTACCCGGGCGCCTCGCCCGGAGAGCTGCTCGCGGTCCTCCAGGGCGACTGGTACTACCGGGCGGCGGCCACGCGCCTCGCCGAAGGCCGCGCCACCGCCGCCGCGCCCACCTACATGTACGAGTTCTCCTGGCGGTCGCCGCGGTTCGACGGTCGGCTCGGCGCCTGCCACGCACTGGAGATACCGTTCGCCTTCGACCTGCTCGACGACCCGCTCATGCAGTGGCTCACCGGCCCCGCCGCGCCGCAGGATCTGGCCGACCTGATGCACGCCTGCTGGGTCTCGTTCGCCCGGACCGGCCGCGCCGACTGGCCGCCGTACCGCCCCGAAGGCAGGGACGCCTTCCGGTTCGGCACCGGCTCGGCCCACGTCCGCGACCCGTTCCCCGCCAGGGCGCTCTGGGACGGCGTGGACCTGTACGAGGCGGACATGCCGAGGGCGTCGGCCGCATAGGGGCCGGCCGCGGTCAGAGCAGGGCGACCGCGGCCGCCGACGCCCCGAGGGCGAGGCACAGGGGCGAGTAGTACCGCAGGTCGAGCCGCCGGTAGGTCGCCGGGGCGGCACCGAGCCGGAGGCCGGACTCGGCCAGGCCCCAGACGCCGCGGCCCAGGAGGACGGCGGCCACGCCCCAGACGCCCACGGTGACCAGGACGTCCGGCAGCACCGCGGGCAGCACATCGGCCGCCGCCGCCACCAGGTAGGCGGCCGCGGCCAGCGCCGCGGCCACGGCGAATGACGCGGGCACGAAGAAACCGAGCGGCAGGGTGCCGTCGGGTCGACCGACCACGTTGCGGGCCAGGGCCTCTCGTGTGGCAAGCGGCCAGGGGCTGAAGGCCCACACCACATGGAGGGCGCCGATCAGCACGAGGACGACTCCGGTGGTCGCGGCGAGGATCGCCATGGGGAGCCCCCTTTTCCATACAGTTCCGTACTGATATCCATACGATACTGTATGGACATGCCGCATGTAAAGGTCACCCGCGAGGACTGGCTCCGGGCCGCGCTGGACGCGCTCGCCGACACCGGCGTCGGCGGTGTCGCCGTCGAGCCGATCGCCAAGCGGCTCGGCGTCACGCGCGGCAGCTTCTACTGGTACTTCAAGGACCGCGCGGCGCTCCTCTCCGAAGCGCTCGAGCTGTGGGAGCAGCAGTCGACGGTCCAGTTCATCGCCGACGTCGCGCCTGTGGCGGACCCGCGCGAACGGCTGGAGGCGCTCTTCCGCAACGCCCTGACCCGCGAGCCGTTCGCCGGGCTCGAACCGGCGATCGTCGCCCATGCCGGCGACCCGATCGTCAAACCGGTGCTCGAGCGCGTCACCGAGCGGCGCTTGCGCTACCTGACCGACCTCTACAGCGAATGCGGCCTCGAATCGGCGGTCGCCCGCAGGCAGGCGGTGGTCGTATACGCGGCGTACCTGGGCTGGAAGGAGCTGCGGCGCGCGGCCCCCGGCATCGCCCCGGAGACCGCGCCCAGCGGCGACGGCGTCCCGGGGGCCGCGATCGCGCACCTCCTCGCCGCCCTGGCGCCGGAGCGAGGGGCCGCTGAGAGCGGCCCGTGAGTCGAATGACAGCCTCCCGAGAGCGGCCGCCAATACGGTGGAACGCATGACAGAAAAGATGAACAAGTCGCCGATCCGGCGCACCACCATGGCACTCGTCCGCTTCACCGCCGCCGGTTCGCTCGCGGCGGGACTCGCCGTGGCCGCCTTCGCGGCCCCCGCGCAGGCGGACCCCGACTCCGACGGCACCCGGGTGACCGTCACCGATCCGGACGGCACCCGGGTCACCGGCACGGACCCGGACGGGACCCGCGTCACGGGGACCGACCCCGACGGCACTCGCGTCACGGGCGACCGCGACATGAGCACCGACCCGGACGGCACCCGCGTCACGGGGACCGACCCCGACGGCACCCGGGTCACCGGCGACCGCGACATGAGCACCGACCCCGACGGGACCCGGGTCACCAGCAGGGACTGGAGCTGACCGCCCGGTCCCCTGAGGAGAACCCGCCCATGCTCGGGTGAGCGCGCCGCCCGCCGTTCCCTCCCCCACTCGGGAGGGAACGGCGGGCGGGCGCGCAGGGGCGTCCGGTTCACGGTGCTCCGGACGCCCCGCCCGTGCCCTCGAGTTCGGCGCGGATCTCGGCGGCGCGCGGATCGCCCAGGTCCGAGGCCAGCTCGAGGGCGCGCTCGAAGGCCGTTCGGGCCTCCGCTTCACGTCCCAGGGTCCGCAGCGCGCGGCCGAGGCCGGCCAGGCTTCCGGACTGGTACCACCGGTCGCCGATGCCCGCGAACGCGTCGGACGCCCGGCGCAGCCACGTCGCCGCGGCCGCGTGGTCGCCGAGCTGCCGGTGGGCGCGGCCGATCGTCTCCATGGCCCGGCCCTGGCCGCGCCGGTGGCCGAGCTCGCGCAGCAGTTCGAGGGACCGGCCCGCGGCCTCGATCGCCTCGGCCGCCCGCTCCGACTCGGTGTAGGACTGGGCCAGGTTGAGCAGCGAGACCGCGAGGTCGCCGGGCGCTCCCCCGCGCTCGTCCAGCGCCGCGCACCGACGCAGGTGGTCGATCGCCTCCTTGTGCCTTCCCATGCTGCGGAAGATCATCCCCAGGTTGTTCAGGACCGTGGCGCGGCCGTCGCGGCTGCCGAGCCCCCGGTAGACCCGCAGCGCCTCCCGCTGCGAGGCGAGGGCCTCGTCGAAGCGGCCCAGGTGCCGCAGGCTCGCGCCCATGGTGAGCATCTCGGCCTCGCCGTAGCGGTCGCCCGCGCGGCGGGCCGCGGCCAGACCGGTCGCGCTGAGGGAGGCGATCTCCGGCCAGGCCCGGCACCGGTGCAGGTGCGCCCAGAGCACGTGGACCAGTCGCCAGCAGTGCGGGTCCAGGCCGTTCGCGGCGGCGGTCCCGACGGCGGCGATGAGGTTGTCGTGCTCGGTCTCGAACCAGTCGAGGGCCTGCTGGGCGTCGGCGAACCGCAGCGGTTCGACGCCGGGCGGCGGTCCGACCCCGGCGACCACCGAGGTCGGCTGCACGTGGTCGCGGGCGGCGCGGCCGGTGGCGATGTACCAGTCCAGGAGCCGCTTCAGCGGCTCGGCGCCCTCGCCGCGGGCCTCCGCGAGTTCGGCGGCGTAGACCCGCAGCAGGTCGTGCAGTTCGTACCGGCCCGGGCGGGAGCGGCGCAGCAGGTGGTGGTCGACGAGGGACTCCAGCGACCGGACCGCCTCGGGAAGGGGGGTCGCGGTCAAGGCGGCCGCCGCGTCGGCGCCGACGTCGGTGCCGGGAGCGGTGCCGAGCGCCCGGAACATCGCGGCGGCCCGCTCGGGCAGCGCCTGGTAGGACCCGGAGAAGGCGTTGCGGACGTCGGTCGTGCCGTCGTCGAGGGCGTCGAGTCGGGCGCTGTCGTCCCGGACCTCCTTGACCAGGGCGGACAGCGGGATCGCGGTGTTGCGAACGCGTTCGGCGGCGATCGCCAGCGCCAGCGGCAGGTGCCCGCAGAGGCGTGTGAGCTCGCCGAGCGCCTTCGGGTCGCTCGACGCGACCGCTGGCCCGAGGATGCGGTGCAGGAGCGCGGCGGACTCGGCGGGGGTGAAGGGGTCGAGTTCGACCAGGTGGGCGCCTTCGCAGCGGCGCAGGCTCCGCAGCCGGTTGCGGCTGGTGACCAGGACCAGGCTGTCGGCGCCGGGCAGGAGCGGGCGGACCTGGTCGGCGTCGCGGGCGTCGTCGAGGAGCATGAGGACGCGCCGGCCGGCCAGGGCGGTGCGCAGTGCCGCCGAGCGCCCGTCGGTGTCGGGCGGGATCCGCTCGGGCGGGGCGCCGAGGGACAGCAGGAGGGTCATGAGGGCCGCGTCGGGCCCTGATCGCCGCCCGGAGCGGTGGCCCTGCAGGTTGAGGTAGAGCTGCCCGTCGGGGAACCGGTCGGCGACCCGGTGCGCCCAGTGGACGGCGAGCGTGGTCTTGCCGACCCCGGCGGGCCCGCTGATCACCGCGACGGCGACCGAGGGGGAGGCCGGTTCGCGGCCGTCCAGGAGCCGGTCGAGTTCGGCGAGCGGGTCGGCGCGGCCGGTGAACCCGGAGACGCCGATCGGCAGCTGGCGGGGCGTCGGGACCGGGGGCGGCGGGGCGGCCGCGGTTTCGGCCGCGCGCGGTTCGGCGGGTCGCAGCACGGCGCGGTGGACGCGTTGGAGCTCTTCGCCGGGGTCGACGCCGAGCCGGTCGGCCAGGAGGATGCGCACCCGCTGGTAGGCGTCGAGGGCCTCGGCCTGCCGTCCGGAGCGGTGCAGGGCGAGCATGAGCCGCGACCACGGGAACTCGCGCAGGGGGTGCCGGGTGGTGAGCTCGCTCAGCTCGGCGACGAGTTCGGCGTGCCCGCCCGCTTCGAGCCTCAGGTCGGCGCGCCGCTCGATCGCGCGCAGCCGCTCCTCGGTCAGCGCCGACACGTGCCCGAGCGTCAGGGACTCGGCCTCGATGTCGGCCAGGGGGTCGCCGCGCCACAGGTCGAGCGCCCGGTCGAGCAGCGCCGACTCGGCGGCCCCGTCGGCGTGCCCGGCCTCGGCCGCCAGGGCCCGGAAGCGGTGGACGTCGACCGCGTCGGGCGGTACGTCCAGTGTGTACTCGCCGGGGGCGGCGCGGATCGCGTCGGCGCCGATGACCTGGCGCAGCCGGTTGACGGCGGTGTGCAGGCGGTGCCGCGCCGGCCCAAGGTCCTCGCCCCAGATGCCGTCGGTGAGGGTGGCGCTGCGGACCGGCCGCCCGGCCGACAGGGCGAGGACGGCGAGGACCGCCCGGCGCCGCGCCCCGTCGACGGGCCTCGCCGAGCCGTCGACGGTGACCTGGAGCGGGCCCAGGAGTCCGATTCGGATCGTCTCTCTCATCTCTCGGCAATCTCGTGTCCGGCCGCCCCGCTCGTCCCGGGGCGGCATGGGGCGGCGCGTCGATGCGGGTCCGCTCCTCCCCCGAAGCGGCGGCGCGCTGGCGCCCCGATGGACGGTCAACGTTATCCAGGGGGTCCGCCGCGGTCCTCACTTCCCGCTCCCGCCGGGCGGGGCCCGCCCGCGCGGGCGGCGGCGCCTCGCGGCGTAAGCGCAGCCGGGGCCGGGAGGGGCGCGTGCGAGAGCCGCGAGAGCCGCCCGTCCCGCACGGCGAGGGGCGGCTCGCCCTCAGCCGGTGCGGTCGGCGGTGTGGGCGAGGAGCGCGGTGACAACCTCGTCCCATACGTGCGGCGGGGCCGTCTCGTGGCCGGTCCGCTCCATCGCGAGCAGCTCGGCGCCGGGGATCTCGGCGGCGAGGGCCTTGCCGTGGCCGAACGGGAACATGGGGTCGTCGGCGCCGTGCAGCACCAGGGTCGGCGCGCCGATACGGTGGAGGCGGTCGCGCCAGGGCTCGCCCGCGTCGAGCAGGAACGGATTGGTCACCTGGGCCTCCAGGTCGGCGGCGCGGTCGAACATGCGCCCGGACAGCTCGCGCACCGCCGCCTCGTCGAACGGGCGCGTCGGGGCCGCGTAGGGGCGTTCGCCCTCGACGAGGGCGTCCACGGCGGCGTCGCGGTCCGACCAGTCCACCGCCTGCGGCTCCTCGTCGAAGAGCGCTCGGATCGCGGGGGCGGGCGGCGGCAGGTCCGGGTGCGGGTGGCCCGGGCCGCCCGGCGTTCCCGAGGCCAGGGTGAGGGTGGCGACGCGCCGCGGGTGGTCCAGCGCCAGCAGCTGGCCCACCGCCGCGCCCTGGGACATGCCGACGACGTGCGCGGCGGGCAGGCCGAACGCGTCGATGAGGGCGGCGGCGTCGGCGACGAGGTCGCGGAGCGTGTGCGTCGGGGCGCCGGCCTCGACGGCGGTGGAGCGGCCGGCGTCGCGCCCGTCGTAGCGGATGACGAACCGCGGTCCCGCGGCGATGCGGCGGCAGAGCGCGTCGGGCCAGGCGACCATGGAGTGGCCCGCGCCGTGGATCAGCAGGACGGCCGGGTCGCGCGGGTCGCCGAACGTCTCGGTGCACAGGTCGACGCCGTTGACGGTGCGGATCTGCTCATTGGAGGTCATGGCGGGGTTCCCTTCTCGAATTCTTCGTTACATGTAACTGAAACCACCGTAGGGCAATCTTGGTTACATGTCAACAAGCGGTCTATGCTCGGGGCATGACCGACACCGACCCGTCGTCCCGGGCCTCGGAGGCCTGGGCGCGGTACCGCAGGATGCGCCAGGTCCTGGACGCCGCAGTCGCCCGCGACCTCGAGCGCGAGGGCGACCTCTCCCTGCCCGAGTACGAGGTGCTCGCGGCGATGGACGCGACCGAGGACCAGTGCATACGGGTGAGCGCCCTGGCCGACCGGATGGGCTGGGCGCACAGCCGGCTGTCGAGGCAGCTCGGCCGGATGCAGCGCCGCGGCCTCATCGCCCGCGAGCCCTGCGAGCTCGACGGCAGGGGCGACGACGTGGTCTTCACCGCCGCGGGCACGGGCTCGCTGCGCGCCGCCGCCCGGGCGCACCGGGACGCCGTCGAGCGCCACTTCGCCGGCGCCCTGGACGAGCGGCAGCTCGAGGCCCTCGCCGACATCGCGCGATCGGTCGAGGACCACGCGGGGCGCGGCGCCGACGTCGACCCTCCATCGGCATAGAGCCATCGCTCCCACTTTCGAGCCGACCGCTCTTTACATTTCGGGCATATCCATTTATATTGACAGTTGCCAATGTTTT
>NZ_JAJLQZ010000043.1 GCF_020991375.1 Glycomyces amatae | reverse complement strand
ACCTACGCCAAGAACGGCCCCAGCCGCCCCCACGGGCCGCTCCGCGACGTCCTGCTGCGGCACTTCGGCGACGACATGCTGGAATGCTGCGCCTTCGACTGACGCACCGAGCGCGGCCGCTCCGTCCGGGGACGCCACGCTGCGCTCGCCCAGCGGACGCCCTCGGGCGCTCGATCGCCATCGCGACGCCCAGTCCGGCGACCATCGACGCCCGGACAGGCCCAGCATAAATATAGACATTTATCAATCAGTGCAGTATTTTAATTTTCGGAGCCTCTCACGAAAATTTCGACCGCAGCAGTGCCGATCCCCACGTCCCTCCCAACATGAAAGGCGCCTCATCATGAAGCCTTTGAGAACGGGTGCTCGGATCACGCTGGTCACGGCAGCCCTGGCGGCGGTCTTCGCCGCAGGCGCGCTCACCGCCACCGCCGACCCCTCGACCGCTCAGGCGCAGGCGAGAACGACTGCCGGATGCGGTCAGGCTCCCACGCTGACCAGCGGCACCCACACCATCCAGAGCGGCGGCAAGAGCCGCAGCTTCATCCTCGACATCCCCTCCGGTTACGACAACGACCACCCCTACCGCCTCGTCTTCGGATTCCACTGGTGGGGAGGCACCGCTCAGGACGTCGCGACCGGCCAGGCGGTGCAGACGGGCACCTACGCCTACTACGGTCTCAAGCGCCTCGCCGGCGACTCCACCATCTTCGTCGCCCCCCAGGGCATCGACAACGCCTGGGCCAACAACGGCGGCGAGGACATCGCCTTCACCGACGACATGATCGCGCTCATAGAGGACGATCTGTGCGTCGACAAGGACCAGCTGTTCTCCCTGGGCTTCAGCTACGGCGGAGCCATGAGCTACTCGCTCGCGTGCTCGCGCCCGGACGTGTTCCGCGCCATCGCGCCCTACGGCTCGCCCGGGTTCGTCAGCGGATGCAGCGGCGGCACCGAACCCGTCGCGGTCTTCGCGGCGCACGGCACCACCGACAACTTCACGAACGGGCTCTCGCAACGCGACAGGTTCGTCGCCAACAACGGCTGCACCCCGCAGACCACGCCCGCGCCTCCGCAGGGCAGTCGCACGCACATCACGACCGCCTTCACGGGATGCTCGGAGGACCACCCGGTCGTTTGGGCGTCGTTCGACGAGGGCCACATCCAGGCCCCGCGGGACGGGGCCGCAGGCGACGGCGCCAACTCGTGGCTGCCGGGAGAGACCTGGGAGTTCTTCAGCCAGTTCGAGTCCGACCCGTCCGAGGAGACCACTCCTCCCGATGAGGAGACCACCCCTCCCGAGGAGACGACCGGCCCGCCGTCGGACTGCTCGGCCGAGATCGACGTGGTCAACGACTGGGGCTCGGGATGGCAGGGCAACCTCCTCATCACCGCGGGAGGCGAGGCCGTCGACGGCTGGACGCTCACCTGGACCTGGCCGGGCGGCCAGAGCATCAGCAGCCACTGGAACGCCGACGTCTCCACGTCCGGGTCGACCGTCACCGCCACCGACGTCGGATGGAACGGGGCCATCCAATCCGGACAGACGGTCAGCGCCTGGGGCTTCGTCGGCTCCGGTTCGGCTGTGACACCGGAGGTGACCTGCACGACCGGTTAACCACACTATCGCGGCCGAGGGTGCGGAGGCGTCCTCGGCCGCCCCGTCGCGAATCCTGACCCCGCATCAGCTCCCTAGACACCCTCACCGCCTGTCCGACGAAGTCGGGAGGGCGATCGTGACGATCGTCGGGTCGCCATAACGCAAGGTGTACCGACAAACCTCGGTCGAGCCGTTGACTACACATAGATGTATCTCTATAGTTGAGTTTCCGGATGAATCATCAGATGTGTCAGCGTTGGATCCCGATATGTGAGCGATAACTTCCTCATCTGTGGCCACTTGAAACAGAAAAAGTCCTACGAATTCAAGGAACAAGAGATGCGAACGAGAGCAAGGTGGCTCGGGTGGATCGCGGCGCTCGGTCTCGCGGTGGGCATGGTGACGACGCCGATCGGTACCGCCGGCGCGGAGTCGAACGGCGGGGTTCGGGTCATGCCGCTGGGCGACTCCATCACGGAGGGCACGGCCACGCCGGGCGGATACCGGATCGGCCTGTGGCAGCGCCTCGCCGGCGGCGGGTACACCGCGGACTTCGTCGGGTCGCAGTTCAACGGGCCGGGAAACCTCGGCGACCACGATCACGAAGGCCACCCCGGCTGGCGTATCGACCAGATCCACGCGAACGTCGTCGGCTGGCTGAACACCTACCAGCCGAAGACCGTGCTGCTGCACATCGGCACCAACGACATCCTGCAGAACTACGACGTCGCCGGCGCCCCGGACCGGTTGTCCGCACTGATCGACCGCATCACCACGACGGCGCCGAACGCCGAGGTCTTCGTCGCGCAGATCGCTCCGCTCGGGTGGAGCGAGGGGGACGCGGCGGTGAACGGCTTCAACGCGGCGATCCCCGGCATCGTGCAGGGCAAGGTGAGCGCCGGCAAGAACGTGCACCTGGTCGACATGCACAGCGCCCTGAGCTCCGCCGACCTGGACGACGGTGTCCACCCGACCGCCGCCGGATACGACAAGATGGCTGCGGTCTGGTACTCCGCATTGCGGTCGGTGCCCGGCAGCATCGGCACAGCGGACGGCACCGAGATCGTAGGCGCCCAGTCCGGTCGCTGCCTCGAGGTCACCGGGCTCGGCACCGCCAACGGTACCGACGTGCAGCTGTGGGACTGCTGGGGCGGCGCGAACCAGCAGTGGACCTACACCGCCGGCAAGCAGTTGACGGTGTACGGCGGCAAGTGCCTGGACGCCTCCGGTCAGGGCACCGGCAACGGCACTGCGGTGGTGATCTGGGACTGCAACGGGCAAGCCAACCAACAGTGGAACCTCAACGCCAACGGCACCATCACCGGGGTGCAGTCCGGCCTTTGCCTGGACGCCTCGGGCTGGGGCACCGGTAACGGCACGAAGGTCAAGCTCTGGACCTGCGGCGGCGGACAGGCCAACCAGCAATGGACCAGACCGTGACTACGGCCTCGCAACGCGTTGCGATCCGACCCAGCGAACCATGCCCGCGGCGGCGCACCTGCCAGTCCGTTCCCACCCGTGGCAATGAACTCGCATCTCTACGACCCGACGAACCTCAATTAAGAAGGAGGCCACCATGGCCTGGATGGAAACCCCCAAGAGCCGCAGGCGGATGCTCATCGGCGGAGCCGGCGTGCTCGCCGGTGCCGCCGCCGCGACCGTACTCAACCCGTTCACCAACGCGGCCGCAGCCGCCACGGTCGACACCACCGCCTGGTATGAGCTGGTGAACCGCAGCAGCGGCAAGGCCCTCGATGTCAGCGGTGTGTCCACCGCCGACGGGGCCCCGCTGCAACAGTGGACCCGCACGAACGGCAACAACCAGCAGTTCCAGTTCGTGGACGCCGGCGGCGGCTACTACCGGATCAGGGCGCGGCACTCGGGCAAGGTGCTCGACGTCTACAACTGGTCGACCGCCGACGGTGCCGCCATCAACCAGTGGACCGACCACGGCGGCGCCAACCAGCAGTTCCGACTGGCCGACTCCGCCGACGGCTACGTCCGCCTGATCAACCGCAACAGCGACAAGGCGGTCGAGGTCCAGGGTGCGGCGACCGACGACGGCGCGACCGTCGTGCAGTACAGCGACTGGGGCGGCGCCAACCAGCAATGGCAGCTCGCTCGCGTCGACGGCGGCAGCGGCGCCTGCGCTCTTCCGTCGACGTACCGCTGGACCTCGACGGGCCCGCTCGCGCAGCCGAAGAACGGGCAGGTCTCGCTCAAGGACTTCACCGCCGTCCGCCACAACGGCCAGTACCTCGTCTACGCGACGACGCACGACGCCGGAGACGCCTGGAACTCGGTGGTCTTCAGCCCCTTCACCAACTGGTCCGACATGGCCTCGGCCGGCCAGACCAGGCTGACGAGCTTCAACCCGGTGGCCCCGACGCTGATCTACTTCGCCCCGAAGAACGTCTGGGTGATCGCCTACCAGTGGGGCTGGCCGTACAAGTTCTCCTACCGCACGTCGACCAACCCCACCGACCCCAACAGCTGGGGCCCGCACCAGGAGCTCTTCAACGGGACTCTTCCCGTGAACAACCCCATCGACCAGACCCTCATCGCCGATGACCAGAACATGTACCTGTTCTTCGCCAACGACGAAGGCCAGATCTATCGCGCCAGCATGCCCCTCGGCAACTTCCCGAGCAGCTTCGGCACGAGCTACCAGCTCGTCATGAGCGACACGAAGGCGAACCTGTTCGAGGCGGTCGAGGTCTACAAGGTCCAGGGCCAGAACCAGTACCTCATGATCGTCGAGGCCATGGGCAGCCAGGGCCGCTACTTCCGCTCGTTCACGGCCACCAGCCTGAACGGCACGTGGACGCCGCAGGCCGCGACGGAGGGCAGCCCCTTCGCAGGCAAGGCCAACAGCGGTGCCACCTGGACCAACGACATCAGCCACGGCGACATCGTGCGCACCAACCCCGACCAGACCAAGACCATCGACCCCTGCAACCTGCAGTTCCTCTACCAGGGACGCAGCCCGAGTTCCGATGGCATGGACTACGGCCTCCTGCCCTACCGCCCGGGTCTGCTGACCCTGCAGCGCTAGCGGTACGACGCAGGTCCGGCGCGGGTATTCCCGAGGCGGCGGGCGGGCTCGGTACGAGACCGAGCCCGCCCGACCTGCTCACCCGTCCCGCCGCGAATCCCGACCCCGCACGAGCACCCCAGAACACCGGCAAAGCCTGGGCGCTGAACCGCCGTCTGTCCGAGGAAGTCAGGGGCGCCATCGTGACCGCGTGCCAAGAAGGCGTCCGCCAACAAGTGCTCGCCGACCGGTACGAAGTCAGCCTCTCCGGCTAGCAGCGTCAGAACTACGCGAGCATTCCCGACCGCACGAATCCGTCCCTCCGTCCCGAATCGCTTTCAAAAGATTGGCGCCCGACACGAAGCCGACCGCGGAGATCGGACCGACGGACAATGGAAGCGACTGCGCCGACGGGTCCCGGAACCCGAACGCCACGGTCCCTGGCCGACCGTGCACCGGTTGTCCAAGACCTGGCGACAAGCCGGGGCCCGGGCCTCGACGGTCGAGACGATCCCGGCCCTGCTCGACCAGGCCCGCGCCCTGACCTGGAGGGGGGATCTGCCGGGCCCGGACGTCGATGCCGCGAGCGGGGCGGTGCAGGCTACCGGCGCGGGCGCGAACCGGCATCCCGATCGCGGTCTGCCTCGGACTGACTGACCTTGAGCGGCAACGTCGCTCGCAGCACCCACCGGTTCGGGCCCTCCGGCCCGGCCAAGGCCGTGCCCCCCAGCAGCCGAACCCGCTCGGTGGCGCCGATGAGGCCGCGACCGCGGCCGCCTTCTTGGGATGCCGCCGCAATCTCGTTGCCCACGTGGAGGATCAGCTCCGATCCGTAGACGGTCACCTTGAGTTCCACCCGCGCGCCCGGCGCGTGCCGCAGCGCGTTGGTGAGGCCCTCCTGCACGATCCGGTAGGCCTCACGGGAGACCGCCGCGGTCACCGCGTCCAGGTCGCCGTCGATCGCGACGTCGACTTCGTTGCCGCCCTGGACGACTCGTCCGACCAGTTCGGCGAGGTCCGCGAGCGTCGGACGCGCGGTCGCGGGCTCGGGCTCCTCCCGCAGCACCCCGAGCGCCCGGTCGAGGTCGTCCAGCGCCGCACGGGAGCCGCCCTCGATCGAGGACATCGCCCTCCGGGCTGCGTCGGGGTCTGATTCGAAGACCTGATTCGCCACGGCCGCTTGAAAAGTGAACGAGGTCAGCGCATGGCCGATCGAATCGTGCAGATCCCGGGCGATCCGGTTGCGGACCGCGGCGCGGTCGGCCTCGACCTCGGCGGCCGCGAGCCTTTCGGCCAGGCTCGGGCCGAGCAGTGCCACCGCCAGCCGGCCCAGCAGCCGCGCACCACCGGCGCTCGCCGCGACCAGCGCGACCACGCCGAGCACTGCCACGAGGAGCGTCCAGGCCCCATCCGAGCCGCCCGAGACCCTGGCGTCGACCACGATCGTGACACCGCCGCCACCGGTCAGCCACACCAGCGGCAGGACCAGGGCCACGCCGGCCAGCAGCGTCGCGGTCATGAGCGCCCCGCCCCAGAGTGTCCAGGCCACGGCCCACACGGCCGTCGCGAACCGCCGCGGCGTCTCCGGCCTGGGTAGCGCGGTTCTCAAGAGCGCGTTGGCGGTCCGGACGCTCACGCTCCTGCCTGCGCGAGGCACGCCGAGCAGTGCCACGGCCGCGAGCGCGGCGAGCGCGAACACGGGTGCGGGCGTGTGCGGCCACGCCAGTGCCAGTACGGCGGTCGCGACCGCGGTGGCCGACATTCCCGCCAGTGCGCCGAGGAGGGCGTGCGCCCAGCCGTGGCAGGCGGTGCGGAGGGGCAAAACCCGGGTGAGTCGTCGCATGAAGGCGAGTCTGGCACTCGCGCGGGCGGTGCGTCTCCCTCCGATGGGGGAGTGCAGATTCCCGCTTTCCAGGGAGGCAGGGGCCTCCTCGGGCGGCGAGGGTTGGCGGCGACATCGTCTTCTCGAAAGGACCGTTTCCCATGAAGCCGAGAACAAAGGGCCTGATCGCCTTCCTCCTCCTGGCCTTCGGGCTGGCGTGGGGAGGGATGTTCACGGCGGTGCTGGTGTTCGACCTGTCGCTTGTCAATCCGGTGGTGCAGCTCGCCACCGTCGCGTTCACCCCCGCGGTCGCGGCGTTCGCGGTCCGCAAATGGGTCACGAAGGAGGGCTTCGCCGATGCGGGCCTGCGTCTGCGTCTTCGGGACAACCTCGGCCTCTACGCGGCCGCGTGGCTCGGTCCGCTCGTGTTCGCGGCGGTCGCGCTCGCTCTGGCCGTGGCGCTCGGTCTGTGGGAGTTCGACACTGGGGTGTTCGTACTGGTCCCCGGCCTGCCCGTGTGGGCTTCGATCGGGCTGCTCATGCTGGTGGTGGTCGTGCTGACGCCGGCCTATTGGGGTGAGGAGTTCGGGTGGACGAGTTATCTGCGGCTGCGTCTGGTGCCCGAGCGGCCGGTGCTCTCCACGTTGCTGACCGGGCTGATCTGGGCCGTGTGGCACTACCCGCTCGCGTTCCTCGGCTACGTGATCTTCGACAATGTGGTTGCGGGCCTGGCGATCTGGACGGTGTCGTTCGTGTTCCAGGAGATCATCCTGTCGTGGCTGCGGATGCGCACCGGATCGGTGTGGGCCGCGAGCTTGGCCCATGCGGGGAACAACATGGTGCTGTTCCTGCTCATCGGCACCGCCTTCGGCGACGACACGCGAGGCGTGGGGATGCTGCTGGGGACCGTCCCGATGGTCGTTGTGGCGCTGTGGATCGTCCTGAGCGGGCGGCTCGCCTCGGAACAGCCGCGAGTTGATCGGGAGCGCGAATCGGCACTGGTCTGAGCCGGACCGGGGCGGGGGCGGGGTGGCATCATCGAGCCGTGACCTCCGCTCCCGTCTCCGTGCTCATCGCCGACGACGACCCGATCGTGCGCACCGGTCTGCGGACGCTCCTGTCGGCGCAGCCGGGCGTCGAGCCCGTGGCCGAGGCGTCCAACGGGTCCGAGGTGCTGACGCTGGTGCGGGGTTCGCGCCCCGACGTGGTGCTCATGGACGTGCGCATGCCGGGCATGGACGGCATCGAGGCGACCCGGCTGCTGCGCGAGACGGTACCCGAGCCGCCGAAGGTCATCGTGATCACCACGTTCGAGAACGACGAGTACGTCTACGCGGCACTGCGGGCCGGCGCGAACGGATTCCTTCTCAAGCGCAGCGACATCACACGGATCGCCGATGCGATCCGCGTCGTGGCCCAGGGCGACGCATTGCTGTTCCCCGAGGCGATCCGCTCCCTGGCGGCCATCCACGCCCGCCCGCCGGGCAACGCCCACGGCCCGATGGCCCTGACCCCGCGCGAGGCCGAGGTGCTCCGCCTGATCGCTCAAGGCCTGTCGAACCGCGACATCGCCACTCGCCTCTACCTGGGCCTGGAAACCGTCAAGACCCACGTCAAAAACGTCCTCACCAAACTGGGCGCGGGCAACCGCACCGAAGCGGTGATCATGGCCTACGAATCAGGCTTCATCCGCCCGAAAGCCCCCTGACCGAAAAACGACCCGGCGCATCTACTCCGGGACCGAAGCCGTACACAAAAGCACGGGGTCTGGGCCTCGTCGCGATGCCGGCGGGTTCACCGCTCGCGCGGCAGGCTCGCGCCTTGTGCTTGGATCACTTGCCACCTGCCGTGCTGGAACAGCCAGGTGCGCGTGTAGATCATCTCTGCTTCGAACGGCTCGCCGACCGCAAGGCCGGCGATCCTGACCCGTGCCCGGGTGACCCCCGTCGGGCCGAACTGGCGGGCGGTGCTCTGGAGCCGCTCCAGGCTCGTCAGTCGAAGCTGCCCGGAGGCGTGCGACTCCAGGTCCTGCGACTTGCCGAACTCGGCGCCATCGGGAGCGACGTAGACGACGTCGGGGTGCAGCAATGCCTCCAGTGCAACGACATCGCCCGCCAACTGGGCGCGTTGCAGTTCCGTCTCGGCGGCGGCCAGGGAGTCTTCTGCGGGTTCAGCCATCGTCGTGCATCGTCTCACGCAGCTTCCGGGCGAACGTCGCCGGATCGTTGCCCGGAGTCCATTCGTCGGCGGGAAGGCGACCGGCTCGGTGCCGAGCAGCGCGGTGAACGCCTCGCCGCCGCGGCGGGCCATGGCGCTTTCGCCTTCGGCCCCGACTGCGGGCACGATCCGCACCCCGGACGCCTTCAGCGCGGCTGAGTACCCAAGGGACTTCTACCAGGACTTGCGCCGCCCATCACCTGCGATCGACGCAAAAAAGCGTTCATCGACACGATGACCGCTAGCCCGCTCAGTATCCGATTCTGTGAAGCTGGTGACGGCCTACTTGAACCCATCATCCCAGGTCAGCACTCATGCAATTCAGCTCCCCCGACCTACTCGCCCGCCCCGCCAAAGATCCTGACCCCGCACCGGCACCCCAGGTCGCCATCGCCGCCTGGGCGTTGAGCCGCCGCCTGTCCGACGAGGTCGGAAGCGCCGTCGTGACCGCTCACCTTGAGGGTGTCCGACAACGGGTCCTTGCGGACCGCTATGAGGTCGGTCTCTCCAGCGTCAAGCGTCTGCTCCGCGCCGCGCGAGGCGCCTGATGCTCATCCTCGGCGCGGTTGCCACTGCTGCCGGGCGGCATTCCAGGTCCAGTCGCCGACCTTGCCGTCGACGGCGGGGTCGGCGAAGCCGATCACCGCATCCAGCAGTTCATCGAATCGTTCCGGCAAGCGGTCGTCGAGTCGCTGCTTTCGCCGCCATGCTCACCACCGTGGCTGTGCGAGTTCGGCATAGCCGTCGAGGACTTCACTCAAAGGCGCAAGTTGCGCTTGGCGGTGGACGGCGACATGGGCGCTGGCTTCGGTCAGCTCGGCACCGGCGACATCGTGGCGGCGGGAGAGCAGGTACACGTCGGTGAAGTCGCGCCAGCGGGTGTCGGCGGTGCCGCGTTGGATGGCGGTGACCAGTTTCTCGGCGAGCACCATCGTGAGCGGGTAGCCGACGAGCTCGATGTGTCCGCCGAGCAGGCGCGGGAGCGGCACCTGCTGCGGTCCGGGCCAGATCGGGTCGCCGACGTTGATATCGACATGCATTCGGAGCTTGGCTACTGACAGATTTACGCCGAGGACGATCCGGACGCCGCTGTAGACCTCCTCGTCGCGGATCGTCTCGACCGCGACATCGTCCAGGTCGAATTCCAGTCCGTCGTCGAGACTAGTTGCGGCGATGGCGAGGACCAGGTCGCGGAGGTAGGTCTCGTCGCCCGGAATCTGTTGGCCCTGGAAGTCGATGTCACGGGTGGGGCGGCGGGTGTCGAACGCGGCCAGGAGCACGCCGCCTTTGAGGACCAGTCGATCGGCGTGCTCTGAGACCGCCAATCGGGAGAGAAATCCTTCAAGCGCGTAGATCTGGAGCAGTTCGTCGGTCGGCCGGCGGTCGCGGCGGGCGAGGTTCTGCAAGTCGAGGTAGGCGCGGCCGGCCGTGGTCGCTCGGGTCGGTCGTTCGGTCACAGCAGGATCTCCAATGCGGTCTGCAGCGCGGGCCGCGCTTTCGGGAAGTCGCGGGCCATCGCGAGCAGGGAGGCTGGGGAGGAGCCGCGGCGGCGCAGCCACCGCTTGAGCGCTTCGATGGCGAGTTCGTGGCCTTCGAGGTGCCGCAGGCGGAACGCGTCCATGATGCACCGCTCGGTCCCATAGAGTCCGATCGCGGTCTTCTCGTCGAGCTGGAGCTCAGTGCGGCCGATGGCGAAGGTCGCGGGGTCGAAGGCGTGCCAGGCGACCGGTGCCTCAATGACGGGTCGGCGGCGGCCGCGAGGGAGCGCGATGTCGATGGCAGCCGGGATCTGATCGGTCAGGTCGTGGCGGTTCAGGGCCGAGACCAAACAGATCGTCGCCTCCGGTGCCCGCTGGGTGATCTCATGAAACTCCAGGTCCGCAGGAAACTCGGCGTCAGCGATCCGGAACCGGCCCCGCCCGACCGACTCGATGAACCCCTCGTCCCGCAAGCGATACAGCCTGGACTTCGCGACACCGGCGTCGATGGCCATGCGGTGGGAGAAGACGGACGGCAGCTTGCGCAGCCGCTCCTGCGCTTGTCCGCGATCTCCAGCCATGGGAAGGTGTACACACATCATCGGTATGTGTAGACGATTGCTCCTGGCGGCACGAACATCGCGCCGGGCGCAGCTCGTCAGGGAACCACGAGGGTGTTCCGCCACTCCGCTGGGCACCTATCCTTGTTTTGATGCAGTTGCACGAGGACCGCTCGAACCGCACTTCTACCATGACGAGGGAAACGGGAACACCAACGAGCTGACCGGACACACGTGCCGTCGAAGGGAGGACTCTCATGGCCGGACTGGACAATGTGTCCTCGACTTCTAACGATCCCCTCGCGTGGACGCCCGCCCTCTACCGCAGCGACGGCGCTTGGATTGGCCGCATGCCCGACGGCAGACTCGGCGTCGGCACCGAGATAGAGCCACGAGTGTGTATCGCCGACGCGGAGCTCATCCCGATGTGGCCGTTCATGGAACAACCGCTTCAAACGTGTCTTGACGACTTCTCAACATGCTGGGCCGAACTGATAACGCTGGAGTATGCAACGCCGCTGGAACTGCTGTCGAGAACACTGACGTCAGCGCAGCAGTCTAATTCGCCGTACTGGCGGCAGCTCGCTGAATCATGGCTGGCCCAAATGGCCGCGATTGACAGTAGGCGCAGCCGGATCTGAGGTCGTCAGGCTCGCCTCATCAGGGGGCCACCTCGACATGCTTCTGCACCCGAGTCCCCGATTGCGGGCGCTCGATCCGGCCTGCTCGGTGTCCGACGCCTGCAGGATCAGGTCGAGCAGGATCTGCGCGATCTGGTCAGATCGATGTCCTTGCGCTGGTCGCCGGCGACCTGGACTCGGTACTGCTTCCTTGGCATCGCAGCATTCCTCTAACCATGGGGCGGGTGAAAGGGGTCGGTGGCCCGACCCTACCTGACGCCGATGGCCTCGCAGCAGATTCAGAATGGACAGGCTTCGCGTTGTTCCAACCCGTTAGTTAAATGAGCATGTTGCGGAGTGCGGTCGGGGTCTGGCCGTAGTGCTGCTTGAGGGTGCGGGTGAGGTGGGCCTGGTCGGCGAAGCCGAGCCGGGCGGCGAGTTCGCCGAGGCGGGCCTCGCCCGCTTCGATCGCGTCGAGGGCGCTGGCGGCGCGGACCCGGTTGCGGTAGCGGGTGACGGAGACGCCGATGCGGGCCGAGAAGGCGCGGCTGAGGCGGTAGGGCGAGGTGCCGAGCAGTGTCGCGAGTGGGATCAAGCCCACCGCGTCGGGATGCTCGGCGGCGATGGCCTCGCAGGCCAAGGCCACGAGCGCGGCGTCCCGGCTGGTGGGCGGGTCGAGCGCGTCGCGGCGGGCGGCGAGCATGGCGAGTCGGATCAGCTGTTCGGTCACGCCGAAGTCGATGTCGGGTTCCTTCGCGGCCAAGAGGAGGCGACGGTGGGCGAGTTCGAGGTGGGCGTCGATGCGCAGGATCTCGGGGACCGGTTGGTCCCCCACTGTGGTGAGCCAGAGGTCGCGGTCGATGTGGATCGCGGTGCATGAGTCGCCGCCGGAGGGGTGCGAGAAGCGCTCGTCCTGGCCGGGGGCGCCGACGTAGCCGAGGGTGCGGTCGATGAGGGCGGGCACGCCGTCGGCCTTGCGACGGAAGCGACCTCGGCGTGCGAGCACGATCGAGTAGTCCTCGCGCACGGTGTCGGCGGACCAGCCGCGGTGGTCGTCGCGGCAGTCCACGGCGGAGACCTCGAAGTCGCGGTGGGAGGCCAGTTCGCGGGAGGTTCGCATGAGGCGAGGGTAGCGACCGGGTCCGACGCAAGAATGTTCAAGACGCTTCCGGCCGGGGCGGGCAGCATGGTGCCGTCAACCGTCACCCGCGTTGAAGGAGTCACGCCATGCCATTGACACCGAAACTGGCCTCGTTCGTCATCGACTGCGCCGATCCGACGAAGCTGGCCGAGTTCTACCGGCTCGCGACCGGCTGGGAGGTCACGCACGCCGACGCCGACTCGGCCCAGCTCAGCGACGGCGGCAGCGTCGGTCTGAGCTTCCAGCGCATCGAGGGGTACCAGGGGCCGACCTGGCCCGATCACGCCAAGCATTACCACCTGGACCTGACAACCGCGGATGTGGAGGCGTCGGTGCGGAAACTGTGTGCTGCCGGGGCCGTGAAGCCAGAGTTCCAGCCGGGCGGCGGGGACTGGACCGTGCTCGCCGACCCGGAGGGGCATCTTTTCTGCGTGTGCCCTGAATAGCATTGCGCTGCAAGGAAAGGTGTGCCACCGCGCGGCGACGCACCCGCTCTGCTTTGCAGCGCAAGAGGAACAGGTCCACCAATTCAGCACAAGCTTTACCGGGGGATCGTTCGGCAGAATTCCCGCCCACAACCACCGTTGAAACAGCAAAGAGCGGTCATCGATATGATGACCGCTCATGTGCATAATGTCCGATTCTGTGGAGCTTAGGGGATTCGAACCCCTGACCTTTTCCATGCCATGGAAACGCGCTACCAACTGCGCCAAAGCCCCTTGATTGGCGTTCCAGAGGTCGTAGACCTTGGAACCCGCACTAGTTTACACAGGGGTGAGAGGTCTGCCGATAGAGGGGCTGGAGATGGAGGTCACGCTTCCTGAGCTGGGGTTTTGAGGTTGATTAGGGGTGCGGGCTGGGTTCGGGACGTGTCGTGGTCCGGCGGGTACCGGCAGGCGTCTCGCGGTCGGTGGCGCGGCCTCCGAAGCGGGACCCATGCCGGAGGTGCGGACCGGTGCTACCGCGCCGAAGACCTCCTCAATCCAGGGGTCGACCCGCTCTCGGCGGGCTGGTGGAGGAGGCGGCCCGCGTTGGCGGCTCTCTGCCGGTCCGGCCTTTTCCGGGCCTCCCGGGCCGTTGGGGAACGCCTGGGGGAAGTTCCGTTTCTTTGCGGGCGTCGCTTCTCGGTGGTACGCGGGTCGGGCTCGGGCGCCACCGTGTTGCCCGGGGCCAGGGCTGGGGCCGCAGTCGGCCAGGGGCGGCGCTCCGGAAGGTCGGTTCCGAGAATTCCGTTCGTCATGTGAGCGTGGGCGCGGTGCTCGTTTCTCGATCTCGGGCGGCGTTCGGCGGTTGGTCGCACATCGATGTTCGTGTATGCTCTGTTCGTTCGCATAACGAACTCTCCGGAGGTGGTCCATGGCCGTCCTGGCCGCCCTCCCCGAAGCGCTCGCGTCCGCCGTCCACGACGGTGACTCCGTGGCGATGGAGGGCTTCACCCATCTCATCCCGCACGCCGCGGCCCACGAGCTGATCCGCCAGGGCCGCAAGGACCTCACGCTGATCCGGATGACTCCCGACGTCATCTACGACCAGCTGATCGGGGCCGGTTGCGCCGCGAAGCTGGTGTTCTCCTGGGGCGGCAACCCCGGTGTCGGCTCGCTGCACCGGCTGCGGGACGCCGTCGAGCACGGTTGGCCCCGAGATTTGTCCATCGAGGAGCATTCTCACGCCGGGATGGTGAACCGGTACGTCGCGGGCGCTTCCGGGCTGCCCTTCGCGGTGCTGCGCGGGTACGCCGGCACCGATCTCGTTGATGTCACCGACTCGATCGCGCCCATCACCTGCCCGTTCACCGGCGAGCGGCTCACCGCCGTCAGCGCCCTCAACCCGGACGTCGCCGTCATCCACGCCCAGCGCGCCGACCGGGACGGCAACGTGCAGCTGTGGGGCATCGTCGGTGCCCAGAAGGAGGCCGTGCTCGCGGCCGACCGCGCCGTCGCGACCGTGGAGGAGGTCGTCGACGAACTCGCCCCCGTGCCCGGCGCGATCCTGCTGCCCCACTGGGCGGTCGACTGGGTCTGCGAGGTCCCCGGCGGCGCCTTCCCCTCGTACGCGGCCGGGTACACCGAGCGCGACAACGACTTCTACATGGCGTGGGACGCCGTCAGCCGGGACCGCGAGGCGTTCCTGGCGTGGATCGGCGCGAACCTCCTGGGGGACCGGTGAAGGCCGTGCACAGCGCCGAGGAGATGATGACCGTCGCCGCGGCCCGCTCGCTCGAAGGGCGCCGCACCTGCTTCGTCGGCATCGGCCTGCCCTCCCTGGCCGCCAACCTCGCCCGCGCCACCTGCGCCCCGGGCATCGTGCTCGTCTACGAGTCCGGGACCATCGGTTCCAAGCCCGACCGGCCTCCTCTGTCCATTGGAGACGGTTCGCTGGCGGCGACCGCCGACGCCGTGGTCTCCAGCGCGGAGATCTTCAACTACTGGCTCCAGCCCGGACGCATCGACACCGGCTTCCTCGGTGCGGCCCAACTGGACCGGTACGCCAACTTGAACACCACCGTGATCGGCGACTACCGCCGCCCCAAGGTCCGCCTGCCCGGAGCGGGCGGCGCACCCGAGATCGCCGCCTCCTGCAAGGAGACGGTCGTCGTCGTCCGCCACACCAAGCGCGTCCTCGTGGACCGCCTCGACTTCACCACCTCGGTCGGCCACGGCGACGGCCCCGGCGCCCGCGAACGGCTCGGCCTGCGCGGCGCCGGCCCCGTCAGGGTCATCACCGACCTCGGCGTCCTCGAACCCGATCCCGAGACCCGCGAACTCGTCCTCGTCAGCGCCCACCCCGGCACCGACCCGGACGAGGCCGCCGCCAGGACCGGCTGGCCGCTGCGCATCGCCCCGGACCTCGCGACCACCGCGCCCCCCACCCCCGCCGAACTCGGCGCCCTGCGCGCCCTGAGCAGTTGAGGAGCGACATGGCGACCCCGCTGCGCCGCGACGGCCGCGACGCCCACCCCGACCGCGACCACCCCGCCTACCGGTCCACCGCCCTGCGGCACCCGAAGCAGCCGCTCGTCCCCCTCCACGACCCCGAGACCGAGCTCGCCCGGCCGTTCCTCGGCGCCGGCCCCGTCGCGCCGCTCGACCACGACCTCACCGCCCAGCACGACGGCCCGCCGCTGGGGGAGCGCATCGTCGTCACCGGCCGGGTCCTGGACGGCAACGGGACGCCGCTCGCCGGGCAGCTCGTCGAGGTCTGGCAGGCCAACGCCTCCGGCCGGTACGCCCAGGCCGAGGACCGCCACGACGCGCCCCTGGACCCGAACTTCACCGGCGTCGGCCGCTGCCTCACCGACGCGGCCGGCGTCTACCGCTTCGTCACGGTCAAGCCCGGCCCCTACCCGTGGCGCAACCACGACAAGGCCTGGCGCCCCTCCCATATCCACTTCTCGCTGTTCGGCACCGCGTTCGCCTCGAGGCTCATCACGCAGATGTACTTCCCGGGCGACCCGCTCCTCCCCTACGATCCGGTCATGCAGTCGGTGAACCCGGGCGCCCGCGAGCGCATGGTCGCGTCCTTCGACCTGGAGGCGACGGTGGACCAGTGGGCGACCGGGTACCGCTGGGACATCGTCCTGCGCGGCCCCGGTGCCGCGCTGTTCGAGGAGGGGGAGGGCTGATGCCCGGGCAGGCGCTCACGCCGGCACAGACCGTCGGGCCGTTCTACGGCTTCGCGCTGCCCTACCCGGGCGGGCCGGTCGTGGTGGAGGGCGGGGAGCTGCGCCTCTCCGGGGCGGTGCTCGACGGCGCGGGGGACCCGGTCCCGGACGCGCTGGTCGAAGTGCTGCAAGCGGACGTGCGAGGCCGACTCGACAGCGGACTGTTCGGGCGCTGCCCGACCGCGCCGGAGGGCCGGTTCGCGTTCACCACGGTGCGGCCCGGCCCGACGGCGGACGGCTGCGCGCCCCATCTCGCGGTCATCGTCCACGCCCGGGGGCTGCTGCTGCACCTGCACACCCGCGTCTACTTCCCGGGCGAACCGCTGAACGCCGCCGACCCGGTGCTCGCGAAGGTGCCCGACGCCCGGAGGGGCACGCTGATCGCCGCCGAGGCGGAGGACGGCTACCGGTTCGACATCCGGTTGCAGGGCCCGGACGAGACGGTGTTCTTCGATGTCTGAGCGGTCGGCGCGGGGAGCTGCGGTGGTCGGCGGTCGGGTCGGCGGGGCCGCCGTGTGAGGGGACCAGGCGGGGTGGCGGATGTCTGACCGGTCGGCGCGGAGCCTGCGGCGGCCGGATGAGGGGAGCCGTCGAGTGGTCGAAAGGAGTGCAGCGGCGGATGTCTGAGCTGTTCGGCGCGGTCTTCGCGCGCGGCGGGGCCGCCGAGGCGGTCTCGGACCGGGCCTGGCTCGCGGCCCTGGTCAAGGCCGAAGCGGCCCTTGCCGAAGCGGCGGCCGCGACCGGCTACGCCGACCCCGAGTCGGCCGCGGCGGTGGTCGCCGCCGCCGATCCCGAACGCTTCGACGTCGCGGCCGTGGCGGCTTCGGCGCTGGCCGTGGGGAACCCGGTGGCGGGCGTCCTGGACCGGCTGCGGGAGCTGGTGCCCGAGCGGCACCACGGGGCGATCCACTGCCAGGCGACCAGCCAGGACATCATGGACACCGCGATGATGCTGGTCGCCCGGGACGCCGTCGCCGCGGTGGCGGCCGACCTGAGCGGTTGCGAGACGGCGCTGCTCCGGCTCATGCTCGGCGAGGGCGAGGGCGAGGGCGAGGGCGAGGGCGAGGGCGAGGGCGAGGGCGAGGGCG
>NZ_JAJLQZ010000042.1 GCF_020991375.1 Glycomyces amatae | reverse complement strand
GTCCACCCCCGCGTAGGCGGGGAACCCGAATTCCCGTCTCATGGTGCTTATCGAGGAGACGGTCCACCCCCGCGTAGGCGGGGAACCCGCCGTCGCGCTGTTTGACCAGCGCGGCATATCCGGTCCACCCCCGCGTAGGCGGGGAACCCGTGCGCCCGGAGCTCCCCGGTGCAGTCCTCGGCGGTCCACCCCCGCGTAGGCGGGGAACCCTGCCCTGTGACCTCCGTGGAACTCGTTGTCGCCGGTCCACCCCCGCGTAGGCGGGGAACCCTTGACCCAGTCGACCAAGTCGCCGAGCTTGTTCGGTCCACCCCCGCGTAGGCGGGGAACCCGCGAGGTTCACGCCCTTGACGGCGGCCTCGGCCGGTCCACCCCCGCGTAGGCGGGGAACCCTCCTCGACGGGATGGACCGTGTGCCCTCGGTACGGTCCACCCCCGCGTAGGCGGGGAACCCTCCTACTCGGGTTCGAACCCCCACGACAAGCACGGTCCACCCCCGCGTAGGCGGGGAACCCGCACCCACCGATCCCGACCAGATCGCGCCCGGCGGTCCACCCCCGCGTAGGCGGGGAACCCGGTCTGTTCGCTCTGGCGGTGTTGGTGGATGACGGTCCACCCCCGCGTAGGCGGGGAACCCGTTATGCCCTTAGCCGCGCAATCTGGGCACGGCGGTCCACCCCCGCGTAGGCGGGGAACCCGTCCGCCCGGGCAGGGTCTGGCCCGTATAGACCGGTCCACCCCCGCGTAGGCGGGGAACCCCTGAAGCAGATCGCCCGCGACGTCGAGAAGAGCGGTCCACCCCCGCGTAGGCGGGGAACCCCGGGCCATGGCCTTCCAGTCGGTCTCCTCGGCCGGTCCACCCCCGCGTAGGCGGGGAACCCAGGCGCGCGCCGCGGGCGTCGGCCTCGATGATCGGTCCACCCCCGCGTAGGCGGGGAACCCGGGCCCCGCCTCTCCGGCATCGTGACGGTGACCGGTCCACCCCCGCGTAGGCGGGGAACCCGGATTCGGGAGTGGGGTCGGCGGTGTAGCGGCCGGTCCACCCCCGCGTAGGCGGGGAACCCCCAGGGGTCGAGCGGGACATACAGCCGGATGGCGGTCCACCCCCGCGTAGGCGGGGAACCCGTCGTGGTCGAAGCGGTCCATGAGGGTGGTTCCGGTCCACCCCCGCGTAGGCGGGGAACCCCGGCACCACGTTCCAGGTCCCGGGCCTGTGGCCGGTCCACCCCCGCGTAGGCGGGGAACCCGACCACCTCAGCACCGTCGACCCGTTGACCACCGGTCCACCCCCGCGTAGGCGGGGAACCCGTGAAGCGGTTCGTCTCCAACGTCGTCCGGTACGGTCCACCCCCGCGTAGGCGGGGAACCCGTCCCCGCAGAGGCCGTGAACAGCAGCTCGTCCGGTCCACCCCCGCGTAGGCGGGGAACCCCGTCCGTCCGTAGCCGCCGACAGCCCCGATGCCGGTCCACCCCCGCGTAGGCGGGGAACCCCCGCCGCCGAAGCACTCCTCGCCATCGGAGTGCGGTCCACCCCCGCGTAGGCGGGGAACCCAAGGGCCTCCAGTACGTGCTCCAGGACGCGGGCGGTCCACCCCCGCGTAGGCGGGGAACCCATGCCCTGACGGGGAGCGGTGGCCTGACGGGGCGGTCCACCCCCGCGTAGGCGGGGAACCCCTGCTGGGTCTCTTGCTGGCGGGCGAGTTCGTCTGGTCCACCCCCGCGTAGGCGGGGAACCCAACACCGACGGCATCAACCGGATCATCGTCGGCGGTCCACCCCCGCGTAGGCGGGGAACCCGGAAACCCTCTCGACCCCCACCAGGGGCCTGCCGGTCCACCCCCGCGTAGGCGGGGAACCCTCTTACTGACCTGCGCTTATAACGAGCCTTTACCAATTTGAGACAAAAAACGGAGGATGGTTTCGCTCAGCAGTTCGGTCTGGCTAGAAGCCGGATGCGTTGCCATTTCTCCAAGATACGGCAACGAAGTGCGCCAACGGCTGGCATCGTCGCCATCGGCAGTAGGCAGAGCCCTAGCTGGGGTCGGTGTTCGATGGTTTCTCACACTGATAGTGGAAGTAGTTGTCGCACTGGTGGTTTAGGTTTCAAGAGACGAGGCGTAGCTGAGGAGTCGCATGGAACAGCACCTGGTGAACAAAGTGTCGTTGACGTTGTGGGGCAAGTCGAAAGGGCTTGCCGAGCCCTATAGCCTAATCCGTCATCTGTTGGACACGGCGGCCATGCTTGAGGTGTTGTGGGATCACTATCTTGACGGTAACCAGCGGCGCGTGGTCGCTCGTGGTCTCGGCAGCGCGGCCGACCTGGCACAGGCACGCGCGACCGTGGTGTTCTGGGGTGCGCTGCACGACATCGGGAAACTCGCTGTCGGGTTCCAGTCGTGTGATCCGAAGGCGTTCGCGCGACTGGATCCGGCGCTGATCAATGATCTTGGGGCTGCGGCGGATTCGCGTATCGACCATGCTCGAGCCGGGATGCTGGCGGTGACGACGTTGATGGCTGGCATGGGCTTCGACGATGATGCTCCGGATGGCCCATTGGCGCGCCTCGCAGAGATCATCGGGGGGCACCACGGGCGGTTCCGGCCAGTGGAGGATCAGTGGTTCGGCGACTCGGCGTTTAACAGTTGCCTGGGCGGACCGAGTTGGGACGCGCAGCGCCAGCTGCATGTGTCGACGCTTCATGCGATCCTAGGGGCGCCGCAGGCGCCAAAGACCTGTTCGACTCCGGCGGCAGTGCTGATCACCGGGCTGGTGATCCTCGCTGACTGGTTGGTCAGCCAGAAGCATTATCTGCGGGAGCGGCAAATGAACCTTGCCGATAACCTTCACAAGCATGTGGATCAGGCGCGTTCGGCGGCCCTGCCGCTGCTGGAGGAGGCGGGACTGCGACCCGTGCGCCTGACCGCTCCGGGATTCGCGCACGCTCATGGTGTGGCAGCCCCGAATCCGCTGCAACGGTCGATCGTAGAGGACCTGCCGTCGCAGGTGACCGCAGGTGAGGCGGGGATCCTGGTCGTGGTGGCCGCGACCGGTGACGGTAAGACCGAAGCCGGCCTTGAAGGAGCCCGGGTATTGAGTGAAGCGTCAGGAAGCGCAGGCCTGGGCTACTTCCTGCCCACTATGGCCACCAGCGACCAACTCCATCAGCGCATCAGCGGCTATATCGAACGATGCCTGCATGAGGGCGACCGCAGCAGGGGCGCGGTCGCCCTCACGCACAGCATGGCGTGGCTGGGCCCAGCCTATGCCGATGACGCAGTAGTCCTCACCGATGAGGACCCGGGGGCGGCGACGGCGAAGCGTATGGCGCCGCGGCAGTGGCTCCGGGGACTGAAACGTGCCTTGCTGGCCCAGTTCGCGGTCGGCACCGTGGACCAAGCACTGCTCGGTGTCCTTCCCGTTGCCCACAATGCGCTGCGCATGCTCGGGTTGTCAGGGAAAACGGTCATTATCGACGAAGCCCACGCGTACGACCCGTACATGCAGGTGCTGCTGGGGCGGCTGCTGCATTGGCTGGGCGCATACGGTTGCTCGGTGGTGCTGCTGTCGGCGACGCTGCCGCAGTCGGTCAGTGCCGCGTTGATCAAGGAGTACCTGGGCGGTGCCGGCGTGGCGGGCCCGGCGGTGCGAGAGCAGACGTTCACGGTGCCGTATCCGGGCTGGTTGTACGTGTCGGCGGCCGGGAACCCGTCGCAGATCACTGAGCCACGTCACCGCGAGCAGGCGGCAGCGCGTCACAGCGCGCTGGTGACCGTGCCGCGGCCGGTCCAGCACAGGAGCCCGGGCGGTGCCGCCGACGGCGATACGCGCGCTGCAGCCCTGTTGACGGAACTGGAGCCGCTGCTGGGGGAGGAGGGCGGCTGCGCGGTGGTCGCCTGCAACACCGTCCCGGATGCGCAGGCGACGTTCACGTTGCTGCGTGCGGCGGTGGAGCGTCGCGGGCTCGCCGCGGACACGGTCGAATTGATCCATGCGCGGTTTCCGGGCGTGGTCCGGCAGGAGAAGACTGCGCGGATCAGTGCCGAACTGGGGCGCAGCGGGCCTCGGCCGCACCGGCGGATCATCGTCGCCACGCAAGTCCTGGAGGTCGCCCTCGATCTCGACGCCGATGTGATCGTCAGCGATCTGGCGCCGTTCGCGCAGCTGTTGCAACGCGCGGGCCGCTGCTGGCGCCACCAACAGTGGTGGGCTGCGCATGGGTTCCCCGGCGGCCGCGGCCGTCCCGCCTGGTCGACCGGGCCGCGCCTGGTGGTGCTCGACCCGCTCGACTCCGGCGGCGTGCCCCGCCACTGGGGCGGCGACGACGGGGTGTACCCGGCGTTCCTGCTCGAGGCGACCGCGCGGCTGCTCGCCGCGCAGGAGGGGACGCCGATCCGGATTCCGCAGGCGGTCCCCGGCATGGTCGAAGCTGTCCACGGTGTCGATGACCGGTTCGATTGGGACCAGCCGGATGCGGCAGCGTCCTATTCGGCGTTCATGGGCACGGTCCTGGCTGAGCGGGCCCTTGGCGGGACGATGGTCATCCCTCGCTGCGGCAGCGTCCTCGAGCTCGCCGACTTGCACCACCGGCCGTTGGACGAGGAGCGGGCTTCCACACGACTGGGGTCCGACGGCGTCCGGGCGCTGTGCTTGTTCGAGCACGATAACGGCAGCGTCAGTCTCGACGCGGCCGGATCGCACCCACTGTCCGATGCGATGCTGCGACGTTCGCCTACAGTGGAAGCGGCGCGTACCGTCATGGGTCACACCATCCCGGTCCGCGCTGACTGGCTCGGCACGATCGGCGACACCGAACTGCCCCCGCCCGCCTGGCGCGACCACGCTGTCATGGGCGACCTCGCGGTCCTGCGGCACCACGTCGTCGACGGCGCTGCGCAGCCGGTGCGCCTCACCCGCGGTGATTTCCGGTTGGACCCCGACCTCGGCCTGGTCCGCGAATAACTACCTGCCCGTCCCTCCCCACGACAGCCGCTTCACCTCGCCGGCCGCGTGACCTCGCCTTCAAGGACCCTCATGCCCCGCTCGTTCTCGCTCGCCGATGAGCCGTTCATTCCCGTCCGCTATCTCGATGGCGTGACCGCCCGTCTCGGTTTGCGTGACTTGTTCACCCAAGCGGCAACGATCGCCGACATGGAAGCGCCCCATCCGCCCGCAGCGACCGCAATGCTGCGGGTCCTCTACGGCATGGCCTTCCGCATCGCCGCCCGCATGACACCCGCCCTCGCCGATACGGCGGTCGCCGCCGACCCGAGGCAGTGGCTGCGTGAACGGAACACCGTCCTGGCGCAAGGACGATTCGACCACGGCCACGTCAACGACTACTTCGATGCGGTTGTCTCTGGTCTCGACCTGTTCGACGCGGCCCGTCCCGCTTTCCAGGACCCGCGATTGGCCGACGAATGCCGCGACATCAAAGGGAACCCGAAATCGTCAGGGGTGAACAAGCTCGTCGCGGGCCGCCCGACCGGTGTCAACGGGGCGATCCTGTTCGGGCACGGCACTGATGCCGCACCGGCACCAGTGGACCCGGCAGCGGCGATCTGGGAAGTGCTGACCCAGCGGTACTTCGGCCCCGGCGGGCAATGCACCGCTCGCCGCCTCGGCACCGGTAAAGACGGTAACGGGCTCATCGGGCCGCTGCGGGCGGCCGTCTCCTTCCACCCGTGGGCGCCGGACCTGTTCACCACGCTGCTGCTGGGCCTGCCCTGCCCTGACGCCGACCAGGCTGCCCTCAACCCCGACGACCCGTTCCCCTGGGAACGAGCCGACCTGCCCGACCCCCTCGCACCGGCGCCGCCGCTCTCCTGGCCCGCCGGCCTGCTGACCGGGATGACACGGCACGCGGTGCTCCTCATTCCCGACCTCGAAAGCAGCCAGATCGTTGACGCCTATGTCACCTGGTCGACCAAGGCCCCAGCCGGTCCAGTACTCGACCCGTACCTGATCGTCGACACCGGCCGTGACGGCAAGTTCCATGCCCGCTCCGCCGACCTCGACCGCAGCGTCTGGCGCGACCTGGATGCACTCATGATGGACCGCGCCGACAACGCCCGGCCCGCCGTGTTCCGGCACACGCGCTGGATCCCGGCCGCCCTGCGCTCACAGGTCCGCGTGCGCGCCTACGGTTTCGCTCAGGAACGCGCCCAGCAGCGCGACTTCGGCTGGTACAGCGCCACCACGCCACCAGTCCTGCAGTGGTTCCACGAGCACGACCCGGCGATGGCCGTCCGGTTCGAACAGTGCCGCATCGCCGCCGAAACGATCGGATCGGCCCTGGACCATGCCGCGAAACGAGCGTGGGCTGAAGTGGCCGGTCGCGACACGATCGACCGCAAGAAGCCTGGGCCCTGGGTATCACCGGCGCTGACCGGGTACTGGTCGGCTGCCGAGCACACCTTCTGGCAGCTCACACGACCGGGGAACACACGGCAACCCCACCGGGCCTTCCGCGACGACGCCGAGACCGCACTCATCGCCGCGATCGGCACCGCACGCCGCGACATCCGCGTCGCCCGCGCCTTCCGGCACGCCGTTGCCCTCCTGTGGCAAGCCGTCCCGAACCGGCCGCCGTCACCGCCCCAGCCGTAACCGACCACTCGTCACCCCCTCACTGACCAACTAGGAGTGCGCTGCCATGCCCACACCACCGCCACCAGGCGAGACGTCATCCCGGGACGCCAACCAGGCCTTCACCGCCAACGTCGAGCGGCTGTGCCGCCACGACAAGCGCGCCCGCGCCGACCTCCGCCGCGGCCTCGGACGCCGCTACGAGCAATCCCACGGCATGCACCGCCACCTCGTCCCCTTCATGTCCGAGCACGCCAGTTCATCAACGCGTCACGCCCGGTACACCGTCGCCGCACTCATCGCCGACACTCCCGCCGACGCGCCCGCGCCCTCCGAGGGCGACGCGACACCGACGAACCTAGGCGCGAGCCTGGGCCAAGCGGTGCGTCACGGCGCCATGAAACCCAATTCGGCCGAAGCGACCCTGCACCTGTTCACGCGACAGCACAGCGCCACCATCGCCCGCAGCCTGCCCGCGCTCGCCAGGCAGATCCGACGCTCCGGGGCTGCGATCGACTGGGGCCGCCTCGTCGACGACCTCACCTGGTGGGACCGCGACCGCGACCGGATCGCCACCCGCTGGCTCGACCACTACTACCGGGCCGTCCAGCCGCACGACGACCCCCAACCCGACACCCCCGACACCGACACCGGCTCCGACCAGTAAGGACCGCATCATGGCCCGTTTCCTTGAACTGCACGCCCTGCAAAGCATCCCGGTCGCCAACCTCAACCGCGACGACCTCGGCTCCCCCAAAATGGTCACCTACGGCGGCGTCGACCGCATCCGGATCTCCAGCCAAGCACAGAAGCGCCCCATCAGGCACGGCGTCGAATCCGACCTCGGCCAATTCGCCTTCCGCACCCGCCAACTGCCCAACCGGCTCCAATCGATGCTCACCGGCACCGGGTGGACCCCCGAGGCGGCCGCGTTCGCGTGGCAGCAGATCGCCGACACCGTCGGCAAGGAAGGCAAACAGCTCAAGTTCGAAATCAGCAAACAAACCGGCCTGCCGATCACCGCCGTGTTGCTGCTGCTGCCCGACACCGCCCTCGGCGAACTCGCCGACCTGTGCCAGACCCACCAGTCCGATCTCGAACGGGAACAGGCGACGAAAAAACCCGCGCAAGTCCTACCCAAAACCGGCGTCCTTGACATTCTCAAGAGCCGCAACGTCTCCATCAGCATGTTCGGGCGCATGCTCGCCGAGGTCCCCGGCGCCAACGTCGACGGCGCCGTCCAGATCGCCCACGCGTTCACCACCCACGCCGCCGAGCCCCAACGCGACTACTTCACCGCCGTCGACGACTGGCTCAGCGGCGACGAAGACGCCGCCGGCACCGGTCACCTCGACACCGCCGAATTCAGCGCGGGCGTCTTCTACCGGTACGGGTGCCTCAACCTCGACGACTTCCTCAAGTACCTCGGTGACGACCACGAGATGGCCGCCCGGGCTGTCGCTTCCTTCGCCGACCACTTCTTGATGACACTGCCGCAGGCGAAGAAGAACAGCACCGCCCCCCACACCGTCCCCGACCTCGCCTACCTCACCGTTCGCGACCGCAGGCCCGTCTCGTTCGCGGCAGCGTTCGAAACCCCCGCGCGCCCCGCACGCGGCGGCGGCATCGCCGGACCCTCCCGAGACGCCTTCAACGCCTACGCCGCCGACGTCCACCGCCTCACCGCAGGGCGCGGTCTGTGTTTCGGCGGTCACGTCACCGTCGGCACCGACACCTACGCACACCTGAACGAACGCTTCGACTCCTATGCCGGACTCATCGACGCCGCCGTCCACGCCCTGATGCCGCAGCCGTGATGACCGACAGCATGATCCTGCGCCTGGCCGGACCCCTGCAATCATGGGGGGAGCGGTCCACGTTCACCGTCCGCGACAGCGCCGGTTTCCCCACCCGGTCAGGAATCCTCGGCATGGCCGCCGCCGCCGAAGGCCTCGACCGAGCCACGCGACCGCCCGGATACGACGACCTTGCACTGACCTGCCGCATCGACCGGCCCGGGAGGCGCACTGTCGACTTCCACACCGCCGGCGGCGGCTACCCGCGCGAAGGCACCGCCGCGACCGCCGGAGGCCAACACAAGGACGCCGCCGTCGTCAGCCACCGCCACTACCTGTCCGATGCGGCGTTCACCGTCGCCATCACCGGACCCGCACCGATTATCGCCCGTATCGCCGCAGCGATCGACCGCCCCCATTGGGCGCCGTACCTCGGGCGGCGGTCGTGTCCGCCCGACGAGCCGCTCCTGCTCGCCCGGTCCGTTCCCGACGTCGCACACGAACTGCGCACCACAGTGCCACTCGCGGCCCGTACCGGTCGGCGCCGCGGCGCCGCGACCGTGCCCGTCGATTTCATCTGGGAGCAGCCGCCCACCGGTGGCGCGATCGCCATTGATATCGCCGACCAGCCTGGGACCGGCCCTCGCCAGTTCCGCACCCGCCGCCTGTGGCGCACCACCGAACACCTCCCGGCCGCACTCATCCCCGACCCGGGCGAGACCCGCGAGCGCCTCCTCAACTACGCGATGGAGCACCTGACACGATGACGATGCTGTTCCTCGCCCGCATCAGCCTCAACCCCACCCACCGCGACGTCCAACGCGACCTCGGCGACGCCGCACAGATGCACACCACACTCATGCGGCTGTTGCCCGACGGCATGGGCGCCGACCCGCGCAAACAAGCGAACCTGCTCTTCCGCGTCGAGAACGGCCCCACCGGCACCACCGTTCTCGCCCAGGCCACGCAACCGCTCCACCCCGAACGGCTCCCCACCGGGTACGCCACCGCCGACGTCAAAGACATCACCGGCCTCCTCCATGCGGTCCAGAAAGGCACCGCCGTCCGCTACCGCGTCGACCTCAACCCGACCAAGAGCGAGCGCCGCAACACCCCTACCACCGACGCGCCCGCGTCAGGGCGCCCGCCGCGGCCCCGAGGCACCGTCCGGGCCCTGAGCGGACCTGCCGCCGACACGTGGTGGCGACAACGCGCCGCCGACAGCGGCCTCGACCTCCACACCCTGCTCCCCACCAACCCCGCATGGCCGCCGCGACGCAACACCGGCGCCGACCGCACGACCATCCAATTCACCCTGTGCCGCTACGAAGGCATCGGAACCATCACCGACCCCGACCGGCTCCGCATCGCCCTCACCGAAGGCATCGGCCGCGCCAAACCCTACGGGGCGGGCCTCCTGAGTCTCCTGCCCGGGCGAACGCCATGACCGGAGCACCACGCGACCCCAAAGCCCGCCTGGCCGCACCGAGCCTGGCGATGCTGCCGCGCATCGGCGACTCGCTGTCGTTCCTGTACCTCGACATCGTCCGCGTCGTCCAAGACGACACCGGCGTCTGCGCCCAGATCACCACCAAACGCGGCACCGACACCGTCTATCTACCGACCGCAGCACTCTCATGCCTGCTCCTGGGGCCCGGCGCGTCCATCACCACACGCGCCCTCGCCACCCTCGCCCGACACGGCACCACGGTCATCTGCACCGGGTCAGGCGGCGTCCGCACCTACGCTGCCATCACCCCCGAAGGACTCACCACCACGTGGCTCGAACACCAAGCCACCGCATGGGCCGACCCCCAGAAGCATCTGGCGGTAGCGATCCGTATGTACGAGTACCGCTTCAATGAAACCGTCCCCGATGGCGCCACCATCGAACGGCTTCGCGGCCTCGAAGGCCACCGGATGAAAGCGTTGTACCGCCTCCTCGCTCAACGCCACCGCCTCACCCCCTTCAAACGCAGCTACAACCCCGAAGACTGGGACCAACAAGACGCCGTCAACCAGGCGCTGTCCTCCGCGAACACCTGCCTCTACGGCATCGTGCACGCAGCGATCCTCGCCCTCGGATGCTCACCCGCCCTCGGATTCGTCCACCAAGGCAAACAACACGCCTTCGTTTATGACATTGCCGACCTCTATAAGGCCGAACTCACCCTCCCGCTCGCGTTCGCACTCCACGAATCCACCCATCCCGAAGCCGACGCCCGCCGCAAACTCCGTGAACAGCTGCGGCTCTTCCGACTCCTACCCCGCATCGTCGGCGACATCCAGCGCTTGCTTGCACCCGACGAGAAATCAGGCACGTTCGACGAACGCAAGCCCACCCGCCTGGTCCATCTTTGGGACCCCAAGACCGGAGCAGTCCCCGCAGGGGTCAACTACGGCGACGAAGACGAAGCAGCTTGACATGCCCTCCATGATGGTCCTCACCACCACCGCTGTCCCTCCGCACTTGAAAGGCGCCTTGAGTCGATGGACCATCGAGGTCGCCCCTGGCATATTCGTCGGGACCGTTTCCGCACGGGTGCGGCAACAGCTATGGGAGCTGACCGAACAGACCGTTGCCGATGGGGCAGCGGTGCTTATTCACCCGGCTCCGAACGAGCAAGGGTTCACCATTAGGACCGCAGGTACTCGACGGCGACAACCTGAAGACTTCGACGGGCTCACCCTGATGCGTTTCACCGCACCGCCAACCGACACCATGGCCGACACGGTCCCCTATGAGAGCGAGTGGCCCGTTGAATTTTGATCACAAAACCGCAACGACTCACTGAAGCTGCAGGTCAAGAAGAGGGTTCCCCGCCTACGCGGGGGTGGACCGACGATCGCGTCCCTGATCGCGTTCCTCATCGGGGGTTCCCCGCCTACGCGGGGGTGGACCGTACGGGCTAGTGCTCACCGGTCCTCCTCGTCGGGGTTCCCCGCCTACGCGGGGGTGGACCGGGCAGGCGATCGACGGCGCCCAGAAGCTCCACGGGTTCCCCGCCTACGCGGGGGTGGACCAGGATTCGGCCAGTCATGGACCTACGCTACGACGGGTTCCCCGCCTACGCGGGGGTGGACCGCCCTGCCCGCCCTGGAGGTCATCGAGCGGTACGGGTTCCCCGCCTACGCGGGGGTGGACCGATCGTGGGCAGCAGGTCGTCCCAGCGGGTGTTGGGTTCCCCGCCTACGCGGGGGTGGACCCAGTAGGCCAAGGCGACCTCCTTCTGCCACCGCGGGTTCCCCGCCTACGCGGGGGTGGACCGCCGCCGTACACGTCGCTTGTGACCTTGATCGAGGGTTCCCCGCCTACGCGGGGGTGGACCGTGCGGGAGCGGGAGGTCCTGCTGGGCTTCGAGGGGTTCCCCGCCTACGCGGGGGTGGACCGCAACCTGCTGCGGGACCGCAGCGCTTCCGCAAGGGTTCCCCGCCTACGCGGGGGTGGACCGGTGGGAACCTCTCGTCCGTCCGAGGTGCGCCGGGGTTCCCCGCCTACGCGGGGGTGGACCGCACGGTAGCAAGTGGCGAATCCGAGACCTGGTGGGTTCCCCGCCTACGCGGGGGTGGACCGGCCACCCCGAGCACCGGAGCCCCGACGAGCAGGGGTTCCCCGCCTACGCGGGGGTGGACCGATCCCGATCGGCGGGGCGATGACCGGCGACACGGGTTCCCCGCCTACGCGGGGGTGGACCGGCCACCCCGAGCACCGGAGCCCCGACGAGCAGGGGTTCCCCGCCTACGCGGGGGTGGACCGATCCCGATCGGCGGGGCGATGACCGGCGACACGGGTTCCCCGCCTACGCGGGGGTGGACCGCCCGAGGTCTACACCGGCCCGAACCCGCACGAGGGTTCCCCGCCTACGCGGGGGTGGACCGAGGTCCAGTACCGGGCCGCGGACAACGCCGACGGGTTCCCCGCCTACGCGGGGGTGGACCGCTGCGTCACCAGCGGGTGCCAGTGCTCCGACGGGGTTCCCCGCCTACGCGGGGGTGGACCGTTCGGCGGCGCCATCTCCCGCGAGTCCATCGAGGGTTCCCCGCCTACGCGGGGGTGGACCGTCGCGCGCCAGCGAGGTTGTGCGTCACGGGTGGGGTTCCCCGCCTACGCGGGGGTGGACCGCACTCCGGTCCCCATTCGCGGTGTGCGATCCAGGGTTCCCCGCCTACGCGGGGGTGGACCGGAGGACGCTTGCGCGGCCCGCATGTCTCGCAGGGGATTACCCGCCACGCGGAGATGACGGCGAAGCGTGACGCTCTCGTGCCTTCCTCGACGACTGCGGTAGCGTGATCTGGTGAAACGCAAGCCTCTCATGAGTATTGCCGGTGCAGTCGTGCTTCTGGCCGGCATAGTGGCGCTCGTCGTGGTTCTTTCCCCACCGAAGCAACAGTCGTGCATCGAATGGCAGGAGGACGCGGGCTACGCGGCCGACTCGGTCGAGACCATGCTGGTCTGCCAGCGTCACGAGGACTCCGGCGAGGAGCAGCTGACCGAGGAGGAATACCGTGCCAAGGTCGACGACCTCTCGGATGACCTTGACGAACTTACGGACTTGTTCAACGGGTGAGCAGCCTGGATCGGTCCGTGCGACGCAGGCGGCAGGATGACGGCCCCGCCGCCCCTGCCGAGGGACGGACAATGGCCGCCAGCTCCCTTCTGGGCTTCTTCGGGAGCGCCCCGCCGCCACCTGCGAGCTTACCCGCGGCGGGTCCGCTCAAGCTGGTCACGAGTGAGAACCGTACCCGGCTCCCACGGGCGCTCGCAGAACCGCTCCAGCGCAGCCGGAGCGCGAAGCAGCTTCCCTGCAATGTCGGCGTTGATGTCGTCAAGGAGCGCATGGAGGACGTTCGCAAGCATCAGCGGGCCGCCGCCGTTGTAACCCCAGTTCACGTCCACTGAACCGGTTTCCGGACACAAGTACTTCGTGCCGTCTTCGCAGCGAATCCACACGCGGCCGGGCCAGAGTTCCACCCCGGCGAGTGGGGAGGACGTCGGCAGGCGCGACGGCACCGCCGCCCAATACGCTCCCTCATCGTTGTGCGCGACCACTGACTGCGTGAGCGGGTCGATCAGCGGCGTCACCAGCTGGTGCTCGTTGAACATGGCGAACCGTGCAGTCTTCACCGTCGGTTCCAGCCGAGCGATCCACTCCGCCGCGCCCGGCTCGTCACCAGCGATTGACGCAACCGTTGATGCCGGCAGCACCCGGGAATCCTCACCTTTCCTTTCCAACGCTATGAGCGCCGCGAACGCGTCGTCGTCGGCAAGGTCAAGCACATGCAGCCACCCGGCCTTCACCACTGCCGGATCAAGCGGCTCCGGTGCGACATAGGTTGCTGCCGGCACTGCCGCGAACACGATCGCTGCCGAGGCCGACTGGTGCTCCCGCACGAACGCAACGTCGTTCACCGCGCGTTGCTCGGCACGGGCAAGCATGCGGCGAGCGAAGTCCATGAGCGTCACATGAATTGCCGTTTCCGGAGCGTGCCGGGCTGCAAGACGCAGCACTGCTCCCATATCAATTTCCGGTTCGGCGGCGACGGTCCGCTGGGGTTCGCCGGGACGCCAGTTCGCCATGCCGGTCACTGTGCGCAGACCCGGCGCCCAATACGGTGCTGCCTGCCCGATGAGAGCGTTCAACTCGGACCAGTCAAGTTCGTAGTGGAAGCCGTCACCGGCCATGGTGAGGTCGTGAACGAACAGGTCAGGGTTGCCGTGCATGTTCATGCCGTAGCTGACGACGATAACGGCTCGGCACCAGTGGAACTGTTCAGCCCATGCACGCCACCGGAACCCGGAGCGCTCAATGGTGGGGTGGACGACTGCGATGGGGCCGTGCGGTGTCTCCCAGGTCTGGGCGATCCCGAAGTCGACCGCGAGTGTGTCGTGGAACTGCTGCGGTTCGGATGCGGGTGCGGCCTGGTCGAGCGGAACTGTCGGGGCGGGTTTGCGCAATGGCACGGAAACTCCTTGTGGTGGTGGGGAGCGACTGCGCTCAGGGTAAGGGAGCCGCTTCCGATGCGCATCATTCACTGCTGCAACCGAGTGTGGTGCGTCGGCGTGACGGAAGGGACTGCTTTGGCGTTTGGGGCAAAGGACCGGTGGTCACGGTTCCTAGGCCGAGCCACTGGTTCCCACCGAGCCAGCGCGGCACTGCCGGACCCGCTACGGTGAGAGTCCCCCTGTCGTTGCCCACACCACGATGCTGACGCAATCGCCGCGGTCTCGGCCTTGTTGCACGCGTTGCGTATGGAGATCATCCCTGTGGAAGTACTGCAGAAACTGGCACTCGCATGTGCTGTCGGTCTGGGCTCCCTCGTGTGGATGTGGATACTGCTGGCGTTTCCGGCATGGGTGTTCGGCTGGTGCTTGTCGACACTGCCAGCGCCAGTGGCGCGCCTGATCGGACGGTACGGCCTGCGCACTGCGGCTCGAATGTCAATGCGGGCAACGCTGGTGGCGTTGCGCGGCGACGGGACTTGGCAGTCGAAGACGGTGCCGCTGGGAGCATGGGGGAACGTACTGCTCGCATGCGCGCTGTCGACGGTGGCGGCAGCGTTCGCCTTGTACTGGGTATGGTTTCCATTCTCTGGAGAGATGAATAACGATGTACAACTCGACGTGGCCTCGATATTGCTCATTGCCTATGTCGGGTTCGTGTTGAGTCCGTTCGGCCTGCTGCTCGGCTTTGCGCGACTTGCCCGGCCGCACACACCCTATTGGTGGTATGCACCGCTGCCGGACGCCGGCGCATGGCGTGACCCGGTCAGTGCACTTGCGGCTGCGAGAGACCTGTACAAACTTCGTCTGCACTGGCAACTGGGCCTCATCGCCTCGTTCTTGATTTTCGTTGCGGTGTGGGCCCCGGTTGGGAACGATGTGGACGTCGACGAGGTGGGGTACTTCCTGGCGGGAATGTTCGCCATTCCGACGGCGTTGGTGTTGATCTGGGAAGCCGTGCTGGTACGCGCGTGCCGCTTGAACGGCTTGCGCCGCATTGCAGACGTGCTACGACCGCCATCACCAGGGCGAACGCCCAGGCGAGCCGATGCTGGTGCCCGTCGCCGGGGCGAGCTCCAAGCAATCATCGCGGCCCTTGAACGTTATGCCCGGAGACTGGACCGGGCCGGGCGAGGCTCGCAGCACCCGACAGCCAAGCTGCTCACCCTTGCTGCCGCCCACCTGCGCACCTACTTGACCGAGCATGCTTCGGTGCTCGCGAGCGTGCCTGCAGACGTCGAGGACACCCTGCGACGTACCGCAGTTGTCCTGTCGGGGACGACGAACATCGCGTTCCTGCAAGAGACCGAGGCATGCCTTACGGCTCGCGCCGCGGCACACGAAGCGACGGTGCGGACATCGCGGCGAGGCGCGTTGGTGTCCGCTGCTCTGGACGTGGCCGAGCGGACAGCTGGCGTCGCCATTCGTGTCGTGGCCGCTGGACTCGTACTGTGGCTGCTGCTATCGCAGCAGATGGCCGCAGCGGACCTGCTCTCGCGCCTGCCCTGATCACGGCACCAGCGGTCGCTGCGGGCAACATGGAGGTGGAATGTGGGTCTTGAGGTCCCACAGCGCCATGGACGCCTGCTGGGGCACGACACCGTTCCCCAGCAGGCGCAGTTCGGCAATGCGCGGCAGGCCGCGACCGGTCACCCAGCCGCCGGAGAGGCCCTGCATCCATTCGACGAACTGTGTCGAGGAGCGCAGGCCCCGCTCGGTCCGGATCGTCGGATACGGTGCGGCCCGGCCGGTCATGTGCTCCCATCGGGCGATCGCTGGCCCGTATGCGCCCCAGTCGACGTCGGTTTCTCGTGGGGGAGGACTGCGGACAGGCACGGGCGGCAGCCCGCACCCGGTCGGCGCTCCGCCGTTCCCGTAGCCGGCGGCACCCGCAGCGTCGGCAGCAGGGGCAGCGAGCACACCTCGGCCTGAAGGCTCCTGCCGTGCCGACCGGCTTCCTGACTCGGGGTGCGCTGGTACTGCCGGTCCTCGGCCGCCGAAGCCCGCGGCGTCGGCAGGAGCCTCATGTCGCCACCCGAGGAGGAACCACCGGTCCCGGCGGTGCGGAGCGCCGGCCCAGGACGCGCGATAGCAGCCCCAGACTGCATCGAACCCCAGCGCGGCCAGCGACCCGAGAACAGCGTCCATGCCCCGGTTGACGATGGCCGCCACGTTCTCCAAGACGACGTAGCGGGGTCGAATCCAGCGAAGGGCGTCGGCAATGTGCGGCCACAGCCACCGGTCATCAGCAGCTCCTTTCCGGTGCCCGGCGTTGCTGACCGGTTGGCAGGGGAACCCGGCGCAGACGATGTCGACGGGCGGGGTGCAGCGCCAGTCAACAGTGCGCAGGTCCCCGAAGTTCGGGACGCTCGACCAATGCGCGGCAACGACCTTGGCGGCATACGCGTCGTTTTCAGCGCACCAGTCCATCCTTGCGCCGAGGACGTGTTCAACGGCGATGTCGAGACCGCCGTATCCGGTGCACAGCGAGCCCAGCCGCAGCGGCGCCGGTGCGGCAGGCGTGTGACCGTATCCAGTTGCAGGGGAGCGCATCAGGGTCCTGCGGCACCCGCGAGCGACGATTCGTCCAGCACGGCCAAGAGGTCACCGGCGAGCGCGCGGTAGGCGAGCGCGGCCTGCTGCGGGACGACGCTGTTACCGATGAGCTTGTGCTGCTGCAGCCAGGTGAGCCTGGGCACGTCCGTCACCCAGCCGGGGGGCAGGCCCATCGCCCATTCAAGGAACTCGGTGCGCGGCTCGGTGCGTTCGGGCCCGCGGCCCCAACCGGCACGCCACTGCACCGGATGCGGGCAGGACCGGCCGGTCACCGTCTCCCAGCGCGTGACCGCACTCTGATAGCCGCCCCAACACCATCGGGCTGCCGGACGGTCATCGTGCCGAGGAAGTTCGACAGGTGCCGCCACGGGCCCCGAATCCAGCCCGCCACTTGACCGTGCATGAGCCGGATCGCCGGGGTGGCGACCGGTGTCGGCATGAGCGGGGGCGAGCAGCCCGGCCCGTTCAGGCCGCACTGCGGCGATGAACACCCGCATTCGTAGGTGCGGCGCTCCGGCGTCCGCTGCCGCCACGCACCGCCAGGCCCCCACGTACCCGCGTTCGGATAGACGGTCGATGACTGCCGTGAACGCGTCAGCGTGTTTGAGAAGCCCGGGGACGTTCTCGAAGAGGACCAGGCCGGGACCAGTCGCGTCGATGGCGTCGGTGAGATGGTCGATGAGCCACCGTTCGTCGCTGGTGCCGCCGCGTCTGCCGAGCGTGGAGAACGGCTGGCAGGGGAATCCGGCAACAAGGACGTCAACACGGGGGACCTGTGTCCAGTCGATGGCGGTGATGTCACCGAAGTTGGGGACGCGGGGATGCCGGTAGGCGAGGAGCGTGGAGGCGTGACGGTCGGCGTCAGCGCACCAGGCGAGGTCGGCGCCGAAGACGTCACGGGCGGCGAGGTCAAGCCCGCCAACGCCGGTGAACAGCGACCCAAGCCGGGGTCTGACATGTTCGGCCACAAAAGACGCCTCCGTATGCAATTATGTTGCGCCCCAACCTACCAGCAACACCACAACGCGGCAACAAGTTGCGTTCGCGCACGTCAAGTCAAGTGCCGGACGAGTAGATTCGGCGGTGACACTCCCGCTGCACGCATCATGAAAGGCCACCAGGTGACGCACTCGCCTCCCGCTGACACACTGCCGTCCACTGGCGATCGGGACCCGTTTGCCGCCCTACACCATGCACTCGACGCTACCGGGGACGCCGTCATCGATGCCGCTGTGCAACGCAATCAGATCACCGCACAGCGCGTGATCAGTGAAACCTGCACGAACATCACCATCCTGGCGCGCATTGCCGCGCACGCCTACGGCACCGCAACCGACCAAGCTCGCGTTGACGACGCCGTCAGCGCGCTCATCGACGCACTCCGTGCGATCGAGACACCGGCGCGACGTCGCGAACGCTAGCCGAGCCGCGGCTCCCGGGAAGCGGCGCTGAACGGGCCACGCCCACCGCCCGGATTGACCGGTGCCGCCGTGACGTGAGCAATCCGCTCCATTCAGGCGATGGCCACCTCCGCGGGCGCGGGCCAACCGTCGTTCCCAGCGCTCACATTCACGGTCCTCACCATTGCATTGCTCGCCAGCGGCATCGGCGCCTGCCTCCTCAACCCCTTCCTTGAGACCGGTGCAGTCCACAGAGCCAGACGTATCGACTTTGAGGGATCACCTACCAGGTGATCCCTCTTTCATGTTTGAAGCACTCATGATCGCCTGATGTGTGACTCCGCTTGCCGACTCCACCGAGGATCGGGGACTCCGCGCAGTCTCGCTAGTCTGCCCACATGGATCGATGGTCGGATGCTGATGAACGTGAGCTTGGATGGTTGATCGACGCCTGCGGAGGGGAGGAGCCCTCCGGGTTCGGACCCCCGCCTTATCCTGCAGGTCTTTGGATTCTGCATGCCATGTATGAGGTGGGACCTGATGAAAACGAGACGCTCTATCGAAGGCCCGACGATGACGAGGAAGGTGACGACGAACCGGGGTGGCCGGCCGACCCGGGACGAGGCTGGCGGCGGCTGCTTTGGCGGGAACTGGCCGAGCGGACGGGAGACCCGGTGATCGCTCAGCATGTGGAGCCCCAATATCGGGTGCCGTCGTTTCGCGCGTTTCACTCCGTACGGCAAGGCGATGGTTTGTGGGAGACGGTTCGGTGGCCGGACTGGGGCAGCTTGGACCGGGAGAGCTTCATCCGCCTCGCCGCGATCCTGCGGCAATTCTCCGGGCCGGACACGGTTGCTTTCGCCCACCTCCACTTTCTCGAGGAACCTCTAGCCGGCCTGCGAGTCCTTCAGGGTCGACTGGAAAGTCTGGAGGCACTCGAGTTGGTGTCGCCCTATCACAGTCCGGCGAACTTGTGGCCCGCCGATCGGTCTTGGCTGCTGTACACGGACTGGGATCTAGCCGGTACGAAGGTCTATGGTCCTCCCGAACTGCTGAAGATGATCGAAGAGGATGCTTTCCTCGAGACGGTGCGGCTACCGCTGACCGGTGATGAGCCAGACGGGCAACGCTGACGGATGATGCCGGGATTCGGGACAAACATGTTGGCAGGGCTCGACTGGGTACCTCATGCCTGGGCCGTGCAGCGGTTGATGCGTGTCTTCGAGGACTTCGTGTACGGCTTCGACTCGGGGTCGATGTGCCCATGGAGGCGGCGCACGCGCTGGTTCGCGGGCTTGACTCGCCGGGGCTCCGGGATCTCGCGGGGCACTCCCGCCGACTGGGTGTGCAACCCGCCCGTCGTGGACCTCTTCGATCCCGAGACCGCGGCCTGGGAGATCAAGGTACGACGAATTCGCGGCGGCCCGGCGTGAAGCTCTCACACTGCCGACCGACCGGCCAATGAGACGCTGTCCCGACCCGACCACGACTGCAGTCAAAAACTCCTGCCATTACTACTGGATTCCTGTCAGCGGTAGGTGAATCGGTGTACGACAGCTTCCGCAGAACCGTCCGCATTCACGACTCTCGCGGCTTCCACATGGCATTGGCCCGGCGGCAGGTCAATGACGACCGGGTTTCGCTCAGCGCTCCCTCCCGGGGCGTAGTCGCCGATCGGGCACACTGCATCGATCATCACTAGGCCACCAGACGGAACCTCCCAATCCAAGTCCGACTCCCATGGCGCGGTAGGCAGTTGGTCCTCGACCATGGCGAGCAGCTGCGCCTCGGAATCGGCGCAGCACCATCGGACGATGCAGCGACGCTCAGCCAGGAATGCCGAATCGAGCGGCTCGTCACCGAGCACCAAGGCGCGGTGCGCTCCGCTCGGGCCGTACTCGACGATGCCGTGGTAGCCCTCGACGCCGCAAGCGCGCCTGTAATCGCCCCAGTCGGCGACGTCATCACCAGCGAGCCGGTCGTCCGCGGCCCCATCCCACGCATCGGCCGTCGCCGCATGCAGCACCACCATCGGACCGCCATAGGTACCGATCCAGTCCAGGCCCATTGATGCAGAGGTCATGCCGAGGGAGCGTACATCCTCCAACCGACACTGCCGCCGAGGAACTGCATCGCCAGGAGCGCCACCTTTGCGGTGCCCGCAACGCCGTCAAATTCGCCCAGGTCGGTGCCGGCCTTGAAGGTGCCGCTCTTGGCGCCGT
>NZ_JAJLQZ010000041.1 GCF_020991375.1 Glycomyces amatae | reverse complement strand
GTGCCCGCTCCAACAGTGCCCGCTCCAACAGTGCCCGGCCCTCCCCCGGCCCCCGCCCCCCCCCCCCCCCCCCCCCCCCCCCCCCCGCCGCCCCCCCCCCCCCCCCCCCCCCCCCCCCCCCCCCCCAACTCTTGTCGGCGCGGGGGCCGGGTCGAACACGACCCGGCCACAGGTGACGAGGACGACCGTCGCGCCCGGCGCGGCCGCCTGCGGGATTCGGGAGTACTCGAAAAAAGGACAACCGCGTTTCGGCGCCCCCGCGTACTTACTGTGTCGGGCCGCCGCCTCCACCGGACGCGGACGGGGCCCGGCCACCTTGACCCGTCACCTGAGAGAGGCCCCGTGAAGAGCAAGGAGCTGCAAGAGGCCGAGTTCCGGTCGTTCGCACTCGCCTACCGGGACAACCTGCGGCGGCAGGCGTACCTGCTGTGCGGGGACTGGTACGAGGCCGACGACATCGTGCAGAAGTCGCTGACGAAGCTGTTCGCGGTCTGGTGGCGGGTGGATCCGGTGACCGCGCCGGCCTACGTGCGCCGGATCGTCATGAACATGTACCTCTCGCACCGCCGCCTGGCGTGGGTGCGCCGCGAGCGCGCCAGCGACGAGATGCCGCCGACGCGGATCGACGCGCCGCAGGAGCACGTCGACGTCCGGGTGGCGGTCGTCGCGGCGCTGGACCGCCTGCCGCCCCGGCAGCGGGCCACGCTCGTGCTGCGGTACTGGGAGGACCTGTCCGTGGACGACACGGCCGCGATCATGGGCTGCACGAGCGGCACCGTGAAGAGCCAGTGCGCCAAGGGACTGAGCAGGATGCGGCGGCTTCTCCCCGAGTTCGCCCTCCCCGTCCGGGCCTAGCCGAAGGAAACGAGAGATGAACGAGCAAGACGAGACCGGCGACCTCATCCGCCGGTCCAAACCCGACACGACACTCCAGGAGGCGTCGATCGACATCGACACGATCGTCCAGGACGGCTACCGCTCCCGCCGCCGCGGCTTCGCCGTCGTCGGCGCCGCCGCCACCACGGGCGTCGCGGCCGTCGCGGCCGTCCTCGCCTTCTCGGCGGGCCTGCTCGCGCCCGTCGACGGACCCGAAGGCGCGCAGGAGTTCCCCGCGGGGGAGCCGTTCGGCTTCGACCCCGCCCAGGCCGGCTACCCGGGCCCGGCCCCCGACGCCTGGGACGACCACCGGCGCGAGCGGGACGCGGCCTTCGCCTCGGCCTTCGGCGACCTCGCGGTCGGCGCCGGGTTCCTCGACGCCGGCGCGCTCGACCACGAGCAGCCCTCCGACGAGGAGATCGCGGCCGTCATGGAGGAGCACGGCGCGGGCTACTACGAGGCCCTGTCCGAACTCGGCTACAACGACCTGCCGCTCCAGCCCGTGCCCTGGAGCTCCCCGGGCAACGGCGGCCAGGTCCACCTGCGCGGGTTCACCGCCCGCGACGGCGACGAGGAGGCCGAGCGGTCCTCGTTCACGATCACGGCGGTCCAGCCGGGCGGGTGGACCGCCGAGCCCGGGCCCACCGGCGGCGTCGCCTTCCCGCAGCACCTCATCTCCGACGAGGCGTCCTGGAGCGACGAGGCCCCGGTGTTCGAGACGGAGCGGCTCGAGGACGGCCGGACGCTGATGACCGCCGACCACGGCTGCGCCCTGGAGGCGGCCGTCGTCTACCCGAACGGGTCGGGACTGCGCTCCTCCTGGGACCTCGACTGCGAGGGCCAGGGCCGGGAGATGAGCATGGAGGAGCTGACCGCGGCGATGCTCGCGATGCCGCAGCTCGAGTACGACACGAGCGAGCTGGCGTCGATCGGCGAGCTGCTCGACGTCCCGCCCGGCTGGGCCTGGGACGAGGAGTGGGAGGACGCCGCGGCGGCCGACTCGGCGTCCACCTTCGACGCGGCCGCCGACGCGCTGAACGCCGCGCACCCGGGCGTGGAGCTCCGCACCTCCCGGCCTTCGCAGTTCCAGCCCGGCGCCGACGTGGTCCAGCGGACCTATGCGGCCGACTACTCCATGCCGTTCGAGGACGCGGCGGGGTACCCGGTGCACTTCTCGGTGCGCTACCACCTCCCCGGCGGCTGGCTCCCGGGGCTGCCTCCGGAGGGGACGAGCGGCCCGTACCTGCTCGACTGCCAGGGCGACAAGGACGACGTCTGCGAGGAGTCGGAGGTCGGCGGGCGCACCGTCGCCACCCGGACCTTCGACATCGGCGAGAGCCGCTCGTACTGGGTCGTGGTGTACGACCCGGCGGGCTGGGCGGTCGCCTTCGACACCACTTACGAGGGCCCGGTCGACGGCTACGGCCTCGAGGACGTCGTCGCCCTCGCCGCGGCGCTGCCGGCGCCGGTCTACGACCCCGCCGAGTACGAGCGGGACTGAGAAGCGGCGAAGGGGCCCGGGCATCCGCCCGGGCCCCTTCGCGTGTTCAGCCCCGGAAGCGGACGTCGATGTAGCGGGGGCGGTAGTTGTCGACCTCCTCGTAGAGGTCGTCGCCCTCGAAGCTGTTCACGTTGTAGGTGATGAGCAGGCGGTTGCCGTCGCTCAGGTTCGGGTGGGCCTTGGCGTTGTAGGTGAAGACGTTCCCGCCGGTCTCGGGGGTCTCGTAGAGGACGGTCTTGCCCGTGTACGGCCCGGTGAGGTCGTCGCTGCGGTACATGACGATCTTCGCGCTCAGCGCCTCGGTCGCGTCGCCGGTGACGAGCGTGAACCGCCCCTGGTGGCGGGAGACGCTGAACTCGTTCGAGACGCCTTCGAGGATGCGGGAGGAGCCGGTCGGGTCCTCGGTCCACGCGCCGTCGGCGAAGTACTCCCAGTCGCCCGTGGTGAGCGACCCGGAGGGCACGCGGGCGAGGTGGGCGTACTTCTGGGCCTGGAGGTCCTCGACGCCGAAGACGTAGGTGTGGCCGTCCTCGGGGTCCTCGTAGATCGCCGAGCCCCAGTTCACATCGGATTCGGGGAGTTCGGTGACCCCGGTGAGGCTCATGTCGCCGGTGTCGAAGGTCGCGACGGCGTTGCCGGTGAACGCGAAGTCGAACACGCCGCTGCCGGTCTTCTCGAACTCGAGGAGCATCACGTGCAGCCGGTCGCCTTCGACGGTCCCGTCGCCGAACCAGTACCAGCGCTGGGTCTCGTCGGCGCCCGCGACGTGCACGAGCGATTCGGGGGCGGCCTCGGTGCCGCCGGTGTGGGTGGTGAGCTCGCCGTCGTCGTCCACGATGATCGAGTTGTGGAGGAACGGGGAGTCCAGGGGCCTGCCGTGGTCCTCGTCCACCTCGCCCATGAACGTGTCCGAGTAGAGCCACGCGGTCGAGCCGTCGGGCAGGTCGACGCTGTAGGCGGAGTCGGCGCCGGTCCAGCGGCCCGCGGTGTCGCCGTAGGTGCCGAAGCGCTCGGTGAGCTCCTCGTTGACGGACGCCGAGATCCGCGGTTCGCACCGGGGCGCGGCCTGGACGGCCGCCGGGAGGGCGACGGCCGCGAGCCCCGTGAGGGCGGCCAAGGTGAGCGGTAGCGTGCGGTTGGTCATGTGCTGCTCCTTTGCAGATGCCGGGCGGCGGGCCGCCCGTAGGGGCCTAACCGGGTGTGAACTGGGAGAGGACTCGGTCGGCGAAGCGCTCGCCGATGAGGCGCTGGACGTCGGGGCCGGGGTGGAGGTTGTCCGGCAGCGGCATCGCGGCGGCGTCGCGCTCGCCGTAGAGCGACAGGCCGTCCAGGTGGTGCAGCCGGTGGTCGTCGTCCTGGCGCCGGTCCACGATGGCGGCGAGCTCGGCGCGGACGACCTGAAGGGAGAGCTTTCCGGCCAGGACGTCGGCCTCGGTGCCCGCGGCGACCGTCCACTCCTCGTCCCGGTCCGGGTCCTGCGCGGTCGGTCCGGCCGAGGCCTCGATGGGGGCGCACCAGATCGGGGAGACGACCACGATCGGCGTGTCCGGGTGGCCCTCGCGGATCGTGTCGAGGAACCCGTCGACGGCGGGGCGGAACGCGCGCAGGCGCATCGCGTCGCCGCAGACGATGTTGACGCCGGTCTTGAGGGTGATGAGGTCGGCGGGCGTGTCGCGGATCGTCCTGGCGGTGAACGGGTCGAGCATGGCGTTGCCGCTGAACGCGAGGTTCGTCAGGTGCGCCCCGGCCCGGAGCGCCGCGACCGCCGGCCAGGTGCCGGTCGTCGTGGCGGCCCGGTAGCCGTGGCTGATGGAGCTGCCGTGGTGGACCCAGCGGAGCGCCGCGGGTTCGGGCGCGGCCGCGACGGGGGCGTCGGCGCGCAGTTCGAGCAGTTCGACGGCGTCGTGGTAGGGCAGCCACAGCTCCAGGTCGCGTTCGGCGCCGGCGGCGAGCCCCGTGAACCGCACGGTGGCATCCGGGCCCGGTTCGATCCGGCCCTCCGGCCGCTCGAAGGTGAACACGTAGCGGGAGCCGACCGGCGCGGACGCGGTCGCCACGAGCCGGCCGGCCTCGGTGAGCTCGTAGGCGCTCGGCGGCATGGGCGCCTCGGCGTCGGCGGCGATCCGCCGGGCCTGGACGTCCAGTTCGATCACGTCGGCGGCGGTGCGGAGAGCGAGGCGCACGCCCGCGCTCTCCGCACTGGTCTGCACCATGAAGCGGTCCGGGATCTGCCGTCTCGCCCACGGGGGCAGCCGATGCGGGAGGAGGCCGCGACCGGTCTCCTCGACCGCGACGGCTCCTCGGATCATGGGTTCCTCGATCCGGAAGGGCCGCAACGGGTTCGTCATGAGGCCTCGGTGACGGTGCCGTCGGCGCGCACGTCGACGAGGCGGTCGCCGATGCGCAGGCCGCGGAGCACCGCGTCGGGGTCGAGGACGGCGGCGCACGCCCGCGGGGCGTCCGGCCCGTCCGCGCCGACCCGGGGGTCGACGCCGAAGAACGACTCGATCACCAGGGCGACGTAGGCGCCGGCCGAGGAGCAGGCCCAGTCGATGATGTACGGCAGCTGCGGGGGCGCCTTGCGGGCGCCGCCGTTGACGGCGGGCACGGCCTCCTCGGTGAAGTGCGCCTGGCCGGGCGGGCCCTGGTTGGCGGAGCGGGCGAGCCCCGGGAGCCAGGCGGCGGCGGTCTCGGGGGCGCCGAGCGCGATGAGGGCGCGGGCCGCGTCGGCGGGCCACGCGGGGTAGGCGCCGTTCCACTGGTGGTCGGGGCGGGGGCTGAAGCTCGCGTCGGGGTCCCACGGGGACAGCGAACGGAGCCAGACGCCGGTCTGGAGCTCGCGCGTGTAGAACTCGACCATCTCGCGGCGCCACTGCTCGGGGAGGTCGTCGGCGATCGTGGTGCCCACGATGGAGAAGTCGTAGACGTGGCGGACCGGGACGCGGGTGCCGTCGGGCTGGCGGGCCGCGAAGTGGCCGGTGCCGGGCAGGTAGAGGTCGGCGACGGACCCGACGAGCGCGTCGGCCTCGGCGGCGAGGGCCGCGGCCCCGTCCACGTCGCCTCGGGCGGTGAGGATCTCGGCGACCGTGCGCAGGTTCCACACGTTCGCGGCGTTGAGGCTCGCGACCTCGTGGGTGTAGGAGCTGACGCATTCGAGGAGGTTGTCGATCTCGCCGTAGTCGGCGAGCGGCGACGAGCCGCGCAGGTCCTGCCAGGCGAGGGCCCAGTCGCGCAGGTGCTCGTGGACCGCGCGGCCGCCGGGGGCCGCCTCCAGCAGGCCAGTGTCGCCGGTGAAGCGGAGGTAGTCGTGGACGAGCCGGGTCATGGCGTAGTCGTTGACCGAGTACCAGCGGCCGACGGGGCCGCCGGTGAGCGACGAGGTGCCGAAGTGGGTGTGGACGTCGGAGGCGATCCAGTGCTCGAGCTGGCGGCGCATGGCGTCGGGGTCGAGCAGGGCGTGGGTGATGGAGCTGAGGCTGTAGTCCCAGATGAACGTCGTGGTGGCCCAGTAGTTCGGCATGAGGGTGTCGTAACTGCGGCCGAGGACGTTGCCCGCGAAGTCGCGCCGGAACCAGATCGTGCCGAGCGCGCCCCACCAGTAGAGGCGCCGCAGCGGCTCGGAGGTCGTCTCCAGGACGGGCAGGTGGCCGGAGAACTCGGTGTTGCCGGGGGTGAACGCCGCTTCGAGCTGGCGGTTCCAGAAGTCCTCGGCGGCCCGCACGGCGCCGGGGACGTCGGCGGCGATGCGGTCGAACGCGGCGCCCGCCTCGGCCTCGGTGGCGCCGACGGCGTGGACGTAGCCGAAGCGCGCGGTGGCGCCGGGGGCGAGGTCGAGGCGGACGGTGACCTCGCCGCCGCGTTCGATGCCGCCGATGCCGACCTCGTGCTCGCCCGCGGCGGGGGCGATGCCGGAGAGGCGGACCTCGGCGTCGGTGTCGACGCCCTGGACGCTCCAGGCGGTGCCGGCCCCGTTGCCGAAGACGAGCCGGGAGGGCGCGGCGGCGGCGCGGTTGCGCTCCTCGGGGGCCACGGCGTCGAGCCAGGCCTCGGCGGAGCGGGTGGCGCCGGCGGCGAGGGAGAGCGTGACCGGGACGGTGCGGCGGGCGTCGCCGGTGTTGGTGACGCTGACGTCGATGGCGACGCCGGTCTCGCCCGGGGCGCAGACGGTCACGGTGGCGAGGTCGAGGCCCGGGAGGGCGGTGGTGCGGCGGACCCGGTCGGGGCGCCACTCGTGGGCGATGTCGGCGCCGTAGGACTCGACGAGGCGCCCGTCCACGAAGCACGCGGCGGTGCGGGTGAGGCCCTGGGACACCGGCGGGAACGTGACGGCGCTGATGGCGGTCAGGTCGTGGTCGACCCGGGCGGTGCCGAGGAAGTTGGTGAGGCCGCTCGGCGCGATCATGTCGTCGTAGTGGTGCGCGACCGGGTCGGCGGCGAGGTCGTCGACGTCGGGGATGAGGCGCATAAAGACTCCTAGTACTGCCCGAGGGCGAGGCCGCGGGCGAAGAACTTCTGCGTGAAGAGGAAGAGGACGACCGTGGGCAGCGAGACGAGCAGGCCGCCCGCGAGCACCACGGACATCTGCGCGCCGCCGTAGGTGCTCTGCATCCCGGCGAGGCTGGTCACGATGGGCCGCACCGTGTCGGACTGGCTGAGGACCAGGCCGAGCAGGAAGTCGTTCCAGATGAACGTGGCCTGGAGGATGAAGACCGCGACGAGCGCGCTGGAGGCCATCGGCAGGTACACGCGGGCGAAGATGCGCCAGGTCGAGGCGCCGTCGAGCACGGCCGCCTCGAAGACGTTGTGCGCGATGCCGGTGAAGAAGTTGCGCATCACGAACGCCGAGAACGGGATCGAGATCGCCGTGTACACGATGACCATGCCGGTCCGGGTGTCGAACAGGCCCGTGCGCGAGTAGGCGTCGAACATGGGCAGCAGGATCATCTGGAGCGGGAAGACGGTGCCGCCGAAGATCGCGACGAACCAGGCGAACCCGTGCCGCAGCCGGAGGGCGACGATCGCGAACCCGGCCGCGGCGCCCACGACGACGGCGATCGCGGGCGAGACGACCGCGTAGAGCAGGGTGCTCAGGACGCCCTCGGCGAGGCCGGACAGGCGCATGGCCTCGCCGATGTTGTCGAACAGCGAGAAGTCGGTGGGCCGCCACGACTCGGTGGTGGTGAACGTGAGCGGCGACTTCGCGGCGTTGATCAGCAGGAGGTAGACCGGCAGCAGCCAGAAGAGGCCGAGGACGGCCAGGACGGCGGTGCGGATGGCTCGTGCTGCGCTTTTGAACGGCATATCAGACCCCGTGCTTGCTGGACAGCTGCTGGCGCAGGTAGAGGATGGAGGCCACCAGCGTCACGACCGTGAGGAACACGGCGATCGCCGAGCCGAGGCCGTAGTCGCTGTTCACGAAGGTCTCCTTGTACATCGTCAGCGCGAGCGTCTCGGAGGCGCCGCCCGGCCCGCCCTTGGTCATGCCCTGGACGATGTCGAAGGTCTTCAGGGAGGCGACGATCGAGAGGCCGACGACGACCGCGGTGAGCGGGCGCAGCATCGGCCACAGGATGCTGCGGAAGAGGCGCAGCCCGTTGGCGCCGTCCATCTTCGCGGCCTCGAGCGGCTCCCTGGGGATCGACTGGAGGCCGATGGTGAACAGGAGGGCGTTCACGCCGACGCCCTGCCACGCGGTCGCGAGGATCATCACGACCGTGTTGAGCGGGGCGTCGACGAGCCAGCGGGGCGTGTCGTCGATCCCGAAGGCGCCGAGCGCCTGGTCGAGGGCGCCGCCCGAGCCGAGGATGAACGACCAGATGACGCCCACCCCGATCCCCGAGACCGCGTACGGGATGAGGAACGGGAGCCGCAGCCAGGTGCCGCCCTTGAGGTTCCAGGTGAGCAGGGCGACGCCGAGTCCGATCCCGACGGGGACGAGGAGGGTGCCGCCGACCCACAGCAGCGTGTTGAGCACGGAGTTGAAGAACTGGGGGTCGTCGAACATCTCGACGTAGTTCGCGAAGCCGACCCACTCGGGGTCGCCCAGTCCGTTGTACTCGGTGAAGCTGATGAAGACCGTCCACAGCAGCGGCACGTACAGCAGCACCGCCACGAGGAGCACGCCGGGTGCGACGAACCCCCTGGCCGACCAGCGGAACTGGTCCTTGGAGGCATGCGCCGTCAGGATCTTGTCGGACGTCATTCCCTGTTACCCCTGGTCTGCCCAGTACTTGTCGGCCTCCGCCTGGATGGCCTCCAGGTACGGCATCGGGTCGCCCGGGTTGGCGATGAAGGCCCCGAACTGCTCGAGCGCGACGGTGAGGATCGGCGTGGGCGTGGCCTCGTAGTACCGGTCGTAGAGCTGGTAGTCGTCGCCGGCGACGGTGGTGCCGAGCTCGTCGAGCATCGGGTCGGCGACGGTGGCCTGCGGGTTGAACGCGACGTCGCCGCGGGCCTCGCTCCACGCGGTCTGCGCCTCGGGCGACATCCACCACTCGGAGTAGGTCAGGCCGAGGGTCTTCTGCGAGGAGTTCTCGGCCACGCAGAGCGGACCGGACTCGACCGCGACGGGCGTCTGGGCGAGGTCGGGATCGTTGGCGGGGATCACGAACATGTCGTAGTCCTCCCCCGAGACCATCCCGGCGCCGTCGAGCGACCCGTTGAAGAACGAACCGAAGTTGATCATGGCGTAGTCGCCCTGCTTGAGGCCGACCGCCGGGTCGACGGTGCTGCCGGCGTCGCTGAACCAGCCGGCCTCCTGCTGGTCGCGCCAGGTCTCCATGATCGCGACGATCTCCGGGTCGGTGTACTTCACCTCGCCGGTCGCGAGCCCGTTGTAGAGCTCGGGGTCGGTGCCGGCGACCATCTGCTGGAACCACGGGAACGTGAACAGCGTGCTGGTCTGGTAGTACGGCGTGATGCCCTCGCCGCTGAGCTGCGCCGCGATCGCGTCGAGCTCGGCCCAGGTGGTGGGCTCCTCGAGGCCCTGCTCCTCGAAGATGTTCTTGTTGTAGTACATGACCCAGTAGGCGATGTTCATCGGCACGCAGTACTGCTCGCCGTCGAACGTGTAGGTGTCGCGCAGGTCCTCGGAGACCCAGCCCTCGTCGACGGCCTTGGTCCAGATGTCGGTGGTCTGCGCGATGAGGCCCTCGTCGACGAGCTCGGCGAGCGAGGGTCCGGTCTGCCACGTGAACAGGCCCGGGCTCTTGTCGGTGCGGAACGACTGCCTGATGAAGGCGTCGTACTGGTCGGCGTCGGAGTACCCGGTGGTGTCCAGGGTGATGTCGGCGCCGGACTCGCTGGTGGCGTTGAGCTCGTCGAAGTCGGGCTCCCACGCGGCCTTGTTCGTGTAGAAGTCGAGCGTGCCGGTGGTGGCACCGTCGTCCTCGCCTCCGCCGCCGCAGCCGGCCAGCACCAGGGCCGCGGCGGCCGCCACCGCGATCGCCGCGGTCGTCTTCCGTGTTCTCATTGCGAACTCCTTTGTTCCTCGTCTTCTCAAGGGGACCGGCGGGCCCGGGTCAGGCCTCGCCGGCTCGGGTGCCGCGCACGGAGGCCTTGACGGTGCCGAAGCGCTCGCTCCTGGACCTGGCCGTGCGGCGGATGACATAGGGGCCCACGGCGGCCGGGACGATGAACGTCTCGGCGTAGTGGACGGTGTAGGGCTCGAAGGCCCCGGTGGGGCTGGCGACCTCGGCCTCGTCGCCCTCCACGAGGTTGAGGACGTTGACGGTGCCCTCGGTGTCGTGGGCGGCCTCCTCGGCGAACCAGTGCCGGCGGACCTCGATGAACTCGAGCTCGTGCAGGCCGGTGCGCTCCTCGAGGACGCCGCCGTCCTGCGCGACGACCTCGACGCGGTTGACGAGGTTCGACTCGGTCCAGTCGCGGTCGCGGTGCCACACGAGGTTGCGCTCGCCGTGGTCGAGGTGCACGGGGCGGGGGACGCCGTCGAGTCCGACGCGGCCCCAGTCCCAGAGCTTGAAGGTGAAGATGAACGGGGTCGCGGAGATCTCGAGGACCATCGAGTTCGCGCCCGAGCTGTGGATGGTGCCCGCGGGGATGAGGAAGTGGTCGTGCTTCTTGGCGGGGAAGGCGTTCACGTACTTCCCGGCCTCGAAGGGCCGCTCGCCGGTCTCGGCGACGCGGAGGTCCTCGAGCATCGCGTCCCGGTCGACGTCGTCCTTCACGCCCAGGTAGACCACGGCGTCGTCGCCCGCGTCGAGCATGTAGTACGACTCGTCCTGCGTGTAGTGCATCCCGAAGGTCTGCTGGATGTAGTCGGTGAGCGGGTGCACCTGGAGCGAGAGGTTGCCCCCGCCCATGGTGTCGAGGAAGTCGAAGCGGATGGGGAACTCGGCGCCGAAGCGCGCGTAGGTCCGCTCCCCCAGCAGGGCCTGCGGCTGCGTGAACACCAGGTCCAGGGAGGGGATCTCGACGATCGCGCCCTCGGCGTCCTCCAGGAGCAGCGAGTTCTCCTCGGGCACGCAGTCGAAGCACCAGGCGTAGTTCGGCTGCGACGGGTCGAGGCCGAGCTTCTCCTTCATCCACTGGCCGCCCCACACGCCGGGGTCGAAGAAGGGGACGACGCGGAACGGGCGGTGCGCGGCGCCCGCGACCGCGGCGCGGAACGCCTCGCCGGTGATCATCCCGGCGTCGCGGCCGGCGCCCGCGGCGGCGCCGATGGCGTTGGCGTCCAGGACGAAGTCGACCCGGTCGAACAGGGTCCGCTTGTGGCGGTCGGCGGCGCGCCACTCGACGAAGAACCCGCGCTTGTACTTGCGCAGGCGGTCCTCGCCGGGGTTCTGCGCGCGCCAGTTGGGGGCCCCGGCGCGCTGGCGGAGCTGGATCTCCCAGCGGGCCATGTCGGCGAGGACGAGCGCGTACGGGGCGCCGGTGCGGCGGGCGACGAGGTCGGCGCCCCAGCCGATGAGCACGACGGGCCGGCCTGCGCCGTCGACCTCGACGGCGAGCTTGGCGAGGCGCTCGGCATCGTAGAAGGCGTCGACCTTGGCGTGGGAGAGGACGCCGAAGACGCGGTCCTCGGTGAGGTTGTCGGCGATGCGGGCGTCGATCGCCTCGACGGGGAGCGCGGCGGCGTCCTCGACGTCGACGACGGTCCAGTCCGGCAGCGCCGCGGCGACGGCCTCGGCGATGAGCGGGAGGTCCGCGCCCGGGTAGGCGTCCACGGCGATGAGCGGCGCGCGGCCGGCGGCGCGCTCGGTCGCGGCCTCGGCGACCGCGGCCCACGACTGCGGGCCGGTGAGCACGCGGGCGTCGGCGGGCAGCGGGACGGTCGGCTGCTTCACGTAGCGGCCGACCGCGTCGGCGGTGGACGGTTCAACGGTTGACACGAGCGCTCCTTCTGGGATGGTTGCCTGCCGCGAGGACGGACAGTCCGCGCAGCACCGAGAGGTCGGGTCGGTCGGGGATGGTGAAGGAGGGGCGGTGGGAGCTGGTCCAGAGGTGCTCGCGGACGTACGCCTCGACGGGGCCCGCGACGGCGGCGCCCGCGCGCATGATGCCGCCGGAGAGGACGACGACGTCGGGGTCGTAGGCGTGGCACAGGGACACGGCGGTGGCGCCCCAGGCGCGGAGGGCGCGGTCGCGCAGGGTGGTCGCGACCGCGTCGCCGGCTTCGGCCGCCGCGAGCATCTCCTTGACGTCGGCGACGGCGTCGCCGCGCTCGGCGAGGTCGCGCCGGATGGCCCAGGCCCCGGCGATCGACTCGGCGCAGCCGACGTTGCCGCAGTTGCACAGCGGCGCGTCGAGGTCGACGGTGAGGTGGCCGCCGAGGATGCCCGCGTGGTCGTGGGCGCCGCGCAGGAGGACGCCGTCCATGACGGCGGCGGTGCCGATGCCGGTGCCGAGGGTCATGAGCACGGCGTCGCGGGCGCCGGCCGCGGAGCCGGCGCTGATCTCGCCGAGGAGCGCGGCCCTGGCGTCGTTCTCGATCACGGCCGGGAGCCCGAAGGCGGCGTCGGCCCAGGCGACCAGGTCGAGGCCGCCGAGGCGGGGCTGCTTGTCGTGGGCCTTGACGAGCCGCCCGGCGGCGCGGTCGACGACGCCGGGGACGGCGATGCCCGCGGCGTCCGGCGCGGCCGGGGCCGCGGCGATCAGCGCGGCGGCGGCGGCCGCGGCCGCCTCGAGGTCGCCCTCGCCGACGGGCACGGCGGCAGTGCGGACGGGCTCGCCCCGGTCGAGGACGCCGAGTTTGATCTCGGATCCGCCGAAGTCGATGCAGAGCTCCATCGGTGCGCTCCCTCCCCCGTGCGTAGTCTGCACACCGCCGCAGGCGGTGTCGTGATCTTGAGATTGGTAACGTTACCAACCTCGAACCGGGATCTGCAACCCCCCTGCCTCCAGGGCGTGTCGCAGGACTCCCGGCGGGGCGCTCGAGGGCGCCCCGTCAGGGATGTTCGATGGTCACGGGCAGTTCGACCGTGCGCGGGGCCCCCTCGGCGGAGCCGTCGAGGCGCGAGAACAGGAGGGTCGCCGCCTCCCGGCCGAGGAGCCGCGCGTCGTGGTCGATGATCGTCACCGGCACCGGCATGAGCTCGGAGAGCTCGAAATCGTCGAAGCTCACCACGGCGGGGCCGGGCAGGCCCTCGCGGATGCGCCGCCCGATCTCGCGCAGGGCGCCGATCGTGTTCCGGTTGTTCGCGCTGAAGATCGCCGTCGGGGCGTCCTCGAGGTCGAGCATGGCCCTGGCGGCGCGGCTCGCGGCGGCCACGTCCTGCTGGGCCCGGGCGACGATCAGCGGGTCGACCACCAGCCCGCGCTCGGCCATCGCCTGCTCGTAGCCGCGGTACCGGCGCTCGCCGGTGAAGACCGAGCTGCGGTTGCCCAGGAACCCGATGCGGGTGTGGCCCGCGTCCAGCAGGGACACCGTGCCGCGGTAGGCGCCGCCGACGTCGTCGAGCAGGACCGTGTCGACCTCCAGGCCGGGCACGCGGCGCGAGGCGAGCACGAGCGGGACGTCGCCCAGGCGCTCGGGGCGCAGGTGCTCGGCCTCGCCGCTGGTCGGGACCAGGATGAGCCCGTCGACCTGGCGCCCGATGAAGTCGCTCACGAGCTGGCGCTCGCGCGCGTCGTCCTCGCCCGAGTTGCCGAGCATGATGCGGCGGCCGTGCTCGGCGGCGACCTCCTCGACGCCGAGCGCGAAGTTGCCGTAGTAGGGGTTGGCGAGGTTCGTGATGGCGACGCCGACGAGGCCGCTGGGCTGCCCGGGGCGCAGGCTCCGGGCGTTCTCGTTGCGGTAGTAGCCGAGCTCTTGGACGGCCGCCATGACGCGCTCCTGGAGGTCGGGGCGCACGTTCCTGCCGCCGGCGAGCGTGCGGGAGACCGTCATCGGGCTCACCCCCGCGTGGCTCGCGACCTCCTTGATCGTCAGCTGGCGCGCCCCTCGGGATGTCGACATGCCCGCCTCCTACGCGTCGTGCGCCAATTCTATGCGAAGGCCAAGGTAGTCGAACGGGACCGTCCGCGGGGTCCCACCGGGTGGAGGGCCGGCTCAGCCCTGCCAGACGGTCTTGAGGTTGGTGAACTCGCGGATGCCCGCGGCGGCGAGCTCGCGGCCGTACCCGGAGTTCTTGACGCCGCCGAACGGGAGCTCGGGGAAGGAGACGGTCATGCCGTTGACGAAGACCGCGCCGGCGTCGAGGCGGCGGACGAACCGCGCCTGCTCCTCGGCGTCGGTCGTCCACACCGAGCTGGAGAGCCCGAACGGGGTCTGGTTGGCGATGCGCACCGCCTCCTCCGCGTCCTCGGCCCGGTACAGGGCCGCCACCGGCCCGAACGCCTCCTCCTGGACGATCCTGGCGTCCTCGCTCAGGCCGGCCAGGACCGTGGGCGTGTAGAACCAGCCGGCCCGGTCGGGCGCGCCGCCGCCCGCGAGGACCTCCGCGCCCTTGGCGACCGCGTCGTCGACCAGCTCGGCGAGGTCGTCGCGGCCGGACTCGGTGGCGAGCGGGCCCACGTCGGTCCCGGGGTCGAGGGGGTCGCCGACGACGAGGGCCGCGGTGGCCTCGGCGAAGCGGCGGGCGAACTCGTCGTAGACGTCGGCGTGGACGATGAACCGCTTGCTCGCGATGCACGACTGGCCGTTGTTGATCGTGCGGGCCTTCACGGCCGTCTCGACCGCGGCGTCGAGGTCGGCCGAGGGGAGCACCACGAACGGGTCCGATCCGCCCAGCTCCAGCACGGTCTTCTTGATCGCCGCGCCCGCCGCCGCGGCGACCGAGCGCCCCGCCGGTTCGGAGCCGGTGAGGGTCACGGCCTTGACGCGCGGGTCCTCGATCACGGCGTTCACCGCGTCCGAGCCGACCAGGAGCGCCTGGAAGGCGCCCTCGGGGAAGCCCGCGCGGGCGAACAGGGCGTCGAGGTACAGGGCCGTCCGCGGGACGTTCGAGGCGTGCTTGAGCAGGCCGGTGTTGCCCGCCGCCAGGGCGGGGGCGGCGAAGCGGAGGGCCTGCCAGATCGGGAAGTTCCAGGGCATGACGGCGAGGACGGGACCGAGGGGCTCGTACCGCGTCCACGCCTTCGCGGCGCCCACCGCGGCGGGGTCGGCCAGGGGCTCGTCGGCGAGGAAGCCCTCGGCGTGGTCGGCGTAGAACCGCAGGCCCTTGGCGCTCTTGCGGACCTCGGCCTCGGCCTGGGCGATGGGCTTGCCCATCTCGACCACGAGCATCCGGGCCGTGGAGTCCACTTCGGCGTCGAGGAGGTCGGCGGCGCGGCGCAGCCACTCGGCGCGCCGGGCGAACGTCGTGTCCTTCAAGGCCGCGAACGCGTCCTGGGCGCGGGCGATCCGCCGCTCCACCTCCTCGGCGGTGTGCGGCTCGAACTCCTGCTCGGTCTCACCGGTCGTCGGGTTGATGGTCGCAATCGCCATTGGTGTCCAATCCCTCGCGAGGTCCCGACCGCGGTGGCGCGGCGGATACCGTTCAGTAACAACCACTCTAGGCGATCGCGGTGCCCGCGTCACCGCCTTCGCGCCGACCGGGCCCCCGGCCCCGCCGCCGATCGGAGGAGATCCTTTGTGCACGGCCCTTGACCTGGAGTGCACTCCAGGTCCTAGCCTCGACGGCATGATGCGACGAACACTGGGAAGAAGCGGTATCGAGGTCAGCGCGATCGGCATGGGCTGCTGGGCGATCGGCGGCCCCTTCCACGGCGCGGACGGGGAGCCGCACGGCTGGGGCGAGGTCGACGACGAGGAGTCGGTCCGCACCGTCCACCGGGCGCTCGAACTCGGGATCGACTTCTTCGACACCGCCGACGTCTACGGCGCCGGCCGCAGCGAACGCGTGCTCGCCCGCGCGCTCGCCGGCCGGCGCGAGCAGGTGGTCATCGCGACCAAGTGGGGCAACGTCTTCGACGAGGCCACCAAGGTGTCCGACGGCCGCGGAGAGGACCCCGCCTACCTCCGCCGGGCCGTGACCGCCTCCCTGCGGCGCCTCGGCACCGACTACATCGACCTCTACCAGCTCCACCTGGGCGACCTCGCGATCGACCGGGCCGCCGACCTGCTCGGCACCCTCGAAGCGCTGGTCGAGGAGGGCAAGATCCGCTCGTACGGCTGGAGCACCGACGACCCCGGACGGGCCGACGCCTGGGGAGGGGCGGGGGCGCACTGCACCGCGATCCAGCACGACTTCTCGCTGATGCACGGCTCCAGGCCCGAGGTCCTGGAGGCGGCCGAGCGCCACGGACTGGCGAGCGTCGACCGCGGCCCGCTCGCGATGGGCCTGCTCACCGGCAAGTACCGCGCGGACACCCGGGTCGGACCCGGCGACGTCCGCGGCGGCGGCGCGCCGTGGATGGTGCTGTTCGAGGACGGCAGGCCGGCCCCCGAGTACCTGGCGCGGCTCGACGCGGTGCGGGAGGTCCTGACCGGCGGCGGGCGCACGCTCGCGCAGGGCGCGCTCGGCTGGCTGTGGGCCGTCAGCGACGCGACGGTGCCGATCCCCGGCTGCCGCACGGTCGCGCAGGTGGAGGACAACGCGGGCGCGCTGGAGCACGGGCCGCTCACTCAGGAGCAGGTCGAGGAGGTCGAGCGGCTCCTCGCCGCCTGAGACCGCCCCGCGACGGCGCCGGGGCCGGCGCCGCCGCGAGGGGGCGAACGGACCGGTGGCGCGGCGGGAGCGGGCAGCGCCCGCGTCGCGGTCACGGCATGGACGCGCCGCCGCGGTGGCGGTCGGCGTCGCGGCGGTACATCGCGGCGTGCTCGGTGAACTCCGGGCGCCCGGTGTCGGCGGCGCGCCGGTCGGTGAACGCCGCGAGGTCGTCCAGGCGCCGCGCCGCCATGCGGTGCACCGCGGCAGGGCTGAAATCGGCGCCGTAGGCGTCGGTGAGCCGCCGGAGCCGGTCGCCGCGGGAGCCGTGGCGGGCCGGGTCGAACCCGACCGCGTCCTCGGCGTAGGGCACGAGCCGGTAGGCGAGGTAGGCGAAGTCCCACAGGCGCGGCCCCGGTGAGGCCATGTCGAAGTCGATCACGCCGACGAGCCGCCCTTCGCGGACGATGAGGTTGTAGGGCGCGAAGTCGTTGTGGCAGAGGACTTCGGCGGGGGCGTGCGCGTCGCTGCGCCATGCGAGGTCCCGCGCGGCGAGCGGGGCGCCCGCGTCGTGGACCCGCCGCAGCAGCGCCCCGGCGGCGTCGAGCATCGAAGGCGCCCAGCGGGTCTCGGGCGGCGCCTGCTCGAGCGTGGCGCCGGGGATGAACGTGAGGACCTCCCGGCCCTCGGCGTCGATCCCCCGCGGGCGCGGCGTCTCGGCGATCCCGGCCGACTCGCAGCACCGGAGCAGCTCGTGCACGGCCGCGGTCCACCCGCCGCTGACGCGCCGCACGGTGCCGCCGACCCTGACCACGGGTTCCATGTTGCCGCCTGGCAGCGTCTCCTCCTGCATCGCCTCATCGTAGGGAGGCGGTCGCTCGGGCGGGAGGCCCGCCGCCGCGGCTAGCGGCGCGGCGGCAGCGGTACGAAGCCGCTGGTGCGGCGCACGTACTCGTCGTAGCCGGGGCGGGTCTCGGCGAGGTGCGACTCCAGGAGCGGCTTGCCGGTCTTGGCCGCCAGGAAGTAGGTCATGACCGCGGCCGAGAGCGCGGTGGCCGCGCCCGCCCAAGTGCCGCAGGCGGTCAGATACAGGCCCCACCAGACGCAGGCGTCGCCGAAGTAGTTCGGGTGGCGGGTGTACCGCCACAGGCCCGCGTCCAGCACCTTCCCCCGGTTGGCGGGGTCGCGGCGGAACGCGGCCAGCTGCGCGTCCCCCACGGCCTCGAAGAGCAGCCCCATGGTCCACAGTGCCGCTCCGGCCCAGAACAGCGGTCCGGGCGGGGACGGGTCGTACTGGGCGAACTGGACCGGCAGCGAGACGAACCAGCCCGCGCCCGCCTGGAGCAGGTAGACCTTGCGGAACGCGTACGCGTTCCGCCCGCCGCTCGCCTTGGCCAGCATCGCGTCGTAGCGGCGGTCCTCCGGTTCGCCCCAGTTGCGCGCCAGGAGGTGCAGCGACAGGCGCAGGCCCCAGGCGAGGGCCATGGCGGTGACCAGTCCGCGCCGCAGCGGATCGCCCTCCCCCTGCGACATCGCGAGCGTGACCAGCGCGACGGCGGCGAACACCAGGCCCCAGGCCACGTCCACCACGCGGTGCCTGCGGCGGGTCGCGCCGATCGCGAAGGCCGCCAGCATGACCGCGAGCGCCGCACCGGCGGTCGCGGCGAGGTTCGCGCCGAGCGCGCCCCACCCGGTCATTCAGGCGCCTCGGCGAGGAACCCGCGGCGCGTGGCCGGCATCCCGGCGTCCCCGAAGCCGTCCGGGACGACCGCGAGGATCTGGTCCACGCCCATGCGGCGCTCCTCGAAGGCCAGGGCCGCGCCGACCAGGTAGAGGCGCCAGACGCGGGCGGTCGGCAGCCCCACGAGGTCCACGGCGGCGTCCCAGCGCGCCTCGAGCGTGTCGTGCCAGGCGCGGATGGTGCGCACGTAGTGCTCGCGCATGGCCTCCACGTCGCGGACCTCGAAACCGGCGTCCTCGATGAGGCCCACGGTCTCCCCGAGCGGGCGCATGTGCATGTCGGGGGCGATGTAGGTCTCGATGAACGGGCCGCCGCCGGGCGCGGCCCGGCCGCGCGACATCTGCTGGACCAGGAGCCGCCCGCCCGGGCCGAGGAGGCCGCGCAGCCGGGACGCGAAGGGGCCGTAGCCGTCGCGGCCGACGTGCTCGCCCATCTCGATCGCCGAGACCGCGTCGAAGCCGCCCGCGTCGATCTCGCGGTAGTCGGCGAGGCGGAAGTCGATCTTCTTGAGCAGGTCGCGCTCGGCGGCGCGGGCCAGGGCGAAGCGGTACTGCTGCGCGGAGAGGGTCACGGCGACGACCTCGGCCCCGTAGTGCTCGGCGGCGTGCATCGCCAGTGCGCCCCAGCCGCATCCGACGTCGAGCAGGCGCGCGCCGGGGGCGAGGCCGAGCTTGCGGCAGACCAGGTCGAGCTTGTCCCGCTGGGAGTCGGCCAGGGTGTACGAGTCGGCCCCGGAGGTCCAGTAGCCGCACGAGTAGAGCATGTCCGGGTCCAGGATCAGCTCGTAGAACTCGTTCGACAGGTCGTAGTGGAAGCTGATCACCTGCCGGTCGCGGCCCTCGGAGTGGAGGCGGCCGGACACCGCGTGCTCGGGCCCGGCGGCCTTCGGGCGGGGGCCGATGAGGCGGTGGCGCAGGGCGAACGGCAGCGCGGCGGCCGCCGCGGACAGGCCGGTGGAGGGGCGGGCGCCGGCGGCGGCGCGGTGGACGCGCCGGAGCCCGTCGGCCAGGTCGCCCTCGACGTCGACCTCGCCGAGGATGTAGGCCTGGGAGAGGCCGAGCTCGCCGGGGCTCCACAGGAGGCGGCGCAGGGCGTCGGGGCTGTCGAGGCGCAGGACGGGCCCGCCGTCGTCGGGCCCGGCCTCGGTGCCGTCCCAGGCGCGCAGGCGGATCGGCGGCGCGGTGCCGGTGGCCTTGGCGGCCAGGTCGTACAGGTCTGCGGCGAGCGTCATCGTCAGGCCTCCAGGATGAGTTGGCGGACGTCGAGGTAGCCGGTGGCGAACCCGGCCTCGGAGTAGGCGAGGTAGAACTCCCAGGTGCGCCGGAACGTCTCGTCGAAGCCGATGGCGGCGAGCCGGTCGGCCCGGGAGGCGAAGCGCTCGCGCCACAGCCGGAGGGTCAGGGCGTAGTCGCCGCCGAAGGCGAGGCGGTCGGCGACGCGGAGCCCGGCGGCGTGCGCGTGCCGCTCGATGACGGGCAGGGAGGGGATGATGCCGCCGGGGAAGATGTACTTGTGGATCCAGGTGTAGCCGCGCCGGGTCGCCGTCATCCGGTCGTGGCGCATGGTGATCGACTGGAGGCCCGCTCTGCCGCCGGGTTCGAGCGCGCACCGGAGCGTCGCGAAGTACTCGGGCCAGTAGCGCTCGCCGACCGCCTCGATCATCTCGACGCTGACGACGGCGTCGTAGCGGCGGCCCGGGTCGAGGTCGCGGTAGTCGCGCAGCTCGGCGTCGACGCGGTCGGCGACGCCGCGCTCGGCGGCGAGCGCCCGGGCGCGTTCGAGCTGGTTGCCCGAGAGGGTCACGGTGTGCACGTGCGCGCCGCGCTCGGCGGCGCGGACGGCCAGCTCGCCCCAGCCGGTGCCGATCTCCAGGACCCGCGCGCCGGGGCCGGCGCCGACGCGGTCCAGGAGCCGGTCGATCTTGCGGCGCTGCCCGTCGGCGAGGTCGTCCCAGGTCGCGGGGGCGCCGCCGAACAGGGCCGAGGAGTAGGTCATGGTCTCGTCGAGGAACAGCGCGAACAGGTGGTTCGACAGGTCGTAGTGGTCGGCGATGTTGCGCCTGGCGTTGGCGCGGCTGTTGTCCTGCCTGCCGGGGACGGCCCCGGCGAAGGGGCGCCGCAGGATCTGGAACGAGCGGGGCACGAGCGCGTCCACGTCCGCCGCGAGGGCGGTCAGGAGCCGCGGCAGGTCGTCGGAGTCCCAGTCCCCGGCCTGGTAGGCCTCCCCGAAGCCGATGAGGCCGCCGGTGCCGACGCGGTGGAAGAACGCCTCGGGGCGGTGGAGCCGCAGCACGGGCAGGGTCGGGTCGCCCGCTCCCCCGGCGGGGGTCTCGACGCGCAGCGGGACGCGGCCGGCGATGCGGCGCACCAGGGCCGAGGCGATCCGGGCGCGGAGGGGCGAGTGGGGGACGCGGGCGACGTCGGGCCAGCGGAGGGGGTCGGTGCGGGTGTCAGCGGGTGCGTTCACGGTGCGCCTCTCGTTCCTGTTCGGGCTCGCGGCTGAACACGGGCAGGCCCTTGAGCCAGAGCCCGATGCCGTGGCGGCGGATGTCGGCGGTGACGGCCAGGGTGTTGAGCGGGTGGCGGGCGGTGGCCTTGAGCAGGGCCGCGGTCCCGGCGGACCGGCGCCTCCCGGAGACGGTGGCGACGAGCGTCGGCTCCCCGTCGAGTTCGAGGGCGACCGAGAGCCGCAGGCGCCCTTCTGGTTCGGGCAGGGCCATGCGGTAGTCCCCGGCCACGGGCAGGAACGGGGAGACGTAGAAGTCCTTGGCGGCCGTGGCCCTGCCGTCGGCGCCGGGGCGCAGGAGGTAGCGGTGGCGCTCGCCGTAGGTGTTGTGGACCTCGGCGACGACGCAGCGCAGCCCGTCCTCGGGGTGGCGGCACCAGTAGACGGTGAGGGGGTTGAAGACGTGGCCGAAGGCGCGGGCGTGGGCGAGCATGCGGATGCGGCAGCCGCGCACGTCGACCCCTTCGGCGGCGGCGAAGTCGGTGACGCTGTCGCGGAGGCTCCGGCCGGGGTCGGCGATGTGGTCGCGGGTGCGGAACCCGGCGAGGAGACGCAGCCACGCGGGCGGGCGCGGCGGCTCGTCGACGTCGACGAGCCAGTAGAAGGTGCGGTGGCTCAGGCGGTGTTCGATCGGGCGCAGCCGGGTGTGGCGCACCGTCGCCTCGTAGAGCGCGGCGCCCCGGCCCCAGCCGGTCACCACGGGGCCCCCAGGCTCGCGGCGGCCGCGGCCCCGGCGCGGCAGCCGTCCTCGTGGAAGCCCCAGCCGTGGTAGGCGCCGGCGAAGGCGGTGCGGCCGGTGTCGAGCTCGCCGAGGCGGTCCTGGGCCGCGAGCGCGGCCGGGGTGTAGACCGGGTGCTCGTAGACCGTGGAGGCGACCACGCGCCCGGGGTCGATGCGCTGCGTGTCGCCGAGGGTGGCGACCACGTCGGCGTCGGTGTCGAGGCCCTGGAGGCGGCGCAGGTCGTAGGAGACCTGGACGGCGCCGGGGCCGGGGCGGCAGGAGGGCAGCAGGTAGTTCCAGGAGCCGCGGGCGCGTTCGCGCCGCGGCAGCGGCCCGGGGTCGGTGTGGAGGACCGCGGGGTTGCGGGAGTACTCGAACGCGCCGAGGACGGCCTTCTCGGCGGGGGTGGGGTCGGCGAGGAGGCGGAGCGCCTGGTCGGGGTGGGTGGCGACCACGACCGCGTCGTGCTCGTTCACCTCGCCGGAGGCCAGGGCGACGGTGACGGTGTCCTCGTGGCGCTGCACGGACGCGACCGGCGCGGAGGTCCGGACCGCGGTGAGCCGCTTGGCGATCCGCTCCACGTAGGTCCGGGAGCCGCCGGTGACGGTGCGCCACGTGGGCGAGCCGGTGACGGTGAGCATCCCGTGGTTGTCGAGGAACGCGAACAGGTACCGGGCGGGGTACTCGGGGACGAGGTGCGGGCCGCAGGACCAGACCGCCGAGACCAGCGGGATCACGAAGTGGTTCACGAAGTAGGGGGTGAAGCGGCCTGCGGCGAGGAACTCGCCGAGGGTCGGCTCGGGGGCGGGCCCGGAGGCGGAGTCGGCGAGGAGGCGGCGCGCCCTGGCGTGGAAGCGCGGCACCTGGGCCAGGAGGCCCCAGAAGCGCGGGTCGGCGGCGTTGGCGCCGCGCGCGAACAGGCCGGAGGCGCCGCGGGCGCCGCAGTACTCGAGGCCGCAGCCGAGGCAGCGCACCGACATGCTCATCTCGGTGGGGCGGGTCTCGACGCCGAGCTCCTCGAAGAGGCGGCACAGCAGCGGGTAGGTGCGCCGGTTGTGCACGATGAACCCGCTGTCGACCGGGACCGAGCGGTCCCCGGTCCGCACGTCGTGGGTGTGGGCGTGCCCGCCGAGGCGGTCGTCGGCCTCGTACAGGGTGACCTCGGCGGTCCGCTGGAGGAGGTGGGCGGCGGTGAGTCCGGCGACGCCGGAGCCGACGACGGCGACGGTCCGGGATCGTGTGGTCATGGGCCCTCCCTCAGGTCGATGCATCCCCGATTCGGAGCGGCGCGCACCGCGGATGGGTCGGACCGCGGGAAAGTCTCGGACTAAGGGGCAATGCCGTTCAGTCAGTGCGTTAGCGCAGGTGATGGCTGCGTGGGGCGTGGGTGCAGGCCGGTCCGGTCTTGCCGTGCCGTGGCCGGGATCTCGCACCCGAACCGGTCGGTGCCGGTGGGAGGGACGGGCCCGACTTCAAGCGGCGGCGACGAAGCAGCGGGCGGAGGGCTGGGGGCAGTGTGCGGGGCCGGGGCGGCGGGGTTCGAGCTGAGGGCGGCGGCGACGGAGGGGTGGAGTGGCGCCGGGGCGGATGACTCGGTTGCCGGTGGCGCGGGAGTAGCGGTCAGAGCGGCGGCGACGAAGCGGTGGGTGGAGGGCTGGGGTCGGTTGGCGGGCCCGAGGTAGTGGAGGGTCGGG
>NZ_JAJLQZ010000040.1 GCF_020991375.1 Glycomyces amatae | reverse complement strand
CCCCCCGCGGGGGGGCGGGCCGGGGGGGGGGCGCGGGGGGGGGGCCCCCCCGCGGGGGGGGGGGCCCCCTTCTCAATGCTCGGCCTCAGTCCTCAGCGGACTCAGGTGATGTCGTCGTAGCCGTCGACGCGCCTGCCGAAGCGGTTGCGCCGCTCGTTCTCGCCCGGGTAGTCCTCGTCGCCGAGGTTGCTGGCGCCGACGTCGGCGGTCGCGCCCGTGTCGTCGGCGGCGCCGATGTCACTGGCCTCGTCGTCGTCCCACTGATCGTCGTAGGTGATGCCCTTGCGCTTGTCGTTCAGGTAGGCGACGCCGCAGGCCGCCAGGTACAGGATGAGCATGCAGATGGCGAGCGCCGTCATGCCGAACGGGTCGGGCGTGGGGGTGAAGACCGCGGTGAAGATGAAGCTCACCACGACCACGATCCGCCACCAGCCGAGCATCCGCTTGGCGTTGACGAGCCCGATCACGTTGAGCATCAGCATGATGAGCGGGAACTCGAAGCCGATCCCGAAGACCATCATCACCGAGAGGAAGAAGGTCAGGTAGTCCTCGAGGTTCAGCAGGATGACGAAGTCCTGGCTCGCCAGCAGCATGATGAACTCCATGCCGTGGGAGACCACGAAGTACGCCAGGACCGCGCCGGCCAGGAACAGGGGCGCGGCGATGCCGATGAAGAGGTACGCGTACTTCCGCTCGTTGCGGTGCAGGCCCGGGGCGATGAACGCCCACAACTGGTAGAGCCAGACCGGGGCGGTCCCGACCAGCGCCGCGTACAGCGAGATCTTCAGCATCAGGGCGATGTGCGAGATCGGCGAGTTGAGCACCGCCTCGCATTGCGCCCCGTCGCCGCTCTCCTGGACCGTCTGGCCGCTGATCGCCGAGCAGTACGGGTCGGCCAGGAACTGGATGAGCTCGTCGGCGAAGTAGAACGCGGCCGCGGTGCCCACCAGGATCACGATGACGGAGACGAGCAGGCGGTTGCGGAGGTCCGCTAGGTGCTCCATGAGCGTCATGGAGCCGTCTGCGGCGCGCTGGAACTTGGTCTTGCGTCTGCCTGCGCGCCGCGGAGGTTCGTCAGCCATATCGGTTACGGCCGCGTCCGGGCTAGCGGGTCTTCTTGTGGTCGACCGATTCGCCGTCGATCACGGTCTCGTTGACCGGCTGCGGCGGGTCGAGCGGCTCGCGCGTGTGCTTGGGCTCGGCGCGGGTGTCGCCGTCCTCGTCGGGGTTGTTGCCGTCCTTCTTCATGGCCTCGGTCTCGGACTTGAGGATGCGCATGGAGCGCCCCAGGCCCCGCGCCATGTCCGGAAGCTTCCGGGAGCCGAACACCAGCAAGATGACAACGACGAGAATGATGATGTGCCAGGGCTTCAATGCACCCATTGTTCGGTCCCTCCGGATATATGTCGGTGACGTAACCATCGTATGCCTCGCGGGAAGCGAGTGCCACGGAGCCTGAGACCTGGTTCACTCCGAGGTCACCGGTACCGGTCGTGGCTACGACATCGTCGAGCCGGACAAGCATGACCGACGTTTGACACTTCCGTCAACACTGGAGGCTTCGGGATCGCCGATCTTTATCAGAATGTGGCGGCCGTGACGGGGAAGCGTCACTCTCTGCGCGCCGCCCCCGTGGCCTTCTGGGCTTCGACGAGCGTCGCGTTCAAGCGTTCTTGCAGGTCCTGTAGTTGACCGGTGCGTTCTTGGACGCGGTCGAGGCCGTTCTTGAGTTCGCTCAGGCCGCTCAGGAGCCGCTTGGCCGCGACGGCCAGGATCACGAGTCCGGCGAGTGCCAGCACGACCGATATCGCCCAGATCATCGCCCCAGTGTACGAGCACGGTCCAGGGGCCGCGTCCGGGGTCAGGCGGTCGCGGCGTAGCGGGCCAGCGCGGTGCGCGCGGTCCGGCGGACCGCGTCGCGCAGTTCGGCGGGGGCGACGACCTCGGCCTCGCCGCCGAGGCCGAGGACGAACCGGCGGGCCCAGTCGAGGTCGCGCACGCGCAGGCGCACGCGGCGCCGCCCGTCCGGTTCGCCGGTGACGGCCTCACAGGGGTAGGTGTCGGTGACGTCCTTGGCGCCGGGGCCCAGGAGCAGCTCGATGCGGGGCAGCTCGGACTCGAGGAACGCGGTGGGCGCGGGCTGGTTGGTCAGGCGCAGCGGCTCGGAGGGCTCGTCGAGCTCGGTGCACGCGTCGATGCGGTCGATGCGGAACTGGCGGATCTCCCCGGCGGTGCGGCACCAGGCCCGCAGGTAGGCGTGGCCGTCGGCGGCGACGATCTCGATGGGGTCGACGACCCGTTCAGAGGTGGTGTCGCGGCTGGCCGAGTAGTAGGTGATGCGGGCGGCGTGCCCGGAGGCGACGAGGGCCGCGTAGCGCTCGGCGCCGGGGTCGGCGACGGTGTCGCGCACGGCGACGTCGGCGGGGGCCTCCCCCGCGGCGGCGGCGAGCTTGTCGAGCGCGGAGGCGATCGCGGCCCGGTCGCCGACGCCGGGCGTGTCGGCGAGGACCCGCAGGGCGACCGAGAGGGCGAGGGCCTCGTGGGCGGCGAGGCGGACCGGGCGGTCCATGCCGGCGGCGAAGAGGACGCGGACGGTGTCGGCGTCGAAGGCGAGGTCGATGAGGTCGCCGGGGCCGTAGCCGGGCAGGCCGCACATCCAGAGCATGGTCAGGTCGGCCTGGATCTGGGCGGCGGGCACGTCGAAGTCGGCCGCGATCTCGGCGATGGGGACCCCTTCGGGCCGCCGGACGAGGTACGGGACGAGGTTGAGCAGGCGCGCGAGCCGATTAGTCACAGCGTTCACTCCGGTTCGGGAGAGGGTGAGCGTGGCGAGCCGGCCGGGCGGGGCGGCGGGTGCGGCACGCGGCGTCCGCTCCGGTTCGGGGAGCGGCGGGCGCGCGGCGCCCCGCTGCCGGGCGGCGCCGGCCGGCGTGCGGACGGGTGGAGGCCCGGGTCATGACGTCTCCTCCTCGTCCGCCAGGGCCTGGAGGCACGCGACGGTCTCCTTGACCAGTTCGGGCGGCTCGAGCACGAGCACGTCGGGCCCGAAGGAGGCCAGCCAGGCGGCCGTGGCGGCGGTGTCGGTGTACGAGAAGCAGGCCTGGTCGCCCTCGGCGGTGCGCGGGCCGATCTGGTCGGCGCGGCGGCGCACGCCCCAGGCGCGCTTGGGCCGGACGAGGACCTTCGCGCGCGAGGACAGCTGGCGGTCCTCGGCCTCGACGGCGAACGCGAGGACGTCGACGTCCTCGGGGATCTCGTAGGCCCCTTCGGGGCCGGTCAGGCGGACCCTGCCGGCGATGCGGGAGAGCCGGAAGCAGCGCTGGGCGTCCCGGTCGAGGTCGTGGCCGGCGACGTACCAGCGGCCGCGCCAGGCCGCGCAGCCCCAGGGCTGGAGGCGGCGCTGCTGGACGCTCTCGTCGCGCGGGCCGAGGTAGTCGAAGACGACGGCGCGCCGGGAGGCGACCGCCTCGAAGAACGGCGCGAGCGCGGCCTCGGCGCCGGGCAGGGACTTGACCGGGGAGGCGGCGGCGTGGGACTCGACGTCGATGCCGGCGGCCCTGAGCTTGCGCAGGGCGTCGGCGGTCCCGGACTGGAGCTCGGGCTGCTGCCACAGGCGGGCGGCGGCGGCCACGGCGGCGGCCTCGGCGTCGGTGAACTCGATCTGCGGCAGCTCGAAGTCGGAGCGGGCGATCCGGTAGCCCCGTTCGCCGTCCGCGTAGAAGTCGATCCCGGACTGGAGCGGGATGCCGATGCGCCGCAGTTCGGCCTTGTCGCGTTCGAACTTGCGCTGGAACGCCTCGTGGGCCTTCCTGTCGTCGGGGTCGTGCTCGTAGCCGGGGACGGTCCGGGCGATCCTGCCGGAGGTCTGGAAGCGCCGCGAGGACAGCAGGCAGAGCACCAGGTTCACCAGTCGTTCAGTGCGATCGTTGGACACCCGCTCAGCCTATGCCCTCGCGGGGGCGGGCCGCCATCACGCCCTCCCCGCCGCGTCGCGTCGCCGTGCGGCCCTGAGGGGGCGCCGCCGGGCGCCTCCTGGCGCGGGGGCCCGATCTTGATAGTGTCCGGGCGTGATCAGATGGCGATACGGGACCGTCACGGGCGTGCGCGGCGGCTGGCGGGGCTGCACCGAGCTGGAGGTCGACGTCGAGGCCCGCGAGGGCGAGGGCGCGTTCTCGTGCAGGGGTCTGGCCTACGACGAGCTGGTGGGCGTCCCCGAGGTCGGCGACCGGGTGCTGCTCAACTGCAACGCCATCGCCAAGGGCCTGGGGACGGGCGGGTACGCGCTGGTCGTGGCCGTGCCGGACCGGCTGCCGGCGGACGTGGAGGGGCCGGGGCACATCGTCAAGGCCCGGTACACGCCGATGCAGGCGATGCGGCTGGCGGTGGACGAGGACGACTCGCCGCACCGGGCCGCGGTGGAGGCGTGCGAGGACCTGGGCGGAATGCCGGTGGTGGTCGCGGACCTGCACTCGGCGCTGGCGCCGGTGCTCGCCGGGATCCACGCGACGGCGCCCGACGCGAAGGTCGCGTACGTCATGACCGACGGGGGCTCGCTCCCGGCGTGGTTCTCGCGCCAGCTGGACCAGCTCTCGGATCGGCTGTGCGCGGTGGTGACCGCGGGGCAGTGCTTCGGCGGCGACCTGGAGGCGACGAACGTGCACAACGCGCTCATCGCGGCGCGGGTGGTCGGGGGCGCGGACATCGCGATCGTGGCGCAGGGGCCGGGGAACCTGGGGACGGGCACCGTGTGGGGCTTCTCGGGGACGGCCGCGGGCGAGGCGGTCAACGCGGCCGCGGTGCTCGGCGGCAGGCCGGTGGCGTCGCTGCGGATCTCCGAGGGGGACGCGCGCGAGCGCCACCGCGGGGTCTCGCACCATTCGATGACGGCGTACGGGAAGGTCGCGCTGGCGGCGGCGGACGTGCCGGTGCCGGACGAGCTGCCCGCGGAGCTGGAGGGGAAGATCCGGGGGCAGCTGGGCGAGCTGCCCGAGCGGCACCGGCAGATCGAGGTCGACTGCTCGGGGCTGGTCGAGGCGATGGAGGCGCTGCCGGTGAAGCTGTCCACGATGGGCAGGGGCCTCGACCGGGACCGGGTCTACTTCGTGGCGGCCGCGGCCGCGGGCAGGCACGCGGCCCAGGTGGCGAAGCGCCGCGACTGACGCTGCAACGCCCGATCCCCCACGACGCGAACCACTCTCGACTTCAGCTTGGCTTCAGGTCCACCCCGCTAGCCTTGCAACCGGGGGCCCTTTCCCAGCGCCGCGGCGCTCCTTCGGCATGCACCCGAACCTCTCTCGACTTCAGCTCCGCTTCAGGTTCACCGCGCTAGCCTCGAAACCGGGGGGCCTTCCCCAGGGCCCGAATGCCACTTCGGCGTGCCCTGCAACGCGAAACGCCCGCGCTTTCGCGCGGGCGTTCCTCGTCTGCTCGCCGCTAGAGCACGAACAGGACCACGATCCACAGGCCGATGACCCCGGCCAGTGCGAGCGCCAGGACCCAGGTCGGGACCTTGTAATCGCCGCGGCGGTTCCTCGCGATCTCCTCGCGGATGCGGGTGGTCCGCCGCTCGTAGGCCGCGACCGGGTCGAGCGCGCTCAGCGTGCCCGGCCTTCGCTCGTTCGCCCGCGCGGGTTCGGCCGCCTGCTCCGGTTCCACCCGGGGCTCCCGCTCGCCCGTGCGCTCTCGTTCCGTCACCGCCGGCCTCACATGCTGGCGATGAGCTTGTCGACGCGCTCGTCCCGCGACCGGAACGGGTCCTTGCACAGGACCGTGCGCTGCGCCTGGTCGTTGAGCTTCAGGTGGACCCAGTCCACAGTGAAGTCGCGCCGCTTCTCCTGCGCCTTGCGGATGAACTCGCCGCGCAGGCGCGCGCGCGTGGTCTGCGGCGGGACCTCCTTGGCCTCGAAGACCTCCACGTCCTGGGTGAGCCGCTCGGCCTCGCCGCGCTTCTCCATCAGGTGGTGCAGGCCGCGGCCGCGGCGGATGTCGTGGTAGGCCAGGTCGAGCTGCGCGACGCGCGGGCTCGACAGGGGCAGGCCGCGCTTCTCGCGGTAGCGCTCGATGAGCTTGTACTTGGCGACCCAGTCGATCTCGCGGGACACCGAGTCGAGGTCGCCGGACTCGACGGCCTGGAGGACGCGCCCCCACAATTCGATGACGCGCTTGGTGGTCGCGTCCGCGCCCCGCTGGTCGACGAAGTCGATGGCCTTCTCGAGGTACTCGCGCTGGATGTCCAGCGCGGAGGCCTCGCGGCCGCTCGCGAGGCGCACGAGGCGCTTGCCGGTCGTGTCGTGGCTGATCTCGCGGATGGCCCGGATCGGGTTCTCGAGGGTGAGGTCGCGCATGGTCACGCCGGTCTCGATCATCCGCAGCACGAGGTCGGCCGAGCCGACCTTGAGCAGCGTGGTGACCTCGTTGATGTTGGAGTCGCCGACGATGACGTGGAGGCGCCGGTAGCGCTCGGCGTCGGCGTGCGGCTCGTCGCGGGTGTTGATGATGGGGCGCGAGCGGGTGGTCGCGGAGGAGACGCCCTCCCAGATGTGCTCGGCGCGCTGGGAGAGGCAGAAGCGGGCCCCGCGCGGGGTCTGGAGGACCTTGCCGGCGCCGCAGATGAGCTGGCGGGTGACCAGGAACGGGATGAGGACCTCGGCGAGGCGCCCGAACTCGCCGTGGCGGCTGACGAGGTAGTTCTCGTGGCAGCCGTAGGAGTTCCCGGCGGAGTCGGTGTTGTTCTTGAACAGGTAGATGTCGCCGGCGATGCCCTCGTCGTGGAGGCGCTTCTCGGCGTCGATCATGAGGCCTTCGAGGATGCGCTCGCCGGCCCGGTCGTGCTTGACCAGGTCCTCGACCGAGTCGCACTCGGGGGTGGCGTACTCGGGGTGGGAGCCCACGTCGAGGTAGAGGCGGGCGCCGTTGCGGAGGAACACGTTGGAGGAGCGGCCCCAGGAGACCACTCGCCTGAAGAGGTAGCGGGCCACTTCGTCCGGGGACAGGCGGCGCTGTCCCCTGAAGGTGCAAGTGACCCCGTATTCGGTCTCCAGTCCGAAAATGCGCCTGTCCATGTCGAAAACCCTACCCCGATTCGGTTGAGGAGAACACCCCTCGCGGTCGAATGGTTCCGTTCCGCGACGGGCCCTATGGAGATTGTTCGCTGATCGGCGGCTCGCATCGGGTGGAGCCCGTCTGCGGCCGCCGGCCGGTCCGTCCATTTGAGTGGGACGGAGCCGTCTCGGTGGAGTGTCGGCGGAATGGTCGGGAACGGTGGCGACCGGACCGAGCGGGGCCGCGAAAGCGCGGGCGCTCCGCTCGGGCCGGTCGCGGGCGTCGCGGCCGGGCGGCGGTCAGGACTCCTCGGGGTCCGGGGCCTCGCCGTCGCCGGAGGCGGCCTCCGGGTCGGGTTCGGCCTCGGACTCGGCGCGGGGCATGAGCGCTTCGAGGGCGAGGCCCTCGATGCGCCGGAAGGCCCGGCCGGGGCGGGCCCGTTCGAGGACCGCGACCTCCAGGACGTCGGTGGTCAGCTCCCTGCGGGTGCCGTTGCCGCCGTCCGAGGACAGGGCCCGCAGGGCCAGCGCGAAGGCCTCGGCGAGCGGGGCCTCGAAGTCGTGGCCCTCACCGAGGACCTCGCCGAGCTCCTCGGCCGCGCCGCCCATGGCGAAGTAGCCGGGCTCGTCGTTGATGGACCCGTCGAAGGTGAGCCGGTAGAGCTCGTCCTCCTCGGGCCTGGCGCCGACGCCGGCGACGCAGATCTCGACCTCGAAGGGCTTGGTCTGCTCCGAGAAGATCCCGCCGAGGGTCTGCGCGGCGGCCTTGGCGAGGCTGGCGGCGTTGACGTCGCGGCGGTCGTAGGAGTAGCCGCGCAGGTCGGCCATGCGCACCAGGCCGGTGCGCAGGATCTCGAACTCGTTGTACTTGCCGACGGCGGCGAGGCCGATGCGGTCGTAGAGCTCGTAGACCTTGTGGAGGGCCGAGGAGACGTTCTCGGCGACGAGCAGGACGCCGTCGGCGCAGGAGAGCACCACGACGTTGCGGCCGCGGGAGATGTTCTTGCGGGCGAACTCGGCCCGGTCCCGCATGATCTGCTCGGGACTGGTGTAGAACTGCATGGCCATGTCCGGCTCCTCTCCTTATCCGTAGGGGTTCTCGGTGCGGGCCGCGATGACCGAGCGGGCGACCTCGGCCACGACGGCCTCGTCGATCCGCTTGGAGCCTTCGGCGGTGGCGGTCATGACCACGGGGTAGAGGTCGCGGGTGGGGTCGGGTCCGCCGGTGGCGGAGTCGTCGTCGGCCGCGTCGTAGAGGGCCTCGACGGCGACGGCGACCGCCTCGTCGGTGCCGATGTCCCTGCGGTAGCGCTTCTTGAGCGAGCTCTTGGCGAAGATCGAGCCCGAGCCGATCGAGTCGTAGTCGCGTTCGGCGTAGATGCCGCCGACGACGTCGAAGCTGTAGATCCTGCCCGCTTCCGGTATCGAGGGCGCGTCGAGGTCGAATCCCGCGAAGAGGGGGACGACCGCGAGACCCTGGAGGGCGATGCCGAGATTGCCGCGCAGCATGGTGGCGAGGCGGTTGGCCTTGCCGTTCAAGGTGAGCGGGGCGCCCTCGATCTTCTCGTAGTGCTCGAGTTCGAGCTGGTAGAGCTTGACCAGCTCGATGCCGAGGCCGGCCGTGCCCGCGATGCCGACGAGCGAGTAGCCGTCGGCGGGGAAGACCTTCTCGATGTCGCGGCTGGAGATGTAGTTGCCCATCGTGGCGCGGCGGTCGCCGGCCATGACCACGCCTTCGGCGGTGCGCAGGGCGACGATCGTGGTGGCGTGGGCGCTGATCTCGGCGTAGTCGCCCGGGGGCAGGGGCCTTCGCCCCGGCAGCAGTTCCGGTGCCGCCTGCATGAGGAACTCCGAGAAGGAGGAGGTTCCAGCCGTCATAAACGCGTTGGGCAGTTTGCCTGGGAATCCTTGACCTGTCACGACATGACCTCCCTGATCCTCTATTCAAAAAACGCGGCGCGCCGCTTCGTCCCGCGGGGCCGGAGGGAGCCGGTGGGGGCAAGACCCCTGATGCGCCTCAAGGCCGTCGCATCAGGTGGCCCTGTCACCGGCAGGGGGCCTACTGGCCGCCCTTCTGCACGAACGAGCGGACGAACTCCTCGGAGTTGGTCTCCAGGACGTCGTCGATCTCGTCGAGCAGGTCGTCGACGTCTTCGGTGATCGCTTCGTGTCGTTCGGCGACCTCGGGGTCCACCGCGGCCTCAGTGGTCTCGGCGTCTGCCTCCTGCCGAGACCGCTGTGACTGCGACTGCCCGCCTGAGTCCTTCGCTGCCATGGCCGTTCCCTTCTACCTTGTCGGTGCCTAAACCGTACCGCGAGAGTACGACAGCACGCCAGATACGACGCTGTACCGCTGCGTAATATTCCCGCGACTGGACGGAGTCGTCAATCGGCGGTGATGACGTCGAGGAGGTCCTTGGCCGCCTCGCAGCGGTCGAACAACTCCCCCACATGGGCTTTGGTGCCCTTCTCGGGCTCCATCATGGGCACTCGCACGAGCGAGTCGGCGCCGACGTCGAAGATGACGGAGTCCCACGAGGCCGCGACGACCTCGGAGGGGTAGCGGGCCAGGCACCGGCCGCGGAAGAACGCGCGGGTGTCGGCGGGCGGCTCGGTCATCGCGTCGATGATCTCGGTGTCGGTGAGCAGGCGCTTCATCTTGCCGCGGGCCACGAGGCGGTGGTAGAGCCCCTTCTCGGGGCGCACGTCGTGGTACTGGAGGTCGATGGCCTGGAGCTTGGCGGCGCCCCAGTCGAGGTTCTCGCGCTCGCGGTAGCGGTCCAGGAGCGAGAGCTTCGCGGGCCAGTCGAGCATGTCGGCCAGCTCCATCGGATCGCGCGCCAGCGCGTCGAGGACGAAGGCCCACTGGTCGAGGACCTCGCGGGTGTCGGGGTCGGCGTCGGCGCCGCAGTAGGCCTCGGCCTGCTCCAGGATGGACTGCTGGAGTTCGACGGCGGTGAGGCGCTTGCCGTTGCGCAGCTCGATCTTGTGCTTGAGGCTCGGGTCGTGGGAGACGGCGCGCAGTTCGGCGACGGGCTCGCTGATGCCGAGGGAGCCGTCGAAGGCGCCGGACTCGATCATGGACAGCACGATGGAGGCGGTGCCGACCTTGAGGAAGGTGGCGTACTCGGCGAGGTTGGCGTCGCCGATGATGACGTGGAGGCGCCGGTAGCGCTCGGCGTCGGCGTGCGGCTCGTCGCGGGTGTTGATGATGGGGCGCTTGAGCGTGGTCTCCAGGCCCACTTCGACTTCGAAGAAGTCGGCGCGCTGGGAGATCTGGTAGCGGTGCTCGGAGGCGTCCTGGCCGATGCCGATGCGCCCGGCGCCGGCGAAGACCTGGCGGGTGACCAGGAACGGCGTGAAGTGGGCGACGATGTCGGCGAAGGGGGTCTGGCGCGACATGAGGTAGTTCTCGTGCGCGCCGTAGGAGGCGCCCTTGTTGTCGGTGTTGTTCTTGTAGAGGTTGATGGGGCCGATGCCGGGCGTGTGGGCCGCGCGGAGGGCGGCCTCGGCCATGGTCATCTCGCCGGCCTTGTCGAACAGGACGATCTCACGCGGGTTGGTGACCTCGGGGGTCGAGTACTCCGGGTGCGCGTGGTCGACGTAGAGGCGGGCGCCGTTGGTGAGGATGACGTTGGCGAGCCCGGAGTCCTCGTCGGCGAGGTTCTCGGCGGGGTCGTAGAGGGCGCCGGTGTAGGTGAAGCCGCGCGCGTCGCGCAGGGGGGTCTCCTCCTCGTAGTCCCACCTGGCGCGGCCGCCCTTGGACAGCTCGGGGCGCGCGGCGTAGGCGTTGACGATCTGGGAGGAGGTCACCATCGGGTTGGCCCCCGGCTGGCCCGGCACGGAGATCCCGTATTCGATCTCGGTGCCCATAATGCGGCGTACGGTCATGCTTTCGAGCCTAGTCCGTTCCGGCGCGCTTCCGCTCCCTCCGATCAAGGAGGTTTGGATTTCCCGGCCGTCGATCCGCACGTTGTCCGCAGGCGCAGTGTTCATGGCGCCCGGTTACCCGCCGCGGGGCGGGTCGACACGTGCCGGGGGAAGCGGCACCGGCCGGCGGGTCGCCCCGCCGGCCGGTCGCCCTCGTCTGCTTACAGGCGGTGCCTTAAGTACCTTCCGCTCCGCCACAGGCGGCGCCTCCGGTACCTTCCGCTCCGCCACAGGCAGCGCCTCCGGTACCTTCCGCTTCGCTACAGGTACTGACCGGTGTTCGACACGGTGTCGATGCTGCGGCCGGAGTCGGGGCCCTTGCCGGAGACGAGCGTGCGGATGTAGACGATCCGCTCGCCCTTCTTGCCGGAGATGCGGGCCCAGTCGTCGGGGTTGGTGGTGTTGGGCAGGTCCTCGTTCTCGCGGAACTCGTCGACGGTGGCGTCGATGAGGTGGCTGAGCCGGATGCCCTTCGAGTGGTGCGTCAGGAAGTCCTTGATGGCCATCTTCTTGGCGCGCGCGACGATGTTCTCGATCATCGCGCCGGAGTTGAAGTCCTTGAAGTAGAGGACCTCCTTGTCGCCGTCGGCGTAGGTGACCTCCAGGAACCGGTTCTCGTCCACTTCGGAGTACATGCGCTCGACGACCGCCTGGATCATGGAGCCGACGGTGGCCTCGCGGTCCTTGTCGTGCTCGGCGAGGTCGTCGTCGTGCAGCGGCAGGGTGCCGGTGATGTACTTCGAGAAGATGTCCTTCGCCGACTCGGCGTCGGGCCGCTCGATCTTGATCTTGACGTCCAGGCGGCCGGGCCGCAGGATGGCCGGGTCGATCATGTCCTCGCGGTTGGAGGCGCCGATGACGATGACGTTCTCCAGGCCCTCCACGCCGTCGATCTCCGACAGGAGCTGGGGGACGATCGTGTTCTCGACGTCGGAGGAGACGCCGGAGCCGCGGGTGCGGAAGATCGAGTCCATCTCGTCGAAGAACACGATGACGGGCATGCCCTCGCTGGCCTTCTCGCGGGCCCGCTGGAAGACCAGGCGGATGTGCCGCTCGGTCTCGCCGACGTACTTGTTCAGCAGCTCGGGGCCCTTGATGTTGAGGAAGTAGGAGCGCCCGGAGGCCTCCTCGCCGCGCATCTCGGCGACCTTCTTGGCCAGCGAGTTCGCGACGGCCTTGGCGATGAGGGTCTTGCCGCAGCCGGGCGGGCCGTAGAGCAGGATGCCCTTGGGCGCGCGCAGCTCGTGCTCGCGAAAGAGGTCGGCGTGCAGGAACGGCAGCTCCACGGCGTCCCGGATCATCTCGATCTGGCCGTCGAGCCCGCCGATGTCGTAGTAGTCGACGTCGGGGACCTCTTCGAGGACCAGCTCCTCGACCTCGCTCTTCTGGATGCGCTCGTAGGCGTACCCGGCGCGGGGCTCGATCATGACCGAGTCGCCGGCGCGCAGCGGCGAGTTGATGAGCGCGTCGGAGAGCAGCACGACCCGCTCCTCGTCGGCGTGGCTGGTCACCAGGGCGCGGTCCGGCGGGGCGCCGCCGGGGTTCTCGATCAGCTCCTTGAGCGTCACGACCTCGCCGATGCGCTCGTAGTCGAGCACCTCGACGACGTTCATGGCGTCGTTGAGCAGGACCTCCTGACCGCGTTCGAGCTCGTCGGCGTCGATCGACGGCGCGAGCGAGACGCGGAACTTCCGGCCGGAGGTGAAGACGTCGACGGTGCCGTCCTCGCGGGCCCCCAGGAACACGCCGTAGCCGGACGGCGGCTGCGCGAGGCGGTCGATTTCCTCCTTGAGCGAGACGATCTGCTCGCGGGCCTCCTTCAAGGTGGCCACGAGCCGCTCGTTCTGTTCCGACAGGCGGTCGATCTGGGATTGGGCCGCCGAGAGCCGTTCTTCCAGAATGTGCATGTGTCGGGGCGTTTCGGTGAGACGGCGCCGAGCCGCGGCCAGTTCTTCCTGGAGCTCTTCGACCTGTCCTGACAGTTCGTCGTGCTCTGAGCCCTGGCCCAGGTTCTGTCGACGGTCATCGTTGCTGCGTGCCACGGGTCACACCTCCCGAGAGAGTGCTGGTACTCCAACCGTAGCTGGCTGGGGACGCCAATAGTAAGACTCGACACCGACATTGCGCCAGCTTCTTCGCGGCAATTAATCTGGGGGACATGGCTGAGGAACGTGAACTGGAAGTGTCGATCGACCAGGACGCCTGCACCGGGGACGGGCTGTGCGTGCAGTACGCGCCTACGGTTTTCGAGTTCGACATCGACGGCCTGGCCTACGTCAAGGACACCGACGGCGAGCTGTTGACTACCGCGGGTTCGCAAGTCACGGTGCCTGACCACCTGCGACTGGACATTGTGAACGCCGCTCACGACTGCCCGGGCGAGTGCATCTACGTCCGCGACCGGGCCGACAAGACGGCCGTGGCCGGACCGGGCGCCGACGACTAGCGGGGGCCGCCGCCGGGCGGTTCCGTTCCGTTTCGACACACGGAAAGTCGTGAATCCGACTCATGAAGTGGGCGGATTGTTACACGAAGTCACTCGCCGGCGTCGGGCGTGTCGCCGGCGTCGGCGCGCCGGGCCTCGACTTCGGCGGCGATGCGCTCCTTGCGCTCGCGCAGGGCCTGCTGGCCCTTGGAGGGCTTGAGCTTCCGCGCCGGGGCCACCGTGCCGGGGGCGAGCTTGCGGGCGGTGATGAGGAACGCGGTGTGGGCGATCATGCGGTGGTCGGGGCGCACCGCCAGGCCCTCGAGGTGCCAGCCGCGGATGAGCGACTCCCACGCCTCGGGCTCGGTGAAGGTCTTGCGCTCGCGCAGGGCCTCGACGAGCTCGGACATCTGCGTGGTGGTGGCGACGTAACCGACGAAGACCCCGCCGGGCCGCAGGATGCGCTCCACAGTGTCCAGCACCTCCCAGGGCGAGAGCATGTCGAGCACGACGCGGTCGACCGGCTCCAGGTCGGCCTCGGCCACGTCCCCCACCGTCAGGGTCCAGTGCGCCGGGACCTCGCCGTAGTAGCCCTCGACGTTCTCGCGGGCGATCTTCGCGAAGTCCTCGCGCAGCTCCCAGGAGTGGACGTGCCCGGTGGGGCCGGTGGCCCGCAGCAGCCAGTTGGTCAGCGCGCCCGAGCCGGCGCCGGCCTCGACGACCCGCGAGCCGGGGTAGATGTCGCCGAACGTGAGGATCTGGGCGATGTCCTTGGGGTAGATGACCTGGGCGCCGCGGCGCATCGACAGGCCGTAGTCGGGCAGGAGCGGGCGCAGCGCGAGGTAGGCGGTGCCGCCCTCGGTGGTGACGGTGACGCCGTCGGGCCTGCCGATGAGGTCGTCGTGGAAGAGCCTGCCCCGGTGGGTGTGGAACGCGCCGCCCTCGGCGAGGGTGATGGTGGCCTTGCGGCCCTTCGCGTCGGTCAACTGGACGCGGTCGCCCGGCTCCAGCAGGTCAGATGCCACTTCGCGTGTCTCCTTGGTCGTTTACGGCTCGTCGGCCCCGCCGAGGCCGCTCGTTCGCAGTCCCGGCTTCGCGGAGGCCGCTCGTCGAGGGCTCGCGAAGGTCGCCGACGCCGCTCGTTCACGGGTCGCGGACGTCGCCGGGGCCCGGTGGGTCCGCAGCATCTTAACGGAGGGCCTTGACCACGTCGGCGGTGTAGAGCAGCCCTGTCAGGCGGCCCTCATCGACCACGAAGAAGCGTTCGGCGCCGCTCTCGCCGATGGCGTCGACCAGGGCCTGGCCCTGGAGTCCGGCGTCGATCCCGGGGATCCGCTCCGCGGACCTGAGCAGTCCCGCCAGGGGCATCGCGGCGACCTGCCCGGGCGGGACGGCCTCGGCGGCGGCGCGGTCGAGGACGCCGACGGGGCGGTCCGCGACGGCGACGACCTCGCGCCCGGACGCGGCCGCGAGCGCCTCGCCGAGGGTCGCGTCGGCGGGCACCAGCGCCGCCGGGCGGGCCAGCGCGGCGGCGTCGAGGGCCTTGACGCGCGGGCCCATGCGGGCGGCGCGGATCGCGCCCGAGGCCCCGCGCCACAGCTCGAAGGAGACCAGGAGCAGCAGGAGCAGGCCGATCCAGGAGAACCAGGCCGCGGCGAAGAGCCACAGGCCCGCCCCGACCGTGGCGACGGCGACGACCCGGCCGGCCCAGCCGGCGAGGCGGTAGCCGGTCCAGCGGTCGCCCGTGGCGGCCCAGATGCCCGCCTGGAGGGCCTTGCCGCCGTCCAGCGGCAGGCCCGGCAGGAGGTTGTAGACGGCGACGAGGAGGTTGGCGACGCAGATCTGGAAGCACAGCTGCCAGGAGAGGGAGCCGACGGTGGTGGCGAAGAGCCCGAGCAGGCCGAGCAGGCCCAGCGCGGCGGAGACGGCCGGGCCCGCCAGGGCGATGGCCGCGGCGGTGCCGGGCCGGGCGGCCTCGCGGTCCATCTCGGTGAAGCCGCCGAGGGCGTCGAGGTTGATCTGGCGCACCCCGATGCCGGCGCGCAGGCTCACCAGGGCGTGGCCGAGCTCGTGGAGGAGGACCGAGACGAGCAGGGTCAGCGCGAAGAGCGCGGCCACCAGCAGGGAGGCGCCCGCGCCGATGCCGGGGACCGAGCGCTGCACGATCGGGGCGTAGACGGCGACGACCATGGCGGCCAGGAGCAGCCAGGTGTAGCCGAGGGTGACGGGGATGCCCTTGAATCGGACGAGCGTGAATCCGGATCGGCGGAAGGCCAGGACGTTGGTTGTCGACATCGGCGGCAATGCTACGCGCCCGGCCGGGCGCGCGCCGGTACGGCTCGTGCGCGCCGGGCGGCCGGGGGCGGGCCGGTCAGGCGGGCCGGACCCGGAAGGCGTGGGTGGCGTAGGGCAGCGCGAAGGTCTCCTTGCCGTCGAGGTCGGGGTGCGTGTCGAGGACGTCGGCGACCTCGGCGAGGATGCGGCGCTTCCGGTCGTCGTCGGCGGTGAGGTAGTAGGAGCGGGACTGGATGAGGCGGAGGACGCCGGGCCGGTCGACGACGCGCTCGTGGCGGAAGACCCGGAGCTCGGGCTCGGCGAACTCGCGGCCGAAGTAGCCGGGCGTGGCGGCGGCGACGGCGTCGCGCTCGCCCTGCGAGGCGTCGACGACGGCCCAGACGGCGGCGACCCAGGGGGTCGTGTGGTCGCGGAGGTTCCAGACGGGAGCGAGGACGCCGTCGGCGCGCAGGACGCGGCGCAGCTCGGGGAGGGCCTTGGGCCGGTCGAACCAGTGGAAGGCCTGGCCGGCGGTGATGACGTCGGCGCTGCCGTCGGGGAGGGGGAGGGCTTCGGCGGCGCCCTCGTGGGCGGCGGCGAGGCCGGGGCTGGCGGCGGTGAGCTTGGCGCGCATCCGCGGGTCGGGTTCGACCGCGGTGACGCGGTGGCCGAGGGCGATGAGGCCGCGGGTGAGGAGGCCGGTGCCGGCGCCGACGTCGAGGACGTCGGCGGGGGCGTCGCCGGTGAGCCAGCGGAGGGCCTCGGCGGGGTAGGCGGGACGGGCGGCGTCGTAGAGGTCGGCGGCGGGGCCGAAGGAGCGGGCGGCGTTCGCGTCGATGGTCATGCCATAAACCGTACACGCGTTATGTTACATGGGCGGGGCGGGCGGGCCGAATGTCGGTGGGCCGCCTTATGCTCGGAGGATGCCGAACGCCACCCGTCCGACGCAGTTGTCCCCCTCGCGCGCCAACGACTTCAAGCAGTGCCCGCTGCTGTACCGGTTCCGGGCGGTCGACCGCCTCCCCGAGCCGCCCTCGCGCGCGCAGGTGCAGGGCACGCTGGTGCACGCGGTGCTCGAGCGGCTCTACGACCTGGAGGCGGGCCGGCGCACCCCCGCCGAGGCGCTGGCGATGATCGAGCCGGAGTGGTCGAAGCTCCAGGCGAACCAGGAGTACTCGTCGCTGTTCGACGACCTCGACGACGAGTCGGGCTGGCTGCGGGGCGTCCGGGGCCTGGTCGAGGGCTACTTCGCCATGGAGGACCCCCAGCGCCTCCAGCCGCACCGCACCGAGTGCCTGGTGACGGCCACGCTCGACGACGGGACGCAGCTCAAGGGCTTCATCGACCGCGCCGACGTCAACCCCGCCGGGCTGGTGCGGCTCGTGGACTACAAGACCGGGAAGCGCCCGCCGGACCGCTACGCGGACAAGGCGCTGTTCCAGATGAAGTTCTACGCCCTGGCGTGGTGGCGCACCCGCGGGACGGTGCCGACGCTGCTGCGCCTGATGTACCTCGGCGACGGCCAGGTGCTCGACTACTCCCCCGAGGCGCGGGAGCTGGAGCAGTTCGAGCGCACCCTGAAGGCGCTGTGGGCCTCGATGCGGGAGGCGATCGCCACGGGCCTGTTCCGGCCGCAGAAGTCGAAGCTGTGCGGCTGGTGCGCCCACCAGAAGCTGTGCCCGGAGTTCGGGGGCGAGCCGCCGGCGTATCCGCTTCCGACGGTCCTTCCAGGACTGGAGATGCCTCCTACCTGAGGCGGACGCCCGGATCATTCTCTCGTTCGATGAAACGGAAGTGGACCGCGGATACGGTGTAGAGCGTGCAAGCCGCCTCCTCCTTCCGACGCCTGCGCTGCTGGCTCCACGAGCGGCCGATGATGTCGGACACCTTCCTGGCCGTCGCCCTGGCGATCGGCTACCTCGGCTTCTACTCGATCTCGGTGTCGGTCGGCTCGGACCTCCGCCTCACCTGGGCCGAGGCCGGGATGATCGCGGTGCCGTTCTCGGTGATCGTCCTGCGGCGGAAGTGGCTCTGGGGCGGCATCGCGCTGTCGATGGCGATCATGGGGGCGTCGGTGCTCGTCGAGCCGCTCCGGACCATGGGGTTGGACAGCGGCGTCGGCATGTTCGTCCTGACGTACACCGCGGCCGCGTACCGGCCGCTGACCAGGGCGCTGGTGGCCGCGGCTGTCATCTGGGGCTCGGTGGTGCTGGTCCTGCAGTCCGCCGCGTTCATGTACGGCGACCCCACGACCGGCACCCTGGTGTCGCTGCTCAACCTGGTCATGGCGGCCACCGTGTTCTGGATCGGATGGGTCATGCGCAATCGGCGCGAGAAGGTCGAAGAGCTCTCGGACCGGGCCCGGATGGCCGAGGAGCGCCAGGACGCCCTCGCCGCCCAGGCGGTGGCCGACGAGCAGCGGCGCATCGCCCGCGAGCTGCACGACGTCGTGGCGCACCACATCTCGGTCATCGGCGTCATGTCCGAGGGCGCCAAGCGGGTCCTGCGGACCGACCCCGACGCGGCCGAGGAGGCGCTGACGACGGTGAACCAGACCGCCCGCACGGCGCTGCGCGAGATGCGGGACATCCTGACGGTGCTGCGCCAGGGGCACGACGAGGCCGGGAGCGCCGACCTCGAACCGCAGCCTACAGTGGACTCGCTGCGGGCCCTGGTAGCCCAGACCAAGGACGCCGGGCTGCCGGTGCGCTACACCGTCCGCGGCGAGGAGTACCCGCTGCCGACCGGCGTGAGCCTGGCGGTCTACCGCATCGCCCAGGAGGCGCTGACGAACACCATCAAGCACGGCGGGGCGCACGCCCGGGCCGGAGTGGTCGTCGACTACGGCGAGGCCGAGTTCCGGATCTCGGTCGGCGACTCGGGCCGCGGCGCCCCCGTCGTCCCCGAGTTCGCCGGGGGCCACGGCCTCATCGGCATGAGGGAGCGCGCCACCTTGTACGGCGGCACCCTCGAAGTCGGGCCCCGGCCCGGCGGCGGCTACCTCGTCGAGGCCCGCTTTCCCAAGAACGCGCACCTTCAGGGAGTCACCCGATGACCGACCGGCCGATCCGGCTGCTGCTCGCCGACGACCAGCAACTGCTGCGAGCGGGATTCAAGATGGTGCTCGGCGCCGAGACCGACATCGACATCGTCGGCGAGGCCGGCGACGGCGTCGAGGCCTTCGACCTCACCCGCCGCCTCGTGCCCGACGTGGTCCTCATGGACATCCGCATGCCCCGCCGCGACGGCGTCGCGGCCACCGCCGACATCGTCGCCGCGAACCTGCCGACCCGGGTGCTGGTGCTGACCACCTTCGACCTGGACGAGTACGTCGTCGGGGCGCTGCGGGCGGGCGCGGCCGGGTTCCTCACCAAGGACGCCCCCGCCGCCGACCTGGTCGAGGCCATCCGCACCGTCCACCGCGGCGGCGCGGTGGTGGCCCCGCACATCCTCTCGACCCTGCTGGGGCGCTTCGCCGAGCACCGCGGCGCCGAGAGCGACCGCACCCCGGCCATCCTCGACGCGCTCACCGCCCGCGAGCGGGAGGTGCTCCTGCTGCTGTCGAAGGGCTTGACGAACGCCGAGATCGCCGACGCGCTCACCGTCGGCGAGACCACGGTCAAGACCCACGTGGGGCACCTGCTCACCAAGCTGGGCGTCCGCGACCGGGTCCAGGCCGTGGTCCTGGCCTACGAGAGCGGCCTGGTCAAGCCCGGCGGGGACGAGCGCTGAGGTCGCGGCGGCGGACCCCGGCGAAGGTAGTACCGCGGCAGGGGTCCCTCCGCCTTCCGACGTAGTCGAAGACCGTTCTCGAAGCGGATGCACGGGTGCCCCGGCTCCCATATCGTCAGAGATGGCCGGTCGTACCACGACGCCACATGACATCATGTATGATGTCACAATCTGGCGCATCGACGTCATGAATATGCACCACTGATAGCACCCACCGCCCGCGAGCGGCGTCTCGCGGGCAAGGAACTCAGCCAACCGAATCCCTCGGTACACCGACACCTTCACCGAAAGCGAGAGCGTCGTGTCCACCGCATCCCCCGTCAAAACCACAGCCGTAGCGGCCCAAGGCGTCTGGAAGGCCTACGGCTCAGGCGAGGCCCAGGTCGTCGCCCTGCGCGACGTCTCGGTCGAATTCGCCTCCGGCGCCTTCACCGCCATCATGGGCCCCTCCGGGTCCGGCAAGTCCACGCTCATGCACTGCCTCGCCGGCCTCGACACCACCGACCGCGGCACCGTGCACATCGGCGACACCACGCTCACCGGCCTCGGCGACAAGGCCCTGACGAAGCTGCGCCGCGACAAGATCGGCTTCATCTTCCAGCAGTTCAACCTGCTGCCCACCCTCACGGCCGAGGAGAACATCACCCTCCCGGCGGCCATCGCCGGCGCCAAGGCCGACCCCGACTGGATCAAGCGGATCATCCACACCCTGGACCTGTCCGACCGCCTGTCCCACAAGCCCACCGAGCTCTCGGGCGGCCAGCAGCAGCGCGTGGCCTGCGCCCGCGCCCTCGCCTCGCGCCCCGAGGTCGTCTTCGCCGACGAGCCCACCGGCAACCTCGACACCCGCTCGGGCACCGAGGTCCTGCGGTTCCTGCGCACCAGCGTCGACGACTTCGGCCAGACCATCGTCATGGTCACCCACGACCCGAGCGCGGCCGCCTACGCCGACCGCGTCGTCTTCCTCGCCGACGGCCAGATCGTCGAGGACATGGCCGACCCGACCGCCGACAAGGTCATCGACAAGATGAAGCACTTCGAAGAGCTCGTCGCCGCCGCCCAAGGGGAGAACGCCTAGCCATGCTGCGCGCCACCCTGAAGGGCATGGCCAGCCGCAAAGCCCGCCTCGTCCTCACCAGCCTCGCCGTCGTCCTCGGCACCATGTTCGTCGCCGCCGCGATGGTCCTGACCTCCACCATGGAGAAGTCGGTCACCGGCGTCATCGCCGACGCCTACATCGGCGTCGACGCGGTGATCACCAACGACACCGAGCCCGCCGCAGCCCAGGGCAACACGCCCAGCGCGAACACCGTCCCCGCGAGCGTCCTCGACGAGGTCGCGGGCGTCGACGGGGTCGACCGCGTCGCCGGAGAGGTCTCCGGCCAGGTCAACGCGATCGGCTCGAACGACAAGCTCGTCGGCACCTTCGCGCCCACCATCGCCCTCACCTGGGACCCCGAGGACGACAGCGGCTACCTCGAACTCCAGGACGGCCGCGGACCCGAGGCCCAGGGCGAGGTCGCCGTCTCCACCAAGTTCGTCCAGGACTCCGGGTTCGACGTCGGCGACACCGTCACCGTCTACTCCTACACCGCCGACCGCACCGACTTCACCATCGTCGGCGTCTACGGCCTCTCCGGCGACCGCGACTCCCTCGCGGGCGAGACCCAGATGGCCTTCACCGTCCCCGACGCGCAGTTCCTGCTCGCCCAGGGCGAGGACGTCTACACCACCGTGTACGCCTACGGCGACGGCATCGACACCGACGCCGTCGAAGCGGCCATCACCGCCGACGACATCCGGGTGCAGACCGGCGAGGAGGCCTCGGAGGAGGCCGCCGAGGGCTTCGCCGTGGTCGCCGACATCATGGGCTACATCTTCCTCGGGTTCGGCCTCGTCGCCGTGTTCGTCTCGGTGTTCCTCATCTTCAACACGTTCACGATCATCGTCGCCCAGCGCCAGCGCGAGCTCGCCCTGCTGCGGGCGATCGGCGCCGGCCGCCGCCAGGTCGTCGGCTCGGTCCTCGCCGAGGCGACCGTCATCGGCGTCCTGGCCTCCGTCCTCGGCCTCGGACTCGGCATCCTGCTCGGCTGGGGCCTGGCCCAGATCGTCAGCTCCTCCGCACTCGGCGGGCTCGCGATCCAGCTCCAGATCCCGCTCACGATCCTGTGGGCGCCGGCCGTCGGCATCGGCGTCACCGTCCTGTCCGCGCTCGTGCCCGCCGTCAAGGCCTCCGGCGTCCCGCCGATCGCCGCGATGCGCGAGGCGGTCAACCCGCCGAAACCGCTGCGCGGCATCACCATCGCCGGCGCGGCGGTCACGCTGGTCGGCGGCGTCCTGGTCGCGCTCGGCCTCACCGACAACCTCGGCCTCGGCGGGTTCCTCACCGGCGTCGGCATCGCGTTCGTGGGCATCACGCTGCTCACCCCGATCCTGTCGCGGCCGCTGGTCGCGCTCCTGGGCTCGGTCATGTCCTGGTCGTTCTCGGGGCGCCTCGGCAGGCTCAACGCCGGGCGCAACCCGCGGCGCACCGCGATCACGGCGTCCGCGCTCATGATCGCCGTCGCGCTCATCACCGGCATCGCCACGCTCGTCTCCAGTCTCAAGGCCACCACCTCGGACATGCTGGAGACGAGCCTGGAATCCGACCTCATCGTCGGCGGCATGCAGGGCGGGGCCAACGTCCCGACCTTCTCCCCCGAGACGCTCGCCGAGATCCGCGACCTCCCCGACGTCGAGTCCGTCGGCGACGTGTACGTCGACTTCTTCGGCACCCAGGTGGACGGCGAGGACACGCCCCTGTCCGCGAGCGAGGACCTCACCGCGAGCCTCGCCATCTTCGGGAGCGAGGTCGCCGACGGCTCGGTCGAGGACATGCCCGCCGAGTCGGTCGCCGTCAGCGAGGGCATCGCCGAGAACTTCGGCGTCGGCCTGGGCGACGCGGTCCCGGTGACCTTCGCCGACGGCACCACCGAGGACCTGGAGGTCGTGGCCCTCATCGCGGACAGCGACCTGACGAACGGCTGGTGGGTCGCCCCCGAGCAGGTCGAGCACTTCACGATCCCCAAGCCCATGCAGGCCTACATCAACGTGGCCGACGGCGCCGACGTCGACGCCGTCCAGGACGAGGTCGAGGGCATCCTCGCCGACGAGCCGGAAGTGGGCGTCACCAACAACGCCGAGTTCGTGGCCCAGCAGACCGGACAGCTCGACGTCCTCCTGTGGTCGGTGCAGATCCTGCTGGCGCTGGCGATCATCATCGCCGTCATCGGCGTGGTCAACACCCTCGTCCTGTCCGTCCTCGAGCGCACCAGGGAACTGGGGCTCCTCAGGGCGGTCGGCATGACCCGAGGCCAGGTCCGGCGCATGATCACCGTCGAGAGCGTCATCATCTGCCTCTTCGGCGCGGTCCTCGGCATCGCGGTCGGCATCGGCATCGGCTGGACCGTCCAGCAGGCGCTCGAGGGCGAGGGCCTCGAGCAGTTCGCCCTCCCGTGGGGCCTGATCATCGGCTACCTGGTCGCGGCCGTCGCCGTGGGCCTGCTGGCCGCGATCGCCCCCGCCGCGCGGGCCGCGAAGCTCAACGTGCTGGGGGCCATCTCCTACGAGTAATCCGCAGACCTGAACAGGAAACCAGGGAGTGGGGGGGGGGGGGGGGGGGGCCCCCCCCCGCCCGGGCCCCCCCCACCCCCCCCCCCCCC
>NZ_JAJLQZ010000004.1 GCF_020991375.1 Glycomyces amatae | reverse complement strand
CCCGCGCTTCGTCTTTCCCGCTGCGGCGGACCGCGTTCCGCCGCTTCAGGGTGGGACGTGCCCGCCCCGCGTGAGTTTGCGACGGAGCCGGGCGGGCACGGGATCACGGGCCGGCGGTCGGGTGCGGACCGCCGAACACGCAGGGCGCGAGCGGCCGCGCCGAATCGGCGCAGCCGCTCGACAGGCCCTATGCGAGGGGATCGTCGTCGTCGTTGAAGCGGGCGGTGCCCCAGACGTCCTCGTCCTCGGTGAGCCAGGTGTCGCGGCCCTCCTCGTCCTCGGCACCGGCACCGGCCCCGCGGCCGCCGCCCGCGCCCATCATCCCGGCCCCGCCGCGCGCACCGGTCCCGGCGCCCGCGGTCTTGCCGAACAGGCCCTGGCCCTTGCCCAGGCCCGAACCCGCGCCGCGACCGCCGCCCGCGCCCGAACCCATGCCGCCCGCGACGGCCGGACCGAACAGGCCCGCACCACCCATCCCGGCGCCTCCGGCCCCGGCGCCACCGCCGAGACCGCCTCCCGCGCCGGCACCGGTCATGCCGCCGGCGCCGAGGCCGCCGCCGCTCGCGAGACCGCCCGAGAGGTCGTCATCGCCACCGCCGGTGGACTCCCAGGGGTTCGCCCCGCTGGTGGTGGAGGTGGAGAGGCCGCTGCCGCCGCTGAACGACGAGGTCGAGGCGGGAGGGTTCAGGCCGGTCGTGCCCGAGCTGGTCGGAGAGGCGTTGAAGTCGCCGCCGGAGACCGGCGAGTACCCCGACCCGTCGAGCTCGCCCGCCGACTCGCGGAACGTCGTCTCCCCGGAGGGCTCCACGGTCGGCGTGAACTCCGTAGTCGAGACCTCGGCGTCCTGCCAGCGGGCCAGCACCGTGTCGTTCTGCTCGCGGGCCCGAGCCTCGTAATCCTGCGAACTGGAGTCGTAGTCCTCTTTGGCCCGTGTGTTGCCGTCCTGCTCGGCGAGGTCGGCCGCCTGGACGCGCAGCTCCTCCTCGGGCGTGTCGGGGTTGTCGGCCTTGAGGCGGGTGAGGTGGTACTCGGTCTGGTCGGTGACGTACTGGTTCAGCTCGTCGGCGTATTCGCCGTTGAACCCGCCCAGTTCCATCGCCTCCTTCGCGGCGTCGTCCTCGCCGTCCCACGCGCAGCCCGAGGCGATCTCGCACTCGCCCGAGTGGAACGGCACCCGGGTGTGGACCGTGGGGTCGGAGAAGATGTCGCCCTCGTCCTCGACCCAGTACTGCGGGGCGGGGTAGGGGAGCTCATGCGAGTCGCCGCCCTGGAGGGCGTAGATCTCCGAGGCCTTCTGCTCGAGGAGTCCGGCGATGCCGCTCGCGGTGTCGCCGATGTCCGCGGCGAGCTGCTCGCAGTTGACGAAGACCTGCTCCATCTGCTCGGCGAACGCGTCGAAGTCGGTGCCCTGCCAGCCGTTGGAGAGCTCGGTGAGCCGATTCCTCAGGATCTTCGCCACCGCCTCGCCGTCGTTCTCCGCGAAGTCGAACCCGAGCATGAGCCACTTCTCGGAGATCGTGCGGAGCGCGTACTGGTCGGGATCGTCCGCGGGTCTGACCTGGGTGACCAGCGACTGGACCTCCTCCGGCGTGGGGGCGGCGATCCCGGCCGCCACGCATTTGAAGCTCCGGACCTGATCGGCGACCGGTATCGCCGAGACCAGCTTGATCCAGGCCGTCTCCGCCTCGGTCGAGGTGTTGGTGCAGCTGCCGTTGGGACAGGGGTCGCCGTTGAGGAAGGCGCCGTCGGCGGCGGTCTGCTGGCCGTCGATCGCCTCCGACCCCTCCATGCCCGAATAGGCCTCCCCGGCGAACCGGATCTCATCGCCCATGGCTACCGCACCTCCGCTATCTCGTCGTTGACGGTCTGGTTCACCTGCGGCAGATAGGTGTCCACGAACCACCGGTTGAGTTCCCCGGTGGTGAACGCGAGCGAGGGCTCATCGCCGCCGCGGAGTCCGAAGTCCTGCGTGTGGTAGACGACGATGTGGGCGACCCACTGGCCGTCGCGCGCGACGACCTCGACGTGCGGCTGCTCGGTGTCGCCGGTCCAGGAGACCAGGGTGCCCTGGTCCCAGGGGTCGGCGAACTCCTCCGACTGCGTGTCGGTCCACTGGGCCGACTCGGTCTCGGCCGAGGCGACCCGGTCCTCGTAGGCGGCGGCGGCCTGTTCCTCGTTCGCGGTCGGGATGATCTTGACCTGGACTTCGCCGCCACCGCCCATGCCCTCGTTCTCGCCGAGGTTGATGAGGCCGTTGCATCCGATGGCCTCGGGGTCGAGGGTGTTGCCGAGTTCGGAGTCGCCGGGTGCCCCGCCTTCGGCGGTGGCCCCGCCCCAGCCGGCTATGCCCATCTCGTCGGTGATCGGCTGGAGGTCGTCCAGCACCTCGCAGGCGTTCCAGGTGGACATCGCGGCGTAGACGGGGTCCTCGCCGCCGGTGTCGTTCGAGGCGTCGTCGGTGTCGCCGCCGGAGTTGCAGCCCGCCAGGAGGAGCGCGGCGGCGCCGGTCGCGGCGAAGGTCTTGCAGAGCGTGTGCTTCATGAGAGGTGTCAAGTCCTGTTCTAGATGTCGGAGCTGGTCTCGGTCATCTCGACGATGTTCAGCTCTTCGGCGTCCGTGTGCAGGCCGAGGGATTCGTTGATCGTGACGACCGCGCCGTACAGGTCGGCCCGGAGCTTCTGGAGGTTGTTCCAGATCTCCTCGTGCGCCAGCGAGTAGTCGGCGCGGGCCTGCTGTGAGGAGTCGAGGAGGCCGAACCCGGGCTCGACGCCCAGCTCGTTGCCGGTCTGCAACTTCTCGGTCAGTCGGGTGACGAAGTTGAGGCGGGCGACGAGTTCATCGCGGAACGCCTCGAGGTAGGCAGGGTCGAGAACGCGCTGGGCCATAGAGGGGTCCTTCTCGGGAAGATCATTTTGGGCTGGTTTAGCACGGCTTCTTCATGCTAACGGATTGTCACCGCGCATGTGGTACAGCGAAACCAGCCCAGCTCAAGGCCCGGTGATGCCCGACGGGTGCAAGATCGATCACTCACAGCGAGGGAGGTCGGCTTGCTTGTCGCACGCGTTCTCCTTGCAGTGCAAGGAGAGAAGGGCGGCCGCGGTGAATCCGGATCGGACCCGCCCGCTCCTGGAGCGCGCTTCGCGCTGCGGTGCGTGACGGACCCTATATATAAGGCATGGGACGGGAACGGCCCCCGCCCATCGGGCGGAGGCCGTTCGCGCTGCTTGAAGTGCGGTTACTGGCGCGGACTGTGCCGCGTGGCGTCGAAGTGCTCGGCGCTCTTGCCCAGGTCCGCCTGCTGGAACGAGCGCTGCGAGCGCGAACCCGGGCGGTCGGGGACGACCGCCGGGCCGTCGTGGCTGCCCACCGGTGCGGCGATGGGGGCCGTGCGCTGATCCGGAACATACCCCGGCGCGCGCTGGGTGCGGTTGCGGACCCTGCCCGCGCCCGGCCGGGGGCGCTGGTTCCGCATGCGGTCCACCGGGATCGCGCCGGTCGCCGTCGGCAGCGCCTCCTCGTCCCGCACCTCGATCCCGAGCTGGTCGCGCTTGGTGACCACCTTCGGCTGCGCCCCCATGAGCGCGAACAGCAGCACGATGATGCCGATGGTCGCGACCCCGAGGATCGGCAGGATGAGCATGATCGGGTCGATCCCCGAGACGGCGTTGCGGCCCTCGTCGTAGACGGTGACCCGCACGCCCGCCATGCCCGTGTAGTGCATGCTGCACACCGCGATGCCCATGATGACCGCGGCGGCGGTCTGCCAGCGCCAGCCGTCGAGGTACATCCCGCAGAACAGCGCGGCGGTCGCGGCGACCACGGCGATGACCACGGAGGCGATGAAGTAGTTGCGCTCGTGGGTGATGTGCCCCGAGACGTTGATGGCCGCCATGCCCGAGTAGTGCATGATGACCACGCCGATGCCGGTCAGCGGCCCGGCGATGAGGATCTTCCCGACGGTGCCCCTGCTGCCCGTGCCCGCGACGAGCAGGCCGAAGAACACGGCGCCGATCGAGGCCACGAGGCTGAGGAAGGTCTTCAGCGGGTCGTAGGCGATGTCGGACTCGACGACCTTGAACCCGATCATGGCGGTGAAGTGCATCATCCAGATCGCGGTGCCGCCCAAGGCGAACGCCGCGAGGGCGATCCACTGCACGCGTTTGCGGGAGGCCTTGACCGTCCCGTCCTGCCTGCGCGCCTGGGTCATGCACATGAGCGCCAGGATCGAACCCGCGAAGGCGAATCCGAAGGCCATGATGGGATTGATCCAGCCGTACGTGAAGTGACTGACGTGTTCCACCCTTGGTCTTCCTCCCCGGGCTCTGGCCCGTATCCGGAATGTCGCGCGATGGTGATCTGCGCGATTCGAAACTTATACGACTACTGTCCGGCGGCATCCGCAAGACGGACAGTTGCACTAGGACGGTCATTTCGCTCGTCGGGGACATGGTCGAGCGAAGGCGACGCCAGCACCCCGAACACCATGCCGACGATCGCGAGGAGGGCGAGGACGAGGATCGGCAGCAGGAGCACCAGCGGGCTGATGCCCGCGACGCCGGCGGTCTGCGGGCCCTCGACCCGGACGGCGGCCATGCCGGTGTAGTGCATGCCCACCACCGCGAGGCTCATGACCGCGGAGGCCAGGGCCATGCCGCCGCGCCGCGAGACCACGGCGGTGAACCGCAGGGCCACCGTGGAGGCGACCACCGCGACGGCGGCCGAGGCCGCGACCAGGGCCGGGTCGTAGACGACCCGGCCTCCGGTCGCGACCGCGGCCATCCCGGTGTAGTGCATCCCGACCACGCCCGCGCCGCACACCAGTCCGCCGAGGACCAGGCGCGGCCAGCCGGCGCGCTCGCCGCCGGAGGCGAACAGTCCGAGGCCGACCGCCAGTACCGCCAGTGCGAACGAGGCGGCGGTGAGCTCGGGGTCGTACGCGATGTCGGTACCCGTGACGGTGAAGCCGATCATCGCGACGAAGTGCATCATCCAGATGCCGATTCCGCCGATGGCCAAGGCGGCCAGCATGATCCAGCGGAACCGCGCCCCCGCGGCGGTGGCGGCGCGGGCGAAGCGGGAGGCGGACAGGCCGAGGAACGACCCGGCCGCGGCGAAGGCGAGGCCCATCACCGGATTGAGCCAGCCGTAAGTGAAGTGTCGGTGCTCGAGCGTGACGGCGAGCAGGTCCATGGGGCTACCTCCTGGAGGCGTTGTGGGTCAACGGTGCCGCAGTGGAGGCCCCGGGCCGTCGCACAGCATGTGCGAGTTCCGCGGGAGTCCGCGGAGCGTACGGCCGATCCGTCCCCCGTTCGTGTTCGCGAGGTGGCCCTGGGTCACGGGACTAAGCCGGCGAAACGGTCGTCACCGAGCGTGTGTCCAAGGGCGCTTTTCGTGCCGACGGCGTTCAGTGCCCGCGATCGGCCGTGTGGTGTGGGCGTGGCCGTCCGAGTGGTCTGACTTCTTGCCCGAATGGGCGAATACCATGTATGCATGTGTCCGAAACATCAGCATTTCTTGAGGTTCGCCCCGTAACAGGGAGCCATACGGACCCGTGTTCAGTACTCCAGTACGCCCCTGGATTTCGCGGCCCACTTTCGTCATGATGGAATCTGCTGGGCTTCACATGCCGCCCCCCGTCGCCCCGGCGGCCGGACGGCAGCCGGCGCGCGCCGTCGGCCCGCGACCGAGCCCGGCCCGGCACGGGCCCATCGGTCTGACACAGAGGACCACCCCAGGAGGCTAGACAAGGTGAGCAAGCGCAGCTCGAACCGTACGGGTTCAGCGGCTCGACGAGGACCGCTCGGCCTGCCCCGCATCGCCGACATGCGAATCCGGTCAAAGCTGGGACTGATCCTCCTGGTGCCGCTCGTGGTGCTGGTGGCCGTCGCGAGCCTCCGCCTCTACGACCTGGCCGACCGCGTGTTCGAGTCCACCGACATGGTGAGCCTCGTGGAGTTCAACGCGGTGACCGCCGACCTGCGGTACAACCTCCAGAAGGAGCGTTCGCTGGTCGTCACGAACCTGAGGCTGGACAAGGACCACGTCGAGGGCATCGACAAGTCCCTCTACGACGAGACCGCGGTGGCCGGCCAGCAGGCCGAGACCGACCAGGCCCTGAGCGACTTCAACGCCAAGGCCGACCAGCTCCCGTCGCTCTCCGACGACATCGACAACCGCATCGACGCCGTCCGCACCCAGTACGACAGCCTCAACCAGATCCGCCAGAACGCGGCCGACAACCCCGGCGGCACCTCCGTCGACGCGACCTCCCGCGTGTACCAGCGGCTCGTCGCCGAGCTGGTGACCATCACCGACATCTCCTCGCGCATCGTCAACGACCCCGACATCGCCAGGAACCTCCAGGCCATCGCCGCCGCCACCACCATCCTCGAGACCCTCGAGGAGGAGCGCTCGATCGCCATCAACGTCGGCAACGACCGGAACTTCATCAACAACACCCGCTGGCAGAACTTCATCGCCTACGCCTCGCTGCGCGAGTCGGCCGAGGACCAGTTCAAGACCGTGGCCGACCGCGACGAGCAGCTCGCGTTCTTCTTCAGCCCGGGCGGCCTCAACACCGAGGAGGCCGAGGCCGCGCTGACGTTCGAGAACGCGGCGATCACCGCCGGCACCGACAAGCCGCTGACGGTCAACGCCGAGATCATCGACTCCTACAACGCGATCCTCGACAACGGCCTGGACTACATCACCAGCGAGTCCGAGCAGGTCCTCGACGACGCCCGCAGCGACCGCGACGCGCAGATCTTCCAGCTGCTGCTCGAAGCCGTGCTCATCCTCGCGGCGTTCGTCATCGCGACCGTGATCGCCCTGCTCATCGCCCGCAACATGGCGACCGGCCTGCGGCGCCTGCGCGAGGGCGCGCTCGACGTCGCGCACGTCAGCCTGCCGCAGGCGGTGGCCCAGATGCGCGACGCCGAGACCATCGGCAACCGGACGCCCGACGAGGTCGCGGCGGACACGGGCGCGGTCATCGACATCGACCAGCGCGACGAGATCGGGAACGTGGCCCACTCGTTCAACATCGTCCACACCGAGGCGATCCGCATCGCGGCCGAGCAGGCCGCCCTGCGCGCCAACGTCTCCCAGATGTTCATCAACCTCGCCCGCCGCTCCCAGAACCTCGTCGACCGGCTCATCGGCCACCTCGACCACCTGGAGCGCGGCGAGGAGAACCCCGACCGCCTGGCCGAGCTGTTCCAGCTCGACCACCTGGCGACCCGCATGCGCCGCAACGACGAGAACCTCCTGGTGCTCGCCGGCGCGGACTCCACCCGCCAGGAGCGCTACCCCGCGCCGATCGGCGACATCCTCCAGGCCGCCCAGTCCGAGGTCGAGCAGTACACCCGCATCGAGTTCGGGAACCTGGAGGCCGAGCGGGAGATCCGCCCCGCCGCCGTCAACGACCTCGTGCACCTCATCGCCGAGCTCATGGACAACGCGACCGCCTTCTCCCCGCCGGAGTCCCCGGTCCTGGTCGAGGCCGAGCAGATGCGCACCGCCGACAGCCCCCTGGGCGCGATCCGGGTCCGCATCAACGACATCGGCATCGGCATGCCGCCCGCGCAGCTGGACGACATCAACCGCCAGCTGTCGGAGTCGGCCGACGCCATCGACCTCGCGTCCTCGCGCATGATGGGCCTGGTCGTGGTCGCCCGCCTCGCCAACCGCCACGACGTGCGCGTGGAGCTGCGCCCCGGCGAGCACCGCGGCACCGTCGCCGAGGTCATCCTGGGCGACGCGGTCCTGACCGAGCCCCGGCTCCCCGAGCGCGGCCTGCGCTCCGGCGTCCCGCTCGAGGGCGGCTCCTACGACGGCGGCGAGACCGCCGCCCTCCAGGGCGGCGCCCCCCGCGGCGAGCTGCTCTCCGGCATGGAGTCCACCGGCGCCCTGCCGCGGGTCCCCGAGAGCCCCGCGGGCCTGTTCGACATGCCGCCCGCCGACCGGCAGTCGCCGCCCCCGCCGCAGCCCACGCCCCCCGCGTGGCAGCCGAGCGCCCCGCCGATGCCCTCGCGGCCCCCGATGCAGCCCGACCCGGTCGAGCCGCTGACGGGCGAGCACCAGCTGCACCGCCAGCAGGTCCCGCCGCAGCAGCCGGCGCAGGCCGACGAGGAGCCGGGCTTCATGTTCCGCCCCGGCGGCAACACCGACGAGCGCAAGGCCAACGGCAAGGTCATGGAGGTGACCGGGGAGATCGTCTCCTCCGAGCACGTGGCCCTGCCGAAGATCCAGCTGGAGGCGTGGACCCCCGAGCCGGAGCCGGTCCCGCCGTCGTGGCCCGACGTGGCCGCCGGCCCCGCCGGGACCGAGGCGCCCCGCCAGTCCCGCCGCAAGGACCGCGTGTCGGCCCTGGACGCGACGACGGAGCTGCCGATCTTCCGCGAGGTCGAGTCGGCCTGGTTCAAGGCCGTGACGCCCGCGCCCAAGCCCGTCGAGGACGAGGCCCCGGCCTCCGGCGCCGCCGCCGAGGCGGCCCCCGCCGCCCCGTCCCCGCGGCCGGCCCCCCGTGCGCGCTCGGAGGTGGCGGAGACCTCGGCGCCGCGTTACGCTGACCAATCAGGTGCGGACGAGTCCACCGCCACGGCTTGGGACGCGACGCCGCCCTCCCCTCCGCAGCCCACGGAAGGCCCGACCATGCAGACCACGCCCGCCGACGAGTCGCCGGCGGCCTCTGGCCTGGAACGACGCCGCCTCAACACCGCCTCCGAGACCGAGTCCGGCTCCTACGCCTGGCGCACGGCCGCCGACGACGGCTGGTCGCGGGTCGACAACGCCTTCGCCGACACGGTCGTCGACGAGACGACCTCGGTGGGGCTCCCCAAGCGCAAGCCGATGGACCGCCTGGTTCCCGGCGCAGTGGAGGAATCACAGGAGACCGTCAGCGCGCAGAAGCGCAACCCCGAGGGCATTCGGGGCCTGCTGTCGGCCTATCACCGTGGGGTGCAGCGAGGACGTGGCAATGACGGTAACTGAGTCGCTGAACCGCAACACGGCAGACGCTACTAAGGAGCGCAAACGATGAGCACTGGTGGAACCTCGGTCCAGGACCTGGGCTGGCTGCTTGCCGGCTTCGCCGAACGCGTGCCGGGAGTGGCGCACGCCGTGGCGGTCAGCGCCGACGGTCTGCTGCTGGCGTCCTCCCGGGACCTCCCCAGGGACCGGGCCGACCAGCTGTCGGCGGTGACCTCGGGTCTGGTGAGCCTGACCCAGGGCGCGTCCCGCTGCTTCGAGGGCGGCGCCGTCCTCCAGACGGTGGTCGAGATGGACCGTGGATTCCTGTTCCTCATGTCCATCAGCGACGGCTCCTCGTTCGCGGTGCTGGCGTCGAAGAACTGCGACGTGGGCCAGGTCGGCTACGAGATGGCCCTCCTGGTCGACCGGGTCGGCCAGGCGTTGACGCCTTCGGCCCGAAGCTGATCCGCACCGCCGCCGGTGCGCGTTTGGCGCGCGGGCGTGCGGCACGGTAGGCTCCATTCGAGCGCAGCGCTGCGAGAGTGGGACGAACTGAACAACCTACCCCTCCGTCGCATCCCCAGGCGACGGGCCGGTGCCTCCCCTGGCACTCGGTACATGGATAACTGACAAGACTGCGGCACAACGATTGTGGGATCTGCGAGCCGCGGTTGGAGGTAACAATGGTCCTCGGTGGTGATGAGCCGACCGGCTCACTCGTCAGACCGTACGCGGTCACGCGCGGCCGCACGCGGCCCCAATTGGAGATCGCCCTCGAAGCGCTGGTGGAGACCACCGCCCGAGGCAGGTCCGGGCAGTTCCTCGGCGGCAGGGAGCAGAAGGTGATCGTCGACCTGTGCGGCGGTCGGCTCCAGTCCCTCGCCGAGATCGCCGCGCGCATGGAGGTGCCCCTCGGCGTCGCCCGCGTGCTGGTCGCCGACATGGCGGCCGACGGACTGCTGGCAGTGCACGAACCCACCGGCTTCGACGCGGACGGCGCCGACGAGTCGGTCGGAACCGAGCTCCTTGAGCGCGTCCTCAGTGGACTCAGGAGGCTATAGACCCTAATGAACTCACCCGCAGACACCTCTCGTGTGACCTCTGCCAAGATCGTCATCGCCGGAGGCTTCGGCGTCGGCAAGACGACCTTGGTCGGATCGGTCTCCGAGATCACCCCGTTGACGACCGAGGCGATCATGACCTCCGCCTCCGAGGGCGTCGACGACAACAACCTGGTGCCCGACAAGGCGACGACCACGGTGGCGATGGACTTCGGTCGTATCACCATCGACCAGGACCTCATCCTGTACCTGTTCGGCACGCCGGGCCAGACCCGCTTCTGGTTCATGTGGGACGAGCTGGTGCGCGGCGCGATCGGCGCCATCGTCCTGGTCGACACCCGCCGTCTCGCCGACTGCTTCTCGGTGATCGACTTCTTCGAGCACCGCAAGCTTCCCTACCTGGTGGCGGTGAACTGCTTCGACGGCAAGCAGCTCCACGAGCTCAACGACATCCGCGACGCGCTCCAGATCTCGCACGACGTCCCCGTGATGTACACCGACGCGCGCAACCGGGAGTCCACCAAGCAGGTGCTCATCAAGCTCGTCGAGTACGTGCTGTCGATGCGCCGCACCCGCACCGTCGGCGTCCACTAAGTGCCCACAACCGGACGCTGACCGTCTAGGCTGACCCGAACCACCTGGACCATGCGAAGGGGCCCGAGGATGATTCCTCGGGCCCCTTCGCGTGCCCTGGGGGCCGCAGCGCCGACCCGGAAGCCTCGCCGCCGGACGCGCACGGATGGCATGCGAGTCGACGCGAGCTATATTTGGTCAATTGTCCAATACGATTGACCAAGGAGTGGTGATGGCGGCGCCGACCAACATCGAACGCGGCCGGGTGGCGCGGGAACGACTGCTGGCCGCCGCCCGGGACCTCATCGGCGAGATCGGCTGGAACGCCGTCAGCACTCGCATTCTGGCCGAACGCGCCGGCGTCCGTCCCGGACTCGTCCACTACCATTTCGAGTCCCTCCAGGCGCTGCTGCGCCAAGCCGTTCTCGAGGCGATGGGCGACATGCTCGGCGGCACCGCCGCCTTTCTCGCCGCCGCCGAGGACCCCGCCGAGGGCATCGACGCGGTGCTGTCCGGACTCGACGGTCATACCGGGGACGATCCGACGTCGCTGCTGTTCATCGAGGCGTACCTCGCCGCCACCCGAGACGTGCTCCTGCACGAGCGCATGCAGGCGCTCATGCTCGACTTCCGCGGCGTTCTCGCCGCGGCGCTCGACCGCGCGGGCCACCCCGCCCCGGATGACGCCGCGGCCTTCATCCTGGCCGTGATCGACGGGTTCCTGCTTCACAAGGGCCTCGATCCGAACCTCTCCGCCGTCCGCATCGCGCCGCTCCTGCGGCGAGTCGTCGAAGCCTGAAGGGAAGGAACACACGAATGGAAACCGTCATCTGCGGTGCGGGCATCGCCGGCCTCGCCCTCGCGAACCGCCTTCACCACCACGGATGGAACGTGCACCTCATCGACCACGCGCCCGGCCCCCGCACCCAGGGCTACATGATCGACTTCTTCGGGCCCGGCTACGAGGCCCTGACCGCGATGGGCCTGCGGTCGGCGCTGCACCGGGCCGCCGGGTCCGTCAGCGAAATGCGCTACGTCGACGGCCACGACCGCGTCACGGTGCGCGTCGACTACGACCTGTTCGCCAAGGCCCTGGGCGGCCAGATCGCCAGCCTCATGCGGCCCGAGCTCGAACGCCTGCTGCGCGAGTCGCTCGCCCCTGAAGTGGACCTCCGCTACAGCACCACCATCGACCGGATCGACGGCGACAAGACCGTGCTCTCCGACGGCACCGCCATCGAAGCCGACCTCATCGTGGGCGCCGACGGCATCCACTCCCGCGTCCGAGCGCTCGCATTCGGCCCTGAGGAGGACTACCTGCGCTTCCTCGGCATGCACACCGGCGCGTTCACCTTCACCGACCGCGAGACGGCCGAACGGGTCCGCGGACGGTTCGTGCTCACCGAGACCCTGAACCGCCAGATGGGCTTCTACGGCATCGGCGGCGACCGCGTGGCGGTCTTCACCGTGCACCGCACCACCGACCCGGTCCTGCCCGCCGACCCGCGCGCCGCCCTCTGCCGCGAGTACTCGGGCATGGGCGCCCTGGCCGACCGCGCCTTGGAGCTGTGCCCGCCGCCCGACCAGGTCTACTACGACCAGGTCGCCCAGATCGACATGCCGCGGTGGCACGACGGACGGGTGGTCCTGGTCGGCGACGCCGCCTATGCGGTCTCGCTGATAGCCGGCCAAGGCGCTTCGCTCGGCGTCGCGGGCGCGTTCATCCTGGCCGAGCGCCTTTCCCAGGCCTCCTCGGTCGCCGAAGGCGTCGCCGACTACGAGGCGCGCTGGCATCCGGTCGTGAGCGGGGTGCAGGAGGCGGCCCGGGACCGGGTCACCGAATGGTTCCTGCCGACCTCGGCGGTCAAGCTCCTGCTGCGGCGCTGGGGGTTCCGTGCCATGAACCTGCCAGGGCTCGACCGGCTCCTGATCGGATCGCTCTTCCCGAAGGACCATCGGACCGTCGCCGAACTCAGCGCTTGAGAGTCTTCGCCGAGGTACTGGGTTCGGGTTCCCAACCGGGGGCAGTGCTCGCTCGAACCCGACGCGGACGCGGACGCGGTGAAGGGGCGGTTCCCTCCCGAGCGGGGCACTTGCACCTCGGGGCGGCCGGTGCGAGAGGCCAGGGCGGACGGCGACAAGAGGTGGTCGCTTCCTGAGGTCGGTCTTCGGCCTCCAGACGGCGGATGCTCATGGTCAGGACCGGCGGCGACAGCGGGACGATCGTGCATCAGGCGGGGACTTCGGCTTCGGAGTGTGGAGGCACGTGAGGTGAGGGCGGGCGGCGATGGAGGGGTGGCTGTTTCTCGGGGCGGGTGTTCGGGTTCGAGGCTGGTGGGGGCTCGGAGTCAGGGCGGGCGGCGACAACGAGGTGGTTGCCTCCTTGGGGGACTTCGGCTTCAGGGTGGTGGAGGGTTGCGGTGAGGGCGGGCGTTGATGACGGGGTGGGGTCATGGTCGGGGTGGGGTGGGGTGACGGTCTTCGGGGTGTGGGCATGCTGGGGGGCCCGGCCCCGTGGGGGTTCGGGCTGCGGGCCTAGTGGTGTGGTGTGGCCTCGTGTCCCCCAGCAGTCGCCTGCTGGGGCGGGGTAAGAACGGTGGTTCGCCGTAGTCGATGGGCCCGACCGGCCCGGCTGGGGTCACTGGCCTGACCGTCTTGATCGTCCTGGCCGTGGTGGCTGTTCCCGCGAGGGCGGGCGCTTTTGGTGATGATGCTTCGGCTTCGGCTGTCGGTGCGGCCGGTGGCGTCGGCGTGGCGGCCGGGGCGTGTTGGCTGTGATCGCTGCGGTCGGCGCTGCTGGCGCTGCCGGTGGTGAATCGTGCTCGTGCTTTGGCGCGGGCTTCACGCATGGCGGCTTGGGCGCGTTCGCTTTCGATGATGGCGGCGTGGCCGTCGAGGTCCGGTTGCAACGTCTCGGACCATTCGGTCCGGTAGAGGCCGGTGGGGAACAGATCCCAGCCCGAACTCTGATGCTCGGTGTCCATGTCGGCGTCGGTGCGCCAGTCCGCACACCCGCACCCGGCATCGTCACCCCCGCGGCGACCGTGAGTGCCAGCGCCAGTGCCAGTGCCGCTGCTGGTGTGGTGGTCGTGGTGGGTGATGACCGCCTGGCCGGGGCCGGTCTTGGTGACGGTCCAGCCTTCGGTGTGGAGGCGGCCGTGGTGGAACCGGCACACCAGGATCAGGTTGGCGGCGTTGGTGGGGCCGCCGTCGGCCCAGTGGATGATGTGGTGGGCTTCGGTCCAGGCGACGGGCCGGGAGCAGCCGTGCCAAACACACCCTCCGGGCTGTTCAAGCTCGAGTTTCCTACGCAGAGCGGCATTCGGGAGGCGTAGGGCGCGGCCGAGTTCGACCGCTTCGCCGGTGGCGTAGTTGAACACGCTGGGGATGGTCAGGGCTTCGCAGGCCAGGAGCCGGGCCTGGGCGAGCGAGATCGGGTCGCCGTCCAGCAGGGGCACCCGCCCGGTGTCCTCCCCGCGCAAGGTCGCGATGTCCACGGTCAGGTTCAGGGTCGCGGTGTGTCCGTGCCGGGTGGCGGCTTCGGGTGAGGCGCCGTATCCGGCGAGGAGCTGGTGCAGGGCTTCGGCGTGGCGGTTGGCTTGCGGGGGCAGGACCCCGTCAGTGTCGGTCTCGTCTTGGCGGGGTGGTGGGCAGGCGGTCTTGAGGTATTTGTCGAGGAGCCTGCCGGTGGTGGCGGTGAGTTCGGCTTCGAGGTGCCACATGCCGTTCCCGGTCTCGACCAGGTCGAGGCGCTGCAACGACTGCTCCCCGAGCGCATCCAGCAGTTCGGTTTCTGCGGCGATGGCCGCCCACAGCCCCTCGAGGTGATGCTGGAGGTCGTTGAAGGGGGCGTGCTGGCAGTACTGGGCCACCATCGCCTCAGGAGTCGCGCACTCCACGGCGGGGTCGAAGGGGGAGGGGACTGCTTCGCGGAAGGGGGTGCGGGCGAACAGGCGCATCGCCGGGGTCTGGTCGAGTTGGCGGACGGCGTAGGCGACCTGATCGATCCGGGCTTCCCCCGAGACTGCTGCTTTGGTGAGGATCCGGAACTTGCCCGACAGGCGTGCGATCGCCGCGATCGCTCCGGCGGTGTTGAACGTGAAGTCGAACTGCGACAGCAACAAGTCCCGCAGCGCCGAGAACCCGAAGGCCGAGCGGTGGAGGTTCCGTTCTTTCATCGCAATGACTGTGGAAAGCACCTGGGCGTGGAAGGCATTGATACCGGCGGCCGCTGTATCGAGGGTGGCGCGCAGTTCCCGGGCCTGAGCGGCCCGGTCGGCGGTGCCGATAAGGGAGGGGGCGTCCGGGGTGGTGGTGCAGGTGTTCATTGGGACCTGGCCTCCTTTCCACTGTGCTCGAATACTTGCCTGGTTGTCGTTCTTTCACGCTGTATCAATGGTGACAGGTTGACTCCGGACTGTCATCGGTCGAAGGTATGAAAACCTGCCTGAACAGGCATAACTTTAGTCAGGGGTGCTACGGCGCGAGGCCGACCGCGACCCCGACGCCGTCCGCGCCGACCACCGCGGCCCCGCCACCATCCACTCCGACCACCGCGGCCCGACGCCCGCCACTCCGCCCCGGCATCCACCCACCCCTCCGTCGCCGCCCGCCTTGACCTCCACCACCCGCGCACTCCGAATCCGACATCCCCACCCCGGCTGAGAGGACTCCTCCCTCGCTGCCCGCTCTGACCGCGACCCGCCCCGGCCAGAGCGCTTTCATCGCCACTCCGATCCACAACGACCTCCTCGCCCCCGCGCGTTCACCGAACACCGGACCGGGCCCTCCCGCGTCGCACTCAACCGAACCGTCTGCACCCCGCCGCCTGTCCGACCCCCCGGCGCTCCCGACCGCGCTGGCAGCGGTGTCATAAGCTCGTCACCGTGCCCGCCCGGGCCGGCGAAGCCCGGCGGGCACGGTCGAAGCGCCCCCGGCGGCCCGGCCGCCCGCCCCCGAACGGAGACCCGACATGCCCTGGATCGACGTCGACGCCGAGCAGCTGCGCCGCGCCGCCGCCGCGCTCCGCGAGACCACCGGCGAGGTCGACGCCCTCGCCGACTACGCCCACGAGGCCGACCCCGACTGGTGGACCTGGGGCCTCGGCGGCATCCCCTTCGCCGGCCTGTACTTCGGCGTCAGCGAGATGGTCTTCCACCCCGCGCTCAAGGACGCCGCCGAAGCCGTCGAGGGCCTGAGCTCGCGCCTCGAGGAGTGCGCCGCCGACCACGAGGACAACGACGCCGAGATCGCCGCCGCACTGGAGCGGATCGGCTCCGAGATGAAGGGCGGCAACTGATGTCCGACGAGGTCCAGGAGCCCACCTGGAACGACGGCGCCCTCCCGCAGCAGCCCGGCGTCAACGACTGGACCCCCGGGGCCCAGGAGGCCTACGACGCGGTGAGCGGCAAGGGCTCCCGAGGCGTCGCCTCCGACGACGCCCACTCCGGGCTCCACCAGTGGGCGAACCAGCGCCTGGCGGGCTCGGGGAGCGACACCCACCAGAACCGCGCCGGGGACGCCGTCGGCACCGACGTCCGCGTCAGCGGCCGCGACGCGGACGGGAACCTCCTCTACAACGCCCGCTCCCAGCACTCCAACAGCGGCATGAACATGCTCCAGAGCGCCACCGCGCCGGTCACGGCGGGCCTCAACACGTACAAGAACTTCTCCAAGATCGAGGGCCTCAGCGACTGGGACGGCATCGCCACCGCCGTCACCGGCCTCGCCGGCGACGTCACCTCGGTCATGGACATGGCCCAGGACTACGCGGCCTTCGTCGAGCACGTCACCGACCCCAAGTTCGACCCCGTGCAGTGGCTGGCGGGCACCGTCATCGACTTCCTCATCCAGCTGTTCCAGCCCCTGGAGGACCTGGTCGGCGTCGTCTCGGGCAACGAGACCCGGATGCGCAAGTCCGCCGAGATGTGGGTGAAGGTCTCCGAGGGCGCCCAGCAGACCGGCGAGTACATCTCCGCGACCGGCGCCGCCGAGCTGGCGGCCTGGGTCGGCGAGGACGGCGACGCCGCGCGCACCCGCGTCGACGAGCTCGGCCGGTCGGTGTCCGTGATGGGGTTCGTGGCGATCGGCATGAACGCGCTGCTGCTCCAGATGGCCGACCTCGCGAAGCTGCTGCGGCAGGACATCGTCGACCTCATCGCCAAGGGCGTCTCGTGGATGATCACGAACCTGCTCCCGCAGGTCGCGGCCGGGATCGCCACCTTCGGCGCCACCGTGGCCACCGCGATCGCCAGCGGCATCGCCCGCGTCGCTTCCCTGGTCATGAAGGCGCTCAACTCGATCGCGAAGGTCCTGCGGATCGCCGAGGGCGCCGCGAAGGTCGTCGGCGTCATCGCCGAGATCCTCGAGAAGATCCGCCCGGTCCTCGACTTCCTCAAGACCCACAAGAACGCGATCGTCAACGGCACCAGGGTGGCCCAGCAGGCCTTCCAGTGAACTGGGCGTGGATCCGCGCGCTCGGCGGCGTCCGCGCGGCGCCGTACGAGATCGCGGCGCACCCGCTCGGGCGCCCGACCCGGCCGGTGCTCTCCGAGGCCTACTACGCCAAGCGCCGCAGGCGCTTTCGCCTGCGGTACGGGTCGCGGCCGGTCCGCGTCGGCGGCGGTCCGGGGCCGCGGCCACCGCAGGGCGGCGGCCTCCTGGTCCTCGAGTCCGACCTGCTCGGCCCGATCGGCGAGCACGACGACACGCGGCCGTTCACGCCGGTGGTCCTCGTCGACGGCGAGCCGGTCGCGACCGGTTTCGGCCGGGGCCTGGTCACCCTGGAGGCGGGGGACCACCTCGTGCAGGTCCAGGCGGGGGCCTCGGCCGGGTACCACCCGGTCCGGATGCGCCCGGGCGGCCACGCCGCGGTCTCGTCCTTCGTGCCGCAGCGCGCGGACGCCTCGCTCCGCGGCGCGGCGTTCCTGCGCCAGTTCCCCATGACCGCGACGGGAGCGGTGCCGCGCCGGATCGGCTACCTGGTCGACGTGCCCGTCACCGCCCTCGCGCTCGTCGCCGGGGTCGTCCTCGGCGCGGCCCTCATGGCCCCGCTCGACCCGCCGACGGCCCTCGGACTGCTCGCGGCCCTGGCGATCGGCGTCGTGTGTGCGGTCCTGGGCCACTGGGCCGTGAGGCTCCTCCAGCGCCTCGCGGTCGCCCGCGCCGAGCGCCGCCTCGGATCGCTCCCCGCGGCCCTCCATGCGCCGCAGCCGTTCCCGGGCGGCTCCTGGCGCCTGATCGACCCGCACGACACGGCCGCGCCGGCGGGTTCGGACGGCATGGCGGTGCTGCGGCTGGGCCTCACCTTCGTCCGGTCGCCGCAGCCCCGGGACGTGCCCGAGGCGCCGCCGATCGACATGCGCTCGCGCATCGGCGAGGAGTACCCCAGGCGCCTGCGCCGCTCGGCCTTCGCGCCCGGGCCCGACCCCGCCCGCGAGGCGGAGGCGGCCGCGGCGCGCGTGAAGCGCTTCGGGGAGGCGTACCCGCCCGAGGCCCGCCCGTGGGTCGACGCCCCGCTGGTCACCGTGGACGGCGAACCGGTCCCGGCCGCGTGGGGGGTCAACGAGTACCGGCTCGCGCCGGGCGCGCACCGCGTCGACATCGCCGCACCGCCGCCTCCGGCGGTGCTCACCGGCGCGGACACCGCCGTCGAACTCGGCGGGGCGTCCGCGACGATGGCGGTCGACCTGCGCGCAGACCGGCCCGTCGCCCGGGACGCCATGGCCCGCATCGCGATGGTCCCGGCCGCGTCCGGCCGGGAGCTGGCGCGCTACCGCGCCGAACTCACCCCCGACGCGTGAAGGGCCCCGAGGCGGGAGCCCCGGAGCCCTTGCGCGACGGCGTCGTTAAGACGACCTTCGGGATCGACCCCGTGTTCGTCAGGGCCTCGTTGAGCAGCGGCCCCACCTGCATCGTGAACTGGCCCAGCTCGTAGCCGAGCTGCTCGCGGTCGCACTGCGACACCGCCAGCAGCGTCAGGCAGATCTGCGGGCCCACCGGGGCGGCCAGGAGCACGCCCTCGGCCATCTCCACGATGACCTGCTGGGTCGGCCCGTGGTCCATCGACCGGCCCGCGCCCTCGCCCATGGAGAGCAGGCCCGATCCGATGCCCGCCAGCTGGTCCGCGCGCTCCTTCGGGAGTCCTGCCGAGACCGCCAGCGGCAGGCCGTCGACGCTGACGAGGACCGCGTGCGACAGGCCGGGGGTGCGCGCCACGAGCGAGCCGAGCAGCATGCTCAGGGAGCGCTCGTAGACGCCGAGGTTGGCGCTCATCGGGCGGCCATCCTCTCCGTCCGGGAGGCCGTGCCGGGACGCGCGCCGCGCGCGCGGCCCCAGCCCTTGAAGTAACCGGCGGTGTTCTGCGCCAGCAGCTCCGGGTCGCGCTCGATCGGCTCGTCGAAGCGGTCGCGCTCGTCGGCGACCACGGCGCCGGGCACCAGGTTCGCCTGGGGCTTGCGGCGCGGCAGGCCGGTCGGGGTGGTCGGCTCCTCGGTCGCAGGGGTCTCGTTGACGGTGCGGGCGGTGCGCCAGCCCTCGTCGCCGGGGAGGTTCCACGACTCCGACTCGGGCTCCTCGCTCTCGGGCCGCTTGAACCAGGCGCTGCGGGCCTGGCCCATGATCAGCAGCCCGTCGTCGTCCATGAGGCTCGCGACGTCCACCATGCGGACGTCCTCCTTCGGCTGCCACGGGTGGCGGCGCGGCTCCGGGTCGGGCTTGTACGGCTCCTTGGGCTGGAAGACGTCTTGGTTCTGGGGGAGCTCGGCGGGCTCGGCGCGGCGGCGGCGCCGGATCGACTGCGTGTGGTGGTCGCCGTCGACCGTCTGGCGCTCCTGGGGCTCCGGCGGGAGCACCTGGGTCGCCTCGAGGTCGGCCTGGACCAGCGAGTGGAGCTGCGAGGCCGGGTCGAGGGCCCGCAGGCTCTGGCGGTCCGGCAGGTCGCCCGGGAGGCGGACGGTGGTGTGCGTGTCCTGGCCGCGGCGGCGGCGCGGGGAGGTGCGCTCCTCGGTCGGCTCCTGCGCCGCGGCGGGCGCGGGCGCGTCGAGGCGGGGGCGCTTGGCCTGGAGGAGGCCGATGAGGCCCTCGAGCGAGCGGTCCCAGGCCGAGACCGCCTCGGCGGTGGCCGAGACGGACGGGGCGACGGACGGGTCGTCCCCGCCGCCGATCTCGCGGATCGCCTCGGTGAGCGCGCCGGCCATCGCCGCGACCTGGCCGGGGTCGGCCACGGTCGCCAGGTCGGCGGCCAGCTCCTCGGTCGAGATCGACTGGAGCGCGCCGGGCTGGGGGAGCCGGGTGAGGATCGCGACGGCGTTGGCCTCGCTCGGGTCGTCCCAGGCGGCCAGGGCCGCGGGGAAGACCGCGCGCAGGAGGCACGTGAGCGCCTCTGACGCGTCGTGGCGGGCCCTGGCGGCCGAGGCCACCGTGTCCAGGATGGGGCGCAGAGCGTTGATCTCAGGGCGCGCGGCGAACGGCTGGCCCGAGACCTCGCCGGTGGCCAGGCCGCGGGCGATCGCGATGGCGTCGTCGAGCGCGTCCTTGGAGCGCGAGGTGCGGCCGGGGGCGCGGACGACGAGCTGCCCGGCGGCGGCGGCGTACTCGGCCAGCTGGACGACGTCGGCGTCGACGGCCACCGAGACGGACTGGCCGGGGGCCGATCTGGCGAGGAGCCCGTTGAAGCGGACCCAGCCGCGCGGATCGTCGCCGAAGGTGTCGGTGGCGATGAGTCCGCCGCCGGCCGCGACGAGGGCGACCGCGCAGGTCGTGTCGCCGTGCCCGGCTCCCGCTACCTGCTGGTCGATGGTGATGCCGCAGAACACTTGCACCCGCGGAGCTCCTCTCGTAGGGCGCGCCCGCCCGGGCGCCGTTCCCTGTCGGCGAGGCTTGCGCCCGGCCCGTTTTTACCAGTCCGTTATCAGTTTTCCGCAGAATACTCGGTTCTGCAACCGGACAGCCAGTGCGGGTTCATGAAGGGCGGGAAGGTCATAACAGGCATTTGCGTCAATTCCCAGTCCGCCCTGACCTGGGGATTCCACATTGGAATAACGCAGTGGTGCCGCCGCGACTACAGTGCGGCGGCACCGGGAATCGATCTGGGCGTACGAGTCGGAATGGGCTGTTCGGCCGATGGGGTCCGGTCCTATCCGCGCCATTCCACATGGTCGTTGACCTTCGCGATGACGCCGCGCCAGGCGATCGCCGCCTGCTGGGCGTCGTTCTTGCGCAGCCGCCGCTTCGCGAGCTTCCCGCGCAGGCCGCCCTCGACGACGACGCGGAAGGCCTCGTCGAGGTCGTCGAGCGGGGACCCGGAGGCGAGGGAGCCGACGATCGAGTCGTTCTTGAGCGCGTAGCCGAGGTCGCGGCCGACCTCGGCGGCCTTGATGAGCAGCTCGGGCTCCCAGGTGTCGTGCCCGCCGCGCAGGTTCGCCACGACCAGGTCCAGCTCGTAGGTGTCGGCTTCGTCACAGACGACGTCGTCGGCGCTCAGGCGCTCCTGGAGCTCGGCGTACTCCTCGATCGCCGCGAGGTCGTGGTCGTCGTGCTCCCTGACGTACGCGACGAGCGCCTCCGCCTCCCGGAAGACCAGCAGCTTCCCCTTGCGGGTCAAGAAGACCGGGACCTCCTCGGGCTCGGCGTCGAGGGCGTCCTCCTCGGCCTCGGCCGCGGGCTCCTCGTCGTCCTCGAAGTCGGCCGCGTCGGGCTCGGGGGCGTCTTCGTCCTCGGCGTCGTCGGCGATGTCGGGGCGGCCCTCCGCGTCCTCCACGGGGGCGTCCTCCTCCTTCGCCACGGCCTCCGCCTCGGCGTCCTCGGACTCCTGGGCGTTCTTCGGGCCCGGCAGGGTGTCCGACATCCGGTAGGCGCGCAGGGTGAAGCCGGAGTCCTTGCCCAGGTGGAGCTCCACCGGGTCCACCCCGGTCTCGTTCCAGAGCTTGTCGGTCTCGGCGCTGCGCTCCGAGGCGTTGGATTCGGCCGCCATGTCGCGTCCCTCCCGCAGTCGTCAACATAGAGTCGTCTAGCTGGGGAACAGCCTACGACCACGCCGCATGCGGCGTCGCAACCGGTATGCGCTTTTCTCAATGGAATACGGAAAAGGGCCGCGATGCGGCCCCTTTCCCCGCTAGTACGCCCCGCCCGCGGCGGCGGCCATCCCGGCCGGGTGCCACACGGTCTTGTACTCGGTCCACTGCCGCAGCAGGTCGAGCGAGGCGCCGGCCCGGCCGGGGCGGCGCACGACCTTCAGCGTCCCGGCCGCGGCGGCCTCCAGCTCCGCGGCGAGCGCGGCGTCGCCGACGCCGCCCAGGTCGAGCCCGTTGACGTCCGCGTGGGACGCCAGGTGCGGCGCGACCTCGGCGACCTTGCCGCTCAACAGGTTCACTACCCCGCCGGGCAGGTCCGAGGTGGCGAGCACCTCCCCGAAGCTCAACGCGGGCAGCGGCTTCGACTCGCTCGCGAGGACCACGACGGTGTTCCCGGTCGCGATCGCCGGCGCGAGGGCCTCGACCAGGCCCAGGAACGGGTCGTCCTGCGGCGCGACGACCGCGACGACGCCGAGCGGCTCGGGCTTGGTGTGGTTGAAGTACGGCCCGGCGACCGGGTTGGCCCCGCCGAGCACCGACGCGTACTTGTCGGTCCAGCCCGCGTAGTGCACGAGCCGGTCGATCGCCGCCTCCACGGTCCCCAGGGCCTCATGGGGTTCGGCGCCGGTGGCCTCGGCGACCTCCTCGGCGAACTGCCCCGCCCTGCCTTCGAGCATCTCGGCGGCCCGGTACAGGATCTGCCCGCGCAGGTACGCGGTCTGCCCCGCCCACGGCCGCTGCGCCTTGCGGGCGGCGGCCACGGCGTCGCGGGCGTCCTTGCGGCTGGCCATGGCGGCGTTCGCCAGCACGGTGGCGTCGGGGCTGCTCACCGGGTAGCTCCTTCCGGACTCCGAACGGGGGAACTTCCCGCCCACGTACAGCTTGTAGGTCTTGTTGACGCGCAGACGGTCAGACATCGAGGTAGGCCTCCAGTCCCTGGCGGCCGCCCTCGCGGCCGTAACCGGACTCCTTCAGGCCGCCGAACGGGCTGGCGGCGTCGAACTGGTTGAACGTGTTGGCCCAGACCACGCCCGCGCGCAGCCGCTCGGCCGCCCACAGGATCTTGGAGCCCTTCTCGGTCCACACCCCCGCCGACAGGCCGTACGGGGTGTTGTTGGCCTTCGCGATCGCCTCGTCGGGCGTGCGGAAGGTCAGCACCGACAGCACCGGCCCGAAGATCTCCTCCTGGGCGATCCGCATGGACTGCTGCACGCCGGTGAACACGGTGGGGCGGAACCAGAACCCGCGCTCGGGCAGGTCGCAGGCGGGCTGCCAGGCGTCGGCGCCCTCCTCCTCGCCGGCCTTCGCCAGCGCGGTGATGCGCTCGAGCTGCTCGGCGGAGTTGATCGCGCCGATGTCGGTGTTCTTGTCCAGCGGGTCGCCCACGCGCAGCGTGGCGACGCGGGCCTTGAGCCGCTCCAGGACCTCGCCGGCCACCGACTCCTGCACGAGCAGGCGCGAACCGGCGCAGCACACGTGCCCCTGGTTGAAGAAGATCCCGTTGACGATCCCCTCGACGGCCTGGTCGATCGCGGCGTCGTCGAAGACGATGTTGGCGGCCTTGCCGCCCAGCTCCAGGGTGACCTTCTTCTTCGAGCCCGCGACGGCCTTCGCGATGGCGCGGCCCACGGCGGTGGAGCCGGTGAACGCGACCTTGTCCACGGCGGCGTCGACGAGCGCCGCGCCGGTGGCCCCGGCGCCGGGCAGGATGTTGACCACGCCCGGGGGCAGGTCGGCCTCCTGGCACAGCTCGGCGAACATGAGCGCGGTCAGCGGCGTGGTCTCGGCGGGCTTGAGCACCACCGTGTTCCCGCACGCGAGCGCGGGCGCGATCTTCCACGCCAGCATGAGCAGCGGGAAGTTCCACGGGATGACCTGGCCCACCACGCCCAGCGGCCGCGGGTCCGGCCCCAGGCCCGCGTAGGCGAGCTTGTCGGCCCATCCGGCGTGGTAGAAGAAGTGCTGCGCCGCGGTCGGGACGTCGAAGTCGCGGGTCTCCTTGATGGGCTTGCCGTTGTCGAGGGACTCGGCGACGGCGAACTCGCGGGCCCGCTCCTGGAGGAGCCGGGCGATCCGGAAGAGGTACTTGCCGCGCTCGGCGCCGCTCATGGGGCCCCACACGGTCTCGTGGGCGCGGCGGGCGGCGGCGACGGCCTTCGCGACGTCGGCCTCTCCGGCCTCGGCCACCGTGAACAGGGACTCCTCGGTGGACGGGTCCACCGACTTGAAGTCGGCTTGCCCGTCGACGAACTCCCCGTCGATGAACAGGCCGTAGTGCTCTTTGATCTGGGGCCGCACCGACTCGGGCGCGGGCGCGTACTCGAACATCTAGTCCACCGTCACGTAGTCGGGGCCGGAGTAGTGGCCGGTCTTGAGCTTCTGGCGCTGCATGAGCAGGTCGTTGAGGAGGCTGGAGGCGCCGAAGCGGAACCACTCGTTCGACAGCCAGTCGTCGCCGAGGACCTCGTTGACGCACACCAGGTACTTGATGGCGTCCTTGGTGTTGCGGATGCCGCCGGCGGGCTTGACGCCGACCTGGACGCCCGTGGCGGCCCGGTAGTCGCGCACGGCCTGCATCATGAGCAGGGTGACCGGGAGGGTCGCGTTGACGCCCACTTTGCCGGTGGAGGTCTTGATGAAGTCGGCCCCGGCGTGCATGGCGAGCCAGGAGGCGCGGCGCACGTCGTCGTAGGTCGCGAGCTCGCCGGTCTCGAGGATGACCTTGAGCCGGGCCTCGCCCGCGGCGGCCTTGACGGCCTTGATCTCGCGGAAGACCAGGTCGAGGTCGCCGGCGAGGAACGCGCCGCGGTTGATGACCATGTCGATCTCGTCGGCCCCGGCCCGCACGGCGGCCTCGGTGTCGGCGAGGCGGACCTCCAGGGGCACCTGCCCGGCGGGGAACCCGGTGGCGACCGAGGCGACCTTGACGCCGGTGCCCGCGAGGGCCTCGGCGGCCGCGGGGACCATCGAGGGGTAGACGCAGAGGGCGGCGGTCGAGGGGGCGTCGCCGTCGGGCCGCGCGGCCTTGGCGGCGAGGGACCGGACCTTCCCGGGGGTGTCGGCGCCCTCCAGGGTGGTCAGGTCGATCATGCTGATGGCGAGGTCGATGGCCTTGGCCTTCGACTCCTTCTTGACCGAGCGGGTGGCGAGCCCCGCCGCGCGCGCTTCGAGGCCGACCGCGTCGACGCCGGGGAGGGCGCGGACGAGGGAGGCGGCCTCAGTGCCGCTCAAAATTGATCCCATGACCCGATGGTATCCAAACTCCCGGCAGGCGGGATGCGGACTGTGGTGACCAGCTCACATTAGCGCGGCGAGCTGGACGTTAAGGTTGGGAACCGTGGATGTCAAGATCGTCGAACACCCGCTCGCCGCCGAGCGCCTCACCGCCATGCGGGACGAGCGCTCGGACTCGCCGAGGTTCCGGGCCGCCCTGCACGAGCTCACCATGATGCTCGTCTACGAGGCCACGCGCGACGTGGCCGTGACCGAGTACGGGATCAGGACCCCGGTCGCCCCCGCGAAGGGCTACCGGCTGGGGAACCCGCCGGTGCTCGTCCCGGTGCTGCGCGCCGGGCTCGGCATGGCCGACGCGGCGCAGGCGATGATCCCGGACGCCTCGATGGGGTTCGTGGGCCTGGCCCGGGACGAGGAGACGCACGAGCCGTACGCGTACATGGAGTCGCTGCCGGACGACCTGGCCGGGCGGCACGTGATCGTGCTGGACCCGATGGTCGCCACCGGCGGCTCGCTGCTGCGCTGCTGCGAGATGATCGCCGCCAGGGGCTGCACCGACATCGACCTGATCAGCGTCCTGTGCGCGCCGGACGGCATCGCGAAGCTGGACGCCTCGGGGATCGCCATGAAGATGACGACCGCGGCGGTCGACCCCGAGCTGAACGAGAAGGCCTACATCGTCCCCGGCCTGGGCGACGCCGGAGACCGCCAGTTCGGCGCCTACAGGCGCTTCTAGAAGACGAACACGAAAGGGCCCGATCGCGTAGCGATCGGGCCCTTCGGTTTACGCGGATACGCCCGCTCCTTACGTGAATGTGACTTCCTCCATCTTTCGGGGATTTGCCGTCACCTTTCTTCACGCGAACGAGTTAGCCGCGCTGACAGCGCATCCTTTCGAGTGCTGAAGGAGGCCTATTGGCCCGCGACGGCATCACACCGCAGCACGAGGCGATCCTCGAAGTAGCACGCTTGAACCCGGCCGACACGCTGGAGCTGCTCAAGATCGCCGGTATCGACTACGACCCTGGGGAGCTCACCGAAGCCCGAACCGATTCCGAGAACGCCAACCGCCGTTTCCCCCGTGAACGCCGGATCGATCTCGTTGCTCGACTCGTCATGAACGGCGGGCCGATCCTGGTGCCGATAGAGGCGCACCGCCGCAACAACCAGAACCCGGCCAAGCTGGTCGCGAAAGCCCGCCGCAAATGGGCCGCCGATGTCGCGGTGCTCTACGAGGACTACGACTGCCCGGTGATCATGCTCGTCATCAGCGATTGCGACGAGGTGGCCGCCGAGGCCCGGCAGCCGATCGGCATGGGACCGGGCTCCCAGGTCCGGCCCGTCTCGATCGGGCCGGCGCAAGTCCACGCGATCACCGACCTCCACGCCCCCGGCGCCAGTGCCGGGACCGCGATGCTGTCGGCGATCTTCCACGGAAACGGACCGGACCGCGTAGCGGTCCTCAACGCACTCGACCAGGTACTGGCTACCATCGACAAGGAGGAAGCGGGCTGCCGTATCGGCGTGGTCTTCACCGCGCTGAACGAGGAGTCCGCGAAAGTCTTGGAGGCGATCATGGCAACCACCAAGTTCGAATACCACTCGGAGTGGACCGACAGCCTTCGTAAGGAGGGGCGCGAACAGGGTCGCGAACAAGGCCGCGAAGAGGGCCAACTCAAGCAGGCGCGCAAGTCGCTGCTCGCGGTCCTGCAACGGCGCTCGATGCCCGTCACCGCCGAGACGCGGAAGTTCATCGACTCCTGCGGGGACCTCGACCAGTTGCAGGCCTGGCTGGTAGCCGCCGCGATCGCCGACAACCTCGACGAGGTCTTCGGCGTCGACCCCGACATGCAGCGGATGTTCTACGGCGAGGACTGAGGGTGAATGAAGTGGGGCCCGCGCTCTGCGCGGGCCCCACTTCATTGAGCGTCTAGTGCGGCACGCCCAGGATCGCGGCGACCTCCGCCCGCAGGGCCTCGACGCCCGCCCGGGCGCGCTCCCTCGCGGCGGTCAGGTCCCCGCCCACGTCCTCGCGCACCTCCAGGTACGCCTTCAGCTTCGGCTCGGTGCCGCTCGGGCGGCACACGACCCTCGCGTTCGCGGTCGTCACCGTCACCACGTCGGCGTCCGGCAGCCGGTCGACGTAGTCCGCGACCGGCTCGTCCAGCAGGCTCTGCGGCCGGTTGGCCCGCAGCCGCTTCATGCACGCGTCGATCTCGGCCAGGTCCTCCACGCGGATCGAGAGCTGCCCGGTCTCGTACACCCCGAACTCCTCGGCCAGCTCGTCGAGCCGGTCCTGGAGCGTCGCGAACCGCGCCGCCTGCCCCGCCGCGATCTCCGCGACCACCAGCGACGCCGAGATCCCGTCCTTGTCCCGCAGGAACTCCGGCGCCACGCAGTAGCCCAGCGCCTCCTCGAACGCGAACGCCAGGTCCGCCCCGGCCCGCGCCAGCCACTTGAAGCCGGTCAGCGTCTCGTCGTACTTGAGGCCGCGCTTGTCGCACATGGCCTTGAGCTGCGTGGTCGACACGATCGTCGTCGCGTACGTGCCCTTGCGGCCCTTGCGCATCCAGTGGTCGGCCAGGAGCACGCCCACCTCGTTGCCGGTGAGCTGGCGCCAGGTGCCGTCGCCGGCCGGGACGGCCACCGAGCAGCGGTCGGCGTCCGGGTCCAGGGCCAGCGCCACGTCCGCGCCCTCCTCGACCGCGAGCGCCTTCAGCAGGTCGATCGCGCCGGGCTCCTCCGGGTTCGGGAACGCCACGGTCGGGAAGTCCGGGTCCGGGTCGGCCTGCTGCGCCACCAGGGTCGGGGCGGGGAACCCGGCCCGCTCCATGGCCTTGACGAGGGTGAGCCCGCCGACGCCGTGCATCGGGGTCGCCACCGACGCGAGCCGCTTGGGGTCGTCGGGGTCGACCACCGAGGCCACCGCCGCCAGGTACTCCTCCACGACGGCCTCGTCGAGGACCTCGCCGTCGTTGCCCAGGGGGATCTCCGAGAGCGGCCCGAGCGCCTCGATCGCGGCCTCGATCTCGGTGTCGGCCGGCGGCACGATCTGCGCGCCCGCGCCCAGCTCCCCGCCGAGCTCCCGGCCCAGGTACACCTTGTATCCGTTGTCCTGCGGCGGGTTGTGGCTGGCGGTCACCTGGACCGCCGCGGCGCCCTCGAGCCGCGTCACCGCGAACGCGGTCACCGGGGTCGGCAGCGGCCCGGGCATGACCAGGGCCCGGCGGCCCGAGCCGGTGACGACGCGGGCGGTCTCGGCCGCGAACTCGCGGCTGCCGTGGCGGGCGTCGTAGCCGATGACGACCGGGCCCGCGGCCCCCTTGGCGTCCAGCCAGTTCGCCAGTCCCGCGGCGGCCGCGCGCACGACCGCGAGGTTCATCCCGTTCGGGCCCGCCCGCAGGGGCCCGCGCAGGCCCGCCGTGCCGAACTCGAGCCGCCCGGCGAAGCGGTCGGCCAGCTCCCCGGCGGACTCGGGGAGGGCGTCGAGGAGCCGGTACAGCTCGTCGCGGGAGGACTTGTCAGGGTCGTCGGTGATCCACTGCAGCACTCGGGCCCGCAGGGCATCGAGGTTCACGTCGTTGGCAGGCGCAGACTCCGTCATGGGGAAATGGTCGCACATCCGCCACCGGGGAGGCCGGTGTTGCGGGCGGTGTGGTCTCAGCCGGTCTGGAACGAGGCGACCGCCTCGTCGTAGACCTGCCGCGACAGCTCCCACACGTCGTCGTCGCCGGAGATGAACACCCCGAACGTGGTCCCGTCGCCGGCGTCCACGATGGCCCAGACCGAGTGCCGGTCGGCGCCCGCCTCGTCGAGGTTCGTGCCGGTGTACTCCAGCACGGTGCCGCTCATGCCGGCGATCTCGACGTCCCCGAACTCGACCTGCTCCAGGTCCGTCATCTCGTTCGGCAGGCCGTCCCAGTACTCCCCGAGGTAGCCCTCGGTACCGGAGGCGCCCCGGTCCGAGCCCGCGTAGAACCGCACCCACTGGGTGTCGTCCTCGGGGTTGAAGTACGTGACGAAGTCCTCTCGGCTCTCGCCCTCGCTCCAGCCGGCCGGGTAGTTCACGCTGAACCCGTCGCCCTCGTGGACCGCGGTCTCGAAGGCCGGGCCGCCCTCCCCGTCCGAGTCCCCTTCGGACTCGCCGCCTTCGGCGCCCGACTCCTCGCCGGCGCTCTGCGACGCGTCCGGGCCCTCCGCGGCCCCGCCGCCGTCGTCGTCGGCGAACAGGAGCCGGTAGGCGCCCCAGCCGAGCACGAGCACCAGCAGCGCGCACACGGTGATGACCGCCGCGGACTTCCACGGGTTGCCCTCCGGCTCCGGTTCGGGCTCGCGGACGCGGGGGCGCGCGCCGGTGCGCGGCGGCGAGCCCTCCAGGTGGTCCTTCTGGGCCGCGGCCTGCCGGTGCGGCGGCGAGGGCGCCCCCGCCGCGCCCGGCGCGGCGAACGGCCCGGCCAGGAGCGACGCGAGCTCTTCGCGCACCTGCGCGAGCGGCGCGCGCTGCTGCGGGTCCTTGGCGAGCATCCCGCCCAGGAGCGGCGTCAGCGGCCCGGCGTGGCGCGGGCTCTCCGGCGGCTCCTGCACGACCGCGCGCATGGTCGAGACCGCGTCGCCCCGGTCGAACGGCGGGCGCCCCTCGACGGCCGCGTACAGGGTCACGCCGAGGCTGAACACGTCGCTGGCGGGCGCGGCCGGGTGGCCCACGGCCCGCTCGGGCGCGATGTAGTGCGCCGACCCGAGGACCTTGCCCGGCGTGGTCCCGCCCGACATCTGGTGCATCTGGGCCGCGCCGAAGTCCGACAGGACGCAGCGCCCGTCGGTGGAGATGAGGACGTTGCCGGGCTTGACGTCGCGGTGGATGATCCCCGCGTCGTGCGCCGCCTGGAGCGCCCCGACCAGCGCCAGGCCGATCTTGGCGACCACGCGCGGCGGCAGCGGCCCGTCCTGGGTCAGGATCTCGGCCAGGCTCCGCGCCTGGAGCAGTTCCATGACGATCCACGGCAGCCCGAGGTGCTCGACCACGTCGAACACGCGGATGACCGACGGGTGCGAGAGCCCCGCCGCGATCTGCGCCTCCCGGCGGGACCGGTCGATGAGCTGGGCGCGCTCGGCCGGCGGCAGGTCCGGCGGCAGGAAGACCTCCTTGAGGGCCACCTCCCGGCGCAGCACCATGTCGTGGGCGCGCCACACCGATCCGTTGCCGCCCTTGCCGACCAGGTCCACCAGCTGGTACCGGTCGGCGACCAGGTCGCCGGGTCCGGCCCGGTTGCTCCCTCCGGTGCCGGGGCCGAAGGAGCGCGGTCCCTGGTCGTCGCCGACGGCGAAGCTCTGCCCCAGGTTCCCGTAGTTGCCGTACGAGGAGCTGTTGCGGTAGGAGGAGTCGCCGTACGAGTCGCCGCCGTAGGGGTCGCGGTTGTAGCCGGACTGGCGCCCGGAAGGCTCGGATCCGGGGCCGGGCCGCTCCCAGGCCTGGCCGCCGAAGGAGGGGTGGGGGTCGCGCCCGCGCGGCTCCGAGCCGTACGGGGAGCCCGAGAACTCCTGGGACGCAGGGGGTTGCCGCGGTGACGGCGCGCGACCGGACCGGGGGTCCTCATAAGCGCCGGGACCGCCGCGACCGTAGTCAGATGAGTACGTCATTCGGCCACTCCTCGCGAGGGATCCACACTAGTCTGCCGCGTCCCGGCCACCGAGTCGGTACCGGGTTTGCGTAACGATCCGTCAACGATGACGTAAGAAGGCGCCGCTCCCGTCTCGGCCGCGCCCCGGGAACGGGTCGGTGCTTCCCGAAGACGCAGTTCAACCCCTAGGATGGCAGCCATGCAGCCGCCACCGCAAGGCCGCGACGGGATCGAGATCCGACCCGTCTACGGCCCCGACGACACCGCGAAGGACCTCCCGGAGCGACTCGGCGAACCCGGGTCCTTCCCCTACACGCGCGGGGTCCACCCGACCATGTACACCTCCCGGCCCTGGACGATGCGCCAGTACGCCGGGTTCGCCACCGCCGCCGAGTCCAACCGGCGCTACCGCGACCTCCTGGCCGCCGGGACCACCGGCCTGTCGGTCGCGTTCGACCTGCCCACGCAGATGGGGTACGACTCCGACGCCCCCGAGGCCCTCGGCGAGGTCGGCAAGGTCGGCGTCGCGGTCGACTCCCTCGCCGACATGCGCGCCCTCTTCGCCGACATCCCCCTCGGCGAGGTCTCCACCTCGATGACCATCAACGCCCCCGCCGCCGTCCTCCTCCTGCTCTACCAGCTCGTCGCCGAGGAGCAGGGCGTCGACCCCGCCGAGCTGCGCGGGACGATCCAGAACGACATCCTCAAGGAGTACATCGCGCGCGGGACCTACATCTTCCCGCCCGCGCCCTCGCTGCGCCTGGTCAGCGACACCTTCGCCTACTGCGCCGCCGAGCTCCCGAAGTGGAACACCATCTCCATCTCCGGCTACCACATGGCCGAGGCCGGGGCCACCCCGGCGCAGGAGCTGGCCTTCACGCTCGCCGACGGCATCGAGTACGTCGAGTGCGCCCTCGCGGCCGGGCTCGACGTCGACGCCTTCGCGCCGCGCCTGTCCTTCTTCTTCGTGGCCCGCTCGGCCATGCTCACCGAGGTCGCCAAGTTCCGCGCCGCCCGGCGCCTGTGGGCGCACATCATGCGCGACCGCTTCGGCGCGAAGGACCCGCGCTCGCTCAAGCTGCGGTTCCACACCCAGACCGCCGGGGTCGAGCTCACCGCCCAGCAGCCCGAGGTCAACCTCGCCCGCGTCACGATCCAGGCCCTCGCCGCCGTCCTCGGCGGCACCCAGTCGCTGCACACCAACGCCTACGACGAGGCCATCGCCCTGCCCACCGACACGTCGGCGCGCCTGGCCCTGCGCACCCAGCAGGTCATCGCCGCCGAGACCGACCTCACCGACACGGTCGACCCGTTCGCCGGCTCGTACGCCGTCGAGAGCCTCACCGACGCCGTCGAGGCCGAGGCGCTCCAGCTCATCGACGCGGTCTTCGCGCACGGCTCGGCCGTCGCCGCGATCGAGGAGGGCTTCCAGAAACGTGAGATAGAACGCAGCGCCTACGAGACGGCCAAGCGCATCGACGCAGGCGAGCAGACCGTCGTCGGCGTGAACGCTTACACCCTCAATGGGAGCGAAGCGCCGTATCAACCGCTCAAAGTGGACCCTGAAATCGAGGCGGCACAGGTCGCCAGGCTCGCCGCGCATCGCGCCGGGCGCGATGCGAGTACGCTTGAGAACGCACTGGCCGGTGTGCGATCCGCCGCCGCGGGAACGGACAATGTGCTGTATCCGCTCAAAGCGGCACTGGCCGCCGGCGCGACCGTGGGCGAGGTATGCGGAGCACTCGCCGGGGAATGGGGACGATACGTCCCCACCGACAACTGGTGACCGATCGGTGACCGATCGGCGAAGCGCACAACGCGTCTGTCGCCGGATCCGGCCATCGGGGAAAAACTGGTCCACGGACGCGTCATCAAGCCGGTACGCGTCCGTGTTCCGTATGAAAAACCGGGACGCGGCCGTAACTTATCGGCTCGGCAAGCGTTATGCCTCATGACGGCGGGTTCGGCCAAAGAGCCGTAACCGTTGGTCGTGCGACCGTGACCCCTGGGTGAGCAATCCCTCGGTGACATTCGCGAGCCGGAAGCCGATAGGGCGCGAATCCGGCCCGCGGGCGTCGCAAATCACGGCGCTGGCCGCAACGGAGTGCGATCGGATTAAGCTTGCCGAATCGCCTCCAATGGCTTTGATCCTCGGACGGAATTGCGAGGCGCGAAGGAATGTACACGCTCACTGCGGAGAAAGTCGTCGAGATGGGTACCGCCACAAAATCCAATGAGCCCCTGCCGAGCGCGATCGCGCCCGATGAGCGTCTCGTGGTACCGGGCGCGCTGCCCACCCTCGACACCTCACCCGGCGAGACCGCTACGGAGCCGCAGGCCATGCTCACATCGCTGCCCGAATTCCTCGACGACTGGCTCGGCGCGCACGCCGGCGAGATCATCGCCGCCCGCCGCCACATCCACGCCAACCCGCGCCTGTCGCGCCAGGAGCACGACACCGCGGACTTCGTGGCCGCCCGCCTCGCCGAAGCCGGCCTCCAGCCCCAGCTCATCCCCGACGGCACCGGCCTCACCTGCGACATCGGCACCGGCGACCACGTCATCGCGATCCGCGCCGACATGGACGCCCTGCCCATCCACGACCCGAAGCAGGTCCCGTACCGCTCGACCGTCGACGGCGTCTGCCACGCCTGCGGCCACGACGCCCACACCGCGATCGTCCTCGGCGTCGCCCGCGTCCTCGCCGAACTCGAGCGCCGCGAGGGACTGCCGGGCCGCTTCCGCCTGATCTTCCAGCCCTCCGAGGAGCAGTTCCCCTCGGGCGCGCCCACGATGATCAAGTACGGGGCGCTCACCGACGTCGCCGCGATCTTCGCGTTCCACTGCGACCCGCAGTTCCCGGCCGGGCAGGTCGCCGTCCGCAACGGCCCGCTGACCGCCGCGTGCGACGTCATGGAGATCCGCATGCGCGGCCGCGGCGGCCACACCTCCCGTCCGCACCTGACCTCCGACCTGGTCAACGCGATCGGCCGCGTCGTGGTCGACGTGCCCGCGCTGGTGAACCGCCGCCTCGACCCGCGGCAGTCGGTCGCGATCGTCTTCGGGGCGGTCCAGGCCGGCGAGGCCGCCAACGCGATCCCGCAGGAGGCCCTCGCCCGCGCCACCGTGCGCGTGCACGGCCGCGAGACCTGGGACATGATCCCCGACCTGGTGCAGGAGGTGACCCGGTCGGTGGCCCGCTCCTCCGGCGTCGAATGCGAGATCGACTACCGCCGCGGCGTGCCCCCGGTGGTCAACGACCGCGCGGCCTCGGCGATGTTCGCCGGCGCGACCGCGGCCGCCCTGGGGGACGAGGCCGTGGCCGAGGCGCCCATGTCGATGGGCGGCGAGGACTTCGCGTACTACCTGGAACAGATCCCGGGCGCCATGGCGCGCCTGGGCGTCGGCCGCCCGGACGAGCGCCTGGACATCCACCAGGGCGACTTCGACATCGACGAGGCCGCGCTGGCGCACGGCGTCCGCGTCATGACCCACACGGTCCTGGCCGCGGCCCAGAGCCCGGCCTTCTGAGAACGCGGGTAGGGGCGGGGCGCGCGGCGTCCCGCCCTTTTCGGCGCCGCGGAAACGTGAACGGCGCGTCCAGACGAATCGGACATCGCGAGCGCCCCCGTACGCGAACGTACCCGCGGGGTGCGACAGGCGCCCCGGACCGGAGCGGGACTCGCGCCTACTCGGCGGTCGGGCGCTTCCGCAGCGTCTCGACGTAGTCCTGCGGCGCGCCCGCGGCCTCGGCCGCCCGCATGATCTCGTCGAGGTACCACTGGCTCGGCATGCCGCCCTCGAAGCCCTCGAAGACGTACAGCCACACCTGCCGGTTCGCCTCCAGCGTCGCCGCCTGGGTGTGCATCCTCCGGTACAGCCCCGAGTTCAGCCCCTCCAGCTCGTCGAGCACCTGGCGGTCGGCGTGGTCGAGGTCGTAGAGCGCCACGAACACCCGCTCTCCCGGGTCCTCGACGACCGTCGCGACCGCGGTCTCCGAGCCCATGTCGGCGTTGCCGAAGGTCAGGCGCCAGCCCTCGAGCCAGCCCGTCCCCACCAGCGGCGAGCGCGGACATGTCGCGCGCATGCGGGCAGGGTCGAGATTCGAGCCATACGCGGCATAGAGATGCACGCCTCGAAGATACCCTTAAACGAGCCCGCACTGAAGCATCCGAACCTCGAAAGGCGCGTCCGTGGCACGAGTAGCGATCATCGGCGGAGGCCCGGCCGGGTACGAGGCCGCCCTTGTGGCGGCCCAACTCGGGGCCGACGTCACCCTCATCGAGGCCACCGGGGCGGGCGGCGCGTGCGTCCTCTCCGACTGCGTCCCCTCCAAGACCTTCATCGCCGCCTCGGCGGTCCTCACCGAGATCCACGAGTCCAGCGAACTCGGCATCGGCACCAAGGAGGCCACCGCCGACCCCGGCGCGGTCAACGGCCGCGTCCGGCGCCTCGCCACCCAGCAGTCGGCCGACATCGCCCAGAAGCTCGTCAACGCCGGCGTCGACATCGTCTACGGCCGCGGGGCCCTGCGCGTCGACAAGGGCTACAACTACGTCCACGAACTCCACGTGGTCCCGCTCGAGGGCGAGCCCTACGACGCCGACGCCGACGTGGTCCTCATCGCCACCGGCGCCACCCCCCGCACCCTCACCTCCGCGCCCGTCGACGGCGAGCGCATCCTCACCTGGCGCCAGCTCTACGACCTCAAGGAGCTCCCCGAGCACCTCATCGTCGTCGGCTCCGGCGTCACCGGCGCCGAGTTCGCCTCCGCCTACCTCGCCATGGGCTCGGCCGTCACCCTCATCTCCTCCCGCGACCGCGTCATGCCCCACGAGGACGCCGAGGCCGCCGAGACCGTCGGGCGCGTCTTCGTGCGCCGCGGCATGGACGTGCGCAACCACTCCCGCGCCGCCGCCGCCCGCCGCACCGACACCGGCGTGGAGGTCGAACTCGAGGACGGCACCGTCATCGAGGGCAGCCACGCCCTCATCTGCGTCGGCTCGATCCCCAACTCCGACAACCTCGGCCTGCACGCCTACGGCGTCAACGTGGACGAACGCGGGTTCCTCCCCGTCGACAAGGTCTCGCGCACCAACGTCCCCGGCGTCTACGCCGCGGGCGACGTCACCGGCGTCCACGCCCTCGCCTCGGTCGCGGCCATGCAGGGCCGCATCGCGATCTGGCACGCCCTCGGCGAGGCCGTGCGCCCCATCAAGCTCGCCCACGTCGCCGCGAACGTGTTCACCGACCCCGAACTGGCCTCGGTCGGCGTCACCCAGGCCGACGTCGACTCCGGCAAGGTCGACTGCCGCGGCGTGCTGCTGCCGTTCGCGTCCAACCCGCGCGCCAAGATGGTCGACCGCACCGAGGGCTTCGTGAAGCTCTTCGCGTGGAACTCCTCGGGGATCGTCGCCGGCGGCGTCGTGGTCGGCTCCCGCGCCTCCGAGCTCATCACCCCGATCGCGCTCGCCGTGGAGCAGCGCCTCACCGTCGAGCAGGTCGCCCGGACCTTCACGATCTACCCGTCGCTGTCCGGCTCGGTCGCCGAGGCCGCCCGCCAGCTCATGGAGTACTAGGACGCGAGCGGGGCCCGGGGCGCACGCCCCGGGCCCCGCTCGCGTCCGAGCCCTACTCGAAGCACTCGACCCGCAGGTGGCGGATCAGGTGCACGTCGGTCGCCCCGCCGGTGGAGGAGGCGAACCCGAACTTGAACGTCTCCGGCAGCGCCTCGGGCACCGCGGCCTCCAGGGCGCGGTCCCACTCGCCGTCCTCGTCGAACTTGACGTCGACGGTGACCGCCGCCCCGTCGCCCTCGCCCACGACCTTCAGCTTCACGAGCCGCTTGGCGTCGGCGCGCTCGCCGACGTTGAGCTCCTCGGGGAACACCGTCCCGTACAGGTCCTCCCCGTCAGGGGAGGTGCCGACCTTCTCGTCGGTGGCGGAGGTCGCCAGCAGGCAGTAGCCCTCCATGCCCTGGCCGGGGCCGCGCAGCACCACGTTGTCCGGGGCGCGGCTGCCCGCGGTCCGCAGGTGCGCGGGGGCCCGCTGGTCCTCGGGGCAGCCGCCGCCGCGGCCCTCGGTGTCGGCCGAGAAGTTCCCCCACGCGTCCAGGCCCAGGCCCAGGTAGCCGCCCTCGACGCCCGGCTCGGTGGCGTCGGCGGTGTCGAACTGGGCGTAGCCGAGGCTGCCGCCCCAGGCGCCGGTGCCGGCCAGGTCGGTCGCGCCGTCGACGAGGAAGAACGAGATGCCGTCAGCGCCGGTGCCCCCGTACTGGAACTGCGCGAAGGTCACCTCGATGCCCTTCGCGGAGCGCAGGGCCTTGTTGTAGACGATGCCGCCGGTCTCGTAGGTGTCGGCGTCGGTGAGCTGGAGGTACCCGGGCTGCCTGCCCGCGGCGGGGACCGGGCCGGTCGCCTCGCCGGCGCACGAGCCGAACCCGTTCGCGCCGCCCGACTCGGCGGCGGTGAGGCAGGCGCCGAGCGAGGCGAAGTGATCGTCCTCGACGGTCCTGCCGGTGAAGGGCTCGTCGACCAGGAGGGTCTTCGCCTCGGCGGGCGGGGACTGCGCGGCGGCCGGCGCCCCCGCGAGCACGGCGGCGAGCATCATCGAGCCCGCTCCGAACATGGCCAGGTGTTTCACGAATGCTCCTTCGATCCTGTCGCGCGGAGCGCCGCCCGCTCCGGACGGCGCCTGCTTGGAAGGCGGCCCCGGAAACGAAGGCCGGCTAGGGCGAAGTTATACGAGAACCCGCTGCCGAGTGGGCGATTCCGCCGATTGCGGACGCGCATGTGGACACCGGGCGGCCCGGTGCTTCGCGGCGGCGCCGCGCCCGTGCGGACGCGGCGGCGGCCGGGGCCCGCCCCGGCCGCCGCCTTCCCGGTTCCCTCAGGAGTCCCGGCGGCGCATGCTGAGCCAGCCGCCCGCCAGCGCCGCCGCCGTCCACAGCACCAGGATCGCGATGCCCTCCCAAGGGCCGTACGGACGGCCGAACTGCGGGTCCCCCGGCACCGTCATGTGCATGATCACCTGGCCCACCTGATCGGGGAAGTACTGCACCACCGGCTTGACCGCCTCGAGGTTCCCCAGGCCCTGACCCGAGAGGAACAGCACCGGCAGCAGGATCGCCAGCGGCCACACGGTGCTGCGCGCCATCACGGCGATCGACGCCGCGAACACGCTCAGCAGCGTCAAGTGGATCCAGGAGCCCAGCAGCATCTCGATCGTCGACCACGCGGTCCACTCGACCGCCAGGTCCCCCACGACCGCCTGCACGAGCGCGAACACCGCCAACTCCACCGCGAGCGCCGCGCCCCCCACCGCGAGCCCGACCGCGGCCATCTTCGCCGCGAAGAACCGCCCCCGGGAGGGCACCGCCGCCAACGAGGCCCGGATCGTGCCCGTCGAGTACTCCGAGCCCACGACCGTCACCGCGAACGTGATGAGCAGCAACTGGCCCACCAGCAGCCCCATGGCCACCGCCACGAGCGGATCGTCCAGATCCCCCTCACCGACGGACGAACTCGCCGCCCACCCCAGCGCCGCCGCCGTGAACGCGAACGCCGCCAACGTCACCGCCGTCGACCGCACCGACCGCAGCTTCACCCACTCCGCCGCCGCGGCCTGCCCGAACGCGCTCATCGCGCACCTCCCGACCGGTACTCGACCGCTCCGCTCGTCAACCGCATGAACGCCTCCTCCAGGCTCGCCCCCGAACCGGACTCGGCATGGGAGGCGATGAACGCCTCCGTCGGCAGGTCCGCCAGCAGGCGGCCCCGGCCGATCACGACCAGGTGCTCGGCCGTCAACGCCATCTCGGCCATGAGGTGACTCGAGACCAGCACCGTGCGGCCCTCCGCGGCCAGGCGCTTCATCAGGTTCCGGATCCACACCACCCCTTCGGGGTCGAGGCCGTTCACCGGCTCGTCCAGGATCAGGACGCCCGGGTCCCCGAGCAGCGCCGCCGCCACCCCCAGCCGCTGCTTCATCCCCAGCGAGAGGGCCTTGGCCTTCTTGCGGGCCGCGGCGGCGAGCCCGGTCGCCTCCAGGACCTCCTCGACCCGCCGCGCCCCGATGCCGTTGCTGCGGGCCAGCCACTGGAGGTGCGCGCGGGCGCTGCGGCCCGGATGCAGGTCCCCGGCCTCCAACAGCGTCCCGACCGCCGTCAGGGGCCGCTCGATCGACCCGTACGGGCGCCCGCCGATCGCGGCCCGCCCGGCCGTAGGACGGTCCAGGCCCAGGATCAGCCGGATCGTGGTGGACTTGCCCGCGCCGTTGGGGCCGAGGAAGCCGGTGACGCGGCCCGGCTCCACCGTGAAGGACAGGTCGTCGACGGCTATGCCGCCGCGATACCGCTTGGTCAGATTGCTCACTTCGATCACGTTGCAACCGTAGAAATCCCGCCGCGCGGGCGACAGTCGCCGAAGGTCGCCCGAACCGGCGACGAAAGTGAACGCGCCGCTCCCCGCGCCCGCCCGGGCCGATGCGTACCCTGGCCGTATGAGAGGTCTCCTCGCGACGATCGCGGTGGTCCTGGCCGAGTTCACCGTCCTCGCCGCCGTGCCCGCCGGGCCCGTGCCCGCCGGCATCCTGGCGCTGCTCGCCGCCGCCGTCGTGGTCGCCTTGTGGCAGCGGTACCGGCGGTCGATCCGCGAACGCGAGGCCGCCGTCCACCGCGAGCGGCTGCGGCTCGCCCGCGACATGCACGACCGGATCGGCCGCCGCCTCGGCCTCGCCGCGCTCCAGGCCGCCGCCCTGGAGGTCCGCGAGACCGACCCCGAGCGGCGCGCCGAGGCCAGGCAGGTCGGCGACACCGTCCGCGCCGCCGTCGAGGACCTCCACGGCCTCGTCGCGGTCCTCAGAGGCGATGGGCCCCCCGCCGACACCGGACCCCTGCTCGACCCCGCGGCGGTCGCCGCGCTGGCCGCGCAGTTCGTCGAGGCGGGCGTGGCCGTCGAGCTGCGCCAGAGCGGCGAACCCGGCCCCGTCCCCGCCGCCGGGGCCCGCGCGGCCTACGCGGTCCTGGAGGAGGGCATGGCGAACGCGGCCAAGCACGCGCCCGGACGGCCGATCACCGCCACCGTCACCTGGGAGGACGACGCGCTCCTGGTCGCCGTCGAGAACGAGGTCGCCGGGTCCGCCGGGCCCGCGGGCCCGGGCGGCCACGGCCTGGTGGGCCTGCGCGAGCGCATGGACGCCGCCGGGGGACTGCTCGACTGCCGCGTCGAGGACGGCCGGTTCCGCCTGAGCGCCATGCTGCCCCGGACCGCGACCCGGGCGTCGCTCGCGGGCGCGCTGCTGCCGCGGCCGGTCCGGGCCGCGGCGTTCGCGACCGTCGTAGTACTGCTCGCGATGCTGCCGCTGACCACGGTCGCGGGGGTGCAGGGATGACCGCCGTGGTGATCGCCGACGACGAACCGCTGGTGGTCGCCGGGGTGCGGACGGTCCTGGAGGCGGCCGGGATCGCGGTCGCCGCGGCGGCGCACGACGGCCGCGACGCGGTCGCGGCGGTGGCCGCGCACCGGCCGGACGTGGCCCTGGTGGACCTGCACATGCCGGGCCTCGGCGGCCTGGAGGTGGTCGAGCGGCTGGCCGCCGCGTCGCCGGGGACGCGCGCGCTGGTGCTGACCTCGTTCGGGGACCAGGAGAACGTGCTGGCCGCGGTGGAGGGCGGCGCGGCCGGGTTCGTGCTGAAGACCTGCGCGCCCGAGGAGCTGGTGACCGCGGTGCGGGCGGTGGCGGCGGGGGAGGCGTACCTGTCGCCGGCGGTGACGCGGATGGTGCTGGGCCTGGTGGCCCCCGAGTCGGTGCCCCGCCGCAGGGACGCGGTCGAACGCGTCGCGCGGCTGGCCGCGAGGGAGCGGGAGGTCCTGGAACTGGTGGCGGAGGGCCTGTCCAACGCGGAGATCGCCGGGAGGGTCCACATGAGCGAGGCGACGGTGAAGACCTACGTGAGCCGGGTGCTCGCGAAGCTCGACTGCGCCAACCGCGTCCAAGCGGCGATGCTCGCCAGGGACGCGAGAGGCTGAACCACCCCCACCCCCATCCCCACCCCGAGTCGACACTGCCCTCGACCAGGCAATACAACCAACCCTCGCAAAGTTATCCACAGGCGGAAAAACAATGCTTGGCAACCCATACCGGACATGTGATGGTTGGTGGATAAAAAACGTCTTCTTCGCCGGTGGTGGTGGCAGTGCGGAGTGGCGATCCGGTCCTGGCGGGACTGGCGGTGCATGAGGGAATCCCCGGGGGCCGCCCCCGAAGTCCGCGTGCGGGTGCACCCGCGCGCGGCTCCTGCCAGGACACCTCGCGAGGTACACGCGGGCGCGCCGGCAACCAGCCGGTGCGCCCGCACCACACGAACGCCGGCCGGTGCGCACCGCGCACCCGCGCCGAGCGCGCGCACGTCCAGCACGCGCGCCCAGCGGTGCGCACAGCACCGCGGGCGCCCGCGATCTCGCCTGTGCCGCTTACCAGCTGCTGGGGACCGGCGCGCCCTCGGTGTAGCCCGCCGCGGACTGGATGCCGACAGCGGCCCGCTCGTGGAACTCCTCCAGGTTCGTCGCACCCGCGTACGTCGCCGCCGAGCGCACCCCCGCCACGATCGAGTCGAGCAGGTCCTCCACCCCCGGCCGCTTCGGGTCCAGGTACATCCGGCCCGTCGAGATGCCCTCCTCGAACAGGGCCTTCCTGGCCTGCTCGAACGACGACTCGCCCGCGCTGCGCGCCTTCACCGCGCGCGCCGAGGCCATCCCGAAGGACTCCTTGAACGGCCGCCCGTCCGCGTCGTAGTGCATGTCGCCGGGCGACTCGTGGGTCCCCGCGAACCAGGAGCCGATCATGACGTTCGACGCCCCCGCCGCGAGCGCCAGGGCCACGTCCCTCGGGTGCCGCACACCGCCGTCGGCCCACACGCGCCTGCCGTGGCGCCGCGCGGTCGCGGCGCACTCGAGCACCGCCGAGAACTGCGGGCGGCCCACCCCGGTCATCATCCGGGTGGTGCACATCGCGCCCGGGCCCACGCCGACCTTGACGATGTCGGCGCCCGCGTTGATCAGGTCGGTCGCGCCCTCGGCGGTCACCACGTTGCCCGCGGCGATCGGCAGGTGCGGGGCCGCGTCGCGCACGAGCTTGAGCGCGTCGAGCATCTTCTCCTGGTGGCCGTGCGCGGTGTCCACGACGATCACGTCGGCCCCGGCCTCGACCAGGGCGCCGGCCTTGCCGGTCACGTCCCCGTTGATGCCGATCGCGACGGCGACCCGCAGCCTCCCGTCCGCGTCCGTGTTCGGCCGGTAGATGGTGTTGCGCAGGGCCCCGGCCCGGGTGAGCACGCCGTGCAGGCGGCCCTTGCCGTCGAGCACGGGCGCGAGCTTGACCTTGGCCTCCTCGAGGACCTTGAACGCCTCGGCGTCCGAGATCCCGGCCGGGAGGGTCACGAGCCGGTCGGAGGCGACCTGCTCGAGCTGGGTGAACCGGTCCACGCCGCGGCAGTCGGCCTCGGTGACCACGCCCAGCGGCCGGTGCTCGGAGTCGACGACGATGACCGCGCCGTGGGCCCGCTTGGGGAACAGGGCGATCGCCTCGGCGACGGTGGCGGTCGGCGGGAGGGTCAGGGCCGCGTCGCAGTCGAGCGGGCGGGACTTGACGCGCGCGATGACGTCGGCGACGACGTCGACGGGGATGTCCTGCGGGATGACGGCGAGGGCGCCGCGCCGCGCGAGCGTCTCGGCCATGCGCCGCCCCGAGACCGCGGTCATGTTCGCGGCGATGATCGGGATGGAGTTCCCGGTCCCGTCCTGGGTCGACAGGTCGACGTCGAGCCGCGAGGCCACGTTCGACCGGTTGGGGACCATGAACACGTCCGAGTAGGTGAGGTCGTGCTCCGGTGGTCCGTCGATGAAGCGCATGGCAGGCCCCCTGTAGGGAGTGGTGGAGTACCGACGGTGGATTGCCGCCGCCGGGCACTCTAACCGTTTTTCAGTCGGCAGTGGCCGTGCTTGTGGTGCTACGCACAGCGACTTCCATCATCTCTCGCCGGGGGCCCGCCTGTAAGTCGGAGATGTGACAGATCGGGGCGCCCGCTGCCACGACGTCGCCGATGGCGACCTCCAGGCCCGACACGGTGCCGGACTTGTGCGCCTCGATGGGCTGCTCCATCTTCATGGCCTCGAGGACCACGATGGTGTCGCCCTTGACGACGGACTGGCCGTCGGCGACCGCGACCTTGACGATGGTGCCCTGCATCGGCGAGGGCAGCGAGTCGCCGCCGATGGCGGGCCCGGCGTCGGCCTTCTTCTTCGCGCTGCGCTTCTTCGGCTTGCTCGACGCGACGGGGTTGAGCAGCCCCGCGGGGATCGACACCTCGAGGCGCTTGCCGCCGACCTCGACGACCAGGCTCGTCCGCTCTTCGGCGTCGCCCCCGGCGTCGGCCCCGGCGCCGTACGGCTCCAGGGTGTTGTCCCACTCGGTCTCGATCCAGCGGGTGTGAACCGTGAAGTCCTCGGCGAACGCGGGGTCGTCGATGACGGCGCGGTGGAACGGCAGCACCGTCGCGAGGCCCTCGACCTCCATCTCCGCGAGCGCCCGGCGCGAGCGGCGCAGGGCCTCCTCGCGGGTGGGGGCGGTGATGATCACCTTGGCGAGCAGCGAGTCGAAGTTGCCGTCGATGACGGTGCCCTCTTCGATGCCGGTGTCGACGCGCACGCCCGGCCCGGCCGGGAGCCGCAGCTTCGTGACCGCGCCCGGGGCGGGCAGGAACCCGCGGCCGGGGTCCTCGCCGTTGATGCGGAACTCGATGGAGTGGCCGCGCGGCTCGGGGTCCTCGGTGAGCGGGACGGTCTCACCGGAGGCGATGCGGAACTGCTCGCGCACGAGGTCGAGTCCGCTGGTCTCCTCCGAGACGGGGTGCTCGACCTGGAGGCGGGTGTTGACCTCGAGGAAGGAGATGGTGCCGTCGACGGCCACGAGGAACTCGACGGTGCCGGCCCCGTGGTAGTCGGCGGCCTTGCAGATGGCCTTGGCGGCGTTGTGGATCACGGCGCGCTGCTCGTCGCTCAGGAACGGCGCGGGGGCCTCCTCGACGAGCTTCTGGTGGCGGCGCTGGAGGGAGCAGTCGCGGGTGCCGACGACGATGACGTTGCCGTGCGTGTCGGCGAGGACCTGGGCTTCGACGTGGCGGGGCCGGTCGAGGTAGCGCTCGACGAAGCATTCGCCGCGGCCGAAGGCGGCCTCGGCCTCGCGCACGGCGGACTCGAACAGGTCGGGGATCTCGTCGCGTTCGCGGGCGACCTTGAGGCCGCGCCCGCCGCCGCCGAAGGCGGCCTTGATCGCCACGGGCAGGCCGTGCTCGTCGGCGAACGCGAGGATCTCGGAGGCGTCCTTGACGGGGTCCTTGGTGCCGGGCACCAGGGGCACGTCGGCCTTCATGGCGAGGTGGCGGGCGGTGACCTTGTCGCCGAGGTCGCGGATGGACTGGGGCGTGGGGCCGATCCAGGTGAGCCCGGCGTCGATGACGGCCTGGGCGAACTCGGCGTTCTCGGAGAGGAAGCCGTACCCGGGGTGGACCGCGTCGGCCTCGGACCGCTCGGCGACCCGCAGGAGCTTGTCGATCCGCAGGTAGGTGTCGGCGGCCGTGAGCCCGTCGAGGGCGAACGCCTCGTCGGCCAGGAGCGTGTGGGGTGCGTCGCGGTCGCCGTCGGCGTAGACGGCGACGGACTCGTACCCGGCGTCCCGGCAGGCCCGGATGACTCTCACTGCGATCTCGCCGCGGTTGGCGATCAAAACCTTGCGCACGTCCCGCAGTGTAGTGGCCGCGTATCCGAGACCGGGTGGACGCCGTCACCGAAGGCCCGGATGAACCGGTATGAACCGGACCTTATTTATGGGATCTCCACAACACGGGTTGTCGATTTTTTAGAGTGATCTATTAAACGATCGTTCAGGTGGACGCCGGTCGCGCGCGCCGTCACTCGAAGACGGAGTGCCACTGGGCCGACTCCTCGGCGAAGCGCTCGGAGCGGATCGACTCGCGCCAATGGGCGGCCTGGTCGGCGTCGGGATCGGGTCCGAGCGCGAGGTCGCCGGACTCGATCCGCCCGGCGGTGTCCTCGCACCACTCGGCGTCGGCGTTCCACAGGTCGGTCTGGCGCTTGAGCAGCGCCCTCGCGTGCGGGGGCACGAACGAGGCCTCGGCGCCCTCGGTGAACTCCGGCGAGGTCGCGGCGAGCAGGACCGTCACCGACTCGATGCGCCCGTAGAGGACCTCGGCGCGCTGGCGGAGCATGGCGGCGTTCTCGGCGGGGGTGAGCACCGTCGCGAAGGACCAGGCGGTGTGGAAGGGGTCGTCGGACCCGGCGACCTCCCAGAGCTTCTCGCGCAGGGTCCGCTGGAACTCGGCCTCGCCCCGCGCGGTGATCCGGTACGTGGTCCTGGCGGGCCGGTCGTCCACCGACTCGGTGGCCACGACCTCGATCTGCCCGTCGGCGGTGAGCTTCTTGAGCGCGTGGTAGATCGAGCCCGCGCCGATCTCGGAGACGCCCGGCATCCGCCACGAGTCGATCTCGCGGCGGACCAGGTAGCCGTGGACGGGGCCGAGCCACCTGACCAGGCCGAGGACGATCAGACGCGTGCTCCACATACCCCCCATATTATACCTTTGACTAATCTCGCTGAAGCGCCTATACCTGGTTGTTGCTCACAGCCGACCGTGTATATAGTCAAAGTTGAACAAGGAAACCGGTCGCGTTCCGCACACCCGGCCCCGAGCCGCCGGACGCGGCCAGCGTCAACGAACCCACCCGCGAGGTACCCATGCTCATCGAGACCAGGGGACTGAAGAAGACCTTCAAGTCCCGCGGCAAGTCCGTCGAGGCCGTGCGCGGCGTCGACCTGTCCGTGAAGGAGGGGGAGATCTTCGGACTCCTCGGCCCCAACGGCGCCGGCAAGACCACGACGATGCGGATGCTCTCCACCCTCATCGAGCCCACCGAGGGCCAGGTGAGCGTCTGCGGCCACGACCTCGCCCGCGACCCCGCCGCCGTCCGCCGCGACATCGGCTTCGTCGGCCAGGAGGGCGGCACCTGGGGCGAGGTCACCGCCCGCGAGGAGCTCATCATGCAGGGCCGCCTCTACGGCAGGTCCAAACGCGACTCCGCCGCCCGCGCCGCCGTCGTCCTGGAGTCCTTCCAGCTCGACGAGTTCGCCGACCGGATGGTCAAGACCTACTCCGGCGGGCAGAAGCGCCGCCTCGACATCGCCCTGGGCGTCATGCACGAGCCCAAGCTCCTGTTCCTCGACGAGCCCACCACCGGGCTCGACCCGCAGTCGCGGGCCCACATGTGGGACGAGGTGCGCGCCCTCCGGGAACGCGGCACCGCGATCTTCCTGACCACCCACTACCTCGACGAGGCCGACGCCCTGTGCGACCGGCTCGCCATCATCGACCACGGCGAGGTCGTCGCCGAGGGCACGCCGCTCTCGCTCAAGAAGGAGGTCGCCGGCGACGTCGTCGTCATCGGCGTGGGCGACCGGCACGCCGAGGCGCACCCGCTTCTGAGCGGCAAGGACTTCGTCCGCGAGGTCGAGGCCGGCGAGCCCGACCCGGCCACGGGGGTCGCGCTGCTGCGCCTGTACGTCGACGACGGCGCCGCCGCCCTGCCCGAGCTCCTGCGCGCCCTCGACGGCGCCCGGATCACCCCCGCCTCCATCGAGCTGCACCGGCCCAGCCTCGACGACGTGTTCCTGAAGCAGACCGGCCGGTCGCTGCGAGAGGAGAAGTGACCATGAAGGCACTGCGCGACACCTGGCTCGTCTACTCGCGGGCGATGAAGCTCAACCTCAAGCAGCCGGTGTGGCTGGTGGTCATGCTCATCCAGCCGCTGTACTTCCTGATCTTCTTCGCGCCGCTGCTCGACGGCCTCGAGGGCACCCCCGGCTTCGAGGCCGGGGCGATGGAGACCTTCGTGCCCGGGCTGATCATCATGATGGCCCTGTTCGGCTCCACGTTCGTCGGCTTCGGCCTCATCGCGGAGCTGCGCCAGGGCGTCATCGAGCGGATGCGCGTCACCCCCGTCAGCCGGGTGGCCCTGCTCATCGGGCGGACCCTCTCGACGGTCACCTCCACGGTCATCCAGGCGCTCATCCTGATCGTGCTCGCCGCGCTGATCGGCGGCCTGCGGATCGACTGGGGCGGCGTGACGCTCATGTTCGGGATCATCATCCTGACCTCGTTCATGCTGGGGGCGCTCTCCTACGGCGTGGCGATGGTCCTCAAGAGCGAGGACACGCTCGCGCCGGTCCTCAACACCGTGGTCCAGCCGATCATGCTGCTGTCGGGCATCATGCTGCCGATGGCGCTGGCCCCGGCGTGGCTCCAGAACGTCGCCGACTTCAACCCGTTCTACTACGCGGTCGAGGCCGCCCGGTCCCTGTTCGCGGGGGACTTCGGGAACAACGCCGTGTGGCAGGCCGCGGTCTTCATCGGCGGCCTGGCGGTGCTGCTGGTCTGGTGGGCCAGCCGCAAGTTCGCCCGAGCGGTGGCCTGAACCGGGAGACCGAGGGCCGCCGCGCACCAGCGGGTGCGCGGCGGCCCTTCACTCTTTCGGGCGGCATTGCTCCTTGCGGCCGTGAGAACGGCGGTTTTCCGTCGGACCCGCGCAGGAGACTTGACATGGGGACGCCCCCCTCGGGAGGGCGGGGGGCTGCCTTGCGGGGCCGCCGGCGGACTCAGAGCGTCTCGACGCCCTCCGCGCCGCGCAGCGCGCCCCGCGTGTCCAGGACCGGCACCCCCGACGGGAGCGCGTCGGAGCGGTACTCCGCGTGGTTCGTCAGGAGCACGATCAGATCGGCCTTGGCCGTGGCGAGGTCGTCGACCCGCTCCACCTCGTGCCCGCCGACGGACCAGGACGGCACGTGCGGGTCGTGGTAGGCCAGCTCCGCCCCCGCCTCGGCGAGCTTGCGCGCCACCGGCGTCGACGGCGACTCGCGCTGGTCGGCGATGTCCGGCTTGTAGGTCACGCCCAGCAGCAGCACGCGCGCCCGCGACAGCGCCAGGCCGTCCGCGTTCAGCTTCGCCATCGCCCGGGAGACCACGTACTCGGGCATCCGGTTGTTGATCTCCTGCGCCAGCTCCACGAACCGGAACGGGTAGCCGAGGGTCCGGACCTTGTAGGACAGGTAGTTCGGGTCGATCGGGATGCAGTGCCCGCCGACGCCCGGCCCGGGATAGAACGCCTGGTACCCGAACGGCTTCGTCTTGGCCAGCCCGATCGCGTCCCACAGGTCCACGCCGAGCTCCCGGCAGAACACCGCCATCTCGTTGACCAGGGCGATGTTGACGTGCCGGTAGGTGTTCTCCAGCAGCTTCGCCATCTCGGCCTCGCGGGTGCCCTTGGCCTCGACGACGGTGTCGACGAACCGCCCGTAGAGCGCCTTCGCCGCGGCGGTGCACTCGGCGGTGAGACCGCCGACGACCTTGGGGGTGTTGACGATCCCGTACACCGGGTTGCCCGGGTCGACGCGCTCGGGGGAGAACGCCAGGTGGAAGTCGACGCCCGGCTCCAGGCCGGACTCCTCGCGCAGGATCGGCGCGACGACCTCCTCGGTGGTGCCCGGGTAGGTCGTGGACTCCAGGACCACCAGGACGCCCTCGCGGAGGTGCCGCCCGGCGGTGCGGGCCGCGCCGGTGACGGCGGCCAGGTCGGGCCCGCCGGCCTCGCCCAGCGGCGTCGGCACGCAGATGACGATCGCCTTCGCGCGGGCCTGCACGGCGGCGTCGGTCGAGGCCGTGTAGCCCTCGCGGAGCATGACGGCGAGCTCGGCGTCCGCGATGTCGTCGATGTGGCTGGAGCCGGCGTTGAGGGCGTCGACCACCGGCTGGGAGCGGTCGAGGCCGACCACCGTCAGGCCCCTGGCGGTCGCGGCCTGGGCCAGCGGCAGGCCGACGTAGCCCTGACCGACCACGACCAGGTCGACCGGGGCCCCGGCCTGCGCAGCGGAGGCCGCGTCGTCGGGGAGCACGGCGTTGGAAGACACAGTGGAGTCCTTTGCGTTATCGGCGGTCGGGGTCGGAGGGGTACTGGAATCGAGATTAGCAATGGCGAATTGCACGATCTTGACCAGGGCAAACGTCGAATGGTGTTGGTCATTGGTTCAAGTACCGTACATGTGGTGTCAATGCTTTGGTCGTCCGGCCTGTTTGTTCACCGAGTGCTCAAGAAGAGTTCACCATTGCCCGAATGTCGCGGATAAGGCGCGCATTCGCCGCAGCGGGCGCGCCGATTCGCCTTTCACATGGGAAAACGCCGATCGTGAAGGTGACCTGGGTCCCATTCGGCGGCCGATGCCGCGTGTCCTCTGGGGCTACCATCGGGACATGCCGTCTTTGAGCATCGTCATCCCCGTCTACGAGGCCGAGGACTACCTCGCCGGCTGCCTCGACACCATCGCGGGCGGCGGCGACCGGCTCGAGGTCGTCATCGTCGACGACTGCTCTCCCGACGGCTCGCGGGCCGTCGCCGAGCGGTACGCCCGCGCCGACCCCCGGATGCGCGTCGTCACCACTCCCGTGAACGCCGGGTCCGGCCCGGCGCGCAACTTCGGCCTCACCCAGGCGACCGGCGACTACGTGTGGTTCGTGGACGCCGACGACGAGCTCAAGCCCGGCGCGGTCGAGCGGGTCCTCGCCGCCGTCGCCGACGGGCGCCCCGACGTGGTCCTCGTCCAGCACGAGAAGCGCCGCGACACCGGCGTCGTGGAGACCGGCGAACTCGCCGAACTGGCCGCGGCCTGCCCGGTCGACCCGGGCGGCTTCACGCTCGCCGAGTGGCCCGGGATCGTCGACTACACCCACACGCCGTGGACGAAGGTCTCCCGCCGCGCGTTCCTCGCCGGCATCGACCTCGACTTCCCCGCCGGCTGGTACACCGACATCCCCTGGACCTACGGGCTGCTGCGCCGCGCCGAGCGGATCGCGGTGGTCACCGAGTGCTGCTACCAGTGGCGCCAGCGGGCCGGGTCCTCGATCACCCGCACCCGCGACGACCGCCACTTCGACGTGTTCACCCAGTGGCGGCGCACCTGGGACGACTTCGCCGGCGTCGAGGACGCGGGGGTCCGCGTCGCCCTGTTCAACCACATGGTCTGGCACCTGCTGCTCGTCATCGGCAACACCGAGCGGGTCGACCCGCGCAAGCGCCGCGAGTTCTTCCGCCGCACCTCCGAGCTGTACCGCCGCTACCACCCCGGCCCCGACGCGTGGCGGCCCGCCGACGGCGTCACCGGTCTCAAGCAGCGGCTCCTGGCCGCCCGCGCCTATCTCGGCTACGAGGCCCTGCGCCACGTCTACCGGCTGGGCCGGAGGGTCCGCGGCGCCGAGGCCGCGAAGGCCCCGGCCCCCGCGGGCGGGTCCTCAGGGGCCCAGCACGCGCCGGACGACGCGGCGGGCCTTCCCGCCCAGCCCACGCTCCCGGCCTCCACGCGCGCCTCGCGGCCCTGACGGTCCTGCCGGGGCGGCCCCGAACGCCGCGGTGAGCGGTCCGTCGGCGACGCGCTCGGCGCCCCACACGTCCGCCACGGCGACCCCCAGGTGCGCGGCCCTGGCCGCGGCGGCGGTGCGCTCCAGGCGGACCGTCCCCTCCGGCAGGTCCACTTCGACCAGTCCGAGCCGGTGCTCGTTCGCGTGGGCCACGAGGGCGGCCACCGCTTCGGGGCGGGGCCGGGCCGCGGCGGGGACGCGGATCCGGTAGGGCACGCGCCGGTCCTCTGCGGCCGCGGCGGCGAAGCGCACGCGGCCCTCGCCCTTGAACGACTCCAGGAGGAGCCGGGCCTCAAGTTGCGGGTCGTCAAGGGGCGCATGGCGTCCGGTCTCGGGTTCGGGCCATTCGCCGAGGAGCGTCACGCGCAGGTCCGCGGTCGTGCCTCCCAGGAGCGCATCCACACAGGACTCGGCTCCGGGGCCGGCGTCGACGAGCACGTCCGCGAGCGGCGTGTCCCAGGCGCGGGCGGCCCTGGGCCGCTTGAGGTCCACTTCCGGGACCCGGTTGGCGATGTGCGGCCTGCGGTACCGCTTGGCGAGGTCGCCGCGGGTGCTGATCTGCCTGGGGCCCAGGTGCCACGACGAGGAGCCGCCGTCGGGCACGAACACCGCGCCGGCCTGGTGCAGCCGGTAGCCGAAGATGGTGTCCGAGCCGAGGACCACGTCGGCGTCCATGCCGCCCGAGGCTTCGAAGAGCCGGCGCGGCACCGAGAACGAGGCGCCGACGAGCACCCGGAACGCCCGGTGGTCGGCCTCGCGGAGCCCGTCCGTGGCGTCGATGATCCGCTCGATCCACTGCGGCTCCGAGGCGTCGCGGTCGAACAGGGACGCGGCCTCGCCCGCCCGCACCGCCTCGTGCACCGCGGCCGGGTCGAGCGTCTTGTAGTCCACGAACCGCTTGTGGCCCAGCACCGCCAGGTAGTCGGCGGCGTGGTGCCAGCGCATCTGGGACTCGACGTGGTCGTCGAAGACGAGCATGTCCGAGTCCAGTCGCAGCACCACGTCGCCGTCGCTCTGCGCCGCACCGGAGTTGGTGGCGTGCGCCGAGGCCCAGCCGCCCGCGAGCGGGGCCGTGATCCGGGTCCGCTCGGGCCGGATCTCCGGCAGCCGCAGCGGCGGCTCGGTGCCGTCGTCCACCACGACCACCTCGAGCAGCGCGGACGGGTACGTCTGGGCCGCGAGGGACGCCAGGGTCACGTCGAGCTTGTCCTGGTGCCCGTGGGCGGGGACGACGACGCTGACGCTCAGCCGCGGCTCGCCCTCGTACGGCTCCAGGGGGCCGTAGTCGTTGCGCCGCAGGACCGGTCCGTTGGCCGCGTTCATCGGCTGCTCACTTTCTCAGCATCTCGCGCAGGCGGGCGCGCTGGCGCGCGTTGAGGAACCGGCGCGCGAAGCGCCGGGCGGGGCTCGCGGGCGGCGGCGCGAAGGCGGTGCCCTCGGCCTCGTCCGCGGCCAGGCCCTCGTACCGGGTGGCGCCCCAGATCCCGGCCACGACCTGGTCGAGCCCGCCGCCGCCGGTGATGTGGCGGGCGCGGGCGAAGGCCGCGGTGCGCTCGAACCGGGCGGGCGGCCCGCCCGGCAGGTCGGCCAGGACCAGGCCGGCGTCGACCCGCTCCGTCGCCGCCAGGAGCTTCCCGATGCTCTTGGGCCGCAAGGGGACCGGTTTGGGCAGGAGCAGCCGGTAGGGGACGGCCGGGTCGGGGTCGGGGGCCTGCGCGGCTACGCGCACCCGCGCTTCGGCCGCGTACTGCTCCTCGATGAGCCGCAGCTGCGCGCCCTCCCCGGCGAGGATCGATTCGCGGTCGTGCGGCGCGGGGCCGCGCCCGGTGACGAGGGTGATCCGGGCGTCGCCGTCGGGACCGCCGAGCACCGGTGCGACGCAGGCGTCCACGTCGGCCACGGTCGCGTCCTTCACGTCGATCACGATGTCCACCAGCGGGACCCGCCACGCGCGCGGCGGCGCGGTGCGGCGCATCCCGTGCAGCGGCACGCGCTGCGCGATGTGGGGCACGCGCTGGAGGCGGCCCTCCCGCTCCCGCTCCTGCATCTGCGGGAAGCCCAGGTGCCAGGCCGAGGAGGCGGTCTCGGGGACGAACACCGCGCCCGCCTGCGAGAGCCGGTAGGCGAACTCGGTGTCCGAGCCCAGGCGCAGCTCGGTGTCGAGGCCGCCGGCGGTCTTCCAGAAGTCGCGGTGGACCGAGCCGGTGGCGCCGATGAACACCCGGAAGTTGCTGGGGTGGTGGACGGTCAGGCCGTCGGTGTCGGCGATGGTCCGCTCGATCCAGTGGGGGCGCGAGTCCTCGACCGCGAACAGGGCCGCGGCCTCCCCGCACCGCACCTTCTCGTGCACCTGCTCGGGGGTCATCGCGCCCGGCTCCCAGGCCACGAACCGCTTGTGGCCCAGCACGGCCAGGTAGTCGGCGGCGTGGTGCCAGCGCATCTGCGCCTCCACGTGGTCGCCGAACGCCACCATGTCCGCGTCCAGGCGCAGGACGACCTGGCCGTCCGCGTGGGCCACGCCGGTGTTCACCGCGTGCGCCGAGCCCCACGACTCGGCCGTGGTGGCGACCAGTCGGGTGTGCTCGGGGCGCAGTTCGGGCAGGCGCAGCGGCGGCGCGGAGTTGTCGTCGACGACGACCACTTCCATCAGGTCCGACGGGTAGCTCTGCGCCGCGAGGGCCGCCAGTGTCAGGTCCAGTTTGTCCTGTGCCCCGTAGGCCGGGACGACGACGCTCACCGCGAGGCTCGGCCGCCAATCACCCTGTTTCGGAGGGTGCAGGGCCCTATAGTCGTTGCGGACGATGCGCGGGCGTTTCGGTGAGTCGCTCATTTCGCGCCCACGATATCCCGGCGACCCCCGCAGGTATTGACCGGCTTCCCAGTTCAACAGCTGTTTACACAGGTGAGGACGTTTGTTCGCTTTCAATTCAACCTTATTGCCATTGGGCACGCGAAGATCTGGGCGGAATGCAACCTGGAGATGAACGGACGAGATGATCGCAGCTGACGAGACCGCGCGCTATCCCGCCCGCCTCACCGACGACTACCTGGCGCGGGCGAAGGCCCGGCCGCCCGGGACGCTCGCCGCCACCGCGCTGCGCACCCGCTCACCAGGGGCCCGCCACCTGCTCGCGCGCGCCGCCTGCCCCGGCCTCACCCTCCCCGAACTGCTGGAGGCCGCGCGGCGCGGCGGTACGGACGCCGAGGTGAACATCGGGGCGCTGTGCGCCCTGGCCGGCGTCGTGGGGCTCCAGACCGGCGGCGAGGCGGACCGGCGGGACGCCCTGGCGCTGTTCGACCTCGCGCTCGCACGCGGCGGGCCGCGGCGCATCGGCCCCCGGGACGCGGCCGTCCACGCCCAGCTCGCCTACGCGCTGGGCGACCTCGACAAGACCCGGCACCTGCTGCGCCGCTACGGCAGGCGCATGGCGCCGCTGGAGCGCGGCGGGCTCGCCGCCGACCTCGCGCACCCGCTGCGCGGCGGCGACGAGGCGGCCTGGGTCAAGCGCCTCGGCGCGCTGTGCCGCCAGCCCTCCCTGCGCCTGGACCCCGACCGGGACCTGCCCTGGTTCGACCGCCTCCGCGCCGACGCGGGGCCGCCGATCGAGGCGGGGCCGCGCATCTGGGTCGTCATGACCGCGTTCCGGCCCGACCGGGCCCTGCTCACCGCCGTCCGGTCCCTCCTGGAGGGGACCTGGCGGAACCTGCGGGTCCTCGTCGTCGACGACGCCTCGGGCGAGGCCTACGACGAGGTCCTCGACGCCGCCGCGGCCCTGGACGACCGCGTCCGGGTGATCCGCGAGCCGGTCAACGGCGGCACCTTCGCGGCCCGCAACACCGCGTTCGACCGCATCCTGGAGGAGGGCGGCGCGGGCGACTTCGTCACCGGGCTCGACGCCGACGACTGGGCCGCCCCCGACCGCCTCGCCCGCTCGATCGCGCCGCTGCTGGCCGAGCCCGGGCTCCAGCTGACCCACGGCGAGGCGTTCCTGTTCAACGAGGACCTCACCGTCACCCGCCCCGGCCGCGTCGTCACCACCGTCTCGACGGCCTCGATGATGTTCCGCCGCGGCGTGATCGAGCGGATCGGCTACTACGACGAGGTCCGCAAGGGCGCCGACACCGAGTTCCTGCAACGGGTCTCGGCCGCGTTCGGCGCCGGATCGGTGCGCCGGCTCCGCGGCGTGTGGGACACGCTCATGCGCCAGGCCCCCGGCTCGCTCTCGCGCGACGAGTTCGGGCCCGGCTGGAAGCACCCCTCGCGGCGCGCCTACCAGTCCTCCTATCCGCTGTGGCACCGGCGGATCGCCGCGAACGGCGCCGACCCGCACCTGCCGCGGCGCCCGCACCCGCGCCCGTTCTGGGCGCCGCAGCACACCGCGGTGGCCCGCGCCGACCAGCGGCAGCGCCGCTTCGACGTCGTGTTCTGCCTCGACTGGCGGCCCTTCGGCGGCCCCCAGAAGTCCACCATGGAGGAGATCCGGGCGCTGCGCGCCGAGGGCAGGTCCGTCGCGGTCATGCACCTGGAGTCGTGGCGGCACATGACCTCCGAGGACCGCCTCTACTGCGAGCCGATCCAGCGGTGGATCAACGACGGCGTCGACGGCGTCGCCGGCAACACCCTCGAGCAGGTCCTGGTCACCGACGACGTCGTGTGCGACCTGCTGGTCCTGCGATACCCGCCGATCCTCCAGTTCCGCTCCGGCGAGCGCTCCGGCGTGCGGCCCGAGCGGATGGTGGTCCTCGCGAACCAGGCCCCGGCCGAGCGCGACGGCTCCGACATCCGCTACATCCCCGACGCCTGCCACGACAACGCGACCGAGATGTTCGGCGTCGAGCCGCTGTGGGTCCCGCAGGGCCCGCAGGTCCGCGAGGCGCTCGGCGACCTGTCCCCGGGCCGCCTCGCCGACTTCGACATGCCCGGCATCCTCGACACGGCCGCGATCGCGCCCGCCCGCACCGGCTTCCGGTCGGTCCTGCCCGTGGTCGGGCGCCACTCCCGCGACGACGCGACCAAATGGCCCGCCGCCGCCGACCTGCCGCTGATCTACCCCGGGGACGGGCGCTGGGACGTGCGGGTCATGGGCGGGGTCAAGTCCGTCGCCCGCATCACCGGCCAGGCCCCGCCGCCCGCGTGGACCTGCTACGGCTTCAACGAGACCGACGTCGACTCGTTCCTGTACCAGCTCGACTTCTGGATCTACTTCCCCCACCCGAACCAGTACGAGGCCTTCGGGCGGGCGGTCCTGGAGGCCCTCGCGGCCGGGTGCGTGACCGTGCTGCCGCCCCGCTTCGAGCCGACGTTCGGCGACGCCGCCCTGTACTGCGAGCCGTCCGAGGTGGCCGGGCTCGTCGAGGCCCACTACGCCGACCCCGACCGCTTCCTGGCCCGCAGCGCCCTCGCCCAGCAGCGGGTGCGCGAGCGGTTCAGCCACGACTCGTACCGCAGACTCGTGTCGGACCTGCTGGCCGACCCCATCGACCGAAAGGCCGCGCTCGTCCGATGAAATCGAAGCTCAAAGCCGTCTACGTCCGGCTCGGCCGGCCCCCGCTCCCGCACCTCGCCGCGGCCTTCGGCCTCCTCGCCGCCGCGGCCCTGCTCGCCGTCGCCCTCCTCGGCGACCAGCGCCTGGTGTGGGCCGCCTCATCGATCATGAGCCTGGTCACGCTGGGGGCGCTGGGACTGGTGTGGAACGAGAGCCGCCGGGCCCGGCTCGAGGCCCGCGCCTCGGCCGAGCGGGCCGAGGTCACCTACCGCCGCATCCTGGCCGCGTTCGAGGTCGAACGCCTGGCCGCGGAGCGCCGCCACGCCGGCGAGGTCGACCGCGCCGCCTGAGGCCGTGCCGGGAGGCCGCGCGGCGCCGCGGCCATGAGGAAGCTCTCGGATCGGCCGTCAGAGGGCCGGAACGGCCGGGCGGTACTATTGGCGCGCCATCTACACGCTGCACCGCAACCACCTGTTCCGGGAGGGCCGCCCCCATGGAAGAGCCGATCATCCAGGCTCGCGACCTCGGGATCTGCTTCGCGAAAGGCAAGCAGAAGAAAGGCCGGGTCAAAGACCTCTTCGTGCGGCGCGCCGCCAACAAAAAAGGCGCCGCGGCGCAGGACTTCTGGCCGCTGCGCCACGTCAACTTCGACATCTTCCCCGGCGACTCGGTGGGCATCATCGGCCGCAACGGCACCGGCAAGTCCACGCTGCTGCGCCTGATCACCGGCGTCCTCATCCCCGACGAGGGCTACGTGCGCCGCGAGGGCCGCGTGGCCCCGCTCATCGCCCTGTCCGCGGGCTTCTCCGGCGACCTCACCGGCCGCGAGAACGTCAACCTCGTGGGCGCCCTGCACGGCATGAGCAACAAGGAGATCAAGTCGAAGTTCGACGAGATCGTCGACTTCTCCGAGCTCGAGGACTTCATCGACACGCCCGTCAAGCACTACTCCTCGGGCATGAAGGTCCGCCTCGGCTTCGGCGTCATCACGCAGCTGCCGCACCCGATCCTCCTGGTCGACGAGGCCCTCGCCGTCGGCGACGCGGCCTTCAAGCGCAAGTGCCACGGGGTCATCCGCGGCCTGCTCGACCAGGGCCGGACCCTGGTGTTCGTCTCCCACTCCGAGGGCGACCTGAAGAAGTACTGCGAGCGCGGCATCTTCCTCGACGCGGGCACCCTCGTCACCGACGGCACCGTCCAGGAGGCCCTGGACTCCTACAAGGAGGCCGAGGACCGGGACGCGAAGATCAAGGCCGAGAAGAAGAAGCGCCAGCAGGCGGAGAAGGAGGCCGCCGAGAAGGCCGCCGCCGCGGCCCCCGCGCTCGTCCCCGGCCCCGTCGAGGCGGCCAGGTGAGTCGAGCCGTCATCCTGCCGGCTCCCGGAGGCCACGCCGAACTCGATGCGGACCGCACGGTCCTCGACCGGCTCATCGCGCAGATCCGCGAGGCCGGCTGCGACGACGTGACCGTCCTCTCCCGGCCCGGCGCCGACCGCCCCGTCAAGGCCTCCCAGATCGAGTCGGCCGACGCCGACGCCGACCTGGAGCACCTCGGCGAACTCGCCTTCGCCGGCGACGGCGCGCTCTACGTGGTCTGCGCCGACCTGGTGGCCTCCCAGGCCACCGTCGCCGCGGTCCTGTCCGACTCCTCCCGCCGCTCGGGCGTCCTGGTCGGCGCCGACGACCCGGCCGCCGCCCCCGTCACCGTCGAGCGCGGCCTGGTCACCGGCCCCGGGCCCGGCCCGGCCCGCCTCGGGGGCCTCGCCAAGATCTCCGCGGCCCACCTCGCCCGCCTCAGGCGCCACTGGCCGCGCCGCAGCGACGGCGACGCCTTCGCGTCCGCGATCGCCGCCCTCCAGGCCCGCGCGATCCCCGTGAACGCCTACGGCACCAAGGGCCTCGAGCACCGCCAGGTCGGCAGCGCCGCGGAGGCCCGCGAGGTCATCGCCGCCTTCGAGGCGGTCGACATGGACGCCTGGCGCCTCGGCAACGCCGTCAAGCACGACGACGACCTCTTCGCGACCTACGCCGTCTCCACCTGGTCCCCGCGGCTCGTGAAGCTCAGCGCGCGCCTGGGCTGGACCCCCACCCCGATCACCTGGGTCTCCATCGCCCTCGCCCTCGGCGCCGCCGCGATCTTCGCCGCCGGCCACTCCCTGCCGCTGTACCTGGCCGCGGCCGCCCTCATGTACTTCAGCTTCGTCTTCGACTGCGTCGACGGCCAGCTCGCGCGCTACACCCAGAACTTCTCGTCCTTCGGCGGCTGGCTCGACATGATGGCCGACCGCTCCAAGGAGTTCGTCCTCTACGCCGGCCTCGCCGCCGGGGCCGTCGCGGGCGGCGCCGACGCGGCCGCCGCGTGGGGCGTCGCGATCGCCGCCATGGCCACCCAGACCGTCCGGCACACCGCCGACACCTGGTACGCCGTCCTGCTCGACACCGCCGTGGTCCGCCAGGCCCGGCGGCGCGAGTCCGCCCCGCCCGCGGGCCGCGCCGCCCACCTCGGGCAGCGCCTCGGATCGGCCTCCGAGCAGGTCATGGGCGCGCACCGCACGCCCCTGTACTGGGCCAAGCGCACCATCGTCGCCCCCGTCGGCGAACGCTGGCTGCTCCTGGCCGTCGTCGCCGCCGCCTTCGGGCCCCTGCCCGCGATCGCGGCGCTCCTGTGCTGGCAGCTGCTGGCCCTCGGCTACACGACCGCGGGCCGCACGCTCCGCTCCCTCGCCGCCCGCACCGCCGCCCTGCGCCGCCCCGACCGGGCCGCGCACCGCGACGACGGGCCCCTCGCCCGGCTCGTGCCGCGCTCCCCGGTGGGCGGTGACATGACGCCGTTCGCCGCGACCGCCGCAGCGGTCCTCGCCGCCGCCTCGGCCGTGCTCGCCGCGGCCCTGGGCACCCCGCCGTGGGTCCCGTTCGGGCTCGCCGGGCTCGCGCTCGTGCTCGCCGCCTCCGTGGCCCGCACCGACCACGAGGGCCTGCTCGACTGGTTCATCCCCGCCGGGCTCCGCGCGGTCGAGCTCGGCGTCGTCGGCGCGTCCGGGATCGCCGCGGGCGTCTCCTGGCCGGTCCTGTACGCCCTGATGACCGTGATCGCCCTCTACTTCTACGACCTCGCCGCGGGGCTCGACAAGGCCGCCTCGCCGGTGGCCCGCCGGGACCTCGGCCTCGGCTGGCCCGCGCGCGGCCTCATCGCGATCAGCGCGGCCGCCGTCGCCGCGGCGACGGTCCCGGCCGTGGCCACCGCGGTCTACGCGGCGCTCGCGGTGTACGTCGCCGCGGTGTTCGTCGGCGCCGTCGTGGCCGGCACGGTCCGCGCCTCGCGCGCCGCCGCGGCCTGACCGCGACCGGTCGCGAACGGACTGTCAAGACTGTCAACAGAACTCGTTCGGGCCACATGCCCCGACGGGCGCACGCCGATGGTTCGCCGCGACTAAGGTGTACGTGTGCGCAAGTGTCGGCTCCAGCGTCTGGTGCTCGCCGCGGCCGTGGTCGGGGCGGTGAGCGTACTCTCGCTGCCCTGGTACGCGGACGCCGACTCGGACGCGGGTCCCGATACCGCGGTTTCCCAAGTGGACTGGGTCAACGCCGACGAGACCTACCCGATCCCGCCCGGCTCGCCCACCCCGAGCCCCAGCTACGACGGCGACGGCACCTCGGACCCCGACGGCGGCGAGGGCGAGGACGGCGGAGGGGACGGCGACGGCCATGACGGCGACGCGGGCCCCTCGGGCGACGGCGCCTCCCCGAGCGCGGGCCCGGTCGGCAGCGAGAACGACTCCGACGGCATCCTCGGCCTGGCCTTCCCGGTCCAGGCGGGCATGAGCGTCGGCCTGCTCGCGCTCGCGTTCCTGGCGCTGCTGCCGGGCCGCAGGATGCCGGCCGACCTCCGCTGACCCCCTACAGCGCGACGTACGTGTAGCCGCGGCGCTCGAACTCGTCGAGGATGGTCGTCAGCGCCCCGCACATGTCCTGCTGGTTCGAGGCCCCGTCGTGGAGCAGCACGATCCCGCCGGGCTCGGTGCGGTCCATCACCCGGTCCCGGATCTGCGCCTCGGTCGTCGCGTTGTCCCAGTCGGAGGGGTCCACGGCCCAGTGCAGGGACTCCATGCCCATGTCGGCGGCGACGCCGATGGCCCGGTCGGTCCACTGGCCGCCCGGGTGCCGGAAGTACGCCACGGTCGCGCCGGGCGCGGCCTTGCTGATCGCGTCGTTGGTGCGCTGGAGGTTCGCCCTGATCTCGGCGTCGCCGCGGGTGCCGAGGTCGAACTCGTGGAACCACGAGTGGTTGCACAGCGTGTGGCCCTCGCGGACGATGTCGGCGACGATCTCGGGGTAGGCCTCCGCGTAGGCGCCGATGACGCAGAACGTGGCCTTGATGCCGCGTTCGCGCAGCATCTCGAGGACCTTCGGGGTCCACTCGGGGGAGGGCCCGTCGTCGAAGGTGAGGGCTATGGCGTCGGTGCCGGTGTGGTTGCGGGTGCCCAGGGGGCCGTCGTAGGCGGCCGCCGCAGGCGGGGACGGCGGCGCCGAGGACGGCGCGCCGGTGGTCGCCTCGGGCGTCGCGGACGCCGAGGCGCTCTGCTCGGTCCCGCCGGTCGCCTCGCCGCCGGGGGCGGTGGTCCCGGCCTCGCCGGCGTCCTCGCCCGGCGTCGCGGGGGCCTCGGAGGCAGTAGGCTCGGTCGCGGTCGGGGCCCCCGCGGGCGGCTCGTCGCCCTCGGGCCACAGCCAGGCGAGCGCGAGCAGTGCGACGAGCGCTGCGGCCAGGCCCAGGTGGTGGCGTTTCATCCGGTGATTGTAAGCGTCCCGGCCCAGGGGACACGGTATTCGAGGAGGACCCATGCGACTCGTCGTCGGGATGACCGGCGCGACCGGCGCGATCTTCGGCGTGCGGCTGCTCCAGGCGCTCCGCGGGATCGACGGCGTCGAGACGCACCTGGTCATGAGCCGCTGGGCGCGCACGACGCTCCGGCTGGAGACCCCGTTCTCGCCGTCCGAGGTGGCCGGCCTGGCCGACCACAGCTGGGGGCCGGGGGAGCAGGCCGCGCCGATCTCCTCGGGGTCGTTCCGCACCGACGGGATGATCATCGCGCCGTGCTCGATGAAGACCGTCGCGGCGGTGCGCACCGGCTACACCGACGGCCTCATCGGCCGGGCCGCGGACGTGACGCTCAAGGAGCGCCGCCGCCTGGTGCTGCTGGCCCGCGAGAGCCCGCTCTCGGAGATCCACCTGGAGAACCTGCTGGCGCTCTCGCGCATGGGCGCGGTGGTGCTGCCGCCGGTGCCCGCGTTCTACAACCTTCCTGAGACGATCGACGACATCGTCGACCACGTGGTCGCCAGGACGCTCGACCAGTTCGGGCTCGACAGCGCGAAGGCGAAGCGCTGGAAGGGCCTGGGGCCGGGCGGCGAGGGCGCCGCGGACCCGGGCCCGGAGTTATCCGGGCGCGGGGTCGTTTGAGGGCAGGGAGGGGCAGCGGTGGACACGCTGATGTGGGAGGCCAAGGCCGCCGAGGGCCGGGGGGCCGAGCTGCTGCGCTGGGCCCTGGACGAGGGGGTGCGGGCGGTCGCGGACCCGGCGGTGCGCACCGAGGTGTTCGTCGCGGGCGACCGGGTGGTCGTGATCGCGGTGGGGGAGCGCCCGCCGCGGCGCCTGCCGGACCCCCCGGAGGAGCTCGTCGACCGCCCCCCGCACGCCTGGCCGTTCACCCGGGTGCACCTCGCGACCTGACCGGTGGCATCGATCGCGAGCCGTCTTCGCGGCCCCGTGGAAGGCGCCGGTCGCGAAGCGGCCTCGCGGCCTGATCGAAAGCGGGTCTGTCGGACCCGGCGGGCGTCGTTGCGAACGGGGGGACCCCCGGATGACCGATTTGCGGGCCTTCGACAGGAACGTCCGGAGACGGCGAACCGCCCGGCGCTGCTCGCGCCGGGCGGTTCGGGGGATTTCGCGACCCGTAGTCTAGCGGCCGATGCCCTGGTAGGTCCAGCCGTGGTCGCGCCAGCGCTCGGGGTCGAAGGCGTTCATGCCGTCGAGGATGCGCCGCTCGGCGACCTGCCGGCCCAGCGCCTCGGGGTCGAGCGTGCGGAACTCCTCCCACGGGACCATCGCGCACACCACGTCGGCGCCCGCCACGGCCTCGGCGAGGGTCTTCACGAAGCTCAGCTCGGGCGCGTGCGCCTTGGCGTTCTCCAGCCCCTCGGGGTCGTACACGACCACGTCGGCGCGCGCGGCCCGCAGCCGCCGGGCGATGTCGAGCGCGGGGGAGTCGCGGATGTCGTCGGTGTCGGGCTTGAACGTCGCGCCCAGGTAGGCCACGCGCACGCCCGACAGGTCCGGCCCGTTCGGGCCCGGCGTGCGCCCCACCAGGTTCGCGAGCGACCGCACGGTGTGCGAGCGGCGCCGCGTGTTGACCGCGTCGACCTCGTCGAGGAACCGGAAGGACTCGCCCACGCCCAGCTCGCCCGCGCGCGCCGAGAGCGCCCGGATGTCCTTGGGCAGGCACCCGCCGCCGAACCCGATGCCCGCGCGCAGGAACTTGTTGCCGATGCGCTGGTCGTACCCGATGGCCTTGGCCAGGTCGGCGACGTCGCCGCCGGTGACCTCGCACAGGTCGGCCATGGCGTTGATGAAGGAGATCTTGGTCGACAGGAACGCGTTCGCCGCGACCTTCACCAGCTCGGCCGTGGCCAGGTCGGTCTCGACCACGGGCACCTCGCGGTCCTCGACCGCGGCGAGCTCGAGGATGCCGCGGTGGACGTCCCGGAGCAGGTCGGAGGCCCACTCGGACTGCGCGGCGTAGACGATCCGGTTGGGGCGCAGGACGTCGTGCATCGCGTTCGACTCCTGGAGGAACTCCGGGCTCCAGCCGACCTCGACGCCCAGGCCCTGCGGGGCGTGGCGGTCGACGAGCTCCTGGACCCAGGAGGCGGTGCCGACGGGCACGGTGGACTTGCCGACGATGAGGACCTTGCGGCTCAGGTGCTTGGAGAGGTCGACGACCGAGGCCTCGATGTAGGACAGGTCGGCGCCCGGCTCGCCCTTGCGCTGCGGGGTGCCCACGCAGATGAAGTGCACGTCGGCGAAGTCGGCGACGTCCTGGATCTCGGTGGTGAAGCGCAGGCGCCCGGACTCGAGGTTCTTCTTCAGCAGCTCGGGCAGGCCCGGCTCGTGCATGGGGAGCACCCCGGTGTTGAAGGACTCGATCTTGGCGGTGTCGACGTCGTATCCGATCACCTCGTACCCCAACTCGGCGAAGCAGATCGCGTAGGTCGCTCCGAGGTAGCCGCAGCCCAGGAAGGCGATGCGGGGCCGTGTCGTGGTGTTCTGCGAGGGGTTCTGGATCGCGTTGGCCATCTGGTGCGTGCCCTGTCTGTGTCGTCCGGCGGTGCTTGGATGGCGCACCGGTTCGGCAGTGCGCGCTCGTTCGTGCTCTTGGCGCTCGAGCGCCGCTTGCCCGCAGGCCGTCGGCGCGGCGACTTCGAATTGTACGTGAGCATGCCTATGGCCTGCGCCATCGTATATTCAACTTCACGTATGAACGTCCAGTGACGTTGCGGAAAAGCCGTGGGAAATTCGCGGTGGCGGCCGTCACCGGAACGGTCGCGCGTACGTTACACTCGCCCTATCTTACTGAGGAGTAACAACTGCTGGGGGCCGCCGGCGCCCGTCCGCCCGCTTCCCGAAAAGGAGTGACCGCTGATGTCCACTGGGTTCAGCCCCTACCAGCTGCCGGAAGAGTACGCCGACATCCGCGCCGCGACCCGCGACGTGTGCGACGCGGGGGTCGCCCCGCACGCCGCCGAGGCCGACGCGACCGCGACCTTCCCCGAGCAGTCCTACGAGGCGCTCAGGTCCGCCGACCTCCACGCCCCGCACATCCCCGCCGAGTACGGCGGGGCCGGCATCGACGCGCTCGGCACCGCGATCGTCATCGAGGAGGTCGCCCGCGCCTGCGCCTCGTCCTCGCTCATCCCCGCGGTCAACAAGCTCGGCTCGCTGCCGCTCCTGCTCGACGGCTCCGAGGACCTCAAGCGCCGCTACCTGCCGCCGGTCGCCGCGGGCGACGCGATGTTCTCCTACTGCCTCTCCGAGCCCGAGGCGGGCTCCGACGCCGCCTCCATGACCACCCGGGCCGTCCGTGAAGGCGAAGGCTGGGTCCTCGACGGCGTCAAGCGCTGGATCACCAACGCGGGCGTCAGCGAGTACTACACGGTCTTCGCCGTGACCGAGCCGGGCGCCGGCGCCAAGGGCATCTCGGCGTTCGTGGTCGAGAAGTCCGACCCCGGCGTCTCCTTCGGCAAGCCCGAGAAGAAGCTCGGCGTCAAGGGCTCCCCGACCGCCGAGGTCTACTTCGACGGGGTGCGCCTGGGCCCCGACCGCCTCATCGGGCAGGAGGGCCAGGGCTTCTCCCTCGCGATGCGCACGCTCGACCACACGCGGGTCACGATCGCGGCGCAGGCCCTCGGCATCGCCCAGGGCGCGCTCGACGCCGCCACCGGCTACGCGGCCGAGCGCGAGCAGTTCGGCCGCCCGATCGCGGCGTTCCAGGGCGTGCAGTTCCTCCTCGCCGACGCGGCGATGAAGATCAGCGCCGCCCGCGAGCTCACGTACGCGGCCGCCGCCAAGTCCGAGCGCACCGACGACGACCTCACCTACTTCGGGGCGGCCGCCAAGTGCTTCGCCTCGGACGCGGCCATGCAGATCACCACCGACATGGTCCAGGTCCTCGGCGGCTACGGCTACACCCAGGACTTCCCCCTCGAGCGCATGATGCGCGACGCCAAGATCACCCAGATCTACGAGGGCACCAACCAGATCCAAAGGATCGTCATCGCGCGGGAGCTCCAGCGCGGCAAGGCGTTCTAACGTTTGGGCCGGTAAAGGACCACATTTACAAGCCGAGCATCTGAAAATCAAGCTCGGTGAAGAGCAAAGAGGCAGAACTGGAAGAGCTCCAGTTCTGCCTCAGTTCTGCCCGGCGAAAAGTTCAGGCGGCTGTCGCCATCGCGACGCGCGGGAATCCCATGCGCCGATCGATCGCCTCGCGCGCCCGCTCGAATGAGTCCGGCAACAGGTGCGTGTATTGGTGGAGGGTGAACGCCGGGTCACGATGGCCCGAGTACTCCGACAGCTCCGTGATCGAGACGTCAGCCGCGAGCGTGGTGCTTGCGTAGTAGTGGCGAAGCCGGTGGGATACGACGCGGCGGTATCCGATTCCCGAGAAGAGGGTCCCGGCCCCCGCCTACCTATCCTTCAGTCATTGTCGGTGCCCTGTAAGCGCCGCGTTGGCGGCGTGATTTCCGGTGGAAAGTGCCCGCTCAGTCGTCGGCGTGGTCCTCCTGGGGGCCCAGCCAGTAGAGGACGCCGTGTTCGAAGTCGTCGTTCGGATATGCCTCGACGATTTCCCACCCTCGGTAGCCCTCGGGTTCGGCCGGCGGTTCCACGCCGAGTTCACGGGCATAGGCCGCGAGGCCGCGTGAGTCCAAGTCGTCGTCGAAGCGTCGCCACAACTCGGTCAGGACTTCGGGGGCCGCCTCGACAGGTCGGTCGTAGTCGATCATTCCTTGATCCCCTCTCCAGTCCCGGTGATCTTCTGACGGTAGGGCACTCGGCCTTCGCGCACGACATGGACGTACGCGACCGTATCGCGAGGCAGGATATGCCGGAAGTTCTCAGCACATCCCTTCGGGTCGGGAAGCTCGGTGTCGGCCTGCCGTGAGCCGCACAGGGGAACGTTGAGGTAGAACGCCGCGTCCTTGAGACTGCCTTCTCGGATCAATGCCGCCGCGTCGCCTTCGACATGCCACGTCGTAGACATGTCCTCCGAAGAAGCCCATGGCTCCCGTAGCTCCTGCCGCACAGGCGCCTCACCCTTGCGGTAGGGCTTCAGCGGCTCCGCTGTGAGCTGGTCGCCGTCGGCGGTGTAGGCGAACGCGCGCGCCGAAGTCCTCCCCTCGGCATTCCTGGGGTAACCGACCCGGCGAATCGCCTCGATCGCCTTGGGATGCGAGCGCTTCGGATTGAAGCCCTCAAGCCGTCGTCGGGGTTCCGGGTTCGGCGCAACCGGCTTGGTTGATGCCGGAGGTACTGGCGGTTGGCCGCCACTCGCGCCGGTCGCGTGAGGAGCGGAGGGCGACGAGCCGCCACTGCCGCCGCCTGCGATCGATGCTACGTATCCGCTCATGGTCTTGTTGCCGCTGGCGAGCAGTGCGAGCGCTTCGGCGAGCTGTTCGCGTGCCTGGCCCCATTGGCTCAAGCCCTCTTGGGCGAGATGGTTGGAGGAGTCGTACAGCGCGGCTTGCAAGTTCGAGAGTGAGGCTTCGATCCGATCGTCAGCCGCCTTGGCATGCTCTGCCGCCTCTTCGGCCATCGCGATTGCCGCGCGCAGCTCGGCGGCTACGTCGCCGATGGATGCCATAGGGGGTCCTCACCGTGGGGGATTGCAGATTACGAAACTCGTTGTAGTGCTGCAACTCCGTACCGCCGCCCTGGTGTCGACCCCAGACGGTGGATCTAGCGTTTGTGCGCGAGAGCTCTTGTCAGCCAGCAAGATACCGGGGCATCGCCCAGCTCTTCGACACTGCTGATCCAGCGTGCCTCGGCCAGCTCCGGTGATGGCACGACATCGGTCGAAGGCGCGAGGACTCGCAGGATCGTCAACGTGTCCCGCTTGGCTTCCAGCGTCGTCTCCAGCGTCTCTAGCACGACGAACGCCCCTGGGGCGGCAGTCAGCGTCAACTCCTCTGCGATCTCGCGTGAGGCTGCTTCCTGGGGCGTTTCACGGCTCGGCCGATACCCGCCGCCAGGCAGGCCCCATCTGTTCGGGTCGGAGTACGAATGCCGGACCACGAGGAACCGGCCGGGCTCTGCAGGGTGAAGCAGCAGGACCTTGACTCCGAAGGTGGAAGGCTGACGGATCTTCCACCAGGTGCGAAGCAGTGGGGCCGTCGCCCGCAGAACGGGCGCTGGCAGGCGGACGTGTCTCATGGCCCTAGTCTGACCGCACGTACATGTGGATCGTCGTACCGGAAGTAGAGGCGCAGTTGTTCACGAAGATATTTGGCTGCCTTCCAATATCCCAACAGGTGATGAGTCAGAAAGCGACTTGTTGCTCGATCGCGTCGAAGATGTCGGAGTCAGTCTCCTGTTGCCAGGCGGGGAGGTCTGGCCAGTCGGCGACGTAGGAGGGCTTTGGAGACTCGAAGTGCTTGAAGATCTGGGCGTTCCAGCAGATGCTTACGAACCTGCCACGTTGCTCGCGGCTGAGCTTGGCTGTTGCGCCGTCGCTGGTTCTTACGAAGGCGGCTACCTGGTTGTAGACGGCGGTAGCTGAGTTTTGCTCCCACTCCGACATCTCCTCCCAAGGCGTGACATAGCCGGGCTTCGGATCGCCAGGGAAGTGCTTGGTGACGCCGTCTATCCAGGCTTGTCGGAAGGCGCGTCCGCTGTCCGTCATGAGTTTCCTTTCGTTGCCTCGCTGAGAGCTTCGATCAGTTCGGTTGTGCTCGGATCATCCGCTGCGATGAGTTCGGCATGGAGCTGAGCCAGCTTTCCGACGATGTAGGTTGAGCCGGTTCGGGTGGCGATTTCTGCTGCTGCTTCGACATGCTCTCGGGCCGCCTCTGGGGCCCGTTGGTGAAGGGCCAGCCGCGCGCGGTCTATGAGGATGGCGGCCGAGCGTCGAGGTGTGAGCGACGCGCTCAGGGCGATGGAGAGTTGCTGTTCGGCCTGTTCGTAGAGACCTAGCGACAGATAAGCGGAAGCCCGCTGCTCAGGGAGCCTGTCCCCGGTAAACCGGAGCCAGCCGCCGTTGCCCACAGGTCCGGTCAGATCCAGGACAGTGTTCGCTTGGTCCAACGCTCGCTCGACTTCTGAACGCTCGCCGGTAGCTGCGGCCACCTCTGCTCGTACCGAAGCGACCCATTGCCGGGTCGGTAGCTGCGAGTCCCCACGAAGAGCGACCTTCTCCGCTGCCTCAAGCAGGTTGCGGCTGTCCTTCCAGCGCTTTTCCGTGTTGAGTACCAAGGCATATCGGGTGAGGGCACAAGCCCAACGGTCATACTCGTCAGCCTCCTTGGCTGCTGAGGCGGCCAGGAGGTGGGCGTTGATGGCGTCGTCGTATGCGCCCCCATCGAAGAAGACTTCACCGGCGAGTTGTAGCGCTTCGCTGTTGAGGGAGCAGAGCAGACGCATGGACTCTTGGTTGGCTCCAGCCGAGAGGGTCTCTTGGAGCCCTTGAAGATGCTCGGTGACTGAGGGCAGAATCTCTGACTTGGATTCGAGCCTGCCGTACAGCCGCCAAAGATAGGAGCCGATCGCCTTATGGTCGGTGAACTGGAGCTCTGTAGCGTTTGAAGGTTGAGTCGGCATCGAGTCCCATGCCAGAGCGGAGACTGCGCTTGCGCCTGCCAGCCTGAGGATTTCTCGACGCAACATGGGATCGATCCTCCCTTCGGGCGGTGCGGTCTTGGCCGCTGTTCTGGCACGCTTCAAGGCCTTGTATGCCTTGGTGAACTTCGTTGTCTGGCAAAGCCTATCCAGATCCCGAGCAAGTTCTTGTGATGGTGGCTCGTGTCCGTTCATGACCCGGCTTGGGTACGCCTGGTCTCGAGACATGGCCTTGCAGGCGGCACGGAGTGTCCATCCGTTGGTCCGCAACTGCTCTCGCATCATCGCGCCGAAGTCCATGGGTGTTGCTCCCTAAACCCGCAACAGACCGGCAACGGTCCGCGTCTCCCGAGTGAGCATGTCCTGACACGAGCCTATCTGTATGGCCGATTCATGGAAACTGCTGCTTGTGAGCTTCTGGGATGGGCGGACCCCCGTCCGCATGGACTGGTTCCCCAGCCGTCACGAGATTGAGGAGGAGCGGGGAAGCACGCGGACCACCATTGCGACCACGCAGCCGAACGAAGACGGGGCTGTGGCAGTTCTCTGGCCTGCTGGTCGGTCGCCGTATCCGGACCCACTGACCGCAAACATCGAGGGCCGCGTGCGGTTGCTGAGCGCGGCGCAGCGCGACGGGCGCATGTGCACAGGCTGAACCTCTTACAGCTTGATTCTGGCCGCTGGGTGTGCTGACTGGCTCGGCGGTGGACTCGCAGTTCTTCGACAGTCAGATCGGGAGCCCCGCCTTGGTGGGGGCGGGGCTCCCTTCATGTTCGGGTAGCCAGACGGAGGGGACGAGCAAGGTATGGGTGAGTTGGAACAGCACCACGAATTTCAGCGGGCTGAATCTATTGCGGGCCACTGTCCAGACGGTTGGACCGGGGAGTTTTGCGCGAAGTGTTCGAGGGAACGCGGCGATAGGGTTCGTTGGCCCTGCGGGCCAGCGCTCAGGCTGAGACTGGCCGAGAACGAAGCAGGGCGAAGGCAACAAAACCCGAGCTGGCTTTCGAGGCTCCGGCGGCGGATTCCTACCGTGTAGGTACGGATACCGTCGATCGCGCCACCACCGCTCCAACCCGTTGAGGTCGTGACGTTCCAGCCCTTCTGCTTGCGCATCTGTTCGGCGAAGGCCTTGATGTTGTTGATCTTGCACCCGCACAGCAGCTCCACTTGGACGCTGATGTAAGTACCGCTCGGATTCTTCTCGTAGGGCGAGACCTGCCAGTTCACATCATGGTCATGATCCGCGAGCCCCGTTCGCTCCTGGTCATGGATGATGCCGAGGGCACCGGCGTACTGGTCAAGATCATCGATGATGAACAGATGGCTTGAGTAGTCGCCGGGCCAGACGGCGTAGAGCGTTGAGTCCCCGCTCTTAGCCCGCTGGTAGGTTCCTTGATCCGTGCCGTGGGTGACCCGCCCGTCCTTATGAATCTCGATGTAGCAGAGCGTCTTCATCTCGTATGGGAAGTCTCTGCCGACTTCCGCCGCGCTTCGAGGCTGGAGCTGCATTGATTCTCCGATCAAGGGAAGGGGGCACCCCGGTTGACCACGGGGCGATCGGTACCTGAGATCTAAACACAAGTGCCGTTCAATGGGGGTCCCTCGATCGGAGGTCTGTCCGGGCGGAACCTGCCCGGCTCCGCCCTCTTCTGATTCTGGGCCAGTTCTGCCTTGGTTCTGCCAGATGTTGAAAATCGCCGGTAACCGGGTGATCCTCAGGGAAGTGTTTTCGCAGGTGAACGTGCAAGTTTTGGGATTCTCGCTGGTGGGGCCGATGCTCCTCGGGGATCACCCAGATCTACGAGGGCACCAACCAGATCCAGCGCATCGTCATCGCCCGCGAACTCCAACGCGGCAAGGCGTTCTAGCGCTTCACGCGGGATTCGCAGCGAACGGGGCCCGGACCGAATGGTCCGGGCCCCGCAGCACGACTGCACTTTCTCGAACCCGCGCTTCCTCGAACCCGCACCGCCTCAGGCCCGCGCCGCTCAGGCCTGCTGCGCCTCGGGCGCCACCCGCTCGGGCTCGGCCTCCCGCGCCCGGGCCGCGGCCCGGCTCGGGCCCACCAGGGCCGCCGCCCACACCGCCGCCAGCGCCAGGTACAGCAGCGTCACCACCGGCCACGGCAGGCTGAAGTTCCCCAGCAGCGTCCGCAGGTTCAGCGCGACCACGAGCATCCCGATGGTCGAACCGAGCTTCGCGGTCGGGATCCTGCGGGTCAGCCACGCCGCCAGCGGCGCCGCCGCCATCCCGCCCACGGCCATGCCGACCACCAAGGGCCACACCACGGTCAGCGTGTGCGGCACCGCGAGCCAGAACCCGAGCACCGCCGCCGACGACGCGAACAGCTGCGCCGTCGAGACCGAGCCCACGACCCGGTGCGGCTCCAGCCGCGAGGTCGAGAGCGTGATCGGCATCGTCACCGGCCCCCAGCCGCCCCCGCCCACGGCCGCGAGGAACCCGCCCACCAGGCCCGTCGGGGCCGCGAAACCGGTCCGGACCGGGCCGGTGCCCGTCCCCTTCCCGTACGCGAAGCGCCACACGATGGCGCCGCCGAGCGCGATGAGGATCGCGCTGGTGACCGGCGTGGCCGCGTCCAGGCGGGTGAGCGAGGCGAGCGCCCACGCGCCCGCGAAGCCGCCGACCGCGCCGGGGATCCCGAGCCGGAGCGTGGTGGGCCAGTGGACGTTCCGCAGCTTCGCGTGCGAGGCGGCGCTGACCGCGCTGGTGGCGATCGTCGCCACGTTCACCGACGCCGAGGCGGCCGCCGGCGCGATGCCCAGGCCCAGCAGGAAGGTCATGGTGATGGTGCCGAAGCCCATGCCGAGGCTGCCGTCGACGAGCTGGGCGATGAAGCCCGCCGCGACGGCGGAGAAGACGGTGGTCGCGATCATCGCGCGCGGCTCCCTCGGATTCAGGCGGCCTCAGAATAGTCCACTAAATCCATAGGACATGTCAACGAATGCCCACGGTTCGGGACGGCGGGGCGCGACGGATATCCGACAGGACGCCTCCCCGCATCCTCCCCCACCGTCGCCGCGCCGTCCGACCCCGGGCCCGCCGCCCGCTTTTCGGGAGGCCTCCGCCACGCGGTCAGGGGCCGGATGCGCTCCGCGAGACGGGGGTCATAGCGTGGAGGAACAGTCCTGGTTACGCTCGCGTAGCCCGCCATTCACCTGGCGAACCCTCGGCGCCGCACGCGTCGCCGACCACAGCGAGGGCCTGCGCATCACACAGGCAGCCTTAATGCAGAGGAGCATTCGATGGGTAAGAAAGTCACGGTAGTCGGCGCCGGATTCTACGGCTCCACCACCGCCCAGCGCCTGGCCGAGTACGACGTCTTCGACGAGGTCGTCCTCACCGACATCGTCGAGGGCAAGCCCGAGGGCCTCGCCCTCGACATGAACCAGTCCCGCACCATCGAGGGCTTCGAGACGAAGGTCGTCGGCGCGACCACCGACAACGACGGCAACGGCTACGAGAAGACCGCCGGCTCCGACGTCATCGTCATCACCGCGGGCCTGCCCCGCAAGCCCGGCATGAGCCGCATGGACCTCCTCGAGGTCAACGCCAAGATCGTCCGCGGCGTGACCGAGAACCTCGTCAAGCACTCCCCGAACGCCGTCATCATCGTCGTCTCCAACCCCCTCGACGAGATGACCGCGCTCGCGCAGCTCGCCTCCGGCTTCCCCAAGAACCGGGTCCTCGGCCAGGCCGGGATGCTCGACACCGCCCGCTTCACCAACTTCGTCGCCGAGGAGCTGCACGTCCCGGTCGCCTCCGTGACCACCCTGACCCTCGGCTCCCACGGCGACACCATGGTCCCGGTCCCGAGCCAGTCCTCCGTGGACGGCAAGCCCCTCGCCGACCTCCTGCCCGCCGAGAAGGTCGAGGAGCTCGTCACCAAGACCCGGGGCGGCGGCGCCGAGATCGTCGCGCTGCTCAAGACCGGCTCGGCCTACTACGCCCCCTCGGCCGCCGCCGCCCGCATGGCCAAGGCCGTCGCCGAGGACTCCGGCGCGGTCATGCCCGTGTGCGCCTGGGTCGACGGCGAGTACGGCATCGAAGGCGTCTACCTGGGCGTCAACGCGCGCATCGGCGCCGAGGGCGTCAAGGAGGTCGTCGAGACCCCCCTCACCGACACCGAGCTGGCGAACCTCAAGGAGGCCGCCGAGGCCGTCCGCGCCAAGCAGGCCGACGTCGCCGACCTGTAGCAGAGCGACCCACGGCTCCGGCCCGGGGCGTCCGTTCGCGGACGCCCCGGGCCGGACCGCTGCGCGGCCCCGGCGGGATCGGATTCGGCCGGTTCGCGCCGCTCGCTAGGCTTACGCCCGTGATCGCCGCAGACCAGCGCCGCACCGGGGCCCCCGCGAGGGCCTGGCGGCCCTTCGTCCTCAAGCGGCCGCGGTCGTGGGCGCCCGAGGCCGTCATGGCCGCGGCGTTCGTGGCGATCACGATCCCCCTGGCCTGGCCCAGCCCCCTCGTCGACCTCGACATCTGGATCCGCGACCTCGCCGACGCCAACCGGCCCGCGTGGGCGTACTTCATCGCCGTCCAGACCAACCGGCTCGGGCAGGGCGGCATCCTCGGCGGGCTCGCGCTCGCGCTCGCCGCGGGCCTGGCCTGGCGCGGCCGCAGCGTCCGGCCGCTGCTGGCGTTCCTCGCGGCCTACGGGATGGCCGGCGCCGTGCTCGTCCTCAAGTACGCGCTCCCGCGCGTCTACCCGCACTGGCCCCGCCCCGAGCCCGGCCCCTACGCCGAAGCCGCCCAAGCGGTCCTGTTCACCGCCCTGGAGCCCTCCGGCGCGTACCCGTCGGGGCACGTGCTCAACACGATCGTCTGGTACGGGTTCATCGTCTTCCTCGTCGGCGCGCACATGCGGCCCTGGCAGCGGGGGCTGCTGCGGTTGGCCCCGCCCGTGATCGTCATCCTCTCCACGACCTACGTCGCCTTCCACTGGTTCACCGACACCCCCGGGGGCCTGCTGATCGGCATGGTCATCCTCCGCACCGTCCAACGCGTCTCCTGGGACACAATGGAACTACCGATATGGCTTGAGCCCGAACGGCGTTATCGCTAGCGGCGCGCCGCGAGGACCGCACGGTATCTTCAGAGCATGCCCACCCCCGAGCGAGACCGGCCGCCCCTCCAGCGCCGCCTCGGCCTCCCGTCGGCGATCGCCATCGGCCTCGCCTCCATGCTCGGCGCGGGCGTCTTCGCCGTCTGGGGCCCGGCCGCGCGCGCCGCCGGCTCCGGCCCCGGCCTGCTCGCCGCCCTCGCGATCGCCGGGCTCATCGCCTACTGCAACGCCCGCTCCTCGGCCCGCCTCGCCGCCCTCCACCCGCAGTCCGGCGGCGCCTACGTCTGGGGGACGCGCCGCCTCCACCCGGCCGCCGGGTTCGCCGCCGGATGGGCCTTCCTGGTCGGCAAGACCGCCTCCGGGGCCGCGATGGCCCTCACCCTCGGCGCCTACCTGCTGCCCGAGTACCCCCGGGCGCTCGCCGCCGCCGCGGTCGCGGCGTTCTGCGCCGTCAACCTCCTGGGCGTCAAGAAGACCGCGCTCGCCTCCGCCGTGTTCGCGGGCGTCACCCTGCTCGTGATCGGCGCCGTCGCCGTCGCCGGGCTCACCGGGCCGGTCGCGGCCCGGCCCCTGGGCGACACCCACTTCTGGGGGATGCTCACCGCGGCCGGGTTCATCTTCTTCGCCTTCGCCGGGTACGCCCGCGTCGCGACCCTCGGCGAGGAGGTCGCCGACCCCGAGCGGACCATCCCGCGCGCGGTGACCGCCAGCCTCGCGGTCACCCTCGGCGTGTACGCCCTCGTCGCGGTCACCGCCCTCAGCGTCCTCGGCGCCGGGACGCTCGCCGAGTCCACCGCGCCCCTGTCCGACCTCGCCGCGGCGGGCGCGCCCGCCATCCGGCCGCTCGTGGTGATCGGCGCCGGCGTCGCGGTCGCCGGGGTCCTCCTGAGCCTCCTGGCCGGGATCGGCCGGACGGCCCTCGCCATGGCCCGCGACGGCCGGCTCCCGGGCCCGCTGACAGCCGTCTCCGAGCGATTCGGCGTCCCGTGGGCCGCCGAGGTCGCCGCGAGCGCCCTCGTCCTCGTGCTCGTCGCCGTCCTCGACCTGACCGCCGCGATCGGGTTCTCCAGCTTCTGCGTGCTGGTCTACTACGCGGTCGCGAACGCCTCGGCGGCGACGCTCGACCGGCGCGCGCCGCTGCCGTGGGTCGGCCTCGCCGGGTGCCTGCTCGTGGCCGCGAGCCTCCCGCCCGCGTCGGTGCTCGGCGGCCTCGCGGTGCTCGCCGCGGGCGCCGTCTGGTACGCGCTCACCGAGCGCCGCACCTCCTCTTAGCGGGCCGCGCGGCGCTCGTCCCGGGCCGCCCTGAGGCGGCGGACCACCGCCGGCTGCTCCCTGGCGGCCTCGGGGTGGTCGATGAGCCGCGCCAGGTGCTGGTAGTACCGCTCGGGGGTGAGCTCCAGCTCGTCGCTGATGGCCTGGGTCTTCGCGCCCGAGGCCCGCCACCAGCGCGCCTCGAACGACAGGATGCGCGACTCCAGCGAGCTGAGCTTCGGCTCCGCCTCGCGCCGCCGCGGCTCCGGGCCCGCCTGGCCCTGGCGCGCGGGCGGCTTCGGCGCCTCCCGCGAGCGGCGGGGGGCCTCCTGCTGCGGGCCGCGCACGGGGCGCGGCGCCGGGTCCTCCTCCTGGCGCGCGCGCTGAACTGACCTGGCGGGGCGTTGGCCTGGAGGCATGGGGAACTCCTTACTCGATCCAATCGATCAGGTCCGCCACCGAATCCTTCACGTGGTTCGGACGGAAGGGGTACCGCTCGACTGCCTCCAGTGTGTCAGTGACCCCCGACAGAACCAAGACCGTCTCGAGCCCGGCCTCGAGCCCCGAGAGCACGTCGGTGTCCATCCGGTCGCCGATCATCACCGTCGACTCCGAGTGGGCCCCGATGCGCCGCAACGCGTTGCGCATCATCAGCGGGTTCGGCTTGCCCACGAAGTAGGGCTCGGCGCCGGTCGCCGCAGTGATCATCGCCGCAACCGCGCCGCACGCCGGGAGGATGCCCTCCAGCGAGGGGCCGGTCGTGTCCGGGTTGGTGCAGATGAACCGCGCCCCGGCCTTGATGAGCCGCGAGGCCGTCGTGAGCGCCCCGAAGTCGTACCGCCGGGTCTCGCCGAGCACCACGTAGTCGGGCCGGTAGTCGGTGAGCACGTACCCGATCTCGTGCAGGGCCGTGGTCAGGCCCGCCTCGCCGATGACGTACGCGGACCCCTTCGGGCGCTGCGAGTGCAGGAAGTCGGCCGTCGCCATCGCCGAGGTGTAGATGTTCTCGGACGGGACCTCGAGCCCTGAGTTCTTCAGGCGCGCATGCAGGTCGCGGGGGGTGTAGATCGAGTTGTTCGTCAGCACGAGGAAACGCTTCCCCGCCGACTGGAGCTTCTCGATGAGCTTGTTCGCGCCGGGGACGGGCACCCCCTCGTGGACGAGCACGCCGTCCATGTCCGAGAGCCAGCTGTCGAAGGGTCCAGGTGTAGTCATGCACAACATCTTGCCATCGCTCGGAGGAAACGACGAGGAGCGCACGTAAAGTGGGGGCCGTGGAGACGGCATTGACAGCCGTGCTCGTCATCGCCGCAGGCGCCATGGCGGGCGCGCTCGGCTACTGGACGATTCGAACCGCGAGGAGCAAATGAGCGAGCGCGAAGTACCGGCGGAGTTCGCCTCGACCTTCGAGAAGGTCGAGCCCTACCCGTTCGAGGAGACCGACGACCTGCGCCGGGGGCCGAACCTCCACGACGACCTGCTGCCGCTGCTGCCGCTGGTCGGGCGCTGGAGGGGCCGCGGGCAGGGCGGCTACCCCGGCACCGAGGACTTCCTGTACGCCCAGGAGCTCGAGTTCACGCACGACGGGCGCCCGTTCCTGCGCTACAGCGCCCGCTCCTGGATCATCGACGCCGACGGGAAGCCCGTGCGGCCCGCCGCCCGGGAGACCGGCTGGTGGCGCGTGGTCCAGGGCGAGGACCCCAAGCGGCCCGAGGTGGAGGTCCTCCTCGCCCACCCGACCGGGGTGCTCGACCTCTACTACGGGCACGTGGACGGCACCAGGATCGAGATCGCGACCGACGCGGTCGTGCGCAGCCCCCAGGCCAAGGAGGTCACCGCGGGCAAGCGCCTCTACGGCCTCGTCGAGGGCGCCCTCATGTACGCGCAGGAGATGGCCGCCGAGGGCCACCCCATGAGCCCCCACCTGAGCGCGAGCCTCAACCGCGTCGCGGGGTGACGGTTTGCGACGGGACGCGCTGAATGTGTTATAGTTGCGACATCAGCCGCCCGTTTGCGAACGGGAGTGGAAGTGGGCCCTGTTGGAGTCGCCTCGGTATCGCGGTGTCCAGGGCCCGCGTCATTTTCTGGATAAGTTCTCCAAGGTCACCAGGTCCAAGACCGAGGTGAGCGTCTCCCGGTACCGGTCATCGCCCCGCGTTGCGGACAGAATCGCACCCGCCACGATGTCAGGCACCCAAAGCAGCGGTTCGGCAGGGCCCGACACGTGTTCCAGCCGAACGTCGATACCGATCTGCTGGGAGCTTCGAAGGCCGCGGACGAAGGCGACGTCGCGATCATTCTGTTTACGCTGCCGTGATTCGGCGGTGACTCGGTCGATTCCGCGAGTTTCCAGTTCGTACAGAAGTCGCGCAAAGGTCTTGCGGCGCGCCCGCTCACTGTCGCGGCAGTGCTCGGTGACCCGGACGACGACGATATGCAGCGCGGGCAGCGCCGCAACCGATTTCGCCATCCGTTCCCTCATTGAGTCCGTCAGCCGGAACCAGTGAAGTTTCGGTTCGCCGCTGCGGTGCAACGCCCGCACCTGGTGCCGGACCTCCTCGCACTCATCGTCGGCGACGAGGGCTGCCGCCAAGATGTAAGTATGGGCGTCGCCGTCCCTGAGGTGTTCGGACTCGTCGACATAGGCGTGCCACATGGTCGGGAGGTTCTCCTTCGGCTGAGGGTCGGCGCTCAGTTTAGCGAAAGACGCACCGTGGTTTCACGGCTCGCTGCATGAGAATCACTCACTGTTATCAGAAGTCGCCGGGCCAGAGGTCGTCTTCTTTCGCCTCGGGCTCCGCGGCGAACGCCACGGTCTTCACCGGGCCCTCACCCGCCTTGAGGACCTTGTCCAGCAGGACGACCGCGCCCCGCTTGCTCAGCGGCTCGTTCCCGTTGCCGCACTTGGGGCTCTGGATGCAGCTGGGGCAGCCCGTCCCGCACTCGCAGCCGGTGATCGCGTCCCTGGTCGCGCCCAGCCACTCCCTCCACCTGCGGAACGCCTGCTCGGCGAAGCCCGCCCCGCCGGGGTGCCCGTCGTAGACGAACACCGTCGGCAGCTCCGTGTCCATGTGCGCGGCCGTCGACAGGCCCCCGATGTCCCACCGGTCGCACGTCGCCACCAGCGGCAGCAGCCCGATCGAGGCGTGCTCGGCCGCGTGCAGCGACCCGGCGAGGTCCTTGAGGCCGTCGAGGGACTCGGGGTCGACGGTCCACCAGACCGCGACCGTGCGCAGCGTCTGCGGCGGCAGGTCCAGCGACTGCGTGTCGATCACCTCGCCCGAGGGGAGCCTTCGCCGCTGGTAGGAGATCACGCACGAGGTCACCTCGACCTCCCCGAGGCTCAGCGCCGCCTCGCCCATCTCGAGCCGCTCGCGCATCGAGAGGACCTCCAGGTGGGTGATCTCCTGCGTCGTGGTCGTCCACGGCGGCTTCGCCGCGTGCACCAGCGCCAGGCCCTCCTCCAGGTCGAGGTCGTCCACCAGGTACGACTCGCCTTGGTGCAGGTACAGCGCGCCCTGGTGCACCAGCCGGTGCGACGCGGCCGCGTCCACGGTGCCGATGAGCCGGCCCGTGCTCGTCTCCGCGATGTCCACGCCCATCGGCCCCGAGCCGCGCAGCGTCACCTCCGGGCGCTCGGCCCCGACCCAGTAGTAGCGCCCGCCCGGCCGCCTGCGCAGCAGCCTCTGCTCGCACAGCTGCTCGGCGACCTCCCGGCTGCCGGGGATCGACGCGAGGTCGGACTCCTTGAGCGGCAGCTCCTCGGCGGCCAGGCACAGGTGCCCGGCCAGCACGTACGGGTTCGACGGGTCGCACACGCTCGCCTCGACCGGCCGGTCGAAGATCGCCTCGGGGTGGTGGACCAGGAACGTGTCGAGCGGGTCGTCCTTCGCGAGCATCACCGCGAGCGCCTCGGTGTCCCCGCGCCCGGCCCGCCCGATCTGCTGCCAGAACGAGGCCAGGCGGCCCGGGTACCCGCACAGCAGCACCGCGTCCAGGCCCGTCACGTCGATGCCCAGCTCCAGCGCGTTCGTCGTCGCGACCCCGAGCAGCCGCCCCTCCCGCAGGTCCGATTCGAGGTCGCGCCGGTGCTCGCGCAGGTAGCCCGCGCGGTAGGCCGCGATCCGGCCCGCGGCCGGATCGGCCCCCAGCCGCGAGCGCGCCTCGGCCGCGACGATCTCCGCGCCCCGCCGCGAGGGCACGAACGCGAGCGTCCGCACGCCCCGGCGCACCAGCTGCGCGAGCATCCGCGCGGTCTCCGACAGGGTGCTCGCCTGCCGCGGCTCCCCGTCGACCTCGTAGGCCACCGGCTCCCACAGGCCCACCGTCGCGCCCGGGTGCGGCGAGCGGTCCTCGGTCACCGCCGCCGCGGGCCGTCCGGTGAGGACCGACAGCGACGCGGCCGGGTCCGCCGCCGTCGCGCTGGCCGCGATCACCGTCGGGTCCGCGCCGTAGTGCTCGGCCAGGCGCAGCAGCCGGCGCAGCGTCAGGGCCACGTGCGCGCCGAAGACGCCCCGGTAGACGTGGCACTCGTCGACCACGACGTACTTGAGGTTCTTGAGCAGCGAGCGCCACATGCGGTGGCGGGGGAGCAGCGAGTGGTGCAGCAGGTCGGGGTTGGACAGGACGAGGTTCGCGAAGCGCTGCGCCCACTGGCGGTGCTCGAACGGGGTGTCGCCGTCCACGATCGCCGGGACCAGCCCCGGGACCGCGAGCTCGCCCACCGCGCGGGCCTGGTCGGCCGCCAGCGCCTTCGTGGGCGCGAGGTAGAGCGTCCGGCCCTCCCCGCCCGAGGCCGCCTCGGTGAGCAGCGGCAGCAGGTACGCGAGGCTCTTGCCCGAGGCGGTGCCGGTGGCGATCACCGTGTCGCGGCCCTCGAACGCGTGGGTCGCGGCCTCGGCCTGATGCGGCCACGGCAGCGTGATCCCGTTGTCCCCCAAGACATCGCGGACCTCCGCGGGCACCCACTCGGGCCAGTCGGCGCGCACCGCGCGCCGCGCCGGGAGGCGGCGCAGATGGCGCAGGCCGCCGTCCTCGCTCTCGAGGGCGGCCAGGAGCTGCTCGGTGGGACGGTCGGTCGGCACGTCCCCATGATGCCGCAGCCCCCCGACAACCGCCCCCGCCGCTCGCGGCCGCCGCCGCAATTCGGTCATACGCTCCCGGCTCCCCTCCACCCGGAACGCAGTACGCTTATGGGCCAAGACACAGAGTCCGCGAGGGACAGCACAGACAGGCCCGGGCCCCGGCCCGAGCCCCGCCACCGGTGAGGGAGACGGCGTGAGAGGGACATCAGGCGACGGCGCGGCCGAGCCCGAACTGGGGCTCGGCCTCTCCACGGTCGGCGAGTACGCGGTCATCAGCGTCACCGGCGAGATCGACATGTACACCGCCCCGCAGCTGCGCGAGGCCGTCCGCCAGCTCTCCTCCGAGGGCCGGATGCGGGTCGCCATCGACCTGACGCCCACCGAGTTCTGCGACTCCACCGGCCTCGGCGTGCTCATCGGCGCGCGCCGCCGCCTCTCGGACGCGGGCGGCAGCCTGGTCGTCGTCTGCGCCAACCCCCGCATCAGGAAGCTCCTGGACCTCACCGGACTGGACAAGGTGCTCGATGTCCGGGAAGCGGTGCCCGGCGAGTGAACGGCTCCAAGCACGACCGCGCGGGCGGACGGGCCGAGCCCGCCACCGTCCGGTTCGCGTTCACCCCGGCCGCCGCCTACGTCCGCGCCGCCCGCCTCGTGGCCGCCGACGTCGCGGCCCACGCCGGCGTGGCCGCGAGCCTCCTCGACGAGGTGCGCCAGGCCGTCGGCGAGGCGTGCACGCGCGCGGTCCTGCGGCATCGCGACCGGGGCATCGACGAACTCGTGCGCGTAGAATTTTCGATCGGTGATCGTTTTGTTGCGAAAATCACCGACAACGCGCAGGATCTGCGCGCACGCTCCACGGGCCGGGTCGGCGCCGGCGTCCCCGGCGGCGATGCGCGAGCGAACGATCACGAAGCGATCGAAGAGGACACCCTCTCCGAGGAGATCACCCTCATCGTCCTCGGCGGACTGGTCGAAGACCTGGTCGTGACCGGTCCCGCCGCCGACGGCGGCACCACCGTCAGCATGAGCTGGCCCCTGCCCGGATCCGGCTCCGCGGCCGACCACTGAGGCCTGCCACACCCCCGCCCCCGCCCGTGACCGACCCCACTCCTAAAGCCCTCACATCGTTACACTCCGCACGTTATGTCTGCCGGACCGTCGGGCCCGGCTCGGCCGCACCCGTCCTACCCGGTCCCGCGGCCCCTTTGTGTTTGCGTCAGCCGGACGCGCGTCCACCGCGCGTCCGTGCCACTGCTTGGAGGAACTACATGCATACGTTGCTCGCCAACGGCGACGAGGGCGTAGGCCAGCTCGCGGGCTCGAACCTGAGCCTCGTCGTGGTCGCCGCCGCGCTCGCACTGGTCGCCTTGGGAGGCGCCGCCGCGCTCGTCAAGAGCATCCTCGCGGCAGGCACCGGCACCGACAAGATGCGCGAGATCTCCGGCGCCGTCCAGGAGGGCGCCTCGGCCTACCTGAGCCGCCAGTTCAAGGCGCTGGGGATCTTCGTCGTCATCGCCGTGGTCCTGCTGTTCCTGCTGCCCGTGGGAGACGCCGGGAACGACGTCCGCATCGGACGGAGCCTGTTCTTCATCGTCGGCGCCCTGTTCAGCTCGTTCATCGGCTGGGCCGGCATGAACCTCGCGACCCGCGCCAACGTCCGCGTGGCCGCCGCGGCCCGCGACGGCCAGCCGACCAACGCCATGCACCTGGCCTTCCGCACCGGCGGCGTGGTCGGGTTCCTCACCGTCGGCCTCGGCCTCCTCGGCGCCTCGATCGTGGTCCTGGTCTACAACGGCGACGCCCCCGTGGTCCTGGAGGGCTTCGGCTTCGGCGCCGCCCTCCTCGCCATGTTCATGCGCGTCGGCGGCGGCATCTTCACCAAGGCCGCCGACGTCGGCGCCGACCTCGTCGGCAAGGTCGAGCAGGGCATCCCCGAGGACGACCCGCGCAACCCGGCCACCATCGCCGACAACGTGGGCGACAACGTCGGCGACTGCGCCGGCATGGCCGCCGACCTCTTCGAGTCCTACGCGGTCGTCCTGGTCGCCAGCCTCATCCTCGGCCGCGCCGCCTTCGGCGAGACCGGCCTGGTCCTGCCGCTCCTGGTCGCCTCCGTGGGCATCGTCTGCGCCATCATCGGCGTGATCATCACCCGCATGCGCGCCTCCGACGCCTCCGGCCTCACCGCGATCAACCGCGCCTTCTACATCTCCGCGGTCATCGCGGCGGCCTTCACCGCCGTCGCCGTGTTCATGTACGTGCCCTCCAGCTGGGACGAGCTCGGCAGCGGCGTCGACGCCGCCGACATCCCCGTGAACCCGCAGGTGCTCGCCATCGTCGCCGTCGTCATCGGCATCGCGCTCGCCGCGGCGATCATGAGCCTCACCGGCTACTACACCGACACCCGCTACAAGCCCACGAAGACCGTCTCGGCCTCGACCCGCACCGGCGCGGCCACGAACATCCTCTCGGGCTTCTCGCTCGGCCTGGAGTCGGCCGTCTACACCGCGCTGCTCATCGCCGCCGCGGTCCTGGGCGCCTACCTCCTCGGTGGCGGCGTCCTCCTGGTGGGCCTGTTCGCCGTGGCCCTCGCCGGCTGCGGCCTGCTCACCACCGTCGGCGTCATCGTCGCCATGGACACGTTCGGGCCCATCAGCGACAACGCCCAGGGCGTGGCGGAGATGTCCGGCGACGTCGAAGGGGACGCCGCGCGCACCCTCACCGACCTCGACGCGGTGGGCAACACCACCAAGGCCATCACCAAGGGCATCGCCATCGCGACCGCGGTCCTCGCGGCCACGGCCTTGTTCGGCTCCTACACCGACGCGGTCGGCCAGGGCGACGACGGCCTCATCGGCTCGGCCCTGTTCGAGGCGCTCAGCATCGCCGACCCGAAGAACATCGTGGGCCTCATCATCGGCGCGGCCGTCGTGTTCCTGTTCTCCGGCCTCGCCGTGAACGCCGTCGCCCGCTCCGCGGGCGCGGTCGTGAACGAGGTCCGCGACCAGTTCGCGCGCTTCCCCGGGATCATGGAGGGCACCCAGCGGCCCGAGTACGGCCGCGTGGTCGACATCTGCACCCGCGACGCCCAGCGCGAGCTGGTCACCCCGGGCCTGCTGGCCGTCACCGCCCCGATCGCGGTGGGCTTCGGCCTCGGCGTGGGGCCGCTGGCCGCCTACCTCGCGGGCGCGATCGCCTGCGGCGTGCTCATGGCGGTCATGCTGTCGAACTCGGGCGGCGCCTGGGACAACGCGAAGAAGGACGTCGAGGACGGCAACCACGGCGGCAAGGGCTCCGAGGCCCACGCCGCGGCCGTGGTCGGCGACACCGTCGGCGACCCGTTCAAGGACACCGCCGGCCCGGCCATCAACCCGCTGATCAAGGTCATGAACCTGGTCAGCCTCATCATCGCCCCGGCCGTGGTGGTCTACACCATCGGCGACGGCCAGGACGGGCCCGTCCGCTGGATCATCGCCGCCGTGGCGGTGGCCGTGCTGGTGGTGGCGATCGTCGTCTCCAAGCGCCGCTCGGCGCTGGTGGAGTCGGGGGAAGCCCACGCCCCGGAGCAGCGTGAGTCGGTCGAGGTCGGCTAGCTGAACGGGACGATCACGAAGGAGTGCCCCGGCCGTTTTTCGGCGAAGTGCGCGCGTCGCACCGCAGCCCGACGGCCGGGGCACGCCCATACTCAGGGGACGCAATGCGGAAGCGTGAGCTAACGTAACGAATCGAGTGCATTTTCCGAGTGAACGGTGGGAGCAGTGCCGGACATCAAACGCCTGGTCATCGTCGAGTCTCCGGCGAAGGCGAAGACGATCGCCGCTTATCTGGGCCCCGGCTACATCGTCGACTCCTCGCTCGGGCACATCCGTGACCTGCCGCGCAATGCCAAGGAGATCCCGGCGCGGTACAAGGACAAGGCCTGGTCGCGCCTGGGCGTCGACGTCGACAACGGCTTCACGCCGCTCTACATCGTCAACCCCGAGCGCTCCGCGCACGTCAAGAAGCTCAAGGGCTACCTCGCCGAGGTCGACGAGCTCTTCCTCGCCACCGATGAGGACCGCGAGGGGGAGGCCATCGCCTGGCACCTCCTGGAGACCCTGAAGCCGAAGGTCCCGGTCAAGCGGATGGTCTTCCACGAGATCACCCCGCAGGCCATCGCCGAGGCCGCCGCGAACCCCCGCGAGCTCAACCAGGACCTGGTGGACGCCCAGGAGGGCCGCCGGATCCTCGACCGCCTCTACGGCTACGAGGTCAGCCCCGTGCTGTGGAAGAAGGTCATGCCGCGCCTGTCGGCCGGGCGCGTCCAGTCGGTCGCGACCCGCCTCGTCGTCGAGCGCGAGCGCTCGCGCATGGCCTTCCGCGCCGCCGACTACTGGGACGTCACCGCCACCCTCGCCACTGCCGACGACCAGGTGTTCAAGTCCACGCTCATCGCCGTCGACGGCGACCGGGTCGCCACCGGCAAGGACTTCGACGCCGCCACCGGCAAGGCCAAGGGCAACGTCGTGCACCTCGACGAGGCGGGCGCCCGCGGGCTGGCCCGGCGCCTGGAGGGCCGCGACTTCACCGTCGTCAAGGTCGAGAAGAAGCCGTACCGCCGCCGGCCCTACGCGCCGTTCATCACCTCGACGCTCCAGCAGGAGGCCGGGCGCAAGCTCCGGCTCTCCAGCGCGCAGGTGATGCGGGTCGCCCAGCGGCTCTATGAGAACGGCCACATCACCTATATGCGGACCGACTCGACGAACCTGTCGGCCACCGCGATCAACGCCGCGCGGGCCCAGGCCGCCGAGCTCTACGGCGCCCAGTACGTGCCCTCGGAGCCGCGCCACTACGCCCGCAAGGTGAAGAACGCGCAGGAGGCGCACGAGGCGATCCGGCCCTCCGGCGACCGCTTCAAGACCCCGCAGCAGCTCAAGAGCCAGCTGTCGGCCGAGGAGCACCGGCTGTACGAGCTGATCTGGCGGCGCACGCTCGCCTCGCAGATGGTCGACGCCACCGGGAACTCGACGTCCGTGCGGACGCGGGCGGCCACCGCCGACGGCGAGCAGGCCGACTTCGCGGCCTCGGGCAAGACCATCACCAACCCGGGCTTCCTGCTCGCCTACGTCGAGTCGATCGAGGAGGGCGACGCCGATGACGCGGAGAAGCGCCTCCCGGAGCTGGCCGAGCGCCAGCGCTTGACGGAGCGGGGCCTGGAGGCCGCGGGGCACACGACGCAGCCGCCCGCCCGCTACACCGAGGCGAGCCTGGTCAAGGCCCTCGAGGAGCGCGGGATCGGGCGCCCGTCGACGTACGCGTCGATCATGCAGACCATCCAGGACCGCGAGTACGTGTTCAAGAAGGGCCAGGCGCTGGTGCCGGCCTTCCTGGCGTTCGCGGTGATCGGGCTGATGGAGCAGCACTTCCCGCGGCTGGTGGACTACGACTTCACGGCGGGGATGGAGAACGAGCTCGACGAGGTCGCCGCCGGGCAGGAGCAGCGCGAGGAGTTCCTGCGCAAGTTCTACTTCGGCGGCCGGGACCGGGAGGGCACCGTGGCCGCCTCGGGCGGGCTGCGGCACCTCGTGGAGGAGGAGCTCGGCAAGATCGACGCGCGGGGGATCAACTCGATCCCGCTGTACACCGACGAGAAGGACCGCAAGGTCGTCGTCCGCGTCGGCCGGTACGGGCCCTACCTGGAGCGGACCGACCCGTCGCAGGCGGAGGGCGAGCCGGGGGAGCGCACGTCGATCCCGCAGTCGCTGGCGCCGGACGAGCTGACGCCCGCGAAGGTGGAGGAGCTGTACGAGCTCGGCTCCGGCGAGGGCGAGCTGGGGACCCACCCCGAGACGGGGGAGCCGGTGTACGCCAAGACCGGCCGGTACGGACCGTACGTCACCTCGGGTGAGAAGTCCTCGTCGCTGCTGACGGGCCAGAAGCTCTCGGAGCTGACCTTGGACGACGCGGTGCGGCTGCTGACGCTGCCGCGCCTGGTCGGGAAGGATGCCGAGGGCGAGGAGATCCGCACGGGCCTGGGCCCGCATGGCCCCTACGTGAAGAAGAACCGCGACTTCCGGTCCCTCGACAGCGAGGAGCAGCTGTTCACGCTGACGCTGGAGCAGGCCGAGCGGCTCCTGGCGCAGCCGAAGTCGCGCGGGCGCCAGCAGCGGTCGCAGACCCTGCTCAAGGAGCTGGGGCCGGACCCGGTGACGGGCAAGGAGGTCTCGCTCAAGGACGGCCGGTTCGGGCCGTACGTCACCGACGGGGAGACGAACGCGTCGATCCGCAAGACCGACTCGATCGAGGACCTGACCATCGACCGGGCCGCCGAGCTGCTGGCGGAGCGGCGCGAGAAGGTCGCCTCGGGCGCGGTCCCGGCCAAGAAGGCCGCGAAGAAGGCGGCCAAGAAGACGACCGCGAAGAAGGCGACGGCGAAGAAGGCGACCGCCAAGAAGACCGCGGCCAAGAAGGCGGTCAAGAAGACCGCCGCGAAGAAGACGGCGAAGAAGGCCGCCAAGAAGTCCGCACCCCCTGGCGGGGAGTGACGGCGGACCACATCGGACACCGCCCGGGCACCGCCCGTTCAACCCTTCGTAAACTCGAGGCCTCCCGGGTGCAACCGCACCCGCGGGTTCGGGCGTCATGGCTCTACGGGCGGCGCTGCCGCGCACCCCGGGCGCCGCGGCGGCGCCCGCCGAATCCTCGAAGGCGGTACTCCACGCGGTGCGCATCACTTTCCTAGTCCGGAACCTCTGGGGCATCGGCGGCACCATCAAGACGACGCTGAACACCGCCGAGGCCCTGGCCGACGCCGGCCACGAGGTGACCCTGGCCTCGTGCGTGCGCTCCTGGACGGCACCCGGTTTCACGTTCGACCCGCGCGTCCGCGTCGTCGACCTCTGGGACCGGCGCCGGCGCCGCCACGGCGGCGAGTGGCTCTCGCCGGCCGACCTCGTCCGGTCCAGGCGCCCCTCGTTCCTCGACGCGGACCGCGTCAACAACATGCCGGAGTCCTCGCGGCTGCTCGACCGGCGCGTCGCGGGCTACCTCCGCGGGCTCGACACCGACGTCCTCGTCGGGACCCAGGTGAGCACCAACCTCTACATGGCCGAGTACGGCCGCCCCGGCTACGCCATGGTCGCCCAGGAGCACCTGTTCCTGGAGCGCTACCCGGCGCCCGTCCGCGACCGCATCCTGGCCGCCTATCCCCGGTTCGACGCGATCGCCACGGTCACCGAGGCCGACGCCGCGGCCTACCGCGCGGCGCTGCCCGAATGCGCCGACCGGGTCCGGTGCGTCCCCAACTCGATCCCGCCCGCCGCGGCGCCCTCGGCGCTGACCGAGCCGGTCGTCATGGCCGCCGGGCGCCTCACCGGCATGAAGGGCCTCGACGTCCTCATCGAGGCGTTCGACCTGCTCGCCGCGGACTTCCCGGAGTGGAGGCTGCGGATCTACGGCCGCGGGCCGGAGGAGGCGAGGCTGCGGGCCATGGTGGCCGAGCGCGGGCTCGAGGGCCGGGTGGAGCTGCCCGGCGCGGTCGCGCCGCTCGACGCCGAGTGGGGGCGGGCGTCGATCGCCGCGATACCGTCGCGGTACGAGCCGTTCGGCCTCGTCATCGTGGAGGCCATGGCGGCCGGGCTGCCGGTGGTGTGCACCGCCGTGAAGCACGGGCCGCTGGAGCTGGTCGACGACGGGGAGAACGGCCTGCTCGTGCCGCCGAAGCGGGCCGAGCCGCTCGCCGAGGCGCTGCGCCGCCTCATGTCCGACCCGGCCCTGCGCCGCCGCCTCGCCGCGGGCGGGCGGCGCACCGCCTCGCGGTACGAGCCCGACCGGATCGTCGAGCGACACCTTGAACTGTTCGAGCGGGCCCTCACGGTGCGGGGACGCCGGGCCGCGCACGCATCCCATTCCATGAAGAACGGTGGGGAGACACCATGAAACCCGAACCATCGCCCACGGCGGCCGCCGTGCCGTCGCCGCGCGGGGACGCCGCGTCGGCACCGCCGCTCGTGACCGTGATCACCCCGGTCTACAACGCCGCGGACTACCTGCGCGAGGGGCTCGAATCGGTCCAGCGGCAGACCATCGGGCGCGAGCGCATCGAGCACCTGCTGGTGAACGACGGCTCCACCGACGGCAGCGGCGAACTGCTCGACCGCTGGGCCGAGGAGCACGCCGACAACACCCGCGTGATCCACCAGGAGGCGTCGGGCGGGCCCGGCGGGCCCCGCAACCGCGGCCTGGCCGACGCCCGGGGCGAGTTCGTGTTCTTCCTCGACGCCGACGACTGGATCGGCGACGAGGCCCTGGAGCGGATGGTCGCGGCGGCCCGCGAGAACGGCACGGACGTCGTCATGGGCAAGGTCGTCGGGACGAACGGCCGCCCCGACAAGAAGCAGGCGTTCGTGAAGCACCTGCCGCGCACGACGGTCTTCGACTCGTACGCGTTCTGGAGCGTCGGCCCCTGGAAGCTGTTCCGCACCTCCCTGCTGCGCGACCACGGCCTGCGGTTCCCCACCGACATGCTCTTCGGCGAGGACTCGGTGTTCGTGACCGCCGCGTTCCTGCACGCCGGGGCGATCTCGATCCTCACCGACTACCCGTACCTGCACCTGCGCCGCCGCGACGACGGCGGGAACGTCACCGCGCTCGGCACCACCGACCCCGTCGGCGCCGCGAAGCAGTGGATCAACACCGTGGACGTCACCTGCGAGACGATCCGCGGCTTCCGCCTCGGCCCCCACCAGGAGGGCTACCTGTTCAAGCGGCTCCTGCACCTCCAGTGCAAGAGCGCCGTCCGCTACCTGCGCCGCATCAAGGACCCGCAGGTCCGCGCCGAGATCCACGGCCGCATCAAGGACGTGGTCGCGAAATGGGCCACCCCTGCGACGATGCGGCAGCTCAAGCCCGCCGCGCAGGTCCTGTACCGGGCGCTGCCGACGGCGACGATCGACGAGATCGGGGCGCTCGCCGCCCGCTTCGACGACGTGGCCATGACCGGCGTGCGCGGCCGGGTGTACGCCGCGCTGCCGGAGTGGACCGGCGAGGGCGGCGCCGCCGACTTCGAGCGCTGGGCCGTCGACGTCACCGAGCTGTTCCCCGTGCGCGTCAAGGTCGCCGAGGAGTCGCAGCAGGACGGCGCGCTCGTCTTCGAAGGGCACATCGGGTTCGCGCACGTCCCGAAGGACCGGCTCGAGGCAGTGCTCGTGGCGCGCCTGCGCGGGACCGCGACCGAGGTCCCGGTCCCGGTCGCGCTCGACGAGGGCCGGTTCACCGCCGAGCTGCCCCTGGAGCCGCTGCTGGAGGCCGCTCCCGGGCGCGGGCGGCAGTGGGACCTCCTGCTGCGGGTCGCGTTCGAGGACTACGCGGTCGACGAGCCGCTCTGCGCGACGCGGGACCTGGAGCGGCGCCAGACCGCCTTCGACCTGGCGGTCCGGGACGAGCAGGGGACGAAGCCCGTCGGGCAGCGGTACCTCACGCAGATGCGCGGCCGGATGGCGATCGAGCTGCGGCCCTGGGCCTGGCAGCGGCCGGTGCGCTCGGTCCGCAACCGCGCCGCCGCGGCGGCGGGGAGGTCGCGCGCGAAGCTGCGGTCGCTGCGCTCGCGGTGACCGGGGCGCGCCGGGCCCGGTCCCGGCCGGTAGATTGACCCCGCTCGCACAGGGACGACCGGGAGGACACTCGTGACGGACGCGCCACTGACGTTCGCGGCGGTGCTCGCCGGCGGGACCGGCTCCCGCATGGGCGCCGCGGTCCCCAAGCAGTTCCTCGACGTGGCCGGCAAGCCGGTCCTCCAGCACACCCTGGAGGCCTTCGAGGCCAGTGCGGCGGTCGACCGGATCGTCCTGGTCATGGCCGAAGGCCACCACGAGGCCGCCCGGGCCGTCGCCGAGGCCGCGAAGGCGACGAAACTCGAGGCCGTCATCGGCGGCGGGGCCACTCGGGCCGCCTCCTCGCTCGCGGCGATCCGCTGGATCGAGGCCCGGCCAGGGATCGGGCCCGCGACGCGGGTCCTGCTCCACGACGCCGCCAGGATGCTCGTGAGCGGGCGCATCATCGCCGAGGTGGCCGCCGCGCTCGACGGGCACCGGGCGGCCACGGCGGCGATCCCGTCGTCCGACACGGTGGTCCAGGTCGAGGACGGGCGCATCGCCGCCGTCCCGGACCGGGCGCTCCTGCGCCGCGTCCAGACGCCGCAGGGCTTCCACCTGGGCCTCATCGCCGAGGCCCACGAGGCGGCCGCCGCCGATCCGGGCTTCACCCCGACCGACGACTGCTCGGTGGTGCTCCGCTACCGCCCCGAGGTCCCGGTGCTCACCGTCCCCGGTTCGGAGCGGAACCTGAAGGTGACCGGACCGGACGATCTCGCGGTGGCCGAGGCGCTGCTGCGCACCTGAGGCGGCGACGCTGCGGAGGAGGACGCCGCCGTCCGCGACGCGGCGGGACACGCCGTCCCCCTCTCGCGGCGGTGGAGACCGACCGTTAACCTTGGATTTCGTGAAGGTTGATTTTCTGATTCGGACGGTGTGGGGGATGGGCGGGACCATCCGCACCACCCTGAACACCGCGGAGTCCTTGGCGGACTTGGGCCACCAGGTGAGGATCGCCACGGTGGGACGCAACAAGGCCGTGCCGGACTTCGCCATCGACCCCCGGATCGAAGTCCTCACGCTGTGGGACCAGCGCCCCGTCGAGGAGGGCGGTGAGGAGCTCGACGCCGCCGACCGCGCCCTCGCCGAGTCGACGTCGCTGCTCGAGACCTGGGACGTCCCGGGCTCGGCCAAGCAGTCGGCGCTCACCGACCGCCGCGTGCGCGACTACCTGCGGACCACCGACGCGGACGTCGTCGTCGGCACCAACCTCGGACTGAACCTCTACCTCGCCGAGTACGGCCGCCGCGACACGGTCCGCGTGGCCCAGGAGCACCTGTACTTCGACCTCTACCCCGAAGCGCGCCAGCGGCGCCTCACCCGGTCCTTCCGGAAGCTCGACGCCGTCGTCACCACCACCGAGATCGACGCCCGCCGCTACCGCGAGGCCATGCCCCGCTACCGCGGCCTCATCGAATGCGTGCCGAACTCGATCCCCGCGTGCGGCGCCCCCCGGCCCGCCGAGGTCCCGAACGTGATCGTCGGCGCCGGGCGCATCTCCCCGGGCAAGGGCTTCGACACCCTCATCCGCGCGTTCGCCCGCGTCGCCGACGGCCGCCCCGACTGGAGGCTGCGCATCTGCGGCCGCGGCCCCGACCTCAAGCGGCTCGAGCAGCTCGCCGAGGACCTCCGGGTCGAGGACAAGGTCGAATTCCCCGGGGCGGTCATGCCGATCGGGCCCGAATGGGCGAACGCCGCGATCGCGGTCGTCCCCTCGCACTTCGAGTCCTTCGGGCTCACCGTGATCGAGGCCATGGGCGCGGGCGCCCCGCTCATCTGCTCCAAGGTCCCCAACGGCCCGATCGAGCTGGTCGACGACGAGGTCAACGGCGTCTTCTTCAAGTCCAAGGACTGGCGCTCGCTCCAGGCCGCCCTCGAACGGCTCATCGGCGACCCCGGCCTGCGCGCGAAGCTCGCCGAAGGCGGCCGCGAGACCGCGCGCCGCTACGAGCCCGACCAGGTCGTCCAGCAGCACGCCGCCCTCTTCGAGCGCCTCGTCGCAGGCCGTCGCTGACCCGGAAGGAACTCCCATGCGCATCGCATTCGTCGTCCGGAACATCTGGGGCCTCGGCGGCACCATCAAGGCCGCGCTGAACACGGCCGCCGCGCTCGCCGACGCCGGCCACCAGGTCACCGTCGTCTCCTGCGTCCGGAACCGGAAGCAGCCCCTGTTCGAGCACGACCGCCGCATCGAGGTCGTCGACCTGGTCGACACCCGCGCCCCCGACCAGGGCGGCCACCGCCGGCTGGGGCTCGACCGCCTGGCGGCGGGCCGGCCCTCCCCGCTCGGGGGCGACCTCGACATGGAGGGCGCCGGCTCTTCCGCGCTCCTCGACAAGCGGCTCGCGCGCTGGCTGCGTCGCACCGACGCCGACGCCGTCGTGGGCACCCACCCCGGGGTCAACCGCCGCCTCGCCGCGTTCGCGCGCCCCGAGACGCGCCTCATCGCCTGGGAGCACGCCTACCTCGACCGGCACAAGGCCGCCGTCCGCAAGCGCATCCTCGCCGACTACCCCCGCTTCGACGCGATCGTCACCGGCACCGAGGCCGACGCCCTGGCCTACCGGGAGGCGCTCGGCGGCTTCAAGGGCACCGTCGCCGCCATCCCCAACCTCGTCCCGGCCGTCGAGCCCGGCCAGGGCGGCGCGGACGCGGACGGCCCCGTGGTCATGGCCGCAGGGCGCCTCGTCAAGGAGAAGGGCTTCGACGTCCTCATCCGCGCCTTCTCCAAGGTCGCCGACCGCCGGCCCGAATGGCGGCTGCGCATCTACGGCAAGGGCGGCCAGAAGCGCGAACTCCAGCAGCTCATCGAGGACACCCGCACCGAGGGCCGCGTCGAGCTCGCCGGCTCTCCCGTGCCCCTCGACGCCGAGTGGGGCCGCGCCGCCGTCGCCGTCGTCCCCTCCCGCCACGAGAGCTTCGGCCTGACCCTCGTCGAGGCCATGTCCGCCGGCCTGCCCGTGATCGCCGCCGACGCGCCCCACGGCCCCCGCGAGATCATCGAACCCGGCCAGAACGGCCTCCTCGTCGAGGTCGGGGACGTCTACGCGATGGCCGAGGCCCTCGACCGCCTCATGGGCGACCCCGGGCTCCGCGACAAGCTCGCCGCGGCGGGCAGGGCCACCGCCGCCGGTTTCGAGCCCTCCCGCGTGGTCGGCCGGTGGCGGGACGTCCTCGCCGGCGACTGAAGGTGACATGGCTCCGCTCATCGGGCGGGAGGCGGAAGCAACCGATGGACAATAGGTAAACTGCACCCATCGAGCACCCTAAGACGAATGAGGTGGCAGCCGCCATGTCCACGAACATTGTGATCCTCGCGGCCGGGGTCGGGTCGCGCCTCGGCAAGCCCCACCCCAAGTCGCTGACGACGCTGAACACCGGCGAGACCATCCTCGGGCGGAGCCTGCGCCTGCTCACCTCGCGGTTCAGCCGCCACTCGATCCACCTCGTGGTCGGCTACAAGAAGGAGATGATCATGGAGGAGGTGCCCGACGTCGGCTTCATCTACAACCAGGCCTACGGCGACACCAACACCTCCAAGAGCCTCCTGAAGGCCTTCAACATCCTCGGCCCCGGCGGCGTCCTGTGGCTCAACGGCGACGTCGTGTTCGACCCGCAGGTCCTCGACGTGCTCCTGCCGCACATCGCCATGGACCACTCGTTCATCGCCGTCAACACCGCGAAGGTCTCCGACGAGGAGGTCAAGTACACCCTCGGCGCCGACGGCTACATCAACAAGCTCTCCAAGAAGGTCTCCGACGGCGCGCTCGGCGAGGCCGTCGGCATCAACTACGTCTCCGCCGACGACCGCGCGCTCGTCGCCAAGCGCCTCGCCGAGGTCGACGACCAGGACTACTTCGAGGGCGGCATCGAGCTGGCCATCGAGAAGGACGGCGTCAAGTTCGAGGCCGTGGACATCTCCCAGCACCAGGTCATCGAGGTCGACTTCGCCGAGGACCTCAACAACGTCAACCAGACCTTCAAGTAAGCCGTCGACCCCCGACCGAACCGAGGCACGACGCGTTGAAGAAGCTGCTGAACTCCTGGGCCATCCGGCTCAACCTGCTGGCCATCGCCGCGGCCGCCACCGCCGTCGCGGCCCACCACATGACCTGGGTGACCCTCGGGCTCGCGCTGGCGGTCTACGGCATCATCGCCTGGCGGCGCGAAGGCGTGCAGGCGCTGCGCATCGCGCGGATCCTCACCGCCTTCGCCATCCTCATCGAGGTCTGGTACTCCGGCGGGTTCGACCGCTGGCCGCTCCTGGCCGCCGGCATGCTCGTCACCTGCTTCTTCGCGGTCGCCGACGTCGCCAGCAAGGGCCTCAACGTCGAGTACCTCCAGTCGGTCAACCTCGACGTCGAGCGGACGACCGGCGAGCGGTGGTCGACCCCGCCCATGATCGGGCACCTCACCAACGTCCTCGCGGTCCTGTACGTGCTCTCCGCGATCCACTCGGGACCGGGCGCGTTCACGACCGACCTGGCCCTCCTGGTGCTCGCCATCGTCGGCTTCGGCTGGATCGGCCGGGCCGTGCTCCGCGGCTACCTGCAGCGCCGCCGCGTGTCCCACCCGATCGACGGCCGCGTCATGGACGCCGTCGAGCGCCTCCGGCCGAGGTTCGTGATCCACTTCGCGGGCGGCCGCGAGTCCGAGTACCAGCTCGCCATGTGGCTGCCGTACTTCGACCGCGTGGGCGACCCGTACATGGTCATCATCCGCGACCGGTACCTCTTCGACGGGATCGCGGCCCTCACCCGCGCCCCGATCGTGCTCGTGCCCGCCCAGTCGGTGCTCGACACGATCCTCCCCGACAGCGTCCGCGCCTGCTACTACGTCAACCACGCCGTCAAGAACGCGCAGCTGATCAAGCTCGACAACTACCTCCACGTGCAGCTCATGCACGGCGACTCCGACAAGGCCATCAGCCGCAGCCCCGTCTCGCTCATGTACGACCGGGTGTTCGTGGCCGGGCAGGCCGGCGTCGACCGCTACCACCGCCACGGCGTCGACATCCCGAACTACAAGTTCAAGAAGATCGGCCGCCCGCAGCTGCACGACCTCCAGGTCGGCCGGCGCCAGCGCCTGCCCGAGGCCCGCCCGACGGTGCTGTACACGCCCACCTGGACCGGCCTGACCGCCGACGTCAACTACTCGTCCCTGCGGGAGGGCAAGGCCATCGTGGAGGCGCTGCTCGAACGCGGCGTCGACCTGATCTTCCGCACCCACCCCTACACGCGCACCAACGCCGCCTACTTCGCGCTCGCCGAGGAGATCAAGGCGATCGTGGCCGCCGACGCGGCCAGGACCGGCCGCCCGCACCTGTGGGGCGCGCAGGCCGAGACCGAGGTGACGCTCACCGAGTGCATCAACGCCGCCGACGTGGCGATCTCGGACATCAGCGGCACCGCCTCGGACTGGCTCTACAGCGGCCGCCCGTTCGCCATGACCGACCCGAAGGGGTTCGGGCCCTCGTACCTGGAGGAGTTCCCGCTGGCCAAGGCCGCGTACCTGCTCGACCCCGACGCCGGGAACATCGAGCAGGTCCTCGACGAGCTGCTGCTGACCGACTCGAAGGAGGAGCTCCGGGCGGAGGTCCGCGAGTACTACCTGGGCGACATCGCGCCGGACGAGCTGATCCCGCTGTTCGCCAAGGAGGTCAAGGCCACCTACGCCCACCCGGTCCGCAAGGTCGCGACGGGCGAGTCGGCGCTGCCTCCCGCCCCCGTCGCCTGAGACCGCACCGTCAGGGCCCCGGCGCGCCGCGCCGGGGCCCTGCGCGCGTTCAGTTCGGGCGGGCCGCGCCCGCCCGCCGGCGCAGCGGTATCGGCAGGCGCTCCGGTGCCCGAGCGCTCGCGGGGTGCGGCGCGACCAGGCCGCGCCGGTCGCGCTCGGCGCACAGGTCCGCGAGCTTCTCGTACGCGGGCGCGCCGAGCAGCTCGGTCAGCTCCACCGCGTACGACAGGTACACCGGCTCGGCCGCGGTGTGCGCCAGCGGCGAGCCGGTGCACCACCAGTCGAAGTCGTGCCCGCCCGGGCCCCACGAGGCCCGGTCGAACTCGGTGATGAGGGTGACCTCCACGCTGGTGCCGTCGGCGTGGTGCTCGGTCTTGAAGTCGCGCTTGACCGGCAGCTGCCAGCACACCTCGGGCTTGTACTCCATCGGGTGGACCCCGTCGCGCATCGCCTGCTGGTGCAGGGCGCAGCCCGAGCCGGTCGGGAAGCCCTCCCGGTTGTGGAAGACGCACGCGCCGTCGACCACCGCGGTCTTCTTCGCCGGCTCCTCCTCGCCCTCGTCGTTCTCGAGGGTGTCGTCGACGATCGTGTCCTTCCACCGCCGGTGCAGCTGCCACGTCTCGGGCGTCAGCTTCTTGACGATCCGCTTCGTGCGCGCGATGTCGGCCTCGTCGGTGTAGAACGCCCCGTGCAGGCAGCACCCGTCGGCCGGGCGGTCCGCCTCGATCCCGGGGCACCCGCCCTCGCTCGGGTGCCTCCCGAACACGCACCCCCACCTCGAAAGGAGCCACGTCAGATCGGCCCGGACCATCGTGTCCTGATCGGCCGGGTCGAGGAACTCCACCCACTCGCGGTCGAAACCCGCGGCCACCTCGTCGGTCATCCGTCAACGGTACCCGCCGCACCGCTCCCGGACCGGTGCGCGCCGCACCGCTCCGGCCCCGAACCGGCACGGCGTACCCTTGTCCCCGTGACCCAGTCCGTCCCGGTTCTGCTGTCGACCACCTCCGTCTACCCGGAGCCCACCGCGGTGGGCTTCGAACTCGCCGCCGAGCTCGGCTACGACGGGGTCGAACTCATGGTTTTCACCGACCGGGTCTCCCAGGACCCGTCGGCGGCGGCCAGCCTCGCCAAGCACTACGGCGTCAAGATCGGCGCCGTCCACGCCCCGTGCCTCCTGGTCACCCAGCGGGTGTGGAGCGCCGACCCGTGGACGCGCCTGCGCCGCTCGGTCCAGGCCGCCCAGTACCTCGACTCGCCCACGGTCGTCATCCACCCGCCGTTCTCCTGGCAGCGCGACTACGCGGCGAAGTTCTCCACCGTCCTCGACGGGCTCAAGGCCCGCTACCCCGAGGTCACCATCGCCGTGGAGAACATGTTCCCGCTCAAGGTCGGCAGGCGCAACCTCGTGCCCTACCGCCCCCACTGGGACCCCACCCGCCACGGCTACGACGCCTACACCCTCGACCTGTCGCACTGCGCCGCCTCCGGCGCCGACGCGCTCGCCATGGCCGAGCGCATGGGCGACGGCCTGCGCCACATCCACCTGTGCGACGGCACCGAGCCCGGCTCCGACCAGCACCTCGTCCCCGGCCGCGGCACGCAGCCGTGCGCCGAGCTGCTCGGCTCGCTCGGCGCCTCCGGCTGGGAGGGGTCCATCACCCTCGAGGTCTCGACCCGCAAGAGCGGCAACCGCACCAGGCGGGCCGACGACCTGTACGAATCCCTGAAGTTCGCCCGGGACGCGCTCGGCGGCTCCACCCCGAACTGACACCGACACTTCGGTTCGCGTTCGCTCGGTATTCACGCCCGTTTGCTGAAGATTACTGGTCACCGATACGGCCCCGGCCGCGTCGCCACCGAGTGATCCGAGTACAGCAAGCGAGGACGCATGCCACAACCAACCCGAGAGTTCATCCCCGCGGCGAAGCCGCACATCGGCGAGGACGAGATCGAAGCGGCGGTCGCGGTCCTGCGCAGCGGCATGGTGGTCCAGGGACCGGAGGTGGCCGCGTTCGAGGACGCGTTCGCGAAGGTCGCCGCGACCGCGCACTGCGTCGCCGTGAACTCCGGCACCTCCGCCCTCCAGCTGGCCCTCACGGCCATGGGCGTCGGCCCCGGCGACGAGGTCGTCGTGCCCTCCTTCTCCTTCGCCGCGAGCGCCAACGCGGTCCGCCTCGTCGGCGCCGACCCGGTCTTCGCCGACATCGAGCCCGACTCCTTCTGCATCGACCCCGACTCGGTCGCCGCGCTCATCGGCCCCCGGACCGCCGCGATCATGCCGGTCCACCTGTACGGCCACCCCGCCGACATGGCCCGCCTCACCGCGCTGGCCGAGCGCCACTCGCTGGCGGTCCTCGAGGACGCCTGCCAGGCCCACGGCGCCCAGATCGACGGGAAGCCCGTCGGCTCCTTCGGCGCGGCCGGCGCCTTCAGCTTCTACCCGACCAAGAACATGCACGCCCTCGAGGGCGGCATGGTCTCCACCGACGACGCCCGGCTCGCCCGCACCCTGCGCCTGCTGCGCAACCAGGGCATGGAGCAGCGCTACGCGAACGAGATCGTCGGCGCCAACATGCGCATGACCGACGTGGCCGCGGCCATCGGCCGGGTCCAGCTGACCCGCCTGGAGGAGTGGACCGAGGCCCGCCGCGCCGCCGCGGCCCGCTTCGACAGCGCGTTCGCGGACGCCGCGGCCGTCACCGCGCCGCCGGTGGCCGCGGGAGTCCGGCACGTCTACCACCAGTACACGATCCGCGTCCACTCGGGACGCGACCGGGCGCAGGAGCTCCTGCGCGAGGCCGGCGTCGGCAGCGCCGTCTACTACCCGACCCCCATCCACCGGCTCGCCCCCTACGCGGCCGGCGGCGCCGACCTCCCCGAGACCGACCGGGCGGCGGCCGAGGTCCTGTCCGTGCCCGTCCACCCGTCGCTGACGGGCGACGACCTCGACCGGATCGTCGAGGCCGTGACCGGGCTGGAGGGGCGGCTGTGAGCACCGAACGCCTCCGCGCCGGCCTCGTGGGCCTCGGCGCCATGGGCCGCAACCACGCCCGCGTCCTCCACGCCCTCGGCGGCGTCGACCTGGTCGGCGTCGCAGACCTGGTGGCCGACGCCGACGCCGTCCCCGGCGGAGCCCCCCTCGTCGGCGACGTCACCGACCTCATCGCGCTCGGCCTCGACTACGCCGTGGTCGCCTGCCCCACCGCCTACCACGAGCAGGTGGGGCTCGCGCTGGCCGAGGCCGGGGTCCACGCGCTCATCGAGAAGCCCCTGGCGCACACCGCCGAGGCCGCCGCCGCCCTCGCCGCCGCCTTCGCGTCGCGTGGCCTCGTCGCGGGCGTGGGCCACATCGAGCGGTACAACCCGGCCGTCCTGTCCCTGCGCGCGCGGCTCGAGGCCGGCGAGCTGGGGGAGGTCCTCCAGGTGGTGACGAGGCGCCAGGGCCCCTTCCCGCACCGCATCGCCGACGTCGGGGTCGTCAAGGACCTCGCCACCCACGACATCGACCTCACCAGCTTCGTCACCGGCCAGTCGTACCGGACCGTCAGCGCCCAGACGGTCTCGCGCTCGGGCCGCGAGCACGAGGACCTGGTCTCGGCGGTCGGCCAGCTCTCGGGCGGGGCCGTCGCGAACCACTCGGTGAACTGGCTGAGCCCCTTCAAGGAGCGCACCGCCGTCGTCACCGGCGACCGCGGCTGCTTCGTGGCCGACACGCTCACCGCCGACCTCACGTTCTACGCCAACGGGGTCGAGAACACCGAGTGGGAGGCGCTGCGCGCCTTCCGCGGCGTGTCCGAAGGGGACATGGTCCGGTACGCCATCCGCAAGCGCGAGCCTCTCCTGGTCGAGCACGAGCACTTCCGCGACGCGGTGCTCGAACGGGAGGCCGACATCGTCGACCTGCGCCAGGGCCTGGCCACCGTCGAGGTGTCCGAGCAGATGCTCCGCTCGGCCGAGCTGGGCCGCACGGTCGTGCTCGCCGACGCCGTCCCCGCCCGATCGTGAAGCGGCCGCAACCCGAACCGAGGAGATCCATCCTGTGAACATCTGTGTCGTCGCCCTGGGCAAGATCGGGCTGCCGCTGGCGGTCCAGTTCGCGTCCAAGGGCCACCGCGTCATCGGCGCCGACGTCAACGCCCGCACCGTGGAGCTGGTGAACGCCGGCGAGGAGCCGTTCCCGGGCGAGCACCTGCTCGGCGAGCGGCTCGCGGAGGCCGTCGCCGCCGGGAGGCTGAGCGCCACCGCCGACACCGCCGCCGCGGTCGCCGAGTCCGAGGCCGTCGTCATCGTCGTCCCCCTCTTCGTGGACGCCGGGGGCGTCCCGGACTTCGGGTGGATGGACGCCGCCACGCGGGCCGTCGCCGAGGGCCTGCGGCCCGGCACGCTCGTCTCCTACGAGACGACGCTCCCGGTGGGCACCACCCGGGAGCGCTGGGCCCCGATGCTCGAGGCCGGATCGGACCTCAAGGCCGGCAAGGACTTCCACCTGGTGTTCAGCCCCGAGCGGGTCCTGACCGGGCGGGTCTTCGCGGACCTGCGCCGCTACCCCAAGCTCGTGGGCGGGATCGACGACGCCTCCGCGAAGGCCGGCACCGCGTTCTACGAGGCCGTGCTCGACTTCGACGAGCGCGAGGACCTGCCCCGGCCCAACGGCGTGTGGGACCTGGGCTCCTCGGAGGCCTCCGAGATGGCGAAGCTCGCCGAGACGACCTACCGGGACGTCAACATCGGGCTGGCGAACCAGTTCGCGCGCTTCGCCGACAAGCGGGGCCTGGACGTCATGAAGGTCATCGAGGCCTGCAACTCCCAGCCCTACAGCCACCTCCACCGGCCCGGCATCGCCGTCGGCGGGCACTGCATCCCGATCTACCCGCAGATGTACCTGTGGAACGACCCCGAGGCCACGGTGGTCCGGGCCGCCCGCGACGCGAACCGGGCGATGCCGTCCTACGCGGTCGACGTGCTCGAGGCCGCCTACGGGGACCTGACCGGCGCCGCCGTGCTCGTCCTCGGGGCCGCCTACCGCGGCGGCGTCAGGGAGACCGCGTTCTCCGGCGTGTTCCCGCTCGTGGCGTCCCTGCGGGACAAGGGCGCGGTGCCGTACGTGGCCGACCCCATGTACACCGCCGAGGAACTCGAGCAGGAGGGCCTGCCCGCCCACCGCGGCGAGTCCGCGACCGCCGCGGTCGTGCAGGCCGACCACGCCGAGTACCGCCGCCTCGCCCCCGGGGACCTGCCCGGTGTGAAGGTGCTCCTCGACGGCCGGCGCGTCACCGACCCGGCCCGCTGGCAGGGGACGCGCCACATCGTCCTCGGCGGCTGACGGCCTTCCACGGGAGGGCGCGGCGACGCCGAGGGGGCCGGTGCGCGCGCACCGGCCCCCTCGACGTTCCGGACCGGCCGCCGCGGGGCCGGTCCGGGCCGCGCTACCGGCGCAGGTGCCGTTCGAGCGTCGCCACGACGGCGCGGCCCGCCGCGCCGTCGCCGTACGGCGTCCCCTGCGCGGCGGCCGGGGCGGGGCGGGCGGCGACGGCGCGCCACTCGGCCGCGTCGAGCCGGTCGGGGCGGGGCACCAGGAGGTTCCAGCCGCCGTCGAGGGTCTCGACCCACTCGGTCTCGGTGCGCAGCGTGGTGCACGGGCGGCCGAGCAGGTAGGCCTCCTTCTGGAGCCCGCCGGAGTCGGTGACCACGCCCGAGGAGGCGAGCACGGTCGCGACGAGGCCGCGGTAGGGCAGCGGCGCGACCGCCGTGAGCGAGCCCTGGGTGAGCTTGAGCCCGTACTGGTCCGCCTTGGCGCGCAGGCGCGGGTGCGCGAGCAGCACCACCGGGACCGGCAGTGCCGCCAGCGAGCCCACGAGCGCGGCGAGCAGCTCGGGGTCGTCGGTGTTCTCGGCGCGGTGCAGCGTCGAGACCAGGAACGGCGCGTCGGCGTCGATCCCCTCGGGCAGGTCCGGCCGCCCGCCCGCGGCCAGCACGGCGTCGCGGGTCCGGAAGCAGACGTCGACCATGACGTCGCCGACGTTCACGGCCCGGTCGGCCAGGCCCTCGTCCGCCAGGTGCCGCACGGCCTCCTCGGTGGGGGCCAGCAGCAGGTCGGCGCAGTGGTCGGTGAGCACGCGGTTGTGCTCCTCGGGCATGCGCCGGTTGAACGAGCGCAGGCCCGCCTCCAGGTGCGCGACCGGCAGGTGCTGCTTGACCGCCGAGAGGGCCCCGGCGATCGTGGAGTTGGTGTCGCCGTAGACGAGGACCCAGTCGGGGCGCTCGGCGTCGAGGATCGGGTCGATCGCGGCGAGCATCGCCCCGGTCTGGGCGCCGTGGGTGCCCGACCCGATGCCGAGGTGGAAGTCCGGGTCGGGGATGCCGAACTCGCTGAAGAACACGTCGGACAGCTCGGGGTCGTAGTGCTGGCCGGTGTGGACCACGCGGTGCTCGTGCCCGGTGCCCTCGAACGCCGCCGCGACCGCCCCGAGCTTGACCAGCTGCGGTCGGGCGCCGACGATGCTGACGACCTTCATGCCGCCTCCTCCGCTTCGATCTCGACCAGGGCCCCGTCGCGTTCGGCGAAGCGCGCCCCGGTGTCGGGGCAGCGCCACCGGCGGTCCCCGTCGGCCTCCAGGCGCGAGCCGGTGCGCCCGACCCACCCCGCCCGCTCGGCGGGCACGCCCATGACGAGCGCGAAGTCGGGCACGTCCCGGGTGACCACGGCCCCGGCGGCGACCATGGCCCAGCGTCCGATGCGCACGGGCGCGACGCAGACCGCGCGGGCGCCGATGGAGGCGCCCTCGGCGACGTCGACGCCGACGGGCTCCCAGTCCGCCGCCCCCTTGAGGGTCCCGTCGGGGCCGACCGAGCGCGGGCGGTGGTCGTTGGTGAACACGACCGCGGGGCCGACGAACACGCCGTCGGCCAGGCGCGCCGGCTCGTACACCAGGGCGTAGTTCTGGATCTTGACGTTGGCCCCGACGCGGACGCCGGTGCCGATGTACGCGCCCCGGCCGACCGTGCAGTGGTCGCCCAGGACCGCGCCCTCGCGCACCTGCGCGAGGTCCCATATGGAGGAGTGGTCGCCGATGCTCGCGGTCTCGTGCACCTGAGCGGATTCCTGAATCCTGTAACCCATTCGCTGCTTTCAACTCATTCGACGGGAGCCGGCGCGGGCGCGCCCGCGGCATCGCGGACTGCCGTCGCCGCATCGACCACAACGGATCGAAGCGAATTCCTTTCGGCCCGGTTCCGTACGCGAAGGAAACTGCGAGAGAACGGTATGTGAACGATGCCGTCTCGTACGATATGGCGTTGAACGGCGGCCGGGACGCGGCCGATCGCGATATTCGGAGGAACCATGGGCAACCCCCCGGGGCGCATCGTGATGCTGGTGCAGAACGGCGTCGTCGGCGACTCGCGCGTGCAGAAGGAGGCCGCTTCCGCCGCCGCGGCGGGATGGGAGGTGACCCTGCTGGGCCGCACCGACGGCAAGCGCGTCCGGGAGTGGGAGCTCGGTGGCGCCGCGGTCCGCCTGGTGCCCACGGGAAGGGCCTTCGACCGGCGCCGCCACGAGGTGCGCCGCGCCTGGCTGCGCAGCCCTCTCGCGTACCCGCCCGGCCCGCTGGAGGAGTACCGGCGCCGGCAGGTCTCCGCCCGCCGCGCCGACATCGCGGACGCCAGGGCGCGCCTGGCGGCCGAGACCCGGCGGCGCGGGGCCGCGGCGACGGCCCTGCCCCGGGCCGCGCTCGCCGCCGCGACCGCGGCCGCGGGGGCCGCGGCGCTGTGGACCCGGGCGCGCGTCCGCGCGAGCCGCCGCGTGCGCGAGGCGCGCGCCGGCGCCGCCGCGCCCGTGGACCGCCTCGCCTTCCGGTTCTGGAAGGCGCTGCTCGGCGACCGCGCCTGGCGCCGGCTCGACCCGGCCCTGTGGGAGCTGGAGCTGGCGTTCGGCCCGGTCATCGACCGGATCGAGCCCGACCTCATCCACGCGAACGACTTCCAGATGCTCGGCGTCGGCGCCCGCGCGAAGAGCCGCGCCCGCGCGGCCGGACGCGACGTCAAGCTCGTGTGGGACGCCCACGAGTTCCTGCCCGGCATGAAACCGTGGAAGCCCCACCCGTGGTGGCACGCCGCGCAGCTCGCCCACGAGCGCGAGTACGCCCCGTACGCCGACGCCGTCGTCACCGTCTCCGAGCCCCTGGCCGACCTGCTGGTCGAGGAGCACGGCCTGACCGAGCGGCCCGCGGTCGTCATGAACACCCCCGACCTGGACGAGCGCGGCGGCGAGGACGACGAGCCGGTCCCGGACCTGCGGGAGCAGTGCGGCGTCGAGAAGGACACGCCGCTGATGGTCTACAGCGGCGTCCCGCTGGTCCAGCGCGGCATCCACATCATGGTCGAGGCGCTCCCGGCGCTCCCGGACGTGCACGCGGCCCTGGTGGTCTCGAAGCCCCAGTGGCAGTACGTGCGCGACATGGCCGCCCGCGCCGAGGAGCTCGGCGTCGCCGACCGGGTCCACATCCTGCCGCACGTGCCGCACCACCAGGTGGTCGAGTTCGTGTCGGCGGCCGACATCGGCGTGAGCCCGAACCACCACCACCAGAACCACGAGATCTCCCTCAACACCAAGTTCTTCGACTACTCGCACGCGCGGCTGCCGATGGTCGTCTCCGACGTGAAGACCATCGCCGCCGAGGTCCGCCGCACCGGCCAGGGCGAGGTGTTCCGCGCCGAGGACACCGAGGACTTCGTCCGCGCCGTCAAGCAGGTCCTCGCCGAGCCCGAGCGCTACCGCGCGGCCTACCGCGACCGGGTGCCCCTGGACGCGTGGACCTGGCGGCGCCAGTCCGAGGTCCTCGCCGGCGTCTACGAGGGGCTCATCGGCCGGCCGGCGGTGGACGCGTGAGCGCCGGGCGCCGGGTGGCGGTGGTGACGCCCTGGTACCCCGACGCCCAGCGCCCCTACCGGGGCTCGTTCGTGCAGGCGATGGTCGAGGCCGTCGCCCCCGGACTCGACGGCGTCGACGTCTACCACGTCGACGGCTGGGCCGTGACCGGGGAGCCCGAGCGGCTCCGCCGGGTCAGGGACCTCCACCGGAGGCTGCTGCAGCGCGCGTTCGCCCCGGCCCCCGCCGTGGCCGGAGCGGTCCTGTACCGGGTGCCGGCCGCCGTCGAACGCAACCCCGACCACGCCCTCCACTCCCGCAGGTACGCCGAATGGCTCGGTGTCGCCCTGGGCGGCAGGCCGATCGAGGCCGACGTGATCCACGCGCACGTCCCGATGCTCGGCGGCTACGCCGCCCTGGAGCACTGCCTGCCCGGCACCGAGGTCTACATGACCGAGCACTCCTCCTTCCTGCAGGAGGTGCTCGACCAGCCCGACGCGCGCGCCCTCTACGACGAGATCCTGCACCGGACCGCCGGGCTCTTCGTCGTCGGCGAACCGCTGCACCGGCTCATCGGCGAGGTCTTCCCGCACCACGCGGGCAAGCTCTCCTACATCGCCAACCCGATCGACTTCTCCTCGCGCCGCGAACGGCGACCCGCCGAGCTGCGCCGGTGGCTGTCGGTGGCGGGCCTGATCGAACGCAAACGGATCGACCACCTGCTGCGCGCCTTCGCGGACTGCCGCGCCGGGGACCCCGCGCTCACCCTCACCATCGCCGGGGAGGGCGAGCTGCGCCGCCCGCTCGAAGCGCTCAGCGTCGAACTGGGCGTGGACGACGCGGTGGACTTCGTCGGCGCGGTCGACCCCGGCGAGATCCCCTCGCTCATGGCCGACCACGACCTGCTCGTCCACACCAGCCGCCACGAGACGTTCGGCGTGGTCGTGGTCGAGGCCCTCGCCGCGGGCACTCCGGTGCTGGTGTCCCGCTCGGGCGGCTCCGACCAGGTCCTCTCCGGGATCGAGGACGACGCCGGGCAGCTGGTCGACGTCGTCGACGACCCCGCCGCCTTCGCCGACGCCTACTGGTCGCTGCGCGACCGGTACCCGCACAAGGTCGACCTCGAGGCCGCCCGGGAGCACGTGCGCGCCAAGTACTCCTACGAGGCCGTCGCCGCCCACCACCACCGGATCTGGTTCGGAGACCGCCCGTGAACGTCCTCTTCATCGCGCCGCGCGCCAAGCGGAAGCGGGCCGTCGCGGTCGAGACCCGCCGCGCCCTCGCCGACGGCCACCGGGTGCTCCTGGTCGCCGAGGCCGGGACGAAGCGGGACGGCTGGGACCTCGACCCCCGCGTCGAGGTCGCATGGCTCCGCGCGAACGCCATCGTCGTCCCCGAACGCCGCTCGACCGCGCTCCTGACCCGCCGCCTTCCCCTCGGCGTCCTGCGCCGCCTCGGCCGCGGCCCGCTGCGCGGCCCCGCCGCGAAGGCCGCCCGCCTTTGGAAGCGGATCGTCGTCAACCCGCTGAAACGCCGCCGCAAGCGCGCGACCGAGGCGCTGCGCGAACCGTACCGGCTCGACCGCGTCCGCGACGCGCTGCGATCGTCGGCGCCGGACTGGCTGGTCCTGTGCGAACCGTCGGCCCTCGAGCTCGCCGTCGACTTCGTCCCCGACTTCCTCGCGGAGCGGCCCCGGACCCGCACCACCTACGCATACGAGCCCATCGGAGGCGGTACCGATGAACGATGAGCAGCCGACCAGACCCAGGGTGCTCTACCTGGCCTTCTACTTCCCGCCATCGCGCGCGAGCGGGGTCTACCGGGCCCGCGCGACCGCCAACTACTTCGCGGAGGCCGGCTGGGACGTGACCGTGGCGCGCGCTCCGCAGTGGTTCCTCACCGACGTCGTCGGCTCCACCGACGACGAGCTGGAGGCCACCGTGGACCCGAGGATCCGCACCGTCAGCCCCGAACTCGACAACTTTCCGTGGGAGACCGACATCCGCGCCTTCGGCCGCTTCCGCGGCAACTTCCCGTTCCTGGCCAAGCGCTGGCACGAGTGGAGGCAGCGCTTCGCGTTCCCCGACCGCTACGCCTCCTGGGGCGAGGCCGCGGCGGCGGAGGGGCTGCGGCTCCACGCGGAGCGCCCGTTCGACCTCGTGATCGCCACCGGGAACCCGTTCGCGGCGTTCGGCGCCGCCTACGAGCTCGGCCGCCGCACGGGCGTGCCGTACATCGTGGACTACCGGGACTCGTGGACGCTCGACCTGTTCGCCAACGCCGACGCGTTCCCGAGGGGCCACCGGGCCTGGAAGTGGGAGCGGCGCCTCCTCGAAGGCGCCGCCGAGGCGCTGTTCGTCAACGAGGCGCTGCGCTCCTGGCACGCCGAGCGCTACCCGAAGGCCGCCGACCGGATGCACGTGGTCCTCAACGGCTGGGACCCCGACGTCCTGCCGGAGGTCCCCGCGGCGGCCGCCGACGGGGACCGCCCCCTCTCCTTCGCCTATGTCGGCACGCTCACCGGGGCGCAGCCCATCGAGGCCATGGTCGAGGGCTTCGACCGCGTCAACCGCGAGACCCGCCACGCGGGCAGCAGCCTGGACCTCTACGGCCACATCGGGTTCTTCTCCGGTTCCGAGTCCCGGCTCCGCGGCCGGCTCGGCCTCGACGAGCTGCCCGACGGCGTCCGCATCCGCGGCCCGGTCTCCAAGGCCGAGATCGGCCGCGCCTACGCCGACAGCGACGTGCTCGTGTTCCTCGCCGGCGGCTCGAAGTACGTGACCTCGGGGAAGATCTTCGAGTACATGGCCACCGGGCGGCCGATCGTCTCGGTGCACGAGCGCGGCTGCGCGGCCGAGGAGCTGCTGCGCGACTACCCCCTCTGGTTCGCCCCCGCGAGCCTCGACCCGGCCGAGGTCGCCGCCGCGATGGCCGAGGCCGGCGACGCCGCCAGGAAGGCCGACCCGGACGCGGCCGCCGAGGCCCGGCGCTACGCGGCCTCCTTCACCCGCTACCGGGCCTTGGCGCCCTTCGAACGGCGCTGCCGCGATCTGGTGGCCGGAAGGAGCGGGCAGTGACGACGGCACCGACCGCGGCCCCGCCGGAGCGGGTGGTGCTGCTGCTGTACCGCACCTCGGGCGTCACGCGCGCCAACGGCTACGCCGAGTACGTGAGCGAGCGCGGCGTCGAGGTCCAGGCGGTCGTCGCCGACGGCCAGGGCTGGCGCCGGGCGCCGAGGCTCCACCCGTCGATCGACGTGTACTCGCTCGGCCGCGCCGAGAACCGGCTCCCGCTCCTGTGGGCGTACGTGGCGCTCGTCGAACGGCTCCCCGGCGGCCTGCTCCGCCGGCTCCAGGGGCGCGTCCCCGGGGCGGGCTCGGCGGCGCGGGTCCACCGCAAGGTCGCCGGGAAGCTCCGCAAGCACGTGTTCTGGCGCGTCTACCGGCCCCTCCGGCACCAGGTGCTCACGCCGGTGGCGGTGCGGCGGCTCGGCCGCCTCGATCTGGCCGGGGCGGCCCGCGTCATCTGCATGGACGAGGCGGCGATCCCGCTCGGCTGGGCCATCGCCAAGCGGTACCCGGGCCTGGAGGTCACCCGCGCCGCGGACCGCCGCGTCTACGAGGACCGGCCGGTCGCGGCCCCGGACGGGCCCCCGGCGGCCGGGAGCCGGCGGTACGCGACGCTGTAGCCCGGCCGAACGGGGCGAACCCCGTGAAACCCGCCTCTCGGCCGGGGAGAACGCGGGTGCCATGGAGGAACCGCCTTGGAAGCAGAGCATCACTCTGCTTCCAAGGCTTGGTTTCCAATGTCGCGGCGCACGTGTTATGCCACCGTGACCTGATATCCGGCGGGCGGCGGTTACGCTGCACTCATGCTGCGTTCTGTCATTCTCGCCGCCGCCCGGTCGTCGAAGATCGAGCGGCTCGTCGGCACCGCGCCGGTGACGCGGTCGCTCGTCCGCCGCTACGTGGCGGGGGAGACCACGGCCCACGCGGTCGCCGCGACCCGGAGCCTCGCCGCGGACGGGCTGCTCGCCACGCTCGACTACCTCGGCGAGGACACCGTCGTCGTCGAGCAGGCCGACGCCACCCGCGACGAGTACCTGGGCCTCCTCGCCGCGCTCAAGGACGAGGGCCTGTCCGCGTCCGCCGAGGTCAGCGTCAAGCTCTCCGCCCTCGGCCAGCGCATCGACGCCGAGCTCGCCTACGACCGCGCCCGCGACATCTGCGAGGCCGCCGCCGACGCCGGGACCACGGTCACCGTCGACATGGAGGACCACACCGTCACCGACTCCACCCTGGAGATCGTCCAGCGCCTCCGCGAGGACCACGCGTCCACCGGCGCGGTGCTCCAGGCCTACCTGCGCCGCACCGAGGACGACTGCAAGGCCCACGCGGCCCCCAAGTCGCGCATCCGCCTGTGCAAGGGCGCCTACAAGGAGCCCGAGTCCGTCGCCTACCAGCGCGGCCTCGACGTCGACCGCTCCTACGTGCGCTGCATCAACGCCCTCATGGCCGGCGAGGGCTACCCGATGCTCGCCACCCACGACCCGCGCCTGATCGAGATCGGCATCGACCGCGCCCGCTGGTACGACCGCGACAAGGACTCCTTCGAGTTCCAGATGCTCTACGGCATCCGCCCCGCCGAGCAGCTGCGGCTCGCGGCCGAGGGCTACCGGATGCGCGTCTACGTCCCCTACGGCGACCAGTGGTACGGCTACCTCATGCGCCGCATGGCCGAGCGCCCGGCCAACCTGGCGGTCTTCGCCCGGTCACTGTGGACCAAGTCTTAGCGGCCGCCCGGCGCGGGCCGGGGACCGCTCCCCGGCCCGCCGCCGCGGCATGGACGCCCAGCGCACCAGCCCTCCTCGCGTCTCGCGCGGGTAGCGATCGGGGACTACAGTTGCGAGCGTGACTCAAGCCCCCGAGGACTTCACCCCGGACTCTTCCGAGCGCGGCCCCACCGGAGAACCCCGGTCCGACGCCGCTCCGCTGGTGCCCGGCCAGCGGTCCGCGCCCGAGGCGCCGCGCGCCGCCTCGCACGAACCGGTCCTCCCGCAGGCCGCCCCGGGCGGCGCGGCCATGCCCCAGGCCTCCCCGCCGGGCCCGCCCCTCCCCGAGCCGACCGCCCCGCCCTCGGCGCTCCCGGTCGAGATGGCCCCGCCCGGCACCGTCCACCCCGGGCACGCCCCGATGCCGCCGCAGGGCCCCGTCCCGCCCGGCCCGATCCCGGTCAGCGCCATGCCCCCCTGGCCCGGCCCGGCCCGGCCGCTCGCCTACTACGCGCCGCGGCCCGACCGCGGGCGCTCCCGCCTCGCCACCGTCTTCATCGTCGTCCTCCTGGTCGCCACCTCCGTCTTCGCCGGCGCCCTCGTCAACGGCTGGCGCCCGGCCGCGCCCTCGGCCGAGACCGGCACCATCGAGGGCCTCGCGGTCCAGCCCGGCGAGGGCACCGTCCCCAGCCCCGGACCGAACGCGCCCGAGTCGGAGATCCTCGCCTACCTCAAGGAGCAGGCCCAGCTCACCCTCGACGCACAGTCCGAGTCGCTGCTCAACGCCAGCCTCGAGGGCTGGCTCGCCGCCTACGACCCCACCCTGCACGAGAAGATGACCGGCCGGTACGAGTCGCTCACCTCCATGCAGGTCTCCCGCTTCGACTACCAGATCACCTCGGGCCCGCTGGAGGACTCCTCGGGCGCGGTCCCGCTCTACGACATCTCGGTGGCGCTCTCCTACTGCTTCGTCGAGCCCGCCGAGACCTGCAAGGCCGCCGACATCGTCTTCGACACGCGCTGGCGCGCGGGCGATGACGGCATGGTCATGATCGAGGTCGGCGACTCCGAGTTCGGGCAGGGCCCCCACCCGTGGGAGGTCACCGACCTGGTCGCGGCCGTCGGCGAGCGCACCGTCACCGCCGTCCCGGTCGGGATGGAGGCCCGCCTCGAGGAGGCCCTGGCGATCTCCGAGGCCGCCGCCGAGAACGCCGACGAGTGGGCCTACTGGGAGAAGCCCGACCGGTACGTCATCTACATCGCCTCGGACGAGGAGTTCGACACCTGGTTCGGCAGCGGCTGGGACTCCGAGGACGTCCTCGGCTTCGCCCTGCCGCTCACCGGCACCATCGACGGCCAGCGCCAGCCCTCGACCTACGCCACCGTCATGGGCGTCGACCGCACCGGCTGGGGCGAGGGCCTCACCAGCGTCATCCGCCACGAGCTCGGCCACGCCGTGACCCTGTGGGCCTCGCCGTCCGAGCGCTACGCCGACGACACCTGGTGGATGGTCGAGGGCGTCGCCGAGTACATCGACCACGGCGACCGGGCCCTGGACGACTACGACCGGATGTGGGACGTGCGCGACTACGTCGACCAGGGCGGCTGCGAGACCGACATCCTCCCGCCGGACGCCGACGACGACACGCTCGCCGGCTCCGGCAAGTACGGCTGCGGGTTCCTCGGGGTCCACTACGTCATCGAGGAGTACGGGGTCGACCAGTTCGCCGAGTTCTTCGGGCTGACCGCGCGCGAGGGCACGCCGGCGGTCGACGCGGCCGAGACCGTCTACGGCAAGAGCTATGCGGATCTGATGGAGGAGATTACGGCGTTCATCGCCCAGACCGTCTGAGATCGGGTGTTGCCGGGTGGCGCGGACTGCCGTAACATGAGCAACATCCCAATCGAAATACATCAACGTCACGCTTAGTGACGACCGACTTGTTTCGGTTCATATGGGCATTCGCGTCCACCGCACCTCTAATACATCACACAACCCCACGTCCTTGCATAAGTGCTCGCAACAGCCCTCGACAGAACGGTGAGACACATGAGCGAACCCGGGGACCTCCTCGACGAGGTCAAGTTCTTGACGGTGACGGAAGTGGCCGAGTTGATGCGCGTCTCGAAGATGACGGTGTACCGGCTCGTCCACAACGGTGAGATCGCGGCGGTGCGGGTGGGGCGCTCCTTCCGCGTCCCCGAGAGCGCCGTGAAGACCTACCTCTCCGAGGCCCTCCAGACCGACGAGTGACCCCGCTCGTCCCGGCCGGCCCCGCCACGCGCGAGCTGTGACGGGGCCTTCGCTCGGACTCGCCCGGCGAGGGGGCCGCCGGCGGGCCGAGCTAGGCTGGTCGGGCTCGAAACATTGTCTAGTGAACATCTGTGAGGAAGCTCTATGGGCTCGGTCATCAAGAAGCGGCGCAAGCGCATGGCGAAGAAGAAGCACCGCAAGCTGCTCCGCAAGACCCGCGTTCAGCGTCGCAAGCTCGGCAAGTAGCCGAGGCGACCGGCTTCCGGGCGCCTGCGGGTAGGCTGGGCCACATGCCAGAGTTCGCAACCGTCGCGTTCGCCTTCGAGGTGCGCGGCGTGGTCTCGATGATCATCGGATACGGGGGCGCGCTGCTGTCCCTGATCGCCTGCATCCACTGCGCGGTGCAGAAACCCGACGTCTTCAGCGCGGTCGGCACCCTCTCGAAGGGCGCCTGGATCGGGCTCCTGGCCATCAGCATGCTCCTGGCGCTGCTCTTCGGCGGGCGGATGATCCTGTTCACCCTCGTCTCCATCGCGGCCGCCCTGGTGTACCTGCTGGACGTCCGCACGGGCATCAAGGACATCGGGGGCAGCGCCTACTGACGCGGCGTCGCGATCGACGCGGCGACTTCTGACTTCAGCGCAAAGCCGCACCGGCCTCGCCGGTGCGGCTTTCCGCGTGCCCGGGGCCTCAGCGGACGACGCCGCGGGCCATCTCCCGCAGGCGCCTGACGCGCTCGGCCGTCGGCGGGTGGGTCGAGAACAGGCTCGCCAGGCCGCCGCCGCGCAGCGGCGACTCGATCATGAGGTGCGACTGCTCGGCGACGCGGCTGTCGGCGCGGGCCGGGAACCGGTCGACGCCCGCGGAGATCTTCTCCAGGGCGCTGGCCAGGGCGAGGGGGTCGCCGGTGAGGCGCGCCCCCGAGGCGTCGGCCTCGTACTCGCGCGAGCGCGAGACGGCCATCTGGATGAGCCCGGCCGCGAGGGGGCCGAGGATCATCGTGAGCAGCAGGACGAGCGGGTTGGGCCGGTCCTCGTCGTCGGAGGCGAAGAACGGCAGGAACATCGCGAGGTTCGCGAGCATGGTGATGATGCCGGCGAGCGCCCCGGCGACCGAGGAGATGAGGATGTCGCGGTTGTAGACGTGCGACAGCTCGTGGCCGATCACGGCCCGCAGCTCGGCGGGCGTGAGCAGCCGCGTGATGCCCTCGGTGACGGCGACGGCGGCGTTCTCGGGGTTGCGGCCCGTGGCGAACGCGTTCGGCTGCGGCGTGGGCGCGACGTAGAGGCGCGGCATCGGCTGCCCGGCGCGCTGCGCCAGCTCGCGGACCATGGCGTACAGCTGCGGGGCCTGCGCCTCGGTGACGGGCCGGGCCCGCATGGCGCGCAGGGCGATCTTGTCGGAGTTGAAGTAGGCGTAGGCGTTCATGCCGACGGCTATACCTGCGGCGATGACGATGCCGGTCGAGCCGCCCAGCGCGTAGCCGACGGCGATGACGAGCGCGGACATCGCGCCCAGCAGCACCGCCGTTTTGAGGCCGTTGTGGTGCTTCATGGTGGTTGGGTTTCCCTCCTGATGGGAAAAGCAACATCCTGGTCACGGCCAGTATTTCCCCGCGGGCTGGGAATCTGCTGAATTCGGGGCCAAGCGTGACGTAACGCGCGTCGCAGCGGGCGGCGAATGGTGGAGGCTGGCGGCGGAAGACGGTTACCGGCCCCGGTCGGGCGGGTCCGCGCGGCCCTCCCGCGCCCGCGAAGGCTCACGCCGCCCCAGCGGCCGATTGCGCTGGCCTAGGTGAGGGCGCCCCGCGGGCCCGCGGGGCGGGATGGAAGCGCTGCACCCGCCGCGCAGTGCGGCGTGACCCGACGGGCCGCTTCGGTTGCCCAGGCCGGTGGCGGCTCACGGCGCGAGGGACGTGAACGCCAGCACGAGCTGCGGCGCGAGCGAGACCGCGAGGAGGGCCAGGCCGATCGCGGCGACGCCGATGGCGTAGCGGCCCCTGGTGCGGGCGGCGGGGCGCCCGAGGAGCACGGTGCGGGCGAGCGGCAGGTAGTAGGCGAGGCCCACGACGGCCCCCGCGGCGACGACGACGGCGAGCCACACGGCCGAGGAGGCGAGCACTTCGAGGACCGCGACCTTCGCGAACGTCCCCACGAGCGCGGGCGGCAGCCCCGCCAGCCCCACGACCGAGAAGAGGAGGAGCGCCGCCGGGAGCGGGGCGGCGCGCCACAGCCCGGTCAGCTCCGCGACACGGCCGCCCTCGCCGACGCCGCGCGCCGGATGGCCTCCGGCGGCCGACTGCGCCTCGACGGCCCGGCGCCGCCCGACATCGGCCGCGACCACCCCGCGTACGTCCAAATCGGACTCATGGGAGCCTCCCGATTCCAATGCTGTCTCGGGGGTCTGACGTTCTCGGGACGCGAAGATGCTTCCGCTTCCGGGGCGGACCGCGGTCAGGGCCGCGAAGGCCCCGGCCTCCAGCAGCACGAAGAACACCGCGTACGCCAGCGCCGCCGAAGCCGCGGCCCCGGCCTCCGACCGGCCCGCGGCCGTGGCGACGACCGCGAGCGGCGCGAGCGCGTACCCGGCGTGGGCCACGCCCGACCACGCCAGCAGCGGCACCGTCCTGCGCTGCGCCAGCGCCCCGAGGTTCCCGACCGCGATCGACGCGACGCTCAGCACCGCCAGCACGATCCCCGCGCTCTGCTGCGCCCCGGAGCCGCCCGCGAACCCCTCCGGGGGCTCCGACGAACCGAAGGCGCCCGGCGCGAGCCCGAAGTGGACGACCCACACGACCGCGAGCGCGCCGCCGAGCTTGGAGGCGCTCGCCAGGTAGGTCGCGACCGGCAGCGGCGCGCGTTCGAGCACCAGCGGCGCCCACGCGTGCAGCGGCGCGGCGGCCAGCTTGAACGCGAGCCCGCCGAGCAGCAGCGCCAGCCCGGCGGCCGTCAGCCCCGCGTGCGCGTCGCCGAGCCCGGCCGCGAGGCCGCCCAGGTGCACCGTGCCGCCCGCGGCGTACAGCAGCGCCGCGCCCATGAGGGCCGTCGCGGAGGCGGTGACCGAGGCGATCAGGAACGCCACCCCGGCCTCGGCCCCGTCGCGGCCCGGCTTCGCCACCAGCGCGTACAGCGGCACCGTGAGCGTCTCCACCGCCACGATCAGCGAGATCAGGTCGCGCGACCCCGCGAGCGCGACGCCGCCCGCCGCCGAGGCCGACAGCAGGAACCAGTACTCGCCCGCCTGCCGGCCGCTGAGCCCCGCGACGAGGACCGCGAGGGCGGCGAACAGCGCCGCGGCGCCCATCGCCGGGTCGTCGGCCGCATAGGAGTGCCAGTCGCCGACGGCGAACGTCGCCCGGTCGGGGCCCATGCCGACCCACACCGCGGCGACACCCGAGGCGGTGAGCCCGATCATCATGGCGGCCTTCGCGAACCGGCCCGCGAACAGCGCCGCGGCCGCGGTGCCCGCCGCGAGGTACAGCGGCAGCAGCGCCGCGTGGTCGATCTCCTGCACCCGCATGGTTCACGCCCCCGCGTTCCCGCACGCGCGGTGCCCGATCGCTTCGCCGTCCATCTACAGCAGCCCTCCCGCGAACAGGTCCAGCAGCGGCCCCGGCACGAGGCCGAGCAGCAGCGTCCCGGCCACCAGCGGCGCCCACACCGCGGCCTCCGCCGCCGAGACGTCGCCGATGCCCGCCGCCGCGGGCGCGACCGGCCCGTGGCTGACGCGCTTGAGCATCCGCAGCAGGTACGCGGCCGCCAGGAACGCCCCGAAGGCCGCCGCGGCGGCGAGCGCGAGCCAGGCCCCGCCGCGTTCGGCCGCGGCGTACACCGTGAACGCCTCGCCCCAGAACCCGGCCAGCCCCGGCAGTCCCAGCGACGCGAGCGCCGCGAACCCGAGGAGCCCGGCGAGGGCGGGCGCGGCCAGGCGCAGGCCGCCGAGGTCGTCGAGCCTGCCCGTGCGCGTGCGGGCCTTGAGGGCCCCGACGAGGAAGAACAGCAGCGGGGTGATCAGGCCGTGCGCGAGGTTCCCGAACAGCGCCGCCCGCAAGCCCGCCTCGGTCCCGGTCGCGAACGCGAGGACCACGAACCCCATGTGGCCCACCGAGGAGTACGCGATGAGGCGCTTGAGCTCGGGCAGCCCCAGGCACACGAGCCCGGCGACGAGGATGCCGAGGGCGGCGAGCACCGCCAGCACCGGTGCGGCCGCGACGGCCCCGTCGGGGGCGAGGCCCCCGGCGACGCGGACGAGGCCGTAGGTGCCGAGTTTGAGCAGGACGCCCGCGAGGAGGACCGAGCCGACGGTGGGCGCGGCCGTGTGCGCGTCGGGCAGCCACGAGTGGAGCGGCCACAGCGGGGCCTTGACCGCGAAGCCGACGGCGAGCAGGGCGAACACGAGCAGCGAGACGGGCTCGGAGACGCCTCCGGCGGTGATGATCGCGCCGAGGTCGGCGGTCCCGGTGTCGGCGACGGCGACGAACAGGCCGGTGGCCATGAGGAGCGAGCCGGCGACGGTGAACAGCGCGAACTTGGCGGCGGCGTGGCGCCGGGCGGCGGGGTCGCCGTAGCGGTGGATGATCGCCCACATGGGCAGCAGGACCGCTTCGAAGGCGATGAAGAACAGGATCAGGTTGTCCGACAGGAACACCAGCATTGAGGCGGCCTGGACGGCGAGCAGCAGTGCGGTCAGGGTCGGCGACGGTCGCGCGGCGGGGTCGGTAGCGGGGTCGGCGGCGTGGCCGGGTCCGGCGGGCACGCCACGGGCCTGGTCCGCCGTTGGGAAAGGGCCCCCGGTTTCCAACGTAGCGGGGGCGACCTGAAGGGGAGCTGAAGCGCGTTCCGCTGTCGGCGAAACGGCGACACCACCGGCACCGGCAGCGGTCGCATGCGGGACCGCCGCGCGGCTCTCGGCTCTCGGTGCGGACCGGCGCTCGGCGCCGAGCGCGTTGTGGGCGCAGCACAGCAGCCCCAGGAGCGCGGTGAGCAGGAGCAGCGGCCAGGAGACGCCGTCGACGGCGAGCGAGAAGTCGAGGTGCAGCGGAGGCGCCCAGGCGGCCTCGAACTCGTGCCACCAGCCGCCGGTGAGGCGGCCGCCGACGACCATGCTGCCCTCGGGGGGCCGCCCGATCGGCAGCAGCGCGACCGCGGCCAGCGACAGCGCCGCCGCCGCGACCCCGATCCAGTGCGCGAACCCCCGGTGCCGCCACGCCCACGCCAGCACCGCCCCGATGAGCGGGACGGCAACGGCCACAAGAAGAAGGATGCTCATCGGTCCGCTCCGTCCTCCGCCGAAGCGACCACTCCGGCCGACAGCGGGCAGGCATGCCCGCCGAGCGTCGAACGGCCGCCCGGGGCGTGCATCGCCCCGGCGTCCGCGGTGTCGCAGCTCCGAAGCGGGCATTGGTTCGCACCCATGGCACTGCCCGCGGCGCGGCTCGTCGCGGCATCCGCGCCGCCCGGTCGCGCCCGCCGCTCCGGCGCACGGCCGATCGCGCAGATCGCCGCCTCCGCTTCGCGCCTCGTCAACTCCACAGGCTCACCCCGATCGCCACGGCCGCGACCACCAGCGTCCCGGCCGCGCTCAACCGCAGGTATACGGCCAGGCCGCCCCGGTGCCCGGCCGCCGTCCCCCGCGCGGCCGCGACCGTCGCCCGCGCCGACCCCTCCACCGCGGTCCGGTCCACCAGCCGCTCGTCCAGCGCCCGCGCCGCCGCCCCGGCCGCGCCCGCCGCCGTCCGGGTCGCCCTGGCCGCCAGCCGCTCCGCGTACAGGCCCTCGGCGAGCGCGGACTGCGCCCGCCCGAGGACGCGCGCCGGGTCGCGGTCGGCGACCCGCCTGCCCGACCGGGGCCGGTCGCGCCACCACGAGTCGCCGATGACGGCGAAGCCGCCGAGCGTCGCGAGCAGCAGCAGCGCCATCAGGTCCAGGTGCAGCGCCGGCACCGTGAACGGCCCCGCGTAGTACAGCGCCCCCACGCCCGCGGTCGCGGCGATCAGCGCCCACAGGCTGAACGCCTCGAGCCCCGGCACCGCCGACCGCTCCCGCGCGCCCCGGCCGCGCCGGAACAGCAGCAGCCACAGCCGCGCCGCGTACGCCGCCGTGAGGATGCTCGCGACGACCCCGGCCCAGAACACGATCACGCCCGACGGCGTCCCCGCCTCGTAGGCCGCGCCCAGCACGGTCTCCTTGCTGTAGAACCCGCCCAGCGGCGGCAGCCCCGCCATGGAGGCGAGCCCGATCGTCATGGCCCAGAACGCCGGAGGCGAGTCGCCCGGCCGCAGCCGCGTCGCGCGCAGCGACCCGTCCGTCCCGGCCAGCGCGATCACGACCCCGGCCGCCAGGAACAGCAGCCCCTTGAACGCCGCGTGCGAGACCAGGTGGAACAGCGCGGCGTCGCCGGCCGCGACCGCGACCCCCGCGAACATGAACCCGACCTGGCTCACCGTCGACCACGCCAGGACGCCCTTGACGTCCCGGGCCGCCAGCGCGCACAGGCCCGCCCCGACCATCGTCACCGCCGCCACCAGCGCCACCACGAGCAGCAGCTCCGCGGGCCACAGCGGCAGGAGCCTGGTGAGGACGTACGCGCCGGCCGCGACCATCGTGGCGGCGTGGATGAGCGCGCTCACCGGCGTGGGCCCGGCCATCGCGGGCGGCAGCCAGATCTGGAGCGGGAACTGCGCGGACTTCCCGATGCAGCCGAACAGGATCAGCAGCATCGCGGCCCCGGCGCCCGCGGGCGGCTCCTGGATCTCACTGATCCGGAACGTCCCGGCGGCCGTCCCGATCCACATCACGCCGAGCACGAACGCGACGTCGCCGAAGCGCGTCACCAGGAACGCCTTCGCGGCCGCGCCCGGGGCCTTCGGCAGGGCCGCGTAGTGGGCGATGAGCAGGTACGAGCAGGCGCCCATGACCTCCCAGCCGATGAGCAGCAGCACGAGGTCGTCGGCGGCGACCACGAGGAGCATCGCGGCGCAGAACAGGTTGACCTGCGCGGCGTAGGGCGCGTAGCGCGGGTCGCCGCGCAGGTACGCGATCGAGTACAGCTGCACCAGGAAGGTCACGAACGCGGCCGCCAGGGCCACGGCCGCGGCGGCGGGGGAGAGGTCGAAGGCGACCGAGACGCGCACGGTCCCGAAGTCGGCGAGGGTGAACGCGCCCACGGGGTCGGCGGCGGCGCACGCGGCCGCGAGGCACAGCGCGAGCGCGGGTGCGGCGACCGCGAGGCACCGGGCGGCGTTCCGGTGCCGGACCAGGAGCCCGGCCAGGCCCGCCAGGGCGGGGCAGGCGACGAGGAGCAGCGCGAGGGTCACGGGCCGCTCCGGGCGTCGGGCGGCGGTTCGGCGGGCACGCCGGGAGCGCGGCCCGCGGCCGGGGAAGGGCCCCCGGTCGCAACCGTAGAGGGGGCTTCCTGAAGGGGAGCTGAAGTGTGGGGTTCGACTCCGGGACCGGGCGCCTCCTCGGGCAGGCCGTCGGTGTCGATCGTGGCGCGCTCGCGCCACAGGTTGAGGATGAGCGCGAGCCCGACCCCGACTTCGGCGGCGGCGATGACCACGATGAACAGCGCGAAGCTCTGCCCGGTGAGCGAGGCGTGCACCAGGTCGGCGGTGACCAGGACCAGGTGCACGCCGCCGAGCATGAGCTCGGCGGCGGCCAGCTGCATGACGGCGTTGCGGCGCGTGAGGACTCCGTAGAGGCCGATCGCGAACAGCCCCACGGCGATCAGGAACCCGATCAGTGGATGCACGGTGGCCTCCCCGGAGGGAGGAGATCGGTCGATCGGGGCCACATGGCCTCATCTTGGACTACCGGGCACCCGGAAGTCCAGCGTCGAGACCGTGTTGATACTCGTCGATCCGTTCGGCGCGCCGCCGCGGGCGCTCCTCCCGGTGGACCGCCCGGCCGGACACCGCCGCGGGGGCTGCCGGGGCCGCGGGCCGCGCACGTCGGCCCAGCTGCGTCCCTCCTTGCGGGGCGGGGGTTGACGGCGGCCGCGGGCCGCGTCGCGGCGCCTGCTCGAGCCCCAGATCCGCGACCGGCGCAAAAGGACCGTCCGGACCACGACGGACCCGGTCGCGCCCCGCCACGAAAGGACCGTCCGGGCCGCGGGGTGAGGCTGGCCCCACCATGCGTCCGCCAGGCTTCCCCATTGGGAGAAACCCTGCGTCCCAATACCGTTCAACACATGAACAAGCCCGCATTCCTCCTGGTGCCGGCCCTGGCCCTCGGCGCCGTGCTCGGCGCCGCACCGGCCCAAGCCCAAGACGAGCCCGGCCCCGCCGCGGTCGCCGACCTCATCGACACCCGCATCGCCGAGATCCTCGACGAGCAGCGGATCCCCGGCGCCGCCGCGACGCTCATCGCGGACGGCGAGACGGTCGACGCCCGCGCCTACGGCGACGCCGTTATCGAGGATGGCGTCGAGGACGGCGTCCCCTTCGCGACCGGCACCGCCTTCCACACCGGCTCGATCGCCAAGCTCTTCACGACCGCCGCCGCCCTCCAGCTCGTCGAGGAAGGCGCCCTCGACCTCGACGCCGACGTCAACGACCGCCTCACCGGCTTCGCGGTCCCCGACACCTACCCCGGTGAGCCGATCACCCTGCGGCACCTGCTCACCCACACCTCCGGGTTCGAGGACCGCATCAGCGGGTGGGCGGCCTGGGACGCCGGCGAGATGCCCTCCCTCGCCGACTTCGCCGCCGAGCAGCTGCCCGAGCGCCTCCGCGAACCCGGCACCCTCGTCACCTACAACAACTACGACATGGTCCTGGCCGGCGTCCTCATCGAAGCGGCCTCCGGGCAGCCGTACGCGGACTACGTCGCCGAGCACGTCTTCGCGCCCTTGGGCATGGACGGCACCCGCGTCGTGCGCGAGGAGCCGGCCACGGGCGTCGGGGCCGCCGAGGGCTACCGGTACGCCGACGGCCAGGTCCCGACCGAGGGCCGCCTCTCCCCGGGCACGCCCGCCGGGCCCGGCGGCCTCACCACCGCCGAGGACATGGGCCGTTTCATGACCGCGCTCCTCGACGGCGACCCCGCCCTCGGCGAGGGCGTCGCCGAGCAGATGACCACACGCCAGTTCGGCATCGACGAGGACATGCCCGGGATGGGCTTCAGCTTCCAGGAGTTCGCCGGGCCCGGCGGCGGCGTCTGGTTCAAGGGCGGCGACGTCTCCGGCTTCCACAACGCGCTCGTCGTGGCGCCGGCGCAGGGCGTCGCCTTCCACGTCGTGTTCAACGGCGACGGCGCCTCCGCCGGTGCGACCATCCACGCGGCGCAGGAGCTGGCGCGCGACGTGCTCGACGCGCTCGGCGCCCTCCCCGGCGCCGCGGCCCTCGAACCGGGCGGGGCGGGGGACCTCGACCGGTACGCCGGCGAGTACGTCAGCACCCGCACCACGCGGTCGGACTTCACCGAGATCACCCGCGTCTTCGCCCCCGTCACCGTGGAGGCGGTCGACGGCGGGCTGACCACCACCGGTCTCTCCCTCGATCCCGAAGTGCGCGAACAGCAGTGGGTTCCCGTCGGCGACGGCCGCTTCCAGGAGCGCGACGGTGGGGCCACGATCGCCTTCACCGCCGACGGCGTCCTGCTCAGCAGTGCGGACCCGACGGTCGCCTACGAGCCCGTGCCCTGGTACGACGGCGCCGGACTCCACCTCGCGGGCCTCGCCTTCGGCGCCCTGGTGCTCGCCGCCGGGTTCCTGGCGCTGACGCTGACGGCCGCGGTCCGGCTGATCCGCGGCCGGCCCCGCCGGCCCGCCTGGCGCATCGTGAACGCCTGGTCCTCGTGGCTCCTGGGCGGCGTCGCGCTCGCCGTCCTGGCGCTCCTCATGGCGGCCGTGGCGGACGCGAACCTGTTGACGCAGCAGGTCGTGACCGGTTCGGGCGTGCTCACCGCGGCACTCGGGCTCTCGGTCGCCGCGGTGGGGCTCACCGTCGTCACCGCGGTCGTCTACGCCATCGCCGGCCTCAAGCGCCAGTGGAGCCCGAAGGCCGCGGTAGGCCAGGGCCTCGTGGTCGCCGGGGGAGCGGCGTTCTCCGCGGTGCTCATCGCCCTGAACCTCGCCGCGTTCTTATGGCGGGGCCCGGCGGCCCGCAGGCCGCCGGGCCTCATGCGGGTCCGGTCCGATTCGCGCGCGCTCGAATGCCGGCGATGGCCTGGTCGAAGCTGAACTGCTGGTAATCGGCGCGGAAGAACACGGTTCTCGCGATCCGCAGCGCATCCGCGCGCAGCTCGGCGGGGCAGCCCTCCTCCAGTTCGATCGCGGGTGCGTCGCGAAGCGACTTGACGAGGCCGAGTGGCGCGGTTCGGGCGCTGTAGAGCAGCGTGATGCGCACTTCGGCGGCGTCGAGGTCGGGGATGAAGCGGAAGCAGTGCCCGCCGCGCCGGATCATGACCGAGCGGTCGGCCGCAGCGTGATCGACCATGGTCACCCCGCTTGGGCGAACGCGGGGGCCGGGCAGTGCCCGGGTGTGCCGTGCTCCCGGTAAGGCCTGGGCTTGCGGCGGTGTCCGGCCGGTCGGGAGCGTCGGAGTCGGAGGTCGGTTTCGGCGAGGTCTCCGGAGTCGAGTGCGGCTTGCCGCTGTGCGGGGCTGGCGGTGTAGACGAACAGCCGGGCCGCGGATTCGCGCATGGGGCAGCCGTGGCGGCCCCAGCGCTCGCCGCACCAGTCGCAGCGCAGGCGCCCGAAGCCGAACCAGGCGCGGACGGGTCGATGCAGTTGCAGGTCGATCTTGGCCCAGCTTGGGACCAAGTCACGAGGTAGGGTCAGAAGTGCCATGGGAACTCCGTTTCTCGTGGAGTACGCGGCCCGCCGGTCTAGGTTCCAAGCTTTCTCGGCGGGCCGCAGTCATTGCGCGGCCGTATGAAGTTGGAAGGCTGCCCGCCCCGAACCCGCAGATGCGGGGCGGGCAGGGATCGCCGTGCGGCAATGCCACCGAATCCCCACCGAACCCGGCGGCCTGCGAGTCAGCACCGCATTGTCGAGCGATCCCGAATCAGGCCTTGTTCAGTAAAACATATCTGATGGCTTCAGACAATGCCTGAACCTTCAGAATAGGGCGGCTTCTCCCGCAAATCGCCGAGAGCTGGATGGGTAGGCTGAGTTCCGCACCCGGCCAGGGAGGGAACATCAGCATGACCCGCAAGCCAGGCTCAGCGGGATTCGCGACCGAGACGCTGCGCGAACGAATCCTGGACGGGACTTACGCGCCAGGGGATCGAATGCCTAGCGCCACCGCAATCGCTGATGAATTCGGCATCGATCGCGGGACCGCGTCTCGCGTGATCGCTGAACTCCGCAACGCCGGGCTGGTCCTCACCAAGCCCAGGTCTGCAAGTTATGTGCGCACCTTCGAACCGATTCAGCGGTCGTTTCCAGGCCGCTTGGCGGTTTGGCAGACCGGTCAGGCGATTCAAGATGCCGACAGCAACAAGTCGCCGCAATCCGTCGTCGAAGTCACGATCGGCGAAGCCGCCGCAACCCAGGCCGTCGCCTCGGTATTCGGCGTCGAAGTCGGCGAACCGGTTGTCCATCGCTCACGCCGGTTCATTTCGAAAGAACGACCTTTCCAGCTCGCGGACTCGTACTACCCGCGCGAACTCGCGCACGGAACCCGCATCGTCTACACCGACACCGGGCCCGGCGGTGTTTACGCCCGGCTCGCCGAGATCGGGCACGCGCCGGTCCGCTTCGTCGAGCGGCTGCGGGCGCGGATGCCGCTTCCCGCCGAATCGACCGCACTCGAACTCCCCGGCGGCACCCCGGTCGTCGCGATCACCCGCACCGCCTTCGACGCCGAGGACCGTTGCGTCGAGGTCACCGAGATGATCCTCGACAGCAGCGCCTACGAACTCGAGTACCGCACCGAGATCTGAGACCCGCTCGCGACGACTCGGTCGTCTGCGGGGGAGACCGTCTTCGACCGGTCCTTTCCAGATCGGGCGAGAGCCGGAGTGCTCAGCGGTAGAGGTCGTCCAGTTCGATCAGGTGGATGCGCGGGTCGCCCGAAGCGGCCGCCGCCAGGTCGTCGCTGAAGCCGGCGGCGCTGAAGCACGCCAGCGCGGTGTCGGCCGTGTCCTGCTTCTTCGCCAGCAGGTCCCTGACCCGGGCGAGCCGGGCCAGGTGGTGCATGTCCATGCGCGTGCCCCACTTCACCTCGCCGAGGCAGAGCACCCGCTTCGGCCGGTTCGCCTCGAGCGCGCTCGTCGCGACGACGTCGACCTCGATGGGGGACCGGGCGGTCTTGTCCGTGATGACCCCTGAGGACACCTCGGAGGGGAAGCCCCCGAACCGGTCGCCCGCCATCGTGTACGTGCGGCAGAGTTGCTCGAAATGCGGGCCCATGACCTGGCTGGTGAATTTCGAGGCGCTTTCGCGCCATACGGCGTCGGCCTGGCCGAGTTCGAGCCGGGACCAGGCGGGGCGCATGATCGCCTCGTAGAAGACGATCAGCGGTTCGTTGATGCGGAACAGGTGCCGGTTGGCCTTGAAGGCGTCGGGGTCGACGCGGATCAGGTCGCAGTCCTCCAGCACCGACAGCGCATGGGTGAGGTCCGACGCCTGGCGGCCGCAGTGCTCCGCGATGCCGCTGCGCGTATGGCGTCCGGCCGCGATCGCTCCGAGCACCGCGTGGTAGAGCGAGGCGTCCCGGATGCCTCCCTCGCTGGCGATCAGGTGGCGAGCCTCGCGGTAGAGCGGCGACTGGTTGTCGAGCACCCGCTCGACCACCCATCTGTCGAAGTCCTCGAGCGAGGCCGGTGCCCGGTGGTCGACGTATCGGGTGCGGTAAGCGGGGGTGCCGCCGGTGATCGCGTGCAGGAGCGCGGCCAGGCGCGGACTGTCCGCTTCCCAGAAGCGCGCGGCGGTCTTGAAGTCGAAGGGCCGGACGATCAACTCCAGGGACGCCCGACCGCGCAGCGGCGCGTTGCCGCTGAGCAGCCCCCCCATGACCGACATCGCCGAACCGCAGAGGATGAGCCGCGTGGGGCCGCCCTCGCTCCACGGCTGCTCCCGGGAGTCGACCTGGTGCTGGATCACCGACGGCAGCGACGGCGAGGCGTTGAGCAGGTAGGGGAACTCGTCGATGATGACGAGACGCCCGCCGCAGTGCTCGAAGACCTGGTCGAAGGCCTCTTTCCAGGAGGAGAAGTCGAACGTGCCCGGGGTCCGGAGGTAGTGCGCCAGGGCCTTGCCGAACTGGGCGAGCGATTCGCGCTCGGTCGCCTCCTCCGCGGCGAAGTAGAAGGCGCCGGTGGCCCTGGCCAGTGCCTGGAGGAGGAAGGTCTTGCCTTGGCGTCGGCGTCCGCTGACGATCCCGAGCGTCAGTCCGGGCGCTCCGCCGTTGACGAACCGGTCGAGGGCCCGCCATTCCCGATCGCGGTCGAACAGCGCCGGCGGTTTGTCCACGTCCTGCCTCCATTTCATGTAACTACGGTTCATGTAAGTGTACTTGCATGAACCGTAGTTACATGAAATCGACCCCAGGTGCGCCGATGCCTTCGGCGAGCGCCGCCGCCCTGGCGCGCCCACGGGTCTGAGCAGTCCCGCCTGCGAATGCGGCCCCGGTCAGCGCCACTCCTCGCGGCGGCGTTCGAGGCCGTCGATGACGAGGTCCAGGCCGATCGCGAACTCGTCGGCGTAGGCGTAGCCGGGCTTGAGGGCGTGCTCGACCGCCAGTTCGGTCAGGTGCGGGTACGCGCCCCCGGCCATCCGCTCCATGAGGCCCTCGCCGACCGCCTCGAGTCCGCCGGGGGAGTCGAACGGCAGCGCCAGCTCCTGGATCACGAACCCGTAGATGTAGCTGTCGAGCACCGAGAACGCGTGCGCCGCACCGGCGATCGTGAACCCGCCCCCGCGCAGGCACCCGATCACCGCGTCGTGGTGGCGCAGCGTCGCCTCCCCGGCGTTCGGCCGCGAGTCCATCAGGCCGATCGCCCACGGATGCCGCACGAGCGCGTCCCGCGTCGAGGCGGCCCGCCGCCGCATCGCCTCCCGCCAGTCGACCCCGTCCTCCGGCAGCGCCACCTCGGCGAAGACGGCGTCGACCATCCCGTCGAGGAGCTCGTCCTTGTTGCGGAAGTGGTGGTACAGCGCCATGGCCCGCACGCCGAGCCGCTCGGCCAGCTTCCTGGTGCTCGGCACCGCCCCCCGCGCCTCGTCGGCCATCGCCACCGCCTCGCGCAGGACCTTCTCCCTGTTGAGGGTGCCGCGGCGGGTCGGCTCGGCGGTCACGTGCGGGTCCTGTCCATCGGCTCGGTCATCACCGTACTTTACACCGTACAGTTTTCCTGTACAGTGTAAAGGAGCAAGTACCCTTCGAACGAGGAGCACGTCATGGAACCCATCCCGCAGGCCGGCGTCGGCAAGCGGATCTGCATCGTCGGCGCGTCCGGCAAGCTCGGCCGCCACATGGTCCGGCACGCCCTGGACCGCGGCTACGAGGTCGTGGGCGTCTGCCGCGAGCAGAGCGTCCCCAAGCTCGACGACTTCGCCGGCCGCATCACCGTGATCGGCGCCGACACGAACGACCGCGAGGCCGTCGCCCGGGCCGTCGAGGGCTGCGCCGCCGTCCTCGCCGTCCTCGTGCCCTGGGGCGTCCGCGACTACTCCTCGGGCACGGCCCGGGCGGTCATGGACTCCGCCGAGCCCGGCGCCCGCCTCGTCTTCTCCTGCGGCTGGCACATCAGCCGCGACGGGCAGGACCGGTACCCGCGGAAGATCAAGGCGGCGGTCGCCTTCGCGAGGCTCCTGCGGTTCACGCGCCTGCTCGACATGGACGACCAGTACCGCGCCGCCGACCTGATCTTCGCCAGCGACACCCGGTGGACCCTGGTGCGCGGCTCCGACCTCGAGGAGGGCCCCGCCGAAGGACTGCCGGTGTGGAGCCGCCACGTGGGCGACCCGGTCCTGGCGAGCAACATGACCCGCCGCACCGACTTCGCGCGCTTCATGGTCGAGGCCGCCGAGAACGACGCCCTCGTGCACGAGGCGCCCGCCATCGTCGGCTGCCGCACCCCGTCGGCGCTCGCCCATGCGGGCGAGCGCGAATAAGCACTGAGGACCCCGAACGGGCACCGGCGCTCGCATCCGTCGAGGCGGCCGCCGGAGGCCTCAGCGCAGCAGCAGGTCCGCGAGGGCGAACGCGAACAGCGCCACGGCGACGAAGCCGTTCGCGGTGAAAAAGGCCCGGTTCACCTTCGACAGGTCGTGCGGCTTGACCACCGCGTGCTCGTAGACCAGCGCCACGGCGACCACGCCGAGGCCGATCCAGTACACCCGGCCGTAGCCGGTCATCGCGCCGAACCACGCGAACGCCGCCCACGCGACGACGTGCGTGACGGTGGAGGCGTGCAGGGCGACCCGCACGCCCCACCGGGCCGGGGTCGAGCGGACGCCGATCTCGCGGTCGACCGCCGTGTCCTGGCAGGCGTAGATGAGGTCGAACCCGCCGATCCACAGGCCCACGGCGGCTCCGAGGACGATCGCCGGGCCCGAGCCCTCGAACGTGCCCGTCACCGCGAGCCAGGCGCCCACCGGGGCGACCATCTGGGCCAGGCCCAGGATCGCGTGCGGGTAGTCCGTGAAGCGCTTGGCGTACGGGTAGACGATCAGCGGCGCCACCGCGAGCGGGCTGAGCGCCAGGCAGAGCGGGTTGAGCAGCGCGGCGGAGGCGAGCAGGGCCGCGAGGCTCACCGCGCAGCCGACGTAGGCCGTCCTGAGGGAGACCGCGCCGGTCACCAGCTCGCGCCGGGCCGTGCGCGGGTTCTTCGCGTCGATCTTGCGGTCGATGATCCGGTTCGCCGCCATGGCGAGCGTCCGCGCGGCGACCATCGCGATCGTGACCAGGGCCAGCACCCGCCAGCTGAAGGCGTCCTCGAGGTGCATCACCGTGAGCGTGGACAGGTACGCGAAGGGCAGCGCGAACACCGAGTGCTCGAAGGCGACGAGCTTCAGGAAGTCCTTGACGTGGTTCGGGCGCTGGGCGAGTGTCGGCACGGTGTTCACTCCGGTTCGGGAAGGGGGCGGGGAAGGCGGGCGGGCGGCGTCTCAGCCGAACCCGTACTCCTTCCACCGCTTGTCCACCATGGCCTTCACCGAGGCGCTCATGCGCATCATCTCGGGCCATCCGCGCGTGTACCCCTCCTCGGGCCACTTCGCGGTCGCGTCGATGCCGGCCTTGCCGCCCCAGAACTGGTGGTACGAGGCGTGGTCGAGGTGGTCCACCGGGCCCTCGGTCAGCAGCAGGTCCCGCGAGTAGTCCACATTGCCCAGCGCGCGCCAGGCCACCTCGCGGTAGTCGTGCACGTCGCAGTCGGCGTCGACCACCACGATGAGCTTCGTCAGGCTCATCATCTGGAGGCCCCAGATGGCGCTCATGACCTTCTGCGCCTGCTTCGGGAACTTCTTGTCGATCGAGACGATGACGCAGTTGTGGAAGACCCCCGCCGCGGGCATGTCGTAGTCGACGATCTCGGGGATCATGATCTTGACGAGGGGCAGGAACGTCCGCTCGGTGGCCTTGCCCAGGCCGTGGTCCTCCTGGGGCGGCGCCGAGGTGATGATGGTGTGGTAGACCGGGTCGCGGCGCATGGTCATCGCCTCGACCCGCATCACCGGGAACGGCTCCACCGGCGTGTAGAACCCGGTGTGGTCGCCGAACGGGCCCTCGGGCAGGCGCTCGCCCGGCTCGGCCCAGCCCTCGAGCACGATCTGCGAGCTCGCGGGCACCTGGAGCGGCACGGTCAGGCAGTCGACCATCTCGACGCGCTCGCCGCGCAGGAACCCCGCGAACAGGTATTCGTCGATGTCCGGCGGCAGGGGCGCGGTCGCCGCGTAGGCCATCACCGGGTCGGGTCCGATGGCGACCGCGACCGGCAGCCGCTCGCCGCGCCGCTCGGCCTCGGCGTAGTGGCCGGTGGAGTTCTTGTGGATCTGCCAGTGCAGGCCGATCGAGCGCTCATCGTGCTGCTGGAGCCGGTAGAGCCCGACGTTGCGCTTGCCGGTCTCGGGGTGCTTGGTGTGCGTGAGCCCGAAGTTGTGGAAGATGCCGCCGTCCCCGGGCCAGACCTGGAGGCCCGGCAGCATGTCGAGGTCCACGTCGTCGCCGGTGAAGACCACCTCCTGGCACGGGGCCTTGCGGAGCTTCTTGGGCGGCACGGACTTCAGCTGCATGAGCTTGCCGAGCCCGTCGCGGATGCCGGCCCAGCCGACGGGCAGCTCGGGTTTGGCGAGCTCGCCGATGCGGTCGCCGATCTCGTTCAGGCTCGCGACGCCGAGGGCCTTGGCCGTGCGCGCCTCGGTGCCGAAGAGGTTGATGGCGACGGGGATGCCGCTTCCGGAGGGGTTCTCGAACAGCAGCGCGGGTCCGCCCTCGCGGATCACCCGCTGCGTGATCTCGGAGATCTCCAGGTGCGGGTCGACCTCGGCCGAGATCCGCTTGAGGTCGCCGTCGGCCTCGAGGGCGGCCAGGAACGACTGGAGGTCGTCGTAGGGGAACTTGGGTGCCACGCGACCCATTCAATCACCCGGGGTGCGGACCGGCCCCGGCCCCTGACGGGGAGTGAACGCGGTCCTGCCCGGGCGGAGTGTCGGTGCCCGGCGGTACGATTTCCTGTGACCCGCATTACGATACGGTACCGTATCGTTTCGGAATGGCATAGGCTGATCCCCAACACCACAACGCTCGCTGAAGCCCACCGCTTCCCCGAGCATCGCGCCCCGGGCCCGCGTCACTTCCGCCGCCCGCCGCGCGTCATCACCACGACACCGCCGCGGTCGGCGCCGCGGCGGGGAACACCACCGGGCACGGCCCCGGCCTGCGACGCCGCAGCGCGCCGCAGGCCGCGGCGCCGGGCATCCGCGCGGACGGGAGGTCCGTCCGCCGCGCACCAGAACAGCATTGGAAACGCACTGTGAGCGAAACCCGTTCCGTCCCCGCCCCCGAGGCGCCGGAAGACCGAGGCCACCCCCGCCGGTGGGCCATCCTCGGCGTCCTGGTCATCAGCCTCATCGTCGTCGTCCTCGACAACACCGTCCTCAACGTCGCCATGAAGACCCTCGCCGACCCCGAGGAGGGCGTCGGCGCCAGCCAGAGCGACCTCGCCTGGATGATCAACTCCTACACGCTCGTCTTCGCGGGCCTCCTCTTCGCCTCCGGCGTCATCGGCGACCGCCTGGGCCGCAAGCGGATGCTCCTGGCCGGCCTCGTCGTCTTCGGCGTCGCCTCCCTGCTCTCGGCCTACGCCACCACCCCCGACCAGCTCATCTGGTACCGGGCCCTCATGGGCGCCGGCGCGGCGATCATGATGCCCTCGACGCTGTCGCTGCTGCGCAACGTCTTCTCCGCCAAGGAGTTCCCCAAGGCCCTCGGCATCTGGACCGGCGCGGTCGGCATCGGCGGCGCCATCGGCCCCATCGTCGGCGGCGCCCTTCTGGAGCGCTTCTGGTGGGGCTCGGTCTTCCTCATCAACGTCCCGATCGTCGTCTTCGGCCTCATCGCCATCGCCGTCCTCGCCCCCGAGTCCACGGGCGGGAAGACCAAGGCCGACTTCCTCGGCATGGCCCTGTCCATGGTCGGCCTCGTCAGCCTCACCTACGGCATCATCGAGGCCGGGGACGCCGGATCCTGGGCCGGCGTCGAGGTCTGGGGCACCATCGCCCTCGGCGTGGCCGTCCTGGTCGCCTTCGTCCTGTGGGAGCGGCGCATCCCGCACGCCTCCCTCGACATGAAGCTGTTCAAGAACACCCGCTTCTCGGCCTCCTCGGCCATCATCGTCCTCACCTTCTTCGGGATGATGGGCCTGATGTTCTTCATGACCTTCTACCTCCAGCTGCTCAAGGGCTACTCGCCGCTGGAGACCGGTCTGCTGTTCCTGCCGTTCGGCGCCGCCATGCTCGTCTTCGCGCCGATGTCGAACTCGCTGGTGAACCGCTTCGGCGCCAAGGCCGTCGGCGTCGTCGCGATGCTCCTGGTGATCACCAACTTCGTCGTGACCGCCACGGTCTTCGAGGCCGACACCCCGGTGTGGGTCGTCATCGTCCTGTTCGCCATCACCGGCGCCGGCATGGCCAACCTCATGCCGCCCGCCATGAACACGCTGATGGCCTCGGTCCCCAGGGAGCAGGCCGGCGTCGGCTCGGCGCTCGCCAACACCCTGCGCCAGGTCGGCGGCGCGCTCGGCGTCGCCGTGCTCGGCACGGTCATGGCCCAGTCCTACCGCTCCGAGGTCGCCGAGGCCGCCCCGCAGCTGCCGGACGCGGCCCGCGAGTCCTACGCCTCCACCTACGGCGCGCTCGAGTCGGGGCTGCTCCCGCCCGAGGCGGTCGGCCCGGTCACCCAGGCCGCCGACGCCTCGTTCATCACCTCGCTCCACACCACCGCGTTCGCCGCGATCGCCGTGGGCGTGGTGGGCCTGATCGTGATCGCCGCGTTCTTCCCGGGCCGCCGGCGCGGTGAGACCGAGCAGACGCCGGCGGACCGCGTTCCCGAGCCCGCCCTCGCCGAGGTCTGAGGGACAATCGAGCCATGCCTCCCGAGCTCAGCGAAGTGACGACGACCGGCCCCGACGAGTCCGCCGGGCCGGCCCCCGCCAAGGGCCGGCCCCGCAGCGAAGCGGTGAGCCAGTCGATCATCGAGGCCGTCCTGGACCTCATCGCCGAGCACGGGACCATCGCCGAGGTCAGCGTCGAGGCCGTCGCCGAGCGCTCGGGCGTCTCGAAGGCCACGATCTACCGGCGCTGGTCCTCGAAAGAGGAGCTCATCGTCACCGCCGTCGAGCGGCTCAAGGCCCCGATCCCGGCCGCCATGCCGCGCGCCTCGCTGCGCGGCGACCTGCTCCACATCGCCGACAACATGCGCAAGCGGTTCGGCGCCAGGGACCGCAAGGTCTTCAAGTGCATGATGACCGCGGTGAAGGAACCCGAGTACAAGCGCCACCACGACCGCATGGTCGAGCACCGGCGCCTCTTCGTCCGGGACACCTTCGCCTACTGGGCCGAGCGCGGCGAACTCGCCGAGGGCGTCGACCTCGACCTGGCCGTCGCCATGTTCATCAGCCCGCTCCTGACGATCTTCGTCTACGGGCAGTACGGCGAGCTGAACCGGTCCGGCACCGCCGAGCAGATCGTCGACAACCTGCTGCGCGGCATCGGCGGCCCGCTCTGCGACGCCAGGGCCGCCTGACGGGCGCACCGAAGGGCCCCGGCCGGTCAGCTGACCGGCCGGGGCCCTCGGCGTCTTGACCATCGTCGGTTAAAGACCGGGCCCCGCCGTCCCGCGGGGCCCGGTCACCGGAAGGAACCGAGGATCAGGTCTGTGGGGCCCGGCGATCCGCCTCCCGGATCGCCGGGCCCGCTGAACTCACTTCGCGCCGTACCCGCCTAGAGCGGGGGGTAGGCGTTCTCGAGGAGCTCCTGGAACTGCTCGGAGGACCAGTGGCCGGAGATCGGCATGTCGTCCCGAGCACCCGAGGGGTTGTTGCCGTTGCGGATGTTGCCGCCGTAGTCGGGGTCGCACATCTCGTCGAAGCCCTTGCCCTCGTCGTTGTCGATCAGCTCCGAGGAGCCGTCCGACTCGCCCGGGGGCTTGATCCACACGTAGGCGTCGATCCAGGCTTCGGGGTCGGCCTGCGGCCGCTCACCGAGGCCGGCGCCGGCCTGGTTGCACCAGTTGCCCTTCTGGAAGCGCTGGTCGATCCGCGACTCGTCGACGAACGTCACCGGGTCCGAGGAGGTCGACGTCCCGGTGGGCCGGTAGTCGCCGCCCCAGCCGTTGCGGCTGGTGTCGATCAGCATGCCGATGTCGTCGTTGAAGCCGTTCGCGATGAGCTCCTCGCGCATGGCCTCGGTGAAGTCCTTCTCGTTGTTGAAGTCGTTCCAGTCGACCCACGGCAGGTTCGCGTTCTGGTTGAGCGCCTGGCCGCCGACGTTCTGGTCGACCTCCCAGTAGGGCTCCTCCAGCGCCGAGTAGTTCGCGGTGTTCGAGATGAAGCCGTGCACGTCGTCGGCGGTCATGCCGTTCTCACCGATGAGCGAGCCGAACAGGGCCGCGGACGCGTTGAAGTTGTCGTACTGGGCGTTGGTGTCCGCCCAGCCGATCCAGCCGTGGTGGCCCGCGTCGATGTAGTTGTACGTGTTGGACAGGCCGCCCAGCTCGGCGACCGCGTAGGAGACGCCGTCGACGTAGTTGCCGTTGGCCTTCATCTCGTCGCAGTTGTCCGTCGCGGTCTCGCGCGGCGAGACGTTGGTGACCAGGTTCGGCAGCGAGTCGATCTCGATGACGTTCACGATCTTGAGGTCGGCGTACTTCGACTGGCCCTGGATCTCGACGATCGGGTCGATGTAGTCGTTCTTGTACGCGTCGATCTCGTCGGCGCCCAGCTCGCCGTTGGAGGCGAGGGCGGCGCAGTCGCGGCCCGGCAGGTTGTAGATGACGACCTGGATGACGTCGTAGCCCTCGGCCACCGCGTGGTCGAGGTGGTCCTCCAGGCCCATCGAGCCCGTGGTCGGCGAGTCGTTGCCGTAGATCGCGCTGGTGCGGTCGAGCCACACGCCGGTGGGCTGGTCGGCGATCGCGTCGCCGCCCGGCTCGGCCGCGGCGTTGGCGGACCACTGCGGGTTCACGTAGACGTTGGCGCCGGTGTACGGGTTGTCGACCTTGTCACCCGGGTCGCCGGGGTCGTCCGGGTCGTCGGTGGTCGGGTCGTCCGGGTCGTCGGTCGTCGGGGGCTCGGTGACCTCGCCGCAGACGTCGCCGTTGACCGAGAACTGGCCCGGCGCGGTGGAGGAGCCGGATCCGATGAACCCGAACACCTCCCTGGACTGGCCGGCCGCGATCGAGCTGTTCCAGCCGACGTCGCCGCCGGTGAAGTGGCTGCCGCTCTGGTTCCAGTCGACGTTCCACGCGCTGGAGACGGTCGTGCCGGACGGGAAGTCCCACTCGACCTCCCAGCCGTTGATCGCCTCGCCCGCGCTGATGACGACGTTGGCCTGGAAGCCGCCGCCCCAGGTGCTGACGATGTTGTAGTCGACCTGGCAACCTTCTTCGGCGAGTGCCTGGTTCGCCGAAGCGAAGGTCAGCCCGGTGGCGGCGAGCGCGCCGACGGCCACGCTCGTGAGCGCCAGTCTCCTTCGCCTTCGAGTTACTTGCATAATTCGATGTCCTTCGGGGTTGAAGGGCCGCGGCGAAGCGGCCCGGAGCGGGTGACCATCCAGGGAAGCGCTCCCAAGATGTGCATTGATAATCTCCGATATATAGATGGACTGTCAAGGGGTTCGCCAGGATATTTCCAGCGTCAGGACGATCTGGACGGTTGATTCGAAGGCGACCGGCCGTTCGGCAAGCGCTTGAATCAGTGAAAACGCTCCCGCAACAACCGGACGGGTCCCTTAGGAAAACTTCTTCGCCCTTCCGGCCCGCCGCACGGGCGCCCCGGGCGCACGGCAGCGGGGCCGCGCTGCCGCGCGGCCCCGCCGTCCCTTGCCGGCGGAGTGCCGGTCCGCCCTTGCACTACCCGCCTAGAGCGGGGGGTAGGCGTTCTCGAGGAGCTCCTGGAACTGCTCGGAGGACCAGTGGCCGGAGATCGGCATGTCGTCGCGGGCGCCGCTCGGGTTGTTGCCGTTGCGGATGTTGCCCTCGTAGTCGGGGTCGCACATCTCGTCGAAGCCCTTGCCCTCGTCGTTCGGGATCTCCTCGGAGGCGCCGTCCGACTCGCCCGGGGGCTTGATCCACACGTAGGCGTCGATCCAGGCCTCCGGCGAGGCCTGCGGGCGCTCACCGAGGCCGGCGCCGGCCTGGTTGCACCAGTTGCCCTTCTGGAAGCGCTGGTCGATCCGCGACTCGTCCACGAACGTCACCGGGTCGTCCGAGGACGAGGGGCCGGTCGGGCGGTAGTCGCCGCCCCAGCCGTTGCGGCTGGTGTCGATGAGCATCCCGATGTCGTCGTTGAAGCCGTTGGAGACGAGCTCCTCGCGGAAGGCCTCGGTGAAGTCCTTCTCGTTGTTGAAGTCGTTCCAGTCGACCCACGGCAGCTCGGGGTTCTGGTTCAGCGGCTGCCCGCCGACGTTCTCGTCCACCGCCCAGTACGGCTCCTCGAGCACCGAGTAGTTCGCGGTGTTGGAGATGAACCCGTGGACGTGGTCCGCGGTCATGCCGTTCTGCCCGATGAGGGAGCCGAACAGCTCGGCCGAGGCGTGGAAGTTGTCGTACTGCTCGTTCGTGTCGCCCCAGCCGATCCAGCCGTGGTGGCCCGCGTCGATGTAGTTGTACGTGTTCGGCAGCGCGCCCAGCTCGGCGACGGCGTACGAGACGCCGTCCTCGTAGTTGCCGTTGGCCTTCATCTCGTCGCAGTTGTCCGTCGCGGTCTCGCGCGGTGAGACGTTGGTGATGAGGTTCGGCAGCGAGTCGATCTCGATCACGTTGACGATCCGGAGGTCGGCGTAGGCCGCGTCGCCCTGGATCGCCACGATCTCGTCGATGTAGTCGCTCTTGTACGCCTCGATGTCGTCCGGGCCGAGCTCGCCGTTGGAGGCGAGGGCGGCGCAGTCGCGGCCGGGCAGGTTGTAGATGACGATCTGGATGACGTCGGCGCCCTGGGCCACGGCCTCGTCGAGGTGGTCCCGCAGGCCCATCGAACCGGTCGTGGGGGAGTCGTTGCCCTCGATCGCGCTGGTGCGGTCGAGCCACACCCCGGTGGGCTGGTCGGCGATCGCCTCGCCGCCGGGTTCGGCGGCGGCGTTGGCCGACCAGGTCGGGTTGACGTAGACCTGCGCGCCCTCGTAGGGGTTGTCGACCTTCGCCTGCGCGGCCTCGGCCCCCTCGTCGGGGCTCTCCTCGGCGCCGGCGGTGTTCACCGCGACGGAGCTGACGACGGCGGCCGCGAGCGTCGCGGCTGCGAGCGCTCCCAGGCGCCCGCGCCTGCTCCTGGTGGTCTGCTTGCTTCGGTTGAGCGTCATGTGCCTTCCCTTGCTCGTGAGGCTGACGATCCGGGCGACCCCTCCGCAGATGCCGGGTTTGGACGGCGGAAGCGCTCCCAGACGTACCGGACGAATCCGGATAACATCGAAGTTTGCCTATGCCTGGGTGTGGTGTCAAGAGTCTCGCGACCGGAGAATCCAGAAAATTCCGATTGGCGGCTTAGATATCGACACAGGGTATTGGTCCGACTCCGTAGCGTGGACAATTGCCCTAAAAGGAACAAATCAACTCCGAAATGGAATGACGAAAGCCCGCGCCGCCGATCCCTGGATCGGCGGCGCGGGCGTACTCGGTGGTTGAACGGCACGGTCGAACGGCACGGTCGAACGGCCCCGGACACGCAAGAAGCCGGTCCCCGGTGCGTCCTGCCCGGCCGTGTGCGGCTTCGGGGGCGGTGCGGGACCGGCTTGTGCCGGACGGTGTGCGGTTCGCGGCGTCGGCTTGGGGGACCGATCGTGGATCGGCCTCGCGGCCGCGGATCCTACTGCTGGGCGTTCCCGGTCTCGAAGGCGGCCTGCGCGCCGGCGTCGCCCTCGAGCAGGGCGCGGACCTCGGATTCGCGGAACCGGCGATGCCCGCCCGGTGTGCGAATGCTGCCTATCCGGCCCGCCGCGGCCCAGCGCGTCACGGTCTTCGGATCGACGCGGAACAGCGAGGCCACTTCGCCGGGTGTCAGTAGGCGGTCCTCGGTCTCCATGATTTCTTCCTCCCCGTGATGAAGACTCACTTCGTGCGTTAAACCCATTACACCACTATTCAGTCAAACCTGCCATGAGTTCTTGGACATACTTTCGGTCGGTAGGTTTTGCCTGAAAGTACCACGCGTATGTCAACGGCGCTCTGAGCCGATTCCGGCGCTCTAGGAGTTCCCGGGTATGAGGTAGGCACAGGGCGCAAGTGGCAACTCTGGTTATCCTCGACAGTGTGGACGAGATCGACCAGACCATCGTGAACCTCCTGCGCACCGACGGGCGTACCTCCTACGCCGAGCTGGCGCGCCGGGTCGGCCTCACCGCGCCCTCCGTGCAGGACCGGGTCACCAAGCTCGAGAAGAACGGCGTCATCACCGGGTACAAGGCGGTGATCGACTCCGAGGCCATAGGCCTCGGCATCACCGCGCTCATCGGCATCATCCCCGACAACTCCGCCGACCACCTCGACATCTGCGAGCGCCTGCGCGCCATTCCGCAGATCGAGTCGTGCTATTTCCTCGCCGGCGTCGAGTGCTACCAGCTCAAGGTCCGCGTGCCCAAGATGGGCGATCTGGAAAGGCTCATCCACCGCGTGGGCGCCATCCCCGGCGTCGCCCAGACCCGCACCACCATCACCCTGTCGACCAAGTGGGAGGACCGGCCGCAGCAGGTCCCCACGGACGGCGACGGACCCGGAGCGGGCTGATGGACTCGATCGACCGCACCCGGGACCGGCGCTGGACCGACTGGGCCATCACCACAGTGGAGGCCGACGCGAACCGCTCGGCCGACACGCACCTGCTGCCGTTCCCCCTGCCGCCGGAGTGGAGTGTGGACCTCTACTTGAAGGACGAGTCCACCCATCCGACCGGCTCGCTCAAGCACCGGCTCGCGCGCTCGCTGTTCCTCTACGCGATCTGCAACGGCTGGATCGACGAGGGCACGCCGGTCATCGAGGCCTCCAGCGGCTCGACCGCCGTGAGCGAGGCGTACTTCGCGCGGATGCTCGGGCTGCCGTTCACCGCGGTCATGCCGGAGTCGACCAGCCGTTCGAAGATCGCCGAGATCGAGCGCTACGGCGGCAAGGCGCACCTGGTGCGCGACGCGGCCGGCGTCTGCGCCGAGGCCGAGCGGCTCGCGGCGGCGACCGGCGGCCACTTCATGGACCAGTTCACCTACGCCGAGCGGGCCACGGACTGGCGCGGCAACAACAACATCGCCGAGTCGGTGTTCGAGCAGATGCGGCTCGAGCGCCACCCCGTCCCGGCCTGGGTCGTGGTCGGCGCGGGCACCGGCGGCACCTCGGCGACCATCGGCCGCTACGTGCGCTACCGCAGGCACGCCACGAACCTGTGCGTGGTCGACCCCGAGCACTCGGCGTTCTTCGCCGGTTGGCGCGACGGCGACCCGGAGGCGACCGCGGACGGCTCGCGCATCGAGGGGATCGGGCGGCCCCGGGTGGAGCCCTCGTTCGTCCCGTCCCTGGTGGACCGGATGGTCCGCGTGGACGACGCCGAGTCGATCGCGTGCCTGCGCTGGGCCTCCGAGCGGCTCGGGCGGCGCCTGGGCGGCTCGACCGGGACCAACCTCGTCGCGGCCCTCCTGCTCATCGCGGAGATGCGCGGGCGCGGGGAGGGCGGGAGCGTCGTCACGCTGCTGTGCGACTCGGGGGCGCGCTACGGCGCCACCTACTTCGACGACGACTGGGTCGCCGGGCAGGGCATCGACCTGGAGGCCGCGGCGGAGCGGCTCGCCCCGCTGCTGCCCGACTGACCAGACATCGACATGTATTGACTTTCCGCGGTCGGATCGGTACCGTCCCCTTGTTAGTAAACGCTTGCCCAACAATCGGCCGCAGAATTGAAACGATTCACTCCCGCTTGTCGCGCAAGCCCCCTCCTCCTCACCGGAAGTGAACATGAGGCCCATGACTCCTCCACGCCGTCGGTGGCGCCGCACCCTCGCGGTGCTCGCGGCCGGGGCGACCGCGCTCGCGGGCGTCCTCGCCACCGGCGCCCCCTCCCAAGCCCAGGACGAGGACGGCGTCACCGTCTACCTCGCCTCCGACTCCACCGTCCAGACCTACGACCCCTACTACGAGCCGCAGGCCGGCTGGGGGCAGGTCATCGACCGCTACTTCGACGACGAGGTCACGATCGCCAACCACGCGATCGGCGGGCGCTCCTCGCGCTCCTTCGTCGAGCAGGGCCGCCTCGACGCGATCCTCGACGTCATCCAGCCGGGCGACTACCTGTTCGTCCAGTTCGGGCACAACGACGCCACCGCCTCGGTCCCCGAGCGCTACACCTCGCCCGACGACTACAAGACGTACCTGCGCGACCACTACATCGCGGGCGCGATCGAGAAGGGCGCCGTGCCCGTCCTCGTGACCCCCGTGTCGCGCCGCAGCTTCGACGCCGACACCGGCGAGTTCAACGTCTCCTTCCCCGAATACGTGGAGAAGGTCCACGAGCTGCACGAGGAGACCGGCGTCGCGATGGTCGACCTCTCGGCCTCCTCGCGCGCCTACCTGAACGAGATCGGCCCCGAAGCCGCCGAGTCGGTGTTCCTCCACGTCCCGGCCGGGGTCTACCCGAACCGCCCCAACGGGACCACCGACGACACCCACTTCCAGGAGTACGGCGCCATCCAGATGGCCCGCCTGGTCGCCGAGGAGACCGCGACCCTCGGACTCCCGCTGTCCGAGCACGTGGTCGACGTCGCGCCCCCGGACGAGGTCCCGGCCGCGCCGACCGGGCTCACCGCCGCGACCGTGTCCAACGCCAGCGTCACCCTCAACTGGACCGACCAGGAGGACGCCGACGTCTACCGCGTCTACGTGCGCGAGACGGGCGGCGAGTGGCGCCTGGGCACCACCGCCACCGTCGGCGTCGGCCGCGTCGCCGGCCTCGCCGAGGAGACCGCCTACGAGTTCGCCGTCGCCGCCGTCAACGGCAGGGGCGAGTCGGAGCGGTCCGCGCCCCTCCAGGTGACGACCGCCAGCGCCGGCTTCAAGTTCGACTTCGGCCCGGCCTCCCAGGTCGTCGCCGAGGGCTACACCGAGGTCAATCGCGGCACCGCCTACACCGCCGAGCTCGGCTACGGCTTCACCACCGACATGAGCAGCGCCATCGACCGCGACCGCGGCGGCGACGACGACCCGGTGGGCCGCGACTTCGTGGCCTGGTTCGGCGGCGGCTACGACTTCGCGGTGGACCTGGCCGACGGCCTGTACACCGCGCGCGTCTCGGTCGGCGACTACGTCGGCTCGGCCCGCTCGAACCTCGAGTTCGAGGGCGTCGACTTCGGGGCGGCCAACGCCGGCTCCCGGTCGGTCCTCGTCAAGGACTTCGAGGGCGTCATCGTCGAGGACGGGCAACTCAATGTGAACGTCTCGGGCCAGACCGGGCACCTCAACGGCCTGGAGCTCACCCGCGTCGGCGACGTGCCCGACTCGGGGGGCGAGGGCCCCGACGAGCCGTGCGCCGACTGCGCGGCCGCGGTCGAGGACCTCGACCGCGCGCCGGTGGCCGTCGCCGTCGGGGACGGGGTCTACGTCGGCTGGCGCAGCCTCGCCACCGACGGCGCCGACCTGGCGTTCAACGTCTACCGCGACGGCGCGCTCCTCACCCGGGAGCCGACCGCGACCACCAACCTCACCGACACCGGGGGCACGCCGAACTCGACGTACTGGATCGCCACCGTCGAGGACGGCGTGGAGACCGGCTACACCGACGCGTTCACCGTGCTCGGCGAGCAGTACGTCGACGTGGACATGGACCGCCCCGAGGGCGGGACCACGCCCGACGGCGTCGCCTACACCTACAGCCCCGGCGACGCGACCACCGCCGACCTCGACGGCGACGGCGTCTACGAGCTGATCCAGAAGTGGGACCCGTCCAACCAGAAGGACAACTCCAAGAGCGGCCACACCGGGAACGTCTACGTCGACGCGTACACCCTCGAAGGCGAGCGCCTGTGGCGCATCGACCTGGGCGTGAACATCCGCGCCGGGGCGCACTACACCACCCTGACCGCCTACGACATGGACGGCGACGGCAGGGCCGAGGTGGCGCTGAAGACCGCCGACGGCACGGTGGACGGCGCGGGGAACGCGATCGGCGACGCCGACGCCGACCACCGCAACGACGGCGGGTACATCCTGACCGGCCCCGAGTTCCTGACGGTCTTCGACGGCGAGACGGGCGCGGCGGTCGACTCGGTCGCCTACCAGCCCGACCGCGGCGAGGCGGCCGACTGGGGCGACGGCTACGGCAACCGCGTCGACCGCCTCATGGCGGCGGTGGCCTACCTCGACGGGAACACGCCGTCGCTGGTGACCGCCCGCGGCATCTACACCAAGATGGAGCTCACCGCCTGGGACTTCGACGGCGGGTCGCTGTCGGAGCGCTGGTCCTTCCGCTCCACCGAGTGGGGCGCGCAGTACGCGGGCCAGGGCAACCACAACATGTCGGTGGCCGATGTGGACGCCGACGGGCGCGACGAGATCGTGTACGGGTCGCTGACGCTCAACGACGACGGCACGGTCCTCCAGTCGGCGGGCCTGGGCCACGGCGACGCGCTGCACGTCTCGGACCTCGACCCGTCCCGCGAGGGACTGGAGGTGTTCAGCCCGTTCGAGAGCATGGGCGCCTCGGGGAACCGGGCCGCCGCGTTCCGCGACGCCGAGACCGGCGAGGTGCTCTGGTCCATCCCGGGCACGCGCGACACCGGCCGCGGCACGTGCGGCGACATCGACCCGGCCTACCCGGGGGCGGAGTGCTGGGCGGTCAGCGCCACCGGCGCGTGGGACTCCCGCGAAGGGGAGCTGCGCGCCGCCGACGGCACCCTCATCGGGAACACGATCCCCTCGGCGAACTTCATGGTCTGGTGGGACGGCGACCTCGGCCGCGAGATCCTCGACCACGAGTTCGACGAGCCGAACTACGTCCCGATCCGCCCGTTCATCGCCGAGTGGGACCCCGAGACGGGCACCCAGGAGGAGGTCTTCACGCCCGAAGGGGTCCAGACGAACAACGGCACCAAGGGCAACCCGGTCCTGACCGCCGACCTCATGGGCGACTGGCGCGAGGAGGTGATCCTGCGCAAGGAGTCGAACGACGGGGTGCGGATCTTCACCACCGTGATCGAGACCGAGCACTCGATCCCGACGCTGATGCAGGACCCGCAGTACCGCCTCGCGGTCGCGTGGCAGAACACCTCGTACAACCAGCCGCCGTGGCCGAGCTTCTTCCTCGGCTTCGGCTCGGAGGCGCCCCGGTGGCGCCCGATCGCGGCCGAGTCCACCCGGGACGCGGCGGCCGCGCCGTACGCGGCCGCCTCGTGCGAGGTCGACTACGACGTGGTCGCGGACTGGGGCTCGGGCTTCGTGGTCCAGGTCAAGGTCACCAACACCGGTGACGACGCGATCGGCGAGTGGGACCTCCGGTGGAGGTCCGGCGGCGTCGAGTCGGTCGTGGTCGACTGGGGCGGCGAGATCGCGGTCGACGGGGACGCGATGGCCGCGGACCCGGCGTTCTGGAACTTCCCGCTGGGGCCCGGCCGGACGAAGCAGATCGGCTTCCAGGGCACCGGCGACCCGCACGACCCGGGCATGTTCCTCCTGAACGGCCAGGTCTGCGTGGTCTCCTGACCGAGAACTCCATAGGGAACGGCGGCCCGGGCGCAGAGCGCCCGGGCCGCTTCACGTCCACTCACTTCGACGCCTCCTCGCCCCGGTCGGGCTTGAAGAGCCGGCCGATGCCGTTGGGGATCGCCGCGCGCTCGTACAGGTCGATCGCCCTGCCGCGCAGGGAGGTCGCGGTCCAGGCCGCGGCCAGCAGCAGCATCACGTTGAAGATGTAGAGGAACACCAGCAGGCCGACGGCGGTCGTCACCGCCTGGTAGGCGGGCCGGTCGGAGACGTGGAGGACGTAGATGCGGCCGACGGTCTTGAGGGCCTCCATGCCGATCGCGACCGCCAGCGACGCCCAGAAGACCCGCCGCAGCGGCATCACGACCCGCGGCAGGGCCTGGAGGAGCACCGTGGCCAGGACCGCGTTCGCGATGAGGCCCACCACGACCGAGACGCCCCGCACGAGCAGGGCCGGGTTCCCGGTGACCTCGTCGAGCTCGAGCCAGGCCAGGACCACCTCGGCGCCGGCGGTCGCGCCGATGGTGACCAGCACCAGCAGCGAGAGGCCGATGAGGATGAGCAGGTCGATGCCCCAGCGCAGGAACGGGTTGCCCGGCTGCGCCTCGATGGCCCACACCTGCCGGATGGCCGCGCGCACCGACTGGACCCAGGCGACCCCGGCGACCACGAGCGCGACGGCCGCGAAGACCGTCACCGACCCGCGCGAGTCCTCCAGGACCCCGATGTCGATGACCGGCAGGTTCGTCTCGAGCCACGTCTCGACCGAGTCGTACACCTCGGGCACGTTGAGCAGGTAGCCGAAGATCGCCAGCGCCAGGAGCGACATGGAGAACGCCGCGAAGAACGCGTAGTAGGAGATCGCGGCGGCCAGCTGGCCGCCGTGGACCTCGAAGTAGCGCTCCTGGGCGCGCCACGTGTGGTCCACCAGGTTGGACCGCTTCCGGGCCGCCAGGAGCACGCGGTCCCACCAGGCCCCCAGGTCTGGGAACTTCACGACCCGATTCTGCCAAAGCCTCGGCACGCGTGCCCGCAGACAGGAGGGCGACAAGGATAGTTTGTTACCATACAAACTATGAAACAAGCATCTACGTACCTCACCCCTGAGGAGATGGCGCAGCTCGACCGGCTCGCGAAGGCGCGGGGAATCTCTCGTGCCGCGCTGCTTCACGAACTCGTCGCCGACCTCCTCAGCGGCCGTTCGGTTCGCCCGAAGCGGGTGTCGACCTTCGATTTCGGGGGGCCCGTCGATCGTGAGGAGCGCCGCCGGATCATCGACGAGGCTTACCAGCGGCGGGCAGACCGCCGGTGATCATCGTTGCGGACACCTCCGCACTGCTCGCCGTCTTCAACCCCGACGACCGCGATCACGGGCGCTGCGATGCGCTGTACCACGAGATCGGTGGTTTCGTGTATTCCCCGCTGGTCATCACCGAGCTTGACCACCTCATCCGGGAACGGGTTCACTACAAGGCGGCCAAACAGGCGTTCTGCGACATCCTCGACCGGGTTTCCGGGCCGAATGCCACGGACTACCTGGGCCAGCTGAACATCGAGGACTACTTCGCGGCGCGCGATCTGCGTGAGAGATACGACGACATGCAACTCGACCTGGCCGACTGCTTCGCGGTGGCCCTGGCGCGAGACTGGGACACGAACCGGATCTTCACCCTTGACGAGGGCGACTTCCGTCGCTTGGCGCCGCTCCCGGGAGGGGGCGCCGGGTTCGACTACTTCCAGATCCTCCCGACCGACCTCTGAGACCGCGACGCGTCAGGCGCCGCGGACGACCCAGGCGTCGGGGTCCTCGAGCAGCTTGGTGACCGAGGTCGGCAGGTCGTCGCCCGCGACGGCCGAGAGGGAGACCGACTCGAGGATGTGGCGCTCGGAGACGCGCAGCGCGATCCACACGTTCGTCAGCGCGGTCGCGGTCCCGGTGTAGGACACCTGCTCGGGCCGCTCGCCCCGCACGCCCACCAGCGGGCCGTCGACGGCGCGGATGACGTCGGCGAGGCTGATCTCGTCGCCGGGCCGGGCCAGCCGGTGGCCGCCCTCGGAGCCGCGCTTGGACGTGGCGATGCCGCCGCGCCGCAGCTGGAGCAGGATGGACTCCAGGAACTTCCGGGGGATGCCCTGGTCCTCGGCGATCTGCTCGGCCGACACCCACCGGTCCCCGTACCCGGCGAGGGCCACGGCGGCTCGCAGTGCGTAGTCGACGCGGGCGGACAGGCGCATGGGGACTCCTCGCGGTTCGCTGTGGGCGGGCCCTACCGACTCTATCTCTTGAAAGCGTCTGCCCCGGCGGCCCCGGACGATCAGTCGTCGATGAGCAGGCGCAGGTACGCGGCGGTCTCGATGGCGGCCAGGTCGGCGTCCCCGGCGATGATCGCCTCGACGGCCCGCGTGTGGTCGATGTGCGGCTCCTCGGCCAGGACCGGCCCGAGCCCGGCCCGGACGGTCTCGCGCAGCGAGTCGGCCAGCTCGGTGTACAGCTCGGCGAGGAGCTTGTTGTGGCTGGCCTCGGCCACGGCCTGGTGGAGGGCGATGTCGGCCGCTATGAACGACTCGGTGTCGCCGACCTCGTGGGTCGCCTCGCGCTCGGCCAGGAGGATGCGCAGCCGGGTGATGTCGGCCTCGTCGCGGCGGTGGGCGGCCAGGCGCGCGGCCTCGACCTCCAGGCCCCGGCGGACCTCCATGACGTCCAGGGCGGGGCTGGCGGCGATGCGGCGGCGCACGGCCGCGGTCACCTCCGAGCGGCCGACGACGAACGTCCCGGCGCCCTGGCGGATCTCCAGGAGCCCGGCGTGGGCGAGGGCCCGGACGCCTTCGCGGATGGTGTTGCGGCCGACGCCGAGGAGCTCGGCGAGTTCGCTCTCGGTGGGGATGCGCGAGCCCAGGGTCCACTCGCCGTCGCTGATCTGGCGGCGCAGCTGCTCGATCACCTGATCGACGAGGGCGGACTTGCGTGTCGACTGCAATGCCACTGGCGGACCTGACCTCTCCGGATCGCTTCCACGGCCAGCGGGGGCCCGCCATGGGGTGCGTGTTTCCCAACACTAGGAGGATTAAAGCAGACAGCCGACGCGATACCGTTGACAGGCCGCCAATTCATCCCATGAATTGACTCGATTCTATCCCGGCTGCTCACGACGCACCAAGTCGCGCCCGAAACAGCCGGACAACGGTTTCCACCCCGCCGGACCACCGCCCGCACCCGAATCTGGTAGGAGCCACGCGTGACGACCGACGCCGCGCCCGCCGGCACCGCCGAGGGGCCCGCCCAGCGGGGACCCGACGCCGACCACCCCGACGAGCACCCGGCCCCCACGCCCCGCGCCGAGCTCGCCGACCCCGCGCCCGCCGCCAAGGCCGCCGCCGCCGGCTGGATGCTCGTCGCCGGCGTCGTCCTCGCCGCCTTCAACTTCCGCACCGCCGTCACCAGCGTCGGGGCGATCCTCGCCGAGCTGCGCACCGGCCTCGGCATGTCGGAGACCGTCGCCGGCCTCCTGACCACCCTCCCGGTCCTCGCCTTCGCCGGGCTCGGCGCCCTCGCGCCCCGCCTCGCCCGCCGCTTCGGCCCGCGCCTGCTCCTCACGGGCGCCCTCCTGGTCATGAGCCTGGGGCTCGTCGCCCGCGCCTGGGCCCCGAGCACCGCGGTCTTCCTGCTGTGCAGCCTCCTGGCGCTCGCCGCCGGGGCCATCGGCAACGTCGCGGTCCCGGTCATCGTCAAGCGCTACTTCCCGAACCGCATCGGCGCCATGACCACCGCCTACTCCACGACGCTCGCCGTGGGCACCGCCGTCGCCGCCGCGGCCACGGCCCCGATCGAGCACCTCGTCGACGACTGGCGCGTCGCGCTGGCGGTCTGGGCCCTCCCGGCGCTCGTCGCGATCGTCCCGTGGCTGCTGTGGCGCCCGGCCGCCGCGGCCTCCGGCGCCGCCCCGATCGACGGCCTCCGCGGCGTCCGCCGCTCGCGCCTGGCCTGGATGATGCTGGCCGCCTTCGGCTGCCAGTCGGCCATCGCCTACATCCTCATGGGCTGGACGACGACGATCCTGGCCTCCGACGGGATGGACGCGGCCGCCGCCGGGTCGATGCTCGGCGTGCTCACCGTCGTGCAGATCCCCGTCTCGGTCGTGGTCCCGATCCTCACCGTCCGGTGGGGTCCGCGCCCGGTCTTCCTCGTCCTCATGGCCTGCTACCCGCCCGCCCTCGCCGCGCTCTGGCTCGACGGCGGCGGCCCGCTCACCTGGGCCGCCATGGTCCTGTTCGGCATCGGCACCTCGGTGTTCCCGCTGATCCTGACCCTGTTCGGGCTCCGGGCCCGCACGCCCGCCGGGACCAGCGCGCTGTCCTCGTTCGCCCAGTCCGGCGGCTACCTCATCGCCGGGGCCGGCCCGCTCGCGGTCGGCTGGGTCTTCGGCCTCACCGGCTCGTGGAGCGTGCCCTTCGGGCTCATCGCGGTCCTGACCGCGCTCCTGCTGTTCGCGGGCCTGTACGTCACGCGCGAGCGCTTCATCGAGGACGAGCTCCGTCCCACATAATGAACTCCCTGGATAGCGGACGAACGGGGGCAAACGATCCCCCGGTCCCAGGCGTAAACCCGAGACATGCCACGATAGTGCTGTGGACCACACCGTCGTGGAAATCGGGAGGCGATCGTGACCAACGAGGTGCTGTGGCTGCCGCGGCCTGATGCGGTGGAGACCACCAACATCGGGCGCTTCAGCCAGTGGCTGTCGCGCCGAGAGGAGCGCGACCTCACCTCTTACCCTGCGCTGTGGCAGTACTCGGTGGAGCACCTGAGGCCGTTCTGGGGCGCGGTCTGGGAGCACTTCGGCCTCGGCAAGACCGTCCCCGAGCACCGCGTGCTCGCCGACGAGTCGATGCCCGACACCGTGTGGTTCCCCGACGAGACCTTCAACTACGCGCGCGCCGTCCTCACCGCCCCCGGCGTGGGGGAGGAGGACGTCATCGTGCGCGCCTACTCCGACACGCGCGAGACGGTGGAGTGGACCCTCGCGGACCTGCGCGAGGCGGTCGCGCGCGCCCGCGCCGGGCTGGTCGCCCACGGGGTGCACCGCGGCGACCGCGTCGCCGCCTGGATGCCGAACATCCCCGAGACCTTCGCGCTCATGCTCGCCTCGGCGAGCCTCGGCGCGGTCTTCTCCAGCTGCGCCCCCGAGTTCGGCGCGAAGGCGGTCCTCGACCGCTTCGCGCAGATCGAGCCGAAGGTCCTGGTCGCCGTCGACGGTTACAAATACGGCCCCAAGTCGATCGACCGCACCGACGACCTGCGGCGCGTCGCCCGCGGCATCGAGGGCCTCGGCGCGCTCGTCACCCTGCCCTACCTGGGTTCGGACGAGGTCGAGGGCGAGACCTGGGACCGCTTCTGCGCCTACGACGAGGGGATCGCGTTCGAGCCGCTCACCTTCGACCACCCGCTCTACATCCTCTACTCCTCGGGCACCACGGGCCTGCCGAAGGCGATCGTCCACTCGCACGGCGGCATGGCGCTCGAGCACGCGAAGATGCACTCGCTCCACCACGACCTCGGCGTCGGCGACCGGTTCTTCTGGTACTCCACCACCGGCTGGATGATGTGGAACTACCTCATGTCCGCGCCGATCGTGGGCGCCGGGATCGTCATGTTCGACGGCCTGCCCGACCCGGCGGGCATGTGGCGCCTCGCCGAGGAGTCCGGCACCACCTACTTCGGCACGAGCGCTCCCTTCCTCATGGCCTGCCGCTCCCGCGGCGTCAAGCCGAGCGAGGAGGCCGACCTGTCGCGCCTCCGCGGCATCGGCTCCACGGGCGCCCCGCTCCCGGCGGTCGGCTTCGACTACGTGTACGAGTCCGTCAGCCCCACCGCGCAGCTCCAGTCCCTCTCGGGCGGCACCGACCTGTGCACCGGCTTCATCGGCGGCGCGCCCACGGTCCCGGTGTGGCGCGGCGAGCTCTCCTGCCGCTGCCTGGGCGCCGACGTCCGCTCCTTCGACCCCGAGGGGCGCCCGGGGATCGGCCGCGAGGGCGAACTGGTGATCGCCTCGCCGATGCCGTCGATGCCCGTGGGCCTGTGGGGCGACCCGCTCAAGCACCGCTACCGCGACACCTACCTCACCGACTTCCCCGGGATCTGGCGCCACGGCGACTGGATCACCATCTCCGACCGCGGCTCGGCGGTCATCTCCGGGCGCAGCGACGCCACCCTCAACCGCGGCGGCGTCCGCATGGGCACCGCGGAGTTCTACGCGGTCGTCGAGGCGATCGAGGGCGTCGCCGACTCCCTCGTCGTGCACCTGGACGACCCCGGCCAGGACCGCCTCCTGCTCTATGTGGCCTGCGCCGAGGGCGCGGAGCTCGACGAGGCCATGCAGGGGCGCATCAGGGCGGCCCTGCGCGAGCAGCTCTCGCCCCGGCACGTGCCCGACGAGGTGCGGCAGGTCCCGGCGATCCCCAGGACCCTCAGCGGCAAGAAGGTGGAGGTCCCGGTCAAGAAGATCCTCAAGGGCGTCGCGCCCGACGAGGCCATCGCCCGGGACGCGCTGGCCGATCCGGACGCGCTCAGGGCCTTCCTGCGGTGAGCCGCCGCACGGGAGGGGGCAGTGTGGACGGCCGTGCCGGCGGGACTGTTGCGAAACCTGAGTGACGCGGGGCGTATAAAGACCCGATTTCCTTCTGCGGCAAGGGAATTCAAAAGGGTGTGTGCCCGATCGCAACCGTCGGGCAGATAGTATGCAACGCGTCGCCCCGGTCGGTTTCCCCCGTAGCCGCCGGGGCGGCGCCATGCCCGCCCGCCGCCGCGGGCACGGGCCGCCCCCGGCGGCTGTGCTCCAATGGTCGGCGTGACTGACGAGGATCTGGCCGCCGCGGAGGTGGGCGTCGGCCCCTGGGAGGGCCCCTGGCCCGAGGGCGCGGAGTACGACCCGGAGCTGCTGCGCCTGGGCGACCGCCGCAACGTGGTCGACCGCTACCGGTACTGGCGCCGCGAGGCGGTCGTCGCCGACCTCGACGAGCGCCGCCACGACTTCCACGTCGCCATCGAGAACTGGCAGCACGACTTCAACATCGGCACCGTCGTGCGCAACGCGAACGCGTTCCTCGCCGCCGCGGTCCACATCGTCGGCAAGCGCCGCTGGAACCGGCGCGGCGCGATGGTCACCGACCGCTACCAGCACGTCGAGCACCACCCCACCGTGGAGGCGTTCGTCGACCGGGTCGCCGCCGAGGGCCTCGCGGTGGTGGGCGTCGACAACCTGCCCGGCTCGGTGCCGATCGAGACGACCTCCCTGCCGCGCAACGCGGTCCTGGTCTTCGGTCAGGAGGGCCCCGGCCTGTCCGAGCCGGTGCGCGAGGTGTGCTCGATGGTCTGCTCGATCACCCAGTTCGGGTCGACCCGCTCCATCAACGCGGGCGTGGCCAGCGGGATCGCCATGCACGCGTGGGTGAGGGAGCACGTCTTCGGGCAGGGCCCCGCCGCCCGCCGCGCCGGCTAGCGCGATCCGTCCGAAATCCGACGCCCCCGGGGGCCCCGAACGCCGTGCCCCGGTGGCACCCTTGAAGGGTGCGCACCGGCCCGGCGCCGTGCCGGTCGCGGCGCCGCGTCGACGCTTCGCACCCGCAGGGCGCGTACGCGAACGAACGGTGTCGGATAGCTGACGCTTCCCTGGGACTGCGGCGGCGATGCGCCTACATTGAGCCAATGGAAGGCTACTTGCGGTAAGCTCCCCGTTGGTACAAGCGAATAGGTTGTTCCGCTGGTAGACAGGCGGAGCCGGGCATATCGACACCGCCCGGCGACCCTGGCTCCCGGCACCGGCCGCTCGGTTCGCACCGATGGGGCCCACTGCAAAACTGAAAGCCGAGTCATGCTCGTACGGTAGACTCGTGCCAGCCTGCGCCAGACGAACGATCGGCCAGGACCCTTGACGGGAGGGGTGAGGAAGTTGAAGAAGTTTCTGACTTGGGGCGGACTTGCGTTCCTGGTGTTCTTTGTAGCCTTCAGGCCAGGCGAAGCCAGCGATGTGGTCGGGAACCTCGCAGGCGGAATCCTCGATGCCGCGAACGGTTTCGCGGCGTTCTTCACGAACCTCGTGACCTGACGGCGACGGCAGCATGACCGATTCCGGTGCAGGCGGCTCGGGGGACAAGAAGGACACCGAGCCGCTGGAACCCCCCAGTCCCCGCGCCCCCTCCGACGGTCCCGCCCCGGGCGCCGAGTCCCCCACCCGCGAGTACGCCTTCCCCGCCGGCACCGCCCCGGCGGCGGCCGCGAGCGACATCGACGGCGTCCGCTTCGACGACGGCGCGGGCGTCGGCCTCCTGTCCGGAGTGCGCGCCCCCACCGTCCCCGACGTCCCGTCCCCCATCTCCGCCCGCTACCTCTTCCCCACCGAGAAGTACCGCGGCGAGTGGCGCCGCCACTGGGTCCACCTCATGCCCTGGTACATCATCGGCACCCTCTCGACCTTCATCATGGGGCTCGCCTCGGGGATGCTCACCAAGTGGGAGTCCCAGAGCCGCGACACGGCCCTGACGGTCACCGTCGTGGTCTGGCTGCTCATCCTGGGGTTCGTGGGCTGGAAGATCCTCGACTGGTACATGGACCGCTTCATCCTGACCAACAAGCGGATCATGCTCATCCAGGGGGTCATCACCCGCTCGGTCGCCATGATGCCGCTCGGCCGCGTCACCGACATGAAGTACTCGCAGTCGCCGATGGGCCGCATGCTCAACTACGGCGAGTTCATCATCGAGTCCGCGGGCCAGGACCAGGCGCTGCGCAACGTCCCGCACCTGCCGAACCCCAACGAGCTCTACCTCCAGATGTGCGAGGAGATGTACGAGCCCGAGGCCGTCGACGAGCGCGAGGCCGAACCCGAGGAGGACCTCATCCCCGAGGAGCCGGTGCGCAAGGACGCCGACGTCTGACCCCGCCGGGTCCCCCTCGACCACCGACACCCGCCGACGCGTCGGCGGGTGTTTCGCGTGTTGGGCGCCGGTGCCGACGTGACGCCCGCTGCGCCCCGCGATGCCGGGACCCACCCGGTTGCACCTACTTCGTATACTCACCTTCTACCGACCCTCGGTTGCCGACGACACCCATCTTTTGGCAGAATTCCGCCCTGCGGGGCAACTTTCCTCCGGGGGTATGTCGTCTGTTGTTCGACCCCTCCAGGGAGACGCGTGAGCGAGACCAAATCGTCCCAGGACGAGGAGTTCCGCGAGTACGTGGCGGCGCGCTCGGCCGCGCTGCATCGTGCGGCGTATCTCCTCACGGGGAACTGGGCGACAGCGGAGGACCTGGTGCAGACGACCTTGACGAAGACCTACCTGGCATGGGGACGGATCAGGACCACTGATTCGATCGACGCCTATGCCCGCCGGATCCTGTACAACACCAACGCCTCCTGGTGGCGCAAGCGCTCCAACCGCGAGAAGCCCACCGAGATCTTCGAGGACCGCCCCGACACCTCCCGCGACTTCACCGAGCACTCGGCCGTGCGCGACGCCATGTGGCGCCACATCGCCGCCCTCCCCAAACGCCAGCGCGCGGTCCTCGTCCTCCGCTACTACGAGAACCGCTCGGACCCGCAGATCGCCGAGGTCCTCGGCATCTCGGTCGGCACCGTCAAGAGCCAGGCCTCCCGCGCGCTCGCGGGGCTCCGCAAGCGCCTGGGCACCCCGGCGGCGGCGCTCGGCATCGCGATGGACTCCAGGGAGGCCGCGTGAGCGGGGATCTGGAATCCCTTCTGCGCAGCGAGATGGCCGACAGGGCCCGCGCCGCGCCCTTGACCGACGACGACCCCGGGCTGGCCGAACTGGCGATCGCCGGGGCCGGCCGCATCCGCCGCCGCAGGCGCCAGGCCGCCGCCGCGAGCGGCGCGGGCCTGCTCGTGCTCGGCGCGGCCGTGTTCGTGTGGCAGCCCTGGGTCGGGTCCGGCCCCGAAGGCGACCTCATCGCCTCGGACACGAGCGCCACCGAGGCGCAGCTCGAACTCGACATGGAGTTCGTCGTGCTCGCCGAGAACGGCGAGTACGAGGTCCTCAACGAGGCGGGCGAGTCCGTCCCGATCAGCGAGGAGCAGCCCGCGAGCGTCTACCGCCTCGCCGACGCCTACGCCACCGAGACCGAGACCGCGGTGAGCTTCACCCCCCTCGACGGCGCCGCCCCGCTCGTGTACGAGAAGCCGACCCCCGAGACGTACATCGAGGCCAACACCGGCGGCACGCAGCTCGCGGTCGTCTCCCCGACCGCCGAGTACACCCGGGAGGAGTACCAGCTGCTGAACGCCCCCTTCGACGAGCTCGGCGAAGCGCCCGCCGTCTTCACCACCGACTACGCGCTGACCCTCCAGGACTGGAGCGACAGCACCGCCTTCTTCTCGGGCGACCTGCACTCCACGACCGGCGGCAACGAGGGGCCCTACTGGTTCGAAGAGGAGTACGACTGGGGGTTCACCACGGTCGGCACCGCCGGCTTCGAGGCGCTGGTCGTCGTCGACATCACCGATCCGGACTTCGTCTGCGTGGCCGACCTCGCGCCGGGCACGGGCCTCGCCGCGCCGGGCGAGCAGTGCGGGTCGATCGGGTCCGACGCGATCCAGCAGGAGCTGGCGAGGGCCGCGGCCGACGGCGAGGCCGTGGAGCGGGCCCGGAGCGCCGTCGAGCAGGTCGATCGGAGCTACAGGTACCCGCTCGTGGAGGGCTTCGACCTCGGCGAGTACGAGGACCGGTACGAGGACTCCACGGGCCTGTGGACCGATCCGATGCTGCGCTGGCAGCTGACCGGCGACAGCACCGACGACACGTGGCTCCTGCTCGACGACTCCGGGGAGGAGCCGTTCCTGTCCGAGCTCACCCCGCCGCCGGGGGCGATCATGCCGGTGCTCAGCTACGTCTTATCCGGAATGCCCCGGCACGGTTGAGCCGCACCTAACACGAGTGTCCCGATCACCGGCTGTGACCCGGCGGACTTGACATACTCGCTGCGTGGGTGGACTCGAGTACTTTCTGACCGTCGCGGTGACGCTGTTCGTCATCATGGACCCGCCCGGCATCGTGCCGATCTACCTGGCCCTGACCGGGACCATGGACCAGCGCCAGCGGAGCCGGGCGGCGCTCCAGGCGACGTGCCTGTCCCTGGGCGTGATCACGCTGTTCGCGCTGCTCGGGCAGCAGATCATCAGCTACCTGCACATCGACCTCGCCGCGCTCCAGGGCGCGGGCGGGCTCCTGCTGCTCCTGGTCGCCCTCCAGCTGCTGACGGGGAAGGCCGACGACCCGAACGAGGCGGCCACGTCGAACATCGCGCTCGTGCCGCTGGGCACCCCGCTGCTGGCCGGGCCCGGCGCGATCGTCGCGGTGATCCTGTTCGTGCAGCAGGCGTCATCCAGTGTGGACTACCTGTGGATCGCTTTGGCGATCGTCGTCATCCACACCGCGATCTTCCTGGTCATGCGCTTCTCGGGATTCCTGGTGAAGGTCCTGCGGCGCGGGGGCATCGAGGTGCTCACCCGCATCGCGGGCGTGCTGCTGGCCGCGATCGCGGTGCAGCTGATCGCGGACGCCGTCATGGGCTACGTCGAACTCTTCGAAAGTTCTGCCGGGGCTACCGGTTGGTGATCACTTTAGGGTTCAATTAACTTCATGACGACGATTCTCGACCTGCCCCTCCACCCGCTGGCCGTGCACGCGCCGATCATCCTGGTCGCGCTCCTGGTGCTGCTCGGCCTCGCCTACCTCCTGGTCCCGCCGCTGCGCCGCTTCGTCGGCTGGGCGGTGGCGATCCTCGTGCTGGTCGGCCCGGCCGCCGCGTACGGCTCGGTCTTCAGCGGCGAGCAGCTCGCCGACTACACCTATCCCGACGGCTGGCCCGAGGCGGTCCAGCAGCACCACGACAACGGCTACTGGCTCCTGTGGACGCTCGTCGCCCTGATCCCGGTGTGGTTCCTGTTCGCCGGGCTCGACCGGGGCCGCCGGGCCGCGCTGCTGCGCAACGCCGACGCGCCCGCGCCCGCCGCGGGCGAGGACGGCGCGTCCGGCTCGGACGACCCCGCCGCGACCGGGCGCAAGGTCCTCATGTTCATCATCGGCCTGATCGCGTTCGCGCTGCTGCTGATGGCGGCCTGGGTGCTCTACCGGACCGGGCACACCGGCGCCGAGATGGTCTGGGGCGGCACGGTCCGGTAGGGCGTGCCGCGGGGCGGTCCCGGCCGGGACCGTTCGCCGTCCGCTCAGCTGCTGAGGAGGCCGGTGATGAGGACGGTGAACATGAGCGCCACCGCGGCGAGGGCGAGCCAGTGGGTGACCAGGCGGGCCCGCTGCTCGGCGGCGTCGATGGCCGCGTGGTCCTGCGCCGGGAGGCGCCGGGGCTCGCCGGGGAGGGCCACGGCCTCGACCCGCCAGCCGGGAGGAGGCGGCACGCTCGCGGGCGGGCCCTGGTAGCCGCTGCTGTCGGACGGGTCGCTCATGGGGAGAGCCTAACGCCGGGCAGAGGGAAGGCCCCGAGGAGCCGCTCGGAAGCGCCCCCGAACGACAAGGGTGCCCGAGAGGTCCGACAAACCAGGCGATCGCGGTGCCCGCTCGCATCTTGAGGCGATGGGCGGGCAGGGGCGAGGCCCCGGGCGCCGGTGCGCGGCGCCCCCGACGACAAGGGCGCCGCGGGGGCCCGACATCTCCGGTGGCGCCGTTCGGCGGGCAGGGGCGACGGTCCGCGGCGCCGTGCCGAGGCGCCCCCGATTCGAGCGTGCCCGAGGGGCCCGACAGCACGGCGGTGGGCGGGGGCCCCCCCGGGGGGGGGCGCCCCCCCCCCCCGGGGGGGGGCCGGGGCGGCGGGGGGGCGGGGGGGGGGGGGGCGCGGGGGGGGGGGGGGCGGGGGGGTGGGGGTCTGCGTGTTTTTTTTTTTTTTTTTTTTTGTTTTTGTGTTTGTTTGGGGGGGGGGGGGGGGGGGGGGGGGGGGGGGGGGGGGGCCCCCCCCCCGCCACCGGGTCTAATCGAACAGGCCCTGGCCGATCCAGCCGTCCTCGTCGCACCCCGGCGGGAGGACGAACACGGCCGAGCCGATCGGGACGGCGTAGTCGTTGAGCAGGTCGGACTCGGCCAGCCGCTCCTGGATGGCGATGAACTGCCCGATGTCGGCCTGGTAGGAGACGAACACCAGCCCGGTGTCCGACTCCCCCGCGGGCCCGGGGCCGTCGTCGTAGTTGTAGGAGCGGCGCAGGATCGTCGTCCCCGCGTCGATGGCCCGGCGGACGTGGGCCCCGGCCGGGATGACCGGGAGCCCCGAGTCCTCGCGCGCCTCGAGGTCGACCGGGTCGTCCTCGCGCTCGCCGGTGAGCGGGGCGCCGTCGCTGACGCGGCGGCCGATCACCCGGTCCTTGCCGACCGCGTCGAGCTTGTCCCACTCGTCGAGGTCGGTGCGCATCCGCCGCACGACCATGACGGTGCCGCCCGCCAGGGGCCCGGCGTCCTCGCCGAGCCAGACGGCCTCGCCGCCGTCCCCGGTGGACGGGTCGGGATTGCTCGTCCCGTCGACCTGGCCGAGGACGTTGCGGGGCGTCCCTCCCCCGGCCGGCCGCTGCCGGAAGCCGCGCTGGGCCCAGCGGACCGTCGCGAAGGACCGGGAGTCCTTGACCAGCATGCGGATCGCGTGGCTGACGGCCAGGTCGCCCTCGCCGCACACCTGGACGAGCAGGTCCCCGCCCGACCACGCCTCCTCGAGCCGGTCCACCGAGAACGCCGGGAGCGGCCCGGCGCCGGGCGGCGCGGGCAGGCCCAGGCGCTCCAGCAGGCCGAGGCCGAAGCCGAACGTGACCGTGAGCAGTGCGGGCTCGGCGGCCAGTTCGGGGTCGGCGTCGGCCAGCGCCGCCTCGCCCTGCGTGAGGCGCGCGGCGTCGTCGGTCAGCAGCCGCATGACCGCGGCGAAGCGGTCGGCGTCGACCTCCTCGCCCAGGTCGAGCGACAGGAGCACCGTGCGGGACGGGGCGTCGCCGGTGATCCCGGCCTGGTGGGCGCCGTGGAACGGCACGGTGGTCGCGGGTGCGGCCTCGGGGGCGGGCCCGTCCGGGCCGCCGGCGAGGGCCGCCGCCCCGGCGCCGGCGGCGCCGAGCGCGGCGACCCCTCCGGCCGCCCCGAGCAGTCCGCGCCGGTTCAGGCGCTTGCGCTGCGGTTCCATCGGCCCTACATGCCGTCCGTGCCGCCGGGCCGGTACTCCTCGTCGCCGCCCTCGAAGTCCTTGGCGACGGCGGTGACCGCCAGCTCGGAGCCGTCCTCGAAGCGGAGGGTCACGGCGACCTCGTCGCCGGCGACGACCGGTGCGGCGAGCCCCATCAGCATGATGTGGTCGCCGCCGGGGGTGAGCTCGTGCTCGCCCTCGGCGGGGACGAGGAAGCCGTCGGGGACCTCCTGCATGACCATCGCGCCGCCGGCCTCGACGACCTCGTGCAGTTCGACCGTGCCGAGGTCGCTCTCGGCCGAGACCAGGTGGGCCTCGGTGCCGGAGGCGTTCTCCAGGACGCCGAAGAGGGCGGTCATGTCCTCCTCGGTCGTCTTGACCCACGCGTCGGTGATCACCACCGACTCGGCGGCGGTGGCCTCGGCCGTCTCGGCGGCCTCGTCGGCGTCGGGTTCGGTGCCGCAGGCGGCGAGCAGGCCGAGGCCGAGCAGGGCCGCGGCGGTGCGGGCGGGAAGGGTCGGGGTGTGTCGGGTCTTTCGCATGTTCGCTCTCGTTTCCGGATGCGAGCGCGCGGCACTCCGGACGCGGGGACCGCGTCGGTTCACGGGTGCGCGGGCTCGCGGCGACCGCCCTGCCAGGGGCGCCGCCGACGTCAGAAGGTCAGTGGGAGAACGCGGGCGAAGGCGGACCGCGCCGGGAGGCGGTCGTGGCGAGCAGCCGCAGCACCGGCGGCGCGAGCACGCGCCCGGCGCGGGCGCGCGGGAGGCGGACCGGCGCGGCCTTGCGCAGCCGCAGCAGCAGGACGGCGGCCGTCCACAGGACCAGCAGCTCCAGGAAGGCCGCGAGCGCGGCGTCCCCGCGGGCGAGCCAGACCGCGCTGACGGCCATGGCCAGGGCGTGGACGAGGAGCATCGCGGGGCTCGGCACGAGGTGCTCGAGGTGCCCGGCGCTGGCGGTGAACCAGGCGTGCAGCCCGGCCTGCGCGGCCGCGCAGGCGGGCAGGAGGGCCAGGGGGCCGCGCTGGGCGGCGGCGAGCAGGTAGGCAGCCGCGGCGACCGCGCCGACCGCGGCGGCGAACGCGCCCCACGAGATCGGGGCGCCGCCGGCGGTGAAGTGCAGTCCGGCCGAGACCAGGACGCAGGCGACCGCGAACACGAGGGCGCGGAACCCTCGGATGATCGGTCGGCCGATGTGCACGGAGCGATTCTCGCATGACCGGCCGCCTTCGGACTGTCAGGCTCCCGACTCGCGGCCGCCCGCGATGCGGCGCCGCGCGCCCGGGTCCCGGGCGCGCGGCGGGGCGTCAGGCCGCGGCGATGGCGGCCTCGACCGTGTCGGCGAAGTCCTGCGAGTCGACCCGCTTCCCGTCGACGACCGCGGTGGGCGTGCTGGAGACGCCCTGCCCGTCCGTCGCCGAGGCGGTGCCCTCCTGGACCCAGCCGTAGTAGGTCTCCTCGTCCACGCACTGCTCCCAGTCCCCGTCGAGGCCGGTGTCGGCGCCGATCCGCTTGAGCTCCCCGTCGGTCAGGCCGGTGGTGTTCTCGGCGGGCTGGCCCGCGTAGAGCGCCGTCGTGTAGTTGAGGAACGGCTGCTCGCCCGCGTCGGCGGCGCACACCGCGGCCGAGGCGGCGCGGGTGGAGTACTCGGTGCCCTGGCTGAGGCGGTCGAGGATCGCGATCGGGTGGTAGTCGACGGTGACCGAGCCGTCGTCGAGCCAGCCCTGGAGGTCGGCGGCGTGGGTCGCCTCGAACTGCCGGCAGGCCGGGCACATGTAGTCGATGTAGAGGTCGATCTCGACGGGTCCGTCGCCGAGGCGGACGGCGTGGTCGCCGGTGGTCGCGGCGGCCGGCTCGTTGACGTCGTACTCGACGTCGCGGTTCATCCAGATGCCGAGGCCGAGGAGTCCGCCGATGAGGAGGACGGCGGCGCCGATGGCGACGCCGAAGACGATCTTCCTGCGGCGGGCCTCGGCGGCCTGCTGCCGGCGCAGCGCCTCGATCGCGGCCTTGCGGCCGGCGCGGTTGGACTTGCCCATGGTGGTGGTTCCGTTCTGTGTTCGCCGGGTTCGCGGCCCGGCGGTGCGAGCGAATGCGGGAGGAGGCCCCGGTCCGGCGTGCGCGGCGGGGCCTGCGGCGGCGCGCCGACGGCGGGCGCGCACGGCCGGGGACGGGCGCACGCGAAGGCGCGCGCCCGCAGGCGGGATCAGTGGGAACGGAGCGGGCGCGGCGGGCCGCGCAGCGAGACGGCCGAGACCAGCGGCTCGATGACGGGGGCCGCGGTGCGCGACGGCGGGGGCCCGGTGCGGACCGGGGCCTGCGGCGTGTGGCCGCGGAGCGGCGGCGGGGCGGCGAGCAGCAGCACCACGGCGTCGATGAACGCCGCGAGCGCCGCGTCGCCGCGGGCGAGCCACGCCGCGGAGACCGCGGCGGCCAGCAGGTGCACGAGCAGCATGGAGGGCTCGGGCATCAGGTGGTGCAGGTGCCCGGCGCTGAACCAGACGTGCAGGGCCGCCTGCGCGGTACCGCACAGGGCGAGCAGCGACAGCGGTCCGCGCTGGGCGCCGCCGAAGACGAAGCCGACGGGCGCGAGCGCGGCGACCGCCGCGGCGAAGGGGCCGGCGCCGACCGCGCCGCCGTCGGCGACGACGTGCAGTCCGGCCGAGACCGCCGCGCAGGCCAGCGCGAACACCAGGGCCCGCAGCCCGCGGAACAACGGCCGACCGACATGCACCGAGACATCCTCGCATGACCGCCGGTGCCGTGCGTGGTCGCACGGCGACGGGGCCGACCGCGGTGTTCAGGCGCGGTCGGCCCCGTCTTGGAATCACCCTCGCCTCGCGGCAAAGGATCGGGGAGGGCGATCGGCGCCCTCCGCGTCTGTCGGAACGCCGAGGCGTCCGCGGCCCGCACGTCCACGATCCCACGGGACCGCTCGCGGCGCGGCACCGCTAACGCCACAACCTTACTCTTGCAAATTACTTGCATCAGCGAAGTCCCGCCTTACCCGGCCGCCGGTCGGGCGCCGGGCCGGAGACCGATGCGGACGGCGGCGGACCGCGCCCCGGCGGGGGCGCTACGTCCGGTCGTCGGCGTGCCCGGCGAAGGTCAGGGCCGCGGTCACGCGCCGGTCCTTGTCCGTGGTGTCCATGTCGAGCTTGGCGAAGATGCGGCCGACGTGCTTGCGGACGGTGGCTTCGCTGATGAAGAGCCGCTGCGCGATCGCGCCGTTGGTGAACCCCCGGGACATCAGCTCGAGCACCTGGGTCTCGCGCTCGGTGAGCCCCTGGAAGCGGGTGGCGGTCGGGTCCGCGGGTCCGGCGGCCCGGGGGGCGGGTCCCGGCTGCGGGAACTGCCGGTCGATCCAGGCCCGCTGCGCGCGGACGGCCTTCAGCGTCCCCGATGCGATGGCGACGAGCAGGATCGAGCCCAGGGCCGCCGCCGGCCACGCCTCCAGCGGGGTGTCGATCCGTGCGAAGCCGAGATCGACCTGGTCGCCGCGGACCAGGAGCGGGGCCAGCGCCAGGACGGCGGGGACGGGTACGACCAGCAGGAGCGCCGCGAGGTCGGCGGCTGCGAGCGCCCCGGCCAGCAGCGTCGCGGCGCCCCCCGAGCCGGGGGCCCGCCGGGGGACCGTGCCGATGCCTGACTGACTCATGGGCTCCACGGTATAGGTAGCGTGCGCACTACTCCTGCCGCGGACGGCGCGAAGTAGCGTCTGCGCCCATACCGGGGACGGCGCCCGGCGGGTTGGATCGGGCACATGAACACGGAGACGGCCTCGGGCGCCGTGTCGGCCATGGCCGAGGGAACGAAGACCTACGGGTCGGGCGAGACCGCGCTGCGGGCGCTGGACGCGGTGTCGATCGCGGTGCCGCGTTCGTCGTGGACCGCCGTCATGGGCCCGTCCGGGTCGGGCAAGTCGACCTTGCTGCACTGCCTCGCGGGTCTGGAGCGCCTCGACGCGGGCCGGGTGGCGTTGGACGGGCGCGACATCACCGCCGCCTCGGACGCGGAACTGACCCGGCTGCGGCGGACCGCGATCGGATTCGCGTTCCAGAACTTCAACCTCGTCACCTCGCTCACCGCGGCCCAGAACGTGGCGCTGCCGCTGCGGCTGTCGGGTGCGCGCCCCGCTCGCGGGGAGGTCCGCGCCGCCTTGGACGCCGTCGGACTCGGCGACCGCCTCCGGCACCGCCCCGGGCAGCTCTCGGGCGGCCAGCAGCAGCGCGTTGCGCTGGCGCGGGCCATCGCGACCCGCCCGAAGGTGCTGTTCGCGGACGAACCGACCGGCGCGCTGGACACCTCGTCCGCGCAGGCGGTGTTCGCGCTGCTGCGCTCGATGGTCGAGGCCGGGCAGACCGTCGTGATGGTGACCCACGACCCGGTCGCGGCCGCATGCGCCGACAGCGTCCTGTTCCTGCGCGACGGGCGGCTGGTCGACCGGCTCGACGGGGCCGGCGCCGCGACCGTGGCCGCCGTGCTCACCGGACTGGAGTCCTGATGTCCGCCTTGACCCTGGCCGGGCTCCGGGAGCGGTGGCCCCTGCTGCTCGGCGCGCTCCTCAGCGTCGCCGCGGGAACCGCCCTGCTGGCCTCCGCGATGACGGTCGCCGACTCGGCGACGCGGCCCGGGCTCGCCGGGCTCGACCAGCGGCAGGCGTTCGCGGTGCGCGACGCGTTCGACGCCGTCGCGGCGATCATGATCATCAGCGCCATGCTGACCGGACTGCTGACGGTCTTCATCGTCGCGACCACCTTCGCCTTCGCGGTCGCCGAGCGCCGCCGCGACATCGCGCTCCTGCGCCTGCTCGGCGCCGGACGCGGGCAGGTGCGCCTCGTGCTCCTCGGCGAGGCCCTCGCCCTCGGGACGGCCGGCTCCGCCATCGGGCTGGCGCTCACCGGGCCGGCGGTGTCGGCCCAGATGTGGCTGCTGCGGCGCGCCGACTTCGTCCCCGGCGGATTCGAGCTCGGCCGCCCTTCGTGGCCGCTGTGGACCGCCGGCGGCGTCGGCGTCGCGGTCGCCCTCCTCGGCGTGCTGGCCGCCTCCCGCCGGGCCTCGCTGGTGCCGCCGCTCGAGGCGGTCCGCGGCGGCGGCGCCCGCGACCGGACGATGACGGCGGGACGCTGGACCGTCGGCGTCCTCATGCTCCTGGCCACGGCCGCGCAGATCGCGGCCGCGGCCCGCGTCGGCCTCGTCGTCGCGCTCGCGCTCGGCATGGGCGTCGCCCTCACCGGCGCGATCGCAGCAAGCCGGCTCGCCCCCGCCGTGATGCCCCTCGCCGCCCGGGCGCTGGGCGCGCCGCTGCGCCCGACGGCGCTGGGCTCCCTCGTCGACGCCAACGGACGCGAAGGCGTCCAGCGCTCGGCCGCCACCGCCGCCCCGGTCATCGTCCTGGTCGCCCTCGTCGTCAGCGTCACGAGCGCGCTCGCCGCGACGGCGACGGCCACCGCCGTCGAAGCCCGCGACCGCATCGACGCCGACCTCGTCGTCACCACCACCGGCGCCGAGGCCGCAGTGGTCGCCGCGCTGCCCGGCGTCGCCGCGGCCTCGCCCGAATCCACCCCGGACCTGTTCATCGACCTTCCGCAGCGCACCGGCGGCGGCATCGAGACCGAACGCCGCTTCGACGGCTACGCCGTCGTCGACCCGGCCGGCTACGCCGCCCTCCACCCGGTCGCCCCTGTCGCCGGCAGCCTCGCCGACCTCGACCGCGACCACATCGCCGTGATGGAGCGCCCCACCGACGGCATCGGCTTCGAGCTCGGCGACCCGGCGACGGTCACCGTCGGCGCGCAGACCGTCCCCGTCCGGATCGCGGCGATCCTCCCCGAGCAGCTCTCCACCGGGCAGCAGATCCTCCTGCACCGCGACCTCGTACCGGACGACCTGCTCGACACCGCGCCCACCGACGTCCTGGTCGAGGCCCGCTCGCACGACGACGTCGCCGCCGTGCGGGCGGCCGCCGAACCCTACGGCGACACGGCCGCGGTCGAGGAGTGGATCACCGCCCGCACCGAGGCGGCGCAGCGCACCAACGACGCCACCCTCGAGGTGCTCCTCGCCCTCTCCGGCCTCTACACCGTCATGGCCGTCGCCAACGCCGTCGTCATCGCCGGCACCGGGCGGCGCCGCGAGCACGCCGTCGCCCGCCTCTCCGGCCTCACCCGGAGGCAGGTCGTCGCCGCCACCGCCCTCGAAGCGGCCGTCACTGCCGTCACCGGCCTCGTCCTCGGACTGGCCGTCGCCGCGTGCGCCGTCCTCGGGATCGCGCTCGCCGCCCGCCGCAGCGTCGGCTCGGCCGTCGTCGAGATCCCCTGGACGCTGCTGACCGCCACCGCCGCGGGATCGCTCGGACTGGCCGTCGCGGTCTCCGCCCTCGTCGCGGCGCTGGTCACCCGAACCGACCCCATCACGGTCGCCGCCGCCCGGGAGTGATCCCGCGGTCCGCGCCGATGCCGCCCGTCCGACGATTGAGAGTGATCATGCGCAAGTACCTGCCGGGAACGGTCGCCGCGACGGCGATCGCGATGGCCGCCGTCTTCATCGCCCCGGCGCCCCGGGCCGCCGCCGACCCCGCGGCATGCCGCGAGCTCGACGGCGACACCGTCCGGTCCGCGATCGGCCGGACGGTGGAAGACCAGCTGGAGCGGTTCTCGATCCCGGGCGCGGCGGTGTCGTTGGCGGCGGAAGGGGAGACGGTGCTCGCCGAGGGGTTCGGGCTCGCCGAGGTCAGCGGCGGTCGGGCGTTCGACGGCGCGGACACCCCGTTCCACATCGACTCCGTGTCCAAGGTCTTCACCGCGACGGCCGTCATGCAGCTGTTCGAGCGGGGCGAACTCGAGTTGGACGCCGACGTGAACCGGTACCTGGCGTCGTTCCAGATCGAGGACGCCTACCCGGGCCGCCCGATCACGCTCGAGCACCTCCTGACGCACACCTCGGGCTTCGAGGACGCCCTGATCGAACCCGACGCCGACACCGGCCTGGGCGCGCACGTGGAGTCGCGCCGGCCCGAACGGGTCCGCCCCCCGGGCGGCGTGCACTCCTATTCGGACTACGGGTTCGACCTCGCCGGCCACATCGTGGAGGCGGTGTCCGGCATGCCCTACGAGCAGTACGTGCACATCAATGTCCTCGAACCGCTCGGCATGTCGGACACCCGGTTCGCGACCGGCGCCGACGAGGACCTCGCGGTCGGGTACGAGGCGTCCGGCGACGGCCTGCGGCCCGCCGAGCGCGGGCGCACCAGCCTGGCGCCCAGCGTCGGCGTCGTCTCGACGGCGGCGGACATGGCGACCTTCATGACCGCCCAGCTCACCGGGGAGGCCGGAGGCGCCCGGATCCTCAAATCATCCACTGTGGACCTGATGCACTCGACCCGGTTCCGGCAGACGCCGCACGCGCCGGGCCTGGCGCTGCCGTTCGCCGAAGAGCACCGCGACGGCCTCCGGCTCCTCGGCCACAGCGGCGAAGGCCCGGGCACGCACAGCATGCTCATACTGGTTCCGCAGTGCGGGATCGGCCTGTTCGCCACCTACAACGGCGACGGCACGGGGAGCAACCCACTGTTCCCCGGCGCCTACCGGGCGCGGTCCGACCTGAAGGCGGCCCTCGTCGCGGAGCTGGCCTCGCCGCCCCAGTCAGAAGAGGACGACCCGGCGGCGCCCTCGGCCGAGCGGTTCGCCGGCACCTACCGCTGGACGAAGCTCGACGGGGACGACCCGGCACGGCTGTTCGCACTGCTCTCGGTGCCCGCCGACCTGAAGGTCAGCGCCGCTCCCGGCGGCGGGCTCGTCACCGAGGGGTTCTCGACGGACGCGGACGGCTTGGGTCAGCGGTGGGACGCCGCGGGCGCCGACCGGTTCCGCCTCCGGGGAGGCTCGCAATACCTGACGTTCGACACCGACCGCGACGGCCGCCCCGTGCTCGCGGCGACGTCGTACGGCTTCTACCACTTCGGTTTCCAGCGGATCGGCTGGTACGAGTCCCTCGGGCTCCACCTGGCCGTGCTCGGCGTCGGCGGACTGCTCATCCTGAGCGCCCTCGCGTGGCCCGTGCTCGCCATCGGGCGCCGTCGCCGAGGCCGCGCCTCGGACCGGTGGGGCGCCGTCACGCGGCTGGCGGTCGGCGGTTCGGCCTTCGCCGTCCTCGCGCTCGCAGGGGCCGCGGGCGCGGCCGGGGCCGCAGGTTCCGGCCTCGGCGCGGGCGTCCTGGCCGCCGCCACCGCGTTCGCGGCGCTCGGGCTGGCGGGTTCGGCAGGGTTGGTCGTCCGGGCATGGCTTCGCCGCGGCGGCCGGGTCCGGGGCGCCGTCCACCTCACCGCCGTCTTCGCGGGCGCGGCGGCCGTTTTCACCGTCGCGAGCTACTACGACCTCACCGCCATCGGCCATCTCTGACGCCCCGCGGCCGCCGTCGCGAGCGGGGAGGACGAGGGCACCGCAGCGAAGGCGGATCAGGGCGGTCGGCGGTTCGACCGGGCTGACGTCCCAGGAGGCGTCGTCGCTGCCGGGCACGAGGAGTCCGCCCCGGTACGCCTCCGGCGGCCGTGTAGGTGCTCGCGTGCTTCGCCGCGGGTGGCACGAGCGCGCGTCCAGGTGCGCGCCGATCGTCCGCAGCGGATGCCGAAGGCGCGCGTAGGGCGCCCCGTCGATCTCGACGCGGCCCCGGGTCGGGCGGTCCAGGCCCAGCAGCAGCCGCATCGCCGTGGACTTCCCGGCGCCGTTGGGACCCAGCAGGCCGGTCACATGTCCGCTGCGGACCTGGACGGTCAAGGCGTCCAGGGCCGTCTTCGCGCCGTAGCGTTTCGTCGCTTCCTCGAATACGATCACCGCTCCATGGTCGCCGCGCGCGCGGCCCGTCGGCACTGCCGAAAGTCAGGAACACGGCCGCCTCCCCGCCGAGGTCGAGACCTTCGCCGAACCGGGCCGCCCACGGACGAATCGCCGCGCCGACGGCCTCCTGACCGACTCGCACAGGCGCTCGGGCTCAGGCGCGGGACTGCGACTCCTCGTAGGCCGGGGTGGTCCCCGGGGCGAGACGGGCGGTCACCCCCGGCCCTTCGGCGCCCTGCGGGCGTGGAGGGACTCGCCGCGGGCGAGCATGTCGATGTACTCGGCCAGCTTGCGGTCCCGGGTCGCGGGGCGCTTGACGGCGTTGAGCCGGTAGACGATGGAGTACCGGTCGGCGGCGCCCAGCCCTTCGAACGTCGCGGCCGCGGCGGGATCGGCCGCCAGCGCCTCGGCGAGATCGGGCGGGATCTGCATGTCCGCCTGCCCGCGGTAGGCCGTCTGCCACCGTCCTTGCGCCTTTGCGGCATCGACGGCGGCGATCCCGGCCGGCCGCATCCGTCCGGCCTCGGTGAGGCGGGCGACGTACTCGACATTCCTGGCCGACCAGGGACTGTTCGGTCGGCGGGGGGTGAAGCGCTGGCGGTAGCTCTCGTCGTCGCGTCGGCCGATCTGCCCGTCGATCCAGCCGAAGCACAGCGCCTCGTCAAGCGCTTGGGCGTAGGTCAGGGTCGTAGTCCGCCCGCCCTTCTTGTGCAGTACCAGCCAGACTCCGGGGTGGTCGGCATGACGGCCGTCGAGCCAGGCGTGCCAGGCCTCGGCGTCCGGGACGAGCAGCTCCTCGAGATCGGACACGGCGTCGCTACGATGCGGCCTGGGGACGGGGGCTCAGGCAGAACGGCTGGCCGTCGGGGTCGAGCAGCACTCGCCAGCGTTCGGCGCCGGGTTGGAAGTCCGGTCGGCTGGCGCCGATCGCGCAGAGGCTCGCGGTCGCCTCGTCGAGGTCGTCGACCTGGAGGTCGAGGTGGAAGCGTTTGGCGCCGTCCTCGTCGGGCCACGGCGCGGGCCGGAAGTCCTCGATCTTGCCGAAGCCGATCTTGACGCCGTCGCCTTCGACCATCCCGTAGTTCTCGTCGCTGTAGGTGACCTCCCAGCCCAGTGCGGCCGCGTAAAAGCGCGCCAGCCTCGCCGGGTCGGCGCTGTCGATGTTGACCATGGCCAGCGTCGCCGTCGATACTCCGTGCTCTGCCGTAGATTGTGTATGACTCATGCATATAAACTAGAGCCATGACGCAACCCTTGTCAAGCCGCCGGCACACCGCCAATGCTTTGGGCGCCTTGAGCCTCGTCGTGGCCGACCGGATGAACACCGCCGTCGAGGCGGTCGCAGGGCTCGGCCCCTCGGCCCCGGCCGCCCTCGTGGCGATGCACGAGTTCCTCGACGGCGGATCGGTGACGCAGCTGAGCTCCGCACTCGGCCTGACGCACTCGGGCACCGTCCGGCTCGTCGACCGCCTCGCCGCCGCGGGTCTCGCCGAGCGCGTCGGCGCACCGGACGGACGGGCCGTCTCCGTCGTCCTCACCGCACGGGGCCGCCACACGGCCGAGCGGATACTGCGAACGCGCGAGCGGTCGCTGGAGAGCGTGTTGTCGGCGCTGTCCTCGGACGAGGCCGACCATCTCGCGGCAGCGCTGGACACGATGCTGACCGCGCTGACCCGCGTCAGAGCCGAGGAGCGCTCCGCCCGCACCGATGACCGCCCCCGGCCTTGGCTGTGCCGCCTCTGCGACTTCGCCGCGTGCGGCCGAGGCGAAGGCGACTGCCCGGTCCACAACGAGGCCACGAGCTAGCGCGACGCAGGGCGGGCGGTCGACGTCGCCGGATCGCCGACGATCGGGCCGGAAGTGGAGGACCCAGGTGCTCGTACCGGTGGGGGCCGGGGCCGGACCGGCGACCTTCCGCTGCTCGGACGGACGCCCGCTCAAGTCAGCGAACCCGCTTCGCGCAGCCGACGACCGGATCACGGCGGCGATCGGACGCCTCGGCGCGCGGTCCGCTCCGCCGCGATCGCGACCGCGGCGGCGAGGGTGAGCGCGGCGAGGAGGGCGAACATCTGGGGGTGTCCGCCGGTCCAGGCGACCAGATGAGCACCGGCCCAGGGGCTGAGGGCGAGGGCGATGGTGGCGGGTGCGGTGAGGATGCCGTGGAGGGTGCCGTACCCGTTCGGCCCCCACCGGTCGGTGATGGCGGTGGCGTCCAGGAGGGTGAAGGCGCCGCGGGCGGCGCCGAGGACGATGACGACGGCGAAGACCAGGATCACGGGGCGGTCGACGAGCGCGGTGGCGAGCAGCATCGCGGCCCCGACGGCGAGGATGGCGACGGCGCGGGTGGTCGGTCCGGTGCGCAGCGCGAGGGGCGCGTAGGCGATGCGGCCGAGGAGCTGGCCGGCCCCGCAGAGGCCGAGGGCCCAGGCGGCGGTGGCGGTGTCCATGCCGCGGTCGGTCATGAGGGGGACGAGGTAGAGGTTCGAGGCGCCCATCGCGAACCCGGCCAGGGCGATGGCGGCGGCGAGGGCGATGAACGCCGGCGAGGTGACGATCCGCCGCCGGTCCAGGCCCTGCGACGCCGGCTCGGCGCTGTCGTGGGCCGGGGCGGGCCAGGGCGGATCGAGGGCGAGGGCATGGGCGGGGACGGTGACGATCGCGAGGACGGCGGCGAGGACGAGGTAGACGCCGCGCCAGTCGAAGTGGCCCGTGAGGAAGGCGGTCAGGGGCGCGAAGACGGTGGAGGCGAGTCCTCCGGCGAGGGTGACGACGGTCAGGGCGCGGACGCGGGCGGGCCCGTACCAGGCGGTGATGGCGGCGAATGCGGGCTTGTAGAGGACGGCGGCCTGGGCGATGCCCGAGAGGACCCACGCGGCGGTGAACCACCACAGGTTCGGCGCGGTCGCGATTCCGGCGACGGCGAGCACCGCGAGGATCGACCCTGCGGTCATGACCAGGCGGGGCCCGCGCCGGTCGAGGACGTGTCCGACTCCGATCCCGGCGAGCGCGGAGGCGGCGAGCCCGATCGAGAAGGCGCCCATGACCGCCGCGGTCGACCACCCGGTGTCGGCGGTGAGGTCGCCCAGCAGGACCGGCAGGGCGTAGAAGAGCACGCCCCAACTGGTGATCTGCGTGGTGCACAAGGCGATGAGCACGCGGCGCGGCACGGGTGCGCCGATGTCGGTTCGGTCCGGCGTCTCGGATGCGGCGGGGTCGGGCATGAGGTCAGGTGTACCCGATGCCGTTGCGGGCGTTCAACACCATTGCGGCCAGGGGTTTGGCGACGCGCGCGGCGTCGCGCCCGACGCCGCGCAGGCTCGCCGAGGACAGGCTCCGCTGCCATTCGAGGCCGACGAACCCCAGGCCCGGGACCGCCGTGGCGAGGCCGCCTCGGTGGCGGGGGTGCCCGTCGGCGTCGAGGACGTCGAGTCCGGTGAGGTAGTCGAGGGCGGGCCGGTACCCGGTGGCGAGAATGACCGCGTCGACCGTCTCCGTGGTGCCGTCGCCCCAGTGGACGCGGTCGCCGTCGAGGCGGGTGAACATGGGTCGGTGGTCGGGGCGGCCTGCGGCGACGGCGGCTCTGTAGCGGCCGTCGTCCAGGACCGGGACCGTGGGCGGGCGGGTCAGGAGGCGGCCGACAGGGGCGGCGTCGAGGCCGGTGATCGTGTACCAGAAGTGCAGGTCGCGCCCGAGCGGCCGCTGGGGTGCGAAGCGGAGCCTCCCGCGCGTGGCCACGGTGGCCTGGGCGTGTCGGGCGAGTTCGACGCCGATCTGGACGGCGGTGTTGCCGCCGCCGACGACCAGGACCCGCTGCCCCGCGAAGGGCTCGGGCCGGGTGTACTCGGCGGCGTGCAGGACCGTGCCGGTGAAGGTGTCCAGACCCGGCAGGCCGGGCCGGTAGGGGTTGGCGAAGCCGCCGGTCGCGGCCACGACCGTGCGAGCCCGAAGGGTGCGGCCGTCGGCGAGGCGCGCAGTGAAGATCCCCTCGGCCTGTTCGACGGCCCTGACGTAGTGGCCGGTGCGGATGTCGGCGTCCAGGCGCTCGGCGTACGCGGCGAGGTAGGCGACCACCTCGTCGCGGTGCGGGTGGCGATCGGGATCGCCGGGGAAGGGCATGCCGGGCAGGGAGGAGTAGAGGGCCGGGGAGAACAGGGTCAGCGAGTCGTAGTACCGGGGCCAGGACCCGGTCGCGGCCTCGCCTGCTTCGAGGACGACCGGGGCGAGGCCGCGGGCGAGGAGGGCGCGGGCGGTGGCGAGTCCGGACTGGCCGGCGCCGATGACGAGGGTGTCGATGAGGTCCACGGCAAGATCATATCGTCATTTCGTGATTTCATGAAATGACGGTGTGAGGTTAGGCTGGACCCCATGGCGACAGCGACGACCGATCCGGCCCCGCCGGTGCCCGACGAGGCGACGGGCCGGTTCTTGAAGGCCCTGGCGAGCGAGGCCCGCCAGCAGGCGATGCTGCTGTTCGCCGACGGCGCGGAGCTGAGCGTCGGCGAGGCGGCCCAGCGGCTGGGGATCGGCCAGTCGACGGCGTCCCAGCAGCTCGCGCAGCTCAAGGACGGCGGCCTGCTCACCAGCCGCCGGGAGGCGAAGACGGTGTTCTACCGGGCGGACAAGGAGCGGATCGGGTCCGCACTCGACCGCCTCCGCGGCTTCCTCGACGGCTGCTGCTGACACCGGCCGCGCTCACATCGGACGGACGAAGGTCGCGCCCTGGTCGCCGTCGAGCCCGACGAGGTTCCCGCCGACCGGCCCGGAGACGAGGATCCTCCTGCCGACCGGTCGCCCGCGTCCGTCGGTCGAGTGCGACGCCGATGAGACGGGCGGCGGCCGCTAGTCGCAGCAGGCGTCCTCGACCGGGGTCGACAGCCCGGCGAGGGCGCGCAGCGGCGCGGAGAAGGCGTCGCAGCAGATCGAGTAGACGTTGCTGCGGCCCTTGGGCGTCACCGAGACCAGGCCGAGCTCGCGCAGGGGCGCCAGGTGGTGGGAGACGAGGGTCTGGGCCAGGCCCGTGGCCTCGGTCAGCTCGCGGACGGTCCGCGAGCGCTCCGAGAGCAGCAGCACGATCGCGAGCCGGTTCTCGTCGGCCAGGGCCTTGAACTGCGGGGCGAGGTCCTTGGCGTGCGCGATCACCGAGGCGTCCGAGTGCCCGGCGGCCACGTCGGTCAAGGTGAGTTCGATGGTGCGGCTCATGGAGTCAATTAAACCACAGAGCTTGCTATCAACAGTATATGTTGGTATTAATGAGTTCTATTGATGCGACCGCGCTCGGCGCGGTCGCCTCGGACCGACGAACCCAGGAGTCTGCCATGTCCAACGGCACCGCCCGCCCCGTCCGGACCGTCGCCGTGATCGGCGCGGGCCCGGTCGGCCTCGCCGCCGCCGCGCACCTGCTCGAGCGCGGACTCACCCCGATCGTGCTCGAAGCCGGAGACGGCCCGGGCGCGGCGATCGGCCGGTGGGGGCACATCCGGCTGTTCTCGCCCTGGCGGTTCGACATCGACCCCGCCGCCCGCCGCCTCCTCGAGGCCGCCGGCTGGAGCGCCCCCGATGCGGACCGCCTCCCCACCGGCGCCGAGCTGATCGCCGACTACCTCGCGCCGCTGGCGAAGACCCTGGACGAGCATGTCCGCTACGGCACCCGCGTCACCGGCGTCGCCCGCCTCGGGGTGGACAAGACCAACACCCTCGACCGCGACGGGCGCGCCTACCTCCTGCGCACGCTCACCCCCACCGGTGAGACCGAGGACGTCATCGCGGACGCGGTCGTCGACGCCTCCGGCGTCTGGGCCCACCGCAACCCGCTCGGCGCGCACGGCCTGCCCGCCGCGGGCGAGGCCCCGGACGCGCCGTGGCAGGCCGGACCGCTCCCCGACGTCCTCGGCACCGACCGGGCCCGGTTCGCGGGCAAGCGGACCCTGGTCGTCGGTGCCGGGCACTCCGCCGCGAACACGCTCCTGCTGCTGGCCGAACTCGCCGAATCCGAACCGGGCACCACCGTCATGTGGGCGATCCGGGGCACCGACCCGGGCAAGGTCTACGGCGGCGGCTCGGCCGACGCGCTCCCCGCGCGCGGCACCATCGGCACCCGCCTCAAGTCCCTGGTCGAGTCCGGCGCGGTCGAGCTGGTCACCGGCTTCACCATCCGCGCCTTCGCCACCCGGCCCGACGGGTCCGTGGCGGTTCAGGGCGCGACGGGGAGCCTCGCGGTCGAACTCGAAGTCGACAACGTCGCCGCCGCGACCGGGTTCCGGCCCGACCTGGCGATGCTGCGCGAGGTCCGTCTCGACCTCGACGCGGTGGTCGAGGCCCCGGCGCGGATCGCGCCGCTCATCGACCCGAACTTCCACTCCTGCGGCACCGTCCCGGCCCACGGCGAGGCCCATCTCGCCCACCCCGACGAGGGCTTCTACATCGCCGGGGTCAAGTCCTACGGGCGCGCCCCGACGTTCCTGCTCGCCACCGGGTACGAGCAGGTCCGCTCCATCGCCGCGGCCCTCGCCGGGGACCGGGAGGCGGCCGAGCGGGTCGAACTCGACCTGCCCGAGACCGGCGTCTGCTCCTCCTCCAGGGCCCTCGACGCCACCAGCATCACCGACGCCGACGAAGCGTCCGGGTGCTGCGGCGCGACCGCGGAGGCCGCCGAGTCCGGTTGCGGCACCGCGTCCTCGGGCTGCGGCACCGCGGTCGAGGAGCCGGTGACCGTGCCCGCGCGCGGCCTGGCGACCGGGGTCCTGCACGGCCGGGCCGGTCAGCGGACCGAGCTCCCGCAGGTGAAGACCGGCGGGGGCTGCTGCGGCTGACCGCCGCCGAGCGCCCGATGAGCGGGGCGGGCGAGGCCGCCCGCCCCGCCGACCTCAGGTACCCGCCGGCCGGGGTTGCCGCTTGTTTCGATGCTTGTCAAACTAGACGCATGTCGAAACAGCTCCTGCCGCTCCTCGAGCGGACCCGGGCCGCGGACTGCCACGTCCCGCTGGTCGCCGAGCCGCTGACCGCCGACCAGGCCGAGGGGCTGGCGCCCGCGTTCAAGGCCCTCGGTGACCCGGTCCGGCTGCGGCTGCTGTCCCTCATCGCCTCCCACGAAGGCGGCGAGGCGTGCGTCTGCGACCTGACCGACGCCTTCGACCTCAAGGCCCCCACCATCTCCCACCACCTCAAAGTCCTCAAGGCCACCGGCCTGGTCACCGCCGACCGCCGCGGCACCTGGGTCTACTACCGCGCCGAGCGGGCCGCCCTCGACCTGCTCTCCGGACTCCTCGCCGCCCCCGCCGAAGCCGCCGCATGAGCCGCCCCGATGCCACGGCGACCTCGGTCGCCGGCGACGCCGCGCGCGGGCGGCTGTCGACCCTCGACAAGTACCTCCCCGTCTGGATCGGCGCGGCCATGCTCGCCGGCATCGCGCTCGGCCAATGGGTCCCGCTCGTCGGCGAGGCGCTGAACGCGGTCCAGATCGGCGGCGTCTCCCTCCCGATCGCCGCGGGACTGCTGGTCATGATGTACCCGGTCCTGGCGAAGGTCCGCTACGACCGCCTCGACACCGTCACCGCCGACAAGCGGCTGCTGCTCTCTTCGCTCGTGCTGAACTGGCTCGTCGGCCCGGCCCTGATGTTCGCCCTCGCCTGGGTCTTCCTCGCGGACCTCCCCGAGTTCCGGACCGGGCTGGTCATCGTGGGCCTGGCCCGCTGCATCGCCATGGTCATCATCTGGAACGACCTCGCCTGCGGCGACCGCGAGGCCGCGGCCGTCCTGGTGGCGCTGAACTCCGTCTTCCAGGTCGTCGCGTTCGGCGCACTGGGCTGGCTCTACCTCGACGCCCTGCCGCGCCGGCTCGGCCTCGACACCGCCGGACTCGACGTCTCCGGCTGGGAGATCGCCCTCAACGTCGCCGTCTTCCTCGGCGTCCCGCTCGCCGCCGGGTACCTCACTCGCGTCCTCGGCGAGAAGCGCAAGGGCCGCGCCTGGTACGAGGACCGGTTCCTGCCCCGGGTCGGGCCGTTCGCGCTCTACGGACTGCTCTTCACGATCGTCGTGCTGTTCGCCCTCCAAGGCGAGGCGATCATCGCCCAGCCCCTGGACGTCGTGCGGATCGCGCTCCCGCTGCTGGTGTACTTCGGCCTCATGTGGGCCGGGTCGTTCGCCCTCGGCAAGGGCGTCGGCCTGGGCTACGAACGCACCACGACGCTCGCGTTCACCGCCGCGGGCAACAACTTCGAGCTCGCCATCGCCATCGCCGTCGCCATCGCCACCTTCGGCGCGGCCTCGGGCCAGGCCCTCGCCGGTGTCGTCGGCCCGCTCATCGAAGTCCCCGTCCTCGTGGGCCTCGTCTACGTCAGCCTCTGGGCCCGGCGGTTCTTCCGCACTCCCGAACTCCGAGCAGCACGATCATGACCGACGACAGCGAAGGAACCGCCATGTCCACCAGACCGTCCGTCCTGTTCGTGTGCGTCCACAACGCCGGACGCTCCCAGATGGCCGCCGGATGGCTCGCCCACCTCGCCGGGGACCGCGTCGAAGTCCGCTCCGCCGGGTCGGCCCCCGCCGCCGAGGTCAACCCCGCCGCCGTCGAGGCGATGGCCGAGGTCGGCATCGACATCTCGACGCAGTCACCGAAGGTCCTCACCTACGACGCGGTCGAGGCCTCCGACGTGTGCGTCACCATGGGCTGCGGCGACGCCTGCCCGGTCTTCCCCGGGAAGCGCTACCTGGACTGGAAGCTCGACGACCCCGCCGGGCAGGGCGTCGAGGCCGTCCGGTCCATCCGCGACGAGATCAAGACCCGCGTCGAGGGCCTGCTCGAAGAGCTCTTCCCCGAAGGCGAGGCCGAGGCGTGACCACCGCGATCAGCGGCGTCACCGGCGAGGCCCGGGTTCGGAGCACCGCGAGGGCCTGATCCGCACGAGGGTCGACGGGCGCTCGTACCCGGTCACCGTCCAGGAGCTTCCCCAGACGCTCGAGGTCGGCCGGCCCACCGCGAGGAACGGATCGCCGTGGCCGATCCCGCCCTCCCGAAGCCGGAAACGAAGCATCCTCACCTTCCAGTGTTCGTACCGGTAGACGGGGAGCAATGCCCGGTGGCGATGGTGGCCGGAGTCGAACCGGCGATCTTCCGCTTATCGGACGGACGCCCGCTCTAGTCGCTCAGAAACTCACCTACCAGCGGAATCACTTCGAGCCCGAAATTGTCTCGCCATCAACAGCCACGAGTTCGAATCCCGCTACCTCCACCATTTTGATTGACACCGACCCTGAGCTGGTGAAACAAGTCCGAAACTTCGTCACCTTAGGGTTCGGTTTCGGACTTTCAAGGGTCCGGTTCTGCCAAGCTGGTGGCAATCGTCTTGCTTGGCTCACCGCCGACGTCCGTCACGGCGCCTTGGGGCCTCGCCCGGTCCTTAACGCCCGCGGCTGGGCGGTGGTGGTGAGTGATCGCTGTTGCGGTCGGTCGCTTGTGTCTGGTGTGTCGGTGCTCTGGTCTGCTCGTTCGGGTGGTGCGGTCTGTTCGGGGGACGTGGGACCGGAGCCGGTCCGGTAGTTTGGGGTGATGGCGAACCTCCCCCTCTCGCAAGCACTGTCGGACCTGCGCAACGAACTGCGTGACGCGAAGCTCTCGGCGGACCCGAATCTGAAGCTGAAGATCACCGCGATTCAGCTCGACCTCTCCTTGGAGGTTGAGACGACGGCCTCAGGTGAGGTGAAGGGCTCGATCTGGTCGGTGGTGACCGGCAAGGTGAGCGCGGAGCATGCGCGTAGCCGGACCCATCAGCTCTCGTTGACGATCGAGCCCAAGGAGATCGACGACCAGGGCAATACCGGCGATTTCCATGTCGGCTCGGCGCCCATGCGCGACGACGACTAGCCACACGGGACCGAGTCTTGGCTGAAGTGAACAGCCCCGCGTCATTCGATCCGCGGTTGGCGCGGGTGGTGAAGATCAAGGTCGCCGACGAGTCCGGTGTGGGCACGATCGGCTCGGGCTACCTCATCGCTCCGGGCCTGGTGCTGACCGCACGGCACGTGCTGTGGCGCGACAGTGAAGAGGTCAACGGCGACTACCCGGTGGCGGCGTTGCGGGTGCGGGCGGCGACGGGGCCGAGTACTGGAGTGAGTCTGCCGGCCTCGCAGGTGATCGTGCTCGGTGAGGCCTCGGGTGTGGATGTGGCGGTGCTGATCGTGCCCGGTCTCGAGCCGGTCGCCGGCACCGCGATGGTGGGTGCTCGGTTCACCACGTCGCAGCCGGTACCGGGGTGTTGGATGGTCGGCTACCCCAAAGCCGCACACCAGGACACCACGGTTGGACCCGAGTACGTCGGCGTCTCGCTGCTACCGGTCAGCGGCACCGCGAGCGGACGCATTACCGTCCGCGTCGACACCCCACCCGCACGCAAAGAAGCGGACTGGGGCGGGTTGTCAGGCTCGGGCGTAGTCGACGCCCAGAACCGGCTGCTTGGCGTCCTCGTCGATGTCCAGGTCAAGTGGAAGGACCGGCTGGCCGTCGTTCCGATCGCGAAGGTCACCGAGGCTATCGCCGTCCGGATCGATCAGCACCCCGAGTTGGCGCCACTGCTGGAGATGCCGGTGGTCGAGGAGGCGGGCGAGGACCCGCTGTTCGACCACTCGAAGTTCCCGGCGCGGATGAGGGACTTGCGTGGGGAGTCGTTGTTCGATGCGCTGCAGTTCAAGTACCGGGTGGTGGACTTCATCGCCGACGGCGACCGCCGCAAACACGTCGAGAACGCTCTTGCTTGGGTCCGGGCGACCGGCGACCGCCCTGATGTGAAGGTGGCGGTGGTGACGGGGCGTGCGGGGGTGGGGAAGTCGCGCCTGGCCGCCGAGATCTGCGACCAGCTCAAGGCCCGAGAGCCGTGGTGGCAGGTCGGGTTCGCCGACCACACCAAACTCGTCACCGCACCGGTGCCGGCCGTGCCGACGGTGGTGGTGGTCGACTATCCCGAACGGCACCCTGAGGCTGTCGGCAGCTTCATCAAGGAGATTCATGAGGCCCGGCGGAACGGGGTGCTGCAGGCGCCGGTGCGGGTGGTGCTGGTGGCACGTGATGAGCGGTCGTGGTTCGAACGCGCCCGCACCAACTGCAAGAACCTCGACCAGCTCATCGACCACCGCATCGCGCTCGGGACACGCGAGTTCAGTGACGATGCGCGAGACCGGCATGCCGAGGCGGCTTACTCCGCGTTCTGCGACGGGTTCGACCTCACGAACAAGGAGCGCCCAGCATTCGCGGCGCGCGGGAAGCACGTGCTGGACCGGCCATTGCTGGTGCACGCTGCGGCGCTCCTCGCCGCATGGCGTCTGACCCAGAACGGGCCTGTCGAAGGAGATGCCGCCGGGGCGGGTCCGGTGATCACCAATCAAGGCCGGCTGCTCGATGACCTGATCGGTGCCGAGATCGACCGGTTGCGGCGACTGCGACGCGATGACGATGGCAAAGACGGCGGACCAGTGTTCACCAGCGCTCGCGAAGTCCGCGAAGCGCTCTGCGTGACCACACTGACCACCCCCGCACGCAGTGATCTCCCTGCTCTGTTGGCGCTGACCGAAGCGTTCGGACCGGGCAGCAACGCCAACACCGTCACCGCCGCCGACACCCTCATGGACTGCTTCGGGACCGACACCGGAGTCGAGGGCGAGACCCAGTCTGAGCCTCATGTGTCGCCGGTGGAGCCGGACCTGATCGCCGCGCACCTCCTCGCGACCACCCCAGGCCGGACCGACCTGATCAAACGCCTGGTCGCTTCCGACATCGTCGCGAAGCACCCGGCCTACCGGGCCCAGATGATCGGCGCCCTCGCCCTGGCCTCGAAGGACTACCCCGAGATCGGTACCGACCTGAGGACCCACCTTGCCGACGCCCTCACCGACCTCATCAACGCCACCGGCACCGCCTCTCTGGCCGGCCTCCTCACCGACCATCTGGACGCGCTCGTCACGGCAGTGGTCGCGGCCGCGACCGACCAGGACCTGACCCCCGCCCGCCGACTCGCCGCCGCGCTCGAACTGCCCGCCGCCGACCGCGAACACGACATCGACCACGCCGCCGCCGAGGTCTACCTGGCCCTGCCCTACCCGCACCCGGGCCTGACCGGACTCGGCGTCACCCTCACCCGCCGCGCCCTCGCCCACACCGAACGCGGCCACGACACCGCCCAGATCGCTACCGCCTCGGGCACTCTCGGGAACTGGCTCAGCGACAACGGCCAACGCCCCGAGGCCCTGGCCGCGGCCCAGCGCGCGGTCGACCTGCGCGAAGAACTCGCCGCCGACAACCGCGCCGCGCACCTGCCCGACCTGGCCATGAGCGTGAACAACCTCGCCGTCCACTTGGCCGAGGCGGGTCGGCGAGAGGAGGGCCTGGCCGCGGCCCAACGCGCGGTCGACCTGCGCGAAGAACTCGCCGCACAGAACCCGGCCGCCTACCTGCCCGACCTGGCGACCAGCGTGAACAACCTCGCCGTCTACTTGAGCGCGGCGGGTCGGCGAGAGGAGGGCCTGGCCGCGGCCCAACGCGCGGTCGACCTGCGCGAAGAACTCGCCGCACAGAACCCGGCCGCCTACCTGCCCGACCTGGCGACCAGCGTGAACAACCTCGCCATCCGCCTGGCGGAGGCGGGTCGGCGGGAGGAGGGCCTGGCCGCGGCCCAACGCGCGGTCGACCTGCGCGAAGAACTCGCCGCCGACAACCGCGCCGCGCACCTGCCCGACCTGGCGGCGAGCGTGAACAACCTCGCCGTCCGCCTGGGCGAGGCGGGCCAGCGACCCGAGGCCCTGGCCGCGGCCCAGCGCGCGGTCGACCTCTACGAGGAACTCGCCGCGCAGAACCCGGCCGCCTACCTGCCCGACCTGGCCAGGTCATACTGGACGGCCGCGTATGTGCGTCGGGTGCTCGGGCAGGAAGCGGACGTCGCCGCCGGTATCGAATGGTGCGAGCAGGCAATCGCGTTGTACCAGGAACTCGCCGCCTCCGAGCCCGACGCCTTCACGCCCCTCCTGGAAACGGTCCAGGCCCTGCGTATCGACCTCGCAGCCATGACTCGACCCGACCCCGCCAACTGAAAACACCGCCCATTCCCCCAACGCCTTGAGCGCCCGGCCCGCGACGCAGACGCGACATGAGGCCGAGCGCCCCACTTCCTATGCTCGAGCCGCGTACTTTCGCGCCCCGGCCTCGCGCAGGATGGTCTTCACGCTCGAGAGGCCGAGGTCGTATTGCGCGGCGAGTTCCTTCTGCAAGGCCCCTGCGAGGTACTGTTCGATGAGTCGTTGCCGGTCCCCTGGGGCTAGCCGTTTGCGGAGCGGACGCGGTGCCGTCCGACCAGAAGATTTGCGACCTGCACTGCGTTCCTGGCTTTTCATGTCGGGTTTCGCATGGTTCGCAAGATCGGATCGCAACGCTTTGACCAGCGCAAACGTGTCCGAATAATCCTTCAGCACCTCCACTGAATCGGACATTGGATACATGAACGGTCATCGGGTTGATGACCGCTTTTTGCTACCTCAAGGGTGAACGAGGGTCAGAACCTGCTCCACGCAGCCCTGCCAGCAGCAGCCGCTGTGCTGCGGGTTGGAGAGTTCGGCGAGGGCGCACAGGGGCGCGGCGAAGGTGCCGCAGCACAAGGCGTAGACGTTGTCAGGTCCATTTCGGCACGGTAGATCCATGCGAGCCGCCGGCTGTCGATGTTATAGGGGGTGTTCATTTCATCGCTTTGGCCGAGCGCAAGGAGGTCGCGGAAGATGTAGAGGCGCGTCCCGTACACGTCAAGATCATGCCCGCGATGATGCCTTCGGTAAGCTGCTCATCTCCCCCTTGCCAGAGCGGCAGGGTTGTGTCGTTGGAGGAATGCTGGTGGCGAGCACTGCCGAAGTCAATGCGCCGCGCGTCTTCGTCTCCTACTCCTGGGGTCCTGCCGACCATCAATCCTGGGTGCTTGCTCTCGCGACCCGACTGCGCAGCAACGGGATCGATGCGGTGCTAGACCGCTGGGACACCGAGCTCGGCAGCGACCTTAGCCTGTTCATGGAGCGCGCTGCGGACCCCGGCTGCAGAGTCCTGGCCATCGTCTCAACCCAGTACGTCCAGAAGGCCGACGCTGCGGAAGGCGGAGTCGGGTACGAGCGCAGAGTGATCACACCGAGCTTGATGAAGGGCCTGCGGGAGAATCGGATCGTCCCGATCCTCCGTAACAACCCAGAAAAGGAACTGCCACGATTCCTTGGCGCCGCGAAGTACATCGACTTCGACGATGACGAGCGCTTCGAGGAGAACTACCTCGAGTTGCTCCACGAACTCCACGGACTCCAGGCCACACCGAAACCGCCCCTCGGCACGAATCCCTTCACCACCTTGACGGCGCGGGAGATCGCTCCTGCCCTGCGACACGATCCAGCGCGCTATGTGATGCCCGAGCTCAAAGGCGAAGTCGTCTTCGACTACACCAACAACGACGGCCGCTTTCGAATCGGTGCAGGTGAGCGCACCTTCACCCTCGCTTTCTCTGAAGCAGGACGCGGATCGATCTACATCTACCACGACCCCGTGGACATCAAGACGGTCGCGTTGGTCCCCGAAGTGAACGACCCTGCGGACATCGGCGACGCATCTGCCTACGATGCATCCTCTCGAGCCCGCACCATCAAGGTCGGCGATGCCGCAGTCCTGCGCAACCAGCAGGATTACTGGGCCGCCGTCTTCGTCGACGAGGTGCACACGCGAGAAGGCAGCGGCGAAGCCGCGATCAAGTTTCGGTACTTCATTCCTCCTATGGTCACCGCGCTTTTCGGTCCGCAGTCCGAGGACCCACCTGACTGAACCGGCCCACCGGCCCGAGAACAAGGAGCCGGGCCGGTGCGAACGCGAGTGAGACGCGGGATGAAGGGCTCCATTGGATCCAGCCCTCAAGTCCAAGTTCTTTGACGGCCGAATCCACCGTTACACGCCAAGGTAGATGGGGGCGGCGGTCCTGGACGGGCTATCTCAGTGGAGCAAGTGCCTGGATTTCATTACCGCGAGCACCCATATTGGGCTGACTTAGCTCGCGCCTTTACTCATCCCCGCTGTCCCTTCACTTCCCTTGATCGGTCGGCTACCTTCGAGTCATGCCGAAGCCCATATTCTCTGAAGACGACTTTGAAAACCCCGATGCCCCTGAAGGCGAACGGCGAATCAAATCCAGCCATTGGGAGGTTCGAGACCTTTCGTACGACGTAAGTCGCCTGCGCAAGAGGATCGACCTCATGAAGGGCGCGCTCTTCTGGATGGAAGTCGATCCCCTCGAAGCCTACCCAGGCCCAGAGGACTTGCCGGATGACGCGATCGCAGGGCCAGCCTTGGAATTGTTCGTCAAGGAACGGTCACGGGGTACGGGGTACGTCGCCGATTTCCTGTACCGGTCCGAGGACCTCCCTGTCACCGTTTACGGGATTCTCGCCAACTTCGGATTCGGTCTTGAAGTGTGCGAGCTCGAGATCTGGCGCGAAAGATGGGGACACTGGGACAGCTACGGGTGCTTTATAGATGATCCCGAAGAACAGGCACAAATTCAGCGCGAGAAGGATCGGCACGAGAGCAAGGAACCAGGGACTTCCCGTCGCGTCGGGATCACCAGCGATGTCCTCCGTCGCATCCCTATCGGGGAGATCATCGCCAAGGCGCAGCACGGTCTTGCGGACCGGTCTTGGGAGATCGAAGGCATCAAGGTGCTGATGGGACCCGATCATGAACCGGGGAAGGTCCCCGAGCACACGGCACGTGCGCTGACAAGCGCGAACGAGCTTGCGAAGCTGCCACAGCGCGGACGTCCACGAATTGACGATGCTTTGCTCAAAGCGGTGGCAGAAGCGTACCTGCGCGAGCTCCCAAGCGGTCGCGGCCTCACGCGTCGCCTGGCCAACTACTTCGACAGGCCGGAGCCCACCATCAAGGATTGGATCAGGGCAGCAAGATCTCGCGGATACCTTCCGGAGACTCACTTACTCACCGGTCGGTGAGCGCATCCCCAGCGCGAGCCTGCTCGCCCAGATCATCGACCACACGGCTCTCGGTCCTGGGAGACCGCCTTGTCATGGATGTCCGACCGGTTCGTTCGCCGCGACCGCTGCTCCGTGTCTGGGCGTTCAGCCTTTCGGGCTAATCCATTCGGTCGAGGTTCTGATCCGAATAGGCAGTGCTCCACAAAGTCATATGTCACAGAAGGACATTGAGGGAGACACTACGAAGATGACGGGTAGATTTGACGCGGACTCGAAGTCATCAACAGGTTGGACCTGTGGGGAGGTCTGGGCAAGGGAGGAGCTGTTCGAAGGTAATCCGGTGCGGCAGTTGCAGGTTCCCTCGGGAGTCTTCGATACCGTTCACAACACGGGACAGGGACTCGAGGTTCGGAATCACTTCGGTAGTTGGCCTGCTTCGACGCCCGATCGACCGCTAGGCAAGGACGGTCTCTGGGTCAAATTGCCCCTTGGTGCGCGCGGCGGAGACCGCCTCGACCGTGCCAACTGGCACCGACCAGCTTCGATTGCCCGGCAATCGCCCGGCGAGGTCTTGAATTCGTATCGGGATGCCATGTCCTTCAACGAAGAGTCTGCAGGCCGCCCCGGTCTCAGGCGCCCGCAGCTCGGTGCGCTGCATGCAGTGCTGGGGTACTGGACGACCAATACGAAGACCCCGGCAACGGTGGTGATGCCCACCGGAACCGGCAAGACGGAGACGATGCTGGCCCTGCTGGTCGCCGCTCGCCCTGAGCGCCTTCTGGTCCTCGTCCCCTCGGACGCCCTGCGGGATCAGGTCGCAGTAAAGTTCGAGCAGCTCGGCGTGCTTCAGCAGCTCGGCATCGTCTCGAGCACCGCACTTCGTCCGGTGGTCGGTCGGCTGTGCCACGGATTCAAGACTGTGGAGGCAACGACAGCGTATGCGATGTCGTGCAATGTCATCGTTGCAACGCCGCAGTCGATCAACGCGTGCAACGCCGATGCTCGAGAAGAGCTCCTTACCTCCTGCACGCATCTGTTCATTGACGAGGCCCACCATGTCAGAGCGACGACGTGGTCTGATATCCGCCGGGCCTTCGACCGCAAGGCAGTCGTCCAGTTCACCGCGACGCCGTTCCGGGAGGACGGGAAGCACCTCCAAGGACGCATGGTCTACGCGTTCCCGCTGCGTGAAGCACAGGAACAGAAGTACTTCTCGCAGATCGACTACACCGCCGTGTTCGACTACATGGACACCGATCGCGCCGTCGCGACGCAGAGCGTCGCCAGACTGCGGTCCGATCTAGCAGAGGGGTACGACCACGTCCTGATGGCTCGCGTCAGGAGCATCGAACGAGCGAAGGAGGTCGTCATCTACTACGAGGAATTGGCGCCCGACCTTCAGCCGGTGATCATCAACAGCCAGATGCCCAAACGGCAGCAGCGCGAGGCACTCGCAGCACTTCGCGAACGGACTTCCCGCATCATCGTGTGCGTCAACATGCTTGGAGAGGGCTTCGACCTGCCCGCTCTGAAGATCGCAGCCGTGCACAGCTCGCAGAAGAGCCTCGGCGTCACCCTCCAGTTCATCGGCCGCTTCGCGCGAACATCAGACAAGGGGACCTTCGGCACCGCCTCAGCTTTCGTTGCAAGAAATGGGGTCGAATCAGATCCGCGACTCCGCACCCTCTACGCGGAGGACGCCGACTGGAACCGCATCCTGCGTGAGCTGACCGAAACTGTCGTGCAAGAACAACAGGACATCAGCGACTTCGAGAACGAGTTCACCAACCTGCCTGAAGAGGTGAGCTTGCGCAGCCTCAAGCCGAAGCTCACCACGGTGGTCTACCAGGCGCCGGCAAACCACTGGGAACCACAGAACCTCGTCGAGTACTTCGGCGAAGGGAACCTGTACACCCACCCCATCGGGCTCAACATGAAGGCCGGCGTCGCGTGGTGCGTGGTCGAGAAACACGACCACGTCCGCTGGGGAACACTCAAAACCATCGCCGAGCACACCTACGAGCTGTACCTTCTCTATTTCGACGAAGAGCGGCGGCTGCTCTACATCAACAACTCCGCAAACGACGGCGTGTTCAAGGAACTCGCCGCCGCAGTCCTCGGACCCGGCGCGGAGCGCTTCGAAGGGCCGACGGTCTACCGGGTCATGGCCGACATCACCCGGCTCGTCCCCACTAACGTCGGCGTCCTCGACGCCCACGATCGATTCCGACGATTCTCGATGCACGTCGGCTCCGACGTGACCGCCAGCTTCTCAGACAGCGAGGCCAGCACCAAATCGCAGACCAACATCTCCGGCAGCGGCTTCCGCGACGGCGAACGGGTCAATATCAGTGCCTCGGCGAAAGGCCGAATCTGGACTCCCACCGCAGCCGATAGCGTCAAGCAATGGCGCGACTGGTGCGACACCATCGGTACGAAACTGCTCGACGAGACGATCAGCATTGAGCATGTCATCGGACAGTTCCTCCTGCCCGAAGACCTCAAAGAACGACCCGAAGGCGTGCTCTTGGCGGTAGAGTGGCCCTGGTTCGTCCACACCCTCCAATCCGAAAACCTCAAGCTTACCCACCAAGACATCTCCTACGAGCTCGTCTACACCGATCTGGTTCCCGACACCGACTCGACCTCGGGGCCGTTCCGATTCGCGGTGAAGACTGAAGCCTGGACGGTGCCCTACGAGGCCGAGATGGTCGACGGCCACCTGCGCTACCGCTGCCTCGCCGACGAAGAGGCCACAGTGGTGCGGACACGCTCCGAGCACCCGCTCTCGGCTTGGCTGAACGCCAACGGCGTCGGCCTCATTCTCGACGACGACAGGATCATCGTCGATGACATGCTGTACAAACCTAAGTGGAAGAAGCCTCCGTTCGATCCATCGCACTTCGTTCCCCTGGACTGGACGGGCACTAACTTCAGGGTCGAATCGCAAGGGCGCGAGCGTAGGCCAGAGTCAATCCAGTTCCGCGCCATCGCAGAGCTACAGCGCGGTGCCGAGGGTTGGGATATCGTATTGGACGACGATGGGACCGGCGAGATCGCCGACATCGTCGCCATACGGATTCAGAACGACGAACTGCTCATCTGCCTCGTACACTGCAAATACGCCCACGGCAACTCGGCAGGGGCGCGGGTCGCCGACCTCTACGAGGTCTGCGGGCAGACGCAGAAGTCAGTCTCTTGGCGGCGAAGCAGCCTCGACCCGTTCTTCGAAGCGCTCGGTGACCGAGCCGCCAAGAAGCACAAACGACAAGGTATAAGTCCGTTCATGTCAGGCGATCTCAAGAAGCTGTTTGAGATTCAGGAACGTGCTCGGGTGCTGCGACGCCGCATGGAGATGGTGATTGTCCAACCCGGCTTGTCGGCCTCGGGCGCGACTCCCCGCCAGCTCGATCTCCTGGCGTCGACCGAGACCTATCTCAGGACGACCATCAAAGCACCACTGAAGGTCTGGTGCAGCGAATGAGCATGCCTTCGACAGGGATCAACCAGGTGATCGGAGTGAAGTGTGACCCAGTTCGCTGGGGTTGCGAGTATCTTGGGTGCCTCGGTCAAACGCATGCTGGCCGATTTCTCGCGATTTGGGGAGGCGTGCAGTGTCCCTCGCCCGATTCCAGAGAACGGGGAACGCACATGGCGAGGAAGCGGCGCCTCATCCGAGTGACCAGCGAGGTGCGGGAGAACATCGATCAGCATATGATCGCGCAGATCCTTCTTGACCTGGCCGGTCCGCACAGGAACGGGCCCTTGCCTGCGGGTCACACGCAAGCGATCTGAACCTGGGTGCTCCTGCGACAAGCCCGCGGAACCGACAGAATCGAGGGCCACCGCAGAGCGCGCCTGTCCGGGCTCAGACATCGAGCAGGGTGCGTCCGGTCGATGCAACAGCATCGAGCGCTCAGAACCGTGAGCACTCGCCGCTGGGCACGCTAGGTGCGGGCCATGTATTTTCTGGCGCCGGCCTCGCGGAGGATGGTCTTGACGCTAGAGAGTCCGATGTCGTACCGCGCGGCGAGTTCCTTCTGCATCGCCCCGGCGAGGTAGTCTGCGATGAGTCGTTGCCGGTCCTTGGGGGCCAGCCGCTTGCGGAGCGGACGCGGTGCCGTCCGAACAGAAGATTTCAGGCCTGAACTGCGTTCCTGGCTTTTCTTGTCGGGTTTCGCATGGTTCGCCAGGTCGGATCGCAACGCTTTGACCAGCGGAAACATGTCCGAATAATCTTTCAGTACCTCCACAGAATCAGATATTCGATAAATGAGCGGTCATCAAGTTGATGACCGCTCATGTTTGTTCTTGGAACCATGAGATCGCCGAAAATCTGCCCTGCCGGTCAGTCGCTCCGTGATGTCCCGTTGTGGATGATGAAGCGCAATCGCTGTCGTCGTTTACCTGCACTGCTGTGGAACTCATGTGACCTGCGCGTCCGTGCCCTGGACAGCTCGTCCGCGGTCAGCGATCGCCTCAGCTCCGGGCCCGGCCGAACGGAGTCGCTTCCATCGGTTCAGCGCGCGTGGGCGGCGCGGAGCTCGCGGATGAGGGCGCGGACCGGAAGGGTCTGGGCGAGGGCGGGAGTGGTGACGTAGCCCAGGTGGCGGGTCGGGGCGGTCGAACCCAGATCGGTGACGCTCACGCCTTCGGGCGGCGTAGCGAGCGTCAGGTGCGGCATCACACGGCCACGCCGATGCCCGCGGCCACCATGGACAGTACGACGCTGTCGTCCTCGACCATGATGCGGCGCTCGGGGAGCCAGTCCTGCTCGGTCCACCATTGGCGGGTGTAGCTCGAGCAGTTCTCGGACCAGTCGAGCAGCGGCAGCCGGTGCGGGTCGAGCGCTTTGACGGGGGCGGCGAGCAAGTATCGCTCTTCGTAGAGCCGGTTGAAGATCAGGCCGTCGGGGACGGTCGAGGTCGGCGGGACGGTGGTGATCCCCAGGTCGGCGGTGGCGTCGAGTACTGCTCCTGCGCTGCCGCGGCCGACGTCGCGGACGATGTTCACCTGGGGGTGGAGCCCAGGATGCAGGGCGGCGAGCCGGTCGAGGACCTGAGGCAGCAACCCTGCCGCCGCGGAGCGGAATGCGGCGATCCTGACCGTCCCGGTGACGGTCCGCTCGGCCGCGCCGCGGGTCTCGGAGCCCATCGAGTCGAGGAGGCGGAGGATGTGCCGGGCCTGCGTGCTGGCCCGAACTCCGGCCTCGGTGGCTTGGGCGCCTTGGCGTCCGCGGTCGAACAGCACCGCCCCGAGTTTGCGCTCGCCGGCGCGCACCGCATGCGAAACAGCCGACTGGGACATGCCCAGGCTCACGCCCGCACGGGTGAAGCTCTGCTCCTCGGCAACGGCGACCAAGACGCGCAGCTCGATGGGGGAAAGGTCGCTCACGGAGTGAATCTAGCCCCGCGCGCGCCGACGCGGCAACCACGGGACTCCGACACGCTTCCATGAGCACCGTTCATGGAAGCGCCGGTTCCATCCATGCGGACCTCTGTATACGGGCCCGGACGGCGGGTAGACATGCGTCATGACCGATCGCATGACGTACATCCACCTCGTCAACCGGCCCAGCGGCTTCCCCTCGGCCGACGACTTCGCCTTCCTGGACGCGCCGCTGCCGCGGCTCGAACCGGGCACCGCCTTGGTCGAGAACTTGTACGTGTCGGTCGACCCGTACATGCGCCAGCTCATGGACGGCGGCTGGGACCTGCACACGCCCTTGGAAGGCCGATCGCTCGGTCGGGTCATCGCCTCCGCCGACGACCGGCTGGCGGTCGGCGACATCGTCCGCCACCGCAACGCCTGGCGCACCCACGCGCTGGTCCGTCCCGAGGACGTCCAGCCAGTGCTCGAGTCCCCGGGCGTCCCGCTCAGCGCGCACCTGGCCCTCCTCGGCAACGGCACCGGCTTGACCGCGTACGTCGGCCTCACCCGGATCGCGGACCTGCGTCCCGGTGAGACCGTGTACATTTCGGCCGCCGCTGGCGGCGTCGGCACTGCGGCCGGGCAGATCGCGCGGCTGCTAGGTGCCGGGCGCGTCATCGGCAGCGCCGGTTCCCCCGCCAAGGTCCGCCATCTCGTCGATGACCTCGGTTTCGACGCCGCCTTCGACTACCACGACGGCCCGGTCGGCGCCCAGCTGGCGAAGGCCGCGCCTGAGGGCATCGATGTGTACCTGGACAACGTCGGCGGCGACCACATGGAAGGTGCGATCGCGAACCTGCGCGAATTCGGGCGCATCGCCTGGTGCGGAGGAATCTCCGGCTACAACGGCGAACCGCGGCAGTTGCGCAACATCGACGAGGTGCTGGGCAAGAGCCTCAGAGTCCAGGGATTCATGGTGCGACACCATCTGGACGCCCGCGAGGAGATGGAATCGCGGCTCGTACCGCTCCTCCAGCGCGGGGAGATCGTCAGCGACGAGACGATCGTGGACGGCTTCGAGAACACCGTATCGGCGTTCCTCGGCATGCTCCGCGGCGAGAACACAGGAAAGATGCTGGTGCGTCTCCGATAGAGGCGTGAAACTGAACCTTGTTGCGAAAGTCGTTGGTCTCTGTCTCGTCAGCAAACGGTTGTCTGCCGGCGAGGTGAGGCCTTCGACTTCGCCGAGCACGGCGGCATGTTCAAAGATGCCCGACGGCGACGACCCGCCGCGGACTGACCGCGATGTCGGTGCTGTTCTCCGCGCGGGACCGCGCAGAGGACCAACGCCGGTTGTTCACGTCCGCGTCGCGTACTTGCGGGCTCCGGCCTCGCGCAGGATCGTCTTCACGCTGGAAAGGCCGATCGAGTACTGCGCGGCGAGGTCCCTCCGAACGCCCCGCCGGGATATTCTTCGATGAGCCGCTGTCGGCCGCGATGGTCAGGGTGCCGCTGAGGCGGGGGTCTCGGGGCGTCCTTCACGGAGATGTGCCATGAGGGCTTCGAGCGCGAGCGGGGCGGTCCTGTCGTCGGTCAGCAGCACGATGTCGCGATGCGTCGCCGGGTTCAGCGGGCGATACACCACGCCCGGCTCGTCGGCGAGGCCGCTCGGCCCGGGGAGGCACGCGACGGCCAAGCCTGCTCGTACCAGCGCGAGCTGAGTGATGGGGTCGGCGACGTGGTAGCTCATGTCGAGCTCGATGCCGTGTTGTCGTGCGTCCTGGACCAGTGCGGTGTGCGCGTCCGATCCACGGGCGCATGTCGCCCAGCGCTCCTCGCCCATATCTCGGATATCGAGCCGCCTGCGGTCGCCGAGCGGATGGTCGGCGGGGAGGGCGAGGTAGAGGGGTTCGCGGTAGAGTTGCCGAGCGCGGATTCCGGCGGGCAGGCGCAGTGGTGCCGTGCTCCAGGATTCGGCAAGGACCAGGTCGAATCGGCCCGCGGCCAGTTGCTCGAGGTGGTCGCTGGTCTCCCCGTCTTCGATACTCACGCGGACGCGGGGATGCGTGCGCAGGAACGCGGGCAGACGCGCCGTCACCAGGTCGCGGATGACCGACGCGATCGCCGCCATCCGGAGGTGGGCGACCTGTGCCTCGTCGCGGTGGAGGTCGTTGTCGGCCTGCTGCATCAGTTCCGCGACCTGGTGCGCATACTCGGCCAGGAGCTTGCCCTTGGAGGTGAGCCGGACCCCGCGCCCGTCGGGTTCCACCACCGTGGCGCCCGCTTCGGCTTCGATTCGGCGCAACTGCTGCGACACGGCCGGACCGGTCATGTGCAACAGCGCCGCCGCGCGGGTCACCGATCCGGCTCGAGCCACGGCGTCGAGCACACGAAGTCTGCTCCACTCGACATTCATAACCCATGCTTACCATTACTGGTGAAAAATGAGAAGTAGTGGTTACGAGTAGATCCGGTTACCGTCGGCGATATGCCACTGCCGGAATCCTTCCTCCCACGTGGGGCGCCGAACGCGTCCCGCCAGGCGATACCGAGCCGGGCACCCGCCGCCGCAGCGGTCCTCGCCGGCGCGGCGTGCCTGTCGGCCTCGGCGATCCTGGTCAAGCTCGCGGGCGTCGACGCCGCCACGACAGCGTTGCTGCGCTGCGCGATCGCCGTCCTCATCCTGGTGCCGCTTGCGCTCCGTGAGCGGGCACGGCGCGGACCGCTCTCGGGCGCAGGCATCGCGTGGGCACTGGTCGCAGGGACGGCGCTGGGCATCGACTACGCGGCATGGGCGGCGTCGATCTACCAGGTCGGCGCCGGGATCAGCACGGTCCTGGTGAACGTGCAAGTCATCGTGCTCCCGCTGTTGGCCTTCCTCATCGACGGGGAGAGGATCTCCGCACACTTCCTGGCGGCGCTGCCGCTGATGCTCATCGGCATCAGCTTCGTCGGCGGGCTCTGGGAGGCGACCGCCTCCAGCCCGCAGATCCTCACCGGAACCGCACTCGGCGTGCTCGCAGGCACCGGGTACGGGTGCTACCTGTTCATCACCAGACGTGCCGGCAGACTCGCCCCCGGCCGCGTCGTCCAACCGCTCACCTGGGCCACGACGGCGGCAGGGGTCAGCGCGGCGGCGGTCTCACCGCTGTCCGGCGGCATCGACCTCGGGGCCATCCCGGCCCGATCCTGGATATTGTTGGCGGCGTTGGCCGTGATCGGTCAGGTCCTCGCATGGCTCTTCGTCCACCACGGCAGCGCCCGGCTCGCACCGACCACGACCGCCGGACTGCTGCTGATCCAACCCGTCCTGGCACTGGGTCTGGCGGCGGTCACCCTGGGCGAGCATCCGAACGGCCTGCAACTCCTCGGCGTGGCGATCGTGCTCGTCAGCGTCGCCATCGCGAACGGCATCATCACCAGGACCTCTGCGAGGCCGTGATCCGGGAGTACACGACGCGGATTTCGCCGACCGGGCGAGAGGGGCATCACGCCCGCAACCACCACAGCACCGAATACCGCAGCTCTTGAACCACGCACGTCATGGGGCCGACACGCGCGCCCGCAAAGCATGCCCGAAGATGCGGCATGCTGCGAGCATGGGAGCCTGCGCTGCTGTCGCCTGGCAGCGAGCGTCTTGAGTGCCGAGAGCGGCGATGGGCAGGGCTTCGCAACTGAACGACCGCCAGCGCTCGACGCTGCGGTTGATCGGGGACGGGAATGATCTCAGCGAGCTCGCCATGGCGAAGCGGCTGCGGCACCGGTCACTGCTGCTGTTGCAGGCGCTCGCCGCGGCCGCTGAAGAACGCGGCTGGCAGGTCCGGGAGCGCTCGGCCGAGCCCGAGCCGCACTACAGCGGGATCCGCCGAGAGTCGGAGCACCGTGAGGGCTGGATCTGGGTGGAGGTCCACGGGTGCTCGTACACGGCCGCCATCGATCAGCAGCTCCCGCAGACACTCGATGCGGTCAAATCGCAGTCGCTCAAGATCGAGCTGCCCCGGGCGAAGTCGGGGACCCGGTGGCGGTGGGCCGGCCGCAAGACCGGCCTGCTGGAAGACCGCCTTCCCGAGATCATGGAGGGCCTCGCCGCTCGGGCGGCAGAAGAGCGCGAGCGCACCGCGGTCGAAGCGCGGGAGGCCGTCGAGCGGCAGCGCGCCCGCGAGAAGGCCGAAACGGATGCTCGATCCAAGGCGCTGCAGCGCTTCTACGCCGAGACGCTGTACCGGCAGGTGTCAGCATTCGGGCGTGCATGGGCGATTTCGGCATACTGTGACGCCGTCGAAGAGCAGATCGCCGCGGCTGATCCCGCCACCCCAGAGCTGCAATCTGCCGCCGAGTGGCTCGAATGGGCCCGCAGCCGCGCCGCCGAGATCGATCCGCTCCAGACCCTGCCGACCATGCCCGCCGCACCCGCGTTCACCGCCGAACAACTGGCATCCCATCTGAAATGCCGGATCCTCTGCGCCGCAGCAGGATCGGCCCCGTTCGGCATCGTCGCCAAACCTGGATCCCGCCCTGACGATGCTTCAGTTTCAGACCGAAAGATCATCCTTCAGAAGGTGGCATCCTCATGTTTAAACTGACAGTTTTAACTGATTAATGAGATTTGACTGAAATGCCTGGGCCACTGTGGGGCCGGAAACGGGCCGGATTTCACCGGTCGGAGCCAGATAAAAGGAAACCCCGCCTTCCAGTGTTGTTCCTGGCAGACGGGGTGTTTCGCCTGGTGTTGACGGTGGCCAGGGCCGGGGTCGAACCGGCGACCTTCCGCTTTTCAGGCGGACGCGCATTATTGTCAAGCGCCTAGGCTGAGCAGCATTTTCAAGCCGGTACGAAAAGGTCGCTCTTGATCCGAACCGCTATGGGGCCGCTGCGGGCCTACCGGACGAACGCATGGCCCACAGGACGTCCGACCGGCAACGGCCTTGTCCGGCCAGCGGAGCGTTTCGGACCGCCGTCCCATAAGACGGGCGATAAGGACCTGGAGCCGGTCGATCCGTTGGGCAAGCAAGACACCTCCACGTCCGTGGAGGTGTTCTGCAGCCCCCGGGCCGGCTACGTCCGATGGCCACCGGCAGTCCGTTCCACACCGTTGAGGATGTCGGCGTTCTGGATCTTCTACTGATGCATGTACCTTCGCATCGCTGATCGCTGAGGCGGCACCAGTGGAGGGCTCTGGCAGCTGCCAAGCCGGTATCGATGCGGCCTGTCGGCATGATCATGCTGCGACAGGTTGGATCCCATCGCGTTGGTAAAGCCGCCCCAGGCCGACGAGGTGGAGGCGCGGTTCCGATGCGGCCACCGCTTGGATTCCATCGGTGAATCCCGCTGCGCTGAAGAGCATGAGATGGGCGTCGGCGGTGTCGAACTTCTTTCCATTGAGGAGACTTTGAGCTCTGCGGAGTCTGTCGAGATGGCCGGTGCCGATAATCTCGCCCCATTTCGCCTCGCCCAAGGCCAGGACCCGGCGCCGATCTGCGGACTCGGCGGCGGTCACCGCAACATCGATCTCGATCTGGAGGCGAGAGACCGGGTCGTTGAGGACGGCGTTTCCGACCTGATCCGCGAACTCGCCGAAGATCTCCAGGTCGCGGTCCCGCACGTAAGATCGGCAGACACCCTCGAAATGCGGGCCCAGAATCTGAGTCTTGAAGGTGTGCTGCACCGATTCCCAGACCTGGAAAGCCCGGCCGGACTCCAGTGCCGTCCATCGGGTCCGCATGATCGCTTCGTAGAAGGTGATCAGCGGCTCGCTGATGCGGTACTGGACCCGCTTGGCGCCGAAGGCGTCCGGCTGGCGCTCAATGAGGCCGCAGTCTTCGAGCACCCGAAGCGGGTGGGCGATCTCGGCGGACTTGCGTCCGACGTAGTTGGCGATGCCTCCGTTGGTGCAGTCACCCGCGGCGATCGCGGCCAATACTGATTGGTAGATGGCCGGGTCCCGGATATCGGGTTCCTCGGAGAGAAGGTAGCGCGCTTCGCGGAACAGGGGCACCTGCGGGTTGAGCACGGTCCGGACGATCCAGGCGTCGAAGTCCTCCAAGCCGGTCGGCACGTCGCCGCGATTGAACTCATACCGGTAAGCGGGAGTGCCTCCGACGACCGAATGAACCAGCAATGCAAGACGCGGATCGCCGATGCCCCAGAATTCGGCGGCGTCGCGGTAGCCGAACGGCCTGATGATCAGTTCCAGTCCGGCGCGGCCGCGCAGCGGGGCGGTTCCTGACAGCAGTTTCCCCATGACGGACAGCGCCGAGCCGCAGAGGATCAGGCGGGCGCTGCTGTCTGCGCCGGAACCGCCGGGTCCGAGTTCGCGCTGCAGTATCGAAGGCAGCGCGGGCGACGCTGCGGTCAGGAACGGGAACTCGTCGATCACCACTGGGCGAGGGCTGCCTTGAATGCTGGTGAACATGTGGCGAACCGCCTCGTCCCAGGTGTGGACGTCAGTCTGGGGCACGTGGCCGGTCTGCTGGGAGATGCTGCGCGTGAACTGGCGGATCGACTCCGCTTCGGTGGCCTCGGTCGCGCCGAAGTACACCCCTTCAGCGGCTTCGGCAAGAGCGCGGAGCAGATAGCTCTTGCCTTGGCGACGGCGACCCGAGACGACGCCGAGCGTCGCTCCTCCCATCGCGGACCCCGTCGCGGGCAGAAAGTCCGCGAGCCCGGCCCACTCCTGGTGTCGATCGAACACGGACGCCGGCTTCTCCATGATGACCTCCATTTTCACTAAACCACATTTTAGTAATACGTAGTTTAGTAGAGTTCGGGAGCCACGGGAGCGGCCACCGGGCCGAAATCGGAGCCGTGGCTGGCAGGTTAGCGACCGCTCGTCCGAACCCGAGCTGCACTACAGCGGGCGTGTCCGGCAGCCGGAGCACGTGAGGGTTGGGTCTGGGTCCTGATCGATGGGTACTCGTACCCGGTCACCATCGATCAGGAGTTTCCGCAGACGCTCGATGCGGTCAAGTCGCAGACGCTCAAGATCGAGCTGTCTCGTGCGAAGTCGGGGGGCCGGCGGCGGTGGGCCGACCGCAAGACCGGCATGCTGGAAGACCGTCTGCCAAAAGTCCTCGATGGCCTCGCCACGCGGGGGCAGAGGATCGCGAGCGCACCGCAGCCGAGGCGCGGGAGGCTGCCAAGCGGCAGCGCGTTCACGAGAAGGCCGAAACGGACGCTCAATCCCGGGCCCTGCAGCAGTTCTTGGCCGAGACGTTGCATCAGCAGGTGGCAGCATTCGCGCGTTCACGTGCTATTTCGGCATACTGCGACGAGCTCGAACAGCGGATCGCTGCAGCCGGTACCGCCCTCCCGGAACGAGAATCGGCCCTCCGATGGCTCGAGTGGGCCCGCGGCCACGCCGCCGCGATCGATCCGCTCCAGGACCTGCCGACCATGCCCGCCGCGCCCGTGTTCCCCTCCGAACAGCCGGCCCGCTACATGGAGGGCGTCGAAGCATCTGGGCGCCAAGGGGGTGGGGTCCGTTCTGAACCGCCGCAAGGCATAGATCCGGGGCTGACACCGCTTGATCTTCAGGCGGAAAAATCATCCTTCAGGAGGTGCCATCCTCATGTTCGAAATGACTGATTTTCCGATTAATACTATTTGCCCTAAATGACTGGACCACTGTGGGGCCGGAAACGGGCCGGAAAACACCGGGTCCAGCCGGTCGGAGCCGGATATGAGGAAGCCCCGGCTTCCAGTATTCATGCTGGTAGACGGGGCGAAATGCCTGGTGGTGATGGTGGCCAGGGCCGGGGTCGAACCGGCGACCTTCCGCTTTTCAGGCGGACGCTCGTACCAACTGAGCTACCTGGCCAGGATGCGCTTCCTGAGCGCATCGCCGTCAACACTGTACAGCACCACCGGAGGCGGGCTCGATGCGGTATTGACGCGAACGTGATGGCCGCCCCTTTCCGGCACCCAGCGGGCCGGTGCGGCGCCCACGGCCGCCGCCGCAAGGTGAGCTCAAGGGCTGCAATCGCTTTCGAAGGGCCGGTCGTGTTCGTCGGTGAGCGCGGGTAGCGTACATGGCACTCAACCCCCGAGGAGGTTTCTGTGACCCGACTCGCCGCCACGCCCCCTATGGGCTGGAATTCATGGGATGTGTTCGGGACCTCGGTGACCGAGGCCGAGACCCGCGCCAACGCCGAGTTCCTCGCCGAGCACATGGCCGGGCACGGCTGGGAGTACGTCGTCGTGGACATCCAGTGGTACGACCCCGCGGCCCGACCGGGAGGCTACAACTCGGGGGCCAAGCTGGTGCTCGACGAGTACGGGCTGCCCCAGCCGGCCCCGAACCGCTTCCCCTCGGCCGCCGGCGGCGCCGGGTTCGGACCGCTGGCCGACTACGTGCACTCGCTCGGCTTGAAGTTCGGGCTCCACATCCTCCGCGGCGTGCCGCGGCAGGCCGTCGCGGCCGACACGCCGATCAAGGGCAGCGAGTACTCGGCGGCGCAGATCCCCGACCGGGAGCGCATCGCCGGGTGGATCGACGACAACTGGGGCATCGACCACTCCCACCCCGGCGGCCAGGCCTATTACGACTCGCTGGTGCGCCAGTTCGCCGAATGGGGCGTCGACTACATCAAGGCCGACGACATGATCGCGCCGTACCGGGAGGACGAGGTCGAGGCGTTCGCGCACGCGGTCCAGCGGGCGGACCGCGACATCGTGCTCAGCCTCTCCCCGGGGGTGAACCTCTCGACCGACCACGCCGAGCATCTACAGGCCCATTCGCACCTGTGGCGGATCTCGGCGGACCTGTGGGACCGCTGGCGCGACGTGGACGCCCAGTTCGACCTCCTGCGCGAATGGGCCCCTTACGGCGGGCCGGGGCACTGGCCGGACGCGGACATGCTCCCCTTGGGGCGCATGGGCGTCCGAGCCGAGGTCGGCGAGCCGCGCGAGAGCCTGCTGACCCCGGACGAGCAGCGGACCATGCTGACCCTGTGGTGCATCGCCCGGTCGCCCCTCATGGTCGGCGCCGATCTGCCGGCCTCCAGCGCTGAAACGATCGAACTGCTGACGAACCCCGAGGTCCTGGCGGCCCAGTGCCATGAGGTGGGCGCCCGGGAGGTCTGGCGCGAGGGCAGGCAGGTGGCCTGGGCCTCCGAGGACGGGGCCTTCGCGGCGGTCTTCAACCGCGGCCCCGAGGTCGCGGAGCTCCAGCTGCCGTGGGCGGCGCTCGGGTTGGCGCGGCCCTGCGAGGTGCGGGACTGCTGGAGCCGTTCGGACATCGTGCCGGGCGATCATCTGCGCGTGAAGCTCCAGCCGCACAGTGCGGCCCTGTACCGCCTGTCGTAGTCGCGGTCCGGTCTTGTGGGTGCGGGCGCACCGGCTGGTTGCCGGTGCGCCCGCGTGTACCTCGCGAGGTGTCCTGGCAGGAGCCGCGCGCGGGTGCACCCGCACGCGGACTTCGGGGGCGGCCCCCGGGGATTCCCTCATGCACCGCCAGTCCCGCCAGGACCGAGCCGCCACTCCGCACTGCCACCACCACCGGCGAAGGAGACGTTTTTTATCCACCAACCATCACATGCCCGGTATCGGTTGCCAAGCATCGTTTTCCTGCCTGTGGATAACTTTGCGAGGATTAATTATTTTGCCTGGTCACTTGGGTGTGGATGGTTTTTTCTGGCCTGTCGGTGATGGCGGCGCGGCTGGTGAGCGGGACTCGGTTTCTTATTCGGTTCCGGACTGGGCCGCGGCCGATTCCGGGTCGGTCATCCATTGGACCAGTTGGATGACCACGCCGTTGGGGTCGGCGGTCTGGAAGTAGCGCTCGCCCCACGGCTCGGTCTCGATCGGGGTGGTGATCGCGACGCCTTCCCTCTGGACGCGCTCGTACTCGGCGTCGATGTCGTCCACGACGAAGGCGAGGAGGAGGCCGTCGGCGTGCCCCTTGGCGCTCTCGGGCTTGAAGGTCGACAGACCCGTCTTCAGGAAGATGACGTTGAAGCCGGCGTCCGGGCGCGAGAGGGCGACGAAGCCTTCAGCGGACATGTCCTCGGCGAAGCCGTAGTGGCGCTTGAGGAACTCGGCCGAGGCGGTCGGGTCGGCGACGTTGAGCGAGACGGCGGAAGCGGTGATGTGCATGAGCGGCTCCTTTTCTTTGTACGTTGTATATTGTACAACGTACGATGTACGCCGTACAACTTTGTGGGATAGGGTTTGCGCGTGAGTACCGCCACTGAGACGCCGAAGCCGCACCTGCTCGAACTGCTCTGGAGGGCTGCGCCGGAGACCGGCCGCGGCCCCCGCAAGGGGCTGACCGTGGACGAGGTGGTCGCGGCCGCGATCGGCCTCGCCGACGCCGAAGGGCTCGAAGCGGTCACCGTGCGCCGCCTGGCCCAGTCGCTCGGCAAGGCCCCCATGACGCTCTACACCTATGTGCCGGGGAAGGCCGAGCTCGTCGCGCTGATGCTCGACTCGCTGTTCGCCGGCATGGACCCGACTCCCGCGGCCGACCGGCCCTGGCGGGAGCGGCTGGCGGCGGTCGCCCGCGACAACTACGCCCTCTACCGGGCGCACCCCTGGGCCGCCGCGGCCTCGCCGAGCCGCCCGCCCCTCGGACCGGGCCAGTGCGCCAAGTACGAGCGCGAGCTGCGGGCCCTCGAAGGTCTCGGCCTCGACGACGTCGCGATGGACGACGCGCTCGCCTACCTGCTCGCGTTCGTCCGCACCGCCGCCCAGGACGCGGCCCAGTCCGAGGCCGAGCGCGCCTCCAGCGCCATGAGCGACCACGAGTGGTGGGAGGCCAACGGGCCCCTGCTCGCGAAGGTCCTCGACACCGAGCGCTTCCCCACCGCCGTCAGGGTCGGGCAGGCGGCCGGGGAGGCCCACGACGCGGCGTACGACGCCGAGCACGCCTTCGCGTTCGGGCTGGAGCGGACGCTCGACGGGTTGGGCGCGCTCATCCGGTCCTAGGCGTGATGTCCGGGGATGTTGTTCCGGTCGGTAGTGGCGGCATCCGAGTCCGCAAGTCGGTTCGGCCGCAAGGCGGCAGGCGTCGGCGCTCCGGATACCGGTGTCGTCTCCGGAGCGCCGACGCCGCGGCGATGCGGGCACGCGGACAGCCGCCGCGCCGCGGCGGCCGGTGGCCGGGCGGTTCGGCTCCGGTCGCTTTCAGACCCGGAGCGGTTCGTTCAGGCTGTCCGGGTTCCACCGGCGCCGTGCCGCGACGACCAGGGAGGACAGGGCGAGCGCGCCGATCAGGTAGGCCGCCAGGACGACCAGGGCCCTGACGACGTGGCCGCCGTCGCCGCCGCTGATGGTGACGCGGAGGGCGTCGACCACGTAGGTCATCGGCAGCAGCGGGTGGAGGAACTGGAAGAACCCCGGTGTGGTCTCCACCGGGTAGAGGCCGCCCGCGCTCGTCAGCTGCAGCATGAGGAGCACGACCAGGATCAGGCTCCCGGCGGTGCCGAACGCGAGTTTGCAGAGGTGGGCCATCGCCGAGAACGCGAGGATGACCAGGATCGAGAGTCCGACCGTGTCGAGCGCGTCCTTCGGGTCGAGTCCCAGGCCGAGTTCGACCGCGAGGTAGAGGACGAGGGCCGAGACCACGCCGAGGATCGCGCCGGGGAGCCAGCCGCCGAGGGCGATCGGGACGGAGCGCAGCGGTCCTGCCAGCGCCCGGCTGTTCACCGTACGCAGTACGAGGTAGGCCATGAGCCCGAAGACCCACAGTGCGATCGCGATGAAGAACGGGGCGAGGCCGCGCCCGTAGGTCCCGGCCGGGTTGAGGTTGTCCTCCGCGATGGCGACGGGGCTGCCGTAGGCCTCGGCGTTGCCGGCGTCTTCGGCGGGGTTGGTGCTGGGCACGGATTCGGCGGCGGTGGCGAGCGAGGCGGCGAGGGTCTCGGCGCCGTCGTGGAGGCCGGTGAGGCCGTCGGCGAGGTCGCCCGCGCCGGTCTGGGCGGTGGCGGCGGCGTCGGCGACCTGCCGGGCGCCGGTGGCGACGTCGGCCGCGCCGGTCTGGAGGGCGGTGAGGTCCTCGGAGGCCTGGTCGAGGGTGTCGGCGGAGGTGCCCTGGACGGTGGCGTCGGCGTCCTGGATGTCGGCGCCCGCCTGGTCGGCCTCGTCGATGAAGGCCTGGAGGCGCGCGCACGCGTCGGGGTCGGCGTCGGGGTCGTCGGCGCACAGGCCGGCGTAGGCGGCGTCGAGGTCGGTGCCGGCCCGGTCGGCGAGGTCGGCGGCCGCGGCGGCGCCGGTCTGGATGCGGGTCCAGTTGTCGGCGAGGGTCTGGACGACGGGCTGGGCGATGTCGACGGCCTGGTCGACGCCGTCGCTGACCTGGTCCGCGCCGTCGGCGACCTGCTCGGCGCCGGTGGCGAGGTCCCCGAGTCCGGTCTGGAGGTCGGCGGCGCCGGCCTGGGCGGTGGCGGCGCCGTCGGCGAGGTCGCCCGCGCCGGTCGAGGCGTCGGTGAGGCCCTGGTTGAGTTCGGTGAGGTCGCCGAAGATGCTCTTGGCGAAGGTGACGTAGACGGCGGTGTTGATCTGGTTGCGCAGTTCGGCCTCGACGGTGGAGGCCATGACGCCGGCGACGTAGCCGTTGGCGTCGTTGAGGTCGAACTCGACGGTGGCCTGTTCGGGGTCGGTGCCGGAGAGGCTGGCGAGGCGGGTCGAGAAGTCCTCGGGGACGGTGATGACCATGTAGTAGTCGCCGTCGCGCAGGCCCTGGCCCGCGGTGTCGGCGGAGGTGAACCGCCAGTCGAAGATACGGTCCTCCTTGAGCTGGTCGACGAGCTGGTCGCCGCCGTTGATGGCGGTGGCCTCGCCGTCGACGTCGACGGTGGCGCCGGCGTCCTCGTTGACGACGGCGACGGGCATGCGGTCGAGTTCGCCGTAGGGGTCCCAGGCGAACCAGAGGTAGAGGCCGCCGTAGACGAGCGGGATGAGGACGATGGCGACGAGGGCGGCGGTGCGGAGGGGGTGGCCGCGGAAGCGCCGCAGTTCGGCGGCGGCGAGTTGGAACGGGCTCATCGGGGGCCTCCGTTTCGGTCGTCCTCGCGGCGGTGGCGGCGGGGTGCGGCGTGGTCGCCGCGGCGGCGCGCGGGGGCCGCGGTCTCGTGCTGGCAGCGCAGGTCGACGACGGTGTCGGCGGGCGGGTCGGGTCGGGTGCAGGCGGCGATGACGAGCTGCCCGGCGTCGGCGACGGTGCGCAGGGCCTCGAAGACGCGTTCGGAGCCGGAGGTGTCGAGCCCGCTGTCGGTGTCGTCGACGACGACGGCGGGGGTGCGGCAGGCGGCGGCGCACGCGACGGCGAAGCGGACCTGGTCGATGCGGGGCAGGAAGCCGAAGGTGTCGCCGGTGTCGACGCCGACGGCGAGGCGGTCGAGCCAGGCGTGGACGTTGGCGCGGGTGGCGGCGCCTTTGGAGACGGCGATCGTCTCTTTGATGCAGGAGGCGACGGTGTGGTAGGGGTCGAAGCGGATCGGGGGTCCGGCCTGGGCGACGGTGAAGCGGCGGCGGATCTGGCCGGGGCGGGTCTGGCCGTCCACTTCGAGCGTGCCGCCGCGGAGGGGGAAGCGGCCGGACAGGGCGAGGAGGAGGGAGGAGCGGCCGTCGCCGCCGTCGCCGCAGACGGCGACGACCTGGCCGAGGCTCGCGGTGAGCGAGACGTCGGTGAAGATCGGCCCCTGGCGGCCGGCGGCGGTGAGTCCTCGGGCGCGGAGGAAGGGGCGGCCGTTGGGGTGGTCGAAGTCGGCGGTGTGGCCGTGGCGGTTCGGGACGGCGTCCGCGTCGGGCCGTTCGGCGCTGCGGGCGCTGTCGGTCGGAGCGCTGTCGTCCGGAGCACTGTCGTCCGGGGCGCTGTCGGCGGGCGCGGTGTCGGCGGCGGGGAGCGTCCGGGTCGCGTCGGGGCGGGGAGGGGACGGGGCCGCGTCGGCCGCGGGAAGGGCCCGGGTCGCGTCCCGGTCGGGCAGCGCCCGCCGCGGCTCCTGGGGGTCCGCCCCGGTGTCGCGCGGGGCGCCGCGGCGGTCCGGGGGCGGCTCGGAGGAGACTCCGGCCGTAGACGGGAGGCCGACACCGGGCGGTTCGGGATCGGCCCGCGACGGACCCGCCGCACCGTCGCCTCCGGACGTTTCGGGCGCTGGACCGGTCTCGTCGCTCCTGTCGCTCATGGGGACCATCCTCACAGGCCGATGCGCCCCGTTTCGGGCGTTTTCGCGGGTTGCTGACCGCGTCGATATTACCCACGAGTAACTTGTGGTCCGGAGGAGGCGGGCGCGCTGTGACCGGCGCGTCCCGCGCGCGGCCCTTACAGTTGAGGCATGTCGGAAACGCAACCCGCTAAACCCGCGGCCCCTCGCCGCGACCACTCGCGCATTCAGCACGGCGACACCGTGAACGACCCTTACTCCTGGCTCAAGGACCCCGAGGACCCCCAGACCCGGGACTACCTCAACGCCGAGAACGCCTACGCCGAATCGCGCACCGCCCACCTCGCGGGCCTGCGCAAGGCGATCTTCGGCGAGATCAAGGACCGCACCCAGGAGACCGACCTGTCCGTCCCCGTCAGGGACGGCGGCTGGTGGTACTACGGGCGCACCGAAGAGGGCAAGCAGTACGCGATCCAGTGCCGCCTCAAGGCCGCCGGGGACACGCCGCCCGAGATCGAGGCGGGCGCCGCCGTCGAGGGCGAGGAGGTCCTCGTCGACGGCAACGCCCTCGCCGAAGGGCACGACTTCTTCTCCCTGGGCATCTACGACGTCTCCCCCGACGGGAACCTCCTCGCCTTCGCCGTCAACTACTCCGGCGACGAGCGGTTCACCCTGCGGTTCAAGGACCTGCGCACCGGCGAGGTCTTCGCCGACGAGATCGCGGGCGTCTTCTACGGCGGCGCGTGGTCGGCCGACGGCTCGGTGTTCTTCTACACCAAGGTCGACGACGCCTGGCGCCCCCACCAGGTGTGGCGCCACGTCCTCGGCGAGACCGAGGACGTGCTCGTCTACCAGGAGGACGACGAGCGGTTCCGCACCGGCATCGGCCTGACCCGCTCCAAGGGCTACCTCGTGGTCTACTCGGGCTCCTCGACCACCACCGAGTACCGCTACCTCGACGCCGACGACCCCACGGGCGAGTTCACCGTCTTCGGGAACGGGCGCGAGCAGGGCGTCGAGGTCGTCATCGACCACCAGGGCGACCGGTTCTGGGTGCTGCACAACAAGGACGCGGAGAACTTCGCCCTCGGCTGGACCCCCGTCGAGGACACCACCCGCTTCCACGAGGTCATCCCGCACGACGAGGCCGTCCGACTCGAGTCCGTCGAGGCCTTCGCCGGCCACGCCGTCGTCTCACTGCGCCGCGCCGGCCTCCCCCGGGTCGCCCTGCTGGACGCGGAGGGCCGCCTCACCGAGATCGCCTTCGACGAGCCGCTCTACGACGTCGGCCTGGGCCAGAACCCCGACTACGACTCGCGCCAGCTGCGCATCGGCTACGGCTCGCTGGTGACCCCGCCGTCGGTCTACGACTACGACATCGACACCGCCGAGCTGCACCTGCGCAAGCGCACCGCCGTGCTCGGCGAGTTCGACCCGGCCGACTACGCCCAGTACCGGGAGTGGGCCACCGCCGCCGACGGCACCCGGATCCCGATCTCGATCGTCGCCAAGGCCGGCGTCGAACCCGACGGGACCGCGCCGTGCCTGCTGTACGGCTACGGCTCCTACGAGCACTCCATCGACCCGTACTTCTCCATCGCCCGCCTCAGCCTCCTCGACCGGGGCGTGGTCTTCGCGATCGCGCACGTCAGGGGCGGCGGCGAGATGGGCCGGCAGTGGTACGAGCAGGGCAAGCTCCTGCACAAGAAGCACACGTTCACCGACTTCGTGGACAGCGCGGACCACCTCGTCAAGGCGGGCTGGGCCGCCCCCGACCGGATCGTCGCCCGCGGCGGCTCGGCCGGCGGCCTCCTCATGGGCGCGGTCGCCAACCTCGCCCCCGAGCGGTTCGCCGGCATCCTCGCCGACGTGCCGTTCGTGGACGCGCTCAACACGATCCTCGACCCGACCATGCCGCTCACCGTCGGCGAGTGGGAGGAGTGGGGCAACCCGCTGGAGTCGGCGGAGGTCTACGAGTACATGAAGTCGTACTCGCCCTACGAGAACGTCACGAGCGTCCGCTACCCGTCCATCCTGGCGGTGACCAGCCTGAACGACATCCGGGTGGGCTTCCACGAGCCCGCCAAGTGGATCGCGAAGCTGCGCCACGAGAGCCCGGAGTCCGACGTGCTGCTCAAGACCGAGATGGAGGCCGGGCACGGCGGCCGCTCGGGCCGCTACGACGCCTGGGAGGAAGAGGCCTTCAACCTGGCGTGGGTGCTCGACAAGCTGGGCGCAGCCTAGATTGCCTGAAGCACAGCAGCTGGGCGCAGCCTCGACTGTCTGAAGCACAGCAGCTGGGCGCGGCCCGGGCCGCCTGAAGCACCACCGGGCCCGTCACCGCGAACGCGGGGACGGGCCCGGTGCCGTCCCTACCGGGGTTCCTCCTCGTCCTCGACGATCACCCGGCGCTGCTCGGCCGCGTCCGCCGGGTCGGCCTCGTCCGGGGCGACGCCCTCGTCCTCGGTCACGTTCTCCTCGGGGTCGCCCTCGTCCGGCGGGTCCGCCGAGTTCGCCAGATCGAACTCGGACAACTCGTCGGACTCGTCCGCCCATTCCTGGTGATAGTTCATATAACCCACCGTAGACGCGCCCGTGCCCGTGCGGCCTGCGAACCAACAGGTAGCCTGAGGAGGGCCTTCACACGGTCGTGGGCAATACTTCACCCCGACGCAACGGTTCGAGGCCATCAGACAGCGGCGTCTGAGCACCGCCCCCGGTCGGGGAGCATTCAACGACTTGTCTAAGGAGCAGGCAGCATGCCCATCGCAACACCCGAGGAATACAACGAGATGCTCGACCGGGCGAAGGCCGGCTCCTTCGCCTACCCGGCCATCAACGTGACCTCGACCCAGACGCTCAACGCCGCGCTGGCCGCGTTCGCCGAGGCCGAGTCCGACGGCATCGTCCAGGTCTCCACCGGCGGCGCCGAGTACCTCTCCGGCCCCACGATCAAGGACAAGGTCACCGGTGCGGTGGCCCTGGCCGCGGCCGCCCACGAGATCGCCAAGAACTACCCGGTCAAGGTCGCCCTCCACACCGACCACTGCCCGAAGAACCACCTCGACGGCTTCGTCCGCCCGCTGCTGGCCGTCTCCGAGGAGCGCGTCGCCCGCGGCGAGGAGCCCCTGTTCCAGTCGCACATGTGGGACGGCTCGGCCGTGCCGCTCGAGGAGAACCTCGAGATCGCCCAGGAGCTCCTGGCGCGCACCGCCAAGGCGAAGATCGTCCTCGAGGTCGAGATCGGCGTCGTCGGCGGCGAGGAGGACGGCGTCGAGGCCGAGATCAACGAGAAGCTCTACACCACCGTCGAGGACGCCCGCGCCACCGTCGCGGCCCTGGGCTCGGGCGAGAACGGCCGCTACATGGCCGCCCTGACCTTCGGCAACGTGCACGGCGTGTACAAGCCCGGCGGCGTGCACCTGCGCCCGGAGATCCTCAAGGAGATCCAGGACGAGCTCGGCAAGGAGCTCGGCAAGGACAAGCCGTTCGACCTGGTCTTCCACGGCGGCTCGGGCTCGACCGCGCAGGAGATCTCCGACGCGGTGGACTACGGCGTCATCAAGATGAACATCGACACCGACACGCAGTACGCGTTCACGCGTCCGATCGTCGACCACATCTTCAAGAACTACGACGGCGTGCTCAAGGTCGAGGGCGAGGTCGGCAACAAGAAGGCCTACGACCCGCGCGCCTACGGCAAGCTCGCCGAGGCCGGCATGGCCGCCCGCATCGTCGAGGCCTGCCAGCAGCTCCGCTCCGCGGGCAACAAGGTCAAGTAAGCGCCGCAAGGCGAACGAAGGGGCCCGGAGCAAAAGCTCCGGGCCCTGTCGTCTCCTCAGACCGTGATGACCGCGCATCCGGTCTTCGGGACTCCGCCGAACTTCCTGTCGGCGGTGAGCAATGGAATCCCCAGAGCCTCCGCAAGCGCGATGAACGCCGCATCGTACGGCCACATGTTCGCTCGCAGCTCCCAAATCCGGGGCAGGTACCACGTGTGGTCGTACCTTCGCAGATCGAGCTGCTCAAGGGTGGAGAGAGCCGCTTCGGCCTTGTCCTCGGAGAGTTTTCGACCGATGGTCATGCCGCGGAGGACCGACGTGAACTCGAGGTCGATCGCATGCGGTGCCGCGAGCGCCTCGCCCGTGACGGCTTCGCGGGCCTTCTCGGCCCGTTCGTCCTCGCCAATGAGCAAACTCGACCATCGCCGATGTGTCGATGACGATCACTCGCGCGCTGCCCGGCTCTCTTCGAGGGCGGCGACCACATCGTCGGCCGTGACACCGCTGCCCTTCGAGATTTCCCGCCCTCGGGCGATGGCCTCTTCAACACTGATGACTTGGGACGCACGCTCGAATATGCTCCTGAGATAGGCGTCGAAGGACTGATGCGAACGCTCTGCACGCTCGCGCAGTTTCGCCACGAGTGCGTCCGACAGGTCATGGACTTCTACGGTTGCCATAGAGCAATGCTAGGCGACCTGTCGTCGGATTTCATGTTTCGACGTGGCGTGTCGTCCGGTGCGGAATGCAATGGCAGCGGGCCCGGAACGTACGCTCCGGGCCCCTTCGTTCGCCTTGCGCTACTTGGCGAACCAGACGGCCGCGCCGCCCGGGAGGTTCCCGTTCTCGAGCGGGGCGCTCGCCAGGAGGACCTCGGTGTCGTACTCGGCTACCGGGACCGGCTCGTCGCCGAAGTTCACGACCGCGACGAAGGCCCCGTTGTCGAACGCGAAGGCGTTCTCGCCCGGGTCGGCCAGCCAGGTCAGGCCGGTGACCCCGGCGCGCAGCTCCTTGCGCAGGTTGATCGCCGCGCGGTAGAACTCGAGGGTCGAGCCCTCGGCGCCGTCCTCGGCCTCCACCGACAGGTCCGCCCAGTCCGCGGGCTGCGGCAGCCACGGCTCGCCCGCCGGGCCGAAGCCCAGCGAGGCGCCGTCCTTCGCCCACGGCAGCGGGACGCGGCAGCCGTCGCGGCCGATCTGCTCCCCGTTGGTGCGGAAGAACGTGGGGTCCTCGCGGACCTCGGCGGGCAGGTCGAGGACCTCGTTGAGCCCCAGCTCCTCGCCCTGGTAGACGTACACGACGCCCGGCAGCGACAGGAGCAGCTGCGTCGCGGCCTTGGCGCGGGCCAGGCCCTGGGCGCCGCCGCCGTAGCGGGTCACGTGGCGCTGCACGTCGTGGTTGGACAGCACCCACGTGCAGGGCGCGCCCACGCCCGCGTTGTTGGCGATCTCGGAGTCGATCGCCTTGCGGAAGTCGACCGCGCTGAACGGGGCCAGCACCAGGTCGAAGTTGAACGCCTGGTGGAGCTCGTCGGGGCGCAGGTAGAGCGAGCGGCGCTCGGCCGAGTCGGTCCAGGCCTCGGCCACGAAGATCCGGTCGCCCTCGTACTCCTCGATGATGGGGCGCCAGGTGCGGTAGATGTCGTGGACGCCGTCCTGGTCGAAGAACGGGGCCTGCGTGGTGCCGATCATCTCGATGGTGCCGTCGCCGCCGGTGTCGGGCAGGCCCTTGGCCTTGACCATGCCGTGGGCGACGTCGATGCGGAAGCCGTCGACGCCGCGGTCGAGCCAGAAGCGCAGGACCGACTTGAACTCCTCGTGGACCTCGGCGTTGTCCCAGTTCAGGTCCGGCTGGGTCGCGTCGAACAGGTGCAGGTACCACTGCTTGCCGTCGGGGGTCTGCGTCCAGGCCGGGCCGCCGAAGATCGACTGCCAGTTGTTCGGCGGGGTGTCCGGGGCCTGCGGGTCGACGTCGCGGAAGTGGTAGCGCTCTCGTTCGGGCGAGCCGGGGGCCGCGGCGAGGGCCGCCTGGAACCAGACGTGCTCGGAGGAGGTGTGGTTGGGGACCAGGTCGACGATGAGGCGGATGCCCGCTTCGTGGGCGGCCTCGAGCATCCGGTCGAAGTCGTCGAGGCCGCCGAAGCGCGGGTCGATGGCGCGGTAGTCGGACACGTCGTAGCCCGCGTCCTTCTGGGGCGAGGCGTAGAACGGCGACAGCCAGATGGCGTCGACGCCGAGCTTCGCGAGGTAGGGGATGCGGGAGCGGATGCCCTCCAGGTCCCCCATCCCGTCCCCGTTCGCGTCGGCGAAGGAGCGCGGGTACACCTGGTAGATGACCGCGTCGCGCCACCAGTGTTCACTCATCGGGCAGTTCCCTTTCAATCGCGGGGCGCCGCACCGGTGGAACCGCGTACGACGAGTTCGGGCCGGAACAGGTATTCCGACGAGGGGGTGGGCTGCCCGGCGATCTCGTCGAGCAGCGTCCGGGCGGCGGCGGTGGCGATGTCGCGCACCGGCTGCCGCACGGTCGTGAGCGGGGGGTTGGTGTGCGCGATGAGGGGGGAGTCGTCGTAGCCGACGACGGAGAAGTCCGCGGGGACGGCGAGGCCGCGCTCCTCGGCGGCGCGGATCGCGCCGAGGGCCATCATGTCCGAGCCGCAGACGACCGCGGTGGCGCCGCGGTCGATGAGGCGGGACGCGGCGGCGTGGCCGCCCTGCTCGCCGAAGAGGGTGAGCTCGATGAGCTCGGGGCCGACCTCCTGCATGGCGGCGCGGTAGCCGGCGATCTTGCGGCGCACCGGCCAGTAGCGGTCGGGGCCGGACACGAGGCCGATCTTCTCGTGGCCGAGTCCGGCGAGGTGCTCGACCGCGATGCGGGCGGCGACGGTGTCGTCGCAGGAGAAGGAGGCGGCTTCGACCCCCGCAGGGTGGCCGGTGACGAACGCGACCGGCAAGCGCTTGTCCTTGAGTTCCTGGTACCGCTCAGTGCTCGCGGCGGTGTCGGCGTGGAGCCCTGAGACGAAGATGATGCCGGCGACGGCCCTTTCACGGAGCATCTCCACGAACTCGTCCTCGGAGACCCCGCCGGGGGTCTGCGTGCAGAGCACCGGGGTGTACCCCGAACCGGCCAGGACGTTGGAGATCGTCTGCGCGTAGAGCGGGAAGATCGGGTTCTCCAGTTCGGGCACGACGAGGCCGATCAGGCCGATAGCGTGCTTGCGAAGTGCCTGGGGGCGTTCGTAGCCGAGCACGTCGAGGGCAGTGAGGACGGACTGTCGGGTCTGCTGACCGACCCCGGGCTTGTCGTTGAGCACCCGGGACACCGTTGCCTCACTGACCCCGGCCTGCCGGGCGATGTCAGAGAGTCGAAGCCGCATGATGACAGACTAGCCTATCTGAAAGTTGGCAACAGTTTGGTTGCAAGGCTTTCCTGATTCTGAAACATCTTGCTAATGTGTGGTGGAGTCGGGACGCGAGTCCCGGGCCGTCGGCCCCCGCCCCGGGGCCCCTCAATGAGGAGAGAAGAAGACATGCGTAGAAGGACCCTGGGTATCACCGCCGCCTCGGCCGCCGCTCTCGGCGCGGCCGCCGCCTGCGGTTCGGACGACGGCGGCGACTCGTCGAGCGAGGAGACGAGCGCGTTCTCCGGCGAGCTGGTCATCTGGGCCGACGAGACCCGCACTTCCGTCCTCAAGGAGTTCGTCAAGGACTTCGAGACCTCCGTCGGCGTGAAGGTCACCGTCGAGGAGCACGTGGAGACCCTCCGCGAGGACTTCCTCACCGCCGCCGAGCAGGGCCAGGGCCCCGACATCGTGGTGGGCGCGCACGACTGGTCCGGGCAGTTCGCCGCCGACGGCGTCATCTCCCCCGTCACCCTGGCCGACGACAAGAAGGCCGCCCTCAGCGAGGCCTCCGTCAAGGCCTTCACCGTCGACGGCAACGTCTACGGCGTCCCCTACGCGCTGGAGAACCTCGCCCTCATCCGCAACACCGACCTGGCCCCGACCGCCCCCGCCACCTTCGAGGAGCTCGTCACCGCCGGCGAGGCCGCGGGCACCGACGAGGTCCTCACCATGGAGGTCGGCGTCGACGGCAACGCCTACAGCGCCTACCCGCTGTTCTCCTCCATGGGCGGCTACCTGTTCAAGGACGACGGCACCGGCACCCTCGACCCGAACGACGTCGGCGTCGACTCCGAGGGCGGCATCGCCGCGTTCGAGAAGTTCGCCGAGCTCGGCGCCGCGGGCGTCCTCAAGACCACCTACGACGCCTCGAACGTGATCCCGTTCTTCGTCGACCAGAAGACCGCGTTCATGATCTCGGGCCCGTGGGCGCTCACCGACGTCCAGGGCGCGGGCCTCAACTACGAGGTCACCGCCATCCCCGGCTTCGAGGGCGAGGGCCCGGCCGCGCCGTTCCTCGGCGTCCAGGGCTTCTACGTCTCCGCGACCGCCGCGAACGCCGTCTTCGCCCAGGAGTTCGTCACCAACTACGTCCTCGCCGAGGACCTCCAGCTCAAGCTGGCCGAGGCCGGCGGGCGCCTCCCGGCGCTGACCGCCGCCGCCGAGACCTACTCCGAGGGCAACACCGACGTCCAGGGCTTCGCCGCCGCCGGCGAGGACGCCGTCCCGATGCCGAACATCCCCGCGATGAACGCCGTCTGGGAGCCCTTCGGCCGCGCGCAGGCCGACGCCGTCGACGGCGTCTCCACCGGTGAGGAAGCCGCCGCGACCGCCGCGCAGTCCATCCGCGACGCCGTCGCCGGCTCCTAGCGGCGCCCCCCGGTAAGCCTCGACGAGCGAAGGATCGCACTGTGCTCGACCAACGGCCCCAAGGCTCTGCGACCGCCGCGGGCCTGATCATCAAGATCGGCGTACTCGCGGTGGTCGCCGCGCTGGCCGTCTGGGCGGCGATGCCGCTCATCGCAGCCGAGGCCTGGTGGGGCCTGGCGCTGGAGGCGGCCGTGGTCGCCGTCGTCTTCTACGTCTACCTCCAGCGCCGGGCGATCCAGCTCAAGTACCTCGTCCCCGGCACCCTGCTGCTCATCGCCTTCCAGATCCTCCCGGTCGTGCTGACCATCGGCACCTCCTTCTCCAACTACGGCGACGGGCACCGCGTCGACAAGGAGCAGGCCACCGAGGCGATCATCGCCGCCGGGGTCCAGCAGACCCCCGGCGGCGCCACCTACCTCCTCGCGGTCGGCGAGTCCGCCGCCGGGGAGCTCACCCTCCTGCTCACCGACGAGGCCGACGGCTCCACCTGGGCCGGAACGGAAGAGGGCCTCACCGAGCTCGACGGGGCCACCGTCGACGCCACCGGCCGCGTCACCGCCGCCCCCGACTACACCGTGTGGACCCTCGCCGAACTGGGCGAGCGCCAGGGTGAACTCACCGAGCTCGCGGTCCCGACCGGGCCCGAGTCCGGCATCAAGGTCCAGGGCCTGTCCGCGTTCGAGGGCCACTCCACGCGCTCCTACGACGAGGGCTGCGACTGCATCACCGACACCGCCACGGGCACCGTCTGGCACGCCGACGACGAGACCGGCAGCTTCCTCACCGAGGACGGCCAGGCCGCGCTCGTGGGCTGGCGCGTGAACATCGGCGCGGACAACTACCTCGCCGTCCTCACCGACCCCGACATCCGCGGCCCCTTCCTCGGGATCTTCGCCTGGAACGTCATGTTCGCGGCCGGATCGGTCCTGCTCACGTTCGCGATCGGCCTCGGCACCGCCATGGCGCTCAACAAGCCCGACATGCGCGGCACCAAGGTCTACCGGACGATCATGATCCTGCCGTACGCCATGCCGTCCTTCGCGATGCTGCTGGTGTGGGCGCAGATGTTCAACCGCGACTTCGGCCTCGTCAACGACCTGTTCAACCTGAACGTGAACTGGTACGGCGGCACCTGGTCGGCGCGGGCGATGGTCCTCATCGCCAACACCTGGCTGGGCTGGCCCTACATGTTCCTCATCTCGCTCGGCGCGCTCCAGGCCCTGCCCTCGGACTCGCTGGAGGCGGCCAGGATCGACGGGGCCACCGGGGTGACCGCGTTCCGCAAGATCACGCTGCCGCTGCTCCTGATCGCGCTGACGCCGCTGCTGATCTCCTCGTTCGCGTTCAACTTCAACAACTTCAACGCGATCGAGCTGCTCTCGGGCGGCCATCCGTTCGGGGCCGGGGACGCGGTCGGCGGCACCGACCTCTTGATCACCTACGCGTTCCGGCAGGCCTTCGGGTCCTCCAGCGCCGACTACGGCTTCGCGAGCGCCATCAGCGTGTTCATCTTCCTGATCGTCGCCACGATCTCGGCGGTCATGTTCCGCTTCACCCGCAACCAGGAGGACGTGTACGCATGACGGTTCCCGTGAAGCGCCCCGGCAGGCACCCGTTCGCGAAGTGGGCCGGCGACACCGGCTGGCGCCACCTCGTCGCCCTCGCCGTGCTCGCGTTCGGGCTCGTCCCGATCGTGTACGTGATCTCGGCGGCGTTCAACCCGAACGGGACGCTGTCCTCGACGAGCCTGCTGCCGACCGGATTCAGCCTGAGCAACTTCGAGAAGCTGTTCACCGAGCCGAACGTGCCGTTCGGGCAGTGGTTCCTCAACTCGCTGGTGATCGCGGTCCCGGCCGCGTTCATCTCGATCTTCATCTCCTCGCTCGCGGCGTACGCGTTCAGCCGGTTCCGTTTCAAGGGCCGCCGCCCGATGCTGCTGTTCCTGCTGCTGATCCAGATGTTCCCGGCGTTCCTGGCCGTGGTGGCGCTGTACCTGATCTTCGGCACCATCGGCGACTTCTACCCGGTAGCGGGCCTGAACACGAAGCTGGGCCTGATGCTGGTGTACATGGGCGGGGCGCTGGGCGTCTCGACGTGGCTGATGAAGGGCTTCTTCGACACGATCCCGAAGGAGCTCGACGAGGCGGCGACCATCGACGGCGCCGGCCACGCGCAGATCTTCTTCGGGATGGTCCTGCCGCTGGCGGCCCCGATCATCGCGATCTCGGGGATCCTGGCGTTCGTGGGGACGATGAACGACTTCATCCTGGCGAGCCTGTTCCTGACCGACCGGCCGGAGATGACGCTCGCGGTGGGGCTGAAGACGCTGACGGCGGAGAACTCCCCGGCGAGCTACTTCGGGATCTTCGCGGCCGGGACGCTCCTGACCTCGGTGCTCACCGTCGCGGTGTTCATGAGCCTCCAGCGCTACATCGTCTCGGGGCTGACCGGAGGCGCCGTGAAGGGCTGAGTACGAGAGCCTGCTGCTCGACACGGTATGCCTGCCCCGCAAGGGCAGGCGCCGGGGCCCGGGCCCTGCGGTGCGGGTCGGCGGGCGCACCAGGCCCTCACGGCGGGGGTGCAGAGGAGGACGATGACCGCGATCGACGCGGCCGCGCAGACGGCCGCGCAGACGCGGAGCGGGCCGAAGTCGTAGCTCTGGACGACCCCGTAGCCGCCGTCCACCCATATGAACAGCGTCGGCGCCCAGGCGGCGACGGCGAGCGCCTCGACCGCGATGGTGACGGCCCTTCCGGCCGCGGAGCCCTTGTGGAGGCGCCATGCGAGCACGCAGCGCGGCAGGATCCAGACGGCGGGGTGCCAGAAGCCGAGCCGCAGGACGTCTCGCGTGTACTGCGGGATCTCGATGTTCTTCCCGTCGGCCTCGGCCCAGTCGAGCCCGAAGAGGGTGAGCCCGCCGAGCGCCCCGGTGACCATGTCGAAGGCGATCGCGCCCAGCATCGCGGCCGTGGCGGCGATGACCGCCGGAGGTTTCCGGGAGGGTCTGGTCCGGGCGGGAGCGGTCGTCATGCCGGACACCGTAAGGGGGCGCGGCAACGCCGGACGTCCCTAGGACCAGTGCGGGGGGCGTTCGGCCAGGAGGTCGAGGTCGCGGGCCGAGAGCCCGGAGCGGGCGGGGCGCTCGGGGACCGCCTCGCCCCAGCCGCGGTCGGTGTCGTCGGAGGTCTGGTCCGGGAGCACCGAGAAGTCCTCGTCGAGTTCGACGGAACGGTCGTCGTCGGAGACTGCCATGCCCCGACTTTACGTCAGGGGCGCCCCGCCGCGGCAACGACGAGACCCTGAACACCTGGCGAACAGGCGTCCAGGGCCGGGAAGGCGCTACTCGGCGACGCCGACGAGCTCGTAGCCGGCCTCGTCGACGGCCTCGCGGACCGCGTCCTGGGAGAGCGCGGCCCCGCTCTTGACGGTGACCCTGCCGGTGTCCAGGGCCACGTCGACGCCCTCGACCCCGGGGAGGGCGGTGAGCTCCTGGGTGACGCTGCCGGCGCAGTGCCCGCAGGTCATGCCTTTGACGACGTACACGGTTTCCATGTCGACTCCTGTCGGTCAGGTTCTGAGCAGGCGGGCCACCGCGTCCGAGGCCTCCTTGACCTTGGCCTGCGCGGCGGCCTCGTCGCCGGAGGTCTGGGCCTCGGCGACGCAGTGGGCCAGGTGGCCCTCGAGGAGGTTGAGCGCCACGGCCTGGAGTCCTTTGGTGGACGCCGAGATCTGGGTGAGGATGTCGATGCAGTACTCGTCCTCGTCGACCATCCGCTGGATGCCGCGGATCTGGCCCTCGATGCGCTTGAGGCGGCGGGTGAGCGCGGCCTTGTCGCCGTGGTACCAGTAGTGCCGGGCCTCGCCGGTGTCGCCGTGCGCCGACCCGCAGTCGGTCTGATCGCTCGCCATGTCGCTTCCCTCCGGTCGTCAGTGTATACCCCTCAGGGGTATCCCGGCAACTGCTTGTCAGCCCCGAGCAGCGGCCCGTAGTATTCCGTGCCATTGTGCGAGAAATTCTCCCCCCGCCCTTGTCAAGGCGGAGAAGGCCCCTCTAACGTGAACCCGTCGCGTCGGAAACTCGGGTGCACCCCGCATCCGCCGCGCGGCACCGCCGAGTCGGCCGGGGACCCCCCGGGCCGAACCGGGGAACCAGCAGTCGGCGCCCTCAGGGCCGACGGGGTGAATCGCGTCCGCGGGCGCGTAGGGCGACCCTTCCTTCCGCCCGAACCCGACAGCTAACCCGGTAGGCGGCCAGAGGAAGGAGCACCTCCCTTGGTGCGTACCCGGCGTATCGCCGCCGCCGTCGCGGCCGCCGCACTGCTGCCCGTCTCGGCCTCGCTGCTCACGGCCTCGCAGGCGTCCGCGCAGACGAGCGAGGAGATCCAGGCGGAGATCGACGACCGCCACTCCGATCTCGAGAAGGTCATCGAGGACTACAACGCCAAGCGCGAGGAGCTCGACGACGCCAACGCGCTCATCGCCGAGATCGAGGCGGAGCTGCCCTCGCTCGAGGCCGCCTCCGCGGAGGCCACCGAGGCGCTCGCCGACTTCGCGGCCACCGCCTACACCGGCGGCGACTTCGCGATGGTCAACTCGGTCCTGTCCGGCGACGCCACCGACTTCGCCGACCGCCTCATGTACCTCGAGAACCTGAGCTCGGCCGAGAACGAGGTCCTGGCGGCCAACCTCGCCCGCGTCGAGGAGCTCCAGACCCGCCGGACCGAGCTCGAGGCGCTCCAGCAGAGCGCCGACGACATCCTCGCGGACATCGAGGAGCAGCAGGAGGAGATCGAGGACGAGATCGCGGCGCTCGAAGACGAGTACGCGGACGCGTACGCCGAGGAGAACCCCCCGACCTACGGCGGCGGCGACTACTCCGGCTCCTCCGGCGTGGTGGAGTTCGCGTACAACCAGCTCGGCGACCCGTACGTGTACGGCTCCTCCGGCCCGGACTCGTGGGACTGCTCGGGCCTGACGCAGGGCGCGTGGGGCGCGGTGGGCGTCAGCCTCTCGCACAACACCCAGATGCAGTGGAACGAGACGGCGCGGATCTCCCGCGACGAGCTCCAGGAGGGCGACCTCGTGTTCTACAACGGACTGAGCCACGTCGCGATCTACATCGGCGACAACCAGATCATCCACGCCCCCAACTCGACGACCGTGGTCAAGATCGCCGACATCGGCATCATGTCCATCGACGGCTACGGGCGTCCCTAGGCCGCATCCACCCGGTCGCGGCCGGGCCTCAGGGGCCCGGCGCAACGACTCCCCGGCGACGGGGCGGGCGCTCCCATATTGCTGACCCTGCTGCTGACCCCGCAATAAGCCAGCGCCGCCGCCGGGGCCCCCATCGTAAGGAAACCCTCGCGGGTGCTCCCGCGAGGGTTTCCCCCGTCCTGCGCCGGGCTACTCGGCGGGGTGCCCCCGGTGCTCCCAGGCGAAGCGCTTGCGCGAGCCGGTGCCGCCGCGCTGCCAAGGCGCGGGCCCTTCGAGGGGGCGGTACCAGATCCCCATGGCGTGCAGCCGCTCCAGGTGGTCGCCGAGGCGGTCCATGACCGGGTTGGCCTCGCGCACGTCCACGTTCGTCCAGCCGACCTCGGCGAGCACCGACAGGCGCGGGAACGCCGAGTACTCGACGTCCCGCGGGTTCGGCAGGTACTCCGACCACAGCTGGCACTGCACGCCGAGGATCATCGACTCGTCGACGCCCTGCGGGACGGGGTCCCAGCCGGCGACCCGCTCGACCGGGACCAGGCCGTGGATGCGCAGGGGCTCGTCCTCGCCGTCGGACTGGTAGTGGTCGTAGTAGGCGTAGGGCTCGGGCGAGGCGACGACCTGGTGGCCCGCGGCGACGGCCTTCTTGACGTAGGCCTCGTTGCGCCACACGTGGACCGCGGCCTCGGCGGGCGCCCCGCCGTCGAGGATCTCGTCCCAGCCGATGACGCGCTTGCCCATCGCGGTGAGGCGGTCGCAGAAGGCCTTGGTGAACCAGGCCTGGACGCCGCGCACGTCCTCCATGCCCTCCCGCTCCATGAGCTCCCGCGCGACCGGGGACTGCTCCCACTGGGTCATCGGGACCTCGTCGCCGCCGATGTGGACGAACGGGCCCTCGAAGAACTCGGCGATCGCCGTGTACGCCTCGAGCGCGAAGTCGAGCGCCTCCGGGGTCGGCTCCAGGACCTCCTCGAACACGCCGAACGTGGGCGACACCGGCTGGTCCTGGCCCGCCCCGAGCTCGGGGTAGGCGGCCAGGACCGCCCGGGCGTGCCCGGGGAGGTTCACCTCGGGGACGATGAGGATGTGGCGCTCGCGCGCGTAGGAGGCGATCTCGCGCAGGTCCGAGACCGAGAAGAACCCGCCGTGCGGGGTCCCGTCGTACCCCTCGGACTCGTCGCGGGCGTGGCCGACCTTCGTCTCGGCGCGCCAGGAGGCGATCTCGGCGAGCTTCGGGCGCGAGGGCACCTCGAAGCGCCAGCCCTGGTCGTCGGTCAGGTGCAGGTGGACGACGTTGAGCCGGTGCATCCAGGCCCGGTCGATCATCTTGAGGACGAAGTCCTTGGGCTGGAAGTGGCGGACCACGTCGAGCATGACGCCACGCCAGCGCAGGCGCGGCTCGTCGCGGATCGACACGAGCGGCACGACCGGCGCGGCGGCGGGGGCCTCGCGGAGGGCGTCGGGCGGCAGGAGCTGGCGGAGGGTGGCGAGGCCGCGGGCGATCCCCGCGGGGTGGGCGGCGGCGAGGTCGACGCCGCCGGGGGTGACGTCGAGGCGGTAGGCCTCGGCGGCGGTGGTGAGGTCCGCGGGCCGGTCGCCGTCCAGGCGCAGGCGCAGGACGGGGCCGTCGGCGGGGCCGGTCACCGCCAGGCGCAGTCCGGTGCCCCGGTTGAGGAGGTCGGACAGGAGCCAGGCGAGGGGATGCAGCTCCGGGTCGGCGGCGATGGCGTCGAGGGTGCTCAGGTCGAGGTCGCCGTCGGCGGCGGTGAGCTGCTGCGGTTGCGGGATCAGCGAGATGCGGCGCTGCATAGTGCGGGGGCTCCTGTGGTCGGTGTTGCGGAGGGTCGGGCCGCGGCGGTGAACCGCTTGCCGTGGTCGGCCTCGCGGTCCGCGGGTGCGGGCCGCTCCGGGGTGTGCGGAGGGCGACGAGCCGCCCCCACCGAATTAGTTCAGTTTATTTATAATATAGGGCCGCGCCGCGGTCGGCCAGTGCCGAGCACGGATTCGAACGATTCCGTCACTCGCACGGCCGACCGCGGCGCGGTGTGCCGATCTGCCTCGGGGGGGGCGTCCGGGAATCCCCTAGCGGATCACCGGGAGCTGCTGGGTCCGGTCGGCGTCGGAGCCGTCCCGCTGCCGGTTGATCGGCACCGGCGCGGACTCGGAGGCGAAGACCCCGCTCGCGGACGGCGAGTCGAACCCGCTGCCGGTCGAGGGGAACACCAGGTCGCTCGGCGGCTGCGAGATCGTCGGCTCGTCCTCCTTGGCGAGCAGGCCCAACTGGCGGCGCAGGTCGGTGAGGTTCGAACCGGCGCTGTCGCGCTGGCGCGACAGCGCCTCGACCTCCTCGGCGAGCGGCTGGACGCGCTCGGCGGCGCGCTCCTCGGCGGCGCGGCGCAGCCGCTCGGCCTCCTTCACCGACTCGGCCGTGACCGCCTTGGCCTGCTCGGCGGCCCGGTTCACGGCGTCCCGGGCGTGCTGCTCGGCCTCCTCGCGGCGCTCCAGGCCCCGGTTCTCGGCGCTGCGGGCGCGCTCCTCGGCGAGCGCCAGGCGGTCCTCGGCCTCGGCGACGATCCGCTGCGCGGTGGCGATCGCCTGCTGGTGGCGGTCGGCCTCCTCCTTCTGGGCCCGCTCGCGCCGGTCGGCCTCGGCGAGGGCGAGCTCCTGGGTGCGCCGCTTGCGGTGCTCGGCGGCCTCGGCCAGGAGGCGCCCGGCGGCGCCCCGCTGCTCGTCGGCCTCGCGCGAGGCGAGCGCCCGCAGCTCGGTGACCTCGCGCTCGGCGGTGGCCCGCAGGACGGCAATCTCGCGCTCGGCCTGCGAACGGGTCTTCTCGGCCTCGGTCCGGGACTGCCCCGCGGCGGTCTGGACCTCGCGCTGGGCGTCCGCGATGGCCAGGTCGTGGTTGCGGCGGGCGTTCTCGCGCAGCTCGGTGGTCTCGTTGACCGCGCGGCCGCGGATCTCGGTGACGTCCTGCTCGGTGGTCGCGGCGGTCTCGGCGGCCTCGGCGTGGGCCGAGCGGATCATCGTCTCGGCCTCGACGCGGGCCTCCCCGATCATGGCCGCGGCCTGGCGCTTGGCCTCGGCCTTCTGGACTCCCGCGTCGTGCTCGGCGGCGCGCAGGATCTTCTCGACGCGGGAGCCGAGCCCCGCCAGGGTCGGCTGCTCGGCCTCGGCGATCTGGGTGGCTCGGTCGGCCACGTGCCGCTCCAGCGCGCCGATGCGCTCCTCCGCGCGGCGCAGCTGCTGCTCGGCCGCGTCCAGCGCGCGCTGGGCCTCGTCGCGCTGCTGCTCGTGGGACTTGATGTTCTGGTACAGCCGGGAGGCGAACTCATCGACCTGGTGGCGGTCGTAGCCGCGCATCGAGACGGCGAATTCGGGCCCGGATTCCTCGAAGAATTTCGACATGGTCTTCCAGAGTCACAGGAAACGGTTGATGAATCATGATCACGCCTGTAGACCCCGAAATCGGCGACGAACACGCCCGGACCGCGTGTCGTCGCGATTTCGTCCAGCGCGGCGCAGGACCGGCCCTGCGCCGCGCGGCTACCCCTGCGCCCGGTCGGTCTCGTCCTCGAAGTCGCCCATGATCTCCTCGAGGAGGTCCTCCATGGCGACCAGGCCCGTGACCTCGCGGTCGGGACCGGTCACGAGGGCGAGCTGGGCCCGCTGGCGCCGCATGAGCGCCACCGCGGCCGCCACGGTCGTGTCGGCCGTGACCAGTAGCGGGGCCGCGGCCAGGTCGGTGATCGGGACGTCCGGCCCGGCCTGGACGGCCTCGCGGACGTGGACCAGCCCGACCGGCCGCTCCTCCCCGTCCACCACGACCAGGCGGGAGCGGCCCGTGGCGCGGCTGCGCTCCTCGGCGAGGGCGGCGGTGGCGTCGTCCGGGATCGTGACGACCGCGTCCCACGGGATCGCGACCTCCCCGACGCCGCGGCGCTGCACCTCGATGGCGTGCGTGAGCATCTGGTGCTCCGGCTCGCCGAGCATCCCGGCCTCGGCCGAGGACCGCAGCAGGTAGCGCAGCTCCTCGGGCGAGTGGGCCTGGGCCTTCTCGTCGGCCGGCTCCACCTTGAACAGCCGCAGCATGGCGTTGGCGCCGTGGTTGAGCCCCAGCAGGATCGGCCTGGTCACCCACACGTAGGCGGTGAACGGCCAGATGAGCGCCATCGCCGAGGCCTCGGGGTGGGTGATGGCCCAGGACTTGGGCATCATCTCCCCCACGACCATGTGGAGGAACACCACGACCAGCAGGGCGACGGCGAACGCGATCGGGTGCGCGGCCGCCTCCAGGCCGAGGTGCTCCAGCGGGACCTCGATGGCGTGCGCCAGGGCCGGCTCGGCCAGCGCGCCGAGGCCGACGGTGCACGCGGTGATGCCCAGCTGGGCGCCCGCGAGCATGAGGGAGAGGTTCCTGGTGCCGCGCAGGGCGGCCCGGGCGGCGGCGGAGCCGTCCTGCTCGAGCCGGTGCTGGCGCGAGGCGACGAGCGCGAACTCGGCGGCCACGAAGAACGCGTTGGCGGCCAGGAGGACCACGGAGATCAGCAGCGCGGGACCGGTGCTCACGCGTTCGCCTCCTCGGCCAGGGGGTGGAGCTCGATCGCCTGCGGCACATGGCGGGCGCACGAGACGACCACGAGCCGCACGCTGCGCGGGACGGGGTCCCCGCCGTCGTCCTCGTAGGCGGTCTCGTCGGCGAGGGCCACCTCGACGGTGTCGCCGGGGTGGGCGACGCGGCCGAGCTCGGCCATGACCAGGCCGGCGATGGTCTCGTAGTGCTCCCCTTCGGGCAGCTGGACGCCGGTGGCGTCGGCGACCTCGTCGACCCGCCAGCGGCCGGGGATGAGCCAGGCGCCGCCGGCGAGGGCGACCGGGACGGCCTCGAAGCGGTCCTGCTCGTCGCGGATCTCGCCGACGAGCTCCTCGGCGAGGTCCTCGAGGGTGACGATCCCGGCGAAGCCGCCGAACTCGTCGACCACGCAGGCGAGCTGGCGGTGGCGCCCGCGCATCTGCTCCAAGAGCTGCGGCAGCGGCAGGGAGGCGGGCACGAGCATGGCCGGGTCGGCGATCTCGGCGAGGCGCACGGCGGCGCGCTCCGCGCGGGGCACGGCGATGATCTGGCCGATGCCCACCACGCCGCGCAGGTCGTCCACGTCGTCGCCGACGACCGGGAAGCGCGAGTGGCCCCCGGCGAGCGCCTCGACCGCGTCGGCCACGGTGTCCTCCGCGGACAGGGTGTGGACGTTGACGCGCGGGGTCATGGCCCGCTCGGCGGTCGTGACGGAGAAGTCGAGGCCGCGGTCGAGCAGCTCGGACAGCTCCTTCTCGAGCGCGCCCTCGTCGCGGGAGACGTCGATGATGCGGTGCAGGTCCTCGGGGGTGGCGTTGTGCTCGAGCTCCTCGACGGCCTGGATCCCGAGCAGCTTGAGGAGCCGCGTGGAGGCGGTGTCGAAGAACCGGATGATGGGGCCGCACACGGTGAGGTAGACGCGGGTGGGGGCGGCCAGGCCCAGCGCGAGGGCCTCGGTGCGGGCGATGGCGAGGTTCTTGGGGCCGAGCTCGCCGAGGATCATCTGGACGACGTTGGCGATCACGAAGGCCACGACCGTGCCGACCGCGGCCGAGACGACCGCGGGGACCCCGGCGAGGCCGAAGAGCTGCGCGAGGCCCTCGCCGAGGTAGGGCTCGGCGAAGAAGCCCACGAACAGGGCGGTGACGGTGATGCCCAGCTGCGCGCCCGAGAGCGCGAAGGACAGCTGGGAGCAGATCTGGAGCGCCCGGCGGGCCCGGGAGGCGCGCCTGGGGTCGGGCCCGGCGGCGAGGTCCTCGAGTTTGGACCGGTCGACGGCGGTGTACGCGAATTCGAGCGCCACGAAGAAGCCCGTGGCGGCGGTGACGGCCAGGATGATGACCAGCCCGATGGCTATGAGCAACGCTCACGCCTCCTTGCCGGCTCCGATCCGCGGAGCCCGCCGCTGCCGGGCCGGGGACTTCGGTGCCGTCGTCGTCTGCGTCGCATGGGATCGATCCTAACGAAACCGGCACCGATGGCAAGCGGTCGTCATTGCTCGCCCCGCCACAGCACGATGTCGGTCGTGCGGCCGAAGGGACCGGTCACGGCGTGGAGCTCGGCGAGCTGCGCGCGGACCCGCTGGAGCTCCTCGGCGAGCCCCTCGATGCGGGCGGCGGCCTCGGTGCGCACGGCCTGGACCTCGCGTTCGAGGTCCATGATGCGCTTGATCCCGGCGAGGTTGACGCCCTCGTCCTGGCTGAGCCGCTGGATCTCCCGCAGCCGCATGACGTCGCGGGCCGAGTAGCGGCGGCCGCCGCCGGGGGTGCGGGCGGGCTCGACGAGGCCGAGCCGGTCGTACTGGCGCAGGGTCTGCGGGTGCATCCCGGCCATCTCGGCGGCCGCGGAGATCGCGAGGATCTTGGCGTCGAAGTCGATCTCCTCGCCGCCGGGGACGCGCTGGCGGAAGGCGATCTCGATGCGCACCCGCGGGTTCCCGCCCATGTCGGGGCCGCGGCCCTGGGCGGGGCCGCCGGTGCGGTCCGAGGCGGTCACGGTTCCTCCCTGGTGCCTCTCCGGCCGCCCGCGGGCGGGGTCCCCGTCCGCGGTGCGGTGCCGCGCGCGGCCGCGCGCGGGACGTTCGAACTGTGCAACGTCACTGGCCCGTCAGCTGTTCCAGTTTCGAGCGGTCGGCCGCGGGGGCGGCGGCCGCGTAGCGCTCCAGGGCCTCCCTGGCGTCGGCCGTCAGCGACGAGGGGACCTCGACGTCGACGGTGACCAGCAGGTCGCCCTTGCTCGGGACGCCGCGGCCCTTGACGCGCAGGACGCGCCCGGTGGGCGTGCCCTCGGGGATCCGCAGCGTGACGGGGCCGTCGAGGGTCGGCACCTTCACCTTGGCGCCCATGGCGGCCTCGGGGAAGGACACCGGCAGGCGCAGCGTGACGTGGTCGCCGTCGCGGGCGAACAGCGGGTGGGCGCGCACGCCCACGCGCACGAGCAGGTCCCCGGCCGGGCCGCCGCGCTCCCCTGGGGAGCCGCGCCCGGCGAGGCGGATGGTCTGGCCGTCGCCGATCCCGGCGGGGACGCGCACGGTGATGACGCGGTCCCGGGTGGTCGCGCCGGTGCCGCCGCAGTCGGGGCACGGGTCGGTGACGACGGTGCCGGTGCCCTCGCAGTCGGGGCAGGGCTGGGCGAAGCTGAACGCGCCCTGGTTCTCGGTGACCAGTCCCCTGCCGTTGCAGCGGGGGCAGGTGGTCGGGGCGGACCCGGGCCGGGCGCCGGAGCCGCGGCAGGTCTCGCACTCGCCGGGGGCGCGCATCCGGATCTCGGTGGTGGTGCCCTGCACGGCGTCGGCGAAGTCGAGGGTGACGTGGGTGCGCAGGTCGTTGCCGCGCTGCGCCCCGGCGCGGCGCGAGCCGCCGCGGGAGAACAGGTCGCCGAACAGGTCGGAGAACCCGCCCCCGCTGCCGCCGCCGAACAGGTCCTCGAAGTTGACGCCGCCGCCGCCCGCGTGCATGCCACCGAAGCCGCCGCGGCCGGACTTCATCAGCTGGATCTGGTCGTACTCGGCGCGGGCCTTGTCGTCGTGGAGCACCGAGTAGGCCTCGGAGACGCCCTTGAAGCGCTCCTCGGCGTCCGGGTCCGGGTTGTGGTCGGGGTGCAGCTCGCGGGCGAGCTTGCGGTACGACCGCTCGATGTCCTTCTTGGAGGCGTCCTGCGGCACGCCGAGTATGGCGTAGAAGTCCTTCTCAAGCCATTCCTGCGATGCCACGGGACGCCTCCTTCACGGTGCTCGTTGCAGGGCGGGACTCCCGGGGCCGGGAGTCCGGGACTAGGAGTCCTTGCCGCCCTTGTGCTTCTTCTTCTTGCCCTTGCCGTCGGCCTCGTCGTCGGACTCGGCCTCCGGGGCCGCGGCGGACCCGCCCGGCTCGTCGGCCCCCTCGGCCGCGTCGGCCTCCGGGGCCCCGGTCCCGGCGGTGTCGCCCCCGCCGGCGCCGCCCGCGGCGTCGGCGGTGCCGCCCTCGGCGGTGTCGCCTTCACCGGTGCCGCCGTCATCGGCGGCGCCGTCCTCGGCCGGGGCCTCCTCGGCGGCGGGCGCGGCCGGCTCGTCGAGCGGCTCGGCCACGGCCACCAGGGCCGCGCGCAGCAGCTTGTCGCCCAGGCGGTAGCCCGAACGCATCACGTCGATGCAGGTCGGACCGTCCACGTCGGGCATCTGCATGTGCGCCACGGCCTCGTGCAGCTGCGGGTCGAACGGGTCGCCCTTCTCCCCGAAGGCCTCCAGCCCGTGCTTGTGGAGCGCGCCCGTGAGCTGCTCGGCCACGGAGCCGAAGGGGCCGTTGAGGTCCCCATGGCTGCGCGCCCGGTCCAGGTCGTCGAGCACCGGCAGCAGGCTCTGGAGCACCGCCGCCGTCGCCAGCTCACCGGAGCGGGCCTTGTCGCGCTCGACCCGCTTGCGGTAGTTCTGGAACTCGGCGGTGATCCGCTGGAGGTCGCGCGTGCGCTCCTCGAGCGTCGCCTGGAGGACGGTCACCGCGTCGTCCGCGGCCTGGCCGTCGTCCGAGGCGGCGGCGAGGATGTCGTCGACCGTGAGCTCCTCGTCGCCCTCCTCGGGCTCGGGCGGTTGGCGGTCTTCGGCGTCCTTGTTGCCCTCGTCCGTCACTTCTGGTCCTTGTCGTCGTCGACGATCTCGGCGTCGACGACGTCGTCGGCGCCCGGAGCCGCACCCGTGTCACCGGTCGGCTGCGAGCCCTGCTCGGCCTGCGCCGCCGCGTACATGGCCTGACCGGCCTCCTGGCTGACCTTCGACAGCTCCTCGGTGGCGGTCTTGATCGCCTCGATGTCGCTGCCGCCCAAGGCGCCCTTGAGGTCGCCGGTGGCCTCGTTGATGCGGCCCTTGAGGTCCTCGGGGATCTTGTCGCCCGACTCGGCCAGCAGCTTCTCGGTCTGGTAGACCAGCGACTCGCCCATGTTGCGGGCCTCGGCCTCCTCGCGGCGCTGCCGGTCCTCCTCGGCGTGCTCCTCGGCCTCGGACATCATCCGCTGGATGTCGTCCTTGCCCAGGCTCGAGCCGCCGCTGATGGTCATCGACTGGGCCTTGCCCGTGGCCGAGTCCTTCGCGGAGACGTTCACGATGCCGTTCGCGTCGATGTCGAAGGTGACCTCGATCTGCGGGACGCCGCGCGGCGCCGGCGGCAGGCCGGTGAGCTCGAAGGTGCCGAGCTTCTTGTTGTAGGCCGCGATCTCGCGCTCGCCCTGGAAGACCTGGATGAGCACCGACGGCTGGTTGTCGTCGGCGGTCGTGAAGACCTCCGAGCGCTTGGTCGGGATCGTGGTGTTGCGCTCGATGAGCTTGGTGAAGATCCCGCCCTTGGTCTCGATGCCCAGGCTCAGGGGCGTGACGTCGAGGAGCAGCACGTCCTTGACCTCGCCCTTGAGGACGCCGGCCTGGAGGGTCGCGCCGATGGCGACGACCTCGTCGGGGTTGACGCCCTTGTGCGCGTCGCGGCCGATGAGGCGCTTGACCAGGTCGGAGACGGCCGGCATGCGGGTCGAGCCGCCCACGAGGATGACGTGGTCGATCTCGGCGACGTTGATCCCGGCGTCCTTGACGGCCTGCTCGAACGGCTTCTTGCAGCGGTCGAGGAGGTCGGAGCTCATCTGCTCGAACTCGGCGCGCGAGAGCGAGACGTCCAGGTGCAGCGGGCCGTCGGGGCCGGCGGTGATGTACGGCAGGTTGATCGAGGTCTGCGTGGCGCTGGACAGCTCGATCTTGGCCTTCTCGGCGGCCTCCTTGAGGCGCTGCATGGCCATCTTGTCCTTGGACAGGTCCACGCCGTACTGGCCGTTGAAGGTCTTGACCAGGTGCTGGATGATCCGGTCGTCCCAGTCGTCGCCGCCGAGGTGGTTGTCGCCCGAGGTGGCCTTGACCTGGATGACGCCGTCGGCGATCTCCAGCAGGGACACGTCGAAGGTGCCGCCGCCGAGGTCGAAGACGAGGATGGTCTGCTCCTCCTCGCCCTTGTCCAGGCCGTAGGACAGGGCCGCGGAGGTCGGCTCGTTGATGATGCGCAGGACGTTGAGCCCGGCGATCTCGCCCGCCTCCTTCGTGGCGGTGCGCTGCGCGTCGGAGAAGTAGGCCGGGACGGTGACGACCGCGTCGGTCACGTTCTCGCCCAGGTACGCCTCGGCGTCGCGCTTGAGCTTCATGAGGATGCGCGCGCTGATCTCCTGCGCGGTGTACGACTTGCCGTCGATGTCGACGGTCCAGTCGGTGCCCATGTGGCGCTTGACCGAGCGGATGGTGCGGTCCGGGTTGGTGACCGCCTGGCGCTTGGCCACCTCGCCGACGAGCACCTCGCCGTTCTTGGCGAACGCCACGATGGACGGGGTGGTCCTCGCCCCCTCGGCATTGGTGATGACCGTGGCCTCCCCGCCTTCGAGGACGCTGACCACGGAGTTCGTCGTGCCGAGGTCGATGCCGACCGCACGTGCCATGTTGATCTCCTTGCGTAGCCGAACAGATGCCCCCGCGAATCGGAGGCGGATCGCTGCCTCAAGCGGCCGGGCGGGAACCCCGAACCAAGTTGAGCCGGATAGACTCAATGTTCAGTCGGGCGGTGACGGCTGTCAAGTCGAACGGCTCGATTGTGATGAAATACACTAAAGTTGAGTCGGGTCGACTCAACTTCGACGCGTCGCGAGCCTAGCGGGCCCCGGCCGGCACGACCCCGGCGGCCTCGCAGCACTCGGTGAGCAGGTCGTCGGCGATCTTCCAGGTGTCGCACGGCCAGGCCTGCTTGCAGGAGCCGCAGTCGATGCCCAGCAGCTGCTCGGGCAGGTGGCCGCGCCACATCGCCGAGGCCAGGGCCCAGCCGGTGATCTCGGTGATTCCCGCGGGCGCCTCCAGCGGCGGCGGCTCCTCCAGGGAGAAGAGCTTCGAGGGCTCCTCGCGCCGCGAGCGACGCGAGCGCGCGGGGATCGGCACGACCATCGAGGACTGGTCGGCGGCCGCGGCGGCGTCGGCGGTGTGCCGCGAGCGGCGAGGCGGGGCGGCGCGATCCTGGCGCGGCAGGCCTCGGCCCCCTTCGGGCGCATCGGTGTCATGCGACGCCGGCCTCGCTGAATGCTGCATGCTCACGCTATCTCCTCGTTCGCCTTCGCTCCCGTGCCTGCGTACTCGTCCATCCGGTCTAACGGTCGAGCGGCCGGGGAGGACACGGGTCGGGGCCCCCGGCACTCTAGGACACCAGGTCCCGGGGGCGGCAGGGGCGAACCCGCGGTCCGGCGGGGGTCACACGCGGGCGGGACGGGCGGCGCCGAGGGGGCGTGGAACGGGCGCGGCCGGGGTAGCCTGGTCCGCATCGGCCCCTCCCGCGCCGCGCGCCGGCCGGCGGCCTTCGACCGCAGGCGCTCCGTCGAGCTTGGACGCGCGTTCTCCAAGAAGCGTAACGGAAGCCGCACTCGCTGCATCAGAGCTGGATTGAGCTGGGGTTTCAAGCTCGTGACGAAGCCGAAGAGTGGATTAACTTTGGGTTACCGTGACCGTTTTGTCGGAAAATGGTCGTTTCACGTGTGGCATCATTGGATGATGCAGTCTCCTTCAGAAGAAGTACAATGGACGGTTGACGGTGGATTGATCACTCCCTACTTCGAAACGAAGACCACCTTCAGTCGCAGCGCCGGAAGCGAGCACCAGCGCGACCACGTCTACATCTACGGCCTCACGCTCGAAGGCGACGGCGAGATCGCCATGCGGTTCCGGCCCGAGCACCGCCACCAGCACGCCGAGGCCTCATTGACCATCCGCATCGACGAGTACAACTGGATCCGGTCCGGCGCCGAGTACCTCGGGGGCCAGCACCTCGTCACCACCGTGACCACCCGCGATCGCACCGACTGGTCGCTGTCGCCGGTGGACACCGAGTCCGACGAGATCTGGCTGCGGCTCATCCGCAGCGGCGGCACCATCAGCGTCGCCCACGCCGAGGACGGCATGGACTACACCACCATCGCCTCGACCTACCTGCCCGGCGGCGTGACCGCGCTGGCCGGCATCGCCAGCACCCGGCCCGTCTCGGAGAGCTTCTGGGACGCCGCGCAGGACCTCGACATCGACGTCGACTGAACCGCAGCGCGCCGGCCGGGGGCCGGAGGCGCTGAGCATAGAGGTCGTTCCCGGTGGGCGCGTCTCCGAGGAGACCCGGCGGACCCGACCTGTGTGCTCAGCGAACCGCAAGGGGCGCAAGACGAGGGCGACCGGCCGCAGCTGCTGCGGCCGGTCGCCCCGTTTCATGCGCGTATCGGGTGCGGCGCCCGGATGTCGCAGGGGCGCCGCACCGGGGATCTACTCGAAGAGCGCGGCGTAGGTCTGGAAGGCCGTCGCGACCTCGACCTGGTGCCAGTAGCGGTGGTAGTCGAACTCCGGGGCGTCGCCCGTGCAACCGCCGTCGATGTACGCCTGGACCTGGTCCCAGCCCTCGAACTCGGTCATGAAGGACCGGGTCTCGATGAAGGTGACCCCGTTCTCCAGGACGTCGCCGTTGGGCATGGTGCCCGTCCAGCCCTGGGGGATGTAGACCTCGTCGCCGAAGCGGCAGTAGTCCGCCCGGGCCTCGGTCTGGGTCACGCCGATGCCGTCGTTGACGGCCCACAGCGCGTCCAGCAGGTTCGAGGCGGCCGTCTGCGACGCCGTGTCGCCGGTGGCGGCGGCGTGGTACATCAGGATCTTCGCGAACGCGCCGGCCACGCCGGGGTCCTGCGACATGGTGCTCACGGAGACGGACAGGCCCGCGCCGGGCTCGCCGCTCCACTCCAGGTCGCCGGGGATGCTGTAGTCGGTCGCGCTGATCTCGCTCTCCGACAGGGCCCAGGCGACCCAGGCGTCGAGGATGTCGCAGGCGCGGGCGTCGCTCGTCTCCAGGCAGAGCTGGGCCGTGCGGTCCATGCCCCAGGCCTGGAAGCCGAACCAGCGGTTCGACGGCGGGTCGTGCCAGACGGGCTGCTCGTCGTAGTACAGGCCCTCGTGCTCGGCCGACGTGGTCGGGGAGCCGTAGTTGCCGCCCCAGTTGTTCGTCGCGCCGCCCGCCAGGGCGCCCGCGCCCTCGGACCCGGCCGGGACCTGGAGCCACTCCAGGAAGTCCAGCTGGGCGTCGAGGCTCTGGGCCCAGTCGTCCGCCGCGGTGGGCGAGTCCGGCTCCAGGCCGCCCTCGGAGAGGGCGTACGCGGCCATGACGTTCTGGTAGCCCTGGTGGACACCGGAGCCGCCGATGCGGAAGGACCAGTCGCCGTTCATGCCGGCGCCCCACGAGTAGTACCAGCTCATGAGGTAGTGGAACGAGTCCTTGCCGGTGCCGTCGGCGCAGTTCTCAATGCCGATGCAGTCGCCCGCGATCTGCTTGAAGTACTTGTCCGCCATGGCGTACCGCAGGTAGTCGCCCATCTTGGAGGCGTTGTCGAGCGAACCGGAGATCGCCGACTCCTGCCCCTGCTCGGACGCCCACTGCTGGGCCATCCACGCGACCTGGACGGCGCGCGCGTCGGCGTCGGGGGCGGCGGTGTAGCGCTCCTGCTGGGAGTACTGCTCGTCGCCCACGAACAGGTCGAGGAAGCCGTTCTGGCCGCCGAAGTCGAACGTCTCGCACGACGGGTGCGCGATCGTCTCCCACGTGGACTCCTGCGAGCCGCGCTGGAACGTGTTCATGTACGCGGGCTCGGTGGTCCCGTCGCCGCACTCGCCGAAGCCGTAGGCGTTGTCCACGTCCAGGATCCAGTGCATGCCGTAGATCTGGTTGTCCCCGTAGGTGGAGCGCAGCTCCGCACCGAGCGGGTCGGTGCCCACGGGGGCGTCGAAGTCGATCTGCGTCGGGTAGTCGGTCACGTCGCCGGACTCGGGCGCGTAGGACGCCGGGGAGCTCGGGTCGTAGTTGGTCGGGTTGAGGTCCGGGATCGCGTAGTCCTCGGTGACCTCCCAGGCGTTGTTGTAACCCGACCAGTCGCCGGTGACCTGTCCGTAGGCGGCCTCGAGCCACATCAGGTAGCTCAGGGCCTCCGAGGTGGTCTCGTGGCCGTAGTCCGGCGCCTCGACGATGAGCTCCTCCACCGAGTGGTAGGGGACGCCCGTCTCGTGCAGGTACGGGGAGTCGGGCCCGGCGAGCTGGTCGTACATCGCGAGGAAGCGCTCCTCGTTCTGCGTGACCTCGCCGAGGTCGGCGACGGTGACGACCACTTCGAGCGGGTCGTAGCCGGGGGCCGAGACGGTGAAGGTCGCCGAGTCGGCCGCCGCGGCGTCTTCGGTCGCGCTGAAGGTGACCGGCTTGGTCGCCGTGTCGCCGGACGCGAAGGAGAGCGAGCCGCCCGAGGCCACCGAGATGTCGGTGGAGCCGGAGGTGCGGGCCGTGGTCACGGTGGTCGCGGCGGTGGTGGCGGCCGAGAAGCCGACGTCGATCGAGGCGGTCGAGCCCGCGTCGACGACGACGTTCGCGCGAGAGACCTCGAGCTCGGGCTCGACCGGCTCCTCGGAGCCGTCGCAGGACTCGCCGTTGACGGTGACGTTCGTCGGCGCGGTGGCCGGGCCCGCGCCGATGAAGCCGAAGACCTCACGGGTCTGCCCGGCGGCGACCGCGCCGTTCCAGCCGACGTCGGAGCCGGAGAAGGCGGTGCCGCTCTGGCTCCAGTCGACGTTCCACGCGCTGGAGACGGTGGTGCCGGACGGGAAGTCCCATTCGAGGTCCCAGCCGTTGAGGCCGGCGTCGCCCGCGGTGAGGATGACGTTCGCCTGGAAGCCTGAGCCCCAAGTGGAGACGACCTTGTATTCGAAGCCGCCGCAGTACTCGGCGGCGAACGCCTGGGGGGCGGCCACCGCCGCGAAGGTGCCCACGAGGGCGACCGGCAGCGTCACCGCCGCGGCGCGGCGCCATCGGCGGCGCTTCCGCGGCGGGGCCAGGTTGTCGAGATCCATTATCGCTACTCCTGAGAATGGGTGGTTATGTCTGTTTTCGTGGGAGCGCTTGTGCCGGGCTCGCAGCCATTGAATCGCACGAGTGGAACGAAACGGACCTTGATGCGGAAGCGCTCCCAGGCCATGCTCCCAAGCTTCGTCCCGCTATGTCAATACATTGACATCTCTAAATTTCTGCGTGGACCTGCCGAATCAGTGCCTTTTGGCAAATATTTTTCCAGCTCAGCGTCGTTTTGATCCGGATTCACAGTTACAGATCTGCGACCTTCGATTTTCACCGGCCGCCCGGCAGGGTCACAAGCAAGTAACGACACTCACACCCGGACTTGCGCCATGGAACACGCTCCCGTACGATCCTGGTATCGCTCCCAAGAGCGATCGCCTCGGCGGTTTCAGTCCGCGGGCCGCCGCGCACGCCTGGCGGCCCGCGTCCAAGCCGCCTTGCACGACAACACAGTCCCTCAAAACCCCTCTGCAAACCCATGGCGCCGCCGAGGCGCCCGGAAGGAACCAGCAACGATGCATCTCCTCAAACGACAGCACGGCAGGGTGGCCCTCGCGGCCGCCGCCGCGGGGGCGCTCACGCTCTCCGCCGCCTGCTCCGGCGGCGACGACGAGAACGCCGGCCTCACCGAGGACGGCAAGATCCAGCTCACCGTCTCCCTCTTCGGCACCTTCGGGTACACCGAGGCCGGGCTGGAGGCCGAGTACGAGGCCCTCCACGACGACATCGACGTCGTGATCGAAGGCGACGGGGTCAACTGGGAGCAGGAGTACCGGCCCACCCTGGAGACCGGCCTCGAGACCGGCTCGGTCAACGGCGACGTCGTCGGCGTCGAGGAGCAGGGCGTCGTCCAGCTCTTCAGCAACGGCGACCACTGGACCGACCTGGGCGAGTACGGCCACGAGGAGCGCGCCGCCGACTACGTCGAGTGGAAGTGGGACCTCGGGCACACCCCCGACGGCAAGCTCGTGGGCTTCGGCACCGACGTCGGCGGCATGGGCATGTGCTACCGCACCGACCTGTTCGAGCAGGCCGGCCTCCCGACCGACCGCAACGAGGTCGCGGCCCTGTGGGCCGACTGGGAGGGCTTCAAGTCCGTGGCCCAGACCTTCGTCGACTCCGACGTGGACGCGGCCTTCCTCGACGGCCCGACCCAGCTCCAGAACATGCTGCTGGGCCAGCTCGCCGGCAACGGCGACGGCCAGATGTACGTGGACGCCGAAGGCAACCTGACCATGGACGCCCCGGCGGTCCAGGAGTCGGTCGGCACCATCCTCGACCTCAACGAGATGGGCGCCATCGGCAACTTCGTCTCCTGGAGCGAGGAGTGGATCGCGGCCCAGGCCGAGGGCGGCTACGCCGTCATGCCGTGCCCGGGCTGGATGACCTCCGGCGTGATCGAGCCCAACGCGGGCCCGGACAACGCGGGCAAGTGGGACATGGCCGCCGCGCCCGGCGTGGGCGGCAACTGGGGCGGCTCCTGGCTGGCCGTGCCCGAGGGCGTCCCGCACCCCGAGGAGGCCGCCGAGCTGGCCGCGTGGCTGAGCGCCCCCGAGCAGCAGGTCAAGGTCTTCCAGGCCGTGGGCAACTTCCCGTCCTCGCCCGCCGCGCAGGCCGACCCGGCCGTGGCCGACGCGACCAACGCGTACTTCAACGACGCCCCGACCGGTCAGATCCTGACCGCCTCGGTGCAGGGCTTCCCGCCGCTGGACTACTCGTACTACCACCCGCCGGTCAAGGCCGCGGTCGAGAACGTCCTCAACGGCGTCGTCGCCGGCACCTTCGAGCCCGGCGACGTCTGGGACCAGATCGAGGCCGACGCCGGTGAAGCGATCGAACTCGCGGGCTCGGGCCTGTAACCAGGCACTCCCCCCGCGGGTCGGCTCCGGCGGCACCTGCCGCCGCCGGGGCCGACCCCGGTCCGGTAGCGACGGCGCACCCGCGCCGCGCCGCTAGACCCAGTGCCGCCGAGCCGGGACCGGCGTCGAACGGACCCAGCATCCGTTCGACGCCTCCGCCCCAGGACCGGTCCCACACCCCTCTCGGCGGCACCGTGTCGGCCCGCCGCGCCCCAACCCGCGGCGGGCCGGCTCCCCCTCTCGCACGTGTCGGCCCGCCGGTCCACGGCTCCGCAGACGTTTGTTTCGAACCGGCCGTACGGAACCACGGCTCCGCAAACGCTCGCCGTGACGGAAAGGAAAGACCCATATGACCACTGACACCGCACCGCGCCGCACCTGGCGCGAACGGCTCTCCCGAGCCGACATGAAGGCCACGCCCTACGCCCTGGTGTCCCCCTACTTCATCCTCTTCGCGCTGTTCGGGCTGTTCCCCATGGGGTACACGCTCTACGCCTCCATGCACAGCTGGAAGCTCGGCTACGACGACCGCGAGTTCGTGGGCCTGGACAACTTCAAGTTCCTGCTGTTCGACTACGACCGCTTCAACTGGTCGGTCGTCAACACCCTGGGGATGTTCATCCTCGCCACCGTCCCGCAGCTGGTGTGCGCCATGATGGTCGCCAACGCCCTGAACAAGCGCCTGCGCCGCCCGATGCTGTGGCGGATGCTCGTCCTCGCCCCCATCGTGACCTCCGTCGTCGCCGTCGGCGTCATCTTCTCCCGCATCTGGGGCCAGGAGTACGGCATGGTCAACGGCTTCCTCGACCTCGTGGGGATCGAGAAGATCGACTGGCAGGCCGGCCGGTTCTCCTCCTGGCTCGCCATCGCCTCGATGGTCGACTGGCGCTGGATGGGCTACAACGCGCTCATCTTCCTCGCCGCCATGCAGACCATCCCCCGCAACCTCTACGAGGCGGCCACCGTCGACGGCGCCTCCCAGCGCCAGCAGTTCTGGAAGATCACCGTCCCCCAGCTCAAGCCCGTCATCATCTTCACCGTCTTCGTCTCCTCCGTCGGCGGCATGACCCTGTTCGTCGAGCCCATGATGTTCGGCTCCGGCAGGCTCGGCGGCGGCACCGACGGCCAGTTCCAGACCACGGCGATGGTCCTGGTCGACATCCTCCGCACGCACGGCAACTACGGGATCTCCGCCGCCGCCGGATGGCTGCTGTTCCTGGTCATCGGCATCGTCGCGGCCGTCAACTTCCTCGTCGTCAACCGCATCCAGGGGAACAAATGAGCACCGCAACGGCCTCCCGCAACGTCCCGACGCCCGCCCCCCGGCCCGCGCCGCAGCCGCCGCGGAAGCAGCGCAGGAAGCGCCCCGTCGAGTCCGGTGACGGCGTCTACGCGCCCACCGTGTTCACCCGGATCGGCCTCATCGCCGTCAGCGTCCTGTCGATCTTCCCGCTGTACTGGATGATCGTCATCGCCTCGACCTCCACGTCGAACGCCTCGGGCTTCCCGCCCGCGCTGATCCCCGGCGGCAACCTCGGCGAGCACCTCCGGCAGGCGCTGGCCGACCCCGAGGCGAACCTGCTCCTGGGCCTGCGGAACTCGCTGATCATCACCGGCATCGTGACGTTCTCGGTGGTGCTCATCTCCACCCTCGGCGGCTTCGCGTTCGCGAAGCTCCGGTTCCGCGGCTCCAAGGTCCTCATGGCCACGGTCCTGTTCTCGATGATGGTCCCGCTCCAGCAGCTCGGCATCGTGCCGCTGTACATGGTGATGGTCGAGCTCGAATGGCTCGACACCCTCCAGGCCGTGATCCTGCCGTTCCTCATCAACGGGTTCGGCATCTTCATGATGCGCCAGTACGTGGAGCAGGCCGTGCCCGACGAGATCATCGAGGCCGCCCGCATCGACGGGGCCACCACCCTGGGCATCTGGTGGCGGATCGTCCTCCCGGCCCTGCGACCGGCGATGGTGGTGCTGGCCCTGCTCACCTTCATGCTCAACTGGAACGAATTCCTCTGGCCGTTCATGGTGCTCAGCGGCGAGAACCCGACCATCCAGCTCGCCATCCGGCAGCTGTCCACCGCGACGTGGTCAGCGGACCTGTCGATGATCTTCACCGGCACGCTGATCTCGATCATTCCCATCGCGATCCTGTTCGTCGTGTTCGGACGACAGATCGTCGGCGGCATCATGGAAGGTTCCACCAAGTAATGAGCAACGACATCGAGGGGGCCGCGCTCGCGGCCCCGCAACCAACATCAGGTCCACGGATCGAACCGGAGGCGTCCGCGCCTCCGCTGCACACCCGGTTCCCCACCGGGTTCACCTGGGGGGCGGCCACCTCCTCCTACCAGGTCGAGGGGTCCACCGAGGCCGACGGGCGCGGCCGGTCCATCTGGGACGCGTTCGTCAACGAACCGGGCCGGGTGGTCGACGGGTCGAACGGCGACACCGCCATCGACTCCTACCGCAACATCGCCGGGGACATCGCCCTCATCAAGGCGCTCGGACTCAACAGCTACCGGTTCTCCCTGTCGTGGCCCCGGATCTGCCCCGACGGGGACGACCGCGTCAACGAGCGGGGCCTCGCCTACTACTCCGACCTCGTCGACGCCCTCCTCGCCGAGGGCATCACCCCCTGGATCACCCTCTACCACTGGGACCTCCCGCAGGCCCTGGAGGACGCCGGCGGCTGGCCCGAGCGCGCCACCGCGCTGCGCTTCGGCGAGTTCGCCCGCATCGCGCACCGGGCCCTCGGCGACCGCGTCAAGCACTGGATCACCGTCAACGAGCCGTGGTGCGCGGCGTTCCTCGGCTACTCCTCGGGCGAGCACGCCCCCGGGCGGCGCGAGCCGGCCGCCTCCATCGCGGCGGCCCACCACCTCATGCTCGCCCACGGCCTCGCCGCGCGCGCCATCAAGGTCGCCGACCCGCAGTCGACGGTGAGCATCGGGCTGAACTTCTACCCGGTGCACGCCGCCAGCGACGCCCCCGTCGACCTCGACGCGGCGCGCCGGGTCGACGGCGTCCAGAACCGCTGGTTCACCGAGGCGGCCCTGCGCGGGGCCTACCCCGAGGACGTCGTGGAGGACTTCAAGGCCGTCACCGACTTCTCGTTCATCCTCGACGGCGACATGGAGACCGTCCACGCGCCCGTCGACGTCCTGTCGGTGAACTACTACAGCCGCTTCACCGTCACCGGCAACGGCGGCGCGACCTCCGCGTCCGCGGCGCCCACCGGCGCGGGCTCGGCGTGGCCGGCGAACGAGCACATCGGGTTCGTCCCCGCGGGCCTGCCGGTCACCGACATGGGCTGGGAGATCGAGCCCGCCGGGCTCACCGAGATGCTCACGCGCCTCCACGCCGGCTACCCCGAGGTGGCGCTCGCGGTGACCGAGAACGGCGCGGCCTTCCCCGACAAGCTCGAGGACGGGCGCGTGCACGACCCCGAGCGGCTCGAGTACGTGCAGGGCCACGTGGCCGCCTGCGCCGACGCGGTCGCGGCCGGGGTCCCGCTCGTGGGCTACTTCGCCTGGTCGCTGGCCGACAACTTCGAGTGGGCCTGGGGCTACACCAAGCGGTTCGGACTGGTATACGTCGACTTCGAGACCGGCGAGCGCACGGTCAAGGACTCCGGTCGCTGGTACGGCGACCTGGTGCGACGCGCCCGTTCGAATCGTGAGGCAGAATAGTTCCACGCAGACGATGCCCGAGGTGATGCACGATGACCGATACCCGAACTGAGGTCCCCGACGAGCCGGCGTCGGCCGCCGGGCGAGGCGGCCGCAGGCGCAGCGGCGGCCGTCCGACGCTCGACACCGTGGCCCGGCACGCGGGCGTCGGGCGGGGCACGGTCTCTCGCGTCATCAACGGCTCGCCCAAGGTCGCCGAGGACACCCGGGCGGCGGTCCTGGCCGCGATCAAGGAGCTGGGGTACGTCCCCAACCAGGCGGCCAGGACCCTCGTGACGCAGCGGACGGACACCGTGGCGCTGGTCGTCACGGAGTCCCAGGAGTGGCTGTGGAGCGAGCCGTTCTTCGCGGGCGTCCTGCGCGGCATCACCGAGCAGCTCGCCGAGGAGAACATGCGGCTGATGCTGACCTTCGCGCCCCGGGACGGCAACCGCGCCGACCTGGAGTCGTACCTGATGGGCCAGCACGTCGACGGCGTCATGATGGTCTCCAGCCACTCGGGCGACCCGCTGCCCGAGCGGCTGGAGGACGCGGGCATCCCGATCGTCCTGTGCGGCACGCCGGTGGGCTTCCGCCCGATCGCGTACGTCGACTGCGACAACCGCTCGGGCGCGCGCCAGGCCGTGGAGTACCTGGCCGGGCACGGGCACCGGCGCATCGGCCTGATCGCGGGCCCGCAGGACATGGCGGTGGGCGTCGACCGCCTCAACGGCTACCGGGACGGCCTGCGCGGCCACCGGCTGCCGGTCGAGGAGGGCCTGGTCTCGGTCGCGGAGGGGTTCGACGAGGCGAGCGGCATCAAGGCCGCCCGCCACCTGTTCGACACCGCCGGGGACCTGGACGCGGTCTTCGCCAACTCCGACCCGCTCGCGATCGCGACGATGCGCGTGGCGCGCGAGCGGGGCATCAGGGTCCCCGAGGACCTGGCGCTCATCGGCTTCGACGACTCGCCGCTCGCGGAGGTGGCCGAGCCGCCGCTGACGACGGTGCACCAGCCGACCGAGACGATGGGCCGCGAGATGGCCCGCCTCCTGTGCGGCCGCATCCGCGGCGAGGAGGCCGGGCCGCTCGTGACGATCCTCGGCACGAGGATCGTCGTCCGCCAGTCCGCCTGAGACGCAAGCGAAAGGGCCCGGCTCCAGATGGAGCCGGGCCCTTTCGCCGTGGTCTCGGGCCGGGCCGCGAACGCGGCCCGGCTCCTCGGGTCAGCCCAGGGAGCTCATGGAGTTCCAGCTGGTGCCGATCTGGACGCGGGTGGAGTAGCTGCCCGCGCCGTTCCCCCGGTACAGGTAGAGGGCGCCGTCGGAGTTGCGGCGGGCCAGCCAGTCGGCGTGCCCGTCGCGGTTGAAGTCGCCGACGCCGGTGACCTGGTCGTAGCGGGTCCACCCGCAGCCGATCTCGACGCGCGACTTGAAGGTCCCGTTCCCGCGTCCGGCGTAGAAGTACAGGCAGTTGTCGGACTTCTTGACCGTCAGCATGTCGGCGTGGCCGTCGTGGTCGAGGTCGCCCGCCGAGGTGACCTCGCGCATCGAGTTCCAGCCGGGGCCGATCTCGATGCGCGACCCGAAGGTGCCGTCGCCCCTGCCCGGGTACAGGTAGAGGATCCCGGTGGACTTCTTGCGGGCGATCAGGTCGTCCCTGCCGTCGCTGTTGAAGTCCTGGCCGCCGGTGATGTTGTCCATCGAGTTCCAGCCGGGGCCGACGCGGATCTCAGAGGTGAAGCCGATCTCGCCGGTGTCGAGCCCGGGGGCGACGAACAGTTCACCGGTGTACGCGCGGTACACCAGGTCGGTGCGGCCGTCGGAGTTGTAGTCGCCGCCCGCGGCCGTCATGGTGATGCCGTCGCAGTCGTCGCACATGTTCCAGCGGTCGCCGTGTCCGGTGCCGGTCCCCCAGTACAGGAAGAGGTCCCCGGAGGATTCGCGCTGGGCGACGAAGTCGCTGTAGCCGTCGTAGTCGTAGTCGTAGGTGCGGTCGAGCAGGGTGACGGGGAGGCGGACGCCGTTCCAGCCGCTGTTGCCGATGACCCTGCCGGTGACGGTGGTGGGCTGCTCCGGGTCGAAGTACCGCAGCACCAGCTGCCCGGTCTCGAGGTCGGTGGAGGCGATGTCGGGCTTGCCGTCGCCGCTCAGGTCGCCGACGCCGACGACCTGGTCGTAGCGGCGGGTGTACACCCAGTCGTACATGGACTGGTCGACCTCGTGGACGTCGCCGGTGGAGGTGTAGACGTAGTAGCGCCCGTCGTAGTTCCAGCGGCTGAGGAACTCGTCGAAGCCGTCGCCGTCGAGGTCGCCGAGCGAGGTGATCACGTCCCAGCCCTGCCACTGCTCGCCGGTGAGCTCGCGGGCCGCGAACGTGCCGTCGCCCAGGCCCTGGTAGTAGTACATGGTCCCGGTCGAGTGGGCGGTGGCGAGGAGGTCCGGGTGGCCGTCGCCGTCGTAGTTCCCGACGGAGATCTGGCCCATCTTGCCCCAGCCGGGGCCGAGGGCGATGCGGGTGCCGTGGCCGCCCTCGCCGTCGCCGGGGTAGGTGTAGAGGATCCCGGTCCTGTTGTCGCGGGCGATGAAGTCGGGCACGCCGTCGCCGGTGAGGTCGCCGGCCATGACGATGTCCATCTTGCCCCAGCCGGGGCCGACGGTGACGGCGGTCGCGTAGGTCCCGTCGCCGGTGCCCGCGTAGAAGCGGAGCACGCCGTCGGACTTGCGGATCACGAGGAGGTCCTCGTAGCCGTCTTGGTCGTAGTCGTAGCGGACCTCGGTGGCGAGGTTGGCGATGAGCGCGAAGTCGCTGGACAGGTCGCGTTCGAGTTCGTCGGCGATGTGGTAGATGCCGCCGATCTCGATCGCCCCCTGGTAGGCGGAGGTGTCGGTGAGCTTCACGGTGAAGGCGAAGTCGACCGTGGTGGCCGCGTCGAACCGGTCGGCGGTGCAGACCAGGTCGAACCATTCGAGGTTCGTCCAGGCCGCGGACTCGTAGATCGACTCGAGCGCGTCTTCGTCGGCGCACTCCCAGGACCCGGTGCCGTCGCTGTCGATCGCGACCAGTTCGACGCCTTCGGGCAGCTGCATTCGGAGCTGGTAGGAGTCGCTCGCGGGGAAGAGGTCGTCGGCCGCGGCCGAGCCCCGGTTGGCGATGGTGGTGGTGACGGTCGTCGTGTCGCCGACCTTGCCCTCCAGCTCGATGTCCTCGACGATCAGGTCGTAGGGGTTGTCGGCGGTGGTGAGGTCGACGGGGCCCCAGTAGAAGGCGATGGAGTCCTCGGACCCGTCCCAGCCGTCGGCGGGGGCGAGGCCGAGCAGGTTCGCGGAGGACTCGTCCCAGAAGACCCCGCCGAAGTCGGACTCGAGCGTCGCGGCGTTCACGGTCGACACGGTGTACTTGCAGGAGCAGACGTCGAACGGGCCGGCCACGTCGGCGCCGATCGCGTACGCGACCGGGTCGCTGAGGGTGAAGGCCTGGCCGGGCGCGTCCTCGAACTCGGTGATGACGCAGGCGACGGCGGCGTCGCGGAGGTCCGGGTCGTCGACGCAGTTGTCGTAGTCGGCGACCACCTCGGCCAGGCCGGTGGGGTCCAGCCCGTACTTGGGGAGCGGGTCGCTGAAGGCGACGACCACCGCGGCGGCGGTGGGCGCGAGCGCGAACTCCTGGTGGAAGACCGGGTTCACCTCGGCGGTGGCGCCGGCCTCGACGCCCGTGGCGGCGACGGACCCGTGGGCGTAGGGGTTGTGCACGTCGTAGGTGGACTCGACGTCCAGGGTGCCGGTCGTGTTCGCGACCTCGTGGCCGTCGATGGTCACCGTGAAGTCGTAGCCGAAGCGCTCGTCCTCGGCGCTCGCGGCGGCGGTGAGGTCGAACGCGAAGGCGCTGGAGGGCCCGGCGTCGGCGGAGCAGACGATCCGGTTCGGGGCGACCTCGCAGGCCTCGTCGGCGGAGGCGAGCTCCAGGACGCCGACGCTGCCGTCGAACGCGAGTTCGGCGACAACCGCGTGAGTCGCGTCCTCCTGGCCTCCGGCGTGGGTGTACTCGACCCCGATCGAGCCAGGGGCGGTGGCGCCCGCGGTGACCGTCGGTGCGAGGGAGAGGTGGGCGGCGGGGTCGTCGATGCCGGGTATCTCGGCCCAGGCCGGAGCGGCGAGCGCTGCCGACGCGACCAGCCCGGCCGCCGTACCGGCGGTCAGGCGCGCGCCGAAGCGTCCCGCTCGAGGGGAAACGAGGGACATGGGGCTCCTTGTTCATTTTGCGTCTTCGGAAGGCACGACTCGGCCGCGGGGCGGCGGCGGACTCGGGCACCGTGTACACGCGCCGTTCATGGAACCGGTTGCATTCCCGACGGAGGCGGTTTCAGTGAATGGCGGATGCCGGTTCGACAAGGTGGCTACTGATCAGTAACATGTATCGTGATCGGCAACACCGAACCGTCGAGAGGTCGCCATGGGAGTCGTCCAAATCGTCACGGCCACGATCGCGTTCGCGTACACCGCGCTCGCCATCGGGCTGTTCGTCCGCGCCGGGCTCGGGATGCTCGCGCTCGTCCGGCTCGGCACGCCCGACAGGACGCGCCAGGGCGACCGGGGCGCCCGGGTGAAGACCATGCTCCGGGAGTCCCTGGGGCACACCAGGATGCTCCAGTGGACCTGGGTCGGGCTCGCCCACTGGGCGGTGTTCTTCGGGTTCTTCTCGCTGTTCCCGATCCTCGCCCAGGCCTACCTGGAGACGCTGAACCCGACCTGGTCGATCCCCTGGCTCGGCCACTGGGGCCCCTGGCTCCTCGTCTCCGAGGTCATGGCGACCCTGACCGGCCTGGGCATCCTCGCCCTGTTCGGCATCCGCATGTTCAACCAGCCCAAGGCCCACCCCGTCCCGCCGCAGGGCGAGGCCTCGGACGCCGGGCAGCGGGACTCCTCGTCGCGGTTCGAGAACTCGCGGCAGTGGCAGGCCTTCTACATCGAGGCGACGATCCTCGCGATCGTCCTGTGCTTCTTCACGATCCGCTCCGCCGAGTGGGCCCTGGGCGCGATCGACCAGACCTGGGCCTCCCCGGTCTCCTCGCAGCTCGCCGGGCTCTTCTCGGGGCTGTCCGAGGACGCGCTCCACACCCTCGTCACGGTCACCGCCGGGGTCAAGATCCTGGTGTCCTGGACGTTCTTCCTCATGCTCGCGCTGGTCCCGGCGATGGGCATCGGCTGGCACCGCGTCACCGCGTTCTTCAACCTCTACTTCAAGCGCCACGCCGACGGAGCCGTCTCGCTGGGCTCGGTCAAGCCGATGCTCATCGACGGCGCGCCCGCCGACTTCGAGAAGGCCGACCCCGAGACCGAGCCGTTCGGCGTCGACGTCATCACCGACTTCTCCTGGAAGGGCCTGCTCGACTTCTCCACCTGCACCGAGTGCGGGCGCTGCCAGTCGCAGTGCCCCGCGTGGAACACCGGGAAGCCCCTGTCGCCGAAGAAGCTCGTCACCGACCTGCGCGACCACCTCTACGAGCAGGCGCCGTACCTGAAGGCCGCCGCGACCGCGAAGGAGCGCGGCGGCGACGGGGCCCAGATCGAGCCGATCTCGATCATCGGCTCGGTCATCGACCCGGACGTGCTGTGGTCGTGCACCACCTGCGGGGCGTGCGTCGAGCAGTGCCCGGTCGACATCGAGCACGTCGACCACATCATGGACCTGCGCCGCCACCAGACGATGATCGAGTCGGCGTTCCCCTCCGAGGCGCAGACGATGCTGCGCAACCTCGAGAACAAGGGCAACCCGTGGGGCGAGAACCCCGCGCAGCGCCTCAAGTGGGCCGAGGGCCTCGACTTCGAGGTGCCGGTGGCCGACGGGGGCACCGAGTTCGAGTACCTGTACTGGGTCGGCTGCGCGGGCGCGTACGACCCCAAGGCGCAGAAGACCTCCCGCGCGGTGGCGACGCTGCTGCACGACGCCGGCGTGAAGTTCGCGGTGCTCGGCGAGGCCGAGACCTGCACGGGCGACCCGGCGCGGCGCATCGGGCACGAGTTCATGTTCCAGATGTTCGCCGAGCAGAACGTGGAGGCGCTCAACGAGGTCGGCGCGGTCAAGATCGTCGCGACCTGCCCGCACTGCCTCAACACGATCGGCAACGAGTACGGCGAGGCCGGCGGGAACTACGAGGTCGTGCACCACACGGAGCTGCTGAACGACCTGGTGAACGCCGGGAAGATCACGCCGGTGGAGCAGCACGACGGGAAGCTGACCTACCACGACCCGTGCTACCTGGGCCGCCACAACCGGGTCTTCACGCCGCCGCGGGAGCTGCTGGGCTCGTTCGCGGAGGTCACGGAGATGCCGCGCAACAGCGAGAAGTCGTTCTGCTGCGGCGCGGGCGGCGCCCGGATGTGGCTGGAGGAGCCGATCGGCAAGCGCGTCAACCGGGAGCGGGCCGACGAGGCCGTGGCGACGGGGGCGGGCACCGTCGCGGTGGGCTGCCCGTTCTGCTCGACGATGCTCAGGGACGGCGTGGCCGACGCGGGCCGCGAGGACGTCGAGGTCATCGACATCGCCCAGCTGCTGGCCAGGACGCAGGAGAAGCGCGCCGAGACGGCCGAGGCCGCCGCGGCGGGCGACTAGCCCGAAGCCGGACCGCTGTCGGACCCCCGTGCCGCCCTTGGCATCGGGGGTCCTTCGCTTGTCCGATCCGCAGGGAAGCGCCGGGACGCGCCCGAGACCGCGGCGGACTGCCGGACCCCTGGGGCATGGCCGCAGCCGGGGTCCTCCCGATGCCCGTTCCGCACGCCGGTGCTAAGGAACGCCCCACGCGGGACCGGACTGTCGGACCCTTCGGGCATCGTTGCGATCAGGGGTCCCCCGGGTGTCCGTTCTGCAGGCGGGCGCCGAGGAGCGCCCGAGAGGTCAGGCGTTCGGGTCGCGGCCGAAGTAGGCGCGCAGCAGCGCCGCCGACTCGGCCTCGAGCACGCCCGCGTACACGTCGGGCCGGTGGTTGAGCCTCGGGTCGCGCACCACGTCCCACAGCGAGCCGACCGCCCCCGTCTTCGGCTCCCAGGCGCCGAACACGATCTCGCCCACCCGGGCGAGCACCGCCGCGCCCGCGCACATCGTGCACGGCTCCAGGGTGACCACCAGCGCGCACTCCTCGAGCCGCCAGCCGTCCCCGTGGACGGCGGCGGCCTCCCGCAGCGCGAGCACCTCGGCGTGCGCGGTCGGGTCCCCCAGGGCCTCGCGGGCGTTCGCCGCCGCCGCGAGCTCGCGCCCGTCCGGGCCGATCACGACGGCGCCGACCGGCAGGTCGGCGCGGGGCCGGGAGGGCGGGCCGGACCGGCGCGCCCCGGGCTCGTCGGGGGCCTCGCGGCGGTCGGCCTGGCGTGCCGGGCTGCCGGGCCGGGGGTGCGCCGCCTCGCCCGCCGGGAGGCCCGCGGTGCGCGCGACCTCCAGGGCGCGGCGCATCCACCGTTCGTGGACCTCGCGGCGGGGCTGCATGGGGGGCCGGGCGCTCCTAGGCTCCGGTGGCGTCTTCCATGGCCTCGGCGAAGCCGATCGCGCCGGCGACCTCGGAGACCACGTCGGAGGGCATCATGCCCTCCTTGGCGCACAGGGCCAGCAGGGTCGAGCCGGGCACGCCCAGGTCGCCCAGCAGGTCCGCCTCGCCGACGGGCTCGGCGTCGAGCTCGGTCGGGCGGGCCGAGATCGACTCCTCGTCCTCGGTGTCGATCTCCTCGGTGTCCTCGGGCTCGAGATCGCCCAGAAGGGCCTCGCCCAGGCGCGACTGCGACGCGTACTCGGCGTCGGAGCCGAACGTGCGCAGGTCGTCCCCGTTGTCGAGGCGCATCACCGTCAAGTACTCGTCGTCGGCGTCGACGAAGAGCAGCGTCAGGTCGGCGTCAGGGAAAGCCTCACGCATGACCTCGGCCGCGTCCTCGACGTCGGCAACAGCGTCGAGGTCGACCTCCGCGGCCTCCCACTCGTCGCCCTCGCGGCCCACAGCCACAGCGAAATACGACACGATCCGTCCCCGTCTTCTCACTCAATGGAACCAGCGGCCCGGAAAGCAGCTGTTCGAAACGACCTACTGAAGGATGCGGCGACCCGCGGTCGATGTAACCACAGGATCCAATCGCCGGTCAGCAAAAGATACAGCTCGCATGAGAGCCCCGTGACCCCAGCGGCCGTCCCTGCGACCGCCGCAACGCCGACCGCGGCCCCGCGGTCGCCGTAACGCGCCAGCACTGCCGCGGCGACAGCCCCGATCGTACTCGCGGCCAGAGTCGCCCAGGCGAAGCCCGCCCCTGTAGGAGGGGCCCCGCCGGTGCTCCTGGCGTAGGCCAGGAGCCACATGAGCACCCAGAGGGCGCACAGGACCGATCCGGCGGCGGTGGGGCCGACGCGGACGGGGTGGGGCTCCCTCCAGCGGGGCCTGCCGGTGCGCCGCGGCGGCGCACCGGGACCGGCCCAGGAGGTGGGCCCGATGGGTCCCTCATGCATACGTGACAGGGTACGCAGGGGGCGGCGGCAGGGGAAGCGGCATGACCGGCTGGGCGGGCGCCTCGACGGGCCGGGACCGGCCGTCGGGGAACACCACGTGGTAGCGGCGGCCGTCCCACAGCGCCTGGGGCGTGCGGGGGTCGCGCCCGGTGTAGGCGGCGCGGGCGGCGTTCATGCGGTGGGCGCCGTGCTCGATGGCGCGCGCGTCCCAGGGCGCGCCGATGGCCGCGAGGTCGTACTGCTCGGCGACGTCGGAGGCGGCCCGCTGGAAGTCCCGCATGGCGGCCTCGCCGGGCTTCCCGGCGTGGCGGCGGGCCCAGGCGCGGGCGGCGGCGCGGCGGGAGAAGCTGGCGAGGGAGGCGAGCTCGGGCGGGGAGAGCTGCCCGGCGGCGACCATGGGGGCCAGGGCGGTCTGGGTGCGGCGGGCGTCGGCCGACCGCAGCCACAGGGCCGCGCCGACCATGGTGAAGAACAGCGGCGCGAGGAACGCCGGGTAGAGGGCGAACCACAGGCCGGGGAGGTCGAGGGCGACCCCGAGGAGGGACGAGCCGTTCCACAGGGCGTGGAGTCCCATGCCGCACAAGAGCATCCCGATGATCCAGGTGGCCTGGAGGCCCTTGCGGCCGGGCCGGCGGGCGGCCTTGCCGAGGCCGATCGCGGACAGGCCGGTCATGAGCGGGTGGGCGAACATGGTGGCGAGGCCGCGGAAGAGGACCAGGATGGTGACCTGGGCGATGCCGGCGGCGTCGTCGAGGGACTGGGCGCCGGTGACGTAGGCGCCGGAGGCGTAGAGGACGTTCTCGGCGACGGCGAACCCGGCCCCCGCGAGTCCGCAGTAGACGATCGCGTCGAGGGTGCCGGTGAGGTGGCGGCGGGCGAACCAGTAGACCAGGAGCGGGCCGAGGAGCTTCGCGATCTCCTCGATGACGGGGGCCGAGACGACCGCGGCGAGGTTCTGGTCGAGGTCGTTGTCGATGAGGAGGTAGGCGACGCCGGTGTTGACGCCCAGGGAGATCGCGGTGGCGACGCAGGCGCCCCAGCCGAAGCAGAACGCGAGGACGAGCCAGGGGCGGCGCCGGTAGCGGCCGAGCCACAGGAAGGTGGCCACCAGGAGCGGAGCGGGCAGGAGCGCGGCGACGAGGCCGACCGCGGCGGCCCGGGCCCCGGCGCCGTCGATGATGGCCCAGGCGAGGACGGCGGCGCCGCCCGCGAAGAGCAGGAGGGTGCCGGTGACGATGAGGGCGCGCACGCGCTTGGCGAGCCCGGTCCAGGCGAGGGCGACGCCGGCGGCGGCGAGGACGCCCGAGACGCCGAGGGTGAGGGTGGTGGTGGAGAGGGCGAGGGTCATCGGTCGCGCTCCTGGTCGGGGTCGTCGCGCCGGGCCGTCTGCGAGCCGGCGGCCTCGGTGCTGTCGACGCCGTGGGCCTCGACGTCGCTGAGCCCGAGTGCGGGGTCGTCCTCGCGGTCGGCCTCGGGTTCGCGGATGACGAAGTGCTCGCCGATGCCGGAGACGGCGAGGAGGCGTTTGAGGAAGTCGCCGAGGTTGGCGAGGACGAGCACGGCCCGGGAGCGGGAGGCGGCGCGGGCGAGGATGACGAGGGTGCCCAGGCCGCGGGAGTCGCAGAAGGTCACACCGCTCATGTCGAGCACGACGCGCACGGGGGCCTCGGCGAGCGCCTCGTCGACCGCGCCGGTGAGCCGGGGTGCGGTGTGCAGGTCGATTTCGCCGGTCAGCACCACGATCGTCTCGTTCGCTTCACGGTGGACCGAGATGTCGAGTTTCTGGTGCGCCACGGAACAACCCTAACCGGTTTCGCGGCCCGCAGCGGTCTCGGCGGCGGCACGAACCCGCATCATTGGCGGCCCCGCTGTTCGAAACCGCCCGGAAGCCAGTGTCGTACCCGTATGGCATGGTTTTTGAACCGGGGGCCCATCGATCCGCGGCCCGCGTCGCGCTGCCCCGAACCCCGAACCCGCGAAACACTCGCCTTCTGTTCGAACCCGCCCGCGAGCAGGTGTCGGACCCCCGTGTCACGGTAGTTGAACCGGGGGCCCATCGATCCGCCGTCCGCTTCGCGCTGCCCGGAGACCGCCCGGCTACGCCGGTCCGGCCTCCAGCAGGGCGATGATCCGCTCGATCTCGGGGTCGGCGTCGCGGCCGTCCTGCCACGAGGCGAGGGCGTCGCGGACCTCGTCGAGGCGCCGCGTCAGGTGCCCCTCCCGCTCGCGCAGGTCCTTGGTGCGCTCCGAGTTCTGGCGCAGCGCCTGGCCCTGCGCCCACAGGTCGATGAAGACCTTCACCTTCGTGCGCAGCATCCACGGGTCGAACGGCTTGGTGATGTAGTCGACCGCGCCCACCGAGTACCCGCGCATCGCCAGGTGCGCGTCGCGGTCGGCGGCCGTCAGGAAGATGATCGGCGTATGCCGGGTCTTCTCGCGCTGCTTGATGTGCCGCGCGGTCTCGAACCCGTCCATGCCCGGCATCTGCGCGTCCAGGAGGATCGCCGCGTAGTCCTCCGACAGGAGCCGCTTGAGCGCCTCCTCCCCGGAGGTGACCGCGATGGTGTTGACCGGCAGACCCTGGAGGATCGCCTCGAGGGCGAGGAGGTTCTCGGATCGGTCGTCAACGAGCAGGACGCGGGCGGTGCTCATGCGTTTCCTCCATCAGTCGGTTCGCCATTGTCCCGCTCCGCGCCGCCGTCCGCCTCCGCGGGGGCCGCCCCTTGTGCGGCCCCTCGCGCCCCGGCGGCGCCGCCCCCGCCGATCCACTGCGACATCGTGTCGAGCAGCAGGTCGAGGTCGACCGGTTTGGTCAGGTACGCGCTCGCCCCGGCCTCGACGGACTTCTCCCGCTGCTCGGCGAGGGCCTGCGCGGTCAGGAACACGATCGGCAGGTCCTCGAACTGCTGCATGCGCCGGATCACGCGCGTGGTCTCGTTCCCGTCCATGCCCGGCATCATCGAGTCCATCAGGACGATGTCGATGCCCGGGTGCTCCCGGAGCGCGTCGATCCCGTCCGCGCCGTTCTCGGCGTAGTGCACGTCGATGCCGTGCAGCTCCAGGGCCGCGGTGAGCGCGAAGACGTTGCGGATGTCGTCGTCGACGATGAGCACGGTCGCGCCCTCCATGCGCTGGGCCGCCGCCGACGACGAGGGCGTCTCGGGCGCCCCGGTCAGGATGCCCGGAACCGGCTCGGCCGAGGTCAGCGGCAGGTCCGAGCGCACGGGCGCGAAGTCGCCGTCCGCGTCGATCTCCACCGGGACCACGAACGTGAACTTCGAGCCGGCGTCGCCGGTGTGCTCGATGTACACGTCGCCGCCGAGCATGAGCGACAGCGACTTCGAGATCGACAGCCCCAGGCCGGTGCCGCCGAACGTGCGCCGCGTCGTGCCGTCGGCCTGCTGGAACGGCTCGAAGATGATGGCCTTCTTCGACTCGGCGACGCCGATGCCGGTGTCGACGACGCTGAACGAGAGCCGCTCGGCGGCCGCGTTCAGGTGCGGGGCGTCGAAGCGCAGGTCCGCCGGGACCCGCCGCACGGCGAGGGTCACCGAGCCGACCCGCGTGAACTTCACCGCGTTCGACAGGAGGTTGCGCAGCACCTGCTGGAACTTCTGCCCGTCGGTCTGCATCAGCTGCGGCACGCCCTTGCCGACGTCCACGGCGAACTCCAGGCCCTTGTCCTCGGCCTGGGGCCGGAACGCGGCCTCGATGTCCCCGAGGATCTCGGCGAGGTCGACCGGGTGCACCGAGACGTCCATGCGCCCCGCCTCGATCTTCGACAGGTCCAGGATGTCGTCGATGAGGGTGAGCAGGTCGGTGCCGGCGTTGTAGATGGTGCGCGCGAACTCGATCTGGCGGTCCGAGAGGTTCCCGTCCGAGTTCTCCGACAGGAGCCGCGCGAGCAGCAGCAGCGAGTTCAGCGGCGTCCGCAGCTCGTGCGAGACGTTCGCGAGGAACTCCGACTTGTACTTCGAGGCCTGCGCGAGCTGCTCGGCCTTCTCCTCGATGTCCTTGCGGGCGGTCTCGACCTCGTCGTTCTTCAGCTCGATCGCGCGGTTCTGCGCCGACAGGAGCTGCGCCTTCTCCTCCAGCTCCACGTTCGTCTCCTGGAGCCGGTTGGACTGGGCCCGCAGCTCCTGCGCCATGCGCTGCGACTCGCGCAGCAGCACCTCGGTGCGCGCGTTGCCCTCTATGGTCGCGAGCGTGACCCCGACGTTGGGCGCCAGCGCGTCCAGGAACCGCTTGTGGAGCCCCGAGTAGGTGTTGAACGAGGCGAACTCGATGACGCCGCGCACCTTGTCGCCGAACTGGACGGGCAGGATGATCAGGTCGGTGGGGGTGGCCTGCCCGAGCCCGGAGGAGATCTCCAGGTAGCCCTCGGGGATGTCGTGCAGGTGGATGGTCCGCTTCGAGGCGGCGGCCTGGCCGACCATGCCCTCGTTGTCCTCGATGACCTTCTTCTCGCCGGGGCTGGGGTGCCCGTAGACGGCGTTGAGCCGGTACGTGACGTGCCCCGAGACGTCCTCGTGGCGGACGTAGAACGTCGAGGTCTGCGCGTCGATCAGCGGCGTGACCTCGTCGAGGACCATCCGGGTGACCTCCTCGACGCCGCGGCGGCCCTGGAGGAGCGAGGAGATGCGGGCGAGGTTCGAGTTGAGCCAGTCCGCGTCGGTGTTCTGGCGGGTCTTGTCGCGCAGCGCGGTGATCATCTGGTTGATCGACTCGGTGAGGTCGGCGATCTCGCCGGCGGCCTCGAAGTCGACCGACTGGGTCAGGTCGCCGCGGGCGACGGCGTGGGCGACGTTCGCGATGGCCCGCAGCTGGAGCGTCAGGGTCGCCGCGAGCGAGTTCACGTTGCGGGTCAGGGCGAGCCAGGTGCCCGAGACGCCGGCGACCTCGGCCTGGCCGCCGAGGTTCCCCTCGACGCCCACTTCGCGGGCCACGCGCGTGACCTCGGTGGCGAAGCTCGACAGCTGGTTGACCATGGTGTTGACGGTGTTCTTCATCTCCAGGAACTCGCCCTGGGCGTCGACGGTGATCTGCCCGGTGAGGTCGCCGCGGGCGACCGCGGTGGTGACCTCGGCGATGTTGCGGACCTGGAGGGTCAGGTTGGTCGCCATCGAGTTGACGTTGTCGGTCAGGTCCTTCCAGGTGCCCGAGACGCCGGGCACGGTGGCCTGGCCGCCCAGGCGCCCCTCGGTGCCCACCTCGCGCGCGACGCGCGTGACCTCGTCCGCGAACGAGGAGAGCCGGTCGACCATCGCGTTCATGGTCGACTTCAGCTCCAGCATCTCGCCCTGCGCGTCCACCGTGATCTGCCGCTTGAGGTCGCCGCGGGCGACCGCGCTGGCGACCGAGGAGATGTTCCGGACCTGGCTGGTCAGGTTCGAGGCCATGGAGTTCACGTTGTCCGTCAGCGCCTCCCAGATGCCGGAGACGCCCTGCACGTTCGCCTGGCCGCCGAGCTTGCCGTCCGTCCCGACCTCGCGCGCGACGCGCGTGACCTCGTCCGCGAACTGCGACAGCTGCGCGACCATCGAGTTCATGGTCGACTTCAGCTCCAGCATCTCGCCCTGCGCGTCGACGGTGATCTGCCGGTTCAGGTCGCCGGCGGCGACGGCGGTGGCGACCGAGGAGATGTTCCGGACCTGGCTGGTCAGGTTCGAGGCCATGAGGTTGACGTTCTCGGTGAGGTCCTTCCAGGTGCCGGAGACGCCGGGCACGTCCGCCTGGCCGCCCAGGCGGCCCTGCGAACCGACCTCGCGGGCCACGCGGGTCACCTCGTCGGCGAAGCGCGAGAGCTGGTCGACCATGGTGTTGACGGTGGTCTTGACCTCGGCGACCTCGCCCTTGGCGTCCACGGTGATCTTCTGGCCCAGGTCGCCCGCGGCGACCGCGCTGGTGACCTTCGCGATGTTGCGGACCTGCTCGGTGAGGTTCGCGGCCAGCTGGTTCACGTTCTGGGTCAGGTCGCGCCAGGTGCCGGAGACGCCGAACACCTGCGCCTGGCCGCCCAGGCGCCCGTCGGTGCCGACCTCGCGGGCGACGCGCGTGACCTCGTCGGCGAAGTTCGACAGCTGGTCGACCATGGTGTTGACGGTGGTCTTCAGCTCCAGGATCTCGCCCTGGGCGGACACGGCGATCTTCTGGTTCAGGTCGCCGCGCGCCACCGCGCCGGTGACCTTCGCGATGTCGCGGACCTGGTCGGTGAGGCTGGAGGCCATGTCGTTCACCGACTCGGTGAGGTCCTTCCAGGTGCCGGAGACGCCCGGCACGTCCGCCTGGCCGCCCAGGCGGCCCTCGGTGCCCACCTCGCGCGCGACGCGCGTGACCTCGCCGGCGAAGACCTGGAGGGTCTCGGTGAGGGCGTTGATGGTGTCGGCGAGCTCGGCGACCTCGCCGGAGGCCTTGACGGTGATCTTCTGGTTCAGGTCGCCCGAGGCGATGGCCTGCGTCACCGTGGAGATCGAGCGGACCTGCTCGGTCAGGTTCGAGGCCATGGTGTTCACCGCGTCGGTGAGCGAGCGCCAGGTGCCCGAGACGCCCTGGACGTCGGCCTGGCCGCCCAGCTGGCCCTCGGTCCCGACCTCGCGGGCCACGCGCGTGACCTCGCCCGCGAAGGAGCGCAGCAGCCCGACCATCCGGTTGACGGTCTCGCCGAGGCGGCGGAACTCGCCGCGCAGCTGCGTGCCGTCGATCTCCAGGGCCGCCTCCTGAGAGAGGTCGCCCGCGGCGACGGCCTCGAGCACGCGCCCCAGCTCGGTGGTGGGCCGCACCAGGTCCTCGACGAGCCGGTTGACGCTCGCGGCGCCCTCGGACCAGCCCCCGTTGAGGTGCTCGATGACCAGCCGGTGGTTCCACGAGCCCTCCTGCCCGACGGCGCGGGCGATGAGCGCGAGGTCGCGGGTCTGCCGGTCGGCCTGCTCGACCACGGCGTTGAACCGGTCGACCACCTCCCCGGCCAGGCCCTCCCCGCGGGGCAACCGCACCGAGAAGTCGCCCAGCTCGACGGCGCCCAGCGCGTCGGCCAGGCTTCGGAGCAGGTCGGACTCGTCGGTCGGGTTCGCTGTACGGGAAACGGTGTCCGTCATGGCGTGGGTTCCTCAGCTGCGGAGACAGGCTTGGCTACCAGGTTGTCACACCGAGCGGCCAAACGTGAAGGCAGGTTACTCAAGGCATCCGACTCGGTCACGTGACGTGATCGACATGGAACTGACGGAATTTCGCAACCGTTGTCCACTGGGGCGCGTGTGCATGGCGCAGCGCTTCCACGGGCGAGTCCTGATCAGTGGAGGACCGCGGAGGCGCGTACCCCCCGCAACGACCCCACAGGAGATCCATGTCCCCCTTCATCAAGACCGGTCTGCGCACCGCGGGCGCCGGCACGGCCGCGGCGGCCCTCGCGCTCGCGGCCGGAGCCCCGGCCTTCGCGCAAACGGATTACGAGTACCTGGCCGTCTGGTTCAACTCATCCGAGACCGACGAGCAGTTCGCCTCGCTCGAATACGAGGGTCAGGAAGGCTACCTGTCCATCGAGGGCCCCGACGCGAGCCAGGGCGACCGCATCGAGTACGAGGTCGACTTCACCGCCGCCCCGGGGGCGATCGAGCTCGTCGTCCCCTACGACGACCGCTGCGAATTCGCCGCTGACCGCCTCGTCTGCGTCGACGACGGCTCCAGCGACATCGCCGGCACGTTCATGCACTTCGAGATGAGCCTCGGTGACGCCGGTGCCCCCGGGGACACGATCCCCTACACGGTCACGGCCCTCGTCAACGGTGAGGACGAGGTCGGCATCGAAGGGCAGGTCCAGGTCGGCGAGGACTACCAGGAGGCGCCCGAGGGCGAGGACCCAGGCGGCGTTCAGGAGCCTGAGCTCCCCGGAGAGGGCGCGCACTACTCGTACACGTTCCTCGACCAGGTTCTGGAGGACGCGGCCCCGGGCTCGACCGTCAACGCCGACCCGCAGTTCCACGTCGCCGACGCGCCTGAGGAGAACCGCGTCGCCACCGTCGTCACCTTCACCGACTCGATCAGCCTCGAATCGATCGCCTCCGAGGACTGGGAGAACAGCCACCGGGCATACGCCGAGGTCTACTACGACAACTGCTATGTCACAGAGTGGGGCGTCACCTGCCTGCTGATCGACTTCGCCCCTGAGGAGGGAGCGACCTACGGCCTCGCCGCGGAGTCGCCGCTGACCTTCGCCGTCACCGACGAAGGCGTCACCGAGGACGACGTCGCCGCGTACTGGGCCGAGGACCTCGACGATGCCGAACTCGGCGACTTCCTCGACGCGACCGGCATCAGCCTCGACTACAACGAGAACGCGAACCTCCTGAGCCTCGTCGAGACCGAGCCGTCGGAGAACGGCGACTTCTACATCGGCTACGGCCTGTTCCTGTTCCTCGCCGACATCGACGACGTCGACGGGCTCCCCGGACACGAAACGGACGGCGAGGCCTCCGAGCAGCTGCCCACCACCGGCAACTCCTCGATCGTCCTGGTCTCCTCGGCCGCCGCCGCGCTCCTCGCCGGCGCCGCCGTGTTCTACGTCATGCGCCGCCGCAAGACCGCGGCCAGCTGGGAGTAGCACTCCCGCCGCTCCCGCCCGAACGGCGGGCGGGCAAGCGCCCCAAGGCGACTGCCCTTTCGATCGCACCGCGGCCGCCCCGGCCCCCACCGGACCGGGGCGGCCGCCGCCGTCCGCGGCCCGTGAGCTGGCGGCACCCGCCGAACGGGTGCGTCGGGCGGCGGCGGCGCGGGCATACACTGGGCCGGTGACGTACCCCGAGAGGGCCGCTCGCCGGCTGCGGCTGCCGGCCGACGACCGCTCACCCGCAGCCGCACGCGCCGCCGTCCGCGCGGTCCTGTCCGAGGCCGGGCTCTCCGAGCTGCTCGACGAGACGCTCCTGCTCACCACCGAGCTGGCCACCAACGGCGTCGTGCACGCCGGGACCGACATCAACCTCACCGTCGCCGCCGACCCCATCGGCGTGCGGGTCACCGTGACCGACTACCGCTCCGGCGGCATCGACCCGGTCGAGGCGGCCATGCCCGAGGTCACCGCCGAGGGCGGCCGCGGCCTGCTCCTGGTCGACCGGTTCGCGTCCTCCTGGGGCACCACCCACGACGCGACCGGCAAGTCCATCTGGTTCCGCATCGACCGCGACCCCGACGCTCCGCCCGCGCCCCGCCCCGCGGTCGACGCCGACGCCGACACCGCCCTCCCCGACCTGGGCCAGCTCGCCGCGCTCCTCACCGTCGCCCCCGCCCTCCAGTCGCGGCTGCCGCTCGACCAGCTCGTCACCGAGCTGCTCGCCCGCTGCCACGACGCCACCGCCGCCGGCGGCGGCGCCATCGAGTACGACGCCGGGGACGGCACCGGCGCGCAGATCCTCGCCAAGTTCGGCGACGTCGGCAACATCGCCCTCGCCGTCCCCCTCCCGCTCACCGCCCCCGCCACCGGCAAGCTCCTCCTCGCCGGCGAGCCGCTGCCCTCTTGGCGGCCCCTCGCCGAGCTCGTCGCCGAGCGCATCGCCCTGGCCGTCCAGATCGACCGCATGCGCACCGACGAGCAGCGCCGCTCCGGCTGGCTCACCTACCTCGCCGAGGCCGGCGAGCTCCTCGCCCACTCCCTCGAGGAGCACCTCACCGTCGCCCTCATCCCCCAGCTCGTGGTCCCCCAGCTGGGCCGCTGGGCCGCCGTCCACCTCACCGGCGACGCCGGGGAGCTGCGCGCCGCCGCCCTCACCCACGTCGAGGAGTCCGAGCTCGAGCACCTGCGCCGCAAGCTCGAGGACGCCGCCCCGCCGCTGGCCGCCGCCCTCGCCACCGACGGGTGGACGGGCATGGAGCTGCCCGTGCCGCGCGGCCTCGACGGCATCGCCGTGCCCCTGTCGGCGCGCGGCTCCACCATCGGCGTCCTCACCGTCGGACGCCACATCGAACGCCACCACTCCTCGGAGGAGCGCGCGGTCGTCGCCGACCTCGCCAAGCGCTCGGCGCTGGCGCTCGACAACGCCCGCATCCACGCCGAGCGCCAGGCGGTCGCCCACGAGCTCCAGTCCGCCCTCATGCCCGGGTCGCTCCCGGACGTCGCCGGGGTGTCCTTCGCGGCCGAGTACCTGCCGGCCACCGCGCGCCGCCTGCCCGGGTCCGGCCCGGGCCCGGTGATCGGCACCGAGGTCGGCGGCGACTTCTACGACGCGACCGAGCTGCCCGACCACCGGCTGTGGGTGGCGATCGGCGACGTGTGCGGCAAGGGCGCCCAGGCCGCGGCGGTCACCGGCGTCGTCCGGGACGTCCTGCGGGTCATGGCCCGCGACGGCCGCCCGCTGCCGCGCGCGCTCGAGCTGCTCAACGCGACGCTGCTGGAGCAGCCCGGCGACATGCGCTACGCCACGATCGCCTCGGCCCTGCTCGACCGCGGCGAGACCGGGACGCTGACCGCGACCCTGTGCCTGTCGGGGCACGACCGCCCGCTGCTGCTGCGCGCGGACGGCACCGCCGACTGGGTCGGCCGGGAGGGCACGGCGGTCGGGCTGTTCCCCGACGTCAAGGTCAACCCCGAGCGGGTCGTGCTCGAGCCCGGCGACGCCCTGGTGTTCTTCACCGACGGCGTGACCGAGCGGCGCGACGGCGCCGCCATGTTCGGCCACGAGCGGATCGAGCGGGCGGTGCGGGACGCGGCGGGCAAGAGCGCCCGGCAGGTCGCCACGGCCCTCCTGGAGGCCGTGGAGGCGTTCTCGCCGGAGTCCCCGCGCGACGACATCGCGATCCTCGTGGTCCGCTGCGACCCGAAGTGACCGGGCGCGCCTGACCGAACGCGGCCGGGCGCCGGCCGCCGGCACGGCGAAGGCCCCGCGATCGCTCGCAGGGCCTCCGTTCTCGCTGAGGGTCTAGTGCAGGAGCGTGCCCGCGCCGTAGTAGACGTTGCCGTGGTGGAGCTCGACGATCTTCACGACGGTGGTCGAGTTGGGGGCGTGGACGATCAGGCCGTTGCCGATGTACATGCCGACGTGCGCGAGGTTGTTGTAGAACACGAAGTCGCCCGGCTGGAGCTCGTCCTCGCTGATGCTGGCGACGAGGTTGTTCTGCGCGGCGGCGTTGTGCGGCAGGCTGATGCCGATCTGCGCGTAGGCGCCGAGCATGAGGCCGGAGCAGTCCCAGGAGTTCGGGCCGGCCGAGCCCCACACGTACGGCTCGCCGAGCTGGTCGAGGGCGAAGTCGACGACCGCCCACTGCTCATCGGTCATGTGCGGCAGGTCGTACTCGACGACCTCCTCGCCCGCGGCGGTCTTCCACTCCTCTTCGAGGTCGTCCATGCGCTGGGTGAGCTCGTCGGCGGTCGCCTGGAGCTCGGCCTCCTCGGTCTCCAGGTCCGCCTGGAGGTCGTTGAGGAGGTCGAGCTGGGTCGTGTACTCCTCGGAGGCGGCCTTGAGGTCGTCCATGAGGGCGAAGTTGTAGAGGTTCGCCGAGTTGAGCCGGTCGAGGCGCTCGACGAACGCGTCCGGGGAGCCCGACTCGAGGAGCATCGCCGCGTCGCCGATGCCCTGTTCCACATAGGTGGTGTTGATGTAGTCGGCGAGCTGGTCGCGCAGGGCGTCGAGGTCCTCCTCGGCGACGGACAGGGACGCCTCGGTGTCCTCGATGAGCGCCCTGTTGTCGTCGACCTGCTGGGCGAGCTGGTTGTACTCCTCGACCGCCGCGCCCAGGTCCTCGTCGGCGGCGTCGATCTCGTCGTTGATCTCCGAGGTGTCGCGCTGGGCCCAGGCGGGGGCGCCCCCCACCGAGGCGACCAGGAGGCCGCCGACGACGGCGGCGGACGTCCACTTGCGTCGGACAGACGACTGCTTCACGAGGAGGGTGCTCCTTCGGATTCCGGGAGGTCGGGGTGCACACTGCGCTGCGTTCGGGCGCGGGGCCCCTCGGCGGGCGGAGGTCCGCGAGATCACCGGGGAGGCGCGCGGACCCGGGGTGCCGGGAGGCCGAACATGAGCCTAGCGCGCCGGATGGGGCTCGGGAAGACCCCGGCCGTGACAAATTCGCAGCGTAGCGAGCGTTCCACCGAAGGTGTGTCGCCGCTGTGAGTTGCCTGTGAATTGGTATCATGCGGCGTATGGCCTTCACGTCGTGTCCTTGTCGCCGCTGTCACCAGCGCTGAGCTGCTCGTCGCCGCTCGGCGCGCCCAGTTCCGACAACCGTTCCGACACACCGAAGGTCTTCCGCTCGATGAGCATCATCACCACGGCCGCGCCGTCTCCGGCGGCCCGCCTCCTCGATTCCGCTCCCGCCGGCGCCGTTCTCGGCGGTGCCGCCCACAGCGGTGCCGTCCACGACAGCGCCGTCCGCGACAGTGCCGTTCTCGGCGGCGAGCGGCTGGCGGCCCTCGCGGGCTGCTACGCCGCCAACCTGACGCTGCGCCCGCGCTTCACGAAGGGCAGCCGGTGGGCCCGCCGGGTGCTGGCCGGGCCCGGCCACGAGGCCTGGCTCCTGGCGTGGCTGCCGGGGCAGGGCACCGACCTGCACGACCACGGGGGCGTCGCGCTGCCCGCGGCGGCGGCCGTGGCGGTCGTGTCGGGGCTGCTCACCGAGTACACGGTGCGGCCGGGCGACTTCCCGGGGCTGCGGCGCAAGCCGCTGGCGGCCGGGGAGGTCTCGGTCGTCGACGACCGCACGGTGCACGCGATGCGCAACGACTCGGACGCGCCGGCGGTGAGCCTGCACGTGTACTCGCCGGGCCTGGAGGCCATGCGGACCTACCTGCTCGACGAGACCGGCCTGGCCCCGTCGCGGATCAAGCGCGCGGGCGAGGACTGGTGAGCGGACTCTGAGCACCGAGCGGCGGGGACGTCCGGTGTCACCGAGGAGATACGGTCAGCGCACGGATCCCGGTGGAGCCGGGAGGCCCACGTTCGGGTGGCATTCCCGCCGAGAGGGCGCCGGAGGCCCGATTCCCGTCGGGCCCCGGCGGAAGGATCGAGCGGCGCGACAGTGCCCTTCCCTCTCCTGGCGGCCGGGGGTTGGTGGACGGTCGATGCTCTGAGCGTCCATGATCCGTTCCGCGGACCCGCCCGCACTTGGCCGCAGTGCCGTTCAGTCAGGGCGTCGGCGTCGGCGCGGGTGGCGGGTGTTCGGGGAGGTGATCGCTGGTGGGGGCCGCCACGGGTACGGGCCGGTCTGCGGAGTCGCCGTGGCCGGAGTCATGGGCTTGGAGTCGGTGCCGGTAGGAGGTCAGGCCGGCTTCAAGCGGCGGCGACGAGAAGGCAGGACGGCACCGGAGGTGGGTTGGTGGGTTGCCGGTGGTGCGGAGGTGGTGGTCAGGGCGGCGGCGACGAAGCGGTGTGTGCGGGGCCGGTGTCCGTTGGCGGGCCCGGGGGCCGGTGTGGGCCGGGCGGGCGGGGCGTCGGTGTGGGGTGTGGATATCGTTGCGGCGCAGGGGCACCGGTGGAAACATGAGGGTTCTCTACCCATGTGGGTGTTGCCGCCAGGAGGCTGATGGGAGGAGAATTGGGGTACGTACAGGGTTACGGAATCAGTGCAAGCGAACGAGATGTGTTCACTTAATGCAGACTACGACAGCCTCTGGCCGCTCGTACCGCCCACTGGTGTCGGGACCGCCCCCGCAATAGAGGACGGGGGTTGCTCGTCCCGCGTTCCGGTCCTGCGCTGGTACCACCGTCACCGCGGTCTACGGGCATGTGACGGGAGCGCGGCCTCCTTGAGGAGGTACCGCCGGCCAGCACAGTCGGAGTCCCGCACACACCCCCACACGTATCCAGCACACCCACCCGACCACCACCACCAGAAAGGACAGGACGAACCGGAGGAACAAGACCGGCAGGCCCGACAGGACGATGATCGTCCGGCACGCCAGGGAGAACCGGCGGAACCGGTATCTACTGCGGCGCTATGAGACCCCGCTGCGAGACGGCACTGCCCAGCGACCCCACCGAGCAGCACGCTCACGACCGCGTGCCCGCGACCACGCCTTTGGAAGGAGGTGAACCCACCATGACCACGACGATACTCTGTGCGAGCACTCCTGCGGCACGTACCGCGCACCAGGCCGCCCGGCGACAGGCCGCCCGGCGGCAGGCCGCTGCGACGAACCCGGCAGCCACCGACCCCACCACCGCTACCGCGGTGGCGACCGGCACCGGCCATGCCGCACTATCGACGACCGGCCGAGCCGCCACCGCACCGGCACTCACCGACACCATCGCCACCACCACCGGAGCGCCCGCCCGTTCCCGGCGCCACCCACACCGCCCCGGCCCCGGCAGCCCACCCAGGACCGGCCACTCCGCCACACCGTCGCTGATGGCCTGAACCCCACTCGAGAACCCGCCCGGCCCCGGCAGCCCGCCCCAGCCCGGCCTCCACGCCTCCGTCGCCGCCCGCCCGAACCTGACCCGCGCACCAGCCCGACCCCGGCGACGCACCCCGGCCCCGGCCTCCACGGCCCCGTCGCCGCCGGAACCCCACCCGCGCACCGACCCGGCCTCGGCGATGCACCCAAACCCTGTGCTCCACACCGTCGCTGATTGCTCGAGCCCTAATCGAGGATCGACCCGGCCCCGGCGACCTACCGGCGACCGACTCCCCTAACCGAACGGCATCGCTCTTAACCGTGCGCCGACAGCACCGCGCCGACCGCGCCGGGCAGGGCGCGGGCCACGTCGGAGGCCGTCACGGTGCGGTGGCCCGCGGCGGCGGTCCCGGCCGCGCGGCCGTGCAGGAACGCCGCCGCCACCGCCGCCCGCACCTCGTCCATCCCCGAGGCCAGCAGCGAGGCCATGAACCCCGCGAGCACGTCCCCCGCTCCGGCCGTCGCCAGCTGCGGGCGCCCGGTCGGGTTGGCCCACACCGCGCCGTCGCACCCGGCGACCACCGTGTGGTGGCCCTTGAGCAGCACCGTGCAGTTGAGCCGCTTCGCCAGCGCCGCCGCGGCGGCGGCGCGGTCCTCGCTGGGCGCCGAGCCGTACAGCCGCTCGTACTCGCGGTCGTGCGGCGTCAGCACCACCGGCGCCTCCCGCCGGGTCAGCACCGACGGGTACTCCCCGATGAGCGTCAGCGCGTCGGCGTCCAGGACGACCGGCGCGGGCGAGGCGAGCGCGTCCCGCAGCTCGGCGAGCGCGGCCTCGTCGGTGCCGAGGCCCGGCCCGGCCAGCCAGGCCTGGACCCGCCCGGCCTCCTTGACCGCCGTGGTGCACACGACCTCGGGGTGGCGCCGGCGCACCGCCTCGGCGGCGGCGCCCGCGTAGCGCACGTACCCCGTGGGGCCCGCGAGGGCCCCGTCGGTGGCGAGCACGGCCGCGCCGGGGTAGCGCTCGGAGCCGGCCGCGACGCCGACGACGCCGCGGGTGTACTTGTCGTCCTCGGGTCCCGGCTCGTGCCACCAGCGGGCGATGTCGGCCCCCTCCGCGACGCGCACCGCCGGGTGCGGGTCGAGGTACGGGCCGAGTCCGATGTCGACGAGCACGGTCCGGCCGGTGCGCAGCGAGGCGCGGCCGAGGACGTGGCAGGGCTTGCGCGCGCCGAAGGTGACGGTGACGTCGGCGGTGACGGCCCCGGCGGGGACGGCGCCGGTGTCGACGTCCACTCCGGAGGGCACGTCGACGGCGACGACGGTGCCGGCCTCGATGCGGGCCAGCTGGTCCATGGCGCGTCCGGGGAGGCCGGGCCGGCCGCCGATGCCGAGCACGCCGTCCAGGAGCAGGTCGCAGTGGTCGGGCGGGCGGGCGACGAGGCGGCCCCCGGCGCGGGTGAGCGCGGCGGCGGCGAGCGGGTGGACGCGGTCGCCCATGACGGGGACGGCGAAGACGCGGGCGCCGCGGCGGGCGAGGAGGGCGGCGGCGTAGAGGGCGTCGCCGCCGTTGTCGCCGGGTCCGGCCAGGACGGTCACGGTCGCGCCGTACACGCCGCTGCCGATCGCGGTCCGGTTGCGGCTCTTGGGTCCGCGCTGCCGCAGGATCCGGGCGCACTCGGCGGCGAGTCCGGCGGCGGCGCGCTGCATGAGCGCGCCCGGCGGGAGCAGGGACATGAGCTGGGCTTCGGCGCGGCGGACCGCCGCTGCTGACCAGGCACCGTTCATGGCTGTCCCTCTCAGGCCGCGAAGGCCGTCATGCCGTCTCGGCGATCACCACCGCTGTCGCGATACCGCCATCATGCGACAGCGACACGTGCCAGCGGGAGACGCCACGCTGTGCGGCGGCGGCGGCCACCGATCCGGTGATGGAGAGCGAGGGCCGCCCGTCGGGCAGGGAGAGCACTTCGCAGTCGGCCCAGTGCATCCCGCCGGGGGCGCCGAGGGCCTTGGCCACGGCCTCCTTGGCGGCGAAGCGGGCGGCGAGGGACTCGGTGCGGCGGGCGCGCCCGTCGGGGGCGCGGCGCTCGGCCTCGGTGAAGAGCTTGTCGGCCACGTGGGGGGTGCGTTCGAGCACGCGCTCGAAGCGGTCCACTGCCACTACGTCTATGCCCACGGCGACGATCACCCGTCAAGAGTGCCACGGGATCGGGCGTACCGCCCTCTTTCAGGACGGTTCACCGCGGCGGGTGACCGGGCGCGGCCGCCCGGTGTCCGCCGGTGTCAGGCGGTCCCGGGGGCGAGGCCGACGGCGGGGAGGATCGCCTGGTCCACGACGGCGGCGAGGTAGGCGTCGCCGGGGTCGGCGCCGGTGTCCATGAGCCGCTTGGTGACCAGGGCCTCGCCGATGTCGAGCACGACGGGGGTGAGGCGGTCTTCGGCGATGCGGCCGTGCTCGGCGTAGTGGAGCAGCACGGTCCGGGTGAAGGTGCCGCCGCGCTTGGCGAAGACGTGCTCGTAGAGCGCCTCGACGGCGGCGGGATCGCGGCCGGGGTCGGCGACGATGGCCATGACGGCGCGCCCGGCGGGGCTGAAGGCCCAGTCGCACATGAGGCGCAGGGAGGCGATGAGGTCGCCGCGGAGGTCGTCGGCGCCGGGGGCGGGCTGCTCGACGGGGTGGAGGGCGGCGAGGGCGTCGAGGAGGAGGTCGCGGGGGTCGTTCCAGCGGCGGTAGAGGGTGGAGCGGGCGGTGGCGGCGCGTTTGGCGATGGCGTCCATGGTGAGCCGTCCGGGCCCGGCGTCGGCGGCCTCCTCGACGGCGGCGGTGTAGATCGCGTCGAGCAGCGCCTGGCCGCGCCGGCGCGTGCGGCCCGCGGTCGATTCTGCGGACATGGGACCCCCGTCATTAGCTACAATCGTGTATCTTAAAGTTTTAGATACAGTCGTGTACCTAAAACTTGGAGACGAGATGTCACTCGCCCCGCCCGCCATTATGAGCACGCCGCTGCGCGAACGCTCCCTCGCACCCGACCTGGCCAGGGGCCTCATGCTCCTGCTCATCGCGCTCGCCCACGCGCACATGTTCCTCGCGCACGAGACCACGGGCTTCCGCGGCTACGCCGTCGACGGCACCGCGCTCGACCGGGTCGTCGCCGGGATCCAGGTCCTCTTCGTCGACGGCCGGGCCCTGCCGATGTTCGCCGCGCTCTTCGGGTACGGCCTCGCCCGCCTCGCCGACCGGCGCCTGCGCGCCGGCGTGGAGCCGCGGCTGGTGAAGCGGCTCGTGCGCCGCCGCAGCGCCTGGCTCCTCGCCTTCGGCTTCAGTCACGCGCTCCTGCTGTTCTTCGGCGACATCCTCGCCGCCTACGGCCTCATCGGGCTGGTCTTCGCCGGTCTGCTGTGGAGCCGGGACCGCGTGCTGGTGCGCACCGCCTGGATCGCCGCCGCCGCGCACCTCGTCGTCGTGGCCGCCCTCGGCGCCTCCGCCGAGGCCGCGGGCCACGCCAACGCGATGCCGACCATCGTCGAGGACCCGCTCGAGGCCGTGTTCATGCGGCTCTCGGTATGGAGCGCGATGACGTCCTCGTTCTACATCGTCAGCGTCCTCCCGGCCTTCGCGCTCGGCATCTGGGCCGCCCGCCGCCGCGTCCTCGACGAGCCCTCCTCGCACCTGCCGCTGCTGCGGCGGACCGCCCTGTGGGGCATCGGCATCGGCGTGGTCGGCGGCCTGCCGCTCATGTTCGCCGACACCCGGCTGTGGCATCCGGGCGCCGTGGACGGCGTCGCCGTGTACGTCCTCCACAGCGTCACCGGGCTCGCCGCCGGCCTCGGCTACGCGGCCCTCATCGCGCTGGCCGCCGCCCGCTCCGGCCGGGCCGCGGGTCCGGTCGCGAACGCCCTCGCCGCCTGCGGGCAGCGGTCACTGACCTGCTACCTGCTCCAGTCGGTGGCGTTCGTCGCCCTGTTCACGCCGCCGGCCGGGGGCCTGGGGACGCGGCTGGGCGACGCGGCGGCCTCCGGGGTCGCGGTGCTCGTCTGGGCCGCCACGGTGGTCCTCGCGGCCTGGATGGCCCGGGCCGGGGCGCGCGGCCCGTTCGAGGTGCTGCTGCGGCGCCTCACCTACGGCCGCGCCTAGGAGCGCCTCGAGAACGCGAAGGGCCCGGACGCGGCGCGTCCGGGCCCTTCGAGTGCGGTTGCCGCTCAGGGCGTCAGCAGACGCTCGGCTCGACCCAGCTGCACTCGAGGCGGTCGTTCGGGTCCTCCTCGGGCATGTCGATCTCCTCGACGTTCGCGAACGTCGTGATCTCGGCCTCGGTCGAGGAGGCGCTGTACCCGGCGAGGGCGGCGGCGATCTTGTCCTCGATGTCCTTGACCGTGGAGTACAGGAAGTCGTTGAAGACCACGCCGAAGACGAGCTCGCGCCCGTCGGCGTCGGTGACGTACCCGGACAGGGCCGACACGCTGGTCATCGACCCGGTCTTGGCGCGCGCGTTGCCCTCGGCGGGCGTGCCGCACATGCGGCTCGCGAGCGTGCCGTCCTCGCAGGCGATCGGGAGCGCGTCGTACCAGGTGCCGAACCAGGACGCGTCCTTCACGCCCGACAGGAGGTCGGTGATCGTGCCGGCGGTGAGCATGTTGTGCCGGGAGATGCCGGAGCCGTCGGCGATCCGGACCGGGCCGTCGTCGACGCCGTAGGGCCGCAGGGCGTCGTAGACGGCGGCCTTGCCGGAGGCGAAGGTGCCCTGCCCGCTGTCGTGGTAGCCGAGGGTCTTGAACAGCGCCTCGGCCATGGAGGCGTTGGAGGGCTTGAGGACGTCGGCGGTGAGCTCCGACAGCGGCGCGGACTCGTGGGAGGCGAGGAGCTCGCCGCCCTGCGGGGTGGCCTCGCCGAAGCGGAGGTCGCCGTTCAGGGTGATCCCGGCGTCGGCGAGCGAGTCGGCGAAGACGTCGGCGACGAGCTGGGTGGGCTCGATGACCGAGCGGGTGGCGTAGGTGCCGTCGCCGCCCGCCGCGACGGTGCCGCTGACGCGGATGACGTTGTCGTGGGGGTCGCGGTTGACGCTGATGCTCGTGCTCGCGCCGGTCGTCGCGGTGTTGACGATCTCGACGTAGTCGTTCGCGGGGACCATCTCGACCGTCGCGGCGTCGCCCTCGGCGGCGCCGGGCTCGATGTACACCCGGACCGAGCCGGCGTTGTAGTCGTCGCCGGAGGCGACGGTGAGCGCGGAGATCTCGGCGGCGTAGACGTACTGGAGGTCGGACCAGCCCCATTCGGCGCCGGAGCGGACCGCGTCGAACGCGGTGTCGTCGGCGACCAGGTCACCGTCGATCGTGGACACGCCGAGGTCGGCGAGGTCCTCGGCGAGGCGGTCGTAGTCGGCCTCGAGGATCGTGGGGTCGCCGGCGCCGCGCAGGTAGAGGTCGCCGGCGACGACGCCGTCCACGGGGCGGTCGCCGGTGACCTCGGTGGCGTAGGTGAAGTCGCCGCCGAGCTGCTCGAGCGCGGCGGCGGTGGTGAAGAGCTTGTCGTTGGAGGCGGGGATGGCGCGCTTGTCGCCGCCCCGGTCGTAGAGGACCTCACCGGTCTCCGCGTCGGCCACGACGACGCCGGCCTGGGAGTCGGTGAGGCGGTTGTCCTTGAGGATGGCGTCGATGGCGGCGGCCAGGGCGGCGTCGCCGGTCTCCTCGGCCTGGGCGACCATGGTGCCCGCGAGGGTGATCGCGCCCGCCGCGGTGACCGCGACGGCGCTCGAAATCAGGGTGCGTTGCTTCACCGCGCGAGTGTAGGCACACCGGGCCCGAACATTCCACTCATAGGACATGAAGCACCGGATATCCAGCGGCGCAGTGCGATCGGCGCGGAAGGGACGAGCGCGGCGAACCCGCCGGTCCGGGCCCGGACGCGACTTCGCCGCGCCTCCCGAAGGGGGCGCGGCGAAGCGGTCGGGCGAGTGGGCGGCGGCCGGCCGAGCGGCGCACGCGGTGCGTCTGCGCCGCAACGGGTCCGGTCGGCATCGCTGCTCGGCGGCGACGACCGGCCGCGCTTATTCGGCGGCGCTTATTCGGCCGTGCCGCTTCAAGAGTGCCTCTCCAAGCGTGCCTCTCCGGCCGTGCTTATGCAGCCGTGCCTATTCGACCGTGCCTATTCGACCGTGACGGACTTGGCGAGGTTGCGCGGCTGGTCGATGTCGCGGCCCAGGGCCGTGGCGAGCTCGGCCGCGAACTCCTGGAGCGGGACCGCGGTCAGCAGCGGCGCGAGCAGCGTCGGCGACGCGGGCGTCTCGATGACGAGGTCGGCGTGCGCCGAGGTGATCCGGTCGCCCTCCTCGCACACCGCGATGACCCGGGCGCCGCGGGCCTTGACCTCCTGGATGTTGGAGACGATCTTGTCGTGCAGGAGCGAGCGCCCGCGCGGGCTCGGCACGATCGCGATCACCGGCGTGCCGTCCTCGATGAGCGAGATCGGGCCGTGCTTGAGCTCCCCGGCCGCGAAGCCCTCCGCGTGCAGGTACGCGAGCTCCTTGAGCTTGAGGGCGCCTTCGAGGGCGACGGGGTAGCCGACGTGGCGGCCGATGAACAGGACCCGGTCGGTCCCGGCGGCCGCGCCGATCTTCGCGGCGATGTCGCGGGCCATCTGGCGGACGGGCTCGAGGTGCTCGATGACCTTGGCGATCTTGCCGGGCGCGGCCACGAGCTCGTCGAGCACGGCCGAGACCTCGTCGGCGTACTTGATGCCGCGCACCTGCGCGAGGTGCAGGCCCACCAGGTAGCAGGCGGCCAGCTGGGTGAGGAACGCCTTCGTGGAGGCGACGGCGACCTCGATGCCGGCGCGGGTGTAGAGCACCGCGTCGGACTCGCGCGGGATGGTGGACCCGACGGTGTTCGAGATGGACAGGACGCGGGCCTTCTGGTCCTTGGCGTGGCGCACCGCCATGAGCGTGTCCATGGTCTCGCCGGACTGCGAGATGGCGACGACCAGCGTGGAGCGGTCGAGCACGGGGTCGCGGTAGCGGAACTCGCTGGCGAGCTCGACCTCGCAGGGGATGCGCGTCCAGTGCTCGATGGCGTACTTGGTGACCAGCCCCGCGTGGTAGGAGGTGCCGCAGGCGATGATGAAGACCTTGTCGATGTCGCGGAAGTCCTGGTCGGACATGCGGACCTCGTCGAGGACGATCTGCCCGGCCTCGTCGATGCGCCCGCGCAGGGTGTCGGCGACCGCGGCGGGCTGCTCGTGGATCTCCTTGCGCATGAACGTCTCGAAGCCGCCCTTCTCGGCGGCGGCGATGTCCCAGTCGACGCTGAAGTGCTTGCCCTCGCGGGGGGCGCCGTCGAAGCCGCGGATCGCCGCGCCCTCGCGGGAGATGGTCACGATCTGGTCCTGGCCCAGCTCGATCGCGTCGGTGGTGTAGGCGATGAAGGCCGCCACGTCGGAGGCGAGGAAGTACTCGTCCTCGCCGAGGCCGACCACGAGCGGGGAGTTGCGGCGGGCGCCGACCACGGTGTCGGGGTCGTCGGCGGCGACGGCCAGGAGCGTGAACGCGCCTTCGAGGCGCGCGCACACGCGCGTCATGGCCTCGGTGAGGTCGCCGTCCACGGCGTACTCGCGGCCCAGGAGGTGGGCGGCCACCTCGGTGTCGGTATCGGAGGCGAACTCGATCCCGGCGGCCTCGAGCTCGGTGCGCAGCTGCCCGAAGTTCTCGATGATGCCGTTGTGGATGAGCGCGATGCTCCCGTCGGCGGACCGGTGCGGGTGCGCGTTGCGGTCGGAGGGCACGCCGTGGGTGGCCCAGCGGGTGTGCCCGATGCCGCAGGACGACTCGGGGAGCGGGTGGTCGGCCAGGGCCGCCTCGAGGTTCGCGAGCTTCCCGGCGCGCTTGTCGACTTCGAGCCCGCCGCCGTGCACGAGGGCGACGCCCGCCGAGTCGTAGCCGCGGTATTCGAGACGGCGCAGGCCGTCCAGCACGACGTCGACGGCGCCGCGGCGGCCGACGTATCCAACGATTCCACACATGCGAAGCACCCTACCCTAGTTTTGCGCATCACTCATGCGCAGAGTCCAGGTAATCGATCACAGTGATTGATCATTCTCGGGGTTCGGGCGCCGTCCACCTCCCGGACGCCGCGCGTTCCCGGTGCTCGCGCGGCGGTCAGGAGACGACGGCGATGCCGCGCGTCCCGTCGTCGTTGACGTAGCTGACGGCCCCGCCGGTGCCGACGGCGCTCAGCTGGGCCTCGTGGCACCAGTCCGCGGGGATCGGCGTCCCGTCGGCGCGCTCGGCCGCGAACTCGAGGGGCGCGGCCTCGTCGCCCTCGACCTGGTAGAGCCGGCAGTCGGGCTGGTTCGGGTCCTGCGAGCGGTCGGCGGCCAGCAGCGCCCGGTTGTCGGGCAGGACCGTGCCCCAGCCGCGCACGGCCTCGGGGTCGAGCGGCGTGTAGCCCAGTTCCACCGCGGCGCTGTGGAGGAGCTTCCCCGAGTCCGCGTCGTAGGCCATGACCCCCAGCGAGGAGCCCTCGCGGTCCTCGGCGGTGAAGCACTCGATGACCTGGACGGTGCGCCGCTGCGCCTCGGGCGCCTGCGGCTTCGCGTCGCCGGTGGCCGCGACCCCCGCGGTCGGCTCGGTGGTCGGCCGCGACAGGTGCAGCGTCCCACCGCAGGCCGAGGAGTTCGTGGACCCGAAGCTCTGGTCGCGCACGTGCCAGCGCTCGTCGCCGTCCGCGACGTCGAGGGCGATGAGCTCGTGCTCGAAGCGGCGCGCCGAGAACGGCCCGTCGCTGACGCGGTGCTCGATCCGGCTGTCGAAGACCACGGCGTTCTCGGCGACCAGGAAGGACTCGGGGACGACCTCGGCGCGGCGGTCGAGTTCGCGGCTCCAGGCGGCGTCGCCGTCGTCGAGGTCGAAGGCGAGCACCAGGTCGCGGGCGACCAGCCGGTCCGGGGCGGGCATGCAGTCGGCGAGCAGGAGCACCCGCGAGCCGGCGACCTGGGCGGCGGTGCCCGCGCACCCGTCGGGCAGCGCGGCGTCCCACAGCAGCTCGCCGTCGAAGTCGTGGACGTGGAAGACCGCGCGGTCCGGCTCGGCGTAGAGCAGCCGGTCCTCGGTGAGGGCGAGCAGGCGCCCGGGGCTGCCGTCGAAGTCGGCGGTGGCGACCTCCTCGCCGTCGCGCGCGCGCAGGACGCGGGTCTGGTAGTCGGCGGCGTGGTCGGCGCGCGGGCCCGAGAGGGCCACGAGGTCCTGGGCGTGCGACAGGACCGGTTGCTGCGCGGCGATCCAGTTCCAGCGGCGGTGGTACCAGATCGCGGCCCCGGTGGTCGCGTCGAGCATGGTGACCGCCTGCGGCGTCCGCTCGGTGGGGTGGTCGGTGCGCAGGAACCCGTAGGGGGTGACGGTGAAGCGCTCGACGCCGGCGAGGTCGGCGAGGCCGTCGAGCCCGGTCTCGGAGGCGGCGTCGCTGACCCGCACGTCCTGGTTCGCCAGTTCGGCCCACAGCGACATGGCGGGGGCGAGCGCGGCGGCCGCGAACACGGTGACCGCGGCGGCGAACACCGCGACCTTGCGGCGCAGCCGCCTGGGGGCCGGGGTGCGCGCGCCCGCGTAGCCCTCGACGACGAACTCCGACAGGGCCAGGAGGCCGCCGCCGACGACGCCGAAGCCGTAGGCGAGGGTCGCGATCCCCGCCCGGTGGGTGATGAACTGGCCGGGCCCGGCCTCGGGCATGGAGGAGAAGACGGCCCAGCCGGCCGCGGCGGCGAAGACCGCGGCCAGGAGCGCGGCGACGATGGTGCGCAGCCCGGCGCGGGAGACGGCGGTCGCGATGAGCGCGGCGACGATGAGGACCGAGGCGACGGTCCCGATGATCATGTAGACGCCGGAGGAGCCGGTGCCCGCGTCCGTGCCGAAGGCGGCCCAGACGAGCAGCACCGCCCAGCAGACGAGGGCGGTGAGGCCCGAGGTGCGCAGGAACACCCGGGCGAGCGGGCGCTTCGCGGGCGTCCCGGGGCGGCCCGGAGGCGCCCCGACCGCGTCGATGTGGTGGCGGCCGGTGCCGGAGGCGCTGTGGGACATGCACTCTTTTTACCGGTCGCCACGGCCGCCTTCCGGGCTTTCGCGCAGATCGCGAGCCGGTTTCTCGCCCTCGGGGGCGGTCGGGCGCTCAGGGGCCGCCGAGCGGGGCGGTCGCGACGGGCGTGTAGTCGGGCTGCGCGCCGACCGGGCCCTTGCCGAAGTCGGACTTGTAGAGCACGACCTCGTTCGCGGTCCAGCTGGGGCCGTAGTAGCGGCGCAGGACCAGCAGGTCCTGCGCGGCCTGCTGGTTGGTGACGCGGTCGCCGGGGCGGGCGAGGGTCACGTGCGGCCGGTACTGCTTCTGGTCGACGGGCAGCCCGCCCGCGATGAGCCCGGCCCTGATGCGGTGGACGAGGTCGACGAGGGCGGCGACGTCGCCGTCGAGCCCGGCGTAGACCACCGAGTAACGGCCGCGGCCGAACCTGCCGCCGCCGGAGACGCACAGCCGCATCGGCCCGGCCTCGCGGGCGGCGGCCGCGATGGCCTCGGCGGTGTCGGCGCACCGGTCGACGGGGACCTCGCCGAGGAAGGCGAGGGTCAGGTGCCAGTTCTCGGAGCGGACGAGCCGCCCGGAGGCGGGCCTGCGGCCCACCGCTCCCGGTCTGCTGGGGGTGCCGCGCCGCGCGATGTTGAGGTCGGAGACGACCTCGGCGAGGTCGGCGACGGCGTTGTCGGGGAGCGGGAGCGCGGCGAAGAGGCGCTCGGTCCGCACCTGGGGTGCGGCGTGCTGGACTGCGGTGGCGGAGGCGCTCACTGGATTCCCTCCAGGGGCTCTACTCGGGGTGAGTGACACGCGCCCGCGGCGAGTGGTGTGTCGTCGCGGCGTGGTCGGGGGCTGTCACGATGTGACCTATCCTCGCAGCAACACCTGGAGTTAATTCAGTGAAATCCCAAGGGACGGGACAGTAATTTCGTGGAAGTAACGCTCGTGTGCACTGGGGAGACAGGGGGGACGCAGGAGTTTCCCGGCAGTCCGGGAGGACTCGGGCGACACGTGGGGACCGCCCGTGAGGCGGGGTTCAACCAGTGGGATGCGGGGTCCGGCGGGGCCGGGTCAGGGCATGGCCTTGCCGGTGAGGGCGGCGGCGCGGCGGCGGATCTGGGCGCGCTTGGCGAGGGCCACGGCGGCGGGCGTGACGATGGCGACGAGGCCGCCGAGCCACAGGCCCGAGCGGGCGCCGTACTGCTCCATGAACCAGCCGACCAGGGGCGCGAAGATCGCGGTGGAGCCGAGGAAGACCAGCATGTAGAGGCTGAGGACCCGGCCGCGGTAGTCGGCGCGGACGCCCATCTGGACGCGCTGGTTGGCGGCCTGGGCGTAGTAGACCATCGCGAAGCCGGTGGGGCCGAGCAGGAGCATGGCGCCCCACAGGGTGGGGGCGAGGCCGACGAGCAGGGTGCCGACGCCGAGCAGGCCCGAGGCGACGAGCATGGTGTTCAGGCCCGGGCGCCCGGAGCGGCGGCCGGAGGCGAGCGACCCGGCGAGCGCACCGACCGCGAGGGCGGTCAGGAGCAGGCCGTAGCTGTCGGCGCCGGTGTCGAACTCGGTGCGGGCGAGCATCGAGAGGGTCAGCGCGAAGTTGAAGGTGAAGCCCGAGACCAGGAGCGAGACGACGAGGACGGCGATGATGTCGGGGCGGGCGGCGGTGTAGCGCAGGGCCTCGCGGATGCCGCCGGCGTCGGCGGCGCGGCGCACGGGGTTGGTGAGCCGGCGGCGCAGGAGCACGGCGCAGGAGATCGCGGGGCCGAGGAAGACCGCGGCGCAGGAGATGATGACCGCGCCGGTGGAGGTGAGCGCGATGAGCACCCCGGCGAGGGCGGGGCCGGCGATGCGGCTGGTGTTGAAGATGGCGCTGCCGAGGCCCACGGCGTTGGGGAGGGCCTCGAGGTCGACGAGCTCGGAGTAGAAGGCCTGGCGGGCCGGGCCCTCGACGACGGCGACGGAGCCGAAGGCGAACATGCCGAGGTAGACCATCCACAGCTCGATGTGTCCGGTGAGGACGACCGCGCCGAGCACGGCGGTCACGCTGGCCGAGCCGAGGGAGCACAGGAGCAGGATGCGGCGCTTGTCGAAGCTGTCGGCGATCTTGCCGCCCTGGAGGCCGAAGAGGAGGTAGGGCCCGAACTGGAGGGCGAGGGTCAGGCCGAGGGCGGTGCCGGAGTTCCCCGAGAGCTCGAGCACGAGCCAGCTGACGGCGGTGGTCTGGAGCCAGAAGGCGAGGGTGCCCACGAGCTGCCCGGCGGCGTACACGCGGAATCCGGGATAGGCGAGGGCACGGAACGTGCGCTGCAGCTGGGAGGCAATGACCGGGGACATCGCATGCAATCATATTTACTTACCGGTCGGCAAGCCAGTGATTATGACCGACTTCTCTCCCGAAACCGAACCCTCTCACCCCCGCCCCTCCGAACCCGAACACCCCTCGCAACAATCCGAATCGTCGGACCCCCATGCCAGGGTTGTTGAACCGGGGGCCCGCAGATTAGTCGGGCGACCCGAGAAAAAAGTCCGGCTTTGCCCTGCCCCGAACCCCCGCCACACCTCCACCGGCCCTCCCCCTGAGCGCGAGCCGGTCTCGGGTCCGCCGGACTGTCGGACCCCCGTGTCAGGGTTGTTGAACGGGGGCCCATCGATCCGCCGCCCGCTTCGCGCTGCCCTCGGACCCCCGCCGCCCCGCGGCGCACCGGACCCGAATGCGAAGCGGGGCGGGCCCGAAGGCCCGCCCCGCCGCGAAGGCATCGCTCAATCCTTGCCGGCGCTCCCGAACAGGACGTCGTCCCAGCCCGGGAGCTGGTTGCGCGGCTTCGACCCGGCCGCGGCGAGCGGCGGGCCGTTCAGGTCGTCGTCGGCCACCGAGCGCTTGCCCGGTCGCAGCACCGCCAGCGACGGGACCTCGGGGGTCTCGCGCTGCTCCGGCGCGGACGTGCCCGGCAGCCCCAGCTGCGAGGTCCGCTTCCCGCGGCCCTGCATGTCGTCGAGCGGGCGCTCGAGGACCTCCCGCAGGCGGTCGCGCCGCAGCGGGTCGGGGCGGCCCGACTCGTCCTGCTCGAGCAGGCCGTGCATCGGGTCGCGCGAGGGCCGCACCGGGTCGCCCGGGCGCATCCCCGTGTCGGGGACCGCCTCCTTGGGGCCGGGGACCTGCTGCGGCAGCGGCGTCGAGAGGAACTGGGCCATCTCGTCGTCCGGCGTCACCGTCTGGCGGGCCCGGTCGAGCTTCCAGCGCGCCCTGGCGGTCGTCTTGCCCGAGGACCACGACGCCTGCACGAGCCACGAGCCGTCCTCGGTGCGCCACGCGTCCCACGAGACCGCCTCGGGGTCGACCCCGTGCGTGCCGAGCTTCACGTCCACCACATTGGACATGCGCTCGCCGCGCTCGGAGGTCGCCAGCCGCGAGCGGCGGGCGGCCTGGGCGAGCATGGCGCGCTCCTGGAGCACCGGCCCGGCGTAGCGCAGGACGCGGTCGACCGCGACCTGCGCGGAGGCGGCGATGTCCTCGGCGCTCTCGCCGGCGCGGATGCGGGTCTGGATGTCGCGCGGGGACAGGTTGACGGCGGCGGGCCGCTGCGGGACCGGGCGCCGGGGCGCCTCGGCCTTGCCTTGCGCGCCTTCGCCTTTGGCCCTGAGGGCCTTGCCGCTCTCGGGGACGTCGACCACCGCCGCGACGCGCTCGTCGAGCGGCAGCGCCAGCAGCCTCCCGAGTTCGTCGGCGAGCACCAGCGCATGACCGTCCTCTGAGAGGGCTACGAACCGTACCGGCCTCATGCCTACCACCCCTCGCGTGTCGTCGTCAGCGCCGCATCGCCAGCTCATCCGAGCGTACGCCCAACCCTACCGGCGAGCCACAACCGGCGGGGTGCCTATAGCGGATCGCCCCCGCCCGAACAAGAGAGCGGCCTCCCGCACCCTGTTCCCAGTGACGCGACCCGTACTCAGGATCGGCGTGACCGATTGTCGCGGCGACTGACGCAGCGTACATTGGCAGCGTGTCCACCGACGGAACTTCCCAGCCCCCGGCCGCGTCCGGCTCGTCGGCGACCCCGCGCGAGGCGTACCAGCGGGTCAAGCGGTCCCCCGAGCTCCCCGCCCCCGACTCGGTGAAGCTGCGGATGACGCCGATCGCCGTCGCCGGAACAGTGCTGTGGGCGATCGCGCTGATCCTGACGCAGCTGTTCAAGGACGACCTGGCGGCCGCGGGCCGCGAGTGGTGGGCCGCGTGCGCGCTGACGGGTGTGATCCTCGGCGTGGTCGGCACGGCCGCCATGGCGCTGGCCGACAAGCGGCACTTCGGGAAAGGCGCGCGCGACCGCGACTGAAGCGCGGTCCTGTTGCAGCGCAGGGCAAAGCGGGACTTTTTCCTCGGGTCGCCCGACTAGTCGACGGGCCCCGGTCGCGGCGATGCTTGCGAGCCGCAATTCGGCAGAGGCGACAACCCCGGCACCGGGGTCCGGCGATTCGGGGCCTGCGGGTCGGGGCTCTCGAGACCGGGGGTCCGCGAACTCCTAGAGGAGTTCGGAGCCTTCGTCGTCGTAGACGATCTCGGACTTGTCCACGCCCTGCGGGGTGGTGTCCACGAACTCGCTGATCTGGGAGTGGGCGCCGCAGCCGTGGTCGGCGGAGACGACGCGGGCGTCCTCCGAGGAGTAGAGGTTCGCGCAGGCGCCGAAGGCGAGGCGCATCGAGCCGGCCAGCGGCAGGAAGAACCCGCAGGTGCCGCAGCGGGCCGGCGCGGGGGCGGCCTCGGCGATCGGCGCCGTCGGGCCCCGGTCGCCGTCGTACCAGCGCTGCGCGGCCTCGGCGCGGCCCTCGCGGTTCATGACCCGTTCGCGCCCGAGTCCGAGCTCGAAGGCGATGTCCTCGACCGCGTCGTCGTCGGAGAGCTGGTAGGCGGGCATGAGGCGGTCGTCGTCGTCCTCGGTGGGGAGGACCTCGCCGGTGCCGACCTCGCCGCCCTGGAGCCGGTCGGCCCACGGCACCCAGGCGGGGGAGCGGAGCGCGTCGGGCCCGGGCAGCAGCGCGGACTCGGAGACGGTGGCGACGCGGGCGCGCGGGGCGCGGGTGAGCACGACGGCCCAGCGCCAGCCGCGGTAGCCCGGCAGGGTGCACTCGAAGTAGTGGGTGACGACCCGGTCGGTCTCGGCTTCGACGCTCAGGTGCTCGCCGATCCCGTCGCCGGCCTCCTCGGCGGCCTCCCGGGCCAGGTCGAGGGCGTCGGCGAGGACCCGGTCCAGTTTCGGCTTGCGGGTGCGGGTCTTGGCGGTGGCGGTAGAGCTGTCAGGCACGCTCTCAAGCATAGGTCAGCGCCGGTGCGCGCCCGCCGGTCGGTGCGCCGCGACGAGAGCGGGATGCGCCACACCCCGGCCGGCCCGGGTCGCGAGTCGCACGCCACCGTCCTCCAGCGGCCGGGGCCGCGCCGCACCCGGTAGATTCGACGCCATGCGAATACTGGTCGTGTGCGCGGTCGCCGAGGAGGCCCAGGCGGTCGAGGCCGGGCGTTCCCTCCGCCATGAGCTGGACGTCCTCGTGTGCGGCGTGGGCCCCGCGGCCGCGGCCGCGGCGACCGCCCGGACCATCGCCGACAACAGCCACATGGGCCGCGCCTACGACGTGGTCGTCAACGCCGGCATCTGCGGCGCCTTCCAGGGCCGCGCCCGGATCGGCGACGTGCTCATCGCCACCGACTCGGTCCACGCCGAACTCGGGGTCGCCCTGCCGTGGCGGTTCCAGCCGATCGACGAGATCGGCTTCGGCACCAACCGGATCGGCTGCAACACGGTCCTGACCGTCGCCGTCGAGGGGGTGCGCGGCGAGATCCTCACGCTCGCGTCGATCACCGGCTCCGACGGCCTGGCCGCGAACCTCGCCCACCGCTACCCCGACGCGGTCGGGGAGGCCATGGAGGGCTTCGGCGTGGCCACGGCCGCGCAGCAGGCGGGCCTGCCGTTCGCCGAGATCCGCACCGTGTCCAACTACATCGGCGACCGCGAGGTCGGCAACTGGGACTGGGACGCGGCCCTGAAGTCCCTGACCGCCGCGGTCCGGGAGCTGTGAGGCCCGTGGAGACCCTGCACCTGGCGCACTCGCCGTGCCCGAACGACACCTTCATCTACCACGCGTGGACCTCGGGCCTCACCGCCGGACCGGCCACGCGGTTGACGTTCGCCGACATCGACGTCACCAACACCGCTTGCGCGCGAGGCGAGTTCGACGTCGCGAAGGTCTCGTACGCGGCCCTGCCGCACCTGGGCGACGAGTGGCGGCTGCTGCCCGCGGGCGGGGCACTCGGGCGCGGCTGCGGGCCGCTCGTCCTCACCCGCGGGGGGCTCGGCGACCTGGCGGGGAGGCGCGTGGCGGTCCCCTCCGACAGGAGCACCGCGTTCCTGCTGTTCAACCTGTGGCTGCGCGATCTCGGCGGACCGGACGTGACGTGGGAGGTCGTCCCGTTCGACCAGATCATGCCAGCGGTGCGGGAAGGGCGCTTCGACGCGGGGCTGGTCATCCACGAGGCCCGGTTCACGTACGGCGAGTACGGCCTCGACAGCATGGTGGACTTGGGCGAGTGGTGGGAGTCGAGCACCGGCTGCCCGATCCCGCTCGGCGCGATCGTCGCCAAGGCGCACCTCGACACGGACGGGATCACCGACGCGATCCGCGCGTCGCTCGACTACGCGTGGGCGCATCCCGAGGCGAGCCGCACCTATGTGGCCGAGCACGCCCAGGAGATGTCGGAGGCGGTGTGCCGCCAGCACATCGAGCTGTACGTGAACGAGTTCTCGCGCGATCTGGGCGAGGAGGGCCGCTCGGCGGTCGAGCGGCTCCTGGGCGGCGCGGCCGAACTGGGCCTGGTCCCGAGGCTCACCGTCCCGATCCCTTAGGGGGCGCGCCGAGGCGGCGGTGCGTGGCCGTCCCGTCACCCGGGCGATCGGAGCCGTTCGGGCCGTGCCAGGCTAGGCTTGACGGACTCATCAGTTCCCAGCAGACGAGAAGTTCGAGGTTCAGCGGTGCCCAGTGGTCGAGTGAAATGGTTCGACGCCGAGAAGGGATTCGGATTCGTCTCCCGCGACGACGGCGGCAAGGACGTCTTCGTGCACCGCGACGCGCTGCCCGAGGGCGTCGAAGAACTCGCCAAGGGCACGAAGGTCGAGTACAGCATCATCGACACCCGCCGCGGCGTGCAGGCGATGGGCCTGCACGTGATCGCCGCGCCGCAGACCGGCGCCGTCCCGGCCGCCGAGACGGCGAAGCGCTCGCCCGAGGAGCTCAACAGCCTGCTGCAGGACATGATCGGCGTGCTCGAGCAGCAGATCATGCCGCCGCTCTCACGGGGCCGCCGCCCGGACCGCAAGACGGGCGCGAAGATCGCCGAGATGCTCCGCGCGGTCGCGAGCGACCTCGAATAGCCCGTCGCGAGCGACCCCGGGCAGCCCGGCACCCCTCCGAGTGAGGTTCGCTCGCGATCCCCGGCATGTCGGACCCTCAGGGCAGGGTTGTTGAACCGGGGGCCCATCGGTAGGGACATATCCGGAATGTCCGTCGAAAAAGGTCGGTCGCCCGGGCCGGGATAGGCTCGGTGCGTGACCTCCCAGGCCCAGGCGGCTCCCCAGGCGATCGACACCGTCAGCACCCCCGGCGACCGGGTCGGCGCCCTGCTCGACCGGCTCTCCTCGCTCCCGTCGCTCATGGTGGCGTTCTCCGGCGGCGCCGACTCGGCGTTCCTGCTCGCCGCCGCCGTCCGCGCGCTCGGCCCCGGGCGCGTCGAGGCGGCCACCGCCGTCTCGCCGTCGCTGCCGCGCAGCGAACTGGACCGCGCCCGCGAGTTCGCGGCCGGGCTCGGCGTCGCGCACCACGCGCCCGCGACCGACGAGCTCTCCCGCGAGGGCTACCGCGCCAACGCCGGGGACCGCTGCTTCTTCTGCAAGACCGAGCTCATGGGCGTCGTCGGCCCGCTCGCCGCCGAGCGCGGCATCGCCGCGGTCGCCACCGGCACCAACGCCGACGACATCGTGGCCGGGTTCCGGCCCGGCATCCGCGCCGCCGCCGACGCGGGGGCGATCACGCCCCTGGCCGACGCCGGGCTCGCCAAGGCCGAGATCCGCGCGGCCTCCAAGGCCTGGGGACTGGCCACTTGGGACAAGCCTGCGGCGGCGTGCCTCGCCAGCCGCATCGCCTACGGCGTCGAGGTGACCGCGGCCGGGCTCGAGCGGGTCGCCGCCGCCGAGCAGGCGCTGCGCGGCGCGCTCGCCGCGGCCGCGATCCCGGTGCGGAACCTGCGGGTGCGGGACATGGGCGACGACACCGCGAAGGTGGAGCTCGACGCCGAGTCCGTGGCGGCGGTCGCCGGCCGCCCGGGCGTGCTCGCGGCGGTGGAGGGCTTCGCGGAGGTGCGGCTCGACGAGCGGGGCTTCCGGTCGGGTTCGATGAACGAGCTGCTGCCGGATCCGGAGCGGTACCGCTGAGAGCGCAGCCTTTTATCCGGATATTCCGGATATGTTCCGCACGATGGGCCCCCGGTTCAACAACCCTGCCCTAAGGGTCCGACATGTCGGGGTTCGCGAGTGGGGCTCGGCAATGGCCGCTTCGCGGGGCGTGCCGTGGCGGGGGTGCGGCCTTGCGGGGTCGGGTGGAGGGTTCGCGCGGGCGTCGGTCGGCGTCGCGGTCGGTGGACCCGTGGTGTTCTCGGGGGCTGCTCACGGCCGCGCTCGGTCGAGAGTGCCCGGTGAGACGGGCCAGCGGCGATCGTCAGTGGAGGATGAGTCCGAAGAACCGCCTCACCGGGTCCATAACCCCTCGGGAACCCCTCATTCCCCGAGGCCCCCACCGTGGGACATGAGCCTGAGCGGGTCCTGAGCCGTTCCTGGCAATTCCCTGATACAGGGGTGTTCGACTCATAACGGGAAGTGTGTACAAATTGGTCATTGTTCGGCATCAACCATCCCCAATCGACAGTATTGGGGAGCGGTGGACGCCCGCCGGGCGCTCACCGCGGCCGCGGCCGGCGTGTAGAACAGTCCTGTGGACGTTTCAGGCTGCGCCGGCGCCTATCAGCCGGGGTGCTCGGCCGGGTGCGGCGCGCCCCTCGCCGCCGCCTGCAACCCCGGCGGGCCCTGCAACACCTGCGCAGCGGCCTGCGGCGGGGCCACCGACCCCGGCCCCTTCCACACGTTCGCCTCGGCGGCCTTCGGGTTCGGACGGTTGACCCCCGAGCGGCTCGCCCGCGCCCGGGCGCACCACCGGCCCGGGCCCCGGCGCCTGGGATTGCGCCTCATCGCCTGGTACCGGCGGCACCTCTCCTCCCGCGTCCAGGTGCAGTGCCGGTTCACGCCGACCTGCTCGGGCTTCGGCTACCGCGCGGTGTCCCGGTACGGCCTGTGGGTGGGCGGCCGCCTGGCGCTCGGCCGCGTCCTGCGCTGCCGCCCGGGCGTGACACCCGGCACCCGTGATCCCGTTCCCGGCCCCTGAGGCGACCGATAAAATCCGGGGCATGAGTGACGTGAACACGGCCGAATGGCAGTCCGACGACGAACCCGCCCGCGACGGCAAGGCGGTCAAGACCCGCTCCCGCCAGGTCAAGCCGGGACACCTGGAGATCGGCGAGTTCACCTCCGGGCACATCGGCGCCTCCTCCCCGTTCGGCGGCGCGGTCTTCCCGCTGCCGGTCAGCGCCGTCTACTACGAGCCCTCGAAGCCGATCGCCACGCGCATCCTGGAGGACGAGCGCCACTAGGACGACCGGCCGCGGCGGCGCCTGGCGCGATCACGGTGCGGCTCGGCCCGGCGGGCCCGGAGGGCGCGTTCGAGGCGGCCGCGGTCGCCCGCGGCGCCTGGCCGGGCCGTCGCCGCGCTCGTCGGCTGAACGGTATCGATTCGCTCACGAATCCAGCCTTGACAGGGCCGCAATACTAGGGATTAGTTTCGGATCCCTGAAACCGGGGCGGGTGCGGCACCCGTCCCGGTTTAGCGTTTTCTGAGGGAGCGCGAGGGGGACGGGGGTCGTTCCCGCCGGTTACGATCGGTCCATGACGTACCCCCCGCAAGACCCCGGCGCCCCCGGCGGCGGCCAGTACGGGCAGTCCCAGCCGGGCCCGCAGCCCCCGGCGGGGGGCTACGCCCCCGGGCAGGTCGGCGCCGACGCGCAGTACCAGGCCCCGCAGTACCAGCCCGGCGGCTACACCCAGCCCGCCTACCAGTACCAGCCCGACCCGAACGCGGCCTACCACCAGCAGCCCTACGACCCCTCGGTCGGCCCGGCGGGGTACGGGCAGTACGGCCCGCCGCCGGTGCAGGCCACCAGCAGGGGCGGCGGCGGGACCGCGGTCCTGGTGATCGTGGTGGTCCTGCTCATGGCGGCCGGCGGGGTCGGCGGCTACTTCCTGCTCGGCAACGACGATGAGGGCTCGCTTGCCTCCGACGAGACCGCGACCTCCGAGGAGGCCGCGCCCGAGGAGGGGTCCGACGGCGAGGAGGCGCCCGAGGAGGAGTCTGCGCCCGCCCCGTCCGGGACCTCGCTCACGGTGCCGTCGATCGGCTCGCTCACGCCGATCCCCGGCGAGGAGTGGGTCTACACGGCCGGGCCCGGCGCCAGCGACGAGCTGATGGCCGACGCCGAGATCTACACCATCCAGCACACCGAGTACTGGATCTCCTACCTGGGCGTGGGCCTCTACTCGAGCGCCGCGGCCGCCTTCGACCCGGCCGACCTGAACGCGAGCGCCGAGAGCGCCGCCGCGGTGTGGCTCGACGGCGCGTTCGACTCCACGGAGGGCTACGAGCAGGGCGAGATCGCCTACACCGAGGTGGAGGTGGACGGGCGCCCCGGCGTGCTGGCCGAGTGGCGCAACTCGTGGACGTCGGCGGGCGAGTACACGACCGACCTGTACGAGGACACGGCGATCCTGGTGGTCGACGTCGACGGCGTGAACGGCTTCATCGGGGTCGCGAGCGTCTCGGAGTCGGCCACGGCCTCGTACGCCCCGGCGGTCGACGCGCTCCTGGCGACCGACTTCGACGCCGAGACCGCCTAGGGGTGCTCGAGGACCGCTAGCCGCGAAGACGTCAGGGCCGCGCCTCCCGGGGCGCGGCCCTTCGCCGTTCAGCGGGCGCCGAGCTTGGCGCGGACCCGGGAGAGCTCGAGGAGGTTGCCGAACTCCTCGTAGCCGCGCTCGGCGGTGCGCCACTCGGCCGCGGCCCGCGCCCTCTCGCCGCGGTCCTCCAGGACGTCGCCGGTCTGCTCGTGCACGAACGCGACCGTGGGCTCCATCCCGAGCTCGGCGAACAGGCGCCGGGACCGCTCGAACCGGTCGAGGGACTCGTCGAACCGCCCCTCCAGCCGGGCGAGGAGGCCGTGCCCCAGGTGCACGTTGGCGAGGCCGATCGCCGCGTCGATCCGCTCGGAGGCCGTGAGCAGCTCGTCGAAGCAGGCCCGGGCCTCCGCGAACGCGCCGAGGTGGGCGGCGTGCCATCCGACGGCCCACACCGACCGGAGCTCCCACACCAGGTCCCCGACCTCGGCGAAGAGCCGCCGGGCCTCGCGGGCGGCCGCGTGCGCCTCGGCGTGGCGGTCCTGCCGGCCCGCCTGCACCGTCAGGCCGAAATGGACGAATCCGCCGGCCCAGGGCTGGCCGGTCGCCTCGGCGAGCGCCACCGCGCGGTCGAGGTAGGCGGCGCTCGCGTCGCCGTCGCCGGTGAGCAGGAGCGCCGCCGAGAGGTACCCGAGGGAGACGACCTGCCCGAACTCGTCGCCGCTGCGCTCGGCGGCGGCCAGGGCCGCGGTCTGGACCTCGCGCAGGTCGCGGCTGCGGCCGAGCATGTAGTCGGCGAGGCACCAGCCCAGGCGCCAGGCCCGGTCGTCGCCGAGCGCGGGCCCGCGGCGCATCAGACCGAGGACCACGTCGTACTCGGCGGCGAACCACGCCATGGCCGCGCGCAGGTCGCGGACGGGCTCGGGGGTGACGCCCGGGGCCGGCCCCTCGAGGGGCGGGTTGCCGCCGTGCACGGTGAGCAGCCGGTTGGCGGCCTGCGCGGAGTGGACGAAGTAGTCGAGCATCCGCTCCTCGGCGGCGCGGTGCCGCTCGGGGGCGACCTCCTCGGCGAAGCGCTCCTTCGCGTAGGCGCGCAGCATGTCGTGCATGGTGTAGCGGCCCGGCGCGGGCTGCTCGACGAGGTTCACGCCCACCAGTTCGGCCAGGGCCGTCTCGGCGTCGCCGGGGGGCACGCCCATGAGGCTGGCCATGGCCGCGGTGGTCAGCTCGTGCCCGGGGTGGAGGCCGAAGAGCCGGAACGCCTGCGCCGCGCGGCTGCCGAGCGCCTGGTAGGAGCAGGCGAACACCGAGCGCGGGTCGGAGGCGAGGTCGATGTGGGCGAGGACCTTGAAGACGTTGGTGGCCCGCTCGAGCCGCTCACTGAGGACGGCGAGCGGCAGGTTGGGGTTGGCGGCGGCCCAGGCGCCGATGAGGGTCAGCGCGAGCGGGAGCCGGTCGCAGGCGGCCACGATCCGGCGCACCGGCTCCTCCTCGGCCAGCGCCCGCTCCATGCCGATGCGCCGCACCAGCAGCGCCCACGCCTCGGACTCGGGCAGCACGCCGAGGCGGACCACGTCGGCGCCTTCGGCCGCGTCGAGCCCTGCGAGGCGGTCGCGGCTGGTGACGAGGGTGAAGCTGCCGGGCGCGACCGGCAGGAGCGGCCGGACGTGGGCGGCGTCCCGGGCGTTGTCGAGCACCAGGAGGACCTTCCGGTGGGCCAGGACCGTCCGGTACAGGCCGACGCGCTCGTCCAGTCCGGCCGGGAGCTGGTGCGCCTCGACGCCGAAGGCGGCCAGGGCCTCGCCGAGGACCGCGGCCGGGTCGGCGGCGGGCGCGGCGGGGTCGAAGCCGCGCAGGTTGACGTACAGCTGCCCGTCGGGGAAGCGGTGGGCGACCCGGTGGGCCCAGCGGACGGCGAGCGCGGTCTTGCCGACGCCGCCCATGCCGGTGACGACGGCGAGCCCGGCCTCGCCGTCGGCGGCGTCGAGGTGGCCGTCGAGGAGGCGGGTCTCCTGCTCGCGGCCGGTGAAGCGGGTGTTGGCGCGCGGGAGGGTGGTGGGGACGCGGCGGGGCGGGGCGGGTTCGACGGCGGGGGCGGCGGGCGGCTCGTCGTCGCGCAGGATCTTCAGGTGGAGTTCGAGGAGCTCCCGGTTGGGGTCGGCGCCGAGGGCGTCGACGAGCCGGACACGGAGGGCCTCGTAGGCCTCCAGGGCCTCGGTGGCGCGGCCGGAGGCGTGGAGGGCGCGCATGAGGAGGGCGGTGAAGCGCTGCCGGGTGTCGTGGACGGCGACGATCTGGCGCAGCTCCTCGACGACCTCGGTGTGGCGGCCGAGTCCGAGGTCGAGGTCGACGCGCCGCTCCAGGAGCGCGAGCCGGTAGTCGTCGTGGCGGCGGCGGATCGCGTCCACGGCGTCGCCGGAGAGGTCGGCGAGGGCGGGGCCGCGCCACTCGTCGAGGGCCTCGCGTAGGGCGGCGGCGGCCCCGGCGAGGTCGCCTTCGGCCCGCAGGCGCCGGGCCTCGTTGTCCTTCGCCTTGCAGCGCAGGAGGTCGAGCTCCCCGGTGTCGATGATGAACTGGTAGGCGCTGCCGACGGTGTCGAGGCGGCCGCGGGCGGGTCCGAGTCGGCGGCGGAGGACGCCGACGGTGTTCTGGATCTGCGTCTCGGGGTCCTGGGGGACGTCGACGCCGTAGACGGCGCGGACGAGGTCCTTCAGCGGCACGACGTTGTTGGCCTCGTCGAGGAGGATCGCCAGGATGGCGGCGGCGTTGCCGCGGGGGATCGCGGCGGGCCGGCCGTCGACCAGGACCGTGAGGGGGCCGAGCAGCCGCACGTCGAGACCGGGCATGTCCTCCGCCTTCGGTACTAGGGGTTTCCAGTGTCCCACAAGGTGGTGCGGGGCGCTCGACGCGAACATGACCGATCGGTGACCGATCCGTGAGCGGCGCGCCGAGGATCGGTCCCCCAGCGGAGTGGAAGGCGGACCGATGGAGCGGATGGAGTTCCCCGAGGACTACGAGGACCGTGTGGCCCAGGGGCGGCGGGCGGCGGCGCGGCTCCCGGCGGGGCCGGTGCGCGACGCGGTGCACCGGGCGCTGGAGGCGGCCCCCTCCAGGGAGCGGTACGAGCGGGCGGCGGCGCTCGCCGAGCGGGCCGGGGCGCTGATCGAGGACCTGACGCGCCGCGGGTTCGACGGCACGGACGCCGGCCGGGTCGCGTGGCTGCGCCTGGACTACACCGGCAAGCTGGTGTCGCTCGCGTTGAGCCCCACCGTGGACCGGTTGAGCAACCGGGCCGTGGCCGACGCCGTCGGGGCGGCGTGGACGGCGGCCGAGGCGGCCCGCTCGGAGCACGTGCTGCGCCTGGAGCGCAGCCATGCCGACCTGGTGGCCGCCCGCGTGCCGGACCGGCGCGGCGACGAGCTCCGGGACCTGGTCGCCGAGAGCGCGGAGCGGTTCGAGCACACCACGGAGGACGACCTGTGCTCGGCGGAGGTGAACCTGGAGGGCCGGCTGACGGGGTTCCGGTTCCTGGTGCCGAACGCGACGCTCGACACCGAGTGCGGGGAGCTGTCGGAGCGGGCGGCGGCGACGATCCGGACGGCCCAGGAGCGGGCCGCGGCGCGCTTGCACACCTTGCTGTCGGAGGCGCTCGGGTAGGGCGGCGGGCCGGAGCGGCACCGCGGGCGGCGCCGCTCGGGCAGGGCCCGCCGCTACTCGTCGGGGACGCGGCGCAGGACGTCCCCGGGCTGGCAGTCGAGGACGCGGCAGATCGCGTCGAGGGTGGTGAAGCGGACGGCCTTGGCGCGCCCGTTCTTGAGGACGGCGACGTTGGCGGGCGTGATGCCCACGGCCACGGCGAACTCCCCCACGGACATGCCGCTGCGGGCGAGCTGGACGTCGAGGTCGACGACGATCCCCATCAGACGACCTCGGCCATCTCGGCCTCGAGGTCGGCCGCCTTGCGCAGCAGGCCGCGCAGGATGACCACGGCCATGGCGAACGCGGCTCCGGCGCCGGCGCACACGACGGCCGCGCCGAAGGCGCCGAGCAGGGCCATGTCCTGGCCGGGGGGCTCGGGGACGTGCCAGAACATGAGGTGGCCGACGACGCCGAGCGCGATGAGGGTCGCGACGACGGTGGCGCCGATGACGACGTCGACCCACCGGAAGGCCCGCGGGGTGAAGATCGCCTTGCGGCCGATCATGCCCAGCAGCATCCACATCGCGACGAGCGCGACCTGGACGCAGGCGACGCCGAGGATCGCCGCGGTCGCGTAGGGGACGGCGAAGGGCTCGTAGGGCGGGAAGTTCTCGACCTCGTTGGCCGCCGTGTTGGGGATGACGAGGACCTGGCCGAAGAGGCCGACCAGGAGGACCGCGATGATGCCGAGGCGCAGCACGGCGATGAAGAAACGATGCATGCATCGATTCTCGATAGATATCTATCGAAAGTCAATAGGTCTTGCAGAGTTATCTCACGACGGCCACCGGGAAGAGGATCGTGTCGGCGACGGTGCGGTCGCGCTCCCCGGCGAGGGCGAGGCGGCGGGGGTCGGCCATGTAGGCGTCGAGCGCGGCCTGGCCGGGGAAGCGGAAGAGCTGGACCTCGTGGGGGCGGCCCTCGGCGCCGTCGCCGATCGCGCGCGAGACGACCTCGCCGCCGTGCCCGGGGACCAGCGCGAGCACCTGGTCCTCGTAGGCGGTCATCGCCTGCTCGGCCCCGGGGCGCGCCCGGAGCAGGCAGCACAGTTCGATCGGGGGATTCGCTGCTGGCATGGCTCCATGATCGCAGAGCGGCGCAAGGCGCCGCCGCGGCGGCGGGCGCGATCCCCCCGTCGCACCCGGCGCTCCCGCTGCGAGGCGCCCCCGCGCCGCGCAGCGGACCGACGTCCCCGGTCCCGGTACGGCCCCCGCACCTTGCTCGCGCCGGGCGCGGGATGCGGGAGGGCATGGGCGCCTTCCGCGGGGCCGGCGCGTTCCGCGGCGACGAGTCAGACGAGACCGAGGCATGACGCCTTCCGCGGAGCCCGGCACCTCGCCCGCGTCAGGCGCCGTCCGGTCCGGGCGGCGATGAGGCGCCCCGTCCGCAGCGGGCACCGCGGCCCGCCCGTCCGCCGATGCGACCCCGCCGCACTACTCGTAGGGGTCGTCGGCGGCCTTGACGATGCCCCAGACGTCCTCGTCGTCCTCCGTCAGGTTCGACTCGCGGCCGCCGTCCTCGTCGTCCCCGGCTCCGGCGCCCCGGCCGCCCGCCCCGGCGCCCATCATGCCGGGCGCGCCCGGCCTGGCGCCCGCACCGGCCGCGTTCGCCGCCGCCACCGGGGCGGTCATCGCGCCGCCCATGCCGCCCGTCGGCACCGCGCCCGCGCCGGCCCCCGGGACGCCGGAGCCGAGTCCGCCGCCCAGGCCGCCGGCGCCGGGCCCGCCTCCCGAGCCGAGACCGCCGCCGGAGGCGAGGCCCCCGGTGAGGTCGTCGGGGTCGGCCGGAGCGTCCCAGGGACGCTCGGGGACCTCGGGGAGGTCGGGCTGCGCGAGGTCCTCCAGGCCCGGAGGAGTCTGCGGCGACTGCGGCATCTGCGGTGCCTGCGGCGTCTCGGGCTGCTGCCGGTCGGACGCCGCGGGGTCCTCCCCGTCCTCCTGCGGCGGCTCCTCCGAATCCTCCTCCTCAGTGGACTCTTCTTCGGCGGGCTCCTCTTCCGGCTGCTCCTCCTCGGCCGAGCCCTCCTCCTGGCCCGGCGCCCCGCCCTCCTCCTCGGGGGCGGGGGGCGCCGGCGTCCCGCCGGTCTTGTCGTCCAGGGGCCGCAGCAGCGCCGAGGACTGGTCGAGGGCGGTGCTCCCCGTCGCGTCCGACGAGTTGATCAGCCCCAGGAGCGTCTCCAGCCGCAGCGTCCCCTCCCCCGCCTGCATCTGGAGCGAGGCCTCCAGGAGGCCCGCGAGGGGGCCCGCCGAGGCGATCATGGCCCGCTGCGCGGCGCTCAGCACGACCATGGGCGTGGGCAGGACGTCGAAGCCGGCCGCCTTCCACGAGGCGTCCACGAGCGTCATCATGTTGCAGTCGATGAACATCCGGTCGCCGGCCGCCTTGAGGCCCGCGGCCGCGGCGTCCAGTTCGGCGATCACCTGGGAGAGGTGGTCGTTCACCGAGCCGACCTCGCCGTTGAACGCCTCGTTCGCGGTGTCCTCCCAGTGGGTGTTGATCTCGGTGACCTTGGAGCCGTAGTCGATCTGGTACGCCGTCAGCTCGATGGAGGCCTCGGTGATCTCCGCGGCGAGGTCGGTGAAGGCCGTGGCGTCCGCCGACAGCGCTTCCTGGTAGCTGGGCATGGGTGCTCTCCTATCGCGTCGCGCCGGCGGGGACGTCCGATTGAATGCCGCCGAAGCGGTCGCCCGCCTCCTGGTCGGCGGTGTCGAGGTCGTCGGCGGCGCCGACGACCTGCTCGCCCTGCCAGGCCAGGCGCCGCTCGACCCCGTCGGTCACGGCCGCGAGCGCGGTCTGCCACCGGCGCCCCGCGCCGCCGGTGGCGAAACCGGGGTTGCGGTCGGCGGCGGTCTGCGCCGGCAGCTCGGTCCGCTGCGACGCGTTCCGCGCGACGGGGGCGAAGTCGCGGAGGCCGGAGCCGCCCGCTCGCACACCGTCGACGTCCATGTGCACGGTCATGGGGTCCTCCTTCGAGGTGCCTGCGCCCGTCAGGGCGGACGCCCGGCGGCGTCCCGCATACTGTCGCGCCCGCCGTCACGGGACGGTCCCGCTCCAGAGGGGACCGGGCCATGACGGATTCGTGACGATGCGGTCTTCCATGGGCGGCACGCGCAACGGCGTACACGGAGCAGAGGGCGCGGGCCGCGGGCCCGGGCCGGAGGAGGACGCTGGCGATGACCGACAGCCTGTTCGCGAGCGACGGCGACGCGGCCGAGGAGGACGGCGGCCTCCACTTCACGGTGGAGGTGCCGACGTTCGAGTTCACCCTCGCCTTCGGCGACACCGCGGCCTCCGGCGGCGAGCGCGCCGGGTGCTCCTCGGCGGCCTGCCCGCACCCGGTCGCGCACCCCGCCGAGGAGGACTGGGTGCAGCTGGCGTCGGCGGTGCCGGTCGAGGGGCAGCCGGGCCGGTTCAAGCCCCGCTGCGAGGGCATGGCCTACCCGACCGAGGACGACTTCCGGGCGGCGATCGCCGCGGTCAGGCCCGAGGACGCCGACGCGTTCGCGATGCAGCGCCTGCGGACCGGCTGGACCGAGGAGGTGGGCGCGCGGATCGGGTCGTGGTCGGACCGGTTGAAGTCGCGGCTGTCGTCGCTCGCGGAGGGCTGGGCCGGGGAGGACTTCGAGGCGTTCGCGGAGCAGGCCGACCAGGCGCGCGCGCTCGTGGAGGGCCTGGCCGACGACATCGAGGCGACCGTCGCCGAACTGGAGGGCCGGGAGGCGGCGATCTACACGCTCCAGGGCGGCGACTCGGGCGAGATCCCCTACCCCGCGCCGATGGTCGGCGTGGAGGGCGAGTGGTCGAACCTGGTCTCGCTGCACCTGCGGCCCGCCTGGTGGCACGGCGACTGCATCCGGATGAGCTGCGAGGAGGCCGAGCGGGCGCTCGAGCTGGCCGGGGCGGACCCGCGGCTGGCGACCGACGTGCGCGAGTTCGTCGAGGAGCGGGTCGGCGCGGGCCTGTCGGGGCTCGGGGCGCTGGTCGCGGACGTGCGGGCGCTCGCGGGCGAGGAGGCCAAGGAGGTCTTCGCGGACCGGGTCGCGGCCGAGCTGGCGGCCTACCGCGAGCGGCAGGCGGCGGTCGACGAGGCGATCGCGGCGAAGCGGGACGGGCAGAGCCAGGAGCTGACGGCGCTGCGCCCCACCGGCGGGGACCGGCCGCTGCCCGGCGGTGCCGACGCGGCGCACATGGACCTGGCGGCGCCCGAGGCGGAGCAGCCGTCACCGCCGGTCGCGCCGCAGGCGACGCAGGACCCGACCCCGGTCCCGCCCGGCGGCGACGGGACCTCGCGCGCCGAGGACGAGACCGCGTGGGAGGACGGAGCGGACGGGGAGGACGAGGAGGAGGGCGAGGTCTCGGGCGGCCTCGCCTCCGGCGGGCCCGGCGGCGGCCCGGGCGGCGTGTTCGGCGCGAGCGGCGGGACGACGCGCGCGGGCGGCCTCCCGGGGCCGGGCGGGGCGGGGGGCGTGCCGCAGGGGCTGTTCGGTCCGGCGGTGACGGCGCCGGTGCCGGCCGCGGGGCCCGCCGGGGCGACCGGCGGGGCCGGGGGCGGCGCGGGCGGCGCCCGGCCGGGCATGGCGCCGGTGCAGCAGGGCGGCGCGTCGGGCAAGGGCGGCAAGACCGACGACGAGGACGAGGCGGAGGAGGACGAGGGCCCGCAGGACCTCGCCCGGCGCGAGACCGGGAACGTCTGGGGCTACGTCAAACCGAACGAGGACCTGTACAACTGACCGGCGCAGGCCGTTCACGAGCGAAGGAGGGCGCATGGGCGAGCGCGTGTTCGACCCCGAGGCGGTCGAGGAGTACCGGCAGCTGGTGCTGGAGCTGCTGGACGAGTTGGAGGGCGAGGTGATCCCGGTGCTGGGCACGGGGACGCTGAGCCGGGCCCCGGCGTTCGGGACCGCGCCGGGCGCGGCCGACGCGGCGGGGCGGTACCTGGAGTTCCACGCCGCCGCCTGGCGGAACCTCCAGTACCTGCGGGGGACCCTGCACGGCATGGAGGCGGCGCTGGGCGCGGCCACCAGCGGTGAGGAGGAGGTCGGGTTCTACTTCCGGTTCGGCACCCCGGGCGAGGCCGCGACGGAACCGGGCGATTGAGCGGACCGGAGGGTTCGGTCGGAGGATCCGCGAGGCGCGGCGGCGCGTGCGGCACGCACCTGAGCGGCGACGCGTTCGAGTCCGGGTCCGGGCGGCCCGGCCGCCGACGCGCGGGCCGGCGGCTCGCGTACCGGGAGGCCTCGGGACCGCCCGGGTCAGGAGGCCTGCCGAGGGCGGGCCAGGGCGCCGGGAGACCGGAGGCCGACCCGGTCGCACCGGCCCGCGCCGCACCGGCCCGCATCGCACCGGCCGTCCCCAACCCCCACCCGCCACTGGAGGGGAAGACACTGTCGCGCCGCTCGATCGTTCCGGTCGGGTACGACAAGACCCGGGCCGTTTCGGGCCCGGGTCGCTCGTTTTCACCCGATCGTGTCGCGGCCGGGGCGCGGACGCCGCGGCGCCGGCCGCGTCACCGCCGGGGGCCGGGCGCGCCGCCGAGGCGGGATCGCGCCGCGGGCCCGGCCGCGCCGGCTAGAACGCCTCGTCCGGGAGGTCCATCGCGGTCAGGTCGGCGGCCTCGACGACCTTGCGGTCGGCCGTCAGCCGCGGCAGCACCTCCTTGGCGAAGAACTTCGCCGAGGCGACCTTCCCGCGGTAGAAGTCGTCGTCCGCGCCCTCGTCGAGCCGGCGCTGCGCGACCTCGGCCTGGCGCAGCAGCAGCCACCCGACCATCAGGTCGCCGACCGCCAGCAGCAGCCGCCGCGAGTGCAGCCCGGCCTTGTACAGCTCGCGCGGCTCGCCCGACATCGGGCCCATGAGCGCCGGCTGGAGCGCCTCGATGACGCCCTGCACGTCGCCGAGCGCGCGCAGCACCTTCCCGCGCGTCTCCTCCAGCTCCGCGTGCCCGTCCTGCGTCGCCGCCATGATCTCCGCGGCGACGGCCATGAGCGACTCGCCGTTGTCCTTGATGATCTTGCGGAACAGGAAGTCCAGGCTCTGGATCGCGGTGGTGCCCTCGTAGAGCGTGTCGATCTTCGCGTCCCGCACGTACTGCTCGAGCGGGTAGTCCTGGAGGTACCCCGAGCCGCCGAACGTCTGGAGCGACTCGGCGCTCAGCAGCTCGTACGCCCGCTCCGAGCCGCAGCCCTTGACCAGCGGCAGCAGCAGGTCGTTGATCTTCTTGGCGGTCTCGGCCGCCTCCTCGTCGCCCTCGAGCTCGGCCAGGCGCGCCTTGTCCTGCCACGACGCGGTGTACGCCACGAGCGCCCGCAGGCCCTCGGCGTAGCTCTTCTGCATCAGCAGCGAGCGGCGCACGTCCGGGTGCTTGATGATCGGGACCCGCGGCGAGGCCTTGTCGGCGGACTGGAGCAGGTCCGGGCCCTGGATGCGGCTCTTGGCGTAGTCGAGCGCGTTGAGGTACCCGGTGGAGAGGGTGGCGATCGCCTTGGTGCCCACCATCATCCGCGCGTACTCGATGATGAGGAACATCTGGCGGATGCCCTCGTGCTTCTCGCCGAGGAGCCAGCCCTTCGCGGGGGCCTTCTCGCCGAAGGTGAGCTCGGCGGTGGCCGAGACCTTCAGGCCCATCTTGTGCTCGATGTTGGTGACCTTGACGCCGTTGCGCTCCCCGAGCTCCCCGGTGGCCGGGTCGAACTCGTACTTGGGGACGATGAAGAGGCTGAGGCCCTTGGTGCCGGGCCCGCCGGCGCCCTCCTCGCCCACGGGGCGCGCGAGCACGTAGTGGATGATGTTGTCGGTCATGTCCTGGTCGCCCGAGGTGATGAACCGCTTGACGCCCTCGATGTGCCAGGAGCCGTCGGGCTGCTTGTAGGCCTTGGTGGTGCCCGCGCCGACGTCGGAGCCCGCGTCGGGCTCGGTGAGGACCATGGTGGCGCCCCAGCCCTTCTCGACGAAGAGCTTGGCCCACTCCTTCTGCTCGTCGGTGCCCTCGAGGTGCGCGGTGTGCGCGAACGAGGAGCCGGCGGCGTACATCCACAGTGCCGGGTTGGCGCCGAGCACGAGTTCGGCGAGGGACCACCAGAGCATGCGGGGGGCGACGGTGCCGCCGAGGACCTCGGGCAGGTCGAGGCGCCAGTACTCGGCGTCGATGAACGCCTTGTAGGACTTCTTGAAGGCCTCGGGGAGCGTCACCGAGGCGGTGGCGGCGTCGAACGCGGGCGGGTTGCGGTCGCCCTCGACGTAGCTGGCGGCGAGCTCCTCCTCGGACAGGCGCGCGAGCTCGCGCAGGACCTCGCGGGCGGTGGCCTCGTCCAGGTCCGCGAAGGCCTCGTGCTTGAGGATCTCGTCCGCTCCGAAGACCTCGAAGAGATTGAACTCCAGGTCTCGGAGGTTGTGGCGGAAGTGCGTCATTGCGGGTCCTCCATTACTCGGTGGTAACCCCCATCATATTACCCGCGAGTAGGTACGTCGAGCGTCCCGCCTGGCGAGCCGGGGCGCGTGTCGGATTTCCGTCGCCGCCGCCGTTCGTCGAAAGCCGCGAAACCGACTCTAGACCTCAGAGCGGGCGGCCGGCGGACGCCGGCCGCCGCGGCGCCCCGGGATCCGGCGCCCGGGCCGCCCCGGCGCGTCCTTCGATCGGGTGAGCGGCGGACGGGTTCGCCCGCGGCGCCGTAACCGGCGCACCCGTGTCTCGTTGAACCGGGAGACAGACCGCCTGTGCGATCACACCAGGAGCGCCCCCATGATCCGAGCCGTCGCCGACCGCCTCGCCGCCCGCGCCCGCCCGGCGTACGTCGGCCGCCACCGCCGCGCCAGACCCGTCCTCCAGCGCGTCTTCGGGGCGCCCGTGCCCGCCGTCCCGGTCGAGGAGGCCGCGTCGTGAGCCCGCGTCACGAAGGCCGCGTCACGGAGGCCGCGTCGTGAGCCCCGGCCGGTCCGCGCCGGCGCGGCTCACCAAGCGCCGCCGCGCGTTCCCGCGGCTGCGGTCCCTGCGGCGCTGCCGCGCCGGGCGCCGCCGGTGAGCGGGCCCGCGGGTCAGTCCGAGTCGGGCCGGTAGTCCAGGAGCAGCAGGGCGATGTCGTCGGTCAGCGGCCCGCCCACCCAGCGCCGCAGCGCCGACTCGAGCGAGGCCAGGCCGTCGCCCACGTTCCCGTGGCCGATGAGGCTCCAGGCCCGCTCGCGGATCGGGAAGAACTCGCCGTCCTTGCGGGCCTCGGCCAGGCCGTCGGTGTACAGGAAGATCCGGTCCCCCGGCTGGAGCCGGAGCGTCAGCTCCCGCGCCGAGGGGTTGAGGCCGAGCGGCGGCGCCATCGACTCGGGCTCCAGGTAGGTCGCGACGCCGTCGCGCACCAGCATCGGCGGCGGGTGCCCGCAGTTGACGATCTCGAGCGTCCCGCCCCGCTCCTGGAGCAGGATCGCGGTCACGAAGTCCTCGTCGCCGGCGTTGCGGGCCACCGCGTGGTCGAGGTCGGTGATCATGCACCGCTGGTCGGCCCGCTCGAACGCCACGTGGCGGTAGGAGCCGAGCACGGTCGAGGACAGGCGCACCGCGTCCAGGCCCTTGCCGCGCACGTCGCCGATGATGATCCGCACCCCGAAGTCGGTGTCGAGGGCCTCGTAGAGGTCGCCGCCGATCTCCGCTCCCGATCGCGCCGAGACGTAGCGGGCCGCGATGTCGAACGGCCCCATGCGCTCCCCGATGGGCCGCAGGATCGCCTGCTGCACCACCGAGGCCAGCTGCGTCAGGCGCCGCAGGCGCTCGTCGTCGCGTTCGCGCACGATCGACACGGCCGCCGAGATCACCACGGCCACGGCCACGACCAGGAAGTCCACGCCGTGGTCGGCGACGTCGCCCATCGCGAAGTCGTAGAGGATCCACAGGTAGACGAAGGCCCCGGCCATGCTCGCCAGGCCGACCCCGGCCACCCAGCGCCAGGGCAGGAACGCCGAGGCCGCCAGCGGGGGCAGCGCGAGCCACGAGACGGCGTGCGAGTCGTCCCGCACGGTCAGGCGGAGCCCGACCAGGACGACCACGACGGCGAAGGCGGCGGTGAACGCCGACCGCACCGACGGTGCCGACCAGCCGTGCCACCGGTCGGCGCGGGCCGCGGCGGGCCTGCGGTGCATCGTCGCGCGCATGTGGTTGCGTGCCTCCTTCCTGCCGGATCGCGGCCGGGTCCCCGTGCGTGTCGAGACGGACCGCGGGGGCGGGCCCCGTTCGGGCGCGGGCGCGCCCTGCCGTGGCTGGTAGGGAGCGTCTCGCCCGCGAGCGGTCCGGGCGAAGCGGCGCGGGGATCAGGGCACCGGACTTCGACCGTCGTCGATGGATATGCCCGGAGCGCCGGACCCGACTCGCGCATCGCCGATGTGAAGATCGTAATGGTCCGCGCGGCGCTACCGGGCGTGGAGGAGCCTGTCGGACGGGTGACGGCGAAGTCTGTGCGTTCGGCCGGTCCGTGACGCCGAAAGGACTGCCCCGGTCTCAGCTGTTCGGCCGGTGCCGGACCGTCCCGAGCAGTGCGGGGAGGCGCGGCGGCAAGGCCCCGGGCGGGCCCGGCGTGACGCATCGCGCTGGCGCCGCGGCCGGGCGCCGTGCCAGAGTTGAGGACGTGGAAAAGCTCTCGCGCACCCCCTTCGACAGCCCTGTGGCGCAACTGCTCTGCGCCGAGATCCAGGCCGAGTACGTCCGCCGCTACGGCGACGGCGACCAGACGGTGCTGGAGGCGGGCGACTTCGACCCGCCGAACGGGGACTTCCTGGTGGCCTACGACGAGTCGGGCGAGCCGCTCGGCTGCGGCGGCTGGCGCGCGCACGAGGAGGACGCCGAGATGAAGCGCGTCTACGTGCGCGAGCACGCCCGGCGGCGGGGCCTGGCCCGGCGCCTCGTGGCGGCGGTGGAGGCCTCGGCGGCCGCGGCCGGGCGCCGGCGGGTCATCCTCGAGACCGGGCCCCGGCAGCCCGAGGCGGTCGCGATGTACGGGGCGATGGGGTACCTGCCGGTGACGCCCTTCGGGCACTACGCGGCGGCCGACGGCTCGATCCACCTGGGCAAGGAGCTGCGCAGCGAGCGCACCGCGGGCGTGTAGGCCATGAAGCGGCGGGGCCGGGCGGCGGTGCCGCCCGGCCCTTTCGTCCGCACAGGACCGGTCTCCCGTCCCCAATGGCCCGATCGAAATGGACGCTTGCAGGCGGTCCGTCCTTATTGGTGGGGATAAGTAAGTTATTCGGCGTTATTCAGTGAAATACCGCTTGCGCCGGGATTATTTAAATATGAGTGTTTTTACCGTAGGCTCCTGAACGGCAGGCAACACACCGCCGCTTCCTGACCACCCTTACGGAAGGAACACGCGCGTGCACGACCGAAACAAGACCCTCACCCGCCTCGGCGCCGTCGCCGCCGCCGGCCTCGGCGCCGCGGCCCTGGCCCTCGGCACCACCGGCGCGAACGCCGAGGAGGCCGCCCCCGGCGGCGACTTCGACGCCCAGATCATCGGCGGACAGCCCGCCGCGGAGGGCCAGTTCCCCTGGATCGTCGCCCTCGCCGACGCGAACGACCCGTCCTACAACTACTGCGGCGGCCAGCTCATCGAGCCGGACGTCGTCCTCACCGCCGCCCACTGCACCGAGGGCTCGGCCGCCTCGGACGTGGTGGTCCGCCACGGCGGCACCGACATCGCCGAGACCGACGTCCACGAGGTCGCCGCCGTCCACGTCGCCGAGGGCTTCGACGGCGCCACGATGGCGAACGACTGGGCGCTCGTGCGGCTCGCCGAGCCGATCGCCGGGGCCCCGACCGTCCCGCTGGCCGACGCCGACACCGAGGGGGGCACCCTGACCGTCGCCGGCTGGGGCACCACCGAGAGCGGCTCGCTCTCCGACGCGCTGCTGTACGTCGACGTCCCGTACATCGCCGACGCCGACTGCTCCGGCGCCTACGGCTCCGAGTTCGACGCGGCCACCATGATCTGCGCCGGCGACCTGGAGAACGGCGGGGTCGACTCGTGCCAGGGCGACTCGGGCGGCCCGCTCGTCTCGGCCGACGGCGTCCTGGTCGGCATCGTCAGCTGGGGCTACGGCTGCGCCGAGGCGGGCAAACCCGGCGTCTACGCCAACGTCGGACTCCTGCACGACGACATCGAGGCCGCTCTGGCCGCGCTGTAGGGACCGCGCGGCGGGGCCCGGCGGCGGGGCCGCCGGGCCCCGCCGCCGCGGCCTTGTATACTTCGTGCGTCTCCGTTCGTCGGAGTCCGCGGGTGTAGTTCACTGGTAGAATGCGACCTTCCCAAGGTTGAGAAGCGGGTTCGATTCCCGTCACCCGCTCCGACACCGCTTATGTTGCGGTTCCACAACACCTTGCACGGCCGTCCCGGCTCCGGGGCGGCCGTTTCGGCGTCCCCGGGCCCGCTCCGCACCGCACCGCTCCCCCATGACCTGCCTATGTTCTCGGTCACTCGCGCGCGCCAGGTGGAAATAGAGACCCTCTTCACTTTCCCAGAGGTCACAGGTACTATGACCGCATCGAAAGTTTCCGATACTTGTTCCGAAAGTTTCGGCTGCGCTGCCTCCCTTGGGCGAACCTCGCGACCAGCGAGCGGACCCGGCGCTACCGGCCACTTCGGACACCACATCCCTCGAAAGGACGACTCCGATGCGCAAACCCCTGAGGCGGCTCCGGGCGGCCCTCGCCGCCGGTGCCGCCGCCTCCCTCGCGCTGACCGCCGCCGCCTGCGGCGACAGCGGCGAGAGCGACGCCGACATCACCTGGTGGCACATCCAGAACCAGGACCCCCTCATGTCCACCTGGCAGGAGTACGCCGACGACTTCGGAGAAGCGAACGACCTCACCTTCGACGTCCAGCCCATCGAGAACCAGGCGTTCAAGGACCGCATGGCCACCGCCTCGCAGTCCGGCGACGTCCCCGACATCTTCCACACCTGGGGCGGCGGCGTCCTCGCCCAGCAGGTGGAGGCCGGCCTCGTGCAGGACCTCACCGGCAAGCTCGACTGCATCGACCAGATCAACCCGATCGCCCTGGAGCCGTACACGATCGACGGCAAGCTCTACGGGATGCCGTTCGACGCCGGCGTGGTCGGGTTCTGGTACAACATGGACCTCTTCGCCCAGGCGGGCATCGACCAGCCCCCGGCCACCTGGGACGAGTTCCTCACCGCCGTCCAGGCGCTCAAGGACGAGGGCATCGCCCCGATCGCCCTCGCCGGGGCCGACCAGTGGCCCGGCCACTACTACTGGACCTACCTGGTGATGCGCATCGTGGGCCTCGACGGCCTCGAGGCCGCGGCCGAGGCCGGCGACTTCTCCGGCGAGGGCTTCCTCCAGGCCGGCGACATGGTCGCCGAACTGGCCGCCATGGAGCCGTTCCAGCCCGGCTTCGAGTCCGCGACCTACGGCGAGGCCGACGGCCAGTCCGCGGTCATGGGCGAGGGCCTGGCCGCCATGGAGCTGATGGGCCAGTGGGCCCCGCAGGCCCAGCGCGACAACTCCGGCACCGACGGGCCCGAGAACCTCGGGTTCTTCCCCTTCCCCACGGTCGAGGGCGGCGTCGGCACGACCACCGAGTGGCTCGGCGGCGGCAACGGCTACGCGGTCGCCGCGGACGCCCCCGACGAGGCGCTGGACTTCCTGTGCAACTTCATGGAGCCCGAGAACTACGCCCGCGCCATCACCGAGGGCAACCTGACCCCGGTCGCCGTGGACACCGCGGCGGTCGCGCCGGACCTGAACGCCGACAGCCAGAAGGTCGTCGACGCGCTCGCGACGGCCACCGGCACGCAGCTCTACCTCGACCAGGCGTACCCGCCCGCCATCGGCGGCGTCATCAACGAGGCCACCGAAGGCCTCCTGCTGGGCCAGCTGACGGCCGAGGACTTCGTGGCGATGGTCAACGAGGCATGGGCGGCCGAGGCGTGACCGTCAAGGCATCGCCGCAGGGCTCCCCTGCCGTGGGGCGCCCGGACCGTCGCGCGGGGGGCAACCCCCGCCGGCGGTCCGGGCGCCCCGGCGCGGGGGTCCTCGCCTCGTTCATCGCGCCCGGCCTGGTGCTGTTCCTGCTGTTCGTGATCCTGCCGGTCCTATTCGCCGCGTACGTGGCGTTCTTCCGGTGGAACGGCCTCGGCGGCGTGCCGACCGACTTCGTCGGTCTCGAGAACTTCCGGAACCTGCTCCAGGACGACGTCTTCCTCGGCGACCTGTGGCGCCTGGGCCTGATCGTGGTCCTCTCCCTCGTGGTGCAGCTGCCCCTCTCGTTCGGGCTCGCCATGCTGCTGCACCAGCGCTTCCCGGGGCGCACCGCGTTCCGGCTGCTGTTCTTCGTGCCCTACGTCCTCACCGAGGCGGTCACGGCGGTCCTGTTCCGCCTGGTGTTCTCGCCCCGGCGCGGCTTCGCCGACTCGTTCCTGGCGAACCTGGGCATCGACGCCCAGATCGGCTGGCTGTCCGACCGCGACATCATCATGTTCGTCATCTTCGGGATCCTGACCTGGAAGTTCTTCGGCTTCCACATGATCCTGTTCCTGGCCGGGCGCCAGAACATCCCCGACGAGCTGTACGAGGCCGCCGAGATCGACGGCGCCACCAGGTCCCAGGCGTTCCGCAACATCACGCTGCCGCTCATGGGCCCGACCCTGCGGATGATCGTGTTCCTGTCCGTCATCGGCACCGTGCAGCTGTTCGACCTGGTGTACGTGCTCACCGGCGGCGGGCCGTTCCACGCCTCCGAGACCCTCGCGATCACCATGTACGAGCAGGGCTTCCAGCGCAACCAGATCGGGTACGCCTCGGCGCTGTCGATCGCGATGTTCCTCATCAGCCTCGTCTTCGCGCTGTTCTACCAGCGGCTCGTCCTCAAACGCGACCTGCAGGGCTCGCTGACCAACGCCGGAGGGAACCGGTCATGAGCGTCATCACGCGCCGGGCGCACCTGCTGCGCCACACCGGCTTCTACATCGCCGCGTTCCTCACCACGGCGTTCGTGGCCACGCCGATCCTGTTCGCGCTCCTCGGCGGCTTCAAGGACAACCAGCAGCTGCGCGAGAACGCCCTGGGCCTGCCGAGCCCGTGGAACGTCGAGAACTACACCGACGTGCTCTCCTCGGGCGCGTTCTGGCAGCAGACGTTCAGCTCCATCTTCATCGCGCTCATCACCACGTTCATCGTCGTGGCCTGCTCGGCGATGGTCGCGTTCGTGTTCGCCCGCTTCGCCTTCCGGGGGCGCGAGGGCCTGTTCACGCTCTTCGCGGCCGGCATGATGTTCCCGTTCGCGGTGGCGGTGCTGCCGCTGTTCATCATCCTGCGCACCTTCGAGCTGCTCAACAGCCCGCTCGGGGTGATCCTGCCGCAGGCCGCGTTCGGCCTGCCGCTGACGATCATCATCCTGCGCACGTTCTTCCGCTCGATCCCCGGCGAGGTGGAGGAGGCCGCGACCATCGACGGCGCGGGCCCGTGGCTGTTCTTCGTGCGCATCCTGCTGCCGATGGCGCGGCCGGTGCTCGCCACCGTCTCGGTGCTCGCGCTGGTGGGCTCCTGGAACTCGTTCCTGCTGCCGCTGGTGGTGCTCCAGAAGTCGACCTGGTGGACGCTGCCGCTCGGCGTCACCCAGTTCAGCGGCCAGTACGCCTCGGACACCGCGAAGGTGCTCGCGTTCGTCATGCTCGCGATGCTCCCCGCGCTGGTGTTCTACGCGTTCGCCGAACGCCACCTCATCAGCGGCCTGACCTCGGGCGGCACCAAGGGGTAGCCGCCCGGACGACGGACGGGCCCGGGGAGCGCATTGGGACGCCCCGGGCCCGTCCTCGTGCGGAGGGAACCGGACGCGGGGCCCCGGCGTCCGATGAGGCATGAGACCCCGACTCCTCACCGCGCTCGCCGCGGCCGCCGCCCTCATAGGCGCGGGCGCGTGCACCTCCCCTTCCACCAACGTCGATGTGGCACCCGGTTCTGTCCCGTGGGTGCCGGTCTCGGCGCAGCTCGCGTCCTACCAGTCCTGCGACGAGGCCCTCGAGAGCATCCAGGACGCCGCGATCACCGTCTTGAGCGGCTGGAACGATCATGGCTTCTACGGCGGTGCCGAGGAGTTCGCCCGGGCGGACGAGGGCGCCGTCGCCGCCGAGGAGTTCTCGGGCGCCGCGGGCGCCACCGCCGACGCCGGCGCCCACTCCGAGACCAACAACGCCGTCGCGGGCGTGGACGAGCCGGACCTGGTCAAGACCGACGGGACCTTCGTCTACAGTGCCGCGGGCGGGGCCGTGCGGGCGGTGGACACCCGCACGGCCGAGGTGGTCGCCGAGCGCGACCTGGACGAGTACGCCTGGGACCAGCGGCTGTTCCTCGCCGAGGACGCGCTCCTGCTGATGTACGCGCAGGACGTGCAGACCGAGGACGACTACTACAGCGAGTTCACGCTGGAGCGCCTCGACCCCGCGACCCTGGAGGTGCTCGACCGGTTCACCATGGAGGGCGCCATGGTCGACGCTCGCATGGTGGACGGCGAGGTGCGCCTGGCGGTGTCCTCCCAGCCGCGGATGCAGCCGGTGTGGGACCTGCTGTGGACCGGCGAGGCCGACGAGGGCGACCTCGCGGCGGCCGTGCGCGACACCGAGATCGAGGACTGGCTGCCCGAGTACAGCGTCAACGGCGAAGCGGGGCGGGTGGACTGCGGGGACGTGGCCCACCCCGAGCGCTTCAGCGGCTCCTCGGTGAGCGTGTTCGCCCTCCCGGCCGAGGGCGCGTGGCCCATGGTCGAGCCCCACGTGGTGATGGCCGACGGCACCACGGTGCACGGCACCGCCGACAGCCTCTACCTGGCGCACTACGACCACGCGTGGACCGGCGGGGAGGCCGAGGCCGAGACGGAGATCTACCGGTTCGCGTTCGCGGACGGAGCGCCGCGCCTCGCGGGCGAGGCGGCCGTCCCCGGCACCCTGCTGAACCAGTACTCGCTGAGCGAGTACGACGGGCACCTGCGGGTGGCGACGACCGAGACGCCCGGCTGGGGCTGCCCGATGGACGCGATGTGCGTCTGGGGCGGCGGGTCCGGGGAGGTCGCCGAGCCCTCGAAGTCCACGGTCACGGTGTTCTCGGTCGGCGAGGACGCGCTGGAGGAGACCGGGTCGGTGAGCGACCTCGGGGTGGACGAGCAGATCTACGCGGTCAGGTTCATCGGCGAGACCGGCTACGTGGTGACGTTCCGCCAGACCGACCCGCTGTACACGCTGGACCTGTCCGACCCAGCGAACCCGGTGGTCACCGGGGAGCTGAAGATCACCGGGTACTCGGCGTACCTGCATCCGGTCGGCCCCGGTCGGCTCCTGGGTGTCGGCCAGGAGGCCACTGGCGAGGGGCGGACCACGGGCCTTCAAGTGAGCCTGTTCGACACGGGCGCAGCCGAGGCGACCGTGGTGGACCAGTATCAGCGGGAGGGGGCGCAGTCGAGCGTCGAGTGGGAGCCGCACGCGTTCCTGTACTGGGAGGACAGCGGTATCGCGGTGGTGCCGGCGACCGAGTGGGGCGAGTACGGCGACGAGTTCGAGACCGGTGCGGTGGTACTGGAGGTCGGCGAGGACTCGCTGAGCGAGGCGGCCTGGATCACCCAGTCCGAGGCGACCGGGGACCCGTACACGGGCCAGATCCTGCGCAGCCTCGTCATCGGCGATCAGTTGTGGACGGTCTCGGACCAGGGGCTCCAGGCCAACGAGCTGGGCGGCGACTACGCGGTCGCCGCCTGGACGGCCTGGTAGAAGGGGAAAACCGGGCCCGCACCGCAATTCGGGTGGCGGTGCGGGCCCGCTCATGCGAGGGCGCGCTCCTCACTGCAAGGGGGAGCGCGCCGTGTCTTGCAGGCCGGACAGGCCAGGCGATCTCACCTGTATTCGCGGACCCCATGGGGGCCTGGGACAAAGTAGGCTCATTCAGCCCTTGCCCCCGCTGATACGGAGCTCATGGCGTGTCATTGCTCGCTGAGCTGATCGCGTCCCTGCGCGCGCTCGTCGACGCCGCCCGCGAATCCGCAGGCGCGATCCGGGCCGCGCGAGACCAGGTCGAGGGCTCACTTGAACAAGTGCGTGCGGCAACTGTGGGATCCGACAGCCCGCTGGTTGCCGAGGGCGACGGGCAGTTGCAGGCCGCACTGGGCAAGATCGACGAAGCCGCAGCGCTCCTGGAGGCCGGCAATCAGTCTTGGGAAAGGTACATCGCGGGCCCACTGCTCGGCGGCGGGTCTTCAGGAGGTGGCGTTGGCAGGAAACCGCCCGGCGCAACGCCGCCTTCAACTCCGGAGCCCGAGCCGTTGCAGCCGTTCGGACCTCCGATCGACGGATTCTCGCCGCAGCGACTCCATCGGGAACCTGTCGACCAGCTCAGGCGCGAAGGGTGGCCCACCAACGCCGAAGGAAAGACCTCGGCCCGAGGTCACCTGTACGACCAGCAGGGGCGACGGGTCCGCGAGACCCCTTACCGCGCCTACAAGAGAGGTGAGGCCCCTGTGCGGTCAGACCTCAGAGCACCGTGGGCGTCCGACCCGGAGTTGACGTCCACCTGGCACGCCGAATCCGACGCCGCGGCCGACATCCGCAGCATGGGCGGCGGCGAGCACGCCCTGTACATCAACATCCCGCCGTGCGGGCGGTCCAACAGGGACCCCAAACGGTGCGACGCTAACCTGGAGAAGATCCTCCCCACGAACACGACCCTGTACGTGTGGGAGATCAGCGAGAACGGTTCGCGAACCAGGTACATCTACCGAGGCAACGGAGAGGCGATCAAGTGAGCAACCCCGACATGCCGGTGGCAACGACCGATTCCGCCCTAGAAGCGCGGCTGCGTGAACGCGCCGATGAGCTGTCAAGCCGTGAGCTTACCGAGTTCGCGCACTCGCTCGGTCTCTATCCGCCTGGGTACGGCGAGGACTTCGATCCGCCGCTGGTGCTCACTTGGCCGCCTGGCGAGGATTTCGACTCCGAAGGGCTGCTGGTGTGGGATCTGCGTTCCGACGAGGACTGACGGGCTGGGCGTGAAGGAGAAAGGCGCGCTCCCCCTTGCAGTGGGGAACGCGCCGGGTCTTGTGGGCCGGGTGGGCTAGGCGATCGAGCCGGACTTGATCCCGGCGAGCAGGCCGCCGAGGTCGGCGACGCTCACGCGGAGATTCGCGTAGCTGTCGGCGACAGGGGACTTCGTGTCGCCCACTGCGGCTTCGCCGCCGGAGACGGCGACCGCAACACAGTTGCCGCTTGAGCCGCCGTTGCTGCGGCTGCTCTTGCGGAACCGGGCGCGAGCCCACACGCCACGGTTGTAGGCTTCGTGCGTCATTTCTCCACTTCCTTCAACATTTTCACCACAAAGTCGACAGTCTGCCGCTCCCCTTGAGCACCCTCATTCCAGAGGGTTTCGAAGGCGGCTACCGCCCAGTCTATGTCTGGGGTTTCCGCGACCACTGCGCCGACAGGGGTTTCCACCTGCACCAGGGTCGGCCACTCATCCTTCATCTTGAGGACTGTGAACCCGGCGTTGACATCACCGAGCGCCTGGACACTCGTGTCCAACGGCAGGTACCGAAGCTCGACATTCGGATACTCGACCACATCGAGCAAGTGCCGGAACTGCGCCGCGTAGTGACGAGCTTCGAAGGTATTGAGGCGCTGCCGGAGAACCCCCTCGTAGAGCAGAAACCTGGCGATTGGGGCGTTGGACTTTCGGAGCATCTGCCCGCGTGTCAAGCGCACCTCGAGGAGCTTCTCCATCTCCACCTTGCTTCGGCTCTCCGGACCTTGTCTGATCAGGGTCTCGGCGAACTCCGGGGCCTGAATCTGTCCGGGGTAGATCGTGAGCTGGAAGCTGTCGATTTCGCTGGCGTTGCTCTCGGCCCAGACATAGTCGGCGAAGTTCTGGTTCGAGACGAGGCCTTCCCACCAGCCGCGCTGGGCGACATCCTGGGCCAGTTGCATGAGCTGCGAGCGGTCGGCTTGATCCGAAACCCCGTACATGGTCATGAGCAGTCGAAGCTCATCGTTCTCGATCGGGTACACCCCCGACTCGAACCGATTGACTGTCGCAGGGCTGTTCCCGAGTCGCTCTGCGACTTCGCTGATCGAGAGGTCTTTGTTCTTTCGCAGCTCACGGAGCTTTTGCCCGAGCCAACGAGCTCGCCAAGTCGGTCGTTTCGGCTCCGCCATCTCGATCCTGCCCTCCTGCTCCGAGTCGGTTGCCCACATCCTACGGCACCTTCAGAATGTCCTTCACGGTGACATAATCTCATCGCCACGAGAATATTCTCACTTGAGAAGCTTGACACAGCATTGCGCAATGTTGATACTCATGAAGTGACCGAAACAGCGGCAGACAGTCACGAATGCTTGATCCTCGGGTTCGGGTGGGGCTGACTTGCAGGGCTGGGGTCCTGCGGTGGGGCAAGATCCCAGCCGCCTCTCCGAACCGGCCCGCCCGGTCCGGTGATGTCACATCACCGGCGCAGCCGGGCCGGGCGGGCGTTTACCACCACACACCAACTTCATACGGCCGCACACAGACAGCGGCCCGCCGGACTAGAAACTTTGGCGAGTTCACCGGCGGGCCGCGCTACCTAGAGAAAGCGAGGCTTCTCATGGGTCTTCTGAGCGTACCTGCCGATCCCGTGCCCGCCTGGGCCAAGATCGACCTGCAACTCCACCAGCCTTACCGAACTTGGCTCGGTTTCGGTCGCTTGCGCTGCGACTGGTGCGGCGAGGCGTGGGGCCGTCACGGCTGCTCCTCCCGGGAATCGGCTGCCCGAGTCTTCCTCTACACCGCCAGCCCCGCCCAGCGCCAGGCCGCGCTCGACTCCGACGACCTCACCGCCGACGACCTCCGGCTGCGCCGGTCCGTCCCGGCCCGCCACCGCCGCAGACCCCGCCCGCACCCGCGTCACCGATCGCCCGCCAACCCGCTCACGGCCCTCGGCTTCACCGACCTCGTGGCGGCCCTCTGATGGCCACCGACACCGACCCGATCACCAAGATCGGCACCGAAGTCGTCGGCGTACGCGCCATCAGCGGCTACCTGCACGCGGCCGAACCCGGCACCATCATCCTGCGCCAGCTCTACCCCGGCCGCCCCGCCAACATCGGCGTCATCGCGAGCGCCACCGGCCAGGTCACCATCCACCCGTCCCACCACGGCGAATGGACCGAGCACGACCGCGCCGCCCTCGCCGCCTTCTTCCTTCCGCGGTACCTGGAGCGCGGGCATGGATGACACCACGTCCTGGACGCACCTCGGCGAGTTCACCCGCGGCATCGGCATGGGCGCCCATATCCGGTTCCTCGTCGAGCGCTCGCTCACCGACCACGCCGTGCACCGCATCCGCTGCGACGAGGACCTTGGCAACGGTCCCTACCTCGTCGCCGTCTTCACCGAACCCGCCGCCGACCCGACCGTGTGGCGACCCGCCTGGGCAGGCGACCGGATGAGCCCCGGCATCGAAACCGAAGCCCGCGCCATCGCCCGAGGCAGATTACCGGAGGTCGGCCCTTCGCAGGGGAAAACCGGGCCCGCACCGCAATTCGGGTGGCGGTGCGGGCCCGTCCCTGTTTCCTTCAGGTCCTAACGGCCGAGGTTGCGGAACCGGCGGACCGCCAGCGGCAGGAAGATCGCGGTGATGACCACCGGCCAGATCAGGGCCGCCATGAGCGCGTGCTGCTCAGGCCAGGAGTTCCCGGCGGCGACCGGGTTGCCGAACAGCTCCCGGATCGCGGTCGCGGTGGCCGAGACCGGGTTCCACGCCGCGATCGCGCCGAGCCAGCCGGGCATGAGCTCGGGCGGGGTGAACACCGAGGAGACCATCCCGAACGGGAACGCGAGGGCGAAGAGGCTCCCGGCCTGCTCGACGTTCTTGACCAGCAGGCCGATCCAGACGCCGACCCAGATGAGGGCGAACCGCAGCCACAGCAGGAGCACGAAGGCGCCCAGCGTCTCCCAGAAGGTGCCCTCGCTGCGCCAGCCGATGGCCAGGGCGATGAGGAACAGCACGAGCAGGTCGATCGCGGCGTGGAGGGTGTCGGCGATGTTGCGCCCCACCACGACCGCCGAGGAGGCCATGGGCATGGAGCGGACCCGGTCGACGAAGCCCTTCTCCTTCGCCTCGGCGACGGCCCAGGCGGTGTTCATGAACCCGAAGGCCATGGTCATGGCGAACAGGCCGGGCATGGCGTAGGCGACGTAGTCGACGCCCGCGCCCTGGCCGGTGACGTCCATCGCGGACCCGAAGACGTACACGAACAGCAGGACCATGACGATCGGGAAGCCGAGCTGCCACAGGAAGTTGACGGGCTGGCGCCACAGGTGGGTGAACTCCTGGCCGACGATGGTCCGGTAGTCGTGGAGCGTCCATTTCACGCGGCCCGCGAAGGTCTCGTCCGGAAGCGGGGCAAGGGCGGTCATCGCCGTTCCTCCTTGGTGTCGGTGCCGATGAGTTCGAGGAAGGCCTCGTCGAGGGTCGGGCGCCGCAGACCGATGTCGGCGACGGTGAGGTCCTGGTCCCGCACGCTGGTCGCGGCGGCGGTCAGGGCGGCCACCGATTCCTTCACCGGGGCCGAGACGCTGGAGGCGGCCTCGTCGGTGACGGTCTCGCCGTCGGCGACGGCGGCGACGATCGCGTGCAGGGCGGGCAGGTCGGCGGGGTCGGCGGCGACGATCTCCAGCCGGTCGGCGCCCATGCGGCGCTTGAGGCCCGAGGGGGTGTCGTCGACGAGGTTGCGGCCGTGGTCGATCACGGCGATGCGGTCGCAGAGCCGGTCGGCCTCGTCGAGGTAGTGGGTGGTGAGGACGACGGTGGTGCCGTCGGCGGCGAGGCCGGAGACGGCGTCCCAGACCTCGCGGCGCCCGGCGGGGTCGAGGCCGGTGGTGGGCTCGTCGAGGAAGAGGACCTGCGGGGCCAGGATCATGCTGGCGGCCAGGTCGAGGCGGCGCTTCATGCCGCCGGAGAAGCCCTTGGCCTGGCGGTCGGCGGCGTCCTGGAGTCCGAACTGGTCGAGCAGCCGGTCGGCCCGCTCGCGGGCGCGGGCCTTGGTGAGGCGGAAGAGCCGTCCGAACAGGACGAGGTTCTGCCTGGCGGTGAGGACCTCGTCGACGGCGGTCTGCTGCCCGGTGAGGCCGATGCGGCGGCGCACCTGGCGGGCGTCGCGGGCGACGTCGAACCCGGCGACGGTGGCGCTGCCGGTGTCGAAGCGCAGCAGGGTGGTGAGGATGCGGACGGTGGTGGTCTTGCCCGCGCCGTTGGGGCCGAGGAGCCCCAGGACGGTGCCGGACCGGGCGCTGAGGTCGAAGCCGTCCAGCGCGGCGGTGTCCTTGAATCGCTTGCCGAGGTTCACGGCCTCGACGGTCGTGGTGGTCATGGGTCTCCCTTAATCGGGTACGTTGTACCCAGTAATAGCATACGGCGTACCCGGTTAGCAAGCGCGTATCATGAGGCCGATATGGCGACATCACAGACGGGGGCGGGCGACCCCAAGCGCAGTTCAGAGCTGCTGTGGCGGGAGTTCGAGCCCGCGCAGAGCCGACCGGGACCCAAGCCCAGACTCACCGTCGAGCAGATCGTCGCGGCCGCGATCGCCCTGGCCGACCGGGAGGGGCTCGGCGCGGTGAACATGCGCAACGTCGCCGCCGAGCTCGACGTGGGCACCATGACCCTCTACCGGTACGTGCCCGGCAAGGGCGAGCTGCTCGACCTCATGGTCGACGCCGTGAGCTCCCCGGGCGAGGACGAGCCCGACCCCGCGGGCATGGACTGGCGGGAGGTCCTGGAGCACATCGCGACGGGCAGCCTGGCGTTCTACGGCGAGCACCCGTGGATGCTCGAGGTCAACCAGCGTCGGCCCGTGATGGGCCCCGGGTCCCTGTGGAGCCTCGACTTCGCGCTGGGGGCCTTCGACGACCACGACGTCACCGACCGCGAGGCCATCCTGATCATCACGGCCGTGTGGGGGATCGCCACCGGCATCGCGCTGTCCTACCTCATCCAGGACGCCCCGGCCGACCAGGGCGGGCCTGTCAGCACCGAGGAGGAGTGGTGGGAGGTGCAGCTGCCGTACCTCCAGCGCGCCATGGAGTCGGGCCGGTACCCGCGCATGGCGCGGATGGAGCACGAGGACGCGTGGAACCTGACCGCCGAGGACGCGGTGCGGCACGCCCTCGACGCCTACCTGGAGGGGATCGCCCCGCGCATGGAGGCCAGCCGCCGGCGGGGGGCCAGGCTCCGGCCGGAGTAGCCCCCCGGGCCTACGTCCAGCGGAAGTACCAGGCCTTGGACCGGATCATGTGCTCGGCCAGGTCCTCCAAGGTCGGCACGCCCGAGTCGAGCAGGTCCGGGCAGTACGCGTACGCCTCGGAGGCGACCGCGATGGCCTCCTCCGGCGTGGGCGGGCGGGGGACGTACAGCTCGATGACGTCGTAGGTCATGGCGACCAGCTCGGCCTCGAAGCGGCGGTTCCAGCTGTGCAGGACGGCGGCGTGCTCGGCGCCGTACAGCTCCCAGTTGGTGGAGCCCTTCCAGGGGAACATGGCCGGGATCTTCCAGCCCGCGTCGACCGCGACGAGCCCGAGCAGGCCCTCGCGCTGGGGCGTGGCGAAGTCGGAGTCGCCGCGGCGGGGCAGGATCGGGACGCCGCGGGCGGGCTCGCCCGCTTCGGCGGCCTTGTCGTGCAGGAGCGCGGCGGCGTCGATCTCGTCGGCGCGGGCGAGCTCGTCGTCGCCCTCGTGGATGATCGCCTCGCCGTTGTCGCGCCACTCCTCGGGCGCGCCGAGGAGGACGGGCATCCAACCGGTGGACTCGGCGGACTGGCGGATGTCGAGCCACCAGCGCAGGGCCTCGGAGGCGCGGACGCCGAAGGCCCACATGGCGGTGTCGCCGCGGCGCACGAGCCGGTGCATCTTGGGGACGGCGAGCCCGGCGGCGCGCAGGTCGGCGCGGGGCGAGCCGGCGATGTCGAGCTCCTCGCCGTCGATGCGGGGCATCATCTCGTCGCGGCCGGTGCCGGCCGGGCGGGGCGGCTCGGGCTTGTCGAGGCTGAGCAGCTCGCGGCGGGGGCGCTCGGGCACGAAGATCTCGTCCGGCGGGGCGGGCTCGGGCGCCGCGGCGTCGACGGGGTCGTCGCCGTCGGGCTCGGGCTCGGGTTCGAGCTCGGGCACGAGTCGCAGGCCGGTCACTCGGGTAGCGATGCTGTCCTCCTCCTCAGCCTCCGGTGAGGGTGCCGGGCTGGTCTCGGGGGCGGCATCGTCGAGGGCGCCCGAGGAGGCGCCGCTGTCGGCTGGCGTGTCGGGCTCGGTGGCAGGTTGGGGTTGGGCGGCGGGATCTGGCACTGAATCAGGTGTGTCCCGGCGCCCCAACAGACGCTGGAGAAGTCCCACAGTTCTCCATGATGCCCTGTCCCTGCGACAGATCAAACCCCGCCCCGGCGTTTCGTTTCCGGAGGATCCGGAACACCTGGGACGACTTCCCACTGAGGAATGCGCGCAGGGCGCCGCGGCCCGGGGGCGCGGCGCGACGGGTCGGAGTTGACGGCCCGCTAGCGGCCGCGGCCCTTGCGGAAGAGGATGCCGAAGAAGAAGGCGCAGGTCAGGATGATGACCAGGACGGCCAGGAGTTTGAACACGAGCATCAACAGCGCTCCTCGGTAGGGTTCGGGCGGCGCATCACTTCACCTTGGTGAGCTCAGGGCGCTTGGGGTTGAGGGCGTCGCCGCTGGACTTGCCGGTGAGGCGGCGCTTGACCCACGGCGCGAGGTGCTTCCCGGCCCACTTGACGCCGTTCATCTCGCGGCGCGGGCGCGGCAGGTCGGGGAGCGGGTCGAGCCAGGCGGGGTCGGGTTCGACGTCGAGCGCCTTGCACACGTCGTAGGCGACGCGCTGGTGCCCGAGGGTGTTGAGGTGCAGCCGGTCCTCGGCCCACAGCCGCGGGTCCTCGAAGGCCCGGTCGGCCCACAGGTCGACCAGGATCGCGTCGTGCCGCTTGGCGATGCGCCGGTAGTCCTCGTTGCTGGCGATGAACCGCTTGCGGATCATCGCCATGCCCGGGATGTGCGGCGAGATGTCGCAGCAGGTGAAGAGGAGGACCTCGGCGCCGGAGGCCTTGAGGAGGCGCACCACCTCGTGGGCGCGGGTGGCGAGCTGCACGTGGTTGTAGCTGGGGCGCAGGGCGTCGTTGACGCCCGCCGCGAAGGAGACGAGGTCGGGGCGCTGCCGGATGGCGGGGACGACCTGCTCGTCGACGACGCGGTCGAACAGGCGCCCGCGGATGGCGAGGTTGGCGTAGGCGAAGCCGGGCCACTGCTCGGCGGCGCGGTGGGCGAACAGGTCGGCCCAGCCGCGGTCGCGGTCGCTGTCGGGGTCCGGGTCGCCGACCCCTTCGGTGAAACTGTCGCCGATGGCCACGAAACTCGAGTACTCCGCCGCCATGCCCCGCCCCTCCATGTCGCCGTTCCGCTGCGATGCGCCCGCGCCGGACTTCCGCGTGGGCGCTGACCAGCATGCCTCACCTAGATAACGATCCGATTTCGATCAGGTGGCGAGCATGGCCACAGACGTCCGGTGACATGGGACGCAGGGGCGGCCGAAGGAGGGTTTTCCCTTCGGCCGCTTCAAGGTTCGCGGTGTGAAAATGTGAACGGAGGTTCCCGGCGAATCGGACACCCGGGGACCCCCCGTTCACAACATTACGGCCGGGGTCCGACACGGCGCCCCGGGCCGAAAGATGAACGGAGGGTCCCGGCGAATCGGATATCGGGGGACCCCCGTCTGCGACGCCGCGCGCGGGGTGCGACGGTTTCGGCGTCGCCGCGGGCTAGTGCTCGCGGTGGACCACGACCTCTCCGGCGGGGACGTCGACCACGGCGTCGGCGGTCTTGACCTTCGCGTCGGCGCCGGTGTGGTTGATGCAGAACAGCCAGCTGCGGCCGTCCTCGTGCGCGCGGCGCACGACCTCGACGCCGACCGGCGCCTCGGCCGCCGGGGCGACCCCGGCGTCCTCGGCCGCGGCGGCGACGATCCGGTCGAGCGTGGCGTCGTCGGGGAACGTCGTCAGGTAGTGCGCGGTGCCCTCGCCGAAGCGGTTGACCAGCCAGGCCGGGGTCGCCGTCCCCGCCGGGGCGTCCGCTCCGGTCCGGGCGGCGGTCGACGGGAGGACGTACGTGTCGCGCACCTCGGCGCCGGTGGACTCGGCGGCCTCGCTCCAGATCCGGCCGGTCCCGCCCGAGGCCAGCGCCACCGTGTCGTCGAGGAGGGGGTGGAACTCCTCGGTCCGCACTCCGAGGACGTCGCGGATCGCGCCCGGGTAGCCGCCGAGGTAGACCGTGTCGGTCTCGTCGGCTACACCTGAGTACGGGGTCACGAGCACCGTGCCGCCGCCGTGCACGAACTGCCGCAGGTTCGCCGCACCCTTGCGCGACAGCAGGTAGACCGCGGGCACGACCACGAGCCGGTACCCCGAGAGGTCCCCTTCGGGCTCGGCCACGTCGGCGGTGATCCCGGCGCGCCACAGCGCCGCGTAGTACTCGTCGAAGACCGCCTGCGCCTCCAGGTCGGTGGTGGGGCGCGCCTCGTGCTCCTGGGCCCAGCGGTTCGGGAAGTCCCACAGGATCGCGGTGTCGGCGTGGACGCGCGAGCCCTCGACCTCGGCGAGCTCCTTGAGGCGGGCGCCGAGCTCGCAGACCTCCCGCCAGATCTTGGAGTCGGTGCCCGCGTGCGGCACCATCCCCGAGTGCCACTTCTCGGCGCCCTGGCGGGAGGCGCGCCACTGGAAGTACATGATCGCGTCGGCGCCGCGCGCGAAGTGCTGGAACGAGTTGCGGATCATCTCGCGCGGGGCCTTGGCGCGGTTGCGGCCCTGCCAGTTGACGGCGGAGGTGGAGTGCTCCATGAGGATCCACGGCCTCCCGGCGCCGAGCGAGCGGGCGTAGTCGGCGGCGAAGCCGAGGTTGACGTGCGGGTCCTCGCCGACCAGGTAGTGGTCGGTGGCGACGACGTCGACCACGTCGCTGAACTCCCACAGGTCGATGTCGGGGTGCGAGCCGGTCATGAAGTTGGTGGTCATCGGCTTGTCGGAGTACTTCCCGATGACGGCGGCCTCGGCGAGGTAGTTCTGCTTCAGCTGCCAGGAGGAGAACCGCTTCCAGTCGAGCACCTGGCCCGGGTTCGGGATCGTCGGCGTCGGCAGCGGGGCCTGGACCTGGTCCCACGCGGAGTAGGACTGGGACCAGAACGCGGTCCCCCAGGCGGCGTTGAGGCCGTCGAGGTCGCCGTAGCGGTCGCGCAGCCACACGCGGAACTTCGCGGCCGCGGCCTTGGTGTGGGAGCGGGCGTTGTGGCAGCCGTACTCGTTGTGGACGTGCCAGAGGGCGAGCGCGGGGTGCTCGGCGTAGCGGCGGGCGATCTGCTCGGTGATGTTCAGGGCCTTGGCGAGGTACACGTCCGAGGAGGGGTCGAAGCCCTGGCGGGAGCCGTGGGTGAGCTGGCGGCCGCCGGCGTCGACCATGACGGCCTCGGGGTAGGTCGCGGCGAACCACGGCGGCGGGGAGGCGGTGGGGGTGGCCAGGCACGCCTCGACGCCGTTGGCGGCGAGGAGGTCCATGACCTCGTCGAACCAGCCGAAGTCGTAGCGGCCCTCCTCGGGTTCGAGCTTCGCCCAGGAGAAGATGCCGACGCTGACGCGGTTGACGCCCGCCTCGCGCATGAGCCGCATGTCCTCGGCCCACGTCTCGCGGGGCCACTGCTCGGGGTTGTAGTCGCCGCCGTAGACGATGGCCATGGGGGAGCTCCTTCTCGAACGGGGATCGGGGCCCCAAGGCTACGGTAAAGCGTTTGCCACGTCGACCCTCGCGACCCGCTTCTTCACACCGTTCGCATAAGTGGCGCGGGTCTCGGCTCAGGCCGCGTACCAGCCGGCCGCGCCCGGCTCGACCCACCAGGTGCGCTTGCGGCCCAGCTCCCCCACCAGGCCGTCCTGGACGAACGTCACCGAGTCGTCCGGGTGCACCGCGACCGCCCGGCCCCGCGCCCGCCGCACCTCGATGCGCAGGCGCTTGCGCAGGCGGCCCACCGTCACCGGCACCGCCACCGCGACGTCGATCTTCCCGTCCGCGGGGTCCGGCTCGGCCAGCACCATGTCGTCCGCGGCCGCGTACCCGTCCGCGTTCGCGACCACGCACGCGAGGATCTGCTCGCTCCCGTCCGCCAGCACCACGTCGTCGAGGTTCACCACCCCGCGCCAGGGCCGGTCGCCGCCGCCGAGGCGCACGCCGTCGACGGCGACGCCGCCGCCGTCGTGGCGCATCAGGTCGGTCCGGCGCACCGCGCCGGAGGCCACCGCCTCGGCGACCTCGGCCGGCTTCTCGGGCAGGCCCAGCCGCCGCACGATCCCGGGCGTCCCGCTCAGCGGCAGCACCGCGAGCGCGGGCAGGTCCGCGACCGTGCGCCCGGCGGGGAGGTCGTCGGGGCGCTTGCTCGCCGCCGGGAGGGTGCGCCGCAGCAACCGCGCCACCACGGCGTTGACCTGCTCGTCCGTGTCCGCGGCGAGCACGATCCGCTCGTCCGGGTCGTCGAGCACCGGGTCGATCTCGTCGGCGGCGGCCGCCTCCACGGTGCGCACGGCGGCGCCCCGCGACTTGAGCTCGTCCACCAGGTGCAGCGTCTGGGTGCGCGGTCCGGGGTTGGCGCAGCCCGCTTCGACGAGTGTCAACACGACAACGTTCACAGCCGCCACCATACGGTGTGACGGAGACCCGATTCATGGTGCTCAGCCCTGCTGAGACCCCTGATAAATGAATGCAAGTAGGCTTACCAGGTAATCGGGTGATCAACTTCCCGGGAGGATGGGCAGATGCCAGCGATCGCGGTCGTCGGAACGCAGTGGGGCGACGAGGGCAAGGGCAAGGTCACCGACCTGCTCGGCGCCGAGATGGACTACGTCGTCCGCTACCAGGGCGGCAACAACGCGGGCCACACGGTGGTGACCCCTGACGGCACCAAGTACGCCATCCACCTGGTGCCCGTGGGCATCCTGACCCCGGGCGTGGTCCCGGTGATCGCCAACGGCGTGGTCGTGGACCCGAAGTTCCTCATCTCGGAGCTGGACGAGCTCACCGCCGGCGGCGTGGACGTCTCGAACCTCAAGCTCTCGGCCGACGCGCACCTCATCATGCCCCACCACCGGGCCCTCGACCGCGTGGTCGAGCGCTACCTGGGCGGCGCCCGCATCGGCACCACCGGCCGCGGCATCGGCCCGGCCTACGCCGACAAGGTGGCCCGCCAGGGCATCCGCGTGCAGGACCTGCTCGACCCGAAGATCCTCTCGATCAAGCTGGAGCAGATCCTCCGCGAGAAGAACCAGATCCTCGTGAAGGTCTACAACCGCAAGGCGATCGACCCGGCGGCCGTGGTCGAGGAGTACCTGGCCTACGCCGAGCGCCTCAAGCCGTACATCGCCGACACGCGCCTGCTCCTCAACCGGGCGCTCGACGCGGGCAAGAACGTGCTCCTGGAGGGCGCCCAGGCGACCATGCTCGACGTGGACCACGGCACCTACCCGTTCGTGACCTCCTCGAACCCGACCACGGGCGGCGCCTGCGTCGGCACCGGCATCGCGCCGAACAAGATCACCACCTCGATCGGCATCATCAAGGCGTACACGACGCGCGTCGGGTCGGGCCCGTTCCCGACCGAGCTGTTCGACGAGTTCGGCGAGTTCCTGCTGAAGAAGGGCGGGGAGTACGGGGTGACCACGGGGCGCCGGCGCCGCTGCGGCTGGTTCGACGCGGTCCTGGGCCGGTACGCGGTGCGGGTCAACGGGATCACCGACCTGTTCGTGACCAAGCTGGACGTGCTCTCGGAGCTGGAGCGGGTCCCGATCTGCGTGGCGTACGAGGTCGATGGCGAGCGCGTCGAGGAGATGCCGATGACGCAGACCGACGTGCACCACGCCAAGCCGGTCTACGAGTACCACGACGGCTGGTTCGAGGACATCTCCCACTGCCGCAAGTTCGACGAGCTGCCGCTGAACGCGCAGCGCTACATCGAGCGGCTCGAGGAGCTGTGCGGCGCCCAGGTGAGCGTCGTGGGCGTGGGCCCGGGCCGCGAGGAGAACATCATCCGCCACCCGATGGTCTAGCGGCACAAGCGAACGAGGAGGGGCCCGCCTACCGGCGGGCCCCTCCTCGTCTCATGTCGGCGGTCGCGGCGGCCGGGTCCTTCGCGGGGCGCCGGTGCGGCCTGCGGCGACGTCGACGGCGGTGCAGCGCGGTCTCAACGCCCGGTGCGGATGCCGGCCTTCGGCAGGGACCAGACCGCCGCGCACACCGCGGCCGCAGCGAACGGGACCAGCAGCCACAGCGGGTACCCGATGCCCACGTCCACCTGCGCGTCGGCGCCGTACTGGGTGAGCGGCGCGGCCATCGCGCTCCAGGCGCTCGCGCGGTCCGGGGTGCCCGTCACCAACTGCCAGTAGGTGTCCTGCGCGTTGGCGATCAGCACGCCGAGCCCGATCAGCGCGGCGAGCGGCCACGCGGCCCGCACCGCGGCCCCGCGGGCCGCCTCGGGGCTCAGGCCGGAGGCGACCGCCTCGCGCCGCCGCGACTCCACGCCCCACAGCAGCGCGGTGAGCAGGAACAGCGCGGGCACGGCGATCCACGCGCGCGGCGCCATGCCCAGGAAGGTCCCGTGGCCCTCGGCCTCGATCAGCGCCTCGTAGTGCTCGAGCACGAGCGGCCCGGTGCCGACGAACAGCCACGGCGAGAACGGCAGCAGCAGCCACAGCGACCGGTCGCCGAGCGGCCGGACCACCCCGATCGCGAAGGCCCCCGCGAAGGCCGAGGCCAGGGCGACCGCGGTGGTCACCAGCGCCGACCCCCACGTGTTCGCCACGGCCGCGACGGCGCCGGAGGACGCCCCCGGGCCGTCCGCGACGCGGGACAGCCACGGCTCCAGGTTGATGAGCGCCCCGGCGGCGAACAGCCCGAGCAGCGCGATCGCGCCGACGCCGGGCCCGGGCCGGAAGCCGTGCGGCTCGCGGGAGCCGGACCGCAGGTCGGCCTGGAGCGGCCCGGACCGGGACGCGCCCAGGGGGACGTCGATCCGCACCCGCGCCAGCGCGACCACCAGCCCCGCGCCGATGCCCAGGAGCGCCAAGGGGGCCAGCAGCATCACGGAGGCCGCGGCGGCGGTGCCGGAGTCGGCCATCAGGAACGCGATCCGGTAGAGGTGCGTGTTCGGGCTCGCGGGCTGGACGGCCGTGGCCACGCCGTACGCGAACGACTGGAGGCCCGCCGCGAGCAGCGCGAGCGCGGTCAGCCCGGCGGCGGCGAGCACGGTGCGGGCGCGGCGGCCGGTCTCGGCGCCGCCGCGGAAGGCGGCGAGGCCGACGAGGAGGCCGATGCCGAACACGGTCCCGGAAGCGATCGCGGTCCACGCCGACCAGCTCGGCTGCGACGCGGCGCCCCCGGTGCTCCAGCTCTCCATGTGCGCCGCCTGCGACGCGATGGACCAGGCGGCGGGCGCGAAGGCGACCGCCGCGAGCACGGCGGTGATCCGCGCGGCCAGGCGGACGCCGCGCCCGGCGAGGTGCACGCACCAGGCGACGAGGAAGGCCACGGCCCCGCCGCCGACCGCCCAGCCCAGCGCGAGCAGCGCGGCCGCAGCGAAGCCCTCGGTGAACGCCCTGTCGCCGAGCAGGTTCGCGTAGTTCTCGCCGCCGACGAACTCGCCCGCGCTCAGGAAGGTCGCGGAGCTGGTGCTCGCGGCGGCGGTGCGGACGGTCGGGAGGACGTACGCGAACAGCAGCGCGATGAAGGCCACCGCGAGCAGGCCCCAGCCGAGCGCGGCCTGGCCGCCGCCGGGAGGCGGGGCGGGCGCGGCGAAGGGTCGGGAGGACGGTGCGGGGCCGCCGTCGGGCGTGGACGGCGGCTCGGGGGACGCGGTCATGGAAGAGTTCCGGTTCTCTCGGGGACGCGGCCGCCGGGCGAAGCGGCCTGGGTCATCTCACGATAACGAGGCGTCGCCACCGACCGCGGGGCCCCGCGCCCGGCCCGGGACCGGTCCCGGGCCGCGTCCTTGACACTCGGACCACGGCGTTCGGGCAGGTATTCGAGCACCCCTCTCGTCCCGTCGGCTTCCCGAAGCGACGAGCGGTGCTCCTGCGACGCCTGGTGCCGCGTGCGGACCGACGCCGACGGCGTCCACGAATGGGGAGGCGATCATGCGGGAGTGGTTCGAACGGCGCCGTGGGCGCCGCGACTTCAAGCTCGTCCACAAGGCGATGCGGGCCCGCGCGGGCGCGGTCCAGGCGCGGAACCCGCCGCTGCCGCCGGACCTCGAGGCCGTGGCGCGGCGGCTGGCCGACCTCGGCCCCGACGCGCTCGGGGCGGGCGAGGCGGCCGTCCGCGAGATCGGCGGGGAGCTCGACCGGCGGGGCGGCGTGCCCCTGATGCAGGCGGTGCTCGGCCGCGCCGAGGCGATCGCGACGGGCAGGGGCGCGTACGAGGAGTACGCGGACCGCAGCATCGAGCGCCGCGTGGACAGGGCCTGGGACGGCATCGGCGACTGGCTCGGCTGAAGCCCGTCGCGTTGCGCCGCTGCGGCACCGGGGACCGGGGCCTCCGCGGGCCCGCGGGCGCGCCGAGCCGATGGCACACTGAGACCGGCGCCGTCCGAACCGGACGGCGGCCCCGACGGGAAGAGACCCCCATGCCCGAACCTCCGCCCCCCGCCCTCGCGATCAGCGGCCTGTCGTACGCGATCGGCGACCGCGTGCTCTTCGACGGGCTCGACCTCGCGCTCGCCGCGGGCGAGTCGGTGTCGATCCTGGGCTCCAGCGGCTCCGGCAAGTCCACACTGCTCTCGATGATCCTCGGCCTGCTCCAAGCGGACTCGGGCACCGTGTCGGTGGACGGCGAGGACCTCGGCGGGCTGGGGGCGGGTGCCCGCGCCCGGCTGCGGGCCCGCGCCGTCGGCATGGTCTTCCAGTTCGGCGAGCTGCTCCCGGAACTGAGCCCGCGGGACAACGTGGCCCTGGCCGCGATGCTGGCGGGCGCCGACACGACCGGCGTCCACGACCGCGCCGCCGGCCTCCTGCGGCGCCTCGGCGTCCCCGAGGCCGCCACCGTCGAGACGCTGTCCGGCGGGGAGCGGCAGCGCGTCGCCGTGGCCAGGGCCCTCGTCAACGAGCCCCGCCTGCTGCTGGCCGACGAGCCCACCGGCGCCCTGGACGAGGAGAACCGCGACAAGGTCGCCGAGCTCCTGTTCGCCCTTCCCGCCGAACGCGACTGCGCGCTGCTGGTCGTCACCCACGACCGGTCCGTCGCCTACCGCGCCGACCGCGTCCTCGCCATCACCGGCGGTTCGCTCCGGCCCGCGGCCCGCGGCGGGACCGGCCGGTGAGCGCGCCCGGGCTCGCCCGGCGGCTGCTGGCCGTCGGCTTCACCGCCGGGCGCCGCGCCGAGGCCGGGCGGATACGGTTCGCGTCGCTCGCCGCCGCCGCGGCGGCGCTGTCGCTCGCGCTGGCGGCCGTGGCGGCGATCGGCCTCGCCCAGAGCGCGAGGCTCGACCGCGCGGGCGCGGGCGTCCCCGTCCTCGCGGACACCGAAGCCCCCCGATCGGACACGCTGCTCATGAGCCCCGCGTTCGACGACCTGCGGGACGGCCGCCAGTTCCAGGTGTTCTACCTCGAGCCCCTCGGACCCGGCGCGCCGCTGCCGCCGGGCCTCGACCGGTGGCCCGAGCCCGGGCAGGTCTACCTCTCGCCCCGGCTGGCCGAGAAGGGCGCGGACGAGGGGATCGCCGAGCGGTACGGCGAGTTCGCGGGCCTGATCGACCCCGACTCGCTGGCCGACCCGGGCGAGCAGTTGGCGTACGTCCGGTCGGACACGGCGCTGGACGCCGAGCGCGCGAGCGCCATGCACGTGACCGGCTTCGCGACCGGCGGCGACCCCGCCCACGCGCGGGGCGTGCACTGGCTCGCCGTCGAACACGACTTCTCCGTCGGCGGGCTGGTCGCGATCGCGCTCGCCATGCTCCTGCTCCCCGCGGTCCTGCTGACCGTCGTCGCCGTGCGCACCGGCGCCGAGCTGCGCGACCGCCGGGAGCACCTGGTCACCGTGCTCGGCGGCGGTCGGCGCAGCCGGTTCCTGATCTCGCTCGGCGAGTCGGCGCTCCCCGCCGCGACCGGGGCCGCCCTGGCCGCCGTCGCGATCGGGGCCGCGAGCCTCACCGAGTTCCACGTGCCCTACACCGGCTTCGTCATCGCGCACGGCGACCTCCTCAGTGGATGGTGGCTGCTCGCGGCCTGCCCCGCGGCGGCCGGAGCGGCGGTCCTGCTGGCCTCCGCGCTGCTGGGCGCGCGGGCGACCGGGCGGCGCTCGACACGGCCGCGACCGGCATGGCGTCCGCGCGTGCTCCTGGCGTGGGCGGCGCTGTGCCCGGTGTTCCTCTTCGTCGGGGCGGTCGTGCCGCGGTTCTTCGCGCACACGCCCGGGTATCCGCTGTCGAACCTGGTCGGCGTGGTCGGCGTGGTCGTGACGCTCCCCGCGGCCGTCGCGGTCGCCACGGCCTGGTGCGCGCGGCGAATCGAGCGCTTCGGCCGCCGCCGGGGCAGGCCCGCCCTGCTGGTCGTCGGGCGCCGCATCGCCGCACATCCGCGCGCGGTCGCCAGGCAGATCACCGGCGTGGCCACGGGTGCGGTCCTCCTCTGCCTCACCCTCGCCTACCAGGGGGCCTTCTCCCAGCAGGCGGTGGAGGCGGAGCGGTACCTGGACCGGTACGGGTACCGGGTGGCCCAGGTCGGCGCGAACGGCACCGCGACCGAAGCGCAGACGGCGGACTTCCTCGACGCCTTGAGCGGCAAGGTCGACGTCGTGTCCGTGGAGGCTCCCATCGGCCCCGAGGCCGCCTCGGTCGAGATCGCGGGGGAGTGCCGCGACCTCGAAGCCCTCGGCCTGCCGTGCCCCGCGCCGGGAGCGGCGACCGAGCTGTCGGGGGCCGTCGCCGACGATCGGCTCGCGCACTGGCTGGACGAGTCCTGGTACGGCGACGCGACGGTGACGGTGGCGAACGCCTCCCCCTCGGCCGTGTTCGCGGCGGCCGACCAGGAGACGATGCTGCTGGTCTTCGACCCCGGCGGCGGAGACGTGCCGGTCGCCGAGGTCAAGTCCGCCGGGAAGGCGTTCACGATGGGCGTCATCGTCTCGGCGCCGGGCGGCCGCTCGCTGTCGGCGGGCGTGCCGCTGCGCGACCAGTCCCGCTGGGCCGGGCTGTTCGGGGCGGCCGGGCTGGTGCTGCTGGCGGGCGTCGCCGCGGTGGGAGGGGCCGGCGAGTTCATCCGGCACAGCCGGGCGCTGTCGCCGCTGGCGGCCGTGACGGGCGGGTTCGCCGTGTTCCGGGGCATGGCCGGGCTCGCGGTCTGGACGCCGCTGCTCGTCGCGGCCGTAGGCGGTTTCGCGGTGGGCGTGTGGGTGACGCGGCCGATGACCGCGATGAGCCTCAACCTGGTCACGCCGGAACTGGTCCTGGTGTGCGGCGGGCTGGTCCTGGTCGTGGGCGCCCTCATGTGGTGGTGGGCGGCCGCCGCGATGGTCGCGGAGGCGTCGCGGTGGCGGCCGGGGCGGGGCGATTGACCGGGCCTGCGCCGGGACGGCTCGCGGCCCGGCCCCGCAGGCGCCCGGTACTCCGGCCCGGGCCCGGTGCGGGCGCGGCCGCCGCGCCGTCCGCGTCCGCTCGGAGGCCCGCGCCGCGGCGGCCCATATGATCGGGGCCATGAACATGGACGAGTACCAGCAGGCGGCGCTGCGCACCGCCGCCCCGCGGGACAAGCGCAACGAGCTGTTCCACCTCCTGCTCGGCCTCGTGGGCGAGACCGGCGAGATCGCCGAGAAGGCGAAGAAGATCGTCCGCGACCAGGACAGCGACTTCTCCCGGTGGGACACCGAGGACGTCGAGAAGGAGCTCGGCGACACGCTCTGGTACCTCGCCGTCATCGCGGACCACTTCGACCTGTCGCTCGACGACGTCGCCAAGCACAACATCGCGAAGCTCGCCGACCGGCAGCGGCGAGGGGTGCTCGGCGGCAGCGGCGACGACCGCTAGGGCGCCCGACCGCCGGGGCGCCCGCATGGGCGCCCCGGCGGGCCCGGTTCGTTCGCGGGCGGGCCCCGGCGCGGCCCTCAGTCGCGCGGGGCGTACATGATCACGGCGACGCCGACGAGGCAGATCGCGGCGCCGGCGACGTCCCAGCGGTCGGGGCGGAAGCCGTCCACGACCATGCCCCAGGCGAGGGACCCGGCGACGAAGACGCCGCCGTACGCGGCGAGGATGCGCCCGAAGTCCGCGTCCGGTTGGAGGGTGGCGACGAAGCCGTAGGCGCCCAGGGCCATGATCCCGGCGGCGATCCACAGCACCCCCCGGTGCTCGCGGACGCCCTGCCAGACGAGCCAGGCGCCGCCGATCTCGGCGAGCGCGGCGAGGGCGAACAGGAGGATCGAGCGGGCGAGGTCCATGCGCGCGACCTTAGCAATCGGGCCCGGCCGCGACCCGGCCGAAACCGCGGGGCGGGGCGGCGGGCGCTCCGCGCGGGCCCGCCCGGGTGCGCGTCCGCCTCCCGGCCGCCCTCGCTCGGAGCGGCCCCACCGCGAACCCGTGCCCCGGGGCCCTCGCATGGCCCGTCGGCTCGCGGCGGACCGGCGGGCGGCCGTCCCCGAGGCGAGCGGGCCGGTCCCGTCCGCCGCCGACGGGCTCGAGTAGCATCCGGCGCATGAGCCACCCCTCTCAGGACGCGGACCGCGTGAGCCCGTGGCGGGCCGAGCTGGTCCCGCTGGGCCTCATCGTCTGGCTCGCGGTCTCGGCGGCCTGCTGGTTCACGAGCATGCGGCTCTTCTCCTCCTACGACCACCACATCACCGTCGCGCAGGGCCGGGCCGTCTCGCTGCTCGCCCTGGCGGGCGTGGCCGCCTTCATGGCCGGGCCCGTCGTGATCGCCTGGCTGGCATGGCGGTTCGGCAGGAAGGCCACCGCGGCCTGCTTCGCCGCGGTCGCGATCGCGGTCGGCGCGCTGGTCCTCTCCTCCGACACCGCGGTCCTCTTCCTGAGCTTCAGGTGGGTCTGACCGGGCCGGTTCCGGCCCGCACCGGCTGACCGCGGGCGGCCCGCTCCCCGGGCCTGCGGTGCGGGCCGCCGGTTCGCCGCGACGCAGGGGTACCGTTCGACCACACAAGGCCGCTATAGTGCGGGTTGGACGCTGTTCGCGCCGATTCGCCCCTTAGGAGCGGCTATGAGGACAATGACGACCTGCGCAGCGGCCGCGATGCTGCTGATCACCGCATCCGCCTGTAGCCCGGACGAGTCCGAGGAGGGCGACGGCTCGATCGTCTTCTGGACCCCCTACACCACTCCCGAGCGCATCGCCTTGCAGCAGCCGGTGATCGACGCGTTCACCGAGGCCACCGGCATCGAGGTCGAGATGGTCCCGCTCGAACCCGAGCAGGCCGGGCAGACCCTCGTCACCGCCGCCGCCTCCGGCGAGGTCCCCGACGTCATCGCGCACAACCCCTCCTCCACGGCCGCGTGGGCCTCGCAGGGGCTGCTCGACGACGAAGCGCCGCAGGCGATCGTGGACGAGCTCGGGGCGGACACGTTCAGCCGGGGCGCGCTCGACATGGTGACCGTGGACGGCGCGCTGCACGCCGTCCCCTCCGACGGCTGGGGACACACCGTCGCCTACCGCACCGACCTGTTCGCGGACGCCGGCGTCGAGGCGCCCGAGTCGGTGGCCGACCTCGCGGCCGCCGCCGAGGCGCTCGAAGCGGACGGCTTGGCGGGCATGGCGATCGGCACGACCCCCGGCGACGTGTACACGCAGGAGGGCATCGAGTCGATGCTCCTGCCGTTCGGGTGCGAGCTCGCCGTAGACGGGGAGGTGGCCCTCGACTCGCCCGAGTGCGTCGACGGGCTCGCCCACTACCAGCGGCTCGCGGCCGCGGCCGGGCCCGCGCAGATGGACGTCGAGGCGGCCCGCGCCGCGTACCTCTCAGGCGCGGCGGCGATGGTGCTGTTCTCCTCGCACATCGTGGACGAGGTGGCCGGGCTCGACGTCGACAACCCGGTGACCTGCCCCGAGTGCGCCGAGGATCCGCGCTTCCTGGCCGAGAACACGGCGTACCTGACCACGTTCACCGGCACCGGGAGCGAGGCGCCCGTCGAGTACGGGCAGACCACGAACTACGGGATCCCGGTGGGCGCGAACACCGAGGACGCCGAGGCGTTCGTGACGTTCATGCTCTCAGAGGGCTATGTGGACAATCTGGCCTCGGCGACGGAGGGGCGCATCCCGGTGCGGCCGGGGCCCGAGGCGGGGTCGACCGAGTACCTGGACGACTGGTCCGAGCTGCGGTTCGGCAACGACGAGTCCCAGGACCGGTCCATCGCGGAGGTCTACGGGCCCGAGCTGGTGGACCGGCTGGCGGCCGGGGCGGAGGAGTTCACGCGCTGGGGCTGGGGCACGGACGACGCCGAGCTGGCCGGGATCGTGTTCTCGCAGACGCTGCTGGCGACCGAGGCGGAGGCGCTGTTCGAGGGCGCGCCGCCGTCCGAGGTGGCCGCCGCGATGGCGGCGGCGGTCGAGTCGGCGCAGCAGGACCTGGGCGGATGAGACCGCCCGGCCCCGATCCCCGCGACGCCCCCGCCGGCGCGCCCCGCCCGCGGCGGCGCAGGCCGCTCACGCTGTCGCGCCGGGAGGACCTCCAGGGCCGGCTCCTGGTGGCGCCCACGGTGCTCGTGGTGCTGGGGTTCGCGGTGCTGCCGTTCCTCGCGGTCGTCCTCTTCGCGTTCCTCGACGTCCGCCTGGTCGACATCCCCCGCCTCTACCTCGACGAGCTCGAGTTCACCGGGCAGAACCTCGCGACCGTGTGGGGCTCGCCCCGGTTCTGGTCGGCGGCGGGGACCACCGTCGTCTACGCGGGCGCGTCGTCGGCCGGGGCGGTGCTGGTCGGGCTCGCGGTGGCGCTCGCGCTGCGGCGGCCGTTCCGCGGCCGGGGCCTGGTCCGCGCGCTGGTGCTGGTGCCGTACGTGCTCCCCGTCGTCGCCGCGACCACGATCTGGAAGACCCTCCTGAACCCCGGGTACGGCCTGGTGAACGCGGTCGGGGTCGAGTGGCTGGGGTGGGCGGAGCCGATCGCGTTCCTGACCACCACGAGCCGGGAGTTCGGGCCGCTCGAGGTGCCGGTGGCGCTGCTGTGCGTGATCGCGTTCGAGGTGTGGAAGACGTTCCCGCTGGCGTTCCTGTTCATCACGGCCAGGCTCCAGGTGGTGCCGGGCGACATCGAGGAGGCGGCCCAGATCGACGGCGCCGGGAAGACGCGGGTGTTCCGGCACCTGCTGCTGCCGCAGCTGGCCGGGGTGATGGCGCTGCTGGCGGTGCTGCGGTTCCTGTGGTCCTTCCAGAACTTCAACGACATCTACCTGCTCACCGGGGGCGCGGGCGGCACCGAGGTCCTGGCGGTGCGCGTCTACTCCGAACTGGTGGTGCGGGCGAACATCGGCACCGCCAGCGCGACCGGCCTGCTCATGACCGCGATGCTGCTGGTCGTGGTGGCCGTCTACGCCCGGATGATCAAGCGGGAGCAGGCATGAGCACTACTCGCAATCGAGTCCGTCCCGAAAATGTCGTACCCCCGTGTCAGGGTTTTGACCGGGGGCCCAGCGTTCTGGGATCCGCTTCGCGCTGCCCTCGATCCGGAACCCGCCCCCCGGCCCGCCCCCCGGCCCGCCCTCCAGCCCGCCCCCGGCGTGGCCCGCACCACCCTCCGACCGAAAATGTCGCACCCCCCTGGCATCGTGGAAACCGGGGGCCCTTCCCCGACGCCCCGATCGACCGCCGGCGTGCCCGCCGCACCGCCGAGCAGGTGCCGTCATGAGCGCCCGCCCGCAGGCCCGCCGCCGGACCCGCCGCAGCGGCGAGGACCGCGTCCTCGGGGTCCTCCGCCTGGTCGTCATCGCCGGCGCCGTCGTCGCCACCGCCGGACCGCTCCTCTACGGCGTCCTCCTCTCGTTGCGCCCCTTCCAGTCCGTGGTCTCAGAACCGCTGCGCCTCCTCCCCTCGCCCGACGAGATCACCTTCGACGCGTACCCCACCGCCATGGCCGAGTACGGCCTCGGCGGCAACATGGGGAACTCCCTCCAGGTCGCGCTCGCCACCGCCGCCCTCGCGATCGTGCTCAGCGTCCTCGGCGCCTACGCCGCGGTGCGCCTGCGCTTCCTCGGCCGCGGCACCGTGAACGTCGTCTTCCTCGGCGTCTACCTCCTCCCCGGCATCGTGCTCGCCGTGCCGCTGTTCGTGCTGCTCAGCCGCGTCGGCCTCACCGGGAGCCTGGTGGGCCTCGTCTTCGTCTACGTCGCGCAGACCGTCCCGGTCGCGCTGTACATGCTGCGCACCTACCTCGTCGCCGTACCATCCTCAGTGGAGGAGGCGGCGATGATCGACGGGTGCGGGCGCCTCGGGCTCATCCGCCGCGTCGTGCTCCCCCTCGCCCTCCCCGGCGTGGCCGCGACCGCCCTGTACGTGTTCATGATCGCCTGGAACGAGTACCTGTTCGCGCTGCTGTTCCTCGTCGCCGACCGCGACCGCTGGACGGTCTCGCTCGGCATCGCGCAGCTCACCGAGTTCTCGGTCCCGACCACGGTGCTCATGGCCGGCTCGATCGCGATCACCGTCCCGGTGGTCGCGGGATTCTTCCTGGCGCAGCGGCTCCTGGTCACGGGCCTGACGTCGGGCGCGGAGAAAGGCTGAGGCGCATGGCGATCCGACTGGGCATCATGGGAACCGGGGCGCGCGGCTCCAGCGCGTACGGGCGCTGGGCGCTCGAGCACCCCGACCGCGCGGCGGTCGCCGCGGTCGCCGACCCGCTGCGCCGCCGCCGGGACCGGCTCGCCGACGAGGCCGGTGTCGCCGCGGCGCACCGCTACCCCGACTGGCGGGACCTCGTCGCCGACGCCGCGTCGATCGGCCTGGACGCCCTCGTGATCGCCCTGCCCGACCGGCTCCACCTCGACGCCGCGCTGGCCGCCGTGGGGACCGGGCTGCCGATCCTGCTCGAGAAGCCCGCCGCGACCACCCCCGAGGACCTGGAGGCCCTCGCCGCCGCCGCACGGGAGTCCAAGGCGCGTATATGGATCAGCCACGTCATGCGGTACCAGCCGTTCTGGCGCACCATCCGGGCCGTGGTGGACTCCGGCGCGATCGGGCGCCTCGTGACCATGCGCGTCGAGGAGAACATCGGCTTCTGGCACTACGCGCACTCCTACGTGCGCGGGAACTGGCGCAATCTCGCGACCGCCAGCCCGATGGTGCTCGCCAAGACCTGCCACGACCTCGACGTCATCCGCTGGTTCGCCGGCGAGGCCCCCGCGTCGGTGGCGAGCGCGGGCTCGCTGCGGTACTTCCGGCCCGAGCACGCGCCCGAGGGCGCCCCGGACCGCTGCCTCGACGGGTGCCCGGCGGCCGACTCGTGCCCGTTCTACGCGCCGCGCTACTACGTCGAGGCCCTGGCGGACACGGACGCGTGGCCGGTGGCGCTGCTGGGCGACGACCTGACGCCCGAGGGCCGCATGGCGGCGCTGCGGGAGGGGCCGTACGGGCGGTGCGTGTTCCGCTCGGACAACGACGTCGTCGACCACCAGCAGACCGTGGTCGCCTTCCCCGGCGGCCTCACCGCGACCCTCTCGACCTCGGCGTTCACCGGGCAGAACACCCGGACGGTGCGGTTGACGGGCACGGCGGGGGAGATCGCGGGGAACCTGCGGACCGGCGCGCTCGAAGTGGACCTGTTCTCCCCCGCGGCGGTGCTGCCGGTGCTGACCGAGGCGCGGGTCGTCCGGCGTTTCGCGCGGGCGCCGATGGGGCACCAGGCGGTGGAGGTGCGCTCGGGCCCCGTCGACGCCGAGGGGGAGCCGGACCACCGGGGGCACTCGGGCGGCGACGAGGCGCTGGTGGACGCGTTCATCACGGCGCTGACCGCGCCGGGGGGCGACCCGGGCACGAGCCTGGAGTCCTCTCTGGACGGCCACCGGATGGCGTTCGCGGCCGAGCGGTCGCGGCTCGAAGGACGCACGATCGCTTGGGAGGCGGCATGAGCTGGTGGCGGGACGCGGCGATCTACCAGGTGTACCTGCGCAGTTTCGCGGACGGCGACGGCGACGGGGTCGGCGACCTCGCCGGGCTCGAGGCGCGGCTGCCGTACCTGCGCGACCTCGGCGTGGACGCGCTGTGGCTCAGCCCCTGGTACGACTCGCCGATGGCCGACGGCGGCTACGACGTGGCCGACTACCGGGCGATCGACCCGTCGTTCGGGACCCTTCAGGACGCCGAGCGGGTCATCGGCGCCGCGCACCAGCACGGGTTGAAGGTCATCGTCGACATCGTGCCGAACCACACCTCCGACCGGCACCCCTGGTTCCAGGAGGCGCTGCGCGCGGGCGCGGGCTCCCCCGAGCGCGAGCGGTTCCACTTCCGGAACTGGCCCAACAACTGGCAGTCCCGCTTCGGCGGCCCGGCCTGGTCCCAAGTGGACGACGGGCAGTGGTACCTGCACCTGTTCGACTCGACCCAGCCGGACCTGAACTGGGACCACCCCGAGGTGCGGGCCGAGTTCACCTCGATCCTGCGGTTCTGGCTGGACCGCGGCGTGGACGGCTTCCGCATCGACGTGGCCGCCAGGCTCGTCAAGCAGCAGGGCCTGCCGGACAAGCCCGAGGAGCACCCGGACCTGCCGTCCTTCGCCGACGGGAAGCCCGCCGCCGACAAGGACCGCCCCGAGGTGCACGAGATCTACCGCGACTGGCGGCGGGTGCTCGACTCGTACGGGGGCGAGCGGTGCTTCGTGGGCGAGATCTGGCTCGACGATCCCGAGCGGTTCGCGCGGTACCTGCGCCCGGACGAGCTGCACACGGCGTTCAACTTCGCGTTCCTCAAGTGCGCGTGGGAGGCCGGGGCGCTCCGGGACGTGATCGACCGGACCCTGGCGACGCACGCGAAGGTGGCCGCGCCGCCGACGTGGGTGCTGTCGAACCACGACGTGACCCGGCACGCGACCCGGTACGGGCGCGAGGACACCGCGTTCACGGGGCGGCTGCACCGCGTGCCGTCCGACCTGGGGCTGGGGACGCGGCGGGCGCGGGCGGCGGCGCTGCTGAGCATGGCCCTGCCGGGCGGGGTGTACGTGTACCAGGGGGACGAGCTGGGGCTGCCGGAGGTGTTCGACCTGCCGGAGGAGGCGCGGCAGGACCCGGTGTTCCGGCGCACGGCCGGGCTGGACCTGGGCCGGGACGGGTGCCGGGTGCCGCTGCCGTGGGGCGGGGAGGCGCCGCCGTTCGAGTTCGGGGCGGGCGGCGCGTGGCTGCCGCAACCGCGGGAGTGGCGGGAGCTGACGGCGGCGAGGCAGCTGGGCGACGCGGACTCGATGCTGTCGCTGTACCGGCTGGCGCTGCGCGTCAGGCGGGACGAGGAGGCGCTGGGGGACGGGGGGATGCGCTGGCTGGAGAGCGGGGAGGGGGTGCTCGCCTTCGAGCGGGACCCGGGCTTCACGTGCGTGGTGAACCTGTCCCGCCGCGAGGTCGACCTCCCCGAGGGCGCGCCGCTGGTGGCCAGCGCGGAGCTGGGCGAGGCGGCGGCGGGGCCGGCGAGGCTCCCGCCGGACGCGGCGGTCTGGCTGCGCACCGGGAACTGACCGGCGCCGGGAAGGCGCTCGTGCCGCAGACCACAGCGGGCGCCGTTTTGTCGGACCCCTGGGGCACGCTTGCAACCGGGGGCCCTTTCCCAGCGGCGCGGCGGGTGTTCGCGCTGCCCCGGAACCCGGCCCCGCCGGCCTCTGCGATCCCGCCCGCTTCAGGGCCGCAGCGCCTTCGGGCGGGACCCGGGTGCCCGCCTCCGCATTGGACCGGGGGCCGCTCGGCGTCGAGGCCTTCGCGCGCTGTGGCCGCCCGCCCTCGCACTCGGCCGGGGAGCGCTCACCGCCGAAGTCGTCGCCCACGTCATGGGCCCCGCCACCGGAGGTGCGGACGGGCCGTCAGAGTCCGAACATCGCGCTCACGCGCTCGACCGACTCGTCCTCGGTCGCGGTGCCGTCCACGTCGACCACCGACAGTCCGAGGTCCCGGGTCACGCGTCGCAGGTGTTCGGTGAACATCCGCTCCCGTTCGGCGAGGTTCCGGGCGGCCCGCTCGGGATCGCTGGTGCGCTGGAGGAAGCCGTCGTCCGGGGAGGCGCGGCTGCGGATGGCGGCCTCGCGGAAGCGCGGCGTCGGCAGGAGCCAGACGGCCCGGGCCGGGTCCGCCAGGAGGGGCCGGACGAGCGACGGCAAGAGCCGGAAGCCCTCGGCGACCACGCCGGTCCCCTCGGGCAGCGCGAGCAGGTCCTCGACGATGAGGTGGGAGCCTTCGCCGCGGAACCAGTGGAAGGTCCCGAGCATCGTCTCAGGGGAGCGGTGCACCCAGCGCTCGTCCATGTCCATGGCGATGAACTCGTGCAGGTGCGGGGCGTGCTCGGGCGTGGTGCGGCGGGCGTGGTCGGCCATCGTCGCGTCGGTCGAGTACAGGCGCAGGCCGTGCCGGTCGGCGAGCCGGGCGGCGACGGTGGACTTCCCGGCGCCGCTGCCGCCGCCGATCCAGTAGACGTGCCGCAGGCGTTCGCGCAGCGTCGCGGCGTCCGGCCAGTGCGGCGCTGAGGTCATGGGCTCGTTCACGTCGTGTGCCTCCATGGCCGCGGCGGTGCCGCGGGAGCGGCGGAGCGGGGCGCACCGGCCGCCGTCCATACTGCCTCGGGCGCTTCGCGGCCGCCAGGCGGATCGCGGTCCGGCGGGCTCCGCGGGCGCCGCATCGCGAGCCCGCTTCTGGCGCGGGGTTCGTCCGCCTCACACGCGACGGCTCGGTCGCGGGGCGCCCGGCCGCCCGCAGGACCGGTTCTCGGGCGCGGGGCGATCGCGCGGCCGCAGGCCGCAGCACCGACCGCTGCACCGGGCACCGGGCACCGGGCACCGGGTACCGGGTACCGGGCACGACATGATCACGCGGGCGTCCGCCTCGGTCGCAACGGACGGGGCGGCGCACTCCGCCGCCCCCGGCCGCCGCGACTCGTCCTCAGGCGTAGCGGGACGCGGCGGAGCTGACTACAGTTGCGTGTCGGAGGTGAGCAGTGCGCAGGAGCTCAGAATGGGTCGTCGTCGAGCGCAGTTCACCCACCCGTCGCATCTCCTCCCTCGTCCTCTACTCGCTCGCGTGCGCCGCCGTGATCGGCGCGCTCGTGGGCCTCGTCCGCACCGAGCCGGGCACCCTCGACTCCGGCGAGCCGAACCCCGTCGCCGCCCTGCCCGGGTTCTTCACGGTCATCGCCCTGCTCGGGGCGGCCTGCTTCCTCGTCCCGCTCGTGCGCCCGCCGCGGCTCATGGTCAACCACTTCGGGCTGCGCGTGCGCCCCAGCTTCGGCAAGAGCCTGCTCATCCCCTGGAGCAACGTCGAGGAGCTCGCCGCCATCCACGTCGGGTCCCGCCGCCGCGGCACCTCGTACCTCCTCTTCGCCGCCGACGTCTACCTCGGGCGCGGCGGCTCCGACCGGCCCGGGTTCATCGGCCGCTCGGTCCTGCGCGAGGCCAACCGCGCCACCGAGGGCCTCGTCGCCGGGTTCGACCTGGCCGTGCGCTGCAAGGACTTCGCACCCGAGGCGCAGCAGCTCCTGGCGCGACTCACCTCGTACGCGCCCGGCCACGTCCAGGTCGTCGACCGGCTCTGAGCGCGCCCGCCCGCCGCGGGCGGCGCCGTGAGCGAACGTCCACTCTCCGCACACCGCCCGGGGCATGACCTCGGTCTCACCGCACGGGATGCACGGCTTGCCCCAAATGCCGCCCCCTGCCTCCCGCAGTCGATCCGTACACTGGAGGCGACCCGGCGCCCAAGCCCCTGGCGCGAGGTCGCGTCCACCGCCCGGCAGGCACGCCGGCGGACCATCCAGCATTGGGGGGTACCAGTGGTGTCGAAACCTGACGAGGGCCTGCGGGCCACACTGGCCACCATGGCGCCCGGCACCGCACTGCGCGACGGCCTGGAGCGCATCCTGCGGGGCCGCACCGGAGCCCTCATCGTCGTCGGCTGCGACGGCCTCGTCGAGGAGCTGTGCACCGGCGGGTTCGAGCTCGACATCGAGTTCTCCGCCACGCGCCTGCGCGAGCTGTGCAAGATGGACGGCGCGGTGGTGCTGACCACCGACGGCTCGCGGATCGTCCGCGCCGGCGTCCACCTCATGCCCGACCCCTCGATCCACTCCAACGAGTCGGGCACCCGCCACCGCACCGCCGAGCGCGTCGCGATCCAGACCGGCTTCCCCGTGATCTCCGTCAGCCAGTCGATGCACACCATCGGGCTGTACATGGGCGCCATCCACCACCTGCTGGAGCCGTCCACGCAGATCCTCTCGCGCGCCAACCAGGCCCTGGCCACGCTCGAGCGGTACAAGCTGCGCCTCGACGAGGTCGCCGGGAACCTCTCCAGCCTGGAGATCGAGGACCTCGTGACCGTGCGGGACGCGGTGACCGTGCTCCAGCGCCTGGAGATGGCCCGCCACATCGCCGACGAGGTCGAGGGGCACGTCATCGAGCTCGGCACCGACGGGCGGCTGCTGGCGCTCCAGCTCGACGAGCTCATGGCCGGGGTCGAGGCCGACCGGGAGCTGATCGTCCGCGACTACCTGCCCGAGGGCGGCGACTACCCCAAGGCCATGAGCGTCGTCGACGGGATGGGCTCCCCCGAGCTCCTCGACCTCACCGCGGTGGCCCGGTCCCTGGGCTACCCGAACTCGCCGGACGTGCTGGACCGGCGCGTCAGCCCGCGCGGGTACCGGATGCTCGCGAAGGTCCCCCGGCTCCCCGAGGCCGTGATCGAGCGGGTCGTGGGGCACTTCGGGGCGCTGCCGGAGCTGCTCGGCGTCACCGTCGAGGAGCTCCAGGACGTGGACGGGGTCGGCCCCGGCCGGGCCCAGAGCATCCGCGAGTCGCTCACGCGGCTCGCCGAGGTCTCCATCCTCGACCGCTACATCTGAGGCCGGCACGGCCCGGGACCGCCTCCGCGCCGGTCGCCCGGCACTCGCGCACGCTCCGGTCGCGAGGTCCAGGCCGGTCGCACGAGCCTCAGGTCAGCCGGAGGACCGTCGGGGCCGAGACGGCCTCGCCCAGGCGGGCGCGCAGCTCGTACTCCCCGGCGGGCAGTTCGCGGCGGGCGCCGCGGCAGCCCTCCTCGGACGCCAGGCCGTCGACGGCGAACTCGACCGTCTGGCCTTGGCCGCCGCTCAGCTCGACCTCCTCGCCCTTCGAGGTCTCGCAGTGCGCGGTGGAGTAGACGACGTCGGCGCCCGAGGCGAGCTCGACGGCGACCTCGCGCAGGTCGGCCGTGCACGCGGTGTCGGCGCCGCTGGCGACCAGCACGCTCACCGGGACCTCCGAGCCCGAGCGGGCCTCGCCGAAGGCGGCGACCACCTGGAGCATGAGGTCCTCGGCCGGGCACGCGGCGACCGGCGGGGCGGTCGAGGTCTCGGCCTCCGTGGGCTCGGCGGACGCCTCGGCGGTGGGCGTCTCGGGGAAGTAGGGGCGCTGCAAGGTGCCCGACGGCGAGGGCGGCTGCCACTCGCCGGGGGACGCGTCGGCCGCGGCCTCCCGCTCGTCCCCGTCGCCGCCGAGTGCGCTGAGGCCGAACACGACCAGGAGCACGAGCGCGAGCACCGCCCCGGCCACGATCGCCCGCCGCCGCCAGTAGACCGACTCCGGCTCCGACCCCTTCACGAACCTGCCCTTGAAACCCTCCACGCCGGGACGCTAACGCAGCCGAGCGCCGCACCAGCGGAATTACACGCCCCTGCGTCCCGCGGCCGGGCCGAAGCCCGCCCCGCAGGACCCGCAGAGAAGTGCGCCTTCCTCGCGTCGACCGCCGCCCACCGAAATGTCGGAGCCCCGTGGCAGGGTTGTCGAACCGGGGGCCCAGCGATCCGCCGTCCGCTTCGCGCTGCCCTCGACCCGATCCGCAAGCGCTCGCCGCACACCGGCGGGGCCCTCCCCGCCGGCCGTCCGGCCCCGCGCCCACAATGAGAGGATGCGCGCCGTGGAAACACCCGAGGCCCTCCCCTCGCCCGACCTGCTCGCCGAACGGCTCCTCCCCTGGTTCGACGCGCACAACCGCACCGAGCTCCCCTGGCGCCGCCCCGGCACCACCGCCTGGGGCGTGCTCGTCTCCGAGGTCATGAGCCAGCAGACCCAGGTCGCCCGCGTCGCCCCCGTCTGGGAGGCCTGGATGGCGCGCTGGCCCGAACCCGCCGACCTCGCCGCCGCACCCGCCGCCGACGTCCTGCGCGAATGGGGCCGCATGGGCTACCCGCGGCGGGCCCTGCGCCTCCAGGAGTGCGCGCGGATCGTCGCGACCGACCACGGCGGCGTCGTCCCCTCCGACCCCGCCGAGCTCGAGCGCCTGCCCGGCATCGGCGTCTACACGGCCGCCGCGGTCGCGGTCTTCCACTACGGCGGGCGGCACGCGGTCGTGGACACGAACGTCCGCCGCGTCGTGGCCCGCTTCGGCGGGCGCAGCGACGCCGGCACCGCCACGACCAGGGCCGACCTGGCCGCCGCCGAGGCGCTCCTGCCGCCGGACGCGCCGACCGCCGCCCGCCTGTCCCTGGCGCTCATGGAGCTCGGGGCGCTGGTGTGCACCGCCCGCAAGCCCGAGTGCGGGACCTGCCCGGTGAGCGACGCGTGCGGGTTCTCCGGCCAGGAGGTCCCGGCCGGGCCCAGCCGCAAGCGCCAGCGGTACAAAGGCACCAACCGGCATGTGCGCGGCGAGGTGATGGCGCTGCTCAGGGACGCCGACGGCCCCGTCGAGCGGGACCGGGTCGACGCGGTGTGGCCGGACGCGAGGATGCTCGGCGAGGCCGTCGCGCAGCTCATCGCCGAAGGCCTGGTCGAGACCGACGAAGCCGGGCGATTCGAACTGCCGAGTCGGTGACAAACCCATCGGCCGCTGGTAGCGTCTGAATTGAGAGAACTTCACGATGCTCGGTCGGCGCCGATACCGAAAATCGGCGGCCCTGGGTCGAACCTCACTGGTCACCAAGTGAGGCACCGGACGGACTCCAGAGTCCGACTCACCACCGGTGCCAGGGCCGAATCGCCTACCGCAGGGCCGCCCCGAGCGGCCGGCCAGGAACACGACGACGCGGCTCGCGCCAACCACCGTCGCGTCGACCGCGGACCGGACGCACGACAAGGGGCCCAGGCGGGAGCGGACGCCTCACGGCGGTCGCAACCGGGCAACTGCAATGCCGCCGGGGTGCCGCGCGCTCAGACCCGGGCGGCATTGCTACGCGTTCCCCGACCACCCCGGAAGGCCCGCCGAGAAGCGGGCCTTCCTCGCGTCTGCCGCCGCCCGCCGAAATGTCGGACCCCCGTGCCAGGGTTGTCGAACGGGGGGCCCGCCGTTCCGGGTTTCGCTTCGCGCTGCCCTCGTCTTGGTCCGGCTCCCGCCCGGGCCGTTCAGGCCGCCTCGAGCGGCCGCCCCACCGGGTCCTCCTCGCGTTTGGCCCAGCGGACCAGCCACCACACGATGAGCACCGCGGGCAGGCCCTTCACCATCACCCCGGCGAGCACCGCCGCGGCGCCCAGCCCGAGGCCGTCACGCAGCAGCGGCGAGTTCCACAGCGCGTGCAGGGCGATCACCGCCGCCAGCGATCCGGCCGCCGCCCACACCGAGCGGCGCGTCCGCCGCGTCGCCGCGTACGCGACCCCCGCGCCCACGATCGCCGTGAAGATCGCGTGGCTCCACAGCCCGGCGAGCACCCCGCGCACGATGAACACCGCGACCACCGGCTCCACCACGTCGCCCGCCCGGTTCAGGACCGTGCTCGACATGGCGAAGGCGTAGCCCTCCACGATCTGGAACCCCGCCCCGCAGAACGCGCCCAGCACGATCCCGTCGAGCACGCCGTGGACGCGCCCCCAGGCGACGGCGACCACGAGGACCACCCCGGCCGCCTTGACGACCTCCTCGACCACCGGCGCGGCCAGCACCGGCGCCCACCGCTCGGCCCACGCCGGCCCCCACGCGGTCGCCATGAGCCCGTGCAGGGCCCGCGAGCCGTACAGCGAGGTCATGACCGCCACCGTCGCGCCCCACGCCAGGCCGAGGGCGAGCGCCGGGACCGGCAGCGCGAGCCACGCGGCGAGGCGCCGCCGCATGATCGCGAACGGGACGGCGAAGAGCGAGAACAGGACCAGCGCGGTCGTCCCCGCCCTCGGGTAGGCCAGCGCGACCGGGAGGGTGCTGTGCAGCAGCAGGATCGCGGCCGCGCCGATGAGCAGCGCGGCCGTCCACTGGACGGGGGAGGCGGGGTCGGGCCGCATCAGGCGGCCCCGAAGGACAGCTGGGCGATGAGCGCGTCGATCCTGTCCACAGTGGCGTTGTCGAGCGAGGCGCCGGTGGCCGTGACCTCGGCGCGGATCTCGTCGTGGACGAACGCGCAGGCGAAGCCGGCCCCGGTCTCGGTGACGAAGCTGCGGCCGGCGCCCTCGACGCCGTCGGCGGCGCAGTCGCGCGGCTCGGTGAGCCGGACGCCGGGCTGGACCTCCAGGAGGCGCGCCATCTCGTCGGCCAGGTACTCGGCGTCGAAGTCGTACGGCCCGGCCACGGCGATGTCGACCTCGGCGTCGCCCACGAGGAACGCGGCCCTGCCGGACTCGGGCTGGTAGTAGCCGGGGCGCATGCGGACCTCGTCGGGGGCGGTGACGGTGACGCCTTCGAGGACGAAGGTGTCGCCGCCGACGTCGACCGTGGGGGAGACGGCCTTGTTGATCAGGGGCACGGCGAGGGCGAAGGCGAGGACCACCGCGGCGACGGCGGTGGCCACGGCGAGGCTCCTCCTGCGCGACACGCCTCAAGCGTGGCACGTGCTCCCCGGCGGCGCATCGGGAATGCGCGCCTGGGGACCGGGACGGGGCCGCCGGGGCGCGGTCGCCGGGAGCCGCGGTCGCCGGACCGCGGTGAGGGCGGCGTGAAGCGAGACCCGGAACGGCGGGCCCCCTGTTCGACAACCCCGGCACAGGGGTCCGACATCGCCGCGGACACGAGAAAGACCCGCCTTGCAGCGGGTCTTCAAGGTCGGGGCCGGAGCACCGGTGGGCGTTCGGGGGCGCGGGCCCTGAGGGAGGGCCCGCTGCCTCGTCGTCGCAGGGCCCGCGGCGCCGACATCCGCGGTTCCCATGGGCGGTGCGGCCGGAAGGGTGGTCCGGCCTCGGTTCCTCGCGCCGCCGCCGCGCTGGGGCGGTGGCGACGCCGTCGTGTCACTGCTGCGTCGGCGCCTGGTCGGGGGCGCCTGCGCCGCGGCTACTCCGCGGCGACGCGCTGGGCCGGGATCTCGCCGTTGATGAGGGCGCGGATCTCGGACTCGCGGTAGCGGCGGTGGCCGCCGAGGGTCCGGATCGCCGAGATCTTCCCGGCCTTCGCCCAGCGGGTGACCGTCTTGGGGTCGACGCGGAACATCGCGGCGACCTCGGACGGGGTGAGCAGGGCTTCGGACTCCACCGGAAGGTTCAGCTCTGTCGTCATCGTTCTTCTCCTCCACAGACGGGCTGCGAATCACCGGCGCCGAGCCTTGATTCGTTCCTTCTGCAATCGTCCGGCCTGTCGTAGATGTCCGACATAGGCCGAACGGCCGATTTTGCTTGGACTTTCCGCTCGGTTCACTCAGCCGAGTGATCAGTCCACAAGCGAACTACCTGGCAGCGGGCTTGCGAAGGGATCCGAAGAGTGCTCAGTTCAGCCGTTCGGCGAGACGATGATCACGCCATCGGTCGACAAGGCGCGCATAGCACTCCTGCGCGTCCTCCGGCTCGGAGGCGCCCAGGTGGTCCAGGGCCTGCCAGGTCAGGTCGACCGAGTCCTCGTCCCGCAGCTCCGCGGCGTCCATCCTGGAGACCAGGCCGCCGTAGTCGAGCTCGACCACCGAGTCGCGGTGGAACCCGTCGAGCCACCGCCCCGTCTCCGCGAGGGCCTCGCCCAGGTCGGCGCCCTCCCCGAACTCGGCCCGCACCAGGTTGCGGGCCACCACGAGGCCGGTGCGGGACTTGGCGATCGGCGTCCGGTACCGCAGCTGCGCGTGGCCGGGCTGGATCACCAGCTCGCGGTCCTCGGGCCGCACGCACGCGAACCAGCGCAGCGGCACCGACCAGGACGCGACGTGCTCGTGCGCGTCCGCGGGGGCGTCGTGGCGGTCGGCCCCGTCGTCGAGCGCGACCACCTCGGCGGCCGAGGCCAGGAACTCCGGCGGGAACAGCGCCTCGGCGACCGCCTCGGGCGTCAGGCGCTTCACCTCGAGCGCGGAGGCGGCGATCCGGTAGCGCAGGTTCCAGGGGCATACGAGAGGATCGGCCTCGCGGCCCCGGTCGATGACGTACGCGTCCCGCCCGAACGCGGGGACGCCGCGCCAGGGCCAGCCGATGCGCTCGTACAGCGCCTCGCGGCGCAGGCGCGGGCCCTCGAGGGCGTCGACCGCGCGTCCCGAAGCGGCGTACGCGCGCCAGTAGTCGGCGTCGACGAAGGCGCCCGCCGGCTCGTAGACGCGCAGATAGGACGCGTTCGGTGCGTACACGAGGCAGATACTTCCATAGTCATATGCTGGGGGCGTAGGCATACCCGCGCTACGAGAGTGAGTCGGCCGAGACCCGGCCGCCCCCGGGGCGGGGCCTCGCGGCGCCCCGCGCCCGGGCCCGACCCCTGAAGAAGAACTGGAGACCAAGCCATGAGCATCTTCGACGCCAGCGGCCACGAGCAGGTCGTGTTCTGCCACGACCCCGAGTCGGGACTGCGGGCGATCATCGCGATCTACTCCACCGCGCTCGGCCCGGCCCTGGGCGGCACCCGCTTCTACCCCTACGCGTCCGAGGAGGAGGCCCTCACCGACGTGCTGCACCTGTCGGAGGGGATGGCCTACAAGAACGCGATCGCGGGGCTCGACCACGGCGGCGGCAAGGCCGTCATCTGGGGCGACCCGGGCGTCGACAAGAGCGAGGCGCTCCTGCGGGCCTACGGCCGCTTCGTCGAGTCGCTGGGCGGGCGCTACGTGACCGCGTGCGACGTCGGCACCTACGTCGAGGACATGGACCACATCGCCCGCGAGACCCGCCACGTGAGCGGGCGCAGCCCCGAGGCCGGGGGCGCCGGCGACTCCTCGATCCTCACCGCGTTCGGCGTGTTCCAGGCGATGCGCGCGGCCGCGCAGCACCGCTGGGGCGCGGTCGACCTCACCGGGCGGACGGTGGGCGTGGCCGGGCTCGGGAAGGTCGGGCGCCACCTCGTCCCGCACCTGCTCGAGGCCGGCGCCGAGGTCGTCGCCTGCGACGTGGACCCGGCGGCGCTCGCCTGGACCGCCGAGCACTTCCCGCGGGTGCGCCTGGTCGCCGACGCCGAGGAGCTGGTCGCCTCCGGCGTGCACGTGTACGCGCCGTGCGCGCTCGGCGGGGTCCTCAATGAGCGGTCGCTGAAGACCCTCGACGCCGAGATCGTCTGCGGGGCCGCGAACAACCAGCTGGCCGAGCCGGGCATCGCCGACGAGCTCGAGCGGGCCGGCGTCCTCTACTGCCCCGACTACGTGGTGAACTCCGGCGGGGTCATCCAGGTCGCCGACGAGTACGACGGGGCGTTCGACTTCAAGCGGGCCGAGCGCCGCACCACCGGGATCTTCGCGACCACGGCGCGGATCCTGGAGCGCGCCAAGGGCGAGGGCACGACCCCCGTCGCTGCCGCGGACGCGCTCGCCGAGGAGCGGATGGCGGCCGTGGGTCGCCTCCAGCGGCTGCGCGTGTTCCGCTAGGCGGTCCCCGCTTCGGGCCCGGTCTGCCGCGGCGGCCGCCGCGGGGGCCGGGTCCCGCATGCCGGGAGGGGCGCTACGTGGCCTTACGGCTCCGCATAGTGAGAATGAGTCTCATTTTTCGGGCGGATGTTCGTGCCGATCTGGTGGTCATCGCCGGTAATCTGTGGCATCCAACTCATGGGCCGGGATGCAGTCGGGCGCCGCGAGGTTGTACCGTAGGAGCCACGAAGAGATTGCAAGCATTCCGGGGCGCCTTAACGGCTGCCCCGATGATTTCTGTGCGAGGGGGTCGAGCCATATGGGGCGCGGCCGAGCTAAGGCGAAGCAGACCAAAGTGGCCCGGAAGCTCAAGTACCATGCTCCGAACACCGACCTGCGCGCGCTCGAGCGCGAGCTGGGAAGTGGTCGCGAGGACGTGGACGTCGAGCCCGACACTCCTGAAGAGGAGCCGGACCCGTACGACGCTTACGCCGACGATCGGTACGACGGAGACGAAGACGACCTCCGTGAAGATGACTGGCTCCCGCCGAAGAAGCAGTTAACCGGACGGCCTCGCGGCCCACGGCCGTGAACCGACCCGGCGGGCCCGACCGACCGATACCCGCGATCTCCATATCCAGTGCGAGCAGGCGCCTGCGACGGCGCCTCGGCGACCCCGTATCCGCAACCGCTCCCCCTCGACCGAGGGCGCGCCGCGGGCGCGGCTCTCTGGAGCGAGGACTTCGGACACGGCGCGGACACGACATCCACAACCGACAGCAGTGAAGCGGCGGCGAGACCTCGGTCTCGCCGCCGCTTTCGCCGTCTGCGACAGGTCGTCTACTGCTGCGGCGCCTGCGGCCACGGGTTCTGCTGCGTCTGGGGCGCCTGCTGGGCCTGCGGCGCCTGCGGCTGCGCGGCGGGCTGCTGCCCGGTCGGGTAGGCCGGGGCGGCGGGCGCGGCGGCGGCCGTGCCGGGGACCAGGAGCGCGCCCGCGACGAACAGGGCGTACGCGCCCAGGAGCAGGAGCGCGCCGATCCAGGCCGAGGCGTCCGAGGCGGAGCTGCCGTCCGGCAGCGACAGGAGCTCGTACAGGAACGTCGCCAGGAACACGCCGGCGCCCGCCACGGTCAGCGCCTTCCACAGCGACCGCAGCTTCTCACCGGTGAACAGCGCCAACGCGAACACGACGATGACGGCCGTCAGGACCGAGGGGAAGCCGTACAGGTTCCCCGCCACGTCGCCCTGGAGGTCGGTGCCGTCGCTGGTGCCGGTGATGAGGCCGGACAGGGCCAGGGCGCCCAGGCCGGAGAGGCCGAGGATCGCGGGCATGGACGGCACGCCGAGCTTGTCGAACAGCGACGGGGCCGGCGGGGCGTAGGCCGCGTACTGCTGCTGCGCCTGGTACTGGGCCTGCGGGGAGGCGTACGCCTGCTGGTAGGCCTGCTGTGGCTGGCCGGAAGTGGGCTGCTGCGGATAGCCCGCACCTGATTGCTGTTCACTCATGCCCTCATCATGCCTTGGGCAGGCAAATGAACGCATCCGGGTGGTGAAACCGGTGCGCGGCGCGAGCGGCCGCGGGCCCCTCGGCGCGCCGGGCGGAACGGGAGGATTCGCGGGCCCCAACCGCAGCGGCGCAGGCGCGCGAACCCGTAGGCTGGAGGCATGTCCCAACGTCTCCGTCCCGTTTCGCCCATTTGGGTGGCAGGCCGTCCGCAGCACGGCGAGGAGGAGTTCTTCGTCACCCACCCCTTCGACGGGTCGCCCGTCGGCGCCACCTCCTGGGCCACCTCCGGGCAGGTCGAGGCCGCCGTGGCGGCCGCCGCCGGCGCCGCGCGCGAATGCGCGGGCCTGCCCGCGCACGTGCGGGCCGAGGCGCTCGAGCACGTGCGCCGGCGCCTCGACGAGGAGGCCGAGACGTGCGCCGAGCTCATCACCGCCGAGTCGGGCAAGCCGATCGCGTGGGCCCGCACGGAGGTGCACCGGGCCGTCTCGACGTTCCGGTGGGCCGCCGAGGAGGCCCGCCGCTTCGGCGGCGAGGCGCAGCGCCTGGACACCGACCCGGCCGCCGAGGGCCGCATGGCCCTCATCCGCCGCTTCCCGCGCGGACCGGTCCTGGGCATCGCCCCGTTCAACTTCCCGCTGAACCTCGTGGCGCACAAGGTCGCCCCAGCGATCGCGGCGGGCTGCCCCATCGTGCTCAAGCCCGCCCCGGCCACGCCGCTGTCGGCCCTGCACCTGGGAGCCCTGTTCTCCGAGACCGACCTGCCGCCCGCGATGCTGTCGGTGCTGCCGGTCCCCGACCACCGGGCCGAGCAGCTCGTGGACGACCCGCGGCTGCCCGTCGTCTCCTTCACCGGGTCCGGGCCCGTCGGCAGGCGGATCCTGCGGCGCGTCCCCGACAAGCACGTGACGCTCGAACTGGGCGGCAACGCGGCGGCCCTGGTCGCCGCCGACTACTCCCGGCGCGACTGGGCGGCCGAGCGGATCGCGATGTTCGGCAACTACCAGGCCGGGCAGTCCTGCATCGCGGTGCAGCGGGTCTTCATCGAGGCGCCCGCGTTCGCGGACATGGCCGGGCGCATCGTCGAGCGCGTCAAGGCCCTGCCCTCCGGCGACCCGAACGACCCCTCCTGCAAGGTGGGGCCGCTCATCAGCGAGGCGGCGGCGGCGCGCGTCGCCTCCTGGATCGAGGAGGCCGTCGACGAGGGCGCGAAGGTCCTGTGCGGCGGCGGCCCCCGCTCGGGCGCGCTCGTCGAGCCCACGGTCCTGGCGAACGTCCGCCCCGACGCGAAGGTCCTGCGCGAGGAGGTCTTCGGGCCGGTGCTGGTGCTCGCCAGCGTCGACGGCTTCGAGGAGGGCCTCGACGCGGTCAACGACTCCCGGTACGGCCTCCAGGCCGGCGTGTTCACCGAGAGCCTGCCGCAGGCGATGCTCGCCCACCGCACCCTCGACGTCGGCGGCGTCGTCATCGGCGACGTGCCCTCGTTCCGGGCCGAGCAGATGCCCTACGGCGGCGTCAAGGCCTCCGGCGTCGGACGCGAGGGCGTGCGCTCGGCCATGGACGACTACACGGTCGAGCGCGTCCTGGTCCTGCCCGACACGCTCTGATCCGGGCAGGCGGGCCCAGGGGCCGCGACCGGGCCCGAACCCGCCGGGCGGCGTGTCCCGGCGCACTCGCGACATGCGGCGCACACCGGCCGCGAACACCGCCCTGAGCTGCGATGTCGCTTACGATCGACCGGTCCTGCGGGTGGGCGATGTTGACGCGGCGCTATAGCGTGGCCCTATGACTGTCCCTCCCAACTACGGTCCCTCGCCGGACCAGCCGCAGACGCCCGGCTACGGATACCAGTCGCCCTACGGCGGCGGGCAGACCCCGTACGGGAGCCAGCCGCAGCAGCCGTCCTACGGCGGCGGCCAGCCGTACGGGCAGCCGACCTCGCCCTACGGGGGCGGGCCGGTCCTGCCGCCCGAGCCGCCGGGGCGCAACCTCGGCCTCATCGGCGGCATCGTCGTCGGCGCCACGGTGCTCGTGCTCGGCGCGGTCCTGCTGGTGACGCTGAACCTGCGCGGCGACGGCGAGGACATCGCCGACGGCGGCGAGAAGACCTCGTCGGCAGAGGCCTCGGAGGAGGCGACCTCCCCGCAGGAGGACCCGACCACCGAGGAGGCGGCCGGCTCCGAGGTCGGCCAGTGCCTGCCGTACTCGCCGACCATCGCCGGCGACGGCCTCGCGCTCGTCGACTGCTCGGACGCCACCGCGTTCTGGACCATCACCGCGCAGTCCTACGACGTCGACGCCGAGGTCGACGCCGAAGGCAACCTCGTCGACTCGCAGGTCGCCTACGACCTGTGCGGCGCCGGATGGGGCGCGGTCTACCCCGGCGGCGCCTGGCAGACCTGGCACACCGTGTACTCCTCGGGCGTCCTGGACTCCCTGTACTGCTACGAGGCGACCGGCGCCGCCGACCCGGAGGACCCGGACAAGACGCCGGTCATCCCCGACACCGGCGACTGCTTCGACGACAGCGACTCGTGGTGGACCGTCGACTGCGGCTCGGGCTCGGCCCTCTACGAGGTCCAGAGCACCGTCACCTACGACGACCCGGTCCCGATGAGCAAGGAGGAGCTCGACGCCGAGGGCCTGAGCTGCGGCACCGACTGGTACTTCTCCATCGTCGACTTCGAGGACAACGTGCTGGCGCTGCTGTGCGCCAACGACCTGTAGCCGGGCGGCGGACACGGCGAAGGGGGGCGGCCCGAGGCCGCCCCCCTTCGCCGTGTCCGCGCTAGCCGAAGCGGCCCGTGATGTAGTCCTCGGTGCGCTTGTCCGAGGGGTTGGAGAACAGCCGCTGCGTCTCGTCGAACTCGACGAGGAAGCCGTACCGCTCGCCCGCGTCGTCGATCGCCGCCGAGTAGAACGCGGTCGCGTCCGAGACGCGCGCGGCCTGCTGCATGTTGTGGGTGACGATCACGATCGTGTACTCGCGCACCAGCTCGTTCATGAGCTCCTCGATGCGCGCGGTCGCGATCGGGTCGAGCGCCGAGCACGGCTCGTCCATGAGCAGGACCTCCGGCTGGACCGCGATCGCGCGGGCGATGCACAGGCGCTGCTGCTGGCCGCCCGAGAGCGCCAGGGCGCTCTTCTTGAGGTTGTCCTTCACCTCGTCCCACAGGGCCGCGCCGCGCAGGGCCCGCTCGACCCGGTCGGCCAGGTCGTCCTTCATGCCGTTGATGCGCAGGCCGTAGGCGACGTTGTCGAAGATCGACTTGGGGAACGGGTTGGCCTTCTGGAAGACCATGCCGATGTGGCGGCGCACCGCGATCGGGTCCACGCCCGGGCCGTAGATGTCCTGGCCGTGGTAGGTGACCTCGCCGGTGACCCTCGCGCCGGGGATGAGGTCGTTCATGCGGTTGATCGAGCGCAGCACGGTCGACTTGCCGCAGCCGGAGGGGCCGATCATCGCGGTGATCTGGTTGCGCGCCACCGGCAGGGAGACGCCGCGGACCGCGTGGGCCTTCCCGTAGTGGATGTCGACGCCCTTGAGCTCGATGACCGTCTCGGTCGCGGCCGGCGCGGCCGCGCCCGCGCGGGCCTGGGGGGCGATGCCCGTGAAGGGCGCCTTGGCGCGGGTACCAGTCTCGTTCACGCTCACGCGAACTCCAATCACCGAATGTCAACCGCCGTTAACGTGTCCTGCCCTCATGGAACGCCATCGAGGTGCACGGCAGTGGACGCGGAGGTGAACTGGGGGTGAATGGGGTGCGGGCCCGCTCACGCGGCCCCGTGACCGGCGGTCAGGCGTGCTCGGGCGGCAGCAGCTCGTCGTTCGGGTAGCCGCCGAGCAGGTCGTCGGAGGCGGTGAGCGTGAACTCCTCGGACACCGGCACCGCTCCCAGGTCGACCGACCCGGCGACGTCGCCGTCCTCGGCCAGCTCCATGAGCATCCCGCGGATCACCGGCGCCGGGACGCCCGCGTCCTCGGCGAGCGCGGCCAGGCTCACGGTGACCGTGGCGGACTTGGCGTTGCCCGGCAGCGTGAACTGGCCCTCCTCGTCGAACTCGTAGTCGACCCCGCCGACCCGGCGGATCGCGATCGCCGTCAGCTCCTCGAGGTCGCCGCGCTGGTCGGCGGCCTCCTCGACGGCCTCGACCTTGTCGAACGCGAGCACGTCGAACGGGTTGATGTACAGCTGCGGGGCGACCAGGAGCTTCCCGTCGCGCATCTCGGAGCGGTACAGGCCGAGGGCGAGCAGGAACTCGAGCAGGTCGCGGACGGTGTGCGGGACGGGCAGGCCCGCGCGGCGGCAGTGGGTGGTGAAGGTGTCGATGCGCTCGCTGCGCTCGGCGGTGGCCCGGTCGTACTCCTCGCGGGCCTCCTTCTCGATGACCTCGGGGGAGGCGCCCAGGTGGTGCTCGGAGGCCTCGGCGATCCAGTCGTCGACGTCGCCGGGGTCGCACCAGACCGGCTCGTTCCAGATGTCGTCGTCGGGGAAGGCCTCGGCCCACCAGCCGGCCGGGAACGGGTTCACGGAGGGGACGGTGCGGAACAACTCGATGCTGCACGGCATGATGCGGATCCACGCGGGGTGCATCGGGGCTTGGACGGGGCCGGACTCGTCGCCGAAGGGCCTCTCGAAAGATTCCACCCATCGACGGTATCAGCGCGGGGCGACGCCCCAGCGCCGCTGTGCCGCGACTTCGCTGTCAGCGTAGCGGTGCGGGGAAGGCCGTCCCGGCGCCGGTGATGCCGGGAATCGCTCAGTGCCCGTTGAGTGCCCGATCGACGGCCCGCCCGCCCGGGTCGAGGACCCGGTGCGCGGCGCGGGCCGGCCCCGGGACGGCCGTCGCGCGTCGGGGCTCGCCGGCCCCGCCGCGGGCCGCTCGCGCCTCCGGGGTGGAGGCGGGGCGCCGCCGGGCGGGGGGACGCGCCCCTCGCGTGGGGGCCGACGTTACTCCGATGAGGACGGCCGGGGCTCGGCTGTCCGGCCGGGTTCGGCTAGCCGTTCAGCCGGATACCGGTGAGGTCCGGTTCGAACGCGGCGAGGCCGGCCGCGGCGTCGGGGGTGAGGTACTCGAGGGTGCGGACCTGCTGCTCCAGCAGCCTGCCGACGGTGACGATCTGGTCGGCGGCGTTGAGCACCAGCCAGTGCTCGTAGTCCGCGTAGCGTCCTTCGACCTGCGCCTCTGGGGTCACAACGGGTCCTCCCTGTATGCCGTGCTTCGGAATGCGGTCTGCTCGGGACAACGTAATGCGCGGCGGGCGCGGCGCCGATCCGTGACACGCGCCCGGCGGGTGAAATAGCCGGGCCGGTTCAGGACCGCAGCACCAGCCGCAGCGTCCGCGCCCCGTCCTCGGCGACCTCGACCGGTACGCCCCAGTCCTGGCGGGTGAGGTGGCACGCCGGGTGCTCGGCCTCGGCGTCGCAGGTCGCGGCCTGGGCCACCACCTGGAGGACGCCGCGGTCGATCCCGTCCGCGAGGACGAGGCCGCGGCCGAGCTCCTCGCCCGCGCCCGCGCCCTCGGCGAGGAGCTGGGGCGGGTCGGCGGCGACGGCGACCCGGATCGGCGAGCCGTACGTGTGGTCGAGCTTCTGGCCCGCGGCCGGCTCGAAGAGCACTTCGAGGCGCAGCGGGCCCGGCGCGACCTTGGTGCGCTTGCGGGCGACCCGGTGGTGCCGCCCGCCGACGGCGGCCTCGTCCAGGTCGGGGGCGGTCAGGCGGTGCGCGGCGGACTCGACCACGTGCACGCGGCCGCCCAGGACGACGACGTCGCTGGGTTCGGCCAGGCCCGACGCCAGGGTGGCGACGCGCCCGGTCTCCGGGTCGAAGACGCGCAGGGCCCCGTTGTAGGTGTCGGCCACGGCTATCCGCCCGTCGGGGAGGACCGCGAGGCCGAGCGGGTGCTGCATGAGCGCCTCGGCGGCGGGGCCGTCGACGTGGCCGAAGTCGAACAGGCCCTGGCCGACGGCGGTGCGCATCTCGCCGCCCTCGACCCAGCGGAGCGCGGAGGTCTCCGCGTCGACCAGCCACAGGCGCTCGCCGCCGTTCGCGGCGGGGCCGACGGCGAGGCCGGAGGGCTGGGCCATCCAGACCTGGTCGAGGGGGCCGTCCTTGAGGCTCTCGACGGTGGTCCCGGCGTAGGGGCCCGCGGTCGCCGCGACCGGGTCGAAGGACCACAGCTGGTGGATGCCGGCCATGGCGACGACGACGCGGTCCTCGAACCAGGCGAGGTCCCAGGGCGAGGAGAGGTCGACGTCGAGGGCCGCGTCCGAGCCGCGGTCCATGCGCCACTGCCGCCCGGTCCCGGCGACGGTGACGGCGGTGCCGGCGGCGAGGTCGACGCCGCGCAGGAGGTGGCCCGCGGTGTCGGCGACGACGACGTCGTAGCCGACCGCCGCGGCGACCGCCTCGGGGAGCAGGACGAGGCCCTGGGGTTCGTTGAAGCGCGGCTCGGGGCCGTCGGTGCGACCGCGCTCGCCGGTGCCGATGACGGCGGTGACGGTGGCCAGGTCGGGGGCGAGGCGGACCAGGCGGTGGCGGGCCGAGTCGGTGACGAGGACGTCGCCGCCGGGCAGCTCGACGGCCTTGCCGGGGAAGCGGAGGAGGGTCTCGGCGGGCGGTACGGCCACGTAGGGGCTGCCCTCGGGGTCGATGGTCCCGCGGGCGGCGTGGGTCGCCACGAGGTCGCCGATCACGGCGTCGAGGGCCTCGAGGTGGCCCTCGCCGGCCATCGTGGACACGACGTAGCCCTCGGGGTCGATGACGGCGAGGGTGGGCCAGGCCCGGGCGGCGTAGGCGTCCCAGGTCTTGAGGTCGGGGTCGTCGAGCACGGGGTGCTCGACGCCGTAGCGCTCGACGGCCGCGGCGAGAGCCCGGGGGTCGCGCTCGTGCTCGAACTTCGGGGAGTGGACGCCGACGATGACGAGTGCGTCGCCGTACTTGGCCTCGAGGGGGCGCAGCTCGTCGAGGACGTGGAGGCAGTTGATGCAGCAGAAGGTCCAGAAGTCGAGGACGACGACCTTGCCGCGCAGGCTCGCGAGGTCGAGCCGCCGGTCGCCGGTGTTGAGCCAGCCGCGGCCGGTGAGCGGGGCCGCGCGCACGCGAGACTGTGCCATCGGGCGAGCCTAGCCCGGACCCGAGGTCAGGGGCGGCGCGGCGGGCTCGGAGGAGACGAGCGCGACCCCCGTTTCCGAGGAGGTCTCGCATAGTGGTCCGGGGCCGACGGCGCGTGTCCGTCGGCCCCGGGAGGCATGTCGTACCTTGGGTATATTTTTGAGCCAGGGGTCCCTTAAGGCCGGATATATCGTGATTTATCAGCCTTTGAGGGGGTTCGACTACTCCTCGGAGGGGGACTCGGCGGCGTCCTCGCCGCCCTCGCCCTCGTCGGGGGCGCCGAGGAGGCTCAGGCAGTAGACGTCCTCGCCGACGGTGAGGGTCTCGCGGCCCGCGTCGGCGCACTCCTGGCCGTCGCCGACCTGCTGCACGATCTCGTAGTCCTCGCCGTCCTTGGCGTCGGCGCAGTCGATCGCCTCGGCCTGGTCGCCGCTGGTGTGGCGGACGCAGCCGCCCTCCTCGAACTTCGGCGCGGCGAACAGCAGGAAGTAGACGCCCACGGCCGCGGCGATCACGACCAGGGCCGCCACGCCCGCCAGGATCGGCACGAGCGCCTTCTTGCGGCCGCCGCCCGAGGCGCCGGGGGCCGGCTGGGGCGGGTACTGGCCGGGCGGGACCGAGCCGGGCGGCATGCCCGGCTGCGTGTACTGCGGCGCCATCTGCGGCTGCGACTGGCCCGGCTGCGCGGACGGCGCGTAGGCCGAGGCCGGCGCGGGCGGCGGCTCGCTGTGCGGGTTGTGCGGGCCGATGATGAGCTTCTGGGTGTCGTCCGACTGGGCCGGCTGCTGCGGCGCGCCCTGCGGCGGCTGGTAGGCCGAGGCGGGCGGCGCGTACGGCGCGGCGGGCGGGGGCGGCGGCGCCGCGGCCGGGTTCACGGGCTGCTGCTGGTTCGCGAGCGGGTTCGGCGGCGGCGAGGGCCAGGCCGAGGCCGGCGAGGGGGCCGGGGCCGGGGGCTGGTCGCCGTGGGGCGGCGGCGCGTTGAAGCCCGAGACGCCCTGGGGCGGGAGGACCTCGGTGCGCTCCTCGGCCACGTCGGGAGCGGGCGGCGCGGCGGGCGGGGACGAGGGGCCCAGGCGCAGGATCTGCGTGCCGTCCTCGTCGAACTGCGGGCCCGGCGGGGACGCCTGCGGCGCGGCGGGGGCCTCGGGAGCGGCGGGCGCGACCTGCTCGGGCGCGGCGTCCGCGGCGGGGGCGACCGGGATCTCGATCTCGTTGGCCGCGGTGGTCGGCAGGGACTGGGTGGCGCCCTCCTCGACGGCGGGGGCCGGCGGGGCCTCGGGCGCGCCGTCGGCCATGGGCGCCGGGGGGACGTCGGGGGCCGCGGCGGCCGGGACCGACTCGGTCGCGCCCTCGTCCGCGGCGGGTGCCTCGGGCTCGGCGGGAGCGGCCGGCGCCTCGGGTTCGGGAGCGGTCGCCGCGGGGGCCTCCGGGTCCTCGGCCGGGGCGGCCTCGGGCGCGCGCTCGTCCGCGGGCGCGGTCGAGGGGGCGCTGTCGTCGGCAGCGTCGGGGCTCGCCGGTTCGGGGGCGGGACTCGGGGCCTCGGCGGCGTCGGTCTCGGCGGCCCGGTCGTCGGGGTTCTCGCCCTTGGCTGGCGTGTTGCCTTGCTCGGAGGTCACGGCTGCTCCTCAATGCTGCTTTCCGGCCTGGCGTCTTGGGGGCACGCCAGACGGCAACACGGTACCGCAGCGGCGCTCACGGTCACTCGACAGGGTTAAGCGGCAGGGCAGCGCGCCGCGGCGGGCGGCGGTGCGGCGAGGAACCCGCGACAGAGCGTCAGCGGCAGGGGAGGCGGGGCGGCGATCGAGGGCATGAGAAAGGCCGGCCGCCAGCGGTTGCCCACCCCTCATGGCAAACGCGGCGACCGGCCGGTGTGAGAACCCCCTGGAGAGGGTCTCCGCGGTGCGGGGACTCGGCGCTGTCCGCCGCACCAGTTGGGAGGAGATAAAGTTCGCGGTCTCAGTTATCCGAGACGTTCGGAAACTTCGAAGTCATGTTTCCCCGTTGTTTCCGTGCCTCAATTACAACACCGAACGCCGAGTTCCGCCAACGAATCGTCGGTGCCCTTGATCACGTCCAGGCGAGGAGCGTCTCCCCCGGGTGCTGGAGGAACGCGCCCACGTCGGCGAGGAACCGCGAGCCGAGCTCCCCGTCGATGAGCCGGTGGTCGAAGGACAGCCCGAGCGTGGTCACCTGCCGGACGGTGATCTCGCCCTCGTGCACCCACGGCTGCGGCCGGACCGCGCCGAACACGAGGATCGCCGACTCCCCCGGCGGGAGGATGGGCGTGCCCGTGTCCATGCCGAAGACGCCGACGTTGGTGATCGAGATCGTGCCCCCGGCCATGTCGGCCGGCGAGGTCCTCCCCTCGCGGGCCGTGCGGGCCAGCGCGGTGAGGGCCTCGGCCAGGTCGACCAGGCTCAGGTCCTGGGCGGCCTTGACGTTCGGGACGACCAGGCCGCGCGGGGTGGCGGCGGCGATGCCGAGGTTGACGTCGTGCTTGACGACGATCTCCTGGGCGGCCTCGTCCCACTGGGCGTTGATCATCGGGTGGCGGCGGGCGGCCAGCAGGACCGCCTTGGCCACGAACAGCAGGGGGGTCACCTTGACGTCGGCGAACTCCTTGCGGCCCTTGAACTCCTTGACCGTCTCCATCATGCCGGTGACGTCGCAGGTGAGGAACACGGTGGCGTGCGGCGCGGTGAACGCCGAGGCGACCATGTTCTGCGCGGTCAGCTTGCGCACGCCCTTGATGGGGAGGCGCTGGTCCTCGGCGGCGGCCTGGACGCGGACCGGTGCGGACCCGCCGGAGCCGCGGCCCGCGGCGGCCTCCACGTCGGCGCGGGAGACCGTGCCGTTCGGGCCGGTCGCCGCGACCTGCGCGAGGTCGACGCCGAGGTCCTTGGCGAGCTTGCGGACCGGCGGCTTGGCGAGCACCGGGCCGGCCGGCGCGGCCGGGGGCGGCTCCTCGGCCTGCGGCTCGGGGGCGACCGCGGGCGGCGGGGGAGGCGGCGTCGGCGCGGCCTCGGGGGCCGCGGCGCCCGGGCGGCGCTTGCGCCGCTTGGACCCGGCCTCGCGCGCGCCGTACCCGACGAGGTTGGGCGTGCGCTCCTCCTTCTTCGGGGCGGCGGGCGCCTCGGCGCCCTCGACCTCGAAGGTCGCGAGCGGCTTGCCGACGTCCACGGTGGCCCCGGCCTCGGCGTGGTGCTCGGCGAGAACCCCGTCGTAGGGGCTGGGCACCTCGACGAGGGCCTTGGCGGTCTCGACCTCCACGAACGGCTGGTTGAGCTTGACCTCCCCGCCCGGCTCGACGAGCCAGGCGGCGACTTCGCCCTCGGTGAGCCCTTCGCCGAGGTCGGGCAGGTTGAACGTGATCTTCTGACCCATGTCCGGCTCCTCAGTGCTCGAGGGACCGGTCGACGGCGTCGAGCACCCGGTCCAGGTTCGGAAGGTAGTCGTCTTCGAGGCGGCTCGCCGGATAAGGGACGTCGTAGCCGGTCACCCGCAGCACGGGCGCCTCCAGGGAGTAGAAGCACTCCTCGGTGACCCGGGCGGCGACCTCGGCGCCGATGCCCACGTTGCCGGGGGCCTCGTGGACGACGACGGCCCGGCCGGTCTTGCGGACCGAGGCGAACAGCGGCTCCCAGTCGATCGGGGAGAGGGCGCGCAGGTCGATCACCTCGAGGTCGAGGCCCTCCTCGGCGGCCGCGGCGGCGGCGTTCACGGCCACGTCCACGGTGGGGCCGTAGGCGATGAGGGTCGCGGTGCGGCCTTCGCGGACGGTCCGGGCCCGGTAGAGGTCCAGTCCGGCGGCGCCGGTATCGACCTCGGCCTTGGCGTGGTAGCGGCGCTTGGGCTCGAAGAAGATCACCGGGTCGTCGCCGGCGGCGGCCTGCTGGATCATCCAGTAGGCGTCGGCCGGGTCGGAGCAGGTGACGACCTTGAGGCCGGCGGTGTGCGCGAAGTACGCCTCGGGGGACTCCGAGTGGTGCTCGATCGCGCCGATGCCGCCGCCGTAGGGGATGCGGACCACGACGGGCAGGCGCACGCGCCCGCCGGAGCGGTTCGGGATCTTCGCGAGCTGCGAGACGAGCTGGTCGAAGGCGGGGTAGACGAAGCCGTCGAACTGGATCTCGCAGATCGGCCGGTAGCCGCGCAGCGCGAGGCCGATCGCGGTGCCGATGATGCCGGACTCCGCGAGCGGGGTGTCGATGATGCGGTCGGACCCGAAGTCCTTGTGGAGGCCGTCGGTGACGCGGAAGACGCCGCCGAGGCGGCCCACGTCCTCGCCCATCACGAGGGACTTCGGCTGGTCCTCGAGGACGCGGCGCAGGCCTTCGTTGAGCGCCTTCACCATGGTCATGGTCGTCATCGGGCCTCGCTCCCCTCGGTCGTGGCGTCGTCGAGCGAGGCCTGGAACTCGAGGGCCTCCGCCCGCTGGGCCGCGATGCCCGGGGGCATCTCGGCGTACACGTTGTCGAACATCTCGGCGATCTCCGGGTCGGTCAGGGCCATGACGCGGGCGCGCAGCTCGCGGACGAGCTCGCCCGCCTCGGTGTCCACGCCCGCGAAGTAGGACTCGTCGGCGAGCTGCTCGGCCGCCAGCCACTTGCGGTAGCGGACGATCGGGTCCTTGGCGCGCCAGAAGTCGAGCTCGGCCTCGTCCCGGTAGCGGGTGGCGTCGTCGGAGGTGGTGTGCGGCTGCATCCGGTAGGTGTAGGCCTCGATGAGGCTCGGGCCCTCGCCGCGGCGGGCGCGGTCGAGCGCCCCCTGGGTGACGGCGTAGGTCGCGAGGACGTCGTTGCCGTCGACGAGGGTCCCGGGGACGCCGAAGCCCTCGGCCCGGCGGTACGGCGGGAGCCGGAACTGGCGGGCGTTGGTCTCGGAGATCGCGTACTGGTTGTTCTGGCAGAACAGCACCAGCGGGGCGTTGAACACGCCCGCCCAGACGAGGGCCTCGTTGAAGTCGCCCTCGCTGGTCGCGCCGTCGCCGTGGTAGACGACGACGGCCTCGCCGTCGTCGGTGCCGACCGCGCCGTCCATGGCCACGCCCATGGCGTAGCCGGCGGCGTGGAGGGTCTGGGAGGCGATGACGATCGCGTACATGTTGAAGCGGTCGGCGGCCACGTCGCGGCCGCCGAGGTCGGTCCCGCGGAAGAGCGCGAACGACGAGATCAGGTCGAGCCCCCGGCACCACTGGACGCCGAGCTCCCGGTAGGCAGGGAAGACGGTGTCCTGGGGGCGCAGGGCGCGGCCGGAGCCGACCTGGGCGGCCTCCTGGCCGAGCAGGCTCGGCCACAGGCCGAGCTGGCCCTGGCGCTGCAGGGCGGTGCCCTGGGCGTCCAGTTCGCGGGTGACGACGAGGTCGCGGTAGAGGCCGCGGTACTCGTCGTCGGTGAGGTTCAGGTCGTAGTCGGGATGGTCGATCCGCCGGCCCTCGGGGGTCAGCAGCTGCACGAACTCTGGTTCGTTCGTTGAGGCGGGTTTCGGACGGTTCTTGGCCGTCTTCTTGGCTGGACGCGGTTGGCCGCCCATTGTTGCCTCCTCATATTCGTGTTCCGGTGCTCCTAGCATCCCAAAGTCCTGGGCGGTGCGCGTCACAGCCGGTCCCCGATTACCATTCGGGGTTGAAGTCTGACACTGAGTAGTTGAACTGGACTGGTCTGCGGTTCGCGAGCGGCGCCGAGGGCGCCGGATCCTCGACATCATCGGTCCTGAACGGCCGTTTCGTCGCACGGGGGTGGCGGGAAGGGGGCGCGGTGCACGGCACTGGCGGCGACCAGGGGGGACACTGGCCGGCGGGGGTGTGGTTCGCCCTGGTGGGGGTGAGCGCGGGGACCGTGACGTCCTTCGCCCTGATCGGGTGGACCTTCACCAGGAGCCTGTACGGCGGCGTGGAGGCCGCCGAGCCCTTGGAGTTCGAGTCCGGGACGGTGGTCATCGAGGCCGAGGAGGACCCCGCCGAGGAGTCCGGTGAGGACCCCGGGGCGGAGGGGACCGGCGAGCCGGGGGGCCCCGCCGAGGTCGACTCCAGCCCGGCCGAGCCGCAGGCGGAACCGAGGGGCGACGCCGAGCCCGAGCCGGCCGAGGAGGCCCCCGAGGAGCCCGCGGCCCCGGTCGAGCAGGGCGAGGCCGAGGACGGCGGGGGCGACCCGGAGCTCGTCCCGGTCGAGGAGGACGGCAGCTGGTGCCCGCCCGACGCGGAGGCCGGCGTCCCGGACTGGGACTACGAGTGGCGGCCGGACGGCGAGGACCCGCGGCTGCGCCCGGAGTTCGACGCGATCGAACTGCCGGAGTGGGACTGACCCCGCTCCCCCGCCGACCCGGCCCCGGACCGCGGGCGGTTCCGACGGATGCTCGCCCGAAGGGGTGAGTTGTGGGCAAGGACACGCCGCAGCCGTAACCTGCACATGCGGATTGCCGTTACCCCTAGTGAGAGCGCGTCGCACAGTGACGGACGCACACGGATACCTGGTGGGGTACACGCAGATGGATCTTTTCTCACGCACGATGCTCGCCTGTTCGGCAGAAGCCGGCCTGACCACGACGGCCCTGTCCCGGCACGTCCCGATCCTTCGCCGCAACATCCGCGCCGGCGACCAGGTGTCCCTGCTGAGCAGGTGCGTCGGCTCCGACGGCCTCGGCAGCGGCGACCACGTCCTCATGCTCACCGGCGAGCGGCTGGTCGTGACGCGCCAGTCGCGGCTGCTCGGCCGGGTGCGCCTGTGCCTCGACGCGCCGGTGGCGGCGGTCGAGAACCTCCGGTGGTCGGCCGACCCGGCCGGGCCCGGGGTCGAACTGAACTTCACCGCCCTGGAGGGACCGGACGCGGCCGAGCCGCACCGCTGGCACTTCTGGCTGCCGGCCAGCCACGCCAAGCGCGTCTGGCGGATCGACGCCCTCCTGGCCCGGGCGTTCCGCCGCCCGAAGGCGGTGGCCAGGCCTGTGAACGCGCCCCGGCCCGCGCGCCCCGAGGTCCTCCAGAGCCCGCTCGAGGGCGCGGGCGGCGCCTTCACCGCGCCGCTGGCGGCGGTGTTCACCGCCGGGACCGGCCATCCGGCGTCGGTGGTGGCCGACCGCACCCGCCCCGCGGTCGTGGAGGAGCCGACCATGGCCCTCGACCACGTGGCGGTGCCCGCGCCGCGGCCCACGCAGGAGGCGGACCGGGCGCGCCCGCCGGCGCCGCCGCGGCCCGCGCCGTACCCGCAGGCGCGGTCGGCGGCCCAGCCGCAGGGATTCGGGCCGACGCTGGCCGCGGCCTGAGGCCCTGAGCCCGGCCGCGCCGCCGACCGGCGCGACCGGCCGGGATGCGGACCGCGCGGGCGCCGCGGGGGCGCCTTGGCAGGACGCGGCCCGCATCCTCGAGAACGACCCGCGGTCGATGAAGGGGGGCGGGTGCCCCGGCGAAGCCGGAGTACCCGCCCCCCTTGCGTCTCAGGGCGTCCGATCAAGGCGTCCGAGACCGGAGGTTCACCGGTCGGCGGTCACCGGCGCAGTTCGGCGGTGCAGCATTTGACGGAGCCGCCGCCCTTCTTGAGCTCGGAGAGGTCGACCGGGACGGGCTCGTACCCGGCGTCGCGGAGCTTGCGGGCCATGCCGGTCGCCTCGGCGTTGACGACGACGTTGCGGCCGTCGGAGACGAAGTTGAGGCCGAACGCGGCGGCGTCCTCGGCGTCGGCGATCACCGCGTCGGGGAAGAGCCGTTCGAGCAGCAGGCGGCTGCCGGGGGCGAAGGCCTCCGGGTAGTAGGCGATGCGCTCGTCGTCGAGGGGCGCGAGCGCGGTGTCGAGGTGGTAGTAGCAGGGGTCGACCAGGCGCAGCGAGACGACTTGGCGGCCGAACACGTCGGCGGCCTCGGCGTGCGCGCGGGCGTCGGTGCGGAAGCCCCAGCCGGCGAGGATGAGCTCGCGGCCGGGCAGGTAGGTGAAGTCGCCTTCGCCTTCGTTGACGAACTCGGGCTCGGCGTACGTCCAGCCGCCGGTGCGGTACCACTTCTCGTGGGCGTCGGCTTCGGGGCGGCGCTGGGGGTGGCGGAAGCTCGCGCCGTACGCGATGCCGTCGACCACGAAGGCGCCGTTGGCGGCGTAGACCATGTCGGGCAGGCCGGGCTCGGGCTCGATGCGGATGACGTCGTGACCGAGGCGGGTGTAGACGTCGACGAGCTCGTCCCACTGGGCGCAGGCGAGTTCGGTGTCGACGGGCGCGGTCGTGTCCATCCAAGGGTTGATGGCGTACTCGACCGCGTAGTAGGCGGGGCGGCACATGAGGAATGTGCGGCGGCCCGGCGACCGGGTCGCGGGCGCCGAGTCAGGTGAAGAACGGTGTTTCTCCATGTCGCGAGTGTAGACAGCCCGGGGCCCGCGCGCATCATCCGCGGGCCCGCGACACCCCGGAGTGTGACCGAGCCGCCTCGGCCGGGGGTCGACCAGGGAGAGATGGGGGTGGCGAGGAAGCGGCCAGCACGCCTCGCGCGAGCCGCGAGGCGCCCTGCGGCGAGCTGACGCGCGGGCGTCCGGCAGCGGTCAGCGGTGGGCGGGGCGCCGCATCGGGCCGCGGTCGTCGGCCGGGAATTGCGAAAGGGCGCACGGCGATTCGGCGCGCGAGTGCCCGGCGGCGGACGCCGCATCGGTCGGTTCGCCTCTCGAGGCGGCCGAGCGGGAAGACTGGTGCACGCTGCGGGCGGCCCACACCGACCGTCCAGCGCGAGCCGCCGCGGGTCGACGCCGCGAAGACCGGGCCGTTCGGCGAGCGGCTAACGGTGTTCGAACCTCAGCGGTCGGCAGTCAGCCCTCGAAGGCCGGTGCCCCGCATCGGCGGGCGGCGGGCCAGATGATCCAACACGGCTTGCGATAGCGCAAGAGCCGCGGGCGGTGCGAGAACCGGGCCTGCCGGGGCCTTCAGCCGGATCGGCCGGAGATCTTCCGGGGCCCCTCCCCCTCCCCCGTGCCCACCCTCCGCCTACCAGCACACCTAATAGCAACGCTGAAGACCTGTCTTGCTGTTTTCGGTTCCCGGCGGCCTGGCCTCGGCCGCCGGGACCGGTGTTCGCTCGTCCTACTCCACCATGACCGGGCCCGCCCGGGAGACCGCTCGGGCCGGACCGAAGGCTGCCGGTATGCCCGCCGGGACCTCGCTCACGGCGACCGTCACCTCCACGCCGTCCACCTCGCAGCCCTCCAACGCAGAGCCCGCCTCCTCCACCATCGCCCTCGCCGCGCCGCAGGCCTCCCCGTCTCCGAACAGGACCCTCGCGGCGCCCGCCAGCGCGGCGGCGTCCGCCGCACCCTGGGCCCGGTGGCGGGCGGCGCTCGCCTGGCCGACCGCGGTGAACGCCACCGCCATCACCACCAGCGCCGCCGCCACCCCGGCCGCCAGCACCGTCGCCGAGCCCCGCTCCCGGTCGCTCTTCACGACCCGGCCGGGCCGCCCGCGGTCCGCTCCGCCACCGGCCTGACGGCGACCTGCCGCACCGCCCACGGACCGTCCGCTCGCGGCCGCGGCCCGCCCGACCGGCTTCGGCGGCCGCATCACGGCAGACCCGGTTCCAGCGGCGCCGCGGCCTCGGCGGTGATCGACAGCGGCGGCGTCAGCGGACCCAGCGGCCGGGTCGGGGCCGTGACCCTCGCCCGCGCCACCTCGCCGTCGGTCGAGACGGCGACCGAGGCGCCCTCGGGAAGATAGGCCGCAGCGACCGCCTGCGCGTCCTCCCCTCTGGCGGCGGCGATCGCGGCGCTGTTCGCCGCGTCGATCGCGCGGACCTTCATGCCCACCGCCGCCACCGCCCACAGGCCCAGCGCCAGCACCGCGACCACGGCCGGGAGCGCCGCCGCCATCTCGGCGGTCACGAACCCGCCCTGGCCCCGGTCGCCGGGGTGCGCCCGGCGGCCGAACCGCCGCCGCGGCGCGCGTTCCCCCGTGCCGGGGCTCGCCGGCGGATCCGCTCCCTGTCGCGACAGGACCCGTTTCCCGGTGGCGGTGTACGGCGAGATGCGCCTCGCCACCGCCCACCGGGCCGGAGCCCGACCCCGGGGGACGGTCTTCGGCGAGGTGCCGTCCGCGGTCGCGGCCCGGACCGGGACCCTACTTCCTCGAGCGCGGTGCGGTGCAGCGCTGCTCGTCGCCGACCGGGCCGGGGCCTGCCTGTTCGGGACCGTGTCCGGTGCGGTGTCGCCCGCAGCGGCCCGCCAGGCCGGAGCCCGGCCTCCCTGAGCGGAGCGCGGTGCGATGCCGGTCGCCACCAGGCGGTTCACGGCCCACTCGTCCAGAGCGGTGCCCGGTTCCGGTGATCGGCGGCGACGGGGCTTCCGGGCCTGCCGGATCGACGCGGTCATCCCAGGGCCTTCTCGATCAGGGCGCTCAGCGCGCTCTGGACCGGCCCCGACGTGACCACCTTCAGCAGGACCCCGGCGAAGGCGACCGCCGCGAGGGTGCCGACCGCGTACTCGGCGGTGCTCATGCCGCTCTCGCCGCGCATCTTCGCGGCGAACCTCCCGCCCCAGCCCGGTCGGGTCACGCCCCGCATCCGGCCCGGACTCCACTCGTCCTCCTGCCGGGGGTTCGGACTCGGCTTCGCCGGGGCCGGGCGGTCGTCGGGCACCGCCGGCGGGCCCGCGGTGATCGGCGGCCTGGACCGGTTGGCGCCCGGCGACCAGCGGGATTCGAGGGCGGCCCCGGCGGTCCGCCGGTCGGCGGCCGGCTGCTCGGCCGGTTCGCTGCGCGGGGCCCGCGCCTGGTCGCACGAGGGCCTCCGGCAGGCGCTGGCGGCCCTGCAGCCGGGCCGCTGCCGGTCGCCGGGGCGGCAGGAGGCCGGTCGCGGGTCGGGCCTGCCGGGGGCCCGGCGGGCCCGGCGGGTCGGGAGGGCGATGGTCGTCTCGGTGTTCGCGTTCATTGCGGTTTCCTCTCTTCGGTTGTCGGACAGAGTGGTTCAAGGTCGCGGTCACAGGCCGGCGGTCAGGGTGTCGGCGACGATGCCGAACACGACCGGGCCGATCCCGGCGATCACGAAGGCGGGCAGGAAGCACAGGCACAGCGGTCCGACCAGCGCCACGGCGGCGCGTCCGGCGCGCTCCTCGGCCCGGGTGCGCAGCTCCGACCGGAGCGAGGCCGCCAGCTGCTCGAGGCCCCCCGCGATCGCCGCCCCCGAGTCGCCGGACCGGTCGAGCTGCCGGGCCAGGCGGGCGGCGCCCGGCAGGCGCCCGAGTTCAGGCAGCGCCTCGGTCGCGGTGGCGCCCAGGTGGATCGCTCCGGCGAAGCGGCGCAGCCGTTCGCCGATCCGCGGGTCGTCGGCGTCGGCGACCGCGAACGCGGCCTGCGGGAACGGCGCCCCGGCGCGCATCCCGGCGGCGAGCAGGTCGAGCGTCCAGGGCCATGCCGGGGCGAGGCGCCCGGCGGCGGTCCGCTCGGTGCGGTCGGGATCGGACCGCAGGAGCCGGGCGACCAGCCACCAGGTGCCGAAGCCGAGGACGATCCCGGTGGGGCCGCCGATCGCGAAGGCGGCCGCGACGCCCGCGAGCGGGCCCAGGAGTCGGCGCGCCATCACGCACCTCCCGCGTCGACGGATCGGATGAGCAGGCCCGTCCAGGCGAGCCCCATGCCCTGGAGGCCCATCGCGGCGGCGGCCGCGCCGAGCCCCGCGGGGCCGGCGAAGAGGAAGGCGACGGCGTCGACGCCGAGCGCTTCGCCGAGGGCGACACCGGCCGCGGGCAGTGCGATGAGGAGCGCGGCGGTGGCGCGGATCGAGGCGGTCTGGGCCCGGGTCCGGGCGGCGGCCTGCTCGTCCTCGCGGAGGTGCTCGGCGAGGCGCCGGCACAGTTCGGCCGCGGGGGCGCCGAGTTCGGCGGCGATCCGCAGTGCCGCCCTGAGGCGCTTCGCGGTGGCGGCGGCCTCGGTGGGCCAGTCGGGTTCGGCCGCGGCGACGGCGCGGGCCGGGTCGGTGCCCGCGGCGAGGTCGGCCGCCAGGTAGGCGATCGTGTCGGCGGCGGCGCGGCCTGCTTCGCGGTGCCGCTTGCGGTGCAGGGCGCGATGCCATGCGGTCACGGCGGCCGCGGTGTAGACGGCGGCGACGGCTCCGGCTCCGGCCGCCGCGAGGAGGCCGAGTCCGCCGTTGTGGCGGTACCCGGCGAGCCAGGCGGCGGCTGCTGCCGCGATGAGTGCGGCGCAGGCGGCCGCGGTCTTCGGCCGGTGGGCGACGAGGGCTCGGGTTACGGCGGTCATGTTCGGGCTCCTTTCCGGTGGTGGTCGGGCCGGGTCGGTCGCCGGCCGGTGGACTCGGCGGCCATCGGCCGGTCGGTCGCGTTGGGGCGCATGCGGAGGCGTTCCCTCCGGTCGGCGGTCGCGCGTGTCCGGCGGTTCCCGGTGCGGCGGGTGTCCGCGGGCGGGGCGGTGTGCAGAGGCCGGCGGGCTGCGGGCGGGCGCCGGAGGCGGTTGGAGGTGCGGCAGCGGCGCGGCGGCGGCAGGGCGGAGGCGGCGGCGCTGCTCATGCGGATCGCTCCCGGAGGAGGCGTTCGAGGAGGCCTGCGGCGGAGCCGGGGCCCTGGCGGGTCCAGGCGGTGGACACCCGCAGTCCCGATTCGCCGGGGCCGGGTCCGATCAGGGCTATCTCCGTCACCTGCCGTCCGGTGCCGGTGCGCCGCAGGTGGACGATGACGCGCAGGGCCGCCACGAGCTGGGCGTGGAGCCCGGCCCTCGGCAGTCCGTGCGGGAGCGCGAGCGCTTCGAGCCTGGCGGGCGCGTCGGCGGCCGCGTTGCAGTGGAGCGTGCCCGCGCCGCCCTCGTGGCCGGTGTTGAGCGCGCCGAGCAGTTCGATCACCTCGGCGCCGCGGCATTCGCCGACGATGATCCGGTCGGGGCGCATCCGCAGGGCCTGGCGCACCAGCGCGGCGAGGTCGACCTCGCCCGCGCCTTCGATGTTCGCCGGGCGCGATTCGAGCGTGAGGGCGTGCGGATGGTCGGGCGCGAGTTCGGCGGCGTCCTCGACGATGACGATCCGCTCCTGGGCGGGCGCGGTGGACAGGAGGCTCGCCAGGAGCGTGGTCTTCCCGGTGCCGGTGCCGCCCGTCACGAGATAGGCGAGCCGGGCTTTGACGATGCGCAGCAGCAGGTCGGCCATGTCGGCGGTGAGCGTGTCGACCTCGACCAGCTGGGTGAGCGTGAACGCCTGCGACCGGTGGGTGCGGAAGGAGAGGTAGGGTCCCGCGGCGGCGACCGGCGGCAGGACCGCGTGGAACCGGGTGCCGTCCGGCAGTCGCACGTCGGCGTACGGGCTGCCCGCGTCGAGGCGCCGTCCCGCCGCCGCGGCGAGGCGGCAGGCGAGCGAGCGGATCGCGTCGGGCCCGCCGAGGCGGACGTCGGCGGGCCGCAGGCCTTCGCCGCGGTCGGCCCAGGCGCCTGCCGCGCCGTTGACGACCACGTCGGTGACGGCGGGGTCGTCCAGCAGCGGCTGGAGCGGCCCGGCCCCGATGAGGTCGTCGCGCAGGGCCCCGGAGAGCCGCAGCAGCGAGTCCTGGTCGGGCGGTGCGGCCCCGGCGGCCCGGAGGGCCCGCACGATGTCCGCCTTCACCGAGCCGCCTTCGCGGGCGGTGCCGGGCCGGGCCTGGGCCGCGAGCTGGCGGCGGACCTTGTCGAGCAGTTCGAGGCTCATCGGGCCCCACCGGCCCGGTCGAAGCGGTCGCCGCCGGCGCCGGCTCCGATGAGCTGGCCGCGCGGCCGGACGCGGCCCAGCTCGGCCGCGAGTTCGCGGAGGCCGCGGCCGAGGCGGCCGCGGGGGATCCGGCCCTGGCGCAGCAGGGCCGGGAGCCTGCGGTCGGTCGGGACCGCGCCCCACACCGGCGGGTCGGTCCAGTCGGCCTCGCGCGGGCCGTCCCAGGCGGAGGCGGGGGGCGCGTCGGCCTCGCCGCGCAGGACCACGCCGAGGTTGGGGTTGTGGAGGCCGTAGGCGGCGGTGACGCTGCGGGCGGCCTCCCAGGAGCGCGGGCCGGGCCCGAGGGTGACCGCGACGGCGCGGGCGGCCGCGGCGGCCCGGGCGGCGGCCGGGGTGCGGGTGCGCGGCAGGTCGATCACGACGAGGTCGGCGGCGAGGCGGGCCGCGCGCAGCACCTGCTCGAACGCTTCGGCGTCCACTTCGGCCGGGTTGCGCGGGTCGGGGCCGACGACGTGGAGGCCGCCGCGCCGGGGGAGGCCGGCGAGCAGCCCCTCGGGTTCGAGCAGGCCGGCGTTCGCCAGGGAGGGCCACCGCCAGCCCGGTTGGGCGGCGAGCCCGGCGGCGGCGTCGATGCCGCCGCCGGTGTGGTCGAGGTCGATGAGGACGGTCCTGCCGCCGTCCCGTGCGGCGTCGGCGGCCGAGGCGAGGGCCAGTGTGGAGGCCCCGGCGCCGCCGTGCCCGGCGACGTGGGCGATGACGGGCGCCGGTGCGACGTCGCGGACGGTCCGGGTGAACAGGTCGATGAGCCAGTCGCGTGCGTCCGGGAGGGCGACCACGCCGGTGGCGCGCATCTGGATCGCGAGGGGCCACAGCATCGAGGTGTCGGCGGGGTCGGCGCCGAGCCAGGCCATGGTGGTGCACAGGACGAGGTGGTCCCTGGAGGGGAAGTCGCAGGCGACGCAGTCGGGTGCGAGGTCGGGTCCGACGAGGACCATCGGGGCCCGCTGCCAGAGGGCGGCGGCGTCGAGCGGGTGGGTGACGCGGTGGAGCGGGTGCCCGGCCGCGGCGGCGAGCGGCGCGATCACCTCGGCGAGGGCGTCGTCGCCGGTGATGAGCAGGGATTCGGCCGCCGTGGCGGCCGGGGCCCGGTCGCCGCGGCCGCTCGCGGCGCCGCGGGTCGAGGTGGTGCGGTCGAGTGTCGCTGCCATGGCTGCTCCTACGTTGCGTGGTGTTCACGTGCCTAGGAGTAACCGTGACCGACGGCGGGGGAAGTCGGCAAGGAGAACTTTTGCGCCTGTGGATAACTCCGTGAGGAGTGGACACATTGCCTGGTGGGCGGCGTGTGGACGACCCGGCGCAGTGAAGGCGAGCGGTGTTCGGGCGCGGACGCGGCGAGGGACCGCCCCGTCGGGGCGGTCCCTCGCGCGAGTCTGCCGGCCTACTCGGGGCGGATGCCCCAGACGCCGAACCACGCCTCGCTCGGCGAGAGCTCGATCAGGTCCTCGCCGGTGGCGAGGGCGTTCGGGGGGCACGTGGTCGGCTCGATCGCCACCGCGCCGCGCTTGCGCTCGCCCTCGAGGCCGTCCGAGGTGTAGATGTGGACCCACCCGAAGGAGTCGTCCATCCACACGGTCACCGCCTGCCCCGAGACCGGGTCGGCCAGCCGCACTTCGGCCGTCCCGTCGGAGCCGCGCTCGAGGTCCCCGTAGCAGTCGTCGATGACCATGTCCTTGAGGACCGTGGGGTCGCCGAAGTCGGCCGGGCCGGAGCCGACGGGGATGCTCTGCTTGTCGAGCTTGAGCTTCTTGCCCGCCGGGACGTGCAGGGTCGCCTCGTCGATCCGCTCCAGGGAGCCGGGCATGAGGTAGGAGTGGGTGCCCAGGCCGAAGGGGGCGGTCTTGTGGCCGGGGTTGGAGACGGTGTGGGCGGCGCGCAGGCCGCCGGGCCCGACCGACCAGCGGGTGCGCAGCTGCAGGGTCCAGGGGTAGCCCAGGCGCGCGGGCAGCCGGCACTCGAGCGTGACCGAGGTGTCGGTCACGTCGACGGCGTTCCACTCGGCCCAGGCCACGAAGCCGTGGAGGGAGGTGTTCGTCTCGATCTCGTTGACCGGCAGCTGGTACTCGGTGCCGTCGTAGGCGTACTTGCCGTCGCGGACCCGGTTCGGCCAGGGGGCCAGCACGTGGCCCGACCAGCCGGGGGCGAGTTCCTCGTCGGCGTAGGTCATGACGACCGGGCGGCCGCGGTAGGTGTACGAGCGCACGCCGCCGCCGACAGCGACGATGGTGGCCTCGTGGTCGTTGTAGGCGATCACCCATTGCTCGCCGGACAGCGCCATAGGGGGTACCTCCATGTCGTTATCGCTGGGCGGGATGTGCTTTGACGTTAGCTCATGTCGGATGACCTGCGGCACGCGTGTCGATGTGGGCGAGATCGCAGGAAACCGTTGAAACCAACAAGACCCATTATCGAAACCCTCCCATCAAAAAGTGCAAAATTGGACAAATAACTAGGCTCACGTCGGTTGTCTCATATTTTGCGCGGCTGGAGTACCGGCATTCAGGATCACCCCCGCCCCGAGGGCACTTCCGTCCGCCGCGGGGTTGAGGCACCATTTCCAGATAACTACGAACCGTCGCCTCCCGGAAGCCCCCGGTCGGCAACCACAGGGACAACACACTCAGGAGTACAACGATGTCTGAGTTCAAGCCCGGCCTCGAAGGCGTCGTCGCCTTCGAAACCGAGATCGCCGAGCCTGACAAAGAGGGTGGATCGCTCCGCTACCGCGGCGTCGATATCCAGGACCTGGTCGGCCAGAGCACCTACGGCGACGTATGGGGCCTCCTCGTCGACGGCAGATTCGGCAACGGCCTGCCCGCGGCCGAGCCCGTGCCGGTGCCCGTCTCCTCCGGCGACACCCGCGTCGACGCCCAGGCCGCGGTCGCCATGCTCGCCCCCTTCTGGGGCCTCCGGCCGCTGCTCGACATCGACGACGAGACCGCCCGGGACGATCTCGCCCGCGTCTCGGTCACCACCCTGTCGTTCATCGCCCAGTCCGCCCGCGGATCCGGCCGCCCCGCCGTCCCGCAGTCGGAGATCGACAAGGCCGGCACCATCACCGAGCGGTTCATGCGGCGCTGGAGGGGCGAGCCCGACCCCGCCCACGTCAAGGCCGTCGACACCTATCTCATGTCCGCCGCCGAGCACGGCATGAACGCCTCCACCTTCACCTCGCGCGTCGTCGCCTCCACCGGGGCCGACGCCGCCGCCGCGATCTCCTCCGGCATCGGCGCGCTCTCCGGCCCGCTCCACGGCGGCGCCCCCTCGCGCGTCCTCCACATGATCGAAGGGGTCGAGAAGTCCGGCGACGCCGACGCCTACGTCAAGAACCTCCTCGACTCCGGCGAGCGCCTCATGGGCTTCGGCCACCGCGTCTACCGCGCCGAGGACCCCCGCTCGCGCGTGCTGCGCGCCGCCGCCAAGGAGCTGGGCGCCCCCCGCTACCAGGTCGCCGAGGCCCTCGAGCAGGCCGCGCTGGCCGAGCTCAAGGCCCGCAAGCCCGACCGCGTGCTCGCCACCAACGTCGAGTTCTGGTCCGCGGTGCTCCTCGACTTCGCCGAGGTCCCCGCCGACCTGTTCACCCCGATCTTCACCTGCGCCCGCGTGGCCGGCTGGAGCGCCCACATCCTCGAGCAGAAGAAGCTCGGCCGGATCGTGCGCCCCTCGGCCACCTACGTGGGCCCGGGCCCGCGCGGCCTCGACGAGGTCGAGGGCTGGCAGTAGGCGCCCCGCACACGCCGACGGCGGCCCGCGTCACCGACGCGGGCCGCTTCGCGTCCGGCCTCGACACGAGGGGCCGTCGCGAACCGGCGGGCCCCCGATAGGATCTGGGACCGGAACCCGCACCACCCGAACGAGACCGCCATGCCCTCCCACGCGCCGCTGCGCCGCCGCGACCTCCTGGTCGGCGGCCTCGCCGGACTGGCCGTGACCGCCGCGGTCGCCGAGAGCGCCTGGTCCCTGCGGGAGGCCGCCGCCGGCGGCGACTTCCCCGGCCCGACGGGCGCCGGCCCGGTCCACATGCAGATCGTCGCCCACCCCGACGACTGCCTCTACTTCGTCAACCCCCGCGTCGCCCGCGTCCTGCACGACGGGGCCGGGATCTGCACGGTCGTGCTCACCGCCGGCGAGGCCGGCGGGCAGAACACCTGGGACGGGGCCGCCCCCGCCGACTACGCCGGGTACGCCGCCGCCCGCGACAGCGGCCTGCGGCGCGCCTACGCCCACATGGCCCTCGGCGACCCCGACGCGCCCTGGGACCGGTACACCGCCGCCCTCGACTCGGGGCAGGACGTCGAACTGTGCGTCCTGCGCGACAAGCCCGAGGTCCACCTCGTGTTCTGCTCGCTGTGGACGAACCTCGGGCGCCTCACCGGCGACTTCACGCGCCTGCTCGCCCTGTGGGAGGGCCGCCTGGAGGCCGCCGCGGTCCTCCCCCCGACCGGCTCGCCCCTCACCTCGCAGTCCACCGTGGACCAGGACATGGTGCGGGCCACGCTCCTCGAGCTCCTCGGCCGCTACCGGCCCGCCGTGGTCAACACCCTCGACCCCGACCCCGACCCGGTGGTCGGCGAGCGGCTCGGCGCCGAGCAGGCCGGCTACTCCGACCACATCGACCACACCGCCGCCGCCCTCTTCGCCTGGGAGGCCGTCGCCGCCTGGGGCGGGGCCCTCGCCGTCGAGTCCTGGCGCGGCTACTACAACCGCCGCTGGCCCGGGAACCTCGGCCCCGCCGACCTGGAGACCAAGGGCGGCGCCATCGACGTCTACTCCTGGGCCGACGGCGTCGACGGCGCCGACTGCGCCACCCGCAGCGGCTGCGGCGACCGCCTCATCAGCGGCCCCGGCGCGGGGACCACGTACGGCCACGCCACCCATCCGCGCTACACCGCGGCGCTCGCCGCCGCCGAGGTCGACGGGCACCTGCGCCCCGTCGCCGTGCGCGGCACCCGGATCGAGGCGCTCGGCGACGACGGCTGGGAGGGCCTCGGCGGGCCCGACGCCCTGCCGCACCTGGTCCGCGCCGGGACCGGGCTCTACACCGTGAGCGCCCGCCACACCCACGACCCCGCCGCCCACGAACGGGACGTGCACTGCTTCGACCTGGTCTCGGGCCAGTGGCGGTCCCTGGGGAACCCCGCCGGGGCCGGCCCGGCCGCCCGCACCGTCGGGCAGGTCGCGGCCGCCGACGACGGGCGCACCGCCCTCGTCTGCGTCCGCGGGCCCGAAGGCGGCCTGTCCGCGCGCACCCGCCCCGAAGGCGGCCCGTGGGGCGAGTGGACGGCCCTCGACGGGCCCGCCGTGCACGCGGCCCCCGTCGCGCTCGCCGCCGACGGCGCCTTCACCGTCGTCGCCGCCACCCCCGTCGACACCGCCGTGTGGGAGGGCGACGGCGGCACATGGACGAACCGCACCCTCGGCCTGCCCGGGCCCGGCGGCCAGACCCACGTGCCCGCCGGCGCCGTCACCGCCGTCCAGACCCCCGACGGGCGCCTCGTGATCGGCTCGCGCGCCGCCGGGACCAGCGACGTGGTACTCCACATAGGCCGGGGCGAGACGTGGACGGGGGTGCTCGTGCCGCTCGAAGGCGGGGTCCTCGCCCCCGCGCTCGCGCTCGGACCCGACGGAGCGCTGGCGGTGGCCTGCGACGACGGCACCGGCGCCCCCGCCGTGCTGGTCCTCGGCCTCGCCGACCTCGCGGCCGCCGCGGGCGAGATCGCGCTGCTGTCGCGGCCGTGGTCGCGGGGCGACGTCACCGTGGTCAAGCGCCCGGCCGCCGCGTTCGGGTCCGACGGGGCCCTGCGGCTGTGGGCGGTGGCCGCCGACGGCGAGGTGTGGACGGCCGCGGCCGAGCCGGGCGCGGCGGCGCCGACCGGCTGGGAGCCCGCGGTCTGAGCCGCCGATCCCACTCGGCGGCCGTCCCGGGCCCGCGCCGTCACGTTCGGAGACGCCGGGTTTACAGTGGCCCCGAGGACCGACGAGAACGGAGCCGAACGTGGCCGACCCGATCACCATCCCCGCAGCGCTGCTGCCCGCCGACGGGCGCTTCGGCGCAGGCCCCTCCAAAGTGCCGTCCGAGGCGATGAGCGCACTCGCCGGTCTGGGCGGGTCCGTCATGGGCACCTCCCACCGCCAGAAGGCCGTCAAGTCGCAGGTCGGGCGGTTGCGCGCCGGCCTGGCCGAGTTCTTCTCGCTGCCCGAGGGCTACGAGGTGGTGCTGGGCGTCGGCGGCGCGACCGCGTTCTGGGAGGTCGCCGTGTTCGGCCTCATCGAGGACCGGGCGCAGGCGGCCAGCTTCGGCGAGTTCGGCTCGAAGTTCGCCAAGGCGATCAAGGCCGCCCCGCACCTGGGCGAGCCGACCGTGGTGACCGCCGAGCCCGGCTCGGCCGCGGAGCTGTCCTTCGAGGACGGCGTCGACGCCTACGCCACCCCGCACAACGAGACCTCGACCGGTGTGGCCGTGGAGGTCAGGCGCGTCGCCCACGAGGGCGCGCTCATGCTGCACGACGCGACCTCGGCCGCCGCGGGCCTGCCGGTGGACCTGCGCGAGAGCGACTGCTACTACTTCGCGCCGCAGAAGGGCCTGGCCTCGGACGGCGGCCTGTGGATCGCGGTCATGAGCCCCGCCGCGATCGAGCGCGCCGAGCGGATCGCCGCCTCGGGCCGCTACATCCCGGCGTTCCTGGACCTGAAGACCGCGATCGACAACTCGCGCAAGGACCAGACGTACAACACCCCGGCGGTGGCCACCGTGGTCCTCGCCGCCGAGCAGGTGGACGCGCTCAACGCCGCGGGCGGCCTGGACGCGGCGGCGAAGCGCTGCGCCGAGTCGGCCGGGGCCCTGTACTCGTGGGCGGAGTCGCGCCCGTTCGCGAATCCGTTCGTGTCGGACCCGGCCCTGCGCTCGAACGTGGTCGCCACCGTCGACTTCGAGGGCGTGGACGCGGCCGAGATCGCGAAGGTGCTGCGCGCCAACGGGGTCGTGGACACCGAGCCGTACCGCAAGCTGGGCCGCAACCAGCTGCGCGTCGCGACGTACCCGGCCGTGGACCCCTCGGACGCGGCCAAGCTGACCGAGGCGATCGACTACGTGGTGGAGCGGCTCTCCTGACCACCCCCTCTCGATCGGCGCTTGTGGACTTCGGCCGGTCGGGCGGTGCGGCACCCGCATGCCGCGCCGCCCGACCGAGACCAACGTAGCGCCGCCCACCGACAATCCACACGGGCCCCGGCCGTTCGGCCGGGGCCCGTCGCGTCTCAGCGCCCCGGGCGGCCGTAGTCGCCGAAGGCCTCCTCGACGTCGTCGGGTCCGATCCCGTAGCGCGACAGGCGGTACTCGTGGCCGCGGCGCGTGCGGGGCCGGGCCAGGACGTGCTCGAGGTTCCCCTCCTCCTTCGCGGTCCACTCCATGCCGAGTCGCGCGAAGAGCTCCGGCAGGCAGGCGCGCGGGTCGGCCGTCAGCGAGCGGTAGGGCACGTCGACGAACCGCTCGCGCGGGGCGGTCGAGCGGACGGCGCGCGCGGCCGCGACGCCCTTCCCGAAGAGGTCGAGCCACTCGGGGCCGATCGCCGCGGCGTCGTAGGCGCGGTGGTGGAGGGCCCGGCCGGTCTCCACGAGGGAGCACCACGAGCCCATGACCGCGGCCGGGTCGCGGTGCGTCCACACGATCGTCGCGTCCTCGAAGACCTTGAGGAGCACGTCGAGGTTGAACAGGTGGAACGGCGACTTGAGGACCCACCGGCGCCGGGGCCGGTTCCACTGGAGCACTTGGAGGACGCGCTTGAGGTGGCGGTAGTCGCCGGTGCAGTCGCGCTCGTCGACCCAGCGGCGGTAGGCGGGCATCCGAGCGCGGGTTATGAACTGGTAGCCGTGGGGCAGGGCGAACACGCACTCCTCGGGTTGGAGCGCGTTCATCGGGTGGATGAGGTCCCACACGGGCGAGGCCCTGGCGGCGAGGTCGGCCATCGTCTGGGCGTCCTTGACGAGCGCGTCGCGCAGTTTCGGGTCGATGTCGCCGCGGTGGGTGTTCATGAGCTCCCACATGAGGGGGGCGCGGTTGCCCTCGGGCTGGACGAGGAGCTTGTGGGTGAGGGTGGTGGCGGTGCGCGGCAGGCCGACCACGACGACGGGGCGCTCGACCGGTTCGGCGGCGATCTCGGGGTGCTCGGCGATGAGCCGCTCGACCCGCAGGTGGTTGGTCATGCGGCGGGAGAGGTCGTCGACGAAGCCCTGCCAGCCGACCATCGAGAGGGTCTCCTCCTTGGCGACCTCCTTGAACAGGAAGCGATAGGAGTCGATGAGCTCGGACGCGAGCGCGGCGTCGGCCTCGGCCCGGTGCTGGGCCCGGTCGACCATGCGGTCGAACACCCGGTCGGCGCGGGCGCGCTGCGCCGCGACCCTGGGGGCGCCGAGGGCGTTGACGGCGGTGAGCCAGCGGGCGGTGCGGCGCATGGGGCCTCCTCGGCGCGGGGGTGAACACGAAGAGTTTTTCACGTCGGGCGGGCCGGGCGCGCTCCGCTACATTGGAGCGGTGAACGACGTCCACGAGCGGCTGCGGCTGCTGCCCGAGCTCATCGAGCACCAGCGGGTGCGCACGACGCCGGTGAAGGCGAACGACTTCGCGATGCCGCTCGCCTCGGCGAGCGCCGGCTCGGCCACCGCGCAGCGCCTGACGTTCGACGACGGCTCGAGCCTGTTCGCGAAGATCGCGGAGGACCCGCGGCCCGGCCACCTCGCCGCCGAGGCGAACGGGCTGCGGTGGCTCGGCGAGGCCTGCGAGGCCGTGGTCGAGGTCCGCTACGCCGACGACCGGCTCCTGGTCGAGCCCTGGATCGAGCCGACCGGGCCGACCCCCGAGCACGCCCGGGAGCTGGGCCGCCAGCTCGCGTTCATGCACCGTGCCGGGGCCGAGCGGTTCGGCGCGCCCTGGCGCGGCCACATCGGCGAGGCGTTCATGGACAACGAGCCGTCCGGCGGGACCTGGGCCGAGTGGTACGCGGCCAGGCGGATCGCGCCCTACCTGGGGCCCTCGCGCGACAACGGGGCCCTCGACGCGGCCGACGCCGCCGCGGTCGAGCGGCTGGCGGCGCGGCTGCCGGAGCTGGCCGGGCCCGAGGAGCCGCCCGCGCGGACGCACGGCGACCTGTGGTGGGGGAACGTGCTGTGGGGCGCCGAGCGGGCGTGGCTGATCGACCCGGCCGCGCACGGCGGGCATCGCGAGACCGACCTGGCGAACCTGCGGCTGTGGGGCGGGACGCCGCTGCTGGCGGCGATCTTCGACGGGTACGCCGAGGTCGGCCCGCCCGCGGCGGGCTGGGAGGAGCGCACGGGGCTCCATCAGCTGTTCCCGCTGCTGGTCCACACCACCCTCTACGGCCGCGCCTTCCGTGACCAATTGATGGGAATCGTGTCCCACTTTACGAAACTGTCATATTGACGAACTACGCTCGAACCATGCTGGCACCGACCTCCTCTGCCGCGGGGGCGTCGGCCGGGCTGCGGGACCGCCACGGTCGCACCGCGACCGACCTGCGCGTCTCGCTCACCGACCGCTGCAACCTGCGCTGCACCTACTGCATGCCCGAGGCTGGACTGCCGTGGCTGCCCAGACCCACCCTGCTGACCGACGAGGAGGTCGTCAGGCTGGTCGGGATCGCCGTGCGCGACCTCGGCGTCCGGGAGGTCCGCTTCACCGGCGGCGAGCCGCTGCTGCGCCCGGGGCTGGTCGGCATCGTCGAGGCCGCGGCCGCCTTGGAGCCGCGCCCGGAGATCTCCCTGACCACCAACGCCATCGGCCTGGAGCGCCTGGCGGGCCCGCTCGTGGCCGCCGGGCTCGACCGCGTCAACGTCTCGCTCGACACGCTGCGCCCGGGGACCTTCAAGGACCTGGCCAAACGGGACCGGCTCGACGCGACCCTGCGCGGCATCGCGGGCGCCGCCGAGGCCGGGCTCGCCCCCGTCAAGATCAACACCGTGCTCATGCGCGGCGTCAACGACGGCGAGGCGCCCGAACTGCTGCGCTTCGCGCTCGAGCACGGGTACCAGCTGCGGTTCATCGAGCAGATGCCGCTCGACGCCGCCGGCGTGTGGCGGCGCGAGGAGATGGTCACCGCCGCCGAGATCCTCGCGGCGCTGCGCGCCGAGTTCGACCTGGCCCCCGACCCGGCCCACCGCGGCTCGGCCCCGGCCGAGACCTGGCTGGTCGACGGCGGCCCCGCCACGGTGGGCGTGATCGGCTCGGTCACGCGCCCCTTCTGCGGCGAGTGCGACCGGACCCGGCTGACCGCCGACGGGCAGGTCCGCAACTGCCTGTTCGCGCGCGGCGAGACCGATCTGCGCGATCTCGCCCGCTCGGGCGCGTCCGACGCCGAGCTCGCCGACCGCTGGCGCGAGGCCATGTGGGGCAAGCTGCCCGGGCACGGCATCGACGACCCGTCGTTCCTGCAACCCGCCCGGCCGATGTCGGCGATCGGAGGCTGACCGTGGTGACCGTGAGGTACTTCGCCGGCGCGAAGGCCGCCGCCGGGCGCGGCGAGGAGCAGGTGCGCGCCGCGGACGTCGCCGAGCTGCGGGCGGTCCTGGCGCGGCGGCACGGCCCGGCGCTGGACAAGGTCCTGTCGGTGGCGACGCTGCTGGTGGACGGCCTGGCGGCGAAGGACCCGGAGACCGCGCTCCCGGCGGGGTCCACGGTCGAGGTGCTGCCGCCGTTCGCGGGCGGCTGAACCCGCCGGGGCGCGGCCCGGCGGCGCGCGAGCGGGACGAGGGCCGCGAGAAGCCCCTGCAATCCTGATATTCCGGATATGTCCCTCGAGCGATCCCCTTGCCGTGACCGTACGTCGGGGGTCCGACGCGATGCGGCGGCGGGCGGGGTTCGCCTCCGGCGCGATGCGAGAGCGACTCGGGTTCGGCGGGAGCGTCCGCAGATGCGGGAGCCGCTGGCTCGCGGGCGTCGCCGATCTGCGAGGATGCAGGGGTGCGCCGTCCTGATGAACGCAAGCAACCACAGGTGGCGTCCCCGCTGTTCGAACTCTCCGACGACATGCGGGCCACCGCCGAGCGGCGCCGCCGGTCGTCGGGCCGGACCCACTCCAAGTACGACCGCGAAGCGGTGCCCATGCCCGAACCGGCGCTGACGACGCGGACGCCCGACCCGTGGCTGGACTCCGCCCCCCTGCTGACCGGCATGGACGAGGTCGGCGCGGGACTGCTCGACTCCCTGGACGCGATGCAGCGCGTCGCCGCCTCCGCCGGGACGGGCCCGCTGCTCATCAACGCCTCCCCCGGCACCGGCAAGACGCATCTGCTCATCCGCCGCGTGGCCTACCTCGTGCAGGAGCTGGGCGTGCCCGCCGGGCAGTGCCTGGTCCTGGCCGCGGCCGCGCCGGGCGCCGCCCGCATCCGCCGCGAGCTGGGGGCGATCATGGGCCGCGAGGCCGCCGCGATCACCGTCGCCGAGTTCGACGACTTCACGGCGGCGTCCGAACCGGGCCACCTGCTCGAACTGGGCCACCTCTTCATCGACGACCTCCCGCGCATGCCGCTGCGGCTGTTCCGCCGGCTCACCGAGCACCGCGGACCCGAAGCGGACGTCACCGCCACGGGCGACCCCGACTCGGCGCTGTGCCAGGGCGACCCGGCCGCGTTCGGCGCGTTCGGCGAGCAGTTCACGCAGGCCCACGTCATGCGCCTGTCGCGCAACCACCGCAGCCCCGCCGCGGTCCTGGTCGCCGCCTCCCAGGTGATCGAGCCGATCAGCCGCGTCCCGGGGCGGCTCGTGCAGCCCGAGCGGCCCGCGCTCGAGGGCTCGGGGATAGGCCGCTACTTCGCCGTGGACGCCGACGACGAGAAGCGCTTCGTGGCCGACCTGACCGAGCGGCTCGCCGACCTGGGCGTCGCCGCCGAGGACCTGGCGGTCGTCGGCCCCGACGGCATGTCGGTCGCCGAGGCCGCCGACGGCGAGTTCCGCGTGGTGTGCCTCACCGGGGTGACCGCCGAGGACTGGCCGAACACGCCCGCCGCTCGCCGCGAGCTCTACGTCGCGCTCGGACGCACCAGGGACCTGGCCTACGTCAGCCACACCGGTGCGGGTTCGCCCCTGCTGGCCGATGTGGACCAAGGACTGTTCAGTCCTTTCGGGATGGTCCCGTGTCCGCGTTCGGGTCCTGAGCAGCCGCGACTGCTGTAGCGCGGCGCGCACCGGCCACGCGGAGTTCCCACGCGACCGCGGAGGGATGGGACACAATAGGCGGGTAACCGACGTCTCACGCTGGGAGTCCCGATGGAGCACACCGAAGAGGACACCATGCCTCTGCACCGGCCCGACGCTCCAGGTTGGTCACCGTTCGCGCCGCCGGAACTGAACCGGCAGTACGCCGCCCCGCAGGAGCCGCAGCCGTATCCGGCGGGGCCGGAGCCGGTGCGCCATCCGCGCAGCGGCGACCACGTGCCCAGCGAGCCGCCGCCCCCGGGGACGCCGATGCCCGGCCCCGAGGCGGCCCCGGCCGAGCCCGATGCGGCGTCGCTCGCACCACCGGCCGCGCCGTTCGAGCCGGTCGACGACGGCTGGCCCGCCCCGCCGCCCGCCGCACCCGCGGAGCAGTACCCGCCGGCGCAGCACTCGCCCGGTCAGCAGCCGCAGGGGCCGCCTCAGGCGGGGCACCTGCCCGTCCCCGCCTTTCCCGACCACGCCGGGGCCCTCGAGCGCGTCGGCGTCACCGCCGACGACTTCGCCTCCCGCCGCGTCGTCCCGCCGCGCCCGCCCGTGGCCGAGACCGGTCTGCGCGGGGCGCTCCACCGCCTCAGCCTCGGCATCGTCGCCCTGCCGCCCGGCCCGCGCGAGCGCGCCCGCCAGCGCGCGGTCGAGACCGTGCGCCGCAACTTCGGGGGCCTGCGCCAGATCACCGTCGTCAACCCCAAGGGCGGGGCGGGCAAGACCGTCGCGGTCCTCATGCTCGCCATGACCTTCGGCCGCCACCGCGGCGGCTACGTCCTGGCCTGGGACAACAACGAGACCCAGGGGACGCTGGGGATGCGGGCCCAGCAGGACTTCCACGTCCGCACCGTCCGCGACCTCCTGCGCGACCTCGACCACTTCCGGGGCCCGACCGGGCGCATCGGCGACCTGTCGCAGTACGTGCGGGCCCAGGGCGGGGCGATGTTCGACGTGCTCGCCTCCGACGAGTCCGCGACGGCCGGGGAGATGCTCACCTCGCAGTCCTTCGGGGACCTGCGCGAGGCCGTCTCGCGGTTCTACAAGCTCATCGTGGTCGACACCGGCAACAACGTGCGGGCGGCGAACTGGCAGGCGGCGATCGACGCGACCGACCAGCTGGTGGTGACGATGTCGGCCCGGAACGACTCGGCCGAGACGGCGGCGAGGATGCTCGACCACCTGGAGCAGACCGGCAGGCGGGACCTGGTGCGCGGGGCGGTGTCGGTGGTCTCGATGCCCGCCCACCGCAAGGACGTCGACCTGCCCGCGGTGCAGCGGCACTTCGCGGCCCGCACGAGGGCGGTGCTGCTGGCGCCCTACGAGAAGCTCCTCGACTCGGGGGAGCCGATCCGCTACGACTCGTTGAGCAAGGCGTCGTCGGGGGCCTGGCTGCGGATCTCCTCGGCGGTCGCCGAGGGCCTGTGAGCCGACAGGAGGTCGACCAGGCCCGCCGCGGCGTCGGCGAGGCGGCGGTCGTCCTCGTCGGCGTGGCCGGTGACGAGCGCGCCCTGGACGAACACGAGGGCGGTGCGGGCCAGGCGGTCGGTGTCGGCCGCGGCGTCCATCTCGCCCCGCTCGACCGCCCGTGCCAGGATCGCGGCCAGGTCGCGTTCGAGCTCGGTCCAGGCCTCCTGGACGCGGCGCATCGTGGCCGGGTCGTCGGCCAGTTCCACGGCGGCGCGGACGACGAAGCCGCCCTCCTTGGAGTGGCGCGCCACCACGTCGAGGAGGTCGGCGACGACCCGGGGGGCGTCCACCCGCTCGCCCTCCGCCCGGTCGAGGGCCCGGCGGGTGATCGCGCGCAGTTCCGGTTCGGTGTCCTCTCGGTAGCGGCCCAGGGCCGTGATGTAGAGCTGGTGCTTGGAGCCGAAGGCGGCGTAGAGTCCGGCCCGGTTCATGCCGGTGGCGGCCACGAGGTCCGACATGGACGTCGCGGAGAACCCGCGCTCCAGGAAGACCCGTGTCGCAGCCCGAAGGACTCTGTCCAAATCGGCGTTCTTATTTCTGCTCACGTTGTGCACCGTATCGATACCCGGTGCTACGGGTCAATAACCGGAAGGCGGGAGTTCACTCGCGGGACGCGAGTGAACGGTCGCACTGGGTGCGCTCCCGCCTTGACACCCGGCGGAGCCGACCGCGAGAATGAGCCCAAACTGAACAGGCGCGAGGCGGGGGAAGTCCGGTGAGAGGCCGGCGCTGACCCGCAACGGTAGTCGCGGTTCGACGTTTGCAGTAGACACGGTCGAACGAATGCCGAGCACCCTTCCGAAGCTCGGCCCACCCGCGTGAGCCCGAATACCCGTCTGCGCCGAACCCGTCTTGTCAACGCCTGTCGTGGTCTACAGGCGCTTGCGGCGCCGCCGCCTGCCCGAAGACCCACTCGCTCTAGGAAAGGTCAGGCAATGCGCCACCTGTCCGGTCGACTGCTGGCCGCCGCCGCGGTCGTGCCCGTTTCCATCTCCGTCTTCGCCTCGGCCGCACCGGCCCAGGCCCAATCCGAGTCGTTCGAGGCGCCCGCCCAGGCCGCCGCCGGCTGGCTCGTCGCCCAGTCCGAGGGCCCCTTCTGGTCGGCCGGCGACGTGTCGACCTCCCTGGACGCGGTCATCGCCCTCCAGGCCGCCGGCGTCGGCGGCGACCAGGTCAAGGCCGCGCTCGAGTGGCTCAACGACACCGAGACGCTCACACCGTACGTGTACCCCACGGCCGAGGGCGTGACCGAGCCGGTCCTGAGCGCGGGCGCGGCGGGGAAGACCATGTACGCGGTCGCGACCGCGGGCGGCGACCCGACCGACTTCGCGGGGATCAGGCTCGCCGACGAGGTGGGGTCCGCGCAGGCCGAGAACGGCACGTACGGCGACGGGACGGCGCTGACCACGGCGTGGGCCGTGCTCGGGCTCTCGCGCACCGACGCCCCCGCGGGCGAGGAGGCGGCGGCGGGGTTCGCGGCTATCCAGTGCCCCGACGGCGGTTTCAGCTTCGGCGACGTCGACGGCGGCGAGGACTGCCTCTCCGACCCGGACTCGACGGGCCTGGTCGTCTCGGCGCTGGCGACGCTGCCGGGCGAGGCCGCGGCGGCTTCGCTGGACTCGGCCGTGTCCTGGCTGGAGTCGGCGCAGACCGAGGGCGGCGGTTTCGACAACGGCTTCGGCGAGAACGCGAACTCGACGGCGATGGCCGCGCAGGCCCTCCTGGCGGCGGGGCGGGACGACGCGGCCGAGGGGGCCGTGGCGTTCCTCCTGGAGCTCCAGTTCGACTGCACCGAAGCGGCTCCGGGCGCGTTCATGTACACCGACCCCGAGGACCCCGAGTTCGGCGAGGCGACGCGCCTGCTGGCGACGGCGCAGGCCATGGTCCCCGTAGCGGGCCAGAACCTGGCCGACCTGGACGCCTCGAACATCGCGGCCGAGGTGCCGGGCGACGCCTGCGCGGCGAACGGCGAGGGCGAAGTCGCCGGGACGACCGCGGCCGAGGAGTCCGACGAGGACTCGGCGTCGTGGCTGCCGTGGGCGATCGGCGCGGCGGTGCTCGTGCTGGCCGCGCTCGTCGTCGCGTTCGCGCTGCGGAGCCGCCGCGGCGGCGACCGGGACGGCGCCGTCGTCGGCTCGGCCCCGGCCGCGGGCGCCGAGGCGGACGCCGAATCAAAGAGCACTGCGGCGGACGCCGAATCGAAGAGCACTGCGGCGGACGCCGAATCGGACAACGCTGAGGCGGACGCCGGGCCGAATGCGGAGCCGAAGGGCGACGACGGGTCCGGCGACGACCGGGAACAGCGGTAGCCCCGCGCATGACCCGCGCCGAGCACTTCCCGCGCAGCGCCCGCCCGAACGGCGGGCGCTGCGCGCGCCTCGCGGGGACCGGCGGCCGAACGGGGCGCCGGTCCCCGGACGATGTCGTACCCGGGTGTCACCCTTGCGATCGGGGGCGCTCGACACCGGCACCTCAAGGCTTCCGGGCTGTCCGAAACGCGCGGCGACCGGGTGCGCCGGCGGAGGCGCGGCGCGTCGGTGCCGCGCCTTCCCGCCGCTTCGATGGCCGCGCGCATCCGCGATCGCCGCTCGGACTGCTCCGAGCCGTTCCGCGCACCCCCGCGATCACGGCGGCCCGTGAACCGCGGCCGAGCAGCCGAGCCATGTCGCACCCCCGTGTCACCCTTGCGACTGGGGGCGCTCGGCACCGGCTCCTCAGGGCTTCCGGGCTGCCCGCCGCGATCCGGTCCCGGCGCATCGCCCTGGCCGCCGCGCTCCTGGCGGCCTTCGCCCTCGTCCCGCTGTCCGCCGCTCCGGCCTCGGCCCAGGAGTCCTGCTCCGGCGTCACCGTGGTGGTCGACTTCGGCCCGCTCGCCCCCGAGCCCGCGACCGGGTGCGCCGCCGATCCGGCCGACGGCCTCGACGCGCTCGCCCAGGCGGGCTTCGCGGTCACCGAGGTCGCCGCGATCCGCGGCATGGTCTGCCGGATCGACGAGCTCCCCGAGACCGACTGCGGCGGCGCGCCGCCCGCCGACGAGTACTGGTCGTACTGGCACGCCGAGACCGGCGACGCCGAGTGGACCTACTCGCCCGTCGGCGGCGCCTACGCCTCCCCCGGCGCGGGCGACGTCGAAGGCTGGGTCTTCGGCGACGGCGCCTCGCCGCCCGCGATCGCCCCCGCCGACGCGGCCGCCCCCGCCGCCGACGCGAACGCCGACGACGGTTCCGGCGGCTCCCTCACCTGGCTCGCCGCCGTCGCGGTCCTCGCCGTCATCGCCGGGCTCGTCGTCTGGCGCCGCCGCGGCCGGCGCGCGTGACCATGCCTCCCGCCGCGCCGAGCGAAGCCCCGCGGGTCCTCCCGCGCCGCGCGCCCGTCCGGGCCGCGGTCCACCCCGCCGCCTGGTGGGGCTGGGCGCTCCTGCTCGCCACCGCGGCCGGGCGCACCGCGAACCCGTGGCTGCTGCTCCTCGTGGCCGCCGTCGCCGGCCTGGTCGTGACCTGGTGCCGCGGCGACGAGCCGTGGTCGGGGGCCTACCGGGTCTTCCTGTTCATCGGGCTCAGCGCGGTCGCGGTCCGCATGGCCTTCTATGTCGTCTTCGGCGGGTCCGACGGCCCCACGGTGCTGTTCACGCTCCCGTCGGTGACGCTCCCGGACTGGGCGGCGGGATTCCGGCTCGGCGGGGCCGTCACCGCCGAGGGCGCCCTGGCGGCCGCCTACGACGGCCTGCGCCTGGCGACGCTGCTGGTCTGCGTCGGCGCCGCGAACGCGCTCGCGAGCCCGCGGCGCCTCCTGCGGTCGGTCCCGGCCGCCCTGTACGAGGTGAGCGTCGCGGTCGTCGTCGCGCTGTCGGTGGCGCCGCAGCTGGTCGAGAGCGTCGGCCGGGTCCGCAGGGCCCGGGCCCTGCGCGGCAACACGGGCCGCAGTCCCGCGAACCTCATGCGCACCGTCGTCGCGCCGGTCCTGCACGACGCGCTCGACCGGTCGCTCGCGCTCGCCGCCGCGATGGCCTCGCGCGGGTACGGCCGCGCCGCGGGCGTCCCGGCCCCGGCCCGCCGCGCCACCGGCGCGTCCCTCCTCATCGGGCTCCTGGGGTTGTGCGCGGGCGCGTACGCGCTGCTCGGCACCGCGACACCGGCCCCGCTGGCCTGGTCGCTGCTCGCGGTGGGCGCCGCCGCGGCGGTCTTCGGGATCGCGTTCGCCTCGAAGCGGGTCCCGCACACCCGCTACCGGCCCGACCGCTTCCGGGCCCTGGACTGGGCGGTGCTCGCCTCGGGGGCGGCGGCGACGGCCGGGACCGTCCTCTCGGGCGTCCTCGAGCCCGCCGCGCTGTGGCCCGCGACGAACCCGCTCGGCGTCCCTGAGCTGCCGCTGTGGGCGGCGGCCGGGATCGTCCTCGCCGCCGCCCCCGCGCTCCTCGCCCCGTCAGGCCCCTCGCCAACACCACTGCCGCCGAAGGGAACACCATGAGCAGCGGGATCGCCTTCGAGCACGTCTCCTTCGCCTACGCGGGCGCGAACGTCCTCGACGACGTGTCGTTCGACCTTCCCGAAGGCGAGTTCTGCCTGCTCGTGGGCCCCACGGGCGCGGGCAAGTCGACGCTGCTGAAGATGGTCAACGGGCTCGTCCCGCACTTCACCGGCGGGACCATGAGCGGCCGGGTGCGCGTCGCCGGACGCGAGGTCCGCGGCGCCGCCCCCGCCGACCTGGCCGACGTCGTCGGCTACGTCGGGCAGGACCCGCTGGCGGGCTTCGTGACCGACGAGGTCGAGCTCGAGCTCGCCTACACCGCCGAGCAGCTCGGGGTCGATCCGGCGGCGATGCGCAAGCGCGTCACCGAGATCGTGGACCTCCTCGGGCTCGCCGACGTGCGCGGGCGCGCGCTCGCCCGGCTCTCCTCGGGGCAGCGGCAGCGGGTCGCGATCGGCGCGGCCCTGGTCGCCGGGCCCGCGGCGCTGGTGCTCGACGAGCCGACCTCGGCGCTCGACCCGACCGCCGCCGACGAGGTGTTGTCGGCGCTCCACCGCCTCGTCCACGACCTCGGCGTCACGGTGCTCCTGGCCGAGCACCGGCTCGAGCGCGTCGCCCAGTACGCCGACTCGGCGCTGCTCCTGAACGGCGGCAGGGCGGTGTGGGGGCCGGTCGCGGAGGTCCTCGCGGCCTCCCCGGTCGCCCCGCCGGTGGTCGAGCTGGGCCGCCTCGCCGGGTGGCCGGGCCCGCCCGTGACCATCCGCGAGGCCCGCAGGCACGCCGCGGGGCTGCGGGACCGGCTCGCCGGGCTGGAGCCGGCGGCCCCCGTCGAGGCCGCCGGGCCGCCGCTGCTGGAGGCCCGCGGCGTCACCGTCGACCACCCAGGGGTGCGCGCCGTCGACGGCGTCGACCTCGCGGCCGGGCGCGGCGAGCGCATCGCCCTCATGGGCCGCAACGGTTCGGGCAAGTCGAGCCTGCTGTGGGCGCTCCAGGGCACCGGGCGGCGCTCGGGCGGGCGGGTCGCGATCGGCGGGACCGACCCCGCGTCGCTCAAGCCGGGCGAGCGGCGCCGGCTCGCCGGGCTGGTCCCGGCCGAGCCCGCCGACCTGCTGTACGCGGAGACGTGGGAGGCCGAGTGCGAGGGCGCGGACGAGGACGGGGGCGCGCCGCGCGGCACCTGCGCGAAGATCCTCGCCGACCTGGTGGACGGGCTCGGCGCCGGGACGCATCCGCGGGACCTGTCCGAGGGGCAGCGCCTCGCGCTCGCGCTGGCCGTGACCCTCACGGCCGCGCCGCCGCTGCTGCTGCTCGACGAGCCGACGCGGGGCCTGGACCACCCGGGCAAGGCCGCGCTCGCCGCGCGCCTCGCCGCGCTGGCGGCGGCCGGGCACGCCGTGGTCGTGTCGACCCACGACGTCGAGTTCTGCGCCGAGTTCGCGAGCCGGGTCGTGATCCTCTCCGACGGGGCGGTGGTGGCGGACGGCCCGGCCCGGCAGATCGTGGCGGCGTCGCCGATGTTCGCCCCGCAGGTCGCGAAGGTCCTGCCGGGGCGGCTCACCGTGGGCGAGGTCGCCGCGGCGCTCGAACGCGAAGCGGACGGGACCGGCGATGCCGCGGGAGGTTGAGGCGGTGCGGCCGCGGCCGCCGGTGCGGTGGCGGGCGGCGCTCGCGCTGGCGCTGGCGGCGGGGTTCGGGCTGGTCGCCATGGCGTGGCCGCTGCTGGCGGCGCCGGGCGGGGCGCTCACCGAGACCACGTCGGGCCCTTGGCTGTTCGCGCTGCTGCTGCCGCTGGTGACGGCGTCGGTGCTGGTCCAGCTCGCGGACGGCGGCCTGGACGCGCGGGCGGTGGCGATGCTCGGCGTCATGTCGGCGGTGGTCGCGGCGGTGCGCCCGTTCGGGGCGGGCGCGGCCGGGGTGGAGACGGTGTTCTTCCTGATCGTCTTGGCGGGCAGGGTGTTCGGGGCGGGGTTCGGGTTCCTCCTGGGCTGCACGGGGCTGTTCGCGTCGGCGCTGCTCACGGGCGGGGTGGGCCCGTGGATGCCGTACCAGATGTTCGCGGCGGCGTTCGTGGGCCTGGGCGCGGGCCTGCTGCCGCGCACGGGGGGCTCCCGGGCGGGCCGCGCCGCCGAGCTGGCGCTGCTGGCGGCCTACGGCGCGGTGTCGTCCCTGGCGTACGGGCTGCTGCTGAACCTGTCGTTCTGGCCGTTCGCGATCACGCAGGGGAACCTGTCGTACGTCCCGGGCGGGGGCGTGGAGGAGAACCTGTCGCGGCTGCTGGCGTACACGCTCGCCACCTCGCTGGGCTGGGACGTCGGGCGGGCGGCGACCACGGTGGCGCTGGTGCTGCTGACCGGGCCGCTGCTGCTGCGGGTGCTGCGGCGGGCGGCGCGGCGCGCGAACTGGGCCTGAGGCCGCTCACTCCTCGAGGGTGGCGACGACGTCCCGGAGCCCGGCGGCGATCACCTCGGGGCCGGCCCGCGCTCACGCGTTGCGCGCCAGCCGGAACCCGAGGTCGTCGATCGCCAGGGACGGCATGGTGCGGCGGCGCACCCCGGCCCGGCACGACCAGTGCTCGTCGAACCAGCCGCCGCCCTTGATGACCCGGTAGTCCCGGTAGACCTCGGCGTCGTAGACGTCCCAGCACCACTCCCAGACGTTGCCGATCATGTCGTGCAGGCCCCAGGCGTTCGGGAGCCTCCCGCCGCCGCGGTGGGGGCGCTCCCCGGAGTTGCCGCGGTGCCAGGCGATCGCGTCGAGGTCGCCGTAGCGAGGGCCGGTCGTCCCGGCTCGGCACGCGTACTCCCACTCGGCCTCGGTGGGGAGCCGGTAGCCGTCGGCGGCCCGGTCCCACACGACCGCGTCGCCGTCGTCCGTCTCGGGAAGGCCGTAGGCGGGGCGCAGGCCCTCCAGTTCGGAGACCCGGTTGCAGTGGCGGACGGCGTCGAACCAGGAGAGGTCCACCGCCGGCAGCAGCTCGTCGCCGTCCGCGGCGGCCCCGGCGGCCTCGGCGACGGCGCGGCGCGTGACCTGCAAGGCGGACAGCCGGAACGGCGCGACCTCGACGGTCCAGCTCCGTTCGGTGCGCCGGTCGGTGAGCGTCGCGCTCCCGGCCTCGATCGCCCGCATCGTCTCCATGACCGCATCCTAGGCGGGGCCGCCCCGACCGGAGCCCCGTGACTGCGGACACGTTCGCGGTCCGGCCGTCACACTCCCGGCGGCCCGCGGTTCAACCGGATGTCAGCCTCACCGCGAAACGAACCGGAGCACTCCCATGGCCCTCGCCCACATCATCGTCACCGTCGCCGCCGCGCTCTGGGTGGGCTTCTCGGCCTACTCGATCCTGACCAGGGCCGCGTTCGTGGTCGAACCGCTCACCGAGTACGGCGTGCCGCGGTCGTGGTGGCCCTGGCTCGGCGCCGCGAAGGCGGCCGGGGCCCTGGGCCTCCTGGTCGGCCTGTTCGTCCCGGTCGTCGGCGTGGCCGCCGCGATCGGCGTCGTCCTCTACTTCACCGGCGCGGTCGTCACGGTCCTGCGGGCCCGCTCGTACAAGACCGTGGCCTACCCGGTCATGTACCTGGTCCCGGCCGCCGCCGCGCTCGTCCTCGGCGTCCTCGCCTGAGACCGCGGCCGAGGGGCCCGCGCCGGGCGCGGGCCCCTCGGTCACGCCGCTACCGGCTCCACTGCTCGGCGAAGGAGACGCCGACCTTGGGGTTGCCGATGAGGGCCAGCGGGATGAAGAACCCGATCTGCCCGAGGACCCCGATGAGCGCCACGATCTCCTGGTCGCTGAAGTGCTTCCCGGCCTCGTCGAACAGCTCGTCGCTGACACGCTCGCCGCTCGGGTTCGGGGTGTGGACGGCCTCGGCCAGCGCGAGCGCGGCCTTCTCGGCGTCGGTGAAGTACGGCGAGGTCCGCCAGGTGGCGACGGCGCCGAGCCGCTCGGGGGTGTCCTCGGCGTCGCCGAGCTGGCGGGCGGTGAAGTAGCTGGAGCCGAGGATCTGGCCGACGCGCAGCTGCACGAGGGTCACGAGCGTCTTGGGGAGGACGCCCTCGGCGTTCACCTTGTTGACGGCCGCGGCGATCTCGTTGACGACGGGCAGGTGCCGACCGGGGTTCTCGATGCGGGGGTAGGTGCTCATGGCGGTGTTCCCTTCGATTGGTGCTTCACCGTCATGACGGGCCCCGCGCCACGGGTGTGACCGCCCCGGACCGGCATCGGCTGCGTCCTCGGTCACAGGTCGGCGAGTTCTTGGACGACCTCGGCGAAGCCGCGCACCAGCGGCGTCTCGGCGTCGAGGGGCCAGGCGAGGACCACGCGCAGCGGCTCGACGTCGTGCATCGGCACCCACACCAGGTCGGGCCGGGCGTAGTAGGCGGCCATGCTCTGCGGGGCGAAGCACACGGCGGCGCCCTCGGCGACCTGTTCGAGCATCTCCTCGACGTTGCCGTTCTCGGGCCCCCACCGCGGTTCGGACCCGTCGGGGCGGGGGTTGACGGCCCACCAGTCGACCCATGCGCGCGGCGCCGCGGTCGTCCACATGAGCGGCTCCTCGTTGGTGTCGAGGACGCTGACGCTCGGCCGGTCCGCGAGGCGGTGCCCGACGGGGAGGCCGACGACGCGCGGCTCGGTGTGGACCGGGACGCTGCGGCACCCGTCGAGGTCGGCCGGGAGCCACACGAACGCGACGTCGACCCGGCCCTCGCGCACGGCGGCGGCCTCGCCGCCCCAGTCGAACCGCTTGGGCTCCACGCGGACGCGCGGGTGCCGGCGGGAGAACTCGGCGCGGGCCCGCCGCGTCAGGTCCCCGGCGCCGCTGGCCTCGAAGCCGACGCGCAGCACCCCGTCCTCGCTGCGGCGGTGCCGCTCGGCGACCGCCCGGACCCGGTCGGCGGCCGCGACCGCCTCCCGGGCGGCGCGCAGGACCTCCCGCCCGGCCTCGGTCGCGGCGACCCCGGCCGGGATGCGGTCGAACAGGCGCACCCCCAGTTCGGACTCGAGGCGCCCCAGCGCGTACGAGAGCGCCGGCTGGCTCACGTACAGGGCCTTCGCGGCCCTGCCGAGGTTCCCGTGCTCGCCGATCGCCGCCAGGTACCGGAGCTGCCGCAGTTCCATGCAGCGATCATAAGTCGCGTTTATGGCGCGGTCGAAGAACGGTATTGGACGGCCCCGCGGCGCCCGGGGGATAAAGGAGCGGACACCACTGCTGAAGGGAACACCATGAGCGACAACCCCGTTCGCACCGCCCAGGGCCGCGTCTGGCTCGTCACCGGCGCCTCCTCGGGCTTCGGCCGCGCCGTCGCCGAGGCCGCGCTGGAGGCGGGCGACACCGTGATCGCGACGGCCCGCAGGCCCGAGGCCCTGGAGGACCTGGCCGCCGCCCACCCGGGCCGGGCGGTCCCGGTGGCCCTGGACGTCACCGACCCCGACCGGGCGGGCGCGGTCGTGGCCGAGGCCGTGCTCTGGTACGGCCGCATCGACGTCCTGGTCAACAATGCCGGGCGCGGCCATGTCGGCGCGGTCGAGGAGTCGACCGACGCCGAACTGCGGTCCCTGATGGACCTGCACTTCTTCGGCCCGGCCGCGCTGGTCCGGGCGGTCCTGCCGCACATGCGGGCCCGAGGGTCGGGCGCGATCGTGCAGATCAGCAGCATGGGCGGGCGCATGTCCTTCCCGGGCGTGGGCGCCTACTCGGCGAGCAAGCACGCCTTGGAGGGGCTGAGCGCGGCGCTCGCCGCGGAGGTCCGGCCGCACGGCGTGGACGTGCTCGTGGTCGAACCGGGCGCGTTCCGCACCGGCCTGAACGGGACCGGCCACTCCCAGTCGGCGCCGGTCCCCGGATACGAGGACACGGTGGGGCCGTTCAGGACCGCGTTCCCCGACTCGGACGGGACCCAGCCGGGCGACCCGGCGAAGGCGGCCACGGCGATCCTCGAGGCGCTCGCGGCCGAGGAGGTGCCGCTGCGCCTGGTGCTCGGCGCCGACGCGGCGGACGCGATCGGCGCGGAGCTCGCGGCGCAGCAGGCCGAGTTCACCGCGTGGGAGCCGGTCGCGCGGGGCACCGACTTCGACGCGTGACGGTGGTACGGCGGCAATGCCGTCATACCCCCGTCGCGGCCGGGCGGCATCGGCGCCCGTGAGCAGCGGACCCGGAGGCGGCCGTCAGGGCGCGCAGCGCGGCCGAGGCCCGCACGGGCGGGGCAGTCCAGGCGGGGCAGTCCAGACGCAGCGGATCCGGCGGCCGGATCCGCTGCGGGGAGGCGAAACCGGGCCCGGCCGCTGTACAGCGGCCGGGCCCGGTGCCGGTGCGGGCGCCTATCCGATGAGGGCGCCGGCCCCCAGCAGCGCCTTCAGGTCGGCCGACAGCTCGATGGAGGGCCGCACCCGCCACGCGTCGCCCAACGCCAGCAGCGTCGTCTTGGGCCCGTTGCCGAGCTGGACGCGCACCTGCGCCTCGCCGCGGTGGGTCCTGAACGTGTCGGAGAGCTTCTCGATGAGCGCCGGGTTGACCGACGCGGCCCGCAGCGCGAGGGTGATCGGCGCCGAGTTCGCCTCCGGCCCGCTGGAGGTGTCGAGGACGGCGAGGTCCTGGGCGATGAGCTGGGCGGTGCCGTCGCGCCGGTCGAGCTTGCCCTTGACGCAGCACACGAGGTCGTCGGCGAGCGACTCCGACACCAGCTCGTACGTGTTGGGGAAGAACCGGACCTCGATGGACCCGGCCAGGTCCTCCAGTGTGGCCGACGCCCACAGCTTGCCCTGCTTGGTGACCCGCTTGGCGACGTTCTGGAGGATCCCGGCGACGCGCACGTTCGCGCCGTCGGGCAGCTCCTCGCCGTGCAGGGCCGCGACGGGCCGGTCCGCGTTCGACGACAGGAGCCGCTCGAAGCCGTTGAGCGGGTGGTCGGAGACGTACAGGCCGAGCATCTCGCGTTCGAACGCGAGCTTGTCGCGCCGCTCCCACTCGTCGTCGCCGATGGTCAGGTCCACCCCGAGCGTCTCGCTCGTATCGGCCATCATCCCGCCGAACAGGTCGAACTGGCCGCGGGCCTCCTCCTTCTTGATGGACACCATCGCGTCGATGGCCTTCTCGTGCACCTCGGCGAGGCTGCGCCGCGCGTGCCCGAGGGAGTCGAACGCGCCCGCCTTGATGAGCGACTCGACGGTGCGCTTGTTGCACACCGGCGCCGGCACCTTCTGGAGGAAGTCCTTGAAGTCGGTGTAGGCGCCCTTCTCCTCGCGCGCCTCGATGATCCCGGCGACCACGTTCGCGCCGACGTTGCGGACCGCGCCCATGCCGTAGCGGATGTCCTTGCCGACCGGGTGGAACACGTGCCGCGATTCGTTGACGTCCGGCGGCATGACGGTGATGCCCATGCGGCGGCACTCCGACAGGTACACCGCGGCCTTGTCCTTCGAGTCGCCCACCGAGGTGAGCAGCGCCGCCATGTACTCGGCGGGGTAGTTCGCCTTCAGGTAGGCCGTCCAGTACCCGACGAGGGCGTAGCCGGCGGCGTGCGACTTGTTGAACGCGTACCCGGCGAACGGGAGCATGATGTCCCACAGGGTCTTGATGGACTCCTTGGAGAACCCGTTCGACTGCATGCCCGCTTCGAACGACGCGAACTGCTTCTCCAGGACGTCGAGCTTCTTCTTGCCCATGGCCTTGCGGAGCATGTCGGCCTGGCCCATCGTGAAACCGGCGAGCTTCTGCGCGATGCGCATGATCTGCTCCTGGTAGACGATGAGGCCGTACGTCTCGGAGAGGATCTCCTCCAGGGCCTCCGCGAGCTCGGGGTGCAGCGGCACGACGTCCTGGCGCTTGTTCTTGCGGTCGGCGTAGTTGTTGTGCGAGTTCGCGGCCATCGGGCCCGGCCGGTACAGGGCGTTCACGGCGATGATGTCGTTGAACTCGGTGGGCTGCATGCGCTTGAGGAGCTCGCGCATGGCCCCGCCGTCGAGCTGGAACACGCCGAGGCTGTCGCCGCGGGAGAGCAGCTCGTACGTCTTCGCGTCGTCGGTGGCGAGCGTGTCCAGGTCGAGGTCGATGCCTCTGTTGAGCTTGATCGCCTCGATCGCGTCACCGATGACGGTGAGGTTCCGCAGCCCCAGGAAGTCCATCTTCAGCAGGCCGATGTCCTCGCAGGACGGGTAGTCCCAGCCGGTGATGATCGACCCGTCGGGCCTGGCCCACATGGGGATGCAGTCCACCAGCGGCTGCGAGGAGAGGATGACCGCGCAGGCGTGGACGCCCGCGTTCCGGATCAGGCCCTCCAGGCCGAGCGCGGTGTCGAAGATCTGGCGGACCTCGCCGTCGTTCTCGATCAGGCCCCGGACCTCGCCCGCCTCCTTGAAGCGCGGGTGCTCGGGGTCCATGATCCCCGACAGGGGGATGTCGGTGGCCGCGACCGGCGGCGGCAGCGCCTTGGTGATGCGCTCGGCGATCGAGAAGCCGGGCTGGCCGTGGTGGACGCGCGCGGCGTCCTTGATCGCGGCCTTGGTCTTGATGGTGCCGAACGTGATGACCTGGGCGACGAACTCCTTGCCGTACTTCTCGGTCGCGTACGTGATCATCTCGCCGCGGCGGCGGTCGTCGAAGTCGATGTCGATGTCGGGCATCGAGACGCGCTCAGGGTTGAGGAACCGCTCGAACAGCAGGCCGTGCTCGAGCGGGTCGATGTTCGTGATCTTCATGGCGTACGCGACCAGGGAGCCCGCGGCCGAGCCGCGGCCGGGGCCGACGTAGATCCCCACGGACCGGGCGTGGGAGATGAGGTCGGCGACGACCAGGAAGTACGAGGGGTACCCGGCGTTGATGATGACGTTCAGCTCGAGCTCGGCCCGCTCGAGGTACTCGGCCGGGACGTCCCGGCCCGGGAACCGCTCCTTGAGGCCGGCCGCGACCTGCTCGCGCAGCCACGTGCCCTGGTCGTGGCCCTCGGGGACCTCGATGACCGGCATCCGGTCCTGGACGGCGAAGATCTCGTCGTACGACTCGACCATCTCGGCGACGAGCAGCGTGTTCGCGCAGCCCTCCTGCCACAGGTCGTCGCTCTTGATGCCGTACATCTGCTCGGCCGAGCGCAGGAAGTAGCCCTCCCCGTCGAACTTGAACCGCTTCGGGTCGTCCAGGGTCGTGCCCGACTGGACGCACAGCAGCGCCGCGTGCGTGGACTTCTGGTCCTCGGTCACGAAGTGGGAGTCGTTGGTGACCAGCGGCGGGATGCCCATCTTCCGGCCCAGCTCGTACAGCTCGTCCTTGACGCGCATGTCGATCTGGTTGTCGTGGTCCATGATCTCCAGGAAGAAGTTCTCCGGCCCGAAGATGTCGCGGTAGTCCGAGGCGGCCTGGTAGGCCTCCTTCGTCTGCCCCAGGCGGAACCGGGTCTGGACCTCGCCGGAGGGGCAGCCGGTGGTGGCGACGATCCCCTCCGCGTGCTGGGCGATGAGCTCGCGGTCCATGCGGGGCTTGTAGTAGTAGCCCTCGAACGAGGCGGTGCTGGAGAGCTTGAACAGGTTCCGCAGGCCCGTGGAGTTCTTGGCGACCATCGTCATGTGGGTGTAGGAGCCGCCGCCGGAGAGGTCGTCGCCGCGCTGGCTCGGCTCGCCCCAGAAGACGGGCTTCTTGTGGAACCGGTCCTGCGGCGCGATGTACGCCTCGATGCCGATGATCGGCTTGATCCCGGTCTTCTTCGACTCCTGGTAGAACGCGTACCCGCCGTACATGTTCCCGTGGTCGGTCATCGCGATCGCGGGCTGCCCGAGCCGCTCCGCCTCGGCGAACAGGGGTTTGAGCTTCGCGGCCCCGTCCAGCATCGAATATTCGGTGTGCACGTGCAGGTGGACGTACTGATTCGACACGCTTTACTCCCGCTGACCTGTGGTTTTGTTCCCGGGCGAGCCCGGCGCGGGCCCGCGCGACACGGGCGCGGGCGGCCGGGTCCAGACTTTCAAGACTAGTCCCCCGGGCCCGGCGGCCGCGCCGACTCCGCACCCGCGATGCCGTCCGTCTCGCCCCCCGCGGCGGCCTCGCCGAACACCGCGGCGGTCGCCTCGTCGAGCGGGAAGAACAGCTCCACGGCCGACTCGGAGACGTCGCGCGGCGCGCCGCCTCGCGGCCGCGTGAAGAAGGTGGGGTCGCCGGAAGGCGTCCGCACCGAAACCCATTACCACAACGGACATTCGGCACCCGATAATCCACAGGCCCGATTCGGTTATCCACAGGCCAAAAAATAATTCTTGCGGGTAATGGGCATGTCACGGACAGTTGACGTATGAACATGACACAAGCAAGAATCCGCATCAACGGGCCCGTAGACCTCATCACCACCACTCCGCTGCTCCTGGGTTTCCATCCGGAGCACAGCCTCGTGACGGTGGGCCTCCTCCGCGGCGAACTCCAGTGCACGTTCCGCGTCGACCTTCCCGGCTCGGCCGACCACATGGAGCACCTGGTGGACCTCACGGCCCAGCTCAGCAACAGCGAATGCGACGAGTGCGTGATCATCGCCTACGGCGACAAGGAGGTCGGGGAAGCGGCGATCGAACGCGCGGCGGCGCGCCTCGACGCCGCGGGGATCACGCCGATCGACCGGCTGCGCGTGGCGGCGGGCCGCTGGTTCAGCCTCACCTGCGACGAGCCCTGCTGCCCGCCCGAGGGCCTGCCGGTCCCCGAGACCACGGCGGCGTCCTGCGAGGTCGCGGTCGCGGGCGGGTACGCGCTGACCGACCGGTCCGCGGTCGCCGACCAGCTGACCCCGGCCCCGATCGGCAAACGGGCGGCGGTGGCCTCGGCGGTGGTCGAGATCCTCACCGCCGAAGCGGACATGGACTGGGCGTCGCAGCGCTCGCGCGACCTCCACGCGATCGACCACTGGATGAGCGCGGGCGCGCTGCCGGGAACGGGCGACATCGCCGCGGTGGGCCTGGCGCTCGGTGATCTGGACATCCGGGACTACGCCTTGCGGCGCATCAACTCCGGCCAGTTCGAGGGCAACCGGGTCGATCTGTGGATCTGGGTGGCCAGGCACATGGAGGAGGACCTGGTGGCCCCGGCCGCCGCGGTGGCGGGCTTCGCCGCCTACCGCTTCGGCAACGGCGTGCTCGCGCTCGAGGCGCTGGAGCTGGCGCTGCGGGTGAGTCCGCACTACCGCTTGGCGCAGATGCTCATGGCGGCGCTGCAGGCGGGCATCCCGCCGGGCGCGCTGTCGCGGATCGGCTACGGAGACCGGGAGGCCTCGGAGGTCAACGGCTGAGCCCCGCCCGCCGAATACCCGCCGCGAGCAAAGAACACCGATGAAGCCGAAGGGAAAGGAGCGAGATGACCAGCCGGAGAACCAGGGGACGAGATGCGGCCGGTCGCGCAGCGGCACCCCGTGATCGCGGAGTGATCGCTAGTCTGGGGGCATGGCTGACCTACCGAGCAGTTACGCCGCGATCTTCTTGGTCGGCGGCAGGGCCCGACGGTTCGCCGGGTGCGCGAAGAGCGAGTTGGTCGTCGAGAACGAGACGATCCTGGAGCGGATACTGTCCGCCGCCGGGGACGCGGCGGCGCGGGTGGTCGTGGGCGCGCGGCCCGCCGACGCGAAGCCCCTGCCGGCGGGGGTGCTCCAGGTGCTGGAGGATCCGCCGCGCTCGGGCCCGGCCAGGTCGGTCGCGGCGGGTCTGGCGATCGTGCCGGACGAGTGCGAGCGGGTGGCGATCCTGGGCGGCGACCTGCCGTTCCTCTCCGCGGAGGCGCTGGAGCTGCTGCGCGGCAAGGCCGATGCCGCGGGTGCGGAGGCCGGCGCGGTCTTCTGCGACGATGCGGGGCGCCGGCAGTGGTTGTGCGGCCTGTGGCCGACGGCCCTGATCCGCCGCAACGCGGCAGGGGTCGAGCCGGGGGCGCCGGCGAGGCGCCTGTTCACCGGGATCGAGGTCGAGACGGTCCACTGGGACGCGGCGGGTCCGCCCCCGTGGTTCGACTGCGACACTCCGGCCGATCTCGAACAGGCCCGCACCTGGGCCGCCGACATGAAATAGCGGCACCGGCGAAGGCCGGTCCGCAAGGACGGTCAACGCCGACCGCCGGCCAGTCGCCGAGGCGACGGCCCTCACGACGATGCACACCGACAACAACCGGGCGGGCGCGGGGTGGGTGGGGCGGGGGGGGAGGGGGAGGCCCCCAACGAGGCTCCAAAAACGAAAACCGCAGCATCCCAAGCGCCAACAAGTCCGGCACCGAGCACCGAGCGAATCCTCCCGGCCTCCGGATGTCAAGCCCTGGACACCGGGCGGCCCGAGCGGAAGCCGCTCGGGCCGATGGCCGCCGCGAGCGGCGGGCGGAATCGATGCGTCCGGGCCGCCTGGCGGCGGCCCGGGCCTAGACGACGTCGTACCGGTTGTCGATCGCCCCGGTCTGGAAGAACGTGATCGCCGCCAGCACCACCAGGAACACGGCGAAGCCGACCCAGTGGATCGAGCGCCGCTCGCGCGGCGTGAAGGTGAGGATCGCACCGCAGATCAGGCCGCCGATGAGGCCGCCGACGTGTCCGGCGAGGCTGAACCCCGAGATGATCGTCAGCACCAGGTTCAACCCCAGCAGCACGTAGATGCCCTGGTTGTCGCGCCGGAGCTTCCGGTTCACCATGATCAGCAGGCCGAACAGGCCGTAGACGGCGCCGGAGGCGCCGGCCGTCCAGACCTCGGGCGAGAACAGGTACACCGCGACCGAACCCGCCAGGCCCGACAGCATGTACACGGTGAGGAACCTCGCCGGGCCGAGGTCGCGCTCGAGGACGCGGCCGAGCATCCACAGCACCACCATGTTGAACAGCAGGTGGATGAGGCCGTAGTGCAGGAACATGGCCGTGACCATGCGGTAGTACCCGCCCGCGGCGATCATCGGAGCCACGATCTCGATGCCGAACAGGTCCACCCGCACACTCGAGTAGCCCGGGAGGTAACCGATCTCGGCACCGAGGGCGTGCATGGGGGTCAGCACCGACGACATCAGGGCGTCGATGCTGCCGCCCGAGATGATGGCCAGCGCGAACACCGCGATGTTCGCGCCGATGAGCACCTTGGTGACCGTGCCGGCCGCGCCCGCCCGGGCCCCGCCGCCGAACGAGGAGCGCGGTCGGCGCATCGTCCGGCGGCCTTCGGCCACGCAGTCGGGGCATTGGAACCCGACGGGTGCGTCGATGCGGCAGTCGGCGCAGATCGGTTTGTCGCAGCGGACGCAGCGCAGATAGGTCTGGCGGTTCCGGTGGCGATAGCAGACCGGGGCCGACTGCTCTTCGCTCATCGAGGCGTCGTTACTTCTCGATGACGACGGACTTGATGACGATCTCGTTGACCGGGCGGTCCATCGGGCCGGTCGCGGTCTTGCCGATGCGGTCGACGACGGACTTGGAGTCCTCGTCGGCGACCTTGCCGAAGATGGTGTGCTTGAAGTTCAGGTGCGGGGTCGGGCCCAGGGTGATGAAGAACTGGGAGCCGTTGGTGCCGGGTCCGGCGTTGGCCATGGCGAGGAGGTAGGGCTCGCCGAAGTGGAGGTCGGGGTGGAACTCGTCGGCGAACTTGTAGCCGGGGCCGCCGCGGCCGGTGCCGGTGGGGTCGCCGCCCTGGATCATGAAGCCGCCGATGACCCGGTGGAAGATGACGCCGTCGTAGTACGGGCCGGAGCCGGGGGCGCCGGTCTCGGGGTCGGTGTACTCCTTGGTGCCCTCGGCCAGACCCACGAAGTTCGCCACCGTCTTGGGCGCGTGGTTGTCGAGCAGTTCGATCGTGATGTCGCCGGCATTGGTCTTCAGCGTCGCCTTCGTCATGGCGTCAATGGTGCCAGACGGCTGAGGTTAGTCCAACTTTCTCCCCCGTTTCCCTCGACCGGTGTCACGGGTCGGTGCACGATGATGGGGACAGGCACCTAGAGGAGGCATTCACGATGGGCTTCAGCCGACATTCCACGACTCCCGCCCGGGAGGCCGCGGACCATTTCACGCAGGGTGTGACCTCGCTCAAGCATGCGGGGGCCGTGGCCGCGCGCGGTACGCGGGACGCCGCGGCGCCGCGGGTCAACGTCGTCCTGGCCAAGGTCGGGCTCAAGAAGCCCCCGGCGCGCAAGTGGCCGTGGGTGGCGGGGGCGATCGGGGCGGGGCTCGCGCTGGGCGGGGCGGCGTTCTACATGTGGTACCGGCAGCGCACCGAGTCGATCGGTGAGGCGCTCTTGGCGGACGAGCTGCTCGACGACCCGGGGATCGAGGACCGGGCGCTCTCTGAGGAGCTGGTCGACAGCGTCTCGCGGTAGGGGCCCGCTCCTTCGGCGAAGTGGATATCGGGTCTCCGGTCGGCGTCCGCGCCGTCCGGGGCCGGCAGTACGGCCTGGCGGTGCGATCGCACGTCAGGTCGTTTGCGCATCGGGGGTCCGCGCGTGGCGCGGGCCCCTGTGATCGTGGGTAACGCGACGCCGGACCGGTGCCTCGCCTCGGGGGGAGTGGGCGAGTTCACCGATCCGGCGTTCATGGGGGCGGGATAACGACCTGTCCGCGGCGGTGCCGCGGTCACGGAACGATTCTCGCGTCCCATGCGGGTTCTGGGAAGGGCGCCGCGGTGGCGGTTATACGCCATGTCGCATAACCGCCATCCGATGTCGACGTTCCGTTCCCCGGTGGTGACGGATTGTGGATCGTTCAGGCGCGGGTGGCCTCGACGGCCCTGGCGAGGCGGCGCACGCCTTCGTCGATCCGGTCGGCCTTGACGGCGGAGTAGGCCAGGCGCAGGCAGGATTCGCCGCCTTCGAGCACGAAGTCGGTGCCCTTGACGACCTGGACGCCTTCTTCGGCGGCGGCCGGGGCGACCTTCGCGCAGTCGACGCCCTCGCCGAGGTCGACCCACAGGAAGTAGCCGCCGTCGGGGACGACGAACTCGCTGCCGGGCAGGTGGGCGCGCAGGGAGGCGGCGAGCTGGTCGACGCGCTCCTCGAGCGCGGCCTTCACCGTGGCGATGGACCGGTCGAGCGCCCCGGAGGCCGCGAACTGGTGGATCGTGGCCTGGGCGAACATGTTCGGCGCGATGTAGGTGTTGGTGGCGGCGGCGGCGATGGTCTTGATGAGGTCGGCGGGGCCGACGAGGTAGCCGGTGCGCAGGCCGGGGCAGACGGTCTTGGAGAACGAGCAGGCGTAGACCACGCGGTCGTCGTCGTCCTGCGCGAGCATGGTCGGGTGCTGCTCGCCGCGGAAGCGGATGTCGTAGTACGGGTCGTCTTCGAAGATCGTGAAGTCGTACTCGCCGGCGAGCTGGAGCAGCCGGGTGCGCTTCTCGCCGGAGAGGGACACGCCCGCCGGGTTCTGGAAGTTCGGGATGATGTGGGCGAGGGTCGGCCGCACGCCGCTCTTGAGGAGGGCTTCGAGTTCGTCGACGTCGAGGCCGTCGGCCTGGACGCGGACGGGGTGCAGTTCGCCGCGGCGGTTGCGCAGGCCCAGGAGGGTCCGGTCGTAGGTGGGGCGTTCGACGATCACGGGCGAGTCGGGCTTGACGAGCTCGTCGAAGAGGAACGCGTCGGCCTGCATCGAGCCGTTGGTGATGAGCACGTTCTCGGTCTGGACGCCGTGCTTGGCGGCGATCCACTCGCGCAGCGGGCCGTAGCCCACGGAGGTGCCGTAGCCGGTGACCCCGGCCGGATCGGCGTCGAGGGCCGCGACGGCGGCGGCCTTGAGGCCTTCGGTGTCGACGATGTCGAGCGACGGGGCGCCCCGGGAGAAAGAGATGACGTCGGTGTTCGGCATGACACCAGCGTAAGCGGCCCGGGGAGCGGGCGTCGAGCGGTATGAGCGCGGTGTCGGCCGCGCCGATCCGGCGGCACTGCGGGTGAGGGGCGGTCACGTGCCGGCACGGTGCGGCGGCCGGTCCCGGCTGTGTTCGCCGGCGGGGTGCGCGGGGCCTCGGGGCGGTGCGCGTCCGCGATCCTGGCCGCCGCCGGGGCGGGCGCCGCGATACGGTGCACGGGTGGGCTTCCGGGCCCGCGATGAGTTCTTGAGGTTCTGTAGCACATGCGGTCCCGCAAGCGGAGAGCCGCCGCGTCCGCCCTGAGGACGGGCGGCGGCCGCGCCCCGCGCGCCGCCGGCGGGCCCTGAAGGAGGAGGACGATGACGTCGCTCGACCGCACGAGGGCCCCGTGGCCTTACGATTTCCTTCCCCCGCTGCCGTCGTTCACGGTGGCCTCGGACGATGTCGCCGACGGCGCGGCGCTGGACCCGGCCCAGGTCGCCGGGCAGGACGTGTCCCCGCACCTGACCTGGTCGGGGTTTCCCGACGAGACGGCGGCGTTCGCGGTGACCTGCTTCGACCCCGACGCGCCGACCGGTTCGGGCTGGTGGCATTGGATGCTGCTGAACCTGGACGCGTCGGTGACCGAGCTGGCGACCGGGGCGGCCGACGCCCCGCCGGGCGGTGCCGTGCAGCTGCGCAACGACTCCGGTTCGGTCGGGTTCGCGGGCGCCGCGCCGCCGCCGGGGGATCCCGACCACCGCTACCTGTTCGCCGTCCACGCGCTGCGGGAGCCGGTGGCGGTCGATCCGGCGTCGTCGATGGCGTTGGGGGCGTTCCATCTGACGTTCAACGCGATCGCGCGGGCGGTCATCGCGCCGGTGTACCGCAATGACTGAGGCGGTGGTGCTCGCCGCGGCCCGGACGCCGCTGGGGCGCCGCGGCGGGGTGCTCGCGGGCGTCCACGCCGTGGATCTGGCCGCGCATGCGATGAACGCGGCGCTGCTGCGGTCGGGGATCGGTCCCGACGCGGTCGACGACGTGGTGCTCGGCTGCGTCTCGCAGGTCGGGGAGCAGTCCTGGAACGTGGCGCGCAACGCGGTGCTGGCCGCGGGCTGGCCCGAGGCGATCCCGGGGACCACGGTGGACCGGCAGTGCGGGTCGGGTCAGCAGGCGGTCGCGTTCGCGGCCGCGGCGGTCCTGGCGGGGCACGCCGATGTGATCGTGGCGGGCGGGGTGGAGTCGATGACGCGCGTCCCGATGGGGTCGAGCGTCGGTGCGGGCGCGGGGGAGCCGTACGGTCCGGCGGTGCGGCTGCGGTACGCGGCGAGCGTCGACGCGGAGGCGGCGGTGCCGTTCAACCAGGGTGTGGCCGCGGAGCTGGTGGCGGGTCGGTACGGGATCGGCCGGGAGGCGATGGACGCGTTCTCGCTGGCGAGCCATGAGAAGGCGGCGGCGGCGAGTGACGAGGGCCTGTTCGCGGCCGAGATCGCGCCGGTCGCGGGGGCCTCGGTCGACGAGGGGATCCGGCGGGACACGAGCATCGGGAAGCTGGCCGGGTTGCGGCCGGCGTTCACGGCGGAGGGGGCGGTGACGGCCGGGTCGTCGTCGCAGATCTCGGACGGGGCCGCGGCGCTGGTGGTCACGACGGACGAGCACGCGAAGCGGCTGGGCGTGCAGCCGCTGGCGCGGATCGCGGGCGCGTGCGCGGTCGGGTCGGATCCGGTGCTCATGCTGGACGGGCCGATTCCGGCGACGGCGAGGATCCTGCGGCGCACGGGGCTCGATCTGGACGAGATCGACGTGTTCGAGGTGAACGAGGCGTTCGCGGCGATCCCGCTGGCGTGGCTGGCCGAGACGGGCGCGGACGAGGACCGGCTCAACCCGCGGGGCGGGGCGATCGCGCTGGGGCATCCGCTGGGCGCGTCGGGGGCGCGGCTGGCCGCGACGATGCTGCACTACATGCGCGACACCGGGTCGCGGCGCGGCCTGCAGGTGATGTGCGAGGGCGGCGGGATGGCGAACGCGACGGTCTTCGAGCTCCTGTGAACCGAGAAAGCGGATGAATCAGGAAATATCCTGATAAATCCGCCCTTAGGGACCCCTGGTGTGAAGGATACGCCGGGGGTCCGACATTTTTGCTTCGCGCAGGGAGACGCGAGGGGTTCTCAGGTGCGGGGGAGCCGGGTCAGCGCCACTTCGAGAGGACGAGGAGGGCGGCGACCATGCAGGAGAAGCCGACGGCCAGGTTCCAGTAGCCCCAGGCGGCGACCGGGTAGGCCATGCCCGAGAGGTAGAACAGGGTCAGCCAGCCGATGCCGATCACGATGAGGGCGACGGCGGTGATGGGCACCCATGTCGGGCTCGGCTCGTAACTCTCGCCCGAGGTCGAGCTCGCGCCCGTGGAGCTCGAGTAGACCTTCTTCTTGCGCACGCGTGACTTCGGCATCGACGACTCTCCAACTGAGGGACATGTCCGGCTTCCAGGGTACCGTCCGCCGGTGACGCGCCGTCCGCGCGGCATCGCGTAGCTCACACTCCGCGGGTGAGCTGCTGGAGCGCTCCCCTGCGCGCCCGGCGGGAGCGCGGCGGCCGCGGTGGCGGGGCCGCGGAGGGACCGGTGCGGCGGGCAGGGGCGTGCGGCTCACGGGCCCTGGGGACGGGCCCCCGGTCGACCATGGCGCCCTGCGGGTGCGACATTCCGGGCGGGCGGGTGTTCGAACAGGTCGGGGCGGTGCCCGTTCGGGCGATACTCGCGTTCGCGGTGCATCTCTAGGATGGCCTCGCGCGTTATGGTTACGACATCATCCAGGCGTTGAGTACACCGGCACGACGGAGGGGAAGTTCCAGGTGAGCGATCAGGACTGGTCCCCCTTCGCGAACGAGCCGCGATCGGGGCCGCCGCAAGGGCCCGGCGAGGGCGGGCCGCCGCCCGCGTCGCCGCCGCGGCCCCCCGCCGCGCCCGGCCCCGGCCGCGCCGGCGTCCCCGGTTCGAGCGGGCAGGCGAAGGTCCCCGCTCCCGGCCCCGACGCGGGGGGCGGGCCCCCTGCCGCGCCCTCGCCGCCGGGCTCGCTCCCGCCCCGGCCCGACAGTGCCCGCTCCAACAGTGCCCGCTCCAACAGTGCCCGGCCCTCCCCCGGCCCGCGCACCCCCGCGCCCCCCTACTCCCCGCCCCGGCAGTCCTCCCCGCCCCCCGCCGCCGCGACCGCCCCGCCCCCGGCCGAACCGGACTTCGACACCACCACCGCGCTGCGCCCGCCCTCCCTCGCCCGGGCCGAGCGCGCCTCCCTCGTGCCCGAGCCCGACGGGACCGCGATCCTCCCGGTGATCCCCGCCGACGACACGCCCGCCCCGCCCGGCGCCGACAGCGCCGCCCGCAAGAACCGCTCGGTCAAGCGCCACCGCGGCGAAGGGGGCCTGCGCGGCACCGTCCGCGGCCTGGGCGAAGCGCTCATCACCCTCGGCGCGGTCGTCCTGCTCTACGCCGGGTACGAGGTCTTCGGCGTCTCCGGCGAGATCAACAACGAGCAGGAGACCCTCTCGGGCGACCTCGACACCATCTGGAGCGGCGAGGTCGCGGACGAGGGCGTCGACGGCGCGCCCGTCCCCGAGCTCGGCGACGCCTTCGCGCGCATGTGGGCGCCCGACATCCGGGCCGAGTCCTGGACCCTCGTCGAGGGCACCGAGCCGGCCGACATCGAGTACGCCCCCGGCCGGTACCTCGACGGCGCCTACCCCGGCGACCAGGGGAACTTCACCCTCGCGGGCCACAACGTGCCCGCGATCTTCCAGAAGATCCGCGACCTCGAACCCGGCGACAAGGTCGTGATCGAGACCAAGGAGAACTTCTACGTCTACGAGGTCCAGGAGCACGAGGTCGTCAACGAGACCCAAGTGGACATCACCGCGCCGGTGCCCGGCGAGCCGGGCACCGAGCCGGGCGACGAGGACTACTGGCTGACCCTGTTCACCTGCCATCCGCTGTGGGACAACTACGAGCGGTACGTCGTCTACAGCCAGCTGGTGGACACCGTCCCGCGCGACCCCGAGGGCGACCTGCCCGACGCGGCCATCGACCCGGAGGTCTGACGTGTACTCGTGGATCTGGAGCAGGCTCCCCGGGGGCGTGCCCGGCAAGATCGCCGGTTCGCTCGCCCTCGGCGCCGGCGCCGTCGCCCTGCTGTGGTTCGTGCTCTTCCCGGCGGTCCGCCCGCACATGCCCTGGAGCAACGTCGACCCCGCGGGCGGGGTGAACGTCGAGCAGCCCGAGGAGGGCGGCGACGCCGAGTCGCCCACGTGCACGCCCGGCGTGGACTGCCAGGGCACCGGGTTCGACCCCGAGGACTGGCAGACCGCGGAGTCCCCCGGCGGCGAGTCGGACGAGGACGACGGTTGAGCCCGCCCGACACCGTGGAACACCCCGATGGGTAGCGTGCTGGTCGTCGACTTCCGCGACTCGTTCGTCCACACCATCGTCTCCTATCTGCGGGCGCTGGGCGCCAGGGTCGACGTGCGCCGCTCCGACCGGACGGACGTGGACGAGGCGGCGCGCCTGCGCCCGGCCGGGCTGCTGCTGTCGCCGGGGCCGGGCCGCCCCGACGAGGCCCGGCTCGGCCACGAGCTGCTCGACCGCTTCGCGGGCGCGGTCCCGGTCCTCGGGGTGTGCCTGGGGCACCAGGTGATCGCCGAGCACTGGGGGGCGGTCGTCTCGCGGGCGGCCGAGCTGCGCCACGGCGAGACCTCCCCGATCCGCCACGACGGCTCGGGCGTGTTCGCGGGGCTCGCGAACCCGTTCACCGCCACCAGGTACCACTCGCTGGCGGTCGAGCCCGCGAGCGTGCGCGACCCGCTGGAGGTGAGCGCCACCAGCGAGGACGGGACCGTGATGGGCCTGCGGCACCGGGCGGTCGACGTCGAGGGCGTGCAGTTCCATCCCGAGTCGATCCTCACCGAGGACGGCAGCGCCCTGCTGGGGAACTGGCTGCGCCGCGTCGGGGACGCCAAGGGCGCCTAGCGGTGAGGGTTCGCGGCCGTTGGGCGGGCGTCGAAGCCGAGGGCCCGGCGGCCCGTCGCTTAAGCTGAGGCTCGCGCACGGCGGTACCGAAGCCGTCCGGCATCCGGGGGACCCCACATGACGCAAGAGGACTGGAATCCTCGCCGAGAGCCCGGCGGCTCCGCGTTCGCCGGGGTCCTGCTGCTGCTGGTCGGCGCCTGGCAGGTGTTCATCGGGTACGCCGTGGCGGGCGGCGAGGTGTTCGCCTTCACCGGCGGCGGCTACTGGTACCGGGCCGACAACACCGGGTGGGGTTGGGTGAACATCGCGATCGGCTTGGCCGCCATCGTGATCGGTTTCGCGCAGCTGGGCCCGGGCCGGGTCTTGGGGCGGCTGCGGCGCAGCGTCGCCCCCGCGCTCCTGGTCGCGGTGGTCTCGGCGATGAACCAGTTCTTCCTCGCGCCCCAGTACCCGCTGTGGGCGGCGCTGGTGATCGCGGTGGACGTCTTCGTCATCTGGGACCTCACCACGCGCCCGCGCCCCACCGGCGGCGGCGAGGAGCAGCGCTACACCCGTTAGCCCGCAACCGGGTCGGTCGTTCGCCCCCGCGGGGCGGCCGGACCTGGCACGGTGGAGTGATGAGCGGACGATCGATCATCAAGGCCGCTAAGCGGTACGGCTCGGAGAGCCGCGGCGACGACGCGGCGGCCCTCACGTACTACTCGGTGCTGTCGCTGTTCCCTGCGATCCTGGTGGGCACCTCGCTCATCGGGCTGCTCGACGAGGACGCGACCGCTTCATTGCTGGACGGGATCGCCTCGGTGGCCCCCGAGGACACCATGCGGATCATCGAGGACGCCGTGGCGCGCCTCCAGATGAACCCGGCCACGGCGGGCTTCATGGCCCTGGTGGGCCTGGTGGCGGCGCTGTGGGCGGCCTCGAACTACGTGGCGGCGTTCTCGCGGGCGCTGAACGAGGTCAACGGGACCGGGGAGACGCGCAAGTGGTGGACGGTGCTCATCGTGCGGGTGGTGCTCACAGTGGTGGTCGGGGCGCTGACGGCGGTGTGCGCGGTGGTGGCGGCGACCGGGGGGTCGGTGGCGCGGGCGATCGGCGGCGCGCTCGGTGCGGGCGGCACGGCCGTGGCGGTGTGGGCGTGGGTGAAGTGGCCCGTGATCGTCGTACTGGTCATCGCGATCGTGGCGCTGCTGTACTGGCTGGCGCCGTCGAGGCGCTCGCGGTTCGGCGAGCGGGCCGCGGGGGCGGCGCTGGCGGTGGTGCTGTGGATCGCGGTGTCGGTCCTGTTCGGACTGTATGTGGCGAACTTCGGGAACTACGACAAGACGTACGGCGCGCTCGGCGGCATGATCGTGTTCCTGGTGTGGCTGTGGATCACCAACGCGGTCCTGCTGTTCGGGGCGGAGTTCAACGCGACCGCCGAACCGGCGGCCGGCACGGCGGGCACCGCCGAGGGCGAGGCGGGGGAGCCGAGCGCGGCCGGGGACGGCGGGGAGGGCCGTGACGGTGCCGGTGGTGACGGGAGCGACGGCGACGGCGAAGTCGAAGTCGAGGACGACGACGGCGGCAGGGGCCTCGGGGGCGGCGGTGGCACCGGTGCCGGGGACCGCCGCGGCCATCCCTAGCCCCCGCCCTCCCGAGAGGGGAAAGGTAGGGCCCACTCTCCCGCTCGGGTCCGACAAGAACGCGGCCCCGCGGCGCCCGTGTCACCCGGAAGCGTGACGGCGGCGGCCGCTCACGCGCCGCCCTTGGGCTGCACCAGGCCCGACTCGTAGGCGAAGACGACCAGGCCCGCGCGGTCGCGGACGGCGAGCTTCATCATGGCCCGGTGCACGTGGGTCTTGGCCGTCGCCGGACTGATGAACAGGCGCTCGGCGATCTCCCCGTTGGTCAGGCCCCGCGCCACCAGCGCCACGATCTCGGTCTCGCGGGAGGTGAGGCCCTCGACGCGTCCGGCCAGGCGCGCGGGCGGGTGGGCGACGTACTCGGCGACGAGCTTCGCCGCGATCTGCGGCGACAGGAGCGTCTCCCCCGCCGCCGCGGCGCGCACGCACCGCAGCAGCTCCTCGGGTTCGGTGTCCTTCACGAGGTACCCGGCGGCGCCGGCCCGCAGCGCGTCGAAGACGTACGCGTCGAAGGAGTAGTTGGTGAGCATGACGACGCGGAGGTCGTCCAGCGCGGCGTCGGCGGCGATGGCGCGCACGGCGCTGATGCCGTCCCCGCCGGGCATCTCCACGTCGAGGAGGGCCACGTCGGGCCGGACCTGGGCGGCGAGGCGCACGGCGGTGGGGCCGTCGGCGGCCTCGGCCACGACGGTCATGTCGTCCTCGGCGTCGATGAGGGCGCGGAAGCCGCCGCGCATGAGCGGCTGGTCGTCGGCGAGCAGCACCCGGATCACCGCGCGGCCTCCTGGGCCGCCGCGGCCTCGGCCGTCGGCGCGGGCGCCGCGTCGGGCAGTTCGGCGCGGACGGTGAAACCGTACTCGCCGGGTCCGACGTCGAGGGTGCCGCCGAGGGCGTCGACGCGCTCGCGCATCCCGGTGAGGCCCCGGCCGGGCACGACGGCGGCGGTCCCGCCGTTGTCGGCGACCTCGACGACGAGCGCCTCCTCGGTGCGGGCGACGCGGACCCGGACGCGGTCGCCGCCGGAGTGGCGGACGGCGTTCGTCAGCGCCTCCTGGACGATCCGGTACGCGGCGTGGTCGGCCTCCTCGCCGACCTCGGCGTGGTCGTCGATGGCGCACGCGATCTCGATGGCGAAGCCCAGGCCCCGGTAGCGGTCGACGAGGTCGGTGACGCGGGAGAGCCGGTGGCCGTCGTCGTCGCGCAGCATGGTGAGGGTCTCGCGCAGCTCGCGGGTGGCGTCCTTGGCGGCCTCCTCGACGGCGACGAGCGCGGGCGGCGGCTCCTCGCCGCGCTTGCGCGCCAGGTGGAGGGCGACGCCGGCCTGGACGCGGATCACCGAGATCGAGTGGGTGAGGGAGTCGTGCAGCTCGCGGGCGATGCGGACGCGCTCGTCGGCGGCCTTGCGCTTGACCGCCTCCTCGCGGGTGTGCTCGGCCTCGGCCATGTAGGCGTCCCGCTGGCGGCGCGACTCGCCGGAGATGAGGGCGACGTGGAGCCAGCCGATGACGAGCATGGACTGCTCCAGGACGTTGCCGGTGAGCCGGAAGCCGGCGGTCTGCCAGTTCCCGAGGAAGGTGAACGTCGACAGGATCAGCACCATGGCGATGGTGAGGCGGCGGTGCCCGGCGTACATGCACACGGCCACGGCGACCAGGGCCGGGAGGGCGCTGAGCGGGCCGAGGTGGAGGTGGCCGATGACGACGAGGACCACGACGTTGAGGAGCATGACCGCGCGCGGGTGGCGGCGCCACAGCGGGAACAGGGCCGGGCCGGCCACCAGCAGCGGCCAGGCGTAGAGGGGCAGGCCGTCCCCCATGGCCTTGAACACCCCCGAGAGCAGGGTGTCGGCCAGGAGGAGGGCGGCGACGGCCAGGTCGAGGCGCGGGCCGGTGAGGCGGGACGTGGGGGGAGCCGACATGCCCCCATCCTATGGCGGCCCGGCCGCGGCGGCGTCGGCTCGCGGTGCAGGCCGGGCGTACCGCCCAGGGTGTACGCGGGGAGGCCCGGTGCTGCGCTCGGCGCCGCCGCGAATGTCGGCGGCGGGACGACGACGCGCGGCCCGGCGGCGGGGAGCCTGGAGGCGTGCGGCGGCCGCTGCCGCCGGACCGAATCGAGGAGAGGCGACCCCCATGGCCTTGACAGGCACAGTCCCTGGAGTCAGACATGTCACCCCTGTCGCTCCGAAGCACGCCGATGGCCTGCTGGCCGCGGTGTACCGGCAGGTCGAGTCCGAGCTGGGCGTGATCGGCCCGGCGATCACGATGCTGTCGCCCGCGCCGGAGCTGCTGGCGCCGGTGTGGGCGCTGCTGCGCGAGTCGCTGCTGGTCGGCGGGCCCGAGGAGCGGAAGGCGAAGGAGGTGGTGGCGATGGTGATCGCGGTGCGCAACGAGTGCCGGTTCTGCACGGACGCGCACGCGATGATGCTGCACGCGGCGGGCGAGTCGGAGGCGGCGGAGGCGGTGCGCTCGGGCCGGATGCCGCCCCAGTGGGCGGCGCTGGCCGAGTGGGCGCTGGAGCCGGGCCCGGAGGGGCCGTTCCCAGCGGAGGCGGCGGCGCGGTTCATCGGGACGGCGCTGGTGTTCGAGCTGATCACGCGCCTGGTGAAGGCGTTGGCGGACAACGAGTCGCCGAGCCCGGTGACGCGGACGCGGCTGGGGCGCCAGGTGGCGTCGCGGCTGGTGCGGGAGGCGGTGGCCGCGGACCTGGCGCCGGGGGCGAGCCTGCCGCTGCTGGAGGACCTGCCGGACTGGGTGCGGGAGCTGGAGGTGCGGGAGCCGGCGTGGGCCGCGGGCTCGCCGGTGGGCCGGGCGTACGGGACGGTGCGGGCGATGGCCGGGTACGGGTCGATGCTGCTGAGCGACCAGGCCGCGGACGCGGTGGCGCGCACGGTGGGCGCGGGCGCCTCGGCGCTGGGGGCGCGGCCGCCGGCGCTGGCGGGCGCGGCGGACCTGCCGTCGCAGGCGGCGCTGGGGGCGCGGCTGGCGGTGTCGGCGGCGCTGGCCCCCGACGCGGTAGAGGAGTCCGATGTGGAGGAGTGGCGCGGCGAGGTGTTCTCGGACCACTGCGTGGTCTACCTGCTGGCGTACGGGGCGATGACCGCTGTCGACGCGGTCCAGGACGAGATCGCGTCGGAGAGCGCGGCAACGGGGGGCATCGATGCTTAAGGTCTACCGGGTCTGGACGATGCTGCTGCACGTGCTGATCGGCGTCCAGTTCTTCCTCGCCGGGTACGGCTCGCTCGGGACCGGTTCGCCCGACGAGTCGTTCTCGCTGCACATCATGAACGGGCGCCTCATCGCGGCCGTGGCGCTGCTGGGCATCCTGTTCGCGGCGCTGGCCCGCTCCGGCGGGAAGCTCACGGGCCTGGCCGCGGCGACGTTCGGCCTGGTCGTGCTCCAGTCGCTGATCGCGGTGGTGAGCGTGGCCGGGACGGTGCCGGGCCAGATCGTCTTCGGCTTCCACGCGATCAACGCCCTGATGATCATGGGCGTCGCGGAGGCGTCGGGGCGGCTCGCCAAGCGGCTCATCGCCGACCGCGGGACAGCCGAGAAGGCGGTGGAGCCGGCCGCGGCCTGAACCGAGGGAACCCGGGCCCGCGGCGCAGCGCCGCGGGCCCGCTCTGCGCCCGGGGCGCCGCCGCTGCGGCGGGTTACGCCGGCGCGCATGGCGACCACCCCTGAGGGCCTGATCTTCCGGCGCACGGCCCATTGCGAACCCGACTTCAGCGGGTTGGAGGACGGCGAGGACCGCGAGATCAGCCGCTACGAGTGGCTCTCGCAGGCGGACCTGGCCGCGACGGACGCGGTCGTCTTCCCGGTCGGCCTGGCCGGAGTCCTCGAGCGGCTCCTCGCCGGAGAGCGCCCGGACGGCCCGATCGAGCCGCCCTGGGCGGACCGGAGCGCACGCTGACGCAAGGCGCCCCGCGTGTCGCTGCCGGGCTTCACGTCGAGGATGTAGTGTTATTGATACATGCCGAGACATCCCGACAAGCACATCCGCGCGGCGGTCGAGTACATGGAGGCGAAGGGCTGGAAGATCGCAGTACCGGCAGGACACGCATGGGGGAAGGCGTACTGCCCCGGCGGCGAGGAAGGTTGTCGACCACCGAGATCGATCTGGTCGACACCGACATCACCGGAAGACTTCGCCAAGCGACTGCGGAAACTGGCCGACCGGTGTTCCCACGGTTTGGGCACAGATATCGAGAAGGGACCATGAAACGGTGACTGTCTACGCGTTCGAACTGCACTTTTCTGCTCCGCCCGGCGACCATGTCATCGACGCGCTGTATGAAGCGGGCTGGGGCGACGCCCTGGTCGCCTTCGAACCGGCCACAGGCGGCGAAGGGTCGGCGGTCTTCGATCGGGAGGCCCCCTCGGCGGTCCAGGCTGTCGCGTCGGCCATCCGGCAGGGCCGGAAGGCCGGTGTCGACCTCCTCGGCGTCTCTGAAGACCTGGTCGCCCTGCCCGAGATAGCCGAGCGGACCAACAGGACCTTCGCAGCCGTCGACCACTGGACCACTGGCCGCCGCGGTCCCGGCGGGTTCCCCGAGCCGCGGATCCCGCGGCCGCGCGTGAGCCTGTACTCGTGGGCTGAGGTGTCCATGTGGCTGGAGCAGCACGGCCTGGCCGAGGTGTCGCCCGCCGATGTGGAGATCGCCCGGATCTGCGAGGTCGCTGACGCGACACTCCGTGCGCGGCGGCTGCAGCGGCGGCTGCCCGAGAGCGAGCGGGAAGCGCTCACGCGCGCGGTCGCCTGAATCGAGCGGGCCCGCACCACCTCGGGGCCACGATCTTGGAGGCGCTGATGAGCAGCGAGACGTACCCGTACCAGAGCAAGCTCCTCGCCGAGCGCGAAGCCCGCGGCGAGGCCCGCGGCGAGGCCCGCGGTGAGGCCCGGGGCGAGGCCCGGGCGCTGATCCTCGTCATCGAGGGGCGCGGGCTGCACCTCACCGAGAACCAGCGCCGCCGCATCGAGCAGTGCCAGGACCCCGCGCAGCTCGCGGTCTGGCTCAAACGCGGCGGCGTGGCGCCGACCGTCGCCGACATCCTGGGTTGAACGCCGGCGGGGCGCCGGCGCCTTGCCGGCGCCCCGCGGCGGGACCATACTCGGGGCCATGAGCATCGAACCCCGCATCGTGCGCCGCCGGTGCGCGCGGGTGCTGCTGGTGGACGAGGACGACCGGGTGCTGCTGTTCCACAGCAGGGACTACATGGGCCCCGGCGTCGAGTACTACGTGACCCCCGGCGGCGGCCTCGACCCGGGCGAGACCCTCGAGGCGGGCGCCGTCCGCGAAGTGTTCGAGGAGACCGGCCTCGAGGTCGCGCCCGATTCGCTCGGCCCTGTGGTGGCCGAGACCGAAGGGGCCTGGTCTGACGCCCCCGACCTGGTCGTCCACTCCCGGGACGCCTACTTCTTCCTGCGCGTGCCGCACTTCGAGCCGGTCCGGGACCGGCTCGAGGAGGTCGAGCGGCAGGAGTTCACCGCGGCGCGCTGGCTCGGTCCCGCCGAGCTGGCCGCCGCCGACGGCCTGGTCTTCCCCGCGCCGATCGCCTGCCTGCTCAAAGGAGTGCGGGCCGGCGCCGAACCCGTTCCGCCCGTTCGGCTTCCGTGGGGCGCCTGGCTGTGGGACGCGGATAGAGACTGGACGCCTACAGAGCGTGCCGCCATACTTGACCGGTGACCGCGGAGAACGAAACCACCCGAATCGACCGGCACGGCGCGCGCTGCATCGTGATCGACGAGCAGGACCGCGTCCTGTTCACCGGCCGCAACGCCACCGCCGAGCGCCCCGCCCGCTGGTTCCTCCCCGGCGGCGGCATCGACCAGGGCGAGGCCATGGCCGAGGCCGCCGCGCGCGAGCTGTTCGAGGAGACCGGGCTGCGCCTGCACCCGTCCGACCTCACCGGCCCCGTCGCCCGCCAGCACTACCACGCGCTGCGGGCGCAGGGCCCGTTCACGCAGGAGAACCACTTCTTCTTCGTCCGCGTCGAGCACTTCGAGCCGCGCGTCAGCGGCGGCGACGCCTACGAGCAGGACTTCGAGTTCACCTGGATCGCCGCCGACGCCTTCGACGCCGCCGACGGGTTCGACCGCCCCATCGACTCGCTCGTGGACCTGGTGAAACGTCTCATCGGCGGCGACGTGCCGACCGAGCCGGTGCAGCTCGAGCCCGCCGGGAACCGCGCGAGCCTGCGATGAGCATCGAAGCCGAGACCGGCGCGGTCCTGCGCGTCGCCGCCCGCGTCCTCCTCCTCGACCAGCACGGCGCGGTCCTCCACATCGGCGGCAACCCGTGCCTGGACGGGGTCGTCCGCTGGTTCGTCCCCGGCGGCGGCCTCGACCCCGGCGAGTCCCCGGCGGAGGGCGCCGTCCGCGAGGTCGCCGAGGAGACCGGGCTCGAGCTCGAGCCCGGGGCGCTGGGGGCGCCGGTCGCCTACGGCGTCTTCGCCGCGTTCCCGCACGGCCGCCTGCTGGTCCAGAAGAACTGGTACTTCTTCCACCGCGTCGACCGCTTCGCACCCCGCATGTCCAGCGGCATCGCCTACGAGCAGCGGCTCGGCTTCGGATGGCTCCCCGCCGAGCGGTGCGGCGCCTCCGACGGCTCCATCGGCCCCGAGCGGTTCGTCGCCCTCGTCAAGCGCCTGCGCGACGGCGACCGGCCCGCCGAGCCGGTCGACCTCGGCGGGGCCTACTCCCCGCGGTTCGGCGACTGAGCGCCGTAGAGGCGCAGAAACATCCGCACGCCCTCGGCAGCCAGGGCCGCCACTTCGTCCCCGCCGATCGGCAGCGCCCCGAAGAAGGTGCGGTCGCTGATCGGGGTGAAGCTCAGCAGCGTGTAGTGCTCGGCGGCCTTGTCGGCGTCGTCGAGCGCCAATAGGCCCCGGTCGGCCATCGCCCGGAACTTCGCGGCGATCTCGCGCTGCGACCGCAGCGGCCCCTCCCGCAGCCACTCGTCGATCACGGGCCTCGGCAGGCTCGTGACCTCGGCGCGGATGGTGCGGCTGAACGCGGTGTGCTCGTCGGGCGCGTCCAGGATCGCCTCGGCCCGGTCGACCGCGAAGTCGGTCAGGTCGGTCTGGAGGTCGAGGATCTTCGACAGGTGCCGGTCGACGAGGACGCTGATGCGCTCCGAGACGTCGCGGACGCCTTCGATCGCGGCCGTGCGGAACAGCTCGGCCTTGTCCTCGAAGTGGTTGTAGATGGTCTTCTTGGACACGCCGGCCTCGGCGGCGATGGCGTCGACCGTGGCCCGCGCGTAGCCCTCGCGGCCGAACACGCGGCTCGCGGCGCGGAGGATCGCCTCGCGCTTGTCGGGGCGGCCGCGCCGCGCCGCCGTGGCCTCCGAGCCCATGGTGCCCCTTCCCGTGCCGGTGTCGGGGGCCAGTCTAGTGGCGGGAGGGGGTCCCGCCGCTCACGCCAGGAAGCGGTCGATGGCGTCGAGGAACGCCTCGGGCTGCTCGGCGAAGCCGATGTGGCCGCTGTCGAGCTCGCGGTACTGGGCGCCCGCGATGCCGGCGGCGAGCTCACGGTGGAGGCCGACCGGGACGCACGCGTCGTGGGCGTTGCCGATGACCAGCGCCGACGCCTGGATCTTCGGCAGGAGCGCGCGGATGTCCACGCGCACGTCGAGGTCGATGTGGCGCAGGGTGCCCTCGTCAGGAACCATCGTGGCGTTGACCGTGGCGAGGGAGGCGTCGTCGAAGCGGCCGAGGAACGTCGAGCTGAACACGGTGGTCGTCGCGAACTCGCCGAAGCGCCGCGGGTCGTCGGCGAGGGAGCGCCACAGCGCGAACGTCTGCTGGAAGGCCGGGTGGTCGCTGCGGGCCCAGCCCGCGATGGGGACGACGCGGGCCACCAGCTCGGGGCGGAGCGCGGCGAGCGCGGCGGCCACCGTGCCGCCCAGGGAGAACCCGGCGACGTCGACCGGCCCGTCCCCGGTCGCCTCGATGACGGCGGCGACCTGCGCGACGAGGCCTTCGACGGTGAGCGGGGCGCCGTCGTCGACGGTCTTGAGCGATCCGGACAGCTCGGGGAGCACGACGGTGCGCGTGGTGGCGAAGTGGTCGAGCATGCCGCCCCAGACCATCTCGGCGCCGCCGGAGCCGGTGCCGTGGACGAGGACGAGGCGCGGCCCGGATCCGGCGGTGTCGTAGTGGACCTTGGCGGCGCCGACGGTGATGGCGGGCATGGGTGCCTCCTTGTAGAAACTCATTGGTTTCCTATAGAAACCAGTCGGTGTAATTTGAGGGTACACCGACCCGGCCCCAAAGGAAACCAAGGAGTGTATTCAAGAGTGTGGCCTCCCGCACGCGAGACGGCGCCGCCCCCGCTCGAGACGAGCGGGGGCGGCGCCGTTCGACGGCCTTGCGGCCCTTACAGTTCCTGCTCGGTGCGGTCGCCCGACCAGTCGGTGTGGAAGGTGCCCTCGCGGTCGACGCGCTTGTAGGTGTGCGCGCCGAAGAAGTCCCGCTGCCCCTGGATGAGGGCGGCCGGGAGGCGCCGCGAGCGCAGCCCGTCGTAGTAGGCGAGCGCCGACGAGAAGCCCGGGGTCGGGATGCCCGCGTACGCCGCGGTGGCCACGACGCGGCGCCACGCGTCCTGTGCGTCGGTCACGATCTTGGTGAACTCCGGGGCCGCCAGCAGCGTCGGCAGGTCGGGGTCGGAGCGCCACGCCTCGGTGATGCGGTCGAGGAAGCGCGCCCGGATGATGCAGCCCGCGCGCCACAGGGCCGAGCACGAGCCCAGGTCGATGCCCCAGTCGTACTCGGCGCTGGCGGCGGCGATCTGGTCGAAGCCCTGCGCGTACGCGACGATCTTGGAGGCGTAGAGCGCCTGGCGGACGTCCTCGACGAAGCCCTCGGGGATCTCGGCCTTCTCCGAGGGGCCGGTGAGCAGGTCGACGGCGCCTTCGCGCTGCTTGACGCCCGAGGAGAGGGCGCGGGCGAAGGTGGCCTCGGCGATGCCGGTGACCGGGACGCCCAGGTCGAGGGCGTTCTGGACGGTCCAGCGCCCGGTGCCCTTCTGCCCGGCCTGGTCCACGATGACGTCCACGAGGGGCTTGCCGGTGACGGCGTCGGTGTGGCCGAGGACCTCGGCGGTCACCTCGATGAGGTAGGAGTCGAGGTCGCCGGCGTTCCACTCGGAGAAGATCCGCGCGAGCTCGGCCGGCTCGATGCCGACGCCGCGGCGCAGCAGGTCGTAGGCCTCGCCGATGAGCTGCATGTCGGAGTACTCGATGCCGTTGTGCACCATCTTGACGAAGTGCCCGGCGCCGTCGGGGCCCAGGCGGGTGCAGCAGGGGGTGCCGTCGGGGGCCTTGGCGCTGATGGCCTCCAGGATCGGGCCGAGGGACTCGTAGGACTCCTCGGAGCCGCCGGGCATGATCGCGGGGCCGAGGAGGGCCCCCTCCTCGCCGCCGGAGACGCCGGTGCCGACGAAGTGGAGGCCCTTGTCGCGCAGGGCCGCTTCGCGGCGGCGGGTGTTCTCGAAGTGGGCGTTGCCGCCGTCGATGATCATGTCGCCCGGTTCCATGAGGGCGGCGAGCTGGTCGATGACGGCGTCGGTGGCGGGGCCGGCCTGGACCATGATCATGGCCTTGCGGGGCCGCTTGAGGGAGGCGACGAAGTCCGCCAGCTCCTCGGAGGGGACGAAGTCGCCGTCGCCGCCGTGCTCTTCGATGAGCTCCGTCGTCTTGGCGTACGTGCGGTTGTAGACCGCGACGGTGAAGCCGTTGCGGGCGAAGTTCCGGGCGAGGTTCGAGCCCATGACGGCCAGCCCGACCACGCCGATGTCGGCGGTGCTCATACGGTCTCCCAACGTTGCGATAGCGGTTGCGCCCCCGATTCTCGCCGGTCGGCCCGGCACGGGAGGCACCACCGCCGATCGTATCCACGCAGCGGGACCGGCGTTCGCGATCGCGGCCGCCGCGCGGACCGCCCTCCGCGGGCGGTCCTGCCTCGGGCCGTTCAGCGGCTCCGGGTCACCGGTCGAGCCGCAGGGTGAAGCACCTGGCCATCGGGTGGCCGACGTACGGGCCGTACCCGTCGGTCCGCTGGTACCCCTCGCGCTCGTAGAACCGGATCGCGTCGGGCTGCTTCACGCCGGTCGACAGCACTATGGCGTCCACCCCGAGCCGCCGGGCGTGGTCCTCCAGCGCGCGCAGGACGCCGGTCGCCACGCCGGTGCCGCGCGCCTCCGGCACCACGTACATCCGCTTGACCTCCGCCGTGCCGTCGTCGAGCAGGCGCAGGGCGCCGCAGCCGGTGGCGGCGCCGTTCGCATCACGGGCGACCACGAAGGCGGTGACGGTCTCCGCGGTGGGCTTGTCGGTCTCCTGGTCGGGAATGTTGTAGCGGGCGGCCAGTTCGGCCTCCATGGCGCCGCGTAGGCGCAGACCGTCCTCGCCGTCCCACGATTCGTCCGCAATGGTCGCCGTCATGCCGCTCCGATCGATCAGGCCGTTCTTGCCGCGGACATTACCAGGATTGCGAAGGGACGCTGTGACTTCGCTCGTCGCCCGACATGTGCTGCGCTCATCCGAAGCAGTCGGAGTGGCTGCGCCGCAATGCGACTGCGGCACTCCGACCGCTTCGGCTCCGGGTCGAGCGCGACGGCGAAAGCCCGGTCGGCCTTGATCGTTTCGATGCGCTCAGTGGAGGTCGTCGAAGGCGATCACCCTGCCGTCTTCGAGGTGGAGTTCCACCGGCCCCCAGATCGCGTAGAAGCGGAGGGCGCCGAAGGCGCTCTCGTGCTTGCAGAAGTTCCCGCCCACGCTGGGGTAGACGGTGCTGGAGAACGCGCCGAGGCCGGGCGAGTCGTACCCGGCGGCGACGACGCCGGGGCAGTGGGGCAGATGCGAGTTGCGCTCGTCGGCGCACTCGGCGCAGCGGATCGTGAACGACTGCGGCTCGGTCGGCGGATCGAGGTTGGCCTTCCCGGCCGATTCGGCGACAATGGGTCCGGACACGGTGTTACCTCCGATGTCTCAAGACCGGGGCGGGCCTGGGCTTCCAAACTTCGGCCCCGCCCCGGTCGGCTTATGCGATGGCGCGAAATATCCGCCCGAGCGGACATTCTCCCCGGAATCCCGTGATGGAACTCTCACGCCTTGTTGGTATCATGGCATACGGTCAGGATCAGTGCAAGTCTGCACTAATCCTGAGTTGGATCTTTCGGGCGAACCGTGGAGGATGGCATGGCGAAGACGAAGACCGAACCGAACCTCCGCTCGCAGTGGCTCGGCGAGAAGATGCGCGACCTGCGAAAGGCCTGCGGGGTGTCGCAAGCCGATGCCGCCGACTACATCCAACGCGACGCCACGATGCTGGGCCGCTACGAGAACGGCATCTTTCCCTTTCGCCGTGTCGATGTGCTCGGCCTGCTCACGCTCTACGGAGTCGATGACGAGAAGCTTCGAGACGGTCTTCTGGAAATCTGCGATGAGGCCTGGCGCAAGGACTGGTGGGACGAGCACCGGAAGGATCTTGGCACGGAGTTCATCGATGTGCCCTGGCTGGAGAGCCGCGCTGAGCGGATCTGCACTTACCAGCACCTCTTGGTTTACGGCCTGCTCCAGACCCGGCCCTATGCCGAGGCGGTGATCAACCGGTTGGAGCACGACCGCGCATCGGCGGCGCAGATCGACCGCTGGATCGATCTGCGGATAGAGCGCCAGCAGATCCTCGAAGCGGACAGCGCACCGCGAATCGATCTCGTACTTGAAGAAGCGGTACTGCACCGGACCGTCGGCTCCGCTCAGGTCATGCGCGGGCAGCTTCAGCGGCTCCTCGACACCAGCGACCGGCCCGGTATCACCATCCGGATCATCCCCACCGAGCACGGGCCGCACGCGGGACTCAACGGCAGCTTCGAACTGTTCTCGATGCCGGAGCCGTACCCTGCCGTCGCCTATGTCGAGACCACAGGAGGGTCGCTCTACCTCGAAGCACCGAAGGTGAGCAACTTCGAGGTCGTGTGGGATGATCTTGATCGGGCGGCCCTCGCCGAAAAGCGCTCGGTCGACCTGATCGCCAAGCGTCTGAAGGAGATTCGATGAGCACCGAACAGCAGCTCACTGAAGGCGAGCTGGCTGGGATCCGCTGGCGCGTCAGCAGCCGCAGCAGCAGCGGCGGCGGCCAGTGCGTCGAAGCGGGTCCCCTCGCGGACGGCTCCGGGCGCGTCGCCGTCCGCCACTCCCACCACCCCGAGGGCTCCGTCATCGTCTACACCCGCGCCGAATGGGACGCCTTCCTCGCCGGCGCCAGAGACGGCGAGTTCGACTTCTCCGACTAACCCTCGGGCACCGGCTCCCGGCCACGCGGCCGGGACTCCAGCCTCCCCGCGATCTGCGGGCCTAGGCTGGACGTATGCAGTACTACGATTCGGTCCTCGACCTCATCGGCGACACCCCGCTGGTGAAGCTCAACTCGGTCACCGACGGCGCCCAGGCGACCGTGCTCGCCAAGATCGAGTACCTCAACCCCGGCGGGTCCATCAAGGACCGCATCGCCCAGCGCATGATCGACGAGGCCGAGGCCTCCGGCGCCCTGAAGCCGGGCGGCACGATCGTGGAGCCCACCAGCGGCAACACCGGCGTCGGCCTCGCGATGGTCGCCCAGCAGCGCGGCTACAAGTGCGTGTTCGTGTGCCCCGACAAGGTCTCCGAGGACAAGCGGAACGTCCTCAAGGCCTACGGCGCGGAGGTCGTGGTGTGTCCGACCGCCGTGGACCCGGAGGACCCGCGCTCCTACTACAAGGTCTCCGACCGCCTCATCAGCGAGATCGACAAGGCGTGGAAGCCCGACCAGTACTCGAACCCGGCGAACCCCGCCTCCCACTACCACCAGACCGGCCCCGAGCTGTGGCGCCAGACCGACGGGCGGATCACGCACCTGGTCGCGGGCGTCGGCACCGGCGGGACCATCACCGGGATCGGCAGGTACCTCAAGGAGGTCTCCGGCGGCAGGGTCCAGGTCGTGGGCGCCGACCCCGAGGGGTCCGTCTACTCGGGAGGGACCGGCAGGCCCTACCTCGTGGAGGGCGTGGGCGAGGACTTCTGGCCCGCGAACTACGACCGCACGCTCGCCGACCGGATCGTGGAGGTCACGGACGCGGAGTCGTTCGCGATGACGCGGCGCCTGGCGCGCGAGGAGGGGCTCCTGGTCGGCGGCTCGGCCGGGATGGCCGTGGTCGGGGCGCTCGCGGTGGCCCGGGACGCCGACCCGGGCGACGTGGTCGTGGTGATCCTGCCCGACGGCGGGCGCGGCTACCTGTCGAAGATCTTCAACGACGCGTGGATGACCGAGTACGGCTTCATGGGCGGCTCGGGCGAGACCACTGTGGGCGAGGTCCTCGCGGGCAAGGGCGGCGACATCCCCGAGCTGGTCCACGTGCACCCGCAGGACACGGTGCGCGAGGCGATCGACATCATGCGCCAGTACGGGGTGAGCCAGATGCCGGTGCTCAAGGCCGAGCCGCCGGTGACCAGCGGCGAGGTCGCCGGGGCGGTGGCCGAGCGGGACCTCATGGACGCCTTGTTCTCGGGGGAGGCGACGCTGCACGACCCGGTCGAGCGGCACGTCGGCGAGGCGCTGCCGACCATCGGCTCGGGCGAGCAGGTCGAGCGGGCCGTCGCGGCCCTGCGGGACCGGGACGCGCTCATGGTCTTCGCCGAGGGGAAGCCCGTGGGGGTGCTGACCAGGCAGGACCTGCTGGGCTACGTGGAGCGCTGACGCCCGTTTGACATCGGCGCCGCACCCTCCTAATATAAGTTTTGACTTATATTAGGAGGGTGTCATGACCGATCCCAAGGACCCGATCGCGACCGCCGGGCTGGTGGCGCGCTCGATCCGCACCGGCGAGCGCGACGGGGCCGCCACGAAGGTCCTCGTCGCGCGCCGGACCTACCGCGCCGAGCAGGCCGACGTCTGGGACGCGCTCACCAGCGCCGAGCGGCTGCCGCGCTGGTTCCTGCCCGTCAGCGGCGACCTCGCCGTCGGCGGCCGGTACCAGTTCGAGGGCAACGCCGGCGGCCTCGTCGAGCGCTGCGACGCCCCCGACTCCCTGGCGGTGACCTGGGAGTTCGGCGGCGGCATGTCCTGGGTCGAAGTGCGCTTGAGCAAGAGCGAGGGCGGCACCGTCCTCGAGCTCGTGCACGAGGCGCCCGTGGACCCCGAGATGTGGCGCCAGTACGGGCCCGGCGCGGTCGGCGTCGGCTGGGACGGCAGCGTGCACGGCCTCGGCGTCTACCTCGAGACCGGCGAGCCCCTCGACGCGGCCGAGTTCGAGGCGTTCATGACCAGCCCCGCCGGTGTCGAGTACGCCGGGGTCCTCGCCGACGCCTGGGCCGAGGCCGCCGTCGCCGACGGCGACGACCCCGGGCAGGCCCGGGCCGCGCGGGACGCGGTCGTCGCGTTCTACACCGTCCCGCCGCAGGAGTGAGCGCCGAGGCGGCCTTCGACGCCCTCGGCGACCCGGTGCGCCGCCGGATCATGGAGCTGCTCGGCGAGGGCGAGCGCCCCGCCGGGGCGGTGGCCGCGGCGCTGGGCGAGCGGCTCGCCGCCCAGGGGCGCGGCGGGATCTCCCAGCCCGCCGTCTCCCAGCACCTGAAGGTCCTGCGCGAGGCCGGGCTGGTGACGGTGCGCGCCGAGGGGACCAGGCGCGTCTACGGCGTGGACGAGGAGGGCCTGGCCGCCGTCCGGGCCTGGCTGGAGCGGTTCGCGGACGCGTTCGCGGGGCCGCTGGACGCGCTCGAGACCGAGCTCGCCCGCGGCAGGCGCGAGCGGCGCCTCGCGGAGCGGCCGGGCCGGGGCCGCGAGGGGACCGGGCGCCGCGGGGCCGCCTGAGGCGCGGCACCAATAGTAAGGACACCGACTCGTTCGGTTGCGGGAGTGGCGAAGTCCGCCCGCAAACCGGACGAGTCGGATTTTTTCATGTCCGGCGGTCTTGACATTCGCGCGACCCGAGGACAACATGAGGGAGATACATTTAAGAATCCTTAAATATATTGGAGGTCCCGTGCGATCCACCCGCAGAGCCGCGATCATCGCCGCCGCCGCACTCGCGACGGCGGGCGCCGCCGTCGCCGTGCCGATGACGTTCGCCTACAACGCCTCCGCCCAGGCCGCCTGCGCCAGCGCGGCCTGGGAGTCCGGCGCGATCTACGTCGGCGGCGACCGCGTCAGCCACCAGGGCCACGAGTACCGCGCCAAGTGGTGGACCACCGGCGAGACCCCCGGCACCACCGGCGAGTGGGGCGTCTGGGAGGACCTCGGTGCCTGCGACGGCACCGGCCCGACCGACCCGCCCACGACCGAGGAGCCCACCGACCCGCCCACCGGCGGCCCCGGCCAGGAGGACGTGCTCCTCACCGGCTACTGGCACAACTTCGACAACGGCTCGGGCGTCATGGAGCTGGGCGAGATCCCCGCCGCGTACGACATCGTCGCGGTGGCCTTCGCCGAGTCCACCGCCACCCCCGGCCAGGTCGACTTCGCCCTGGACTCGAGCCTCACCAACGCCGGCTACACCGAGGCCGCCTTCAAGGCCGACATCGACGCGATCCAGGCCCAGGGCCGGAAGGTCGTCATCTCGGTCGGCGGCGAGCGCGGCACCGTCACCGTCAACGACGGCGCCACCGCCGCGGCCTTCGCGAACTCGATCATCGGCCTGATGGACGAGTACGGCTTCGACGGGGTCGACATCGACCTCGAGCACGGCATCAACCCCGGCCCCATGGAGACCGCGCTGCGCTCGGTGAGCGGCGCGAAGCCGGGCTTCACCTACACCATGGCGCCGCAGACGATCGACTTCCAGTCCGCGCAGGGCAGCTACGCGCAGCTCGCGGTGAACACCAAGGACATCCTGACGATCGTCAACATGCAGTACTACAACTCGGGCACCATGCTCGGCTGCGACGGCCAGGTGTACGGCCAGGGCGACATCGACTTCCTGACCGGCCTGGCCTGCATCCAGCTGGAGGCCGGGCTCGACCCGAGCCAGGTGGGCCTGGGCCTGCCGGCCGTGCCGAGCGCCGCCGGGTCGGGCTATGTGGACCCGTCGATGGTCAACGACGCGATCCGCTGCCTGGAGACCCTCCAGGGCTGCGGCGACTTCGTCCCCGACCAGGCCTACCCGGGCATCGGCGGGGCCATGACCTGGTCGATCAACTGGGACGCCACGAACGGCTATAACTTCGCGAACACCGTCGGCTGACCCCGGCTTCCCTCTCCCCGCAGGTGGACCGGCCCCGCTCGCCTCGAGCGGGGCCGGTCCCGCGTCTCAGGCCCGTTCGACGGCGGCGGCCACGCCGTCGAGGACGAGCTCCAGGCCGAAGCGGAAGTCGTGCCCGCCGGTGTCGGGCCCGGTCGCCTCGAAGGTCGCCGAGCCGAACAGGGCCGCCGCGTCGGGGAAGCGCCCGGGGTCGACCAGCGCCGCCATCGCGCGGCCGTAGGACTGCTCGGCCGCCGCCTGGTCGAGGCCCGTGCCGCGGCCGGCCGCCAGGCCCTGCGCCAGTTCGGCGGCGCCGCCCACGTACTGGCTCACCAGCATCACCACGCCCACTTTCGCCCCCCAGTCGAGGCCGGTCTCCCGCAGCGCCCGCAGGCCCGCGTCGAACCAGGCGATCCCGTTGGGGCCGCTCGGCGGGCCGGTGACCGGCATCCGGACGAGCCACGGATGGCGCTCCAGGACCGCGGCCTGCGCCTCGGCCCAGCCGCGCAGGCGCTCGCGCCAGGGCCCGGTCCCCTCCAGCGACGCGGGCGGTGGCCCCTGCGCCGCGTCGCGCATGAGGACCAGCAGCTCGTCCTTGGAGCCGACGTGGCGGTAGAGGGACATCTTGGTGACCTCGAGGGCTTCGGCGACCTTCGGGAGGGTCGCGGCCGCGAGGCCGTCGCGGTCGGCGAGCGCGACCGCGGCGTCCACGACGGCGCCGACGTCGAGCCGGGCGGGACGCCCGAGCCGCGACTCCGGTGCGATGCGCCACAGGCGCGCCAGTTCGACCGGCACTTCCGCCTCGTCCATCTCGTCCCGCCACCTCCGCACCCCGGCCGACTCCCGGCGGGCACATCATCGCACACCCAGTTAGTATCTCTAGGATACTATCCTTGGGATATTAAATATTCCCTGATGTCACCGGAGGTGCCGGCATGACCGCCGACCTGCAATCCCCGCCCCGCGTCGCGCGGGGGCCCGTCCAAGCCGCCGAGCGGGCCCTCGCGCCCGACCTCGCCCGCGGCGCGATGCTCCTGTTCATCGCGCTCGCCAACGCCGCCGGGTACTTCCTGGCGAGCGCCCCCGGCGTCGCGACCGACCCGCGCGGCCTCGAGCGCTACTACAACTTCCTCATGGTCGAGTTCGTGCACGCCCGGGCGTTCCCGCTGTTCGCGATCATGTTCGGCTACGGCCTCGTCCAGCTCGCCCGCCGCCAGGAGCGCGCCGGGGCGGCGCCGCGGCAGGTGCGGTCGGTGCTGCTGCGCCGCAACGCCTGGCTGCTCGCGTTCGGCGCCGTCCACGGCCTCCTGCTGTACTCGGGCGACTTCCTGGGCGCCTACGGCCTCATCGGGATCGCGTTCACGCTGCTGCTGCTCCAGCGCTCGGACAAGGTGCACCGCTTCGCGCCGTGGTACCTCGCGGTCGGCCTCGTCTACGTGCTGGTGCTCGCCGCCATGGCCCTCGCCGCCCTCGGGTCGGGCGCGGGCGGCGCGGCGGTCTCGGTGACGCCGTTCCCGTCGGTCGAGGCCGCGACCTATGCGGACTCCGTGCGGGAGCGCCTCGCCGAGTGGCCGGCCCACACGCTGACGCTGCTGGCGATGATCCTCATGGTGTGGGTCGGCTCGTGGGCCGCGCGGCACCGCGTCCTGGAGGAGCCCGCGCGGCACCTGCGGCTGCTGGGCTGGGCCGCGGCGGGCGGGCTCGCGATCGCGGTGACGGCCGGGCTGCCGATGGCGCTGCACGCGGGCGGGTTCGTCGCGGTGGGCGCGGACGCGGCCGGCCCGGTCCGGATGCTGTACGAGACCTCCGGGTTCTTCGGCGGCGTCGGCTACGTGGCGCTGTTCGGGCTGCTCGCGCACGCCCTGACCCGCCGCGGCGCGGGGCCGGGCCCGGTGGCGAAGGCCGTGTCCGCGCTCGGGCAGCGCTCGCTGACGGGCTACCTGTTCCAGTCGGTGGCCTGGCTGTTCCTGGCGATGCCGTTCACGCTCGCGCTCGACGAGCGCGTCGGCTCGCCGCTGCTGGTCTCGGGCGCCTGCGCCGCCGCGGTGTGGCTGGTGAGCGTGGCCGGGGCGGAGCTGATGCGCCGCAAGGGCCTCCGCGGTCCGGCCGAGACCCTGCTGCGGCGCCTGGTGTACGGCCGCCGCTAGGTCAGCGGGTGCTGCGCTCCACGCCGGGGCGCAGCTCCCGCTCGATCGTCGTCATGCGCGCCTCGGTCTGCATCTCCTCGTCGGTGGGCACGGTGACCACGGCGAAGATGAGGACCAGGAGCACGATCGCGGTGAGCGTGGCCATCGGGAAGATGAGGTCCATCGAGTGGGCGCCGTGGGCGTCCTCGGCGGCGTCGCCGCCGACCTGGACGCCGAACATGGCCGTGTAGTGCATGAGGTTGACGGCCAGGGCCATCACGACCGCCGCGAGCCAGATCGCGGAGGTGCGCTCGAGGCGCCACGAGAGCCACAGCGCGGTAGTGGCGGCGCCGACGGCGATCGCGGTGGCCGCGACCACGTAGCCGGTCCGGTGGGTGAGCTCGACCTCGGCGCTGAGGGCCGCCATGCCCATGTAGTGCATGCCGGCGATGCCCGCGCCGGTGAACAGCCCGGCGAACGCGAGCTTCACCCGCGAGTAGCGGCCGAGTCCGATGAAGACCAGGCCGCAGGCGACCGCCGCGACGGCGACGAGGGCGCTGAGCGCGGTCAGCGCCGGGTCGTACAGGAGCTCCACGTCGGTGACGGCGAAGCCGAGCATGGCGACGAAGTGCATGACCCAGATGCCGGTGCCGCCGATGGCGAACGCGGCGACGGCCAGCCACAGGGCGCGCCGCCCGGGCCGGTCGTGGCGGCGCGCGTGGCGCGCCATGAGGAGCCCGAGGGCCGAGCCGGTCATGGAGACGAGGAAGGCGACCGGCAGGGTGACGTAGGCCTGGGTGAAGTGTTCGATCATGGCGGGGCTCCGGGTAGGAGGCGGGACGGGAGCCGGCGTACCTGTCGGTACGGGTCCGCGAATCGTATCCGCGCCAGGTGTCCCCGGGGGGCCTCGCGATTTTCCTGAATTGCCGTTTACCTGCACCGATGCCGCATCGGCACCGTCCTTCGCGGACCCGAGGGGCAGTGTCGAAAGCAGACGAACGCCCGCATTACCGGTCACACCGCTGCGCGGTGCTACCCCGTGCGGCGGGTGAGAAATGGCCGCGCGCACCGATCCGGACAATCACCGCGCCGCGGGCCCGAGGCGACTTGTCGCCCGGCGGCGGCACCGCTGCGTCAGGACCCGGTGACCATGTCGCGCAGTACCGCGTCGACCGTCCACGCCGAGTCGTTCACGTTCGACAGGACGACGGTGTTGACGCCCTTGGCGGGGTAGTGGCGGATGAGCGCCTCGGCGCCGGGGTCGGCGCCCTCCGCGCCGATCGCGCGGTCCTCGCCCGCGCCGAGGAGGTAGACGCCCAGGCCCATGGCCGCGTCCTCGTCGATGTCCCCGTGCGGGCGCAGGGCCTCGTCCAGGAGCGGCGGCGGCACGAGTCCGCCCGAGGCGTAGGCGGTGAGGAAGCGGTCGAGGTCGGCGGCGGTGGCGAACGAGCCGCCGTCCGGTCCGCTCGCGGCCGGGACGGCGAAGACGTTCGTGCGCCACGGCTCCCCCGGCGCGCTCGGCCGCAGGTACCCGACGGCGACGTCCGGGCGGACCTCGTCGGCGGCGAAGCAGCCGCTGGCGTCCATGCCCGCGGGCGCGAACACGCGGGCGTCGACGGCCGCCGCGTACCCGGTCCCGGCGGCCTCCTCGATGAGCAGGCCCAGCAGGATGTAGCCGGCGTTCGAGTACTGGAAGCGCTCGCCGGGACCGCGGTAGGGCGGCAGGTCGCCGAAGAGGCCGAGGAAGTCGGCGGGCTCGCGCATCCGGTAGACGGGCCGGTCGTGCCAGAGCGCGGCGAACTCCTCGGCCCACGCCTCGGTGGCCGTCTCCTCCTCGAAGTAGTCGGCGATGCCGGAGGTGTGGGCGAGGAGGTGGCGGACCGTGACGTCGGGGCGGAGGGTGCCGGGGCGGCGGTCGGGCGGGAGGATCGGCGCGAGGGGGTCGTCGAGCGTGAAGGCGCCTTCGGCGACGAGGGAGAGGACCGCGGCGGCGGTGAAGACCTTGGTGACCGATCCGAGCGCGAAGCGGTGGCGGGACCCGATCGGAACGCCGCAAGCGCGGTCGGCCAGGCCGACATGGGCTTCGAAGACCGGTCGGCCGGAGGCGGTGACGAGGACGGTCCCGGAGAAGTCCTGTTCGGCGTGGAGGCGGGAGAGCTCGGCGTCGAGTCGGTCGGTTCGCATCCTGGGAGTATCGGTGCGGGATCGCGGCGCGGGCAACCGGATTAACCGCAATGCCGTTCAGTCAAATCGGTGGCGGTAGCGGTAGGGGGCGGGGTCCGGCTTCAGACGGCGGCGACGGTGGGGAGGGTGGAGGGCTGGGGTCGGTCGGCGGGCCCGGGGTTGGTGGACGGTCAAGGTCCATAAAGGCGGCAGCGACGAAGAGGTGTGTGGAGGGCTGGGGTCGGTTGGCGGGCCCGAGGTAGTGGAGGGTCGGGCGGGCGGGGCGCCATTGTGGATCCGGTGGGCGGTGTCGTTGCGGGACAGGGGCACCGGTGGAAACATGAGGGTTCTCTACCCGTGTGGGTGTTGCCGGCCTGGGGCTGGTGGGGGGATGATTGGTGGTACGTACAGGGTTACGGAATCAGTGCAAGCGAACGAGATGTGTTCAATTAATGCAGACTACGACAGCCTCTGGCCGCTCGTACCGCCCACTGGTGTCGGGGCCGCCCTCGCAGCTAGGACGGGGATTGTTTGTCCCGCGTTTCGGTCCTGCGCTGGTACCACCGTCACCGCGGTCTACGGGCATGTGACGGGAGTGCGGCCTCCTTGAGGAGGTACCGCCGGCCAGCACAGTCGGAGTCCCGCACACACCCCGGGCGTATCCAGCACACCCACCCGACCACCACCACCGGCAGGAAGGACAGGACGAGCCGGAGGAACAAGACCGGCAGGCCCGACAGGACGATAGGTCCACACGCCAGTGAGAACCGGCGGGGCCGGCAGGCCACGGCCGCACGGCGGCGACTACTCGACAGCGATGCGAGACCCCGCTGCGAGACGGCGCCGCCAGGCGACGCGACCACCATCGCGACCACCACCGCGCGCCCATGCGTGCGCGACCACACCCCCGGGAGGAGGTGAACCCACCATGACCACCACGACCACCACAACCACCACGATGCCCTGCACCGCGACTCCTGCGACACCCGCCGCACACCAGGCCGCCCAGCGGCAGACTGCCCGGCCGAACCCGGCAGCCACCGACACCACCGCCACCGCAGCGACGACCGGCAGCAACTCCACCGCACCACCGACGACCGGCCGAGCCGCCACCGCACCGGCAACCACCGGCCCCACCACCACCGCCGCCGGAACACCGTCGCTCGATCCCGGCGCCACCCACACCGTCCCGGCCCCGGCGACCACCGCAGGACCGACCCCTCCGCCACACCGTCGCCGCCGCCTGCACCCCACGCGAGCACCGACCCGACCCCGGCAGACTGCCCCGGCCCGGCGAACCCTTACGAAGACCTCTCACCATTCCGCCACCGAGTGCCTGACACCGACCGAAGGCCCAAGACCAACCCTCCTAAATAAACAGTATTGGGATTAACCGGGCCTTGACGGAGTCCGCTTCCGCGAGCGGTCGCGCAAGCAGCGCACAGCGCTTTCATCGCCGCAGCGGAGGAACCGCTCGCTCGCGCCGCGGTCGAACGCCCGCCAGCCCGCTTGATGGGCAGACCAAGTAATTCACACCTTGAATCATTTACGTGATGTATCATTGCGGCCATGACTGAACACCCGTCCGCTGCGCTGACCTCGGCCCTGTCGTTCCAGATCGGCGTCCTCGGCGCCACCGTCACCGACCTGTTCGCCACCCGGATCGCCCCGCTGGGCCTGAAACCGAAGCACGCGGGCCTCCTTGCGCTCCTCGCGAGAGAGGGCGCACGCTCGCAAGCGGAAGCCGCCGAGACCATGGGGGTCGCGCCGAGCCTTCTCGTCCGCCTCGCCGACCAGCTCCAGGACCTCGGCGCCATCACCCGCGAGCGCGATCCCGGCGATCGCCGTCGCCAGGAGCTCGCCCTCACCGCTGAGGGCACGGCGCTCCTCGAGTCCTGCGACCAGGTCGCCGAACGGATCGACGCGACCCTCACCTCCGATCTCGGTCCCGCCGAAGTGGCCGCCCTGCGTCACGCCCTGTCCGTGATGACCGGGTTCGGGCCTTCGTCGCAGCGAGGCGAATGAGGAAGCGGAGGAGGGTCGAAAGTCGACTGCCTCGGTACTAGACGGTGCTGCACGTTCAGAGTGTCGCGAGTGGAAACCGTCGTACGGCCGTGCCAGCCTTGAAGAGCCGCTCAGTGGGCGGACTTCAGCACAACTCAATGAACCGATACGTCGCTCTCTCGATCGGCCTCCAGAAACGACCCGCCTTCCAACCGAGGAAGGAAACCCTCCTATGGTCTCAGTCAGCGTACGCCGAAACCAGCCCGAGCCGGTAGGCCGAAACGCGCGATCACCCCGACCCCGTCCAGGTGAACCCGACCTGACCGAACAGTCCGACGGCTACTACGACAGGGCGGGCCGCCGCCGACGACGAGCTCATCGTCGCCGAAGCCGTCCGCGTCTGGGACGCCGTCCGACGCGACTGCGGTGGCCGAGTCGCCTTCCCGCCACGACGACAGGGCCGGCCCGCGGTGACGATGCCACCGGGGCCCGCCCGCTCCGTACTGCGTAAGCGGTCAGGCCGCGTCGACGACCGGAAGCGACGCCTCGAGGCGTCGCCAGTCGCCCCGGCGGACCATCCACCTGGGGGCGCCCAGGCTCACCAGTGAGCCGTCCTGCCGCTGGAGGCAGAGCCGGTCGCCTGCGATGACCCAGCGCTCGCCCTCCTCGCGCACCTGCTTCACGTCCCAGCCGTACTTGCCGCGGACGAGGAACCGCTCGTCTTCGAACTTCATGCCGGGGAAGCAGGCGACGATGAAGCCGGCGACCATGACGAGGACCGAGACGAGGGCGCCCAGGAGCCACAGTCCGGGCTCGGCGTAGCCCGCGTCCGGCTCGACCAGCGGTATCGGCAGCACGCCCACGACGCCGACGGGAGCGATGGCCGGCGGCATCCAGAGCGGCGTTCGGATCTTCATGCGGGCCTTTCGCGGACGGTGCCGGGGCCGGACGTCCGGCCCCGGCACCGAGCGTAGGCGGCGCCCGCTAGCCGATGCTGATCTTCGGCTTGCGGCCCACGGTGAGCACGGGCTTGCGGGTGTCGGCGTAGAAGTCGTTGCCCTTGTCGTCCACGACGATGAACGCCGGAAAGTCCTCGACCTCGATCTTCCAGACCGCCTCCATGCCCAGCTCGGGGTATTCCAGGACCTCCATCGACTTGATGTTGTCCTGGGCGAGCTTGGCGGCCGGGCCGCCGATGGAGCCGAGGTAGAACCCGCCGTGCCTCTGGCACGCGTCGGTCACCTGCTGCGAGCGGTTCCCCTTGGCGAGCATGACGAACGAGCCGCCCGCCTCCTGGAACCGGTCCACATAGGTGTCCATGCGCCCGGCGGTGGTCGGCCCGAACGAGCCGGAGGCGTACCCCTCGGGGGTCTTGGCCGGGCCCGCGTAGTAGACCGCGTGGTCCCGCAGGTACTGCGGCATGGGCTCGCCCGCGTCGAGGCGCTCCCGGATCTTCGCGTGCGCGATGTCGCGGGCGACCACGAGCGTCCCGGTGAGGGACACGCGGGTCTTCACCGGGTGCTTGGAGAGCTCGGCGCGGATCTCGTCCATGGGCCGGTTCAGGTCGACGCGGACCACGTCCTCGTCGAGGTCGTCCTCCTGGACGTCCGGGACGTAGCGGCTCGGGTCGGTCTCGAGCTGCTCGAGGAACACGCCCTCGGCGGTGATCTTGGCCTTCGCCTGCCGGTCGGCCGAGCAGGACACCGCGATCGCCACCGGCAGGGAGGCGCCGTGGCGCGGCAGGCGGATGACGCGCACGTCGTGGCAGAAGTACTTGCCGCCGAACTGGGCGCCGATCCCGAACTGGCGGGTCAGCTCCAGCACGTGCTGCTCGAGTTCGACGTCGCGGAAGCCGTGCCCGAGCGCCGAGCCCTCGGTGGGCATCGTGTCGAGGTACTTCGTGGAGGCGTACTTCGCGGTCTTGAGCGCGAACTCGGCGCTGGTGCCGCCGATGACGACCGCCAGGTGGTAGGGCGGGCAGGCGGCGGTGCCGATCTGGCGGAGCTTCTCCTCCAGGAACCGCATCATCGCGTCGGGGTTGAGGATCGCCTTGGTCTCCTGGAACAGGAACGACTTGTTGGCGCTGCCGCCGCCCTTGGCGATGAACTGGAACTTGTAGGCGTCGTCGCCCTCGGCGTACAGCTCGATCTGGGCCGGCAGGTTGGAGCCGGTGTTCCTCTCGTCCCACATGGTCACCGGCGCCATCTGCGAGTAGCGCAGGTTGAGGTCGCGGTAGGCCTGCCAGACGCCGCGGGAGAGGTGCTCCTCGTCGCGGCCGTCGGTCAGGACGTGGCGGCCGCGCTTGCCCATGACGATCGCGGTGCCGGTGTCCTGGCACATCGGCAGGACCATCCCGGAGGCGATGTTCGCGTTCTTGAGCAGGTCCATCGCCACGAAGCGGTCGTTGCCGCTGGCCTCGGGGTCGTCCAGGATCGACCGCAGCTGGGCGAGGTGCGCGGGGCGCAGGTAGTGGGAGATGTCCTTGATCGCCTCGGCCGCGAGCCGCGTGAGGACCTCGGGCTCCACGGTGAGGAAGCGCCTCCCGGCGGCCTCGACCGTGCTCACCCCGTCCTTCGTGAGCAGGCGGTACTCGGTGTCGTCCGGTCCGATGGGAAGCAGGTCGGTGTAGTGGAACTCCGATGTCACGCGTTCCAACTTAGCGCGGGGCGCGGTCGGCCCCGATGTGAGGCGGAGCTCAGTCGCCGCCCGCGGGCGCCGCCGCGGCGGGCGGGAGTCGAACACCGGAGTGTCGGACCCGGGCGGTAGCGTCACATCCGGGTGGCGCGGCGCGGCCGCACCGCCCGCAAGCAGGTACGATTGCGCGGTTGTCCGCTCCGAGCCCCGCTCGGGTCCCGGGGCGGCACGCGCAAGTGATTCCTCCTGCTGCGGAGAGACCGCAGCCGATCGAGACCAAAGGAGGTGGAGCGATCTTGCGGCATTACGAACTGATGGTCATCCTCGAACCCAACCTCGAGGAAGCCCAGGTCAGCCCGACGCTGGAGAAGTTCCTGAAGGGCGTCAAGGACGCCGGGGGAGCCGTCGACAAGATCGACGTCTGGGGCCGGCGCCGTCTCGCCTACGAGATCAACAAGAGCAACGAGGGCATCTACGCCGTCGTCGACCTGCAGTCCGAGCCCGGTCCCGTCGCGGAGATGGACCGTCAGCTGCGGCTCAGCGAGTCGGTGCTGCGGACCAAGGTGCTGCGACCGGAGCTTCGGTAACCCGACCTAGCAACTGCGAGACCTTAGGAGAACAGGTCATGGCAGGAGAGACAGTCATCACGGTTATCGGCAACCTCGTCGACGACCCCGAACTGCGTTACACGCCGTCCGGTGCCGCCGTCGCGAAGTTCCGTATCGCATCGACTCCGCGGACGTTCGACCGCGAGTCGAACCAGTGGAAAGACGGTGAGGCCCTGTTCCTCACCTGCAGCGTCTGGCGCCAGTACGCCGAGAACGTCGCCGAGTCCCTGTCGCGCGGCACCCGCGTGATCGTGCAGGGCAGGCTCAAGCAGCGCAGCTACGAGACCCGCGAGGGCGAGAAGCGCACTGTCTTCGAGCTGGACGTCGAGGAGGTCGGCCCCGCGCTGCGCTTTTCCACCGCGAAGCTCAACAAGACCGGCGGCGGTTCCGGCGGTGGCGGCGGTCGTTCCTTCGGCGGCGGCGGCGGCAACTCCGGCGGTTCCGCGCCCGACGACCCTTGGGCCTCGGCAGCGCCGGCCAGCTCCTCCGGAGCGGGCCAGGGCGGCTTCGACGAGGACCCGCCGTTCTAACCGGGAACTGTTCTTGAACAGCACGGCCCGGAACGATCTCGAGTAAGAGGCAAGGCAAGACATGGCCAACCCGAAATCGGCTCCCCTGCGGAAGCCGAAGAAGAAGCCGAACCCGCTTGAAAAAGAGGGTATCGAGTACGTCGACTACAAGGACACGGCGCTGCTGCGGAAGTTCATCTCCGACCGCGGCAAGATCCGTGCCCGCCGAGTGACCGGCGTGACCACCCAGCAGCAGCGCCAGATCGCCGCGGCCGTCAAGAACGCCCGCGAGATGGCCCTGCTCCCGTACACCAGCCAGACCCGATAAGGAAGGAGCGCGCTTATGAAGATCATCCTGACTCATGAGGTGCCCAACCTCGGCTCGGCCGGTGACGTGGTCGAGGTCAAGCCCGGCTACGGGCGCAACTACCTCCTGCCGCAGGGCCTGGCGATCGCCTGGACCAAGGGCGGTCAGAAGGAAGTCGACGCGATCCAGCGGGCGCGCGCGTCCCGCCAGATCCACGACCTGGACAAGGCCCGCTCGGTGGCCGACCAGCTGAAGCAGACGGACGCCCACATCGTCGCCCGCACCGGCGACGGGGACCGCCTCTTCGGTTCGATCACCGCCGCGGACGTCGTCAAGGCCGTCGACGAGGCCGGGGGTCCGAAGATCGACCGCCGCCGCGTCGAGCTGGCCTCGGCGATCAAGTCGGTCGGCACCTACGACATCTCCGTGAAGCTGCACCCGGAGGTGACCGCGAAGTTCAAGCTTCAGGTCACCCCGGCCAAGCGCCGCAAGAAGTAGTAGGCCGCGCCAAGCGACGAGGCCCGCGACCGTCACCGGTCGCGGGCCTTCGCCGTGCCCCCGTCGGGGCGGTTGCCGCTCTCCTGGAACAAGGCGGTGTCGTACCCGTGTGACGGGGTGGTCTTTTTCATTCGGTAGCGGCGCAGTGGGTTCTCTGCGAGCGGCCTTCAGTCCGGTTCGGGTGGCGGCGGGTGACGGGTGGGCGGGCACTCGGGGCCGCCCGTACGTCTTCGGGGCCGCGCCCGTGCCTCCGCTTCGCGCCGGCGCTCAGATCACCCAGCCGGCGGTCCGCAGCACCACCGTCACCAGGCCCGCGCCGAGGATCGCCGCGGCCGAGCCGGCCACGCCCGCGCGCCACCCGGCCCGCGGCAGCCGCAGCAGCACCGCCACCAGCAGGCTCGCCGTCAGCGACGACAGCGTCCAGGCCCAGCCGCCCGAGACCGCGGTGCCGATCCGCGCCGCCGCCGTGCACCCCGTCTCGGCGCACTTCGCGTCCACCGGGGCCTGCGACAGCACCCACGCCAGGTAGGCCAGCGCGGGCACCGCGTACCAGGCGAGGGTGACCAGGAGCGTCGGCGTGAACGCGCGCTCGCCGGGGCGGTCGTCTCCTTCGGGGTCGAGCCGGGGCCTGCGCTCGGGGCGCTGGGGAGCGGTCATGAGCCGTTCTCTCCTCTGACGTGTGCCGGGGGTCGCCCATCACTGTAGTGCCAAGTTGGCACGAACGAATTTCCGTCCACAGGCAGTGGACGGCGTCGGCGCTGCTGACGGCCCTGATCCGAGCCCGAATCACGTTCTTGTCCACAGGTTGTCCACAGGCTCGGACCCGGTTATCCACAGGTTATCCACAGCCTTGTCCACAGGTTGTCCACAGGCCCGTTTGCAACCGTGCCCGGCGCGACATAGCGTCATTGAGGCCGCTGTTCTGTCGTATGCGGGCGGTACATTCTCCATGAACGTACGGTGACCGAGGGGGTGGACGGCATGACCGACTTGTCGACGGACGGCGCCTACTCGCGAGGGGCGAACGGCGCGAACAACTCCTACTTCGACAGCCCCCCGGAGGACCCCTTCGGCGGGGGCGGCGGCGCCCGCACCTTCGAGCGGACCCCGCCCCAGGACCTCCAGGCCGAGATGTCGGTCCTCGGCGGCATGCTCATGAGCAAGGACGCCATCGCCGACGTCATCGAGGTCCTCGGCCCCGGCGACTTCTACAAGCCCTCGCACGGCATGATCTTCGACGCGGTCATCGAGAAGTTCGGCAACGGCGAGCCCGCCGACGCCGTCACCATCGCCGCGGCCCTCGCCGACACCGGCGACCTCGGCAAGATCGGCGGCGGCCCGTACCTCCACGACCTGCTCAACGCCGTGCCCACGGCCGCGAACGCCGGGTACTACGCGAAGATCGTCAAGGAGAAGGCGATCCTGCGCCGCCTCATCGAGGCCGGCACCAAGGTCGTCCAGTACGGCTACGGCGGCGGCCAGGGCGGCCGCGACATCGACGACCTCGTCGACCTCGCCCAGCAGGCCGTCTACGAGGTCACCGACAACCGCCAGAGCGAGGACTTCGCGGTCCTGTCCGACCTCCTCCAGCCCGCGATGGACGAGATCGAGGCGATCGGCGCGAACCAGGGCGTCATGACCGGCATCCCCACCGGCTTCGCCGACCTCGACCGGCTGCTCTCGGGCCTCCAGGCCGGGCAGCTCATCATCGTCGCGGGGCGCCCGGGCGCGGGCAAGTCCACCGCCGCGATGGACTTCATGCGGCACGCCTCGCTGCACCACCGCCACGCCGCCGCGCTGTTCAGCCTCGAGATGAGCAAGCTCGAGATCGTGATGCGGCTCCTGAGCGCCGAGACGCGGGTGCCGATGCACGTCCTGCGCTCGGGCGACCTGTCCGACGACGACTGGACGCGCCTGGCCAAGCGCATGGGCGACATCTCCGAGGCGCCGCTGTTCGTGGACGACACCGCGTCGATGACCATGATGGAGATCCGGGCCAAGGCCCGGCGCCTCAAGCAGCGCCACGACCTCAAGCTCATCGTGGTCGACTACCTCCAGCTGATGACCTCGCCCAAGAAGGTCGAGTCGCGCCAGCAGGAGGTCTCGGAGATCTCCCGCGGGCTCAAGCTCCTCGCGAAGGAGGTGCAGTGCCCGGTGATCGCGGTCGCCCAGCTCAACCGCGGGCCCGAGCAGCGCACCGACAAGCGCCCGCAGCTGTCGGACCTGCGCGAGTCGGGTTCGCTGGAGCAGGACGCGGACGTGGTGATCCTGCTGCACCGCGAGGACTACTACGACAAGGAGTCGCCGCGCGCGGGCGAGGCCGACTTCATCGTCGCCAAGCACCGCAACGGCGCGACGGACACGATCACCGTCGCGGCCCAGCTGCACCTCTCGCGCTTCGTGGACATGGCGGTCTAGCGCGAAGCGCACCGCCGCGGCGATGTCGCACCCCGCGTCATCATCGAACCGGGGGCGACACCGCACGCGAGCCCCGATCGCATCATCGGCGGCCGCAGCACCACGCTCGCACCGCTAGCGCCACCACTCCACGACCAGCGACGGGCCGGGGCCGGTCTCGTGCTCGAGGTCGTCGACCAGTTCGTCGTCCTCGGGGAGCCCCGCGAACAGGGTGCCCACGGCCGAGCCCGCGATCGCGTCGCGCAGCGGCAGCCACCAGCCCAGCAGCACCACGGGGTACAGCAGGTACCCGAAGCGGGTCGCGGGCATGAGCATGAACGCCGTCGAGAGCCCGGCGGCGCACCACAGCGCCGCCGACGCGGCGGAGGCCGGGGGGCGCGTCCACAGCAGCCACGCGATCACCACGGCGGCCAGGCCGAGCAGCGCCGGGGCGATCAGGTCGCCGCCCGGGAGGTGCTGCGCCACAAGGTATCCGGGCAGCGGCGACTGCGCGGGCGAGGTGACGACGCCGTGCCCGAGGCCGAACGCGACCACGTTGTCGAAGAAACCGCGGGCGTCGGTCGCCAGGACCGGCAGCATCGTCACCGCCACCGGCAGGGCGAACCCGGCGAGGTAGCGGCGCAGGCCTCCACCCCGCCACAGCAGGAACGCGAGGACCACGGCGACGGGCCAGGCGAAGAGCTTGAGCGACGCCGCCGCGCCGACCGCCAGGCCCGCGGCGAGCGACCGCTCGCGGTGGGCGAAGGCGAGTGCGAGGACCATGAGCGCGACCACGGGCATGTCGTCACCGCCGGTCGCGAACGTCAACGCGCACACCGGGAAGACGAACGTGGCCTGCACGGCCCGCAGCAGCGGGCCCTTGCCGGCGCGGAGGTCGTCCGCGGCGCCGCCGCGCAGGAGCCGGAGGGCGCCGAGGACGCAGGCGGCCGCGGCGATGAGGAAGTACCAGCGGGCGTCGGTCCACCAGTGCTGGCCGAAGAGCGCGGCCGGGACGCCGAAGACGGCCATGCCCGGCTGGTAGGGGTTGTAGCCGAGCAGGGGCTCGGAGAGGGCGGTGATCGCGTCCGCGTGGAGGTAGGGGCTGCCGGTCTCGAGCAGCCGCGCGCCGGAGGCCTCGACCACGAGGACCTCCTCCTGGGCGCGGCCGGGGAGGTCGGCGGCGCGGTCGACCGCCATGAACGCCAAGGGCATCGCGGCGACGGCGACCGCGGTGGCCCCGGCGACGATGGCCCGGCGGCGCCAGACCGCGCCCGGCTGGGTCAGCAGGATGCCGGCGCAGACGGCCGCGGGGAGGTAGCCGCCGAACGCGATCGCGCCCCAATGGGCGTGCGAGTCGAGGGTCGTCCACAGCGCGGTCGCGCCCGCGAAGAGCGCGGCCAGGGTGTAGAGGGCGACGTCGATGATGAGCGGACGGTTGGACACCCGGACAGCGTACGGTGACCGGTCGACCCGGACCTGAGGGCAGGGTCGAAGCGCCGAGGGCGCGTACCGCGAGCCCCTGATACGAGGGTGGCACGGGGGTCCGACAATCCAGGCGGGCGGTGCCGGGGCCGGCGCGGCATCGGGGCGGTTTCGGTCGAAAGAGGCGGTCCCCGTTGCAGGGCAGGGGTGACTCGCCAGAGGCTCGTATCGCAGCGCCCCCGATAGAAGGGTGACACGGGGGTCCGACATTCGGGGACCGGCGGCGGCGCCTCAGCGGACCGGTATGCGGGCCCAGACTTCCTGCGTGCCGTCGCCGAGGGTCCGCGCTCCCCAGTCGAGGGACAGTTTGGACACTATGAACATGCCCCGCCCGTGGGCCGAGTCGAGGTTGACCGCGACCACGTGCGGGTGCGTCCGCGAGCCGCCGTCGACCACGCGGACCTCCACGTCCCCCGGGCCCATCGTGTAGACCACGCACAGGTCCCCGCCCGGCAGCGGCCGGGCGTGGCGCACCGCGTTGGAGACCAGCTCGGTGGCGCACACCAGCAGGTCGTCGCGCACTTCCTCGGGGAGGTCGGGAAGCAGGTCGCGCAGCCACCGGCGCACCTGGCCGGGCGCCCCGGACTGGTGGGGGACGCGCAGTCGCTCTGGTGCCGGTATCGCGGCAGGCATGGCGTTCCCCTTCCTTCCGACGTGCCGTGGGGAGGCTATACAGCAACCTACCTGTTCAAAAGTCGCAACGCCAGCTTTACCGTCGGACCCCGAGTCCGTCGTAAAGTGGGGAGTTTCACCCCGCCAGGGTCTGGCGGATCGCGGCGGGCCGGTCGGTGAAGACGAGGTCGACCCCCAGCCCCGCCATACGGTGCGCGGTGTCGGCGTCGTTGACGGTCCAGGTGTACACCTCGTAGCCCGCGTCGTGGCTGCGTTCGACGAAATCGGGCGTCGAGTCGACGTAGTCGACCCGCGAGCTGAGCACCTGGACGCCCTCGGGCGGGCGCCGGAACGGGTACTCGAAGATCCACACCAGCGGCGTGTCCTGGTCCAGGCCGCGCCAGGTCTTCAGCGCGGCGCGCGAGAACGACATGACGGTCACGTCCAGTCCCGGCCAGCGCTTCAGCGTCTCCCACAGCCGCAGCTCCAGCCGCGGCCCGAACTTGCAGGGGTGCTTGGCCTCGACGAGGAGCTTGATGTCCTTGCCGGAGTCGACGACGAGCGCGAAGAGGTCCTCGAGGGTGGGGATGCGCTCGGCCTCGGGGTTGCCGGCGCACGCGGGGTAGAGGTGGGCGAAGTCGAGTTCGCGGAGCTGGTCGAGCGTGAGGTCCGCCACTGCGCCCTTGGCGCCCGCGGTGCGCTTGACGGTGCGGTCGTGGTGGAGGACGAGGTGCCCGTCGGCGGTGAGGCGGATGTCGAACTCGAACGCGTCGGCGCCCTCGACGATGGCCTGCCTGAACGCGGCGATGGAGTGCTCGGGGAGGAACTCGTTGGCGCCGCGGTGGGCGGCGATCAGCGGCTGGGACACCCCTTGACCTTAGACGGTGGGGCCGACGCCGCGGCCGCACCGCGGCATCCGGTCCGGACGGTGGGCGCGGAGGGCCCGAGGAGGGCCGTCGCGGACTGGGACGGGCCCGGTTCGAGTGGTCGCCGGGGCGCCGCGGGTGAAAGGATCGGACCGTGGAATACCAGCGCGAAGCGGGGCTCGCCGGGTCCGGGGACGCCTACCGGGACCTGGGGTGGGCCAAGATCGACACCGGCCGCCCGGCCCGGACCGGGACGGCCGAGGCCGTGTACGCGGCGGGCAAGACCCCCGAGCAGGTCGTCGGGGCGCTGCAAGCGCTGCGCCAGGCCCACCCGGGGCGGGTAGCGGTCGCGACCCGCTGCGGCGAGGCGTGCGCCGCGGCGGTGCGGGAGGCGTTCGAGGGCGCCGACCCGGTGCTGGTCGAGTCGGGCGTGTGCGCGGTCGGGGCGTTCCCGGAGGCGGAGGCCGGGCCGCTGGCGGTGGTGTGCGCGGGGACCTCGGACCTGCCGGTGGCGCTCGAGGCGCAGCTGGTGGCCCGGGCGAACGGGATCGACGCGCGCCTGGTCGCGGACGTGGGCGTGGCGGGGCTGCACCGGCTGCTCGACAAGGTCGCCGAGCTGCGGGAGGCGGCGTGCGTGGTCGTGGTGGCGGGGATGGACGGGGCGCTGCCGAGCGTGGTGGCCGGCCTGGTGTCGGCCCCGGTCGTGGCGGTGCCGACCTCGGTGGGGTACGGGGCGGCGTTCGGCGGGCTCGCGCCGCTGCTGACGATGCTGAACTCCTGCTCGCCGGGGGTGACCGTGGTGAACATCGACAACGGGTTCGGCGCGGCGATGGCCGCGGTGCGGATCCTCGGCGTGAAGGCGGAGCGGTGACGGCGTCGATCGGGTGGCTGGACTGCGGGGCGGGCGCGAGCGGCGACATGTTCCTGGGCGCCCTGGCGGACGCGGGGGTCGGCCTCGACGTGATGCAGGCGGCGGTGGACGCGCTCGGGACCGAGCCGGTCCGCTTGCGCGCCGGCAGGGTCGCGCGGCACGGCCTGGCCGCGACGCTGGTCGCCGTGGAGGCGCCGGAGGTGGCGACGGACCGGCGCTGGCGGTCGATCCGGGCCATGCTCGAGGGCGCGGACCTGGACGAGGGGGTGCGGGCGCTGTCGCTGGGGGCGTTCGGGCGCCTGGCGGCGGCCGAGGCGGCCGCGCACGGGATCGACGTCGAGGAGGTGCACTTCCACGAGGTGGGGGCGCTCGACTCGATCGCGGACATCGTGGGGGCGGCGGCCGGGCTGGCGTCCCTGGGGGTGGAGCAGTGGACGGCGTCGACGGTGACCGTCGGCGGGGGCGCCACACGGGGCTCGCACGGGTCGATCCCGCTGCCGGCCCCGGCCGTGCTGCGGGTGCTCGCGGACGCGGAGGCCCCGGTCGCGGGGGCGGTGCCGTACGAGGCGTGCACGCCCACGGGCGCGGCGCTCGTCGCGGCGGCCGCCGCGGACTACGGTCCCCTGCCGGAGATGGTGGTCGAGCGGGTCGGCGTCGGCGCGGGCGGGCGGGACCCGCAGGAGCGGGCGAACCTGCTGCGGATCGTCGTCGGGCGCGCGGTCCGGCCAGCGCCCCGTCCGCACCACCACCAGGGGGACGCCGCGGCTGCGGGCGGTGGGCCTCACCGCCACGCCGCTGAGCCGGGCGGCGCCCGCCATCACGAGGGCGCCGACCGGACGGGCGGCGAGCAGCCCCGGGGCGGCCCCGACGGGTCCCACGCGCACGGCGCTCCCGGTGCGGGCGCGGAACCCCACGGGCACCGACATGAAGCGGCGGCCCGCGGCACGGGGACGCCGGTCGTCGTCGAGACGAACGTGGACGACCTCGACCCGCGCCTGTGGCCCGCGGCGCTCGCGGCGCTCCTGGACGCGGGGGCCTCGGACGCGTGGCTGACGCCGATCCTCATGAAGAAGGGCCGCCCGGCCCACACGGTGCACGTGCTGTGCCGCGGCGAGGCGGTCGAGGCGGTGCGTTCGGCGCTGGTGCGGCACACGACGACGATCGGCATGCGCTCCTACGCGATCGACAAGTACGCCCTGGAACGGCAGTACGTTCACATCACTGTGGACGGTCATGCGATCGGGGTGAAGCTCGCCCTGGAGGGCGGCGAGGTCGTGAACGCCTCGGTCGAGTACGAGGACGCGGCCGCCGCCGCGGCGGCCCTGGGCCGGCCGCTCAAAGTGGTCATGGCGCAGGCGACCGCGATTGCGGCCGAACGGTATTAGGCGGACCGCGGCGCGGGTGCGGTACCGATATCCTGCCCGCATGATCGATTTCAAGAACGGCTCGGTTTTCAAGCTCAAGCTCACCGACGACCCCGGCTTCCGCGACGAGGTGCAGCCGCTGCTCGCCGACGGCGAAGTGGTCGCGATGACCTTCGAGGGCGTGCGCGACTTCGTGGTCTTCACCAACAAGCGGGTCATCGCGGTGAACGTCCAGGGCATGACCGGCCGCAAGAAGGACTACGCGTCCTTGCCCTACAGCAAGATCCAGGCCTACTCGGTGGAGACCGACGGCCTCATGGACAACGACGGCGAACTGGACATGTGGTTCTCCGGGCTCGGCAGGGTGCGCTTCGAGTTCAAGGAGAACGTCGACCTCCCCGCGATCGCCAAGCACATCGCCAACAGCACCCTCTGACCCCGGATCCGCCTCCCCCGCAAGGCGACTGCGTCGCGCGGGGCGGCGAGGACCGATCGAGGCGCCCGGCGCCGCACCCCTCCCGCCCCGCCGACTCCACAGTGCACCCACCGGTCCCCCGCGGGTCATTACGATGAGCGGATGATCGACTTCTCGAACGGCTCACTCTTCAAACTCCAGCAGATCGACCCCGGGAGCATCGCCGCCGAACTGCAGCCGCTGCTGGTGCAGGGCGAGCAGCTGGTGTCGGCCTTCAAAGGGGTGCGCGACTACGTGGCCTTCACCAACAAGCGCGTGATCGCCGTCAACGCCCAGGGCATCACCGGCAAGAAGCGCGACTACACCTCCCTGCCCTACAGCAAGGTCCAGGCGTTCTCGGTCGAGACGTCCGGCCACTTCGACCTCGACGCGGAACTGGACCTGTGGTACAGCGGCCTCGGGAAGGTGCGCTTCGAGTTCAAGGGCAAAGTGGACATCAGGACCCTCTCCAACCTCATCGGCGTGTACGTGCTCTAGGACTTCGGCAACACGGCACCGGACGGGCCCTCACGTGGTGCCTACGGGCGGGCCCGCCCGGTGCCGCGCCGTTTCCCGGACAGGGGGTCCGGGGGGACGGCGCTCCCCCGCGGCGTCAGCCGTGGGAGTGCGCCGAGTCGACGACCGGGACCTCCCCGATCGACTCGCCTTCGCCGAGGACCACGAACTGGCCCATCATCCCCGAGTCCTCGTGGGCGAGGATGTGGCAGTGGTACATGTACGGCAGGTTGGGGTCGGTGTAGTCGGTGAACCGCATGGCCAGCCGGTACCGGCGCTGCGGGACGAGCTGGACGGTGTCCTTCCAGCCGCGCAGGCGCGGGGGCGGCTCCTCGCCGTCGACGCTGATGACCTGGTACTGGACGTCGTGGACATGGAAGTTGTGCAGGTAGCCGTCGCCGTTCTTCACCTCCCAGACCTCAACGGTGCCCTCGCGGACGCCGAAGTCGATGCGCTGCATGTCCATCGACTCGCCGTTGATCTGGTTGAAGCCCGTGAGCGTGAACGAGCGCTCCTCGGCGGGCTCGGCGTCCGCCAGGTCCGGTGCGGCGCCCATGGTCTCAGGGACCTCGGTCGCGTCGTCCAGGCTCGCGGCGGCGCGGAACTCGCAGATGTCGAGGGTGTCGTCGCCGCCGTTGAGGCGCCCGAGCGGGCCCGTGTAGCCCTCGTCGGCCGCGTGGGAGCGGAGGACGGCGGTCTCGCCGGGTTCGAAGGCGACGACGATCTCGACCCGCTCACCAGGTGAGAGCTGGAGGCGGTCGGTCTCCCACGCGGACGGCAGCAGGCCGCCGTCGGTGGCGATGAGCGAGAAGGGCCGGCCGTCGCCGAAGCCGAAGTTGTAGAGGCGCGAGAGCGAGCCGTTGAGCAGGCGCAGGCGCACCAGGCGGGTGGTGACGTCGAAGTAGGGGCCGAGCGTGCCGTTGACCATGATCTCGTCGCCGAGGAGGCCCTGGCTGCTCAGGAAGGTGTTGGTGTCGTCGAACTGGTTGTCGTCGTTGAACTTCCGGTCCTGGACGATCATCGGCACGTCGTCCACGCCGTAGGTCCGCGGCAGGTTCAGGTCCGCGTCGTCGTCGATGATGAACATCCCGGCCAGGCCCCGGTAGACGTGTGTGGCGGTGCGCCCGTGGGGGTGCGGGTGGTACCAGAGGGTCGCGGCGGGCTGATCGATAGTCCACTGGGGAGCCCAGTCGCCGCCGGGGGCGACCTCCTGGTGGGGGCCGCCGTCCATGACGGCGGGCAGGTGCATCCCGTGCCAGTGGATGGAGGTGCCCTCGTCGAGGCCGTTGCGGACGGCGAACGCGACCTCCTCGCCGCGCTCGGCGCGGATGGTGGGGCCGAGGAAGGCGCCGTTGAGGCCCCAGGTCTCGGTCTCGCGGCCGTCCTTGAACGCGACGGTGCCCGACTGGATCTCGAGGTCGAACCGGCGCGCGCCGGAGGCGTCCCGCGTCGACTCGGCGAGCGGGGGGACGGCGAGGGGGGTGTCGAAGGCGACCTTGCCGACGGTGTCGAGCCGCGCGTCGGCCCAGAAGTAGGCGACGGTGCCGGCGCCGCCGAGCACGAGCGCGCCGGCGCCCCCGGCACCGATGAGGGACCACTTGAGTGCTGTTCGCCGCTTCATGGGGGCAATGTTCGTGCGGAGGCGGGGCCCGTACATCGGGCGCAGGAAGGCAATCGGCGTACCACTGCGGGATTACGCAGGTCTGAGGCGTCAACCCCGGGTAGCGGTGAAGCTGGGGGCGCGGGGGCGAGGGCCCAGGTCGGGCCGCCGGGGCGGCGCCGGGCCCGGGGGCGGTCCTCGGCGAGCGGGGCGCGGAGCGGCAGCGCACGGGCATGCGACCCCGCTCACGGCGGTCGCCGCACGAGCGCACGCCGCCCCGACCGGGCCGGTATGCCGGTGGCGGACGGCCTCCGATGAAGGCGGACAGGCCGTTGGGAGGCGGCACGCCTGAGCCGATCGCCCATTGGAAACAGCAGTACCCGCACCGCAACCTGAACGGTCACTGCAACCACGAGCGCCGCGGCTCACGACCGATCGAGCCGGTCGATGCCCGTGCGGTGGCCGCGGAGGCGGGGGGGGCATCGGCCGCCGCGGCCCTGGCGAATCGCCGTCTCGAGCGGCGACCGGCAACGGGGAGGCCCGCACCCAACTCGGCACCGGTCAGTCCTTGGTGAGGTAACCGCGGAGACGGACAGCATCAGCCACCCCGCCCTGCCTCGTCCCGGCCAACCGCTGTCTCCTGATCGGCGACCAGCAACAGAGGAGGCCCGCTCCCCCGCCTCGGCGCCGGTCAGTGCTCAGTGAGGTAACCGCGGAGGCGGGCATCAGCCGCTCCGGCCCAGCCAACCACTGTCTCTCGAGCGGCGACCAGCAGCAGAGGAGGCCTGCTTTTTTCTCGGTGCCGGTCAGTCCTCGGTGAGGTAGCCGCGGAGGTGGGCGGCGTTGACCGCTGCGGCGCGGCCCGCCACCTCGAGTTTCGCCATCGCCCGCGACAGGTGCACGCTCACCGTCTTCTCCGAGATGTACAGCTCGGCGCCGATCTGCCGGTTCGTCAGGCCCCGGGCCACCAGCCGCAGGACCGCCAGCTCGCGCGGGGTCAGCGGCGTGGTGGTGGGCACCGCCGCGTCGAGCCGGGCCCGTTCGGCCAGTTCGCACAGCGCCTCGGCGAGCGGGGCCGCGCCCAGGCGGATCGCGGTGGTCTTCGCCTCGGTCAGCACCTCGGCCGCCTCAGTCCGGGACTCGCCGCCCGGCGCGGCCAGCAGCGCCTCGGCGAGGCGCCATTGCGCGTACGCCTGCCGGTACGGCTCGGCCCAGTCCCCGCCGGCCATCGCGCCGACCGGGATCGCGCCGGTGTCGCTCCTGCCGGTGCGCTCCAGCAGCGCCAAGGCCTCGGAGGCGACCGGGTCCCGCAGGGCCAGCTCGAGCCGGTCCTGCTCACCGAGGGCCGCGACCTCGCTTGCGGCCGTGGTGTTCTCGGCGCCGACCCCATCGCCGGCGTTGCGGTAGTCGAAGGCCTCGGCGGCGGCGCGCCACAGTTCGGGGTCGCCCTCGCCGTAGAGGCGGGACTCCTCGGCGTCGAGCTCGGCGACCCAGGCGCGGCCTTCGGGGCCGAGCGTCCCGGACAGGGGCCGGCCGTGTTCGAGGAAGAACCGGGCCCGCTCGGCCAGGCGCTCGCCCGCGGCCACCGCGTCCTTCGCGGCGGCGGCGTCGCCGCCGTGGCGCGCCTGCTGGGCGAGGTCGGCGGCGGCGCCGATCCCGGCGGCGCACACGGAGATGCCCGCGAGGTAGTAGCCGCGCTGGCGCGTCATCTTCGCGGTGGCGCGCTCGACGCGCTTGAGCGCCTCGGCCGGGCGGCCGCGCCAGCGGTCGAGTTCGGCCCCGCACAGGGAGGCCAGGGCGAGGACCTGGCCGTCGAGCTGCCAGCGGTCGGCGAGGTAGTCGAGGCGACGGTCGGCGGCCTCGAAGCGCCCGCGCGCGACGTCGACGAGGAGCACCGCGGCGGCGAGGCGCGTGAGCACGACGCCGGGCAGGACGCTGGAGGCCATCTCCCCGTTGGCGTCGACCGCGTCCCAGCGGCCGAGCATGTAGTTGCAGATGACCTGGCGGACGGCGATCTCCAGGCCGAAGGCGCTCCATTTGTCGCCGGTGCGCCGGGCCCGCTCGGCGCCGCGGTCGAAGTGCACGAGGGCCTCGGGGAGCCGGGCGGCCTCGGTGAGCGCCAGGCCCTTGTTGAAGTGGGCGCGCAGCTCGACCTCGTGCCAGCCCTTGCCGCGGATGAGGTCGAGCGCCGCTTCGTTGCGGGCGACGACCTCCTCGAAGGACAGGGCGCCGCGGCGGAACGCGGCGATGCCGTCGGTGAGCATCGCGTCGGCCTTGGCGGCGAGGTGGCCCTCGTCCGCTTCGGCGGTGCCGGCGGCGGTGACCGCGTCGGCGGTGGCGATGGCCCGGGCGCACCAGCGGGCGGCCTCCTCGTACTGCCAGAGGCCGTTGGTGGTGCGGGCGACCATGGCCTGGGCCCAGGCCTTGACGGCGCGGGGCTCCTCGTCCTTGACCAGCTCCCACGCCTCCCAGGCGATCCGGTGGGCCTCCTGTTCGTTGCCCTCGATGATGAGCAGGTTCTTGGCGTACTTGCGGCGGGTGTAGGCGCCCTGGACGCTGTCGCCGGAGGCGTCGGCGAGGCGCACCGCGTCGCCCGAGTAGGACTGGGCGCGTTTGATCTCGCCGGAGGCCTCGGCGTTGGCGGCGGCCCGGAGCGTCAGGCGCAGCTCGGTGAGGCCTTCGGGCCGCCGCGCGGCGGGGACGCGGCCGAAGAGGGTGAGGGCCCGTTCGAGGTGGAGGAGGGCCTCGGCGGGGGCGGCGAGTTCGACCGCCTCGTCGGCGGCGCGCACGGAGGCGGCGAGGGCGCAGGGGAGGTCGCCGGACTCGTGGGCGTGGTGGGCGAGTTCGGCTTCGGCGCCCTTGCCGTGGTCGTCGGCGAGGGACTCGGCGATCTTCTGGTGGTAGCGGATGCGCTCGCCGGGGAGGAGGTCGTTGTAGACGGCCTCGCTGAGGAGGGCGTGGCGGAAGGCGTAGGTGTCGGCGCTCTTCTGGACGATGATGCCGTGGGAGATCGCGGCCCGCAGGGCCTGGTCGAGTTCGCGCTCGTGCCGCAGGCCGGTCTCGTCGAGCAGGGACCAGGCGGCGGCGTTGAGGCGCCGGTGGGTGAAGCGCCTGCCGAGGACGGAGGCGAGCTGCACGACCTGCTTGGCGGCGTCGGGGAGGCGCTCGAGCCGGGCGAGGAGGACCTCGGCGAGTTCGAAGGTGACCGTGTGGGTCTCGGCGGCGGCGAGCTCTTCGGCGAGGAACGCGTTGCCCTCGGAGGCGGCGGCGATCTTGGCGACGGTCTCCTCGTCGAGCCCGGCGTTGAGCTCGCGCACGAAGACGGTGGCGTGCTGGGCGTCGAAGGGGTCGAGGTGGAGGCGCTGGACGGCGGGGAGGCGCACGAGCTCGGCCAGGAGCGGGCGCAGGGGGTGGCCGCGGTGCAGGGCGTCGGACCGGTAGCTGCCGAGGATGAGGAGGCGCTGGCCGGTGAGGCGGGAGGTGAGGAAGGCGAGGAGGTCGCGGCTGGAGCGGTCGGCCCAGTGGAGGTCTTCGAGGGTGAGGACGACCGGCCGGGTGGCGGCGAGGTCGGCGAGGGCGGCGTGGAGGGCCTCGAAGAGGCCGAGGCGGCCGAGGTCGCCGTCGGCGGCGACGGGGTGGCCGGGGAGGAGGGGGCCGAGGCCCGGGTGGTCGGCGGCGAGTCCGGGGTGGTCGCGGGCGAGGGCGCCGATGATCTCGGCGAAGGGCAGGTAGGGGAGGGCGGAGTCGGCGGTGTCGAGGCAGTGGCCGGTGACGGTGAGGACACCGTCACCGGCGCCGTCGTTGAACTCGTGGAGGAGCCGGGTCTTCCCGACCCCCGCGTCGCCGGAGACGAGCACCGTGGCCGGTCGCCCCCTCTTCGCGGCGGCGAGCGCGTCGCGGAGCGCGGCGAACTCGCCGTCGCGGGCGAAGAGGGGGAGATCGGAACCTAGGCGCGGCATGTCAGCAATCATGACATGCCCCTATGACGCGGCGGTGTGTTCATTTCGGGTGCGGGGCTCGGCCCGGTCCGCCTCGGAGCGGTCCCTGCGGCCGAGGGCGCGGGCGACGCGACGGGCGACGCCGTCGTGGCGGACCTGCGCGCGGGCGCGGCGGGTCTCCTTGGCGGCCTTGATGAGGCTGCGGGCGAGCCGCTCGTTCTCGGCGTCCCGGAGGAGCTCCTCGGAGCGGGCGTAGTGCATGTAGTGGAAGTCGAAGTCGTTCATGGTCATCGCGGTTCCTTCGATGTCGCCGGCCGGTGTCTCCGGCCTGACATCAATGCTCGTGCTGAGGCCCGGCCCGACGCATCGGGAGTCCGCGTCGGGCCGGGCCTCGCCCGCCTTAGTTCTCGGGCCTTCGCCGCCGAAACCCCTTACTCACGGCTGAGGGGCCTTACCCGCGACAGGCGCGAGGGCCACCAGACGGCCTTCCCGAGGTCGAAGGTGAGCGCCGGGACCAGCAGGGACCGGACGATGACGGTGTCGAGCAGCACCCCGAAGGCCACCACGAACGCGATCTGCGCCAGGAACAGGATCGGCAGGACCGCGAGGGCCGAGAACGTGGCCGCGAGGACCACCCCGGCCGAGGTGATGACCCCGCCGGTGGCGACCAGCCCCCGCAGCGTGCCCGCCCGGGTGCCCAGTCGCGCGGACTCCTCGCGGACGCGCGTCATCAGGAAGATGTTGTAGTCGATCCCCAAGGCCACCAGGAAGACGAAGCCGAACAGGACCACAGTGGGGTCGGCGCCGGGGAATCCGAAGAGGTGGTTGAACACGAGCGCCGAGACGCCCATGGTCGCGCCGAAGGACAGGACCACCGTGGCGGTCAGCAGCAGCGGCGCCAGGATCGACCGGAGCAGGAGCATGAGCACGCCGAGGATCACCGCGAGCACGATCGGGATGATGACCGCGCGGTCGCGTTCGGAGACGTGGAGCGTGTCGAGCTGGATCGCGGTGGGCCCGCCGACCAGGGCGTCCGCGCCGTCGACGGCGTGCACGGCCTCGCGCAGGCGCTCCACGGCGGCCATCGCGGCGTCGCTGTCGGGCGCGTCCTCCAGGACCGCCTCGATCTCGACCAGGCCCTCGGCCTCCACGACCTGCCCGGAGGCGTCGGTCTTCGCCGCGACCTCGGCGACGCCCTCGACCTCGGCCGCGGCGAGCACCGCGTCGAGCGAGTCGGCGTCGGCGACGATCACGGCGGGCGCGCCGGACCCGGCGTCGAAGTGCGCGGCCAGGACCTCCTGGCCCGCGACGGAGTCGACGTCGGTGAGGAACACGTCCGTCTGCGTCGTGCCGTCGGCCTTCAGCTGCGTCATGAACGCGGCCGCGACGACCAGGCCCGCGGCGGTGACCAGCCACACCGCGCGGGGGCGGCGGGCGATGAGCCCGGCGGTGCCGGACCACAGCCGCGAGCGCGACGGGCCGGTGCGGGTGCGCCGGGGCCAGAACGCGGCCCGCCCGAACAGGGCGAGGACGGCGGGCAGGAACGTCGTGGCGGCCAGGAACGACGCGGCGATGCCGATGGCCGCGACCGGGCCGAGGCCGCGGTTCGACTCGAGCTGGCTGAACAGCAGGCACAGCACGCCGAGGATCACGGTCCCGGCGGAGGCGGCGATCGGCTCGATCGTGGCGCGCAGGGCCCGGCGGACGGCGGCGAAGCGGTCGAGGCCGGCGCCGAGCTCTTCGCGGTAGCGGGCGACCAGCAGCAGCGCGTAGTCGGTGGCGGCGCCGAACACGAGGATGAACAGGATGCCCTGGCTCTGGCCGTTGAGGTCGATGAGGCCCGCGTCGGCCAGGAAGTAGACGGCCGCGCTGGCGGCGGCGAGGGCGAACCCGCAGGACAGGAGCACCAGCAGCGGCAGCAGCGGGGAGCGGTAGACGAGCACGAGGATCACCGCGACGACCGCGGCGGCCACGAGCAGCAGCAGGCCGTCGACGCCGCCGAAGGCCTCGCCGAGGTCGGCGCCGAGCGCGGCCTGGCCGGTGACGAGCACTTGGAGGCCGTCGGGGCTGCCGTCCTCGAGGACGGAGCGGATCTCGGCGACCGCGTCCGACTCGTCGGCGTCCGCGCCGATGAGGACGATCAGCTGCGCGGCCTCGGCGTCCTCGGAGGGCTGCGGCGGGATCGCCGGGCCGGCGTTGAACGGCAGCGCCGCCAGGGCCGCGGCCGCGTCCTCCAGGTAGGCGAGGTCGGCCGCCTCGAGCCCGCCGGGGCGTTCGGCGACGACGATCGCCGGGACCGCGTCGGTCTCGTCAAAGGCGGCGCGCGCCTCGTTCACCTCGGTGGACTCGGCGGAGGACGGCAGGAACGCCGAGCCGTCGTTGACGGCGACCTCGCTGAGCTTCCCGGCGAACGGCCCCGCGAAGGCGCCCAGGGCGAGCCAGGCGAGGGCCAGGAGCGCAGGGAGCAGCCAGCGCCGGCGGGGTACGGTGTGCGGTCGTTCGGGGGCCATGGTGCGGGTCTCCTCGCGTCGCGGCGACCGATGGTTCCATCGGCGGATAATTCGATGATCGAAACAGTAGACTACAGACCGACCTTGCCCGTGGAGAGAAAGGCGCGTATGACCCGCGACACCGAGGGCGAGGCCGCGCCCACCGACCGCGACCTCACCCGGCTGCTCCAGACGCTGACGGTCGAGTCGGACCGGTACGCCGAGCGGTTCGGGGCCCGCCACGGCCTCCACCGCACCGACGCCAACGCGCTCGCGCTCATCCTCGCCGCGGCCCGCCGCGGCGAGCCCATGTCGCCGTCCGTCCTCGCCAGGGAGCTGGGCCTCAGCCCCTCGGCGACGACCGCGCTCATCGACCGCCTCGAGGCGGTCGGGCACGTGGAGCGCGAGCGCTCCGCGGGCGACCGGCGCCGCGTCGCCCTCACCGTCCCCGAGGCGGGACTGGAGGAGGGGCGGCAGATGTTCATCCCGCTGGCGCAGGCCTTCGCCGCCTCATGGGAGGGGTTCGGCGCCGCCGAACGCGAGGTCGTCGCCCGGTTCCTCGAAGTCAGCACCGAGGCGATGCGGGCCGTCAGCGCCGAGTGGGAGCCGCCTCACGGGGCCCAGCGCCGCCGGTAGGCCCCGTCGGGGTCGAACCGGGCGGCCTGCCGCTCGTGGCTGAAGCGCCGGTAGGGCTTGGTGTCGTTGCCGGTCCCGGCGGTCCACTGCCAGTTCCCGGCGTTGTTGGCCTCGTCGAGGTCCACGAGGCGCTCGGCGAACCAGGCGGCGCCGTGCCGCCAGTCGAGCCCGAGGGTCTTGGTGAGGTACGCGGCGCAGACGAGGCGGGCGCGGCCGGGCATCCAGGCCTCGGCCAGCAGCTGGCGCATCCCCGCGTCCACGATGGCGATCCCCGTCTCGCCGCGCCGCCAGGCGTCGAGCGCGGCGGGGTCCTCGGCCCAGTCCCCGTCGCCGCGGTAGGCGTCGCGCGCCAGGTCGGGGAAGGCCGCCAGGACCTGGTGGTGGAAGTCGCGCCAGCACAGCTGCCGGACGAAGGCGTCGGGCAGGCGCGGGTCGGCGGCGAGCACGCGCGGCGAGAGGCACCCGAAGCTCAGGTAGGGGCTCAGCCGGGAGGTGGCGTCGGCGGCGAGGTCGTCGCTCAGCTCGGGGTAGTCCTCGGCGCGCGGGGCCCACTGGTCGAGCCGGTCGGCCGCGGCCGCCTCGCCGCCGGGGAAGGCCGGGTTCGCCCCGGGCACGGGCCCGAGGACCGCGGCGGGGTCGCCCCCGGTGACCCCCTCGGGGAGGCGCACGCGTTCGGGCGCCGGTTCGACCGGGCGCCGGGGAGCCCGCGACCAGGCCCTCCAGTACGGGGTGAAGACCTTGTAGTGGTCGCCGCCGGTGCTGGGGAGCACGGCCCCGGGCGCCAGGGCCGTGACGCCGGGCGCGGTCCGCAGCACGACGCCCGCCGCATCGCAGGCCTCCCGGAGCCGCTCGCGCAGCCCGGACTCGAAGCGCCCGAAGTCGTCGGCGCAGTGCACGCTCGCCGCGCCGGCGTCCGCGCAGGCCCGCACGACCTCCCGGACGGTGTCGCCGCGGCGCACCAGCAGGTCCCCGCCGAGGCCGCGCAGCGACCCGCGCAGGTCCGCGAGCGACTCGGCGAGGAAGCGCCGCCGCACCGGGGACGCCGCCCGGGCCGGGTCGTCCACGTACAGCGGCACGACCGCCTCGGCCCCGCAGGCCGCGGCCAGCGCCGGGTTGTCGTGGACGCGCAGGTCGCGCGTGAACAGCATGACGGCGGTTCCCACCGGTGGTTCCTCCTCGTGCGTGCGGCCGGGGCCGCCCGCGGATGCGCGGGCGGCCCCGGCCGGAGCGGGCTCGGCCTTAGGCGGGCATGAGCACCGTGTCGATGATGTAGACGGTCGCGTTGGCGGTCTGGACGTTCCCGCAGACGACGGTCGCGGCGTCGTTGACCATGAACTCCTCGCCGGAGCCGGTCACCTCGAGGGTGTCGCCCTGGAGGGTCGTGTGCTCGCCGGCCAGGTCCTCGGGAGCGAGCCGCTCGCCCACGACATGGTAGGTGAGGATGCCGGTGAGCATCTCCTGGTCGGCCATGACGGCCTCGAGGTCGGCCTCGGGGATCGCGGCGAACGCGTCGTCGACCGGCGCGAACACGGTGATGTTCTCAGCGGAGTTCAGGGTGTCGACCAGGTCGGCCTCGCCCACGGCGGCGACCAGCGTGGTCAGCACCGGGTTGTTGCTCGCGGCGGTGGCGACCGGGTCGTCGGCCATGCCGGTGAAGCTGCCCTCGCCGTCGGCCGGGACGGCCGAACACGCGGCGCCGAACTCGCCCGAGGCCATCTCGGCCTCGGTGGTCTCCTCTTCGGTCGTCTCCGACGACTGCGCGTCCTCTTCGGTCGAGTCGTCGCCGCCGCCCTCGTCGGAGGAGCAGGCGGCCAGGGCGATGGCGCATCCGGCGGCCACGGCGATGGCCCCGGCGCGGGTCAGGAGTCGGTTCTGCATGGTCGTGCCTCTCTCATTCGGTTCCGGGGGCGGTCGCCCCCGGGGTCTCGCTTCGGTTCATTCGGCGGTGACGATCACGGAATGCCATCCGGTCGCACCGTCGGGGAACGGGGTGACCCGCTCCTCGGTCTGGGTCTCGCCGTCCGCGTCGGTGGCGCGGACCTCCAACTTGTGGCGCCCGGGCGCGGCGTCCCACTGCCACAGCCACTGGCGCCAGGTGTCGGGGCCGATCACGGGGGCGAGCTCGGCCTCCTCCCACGGGCCCTCGTCGACGCGGACCTCGACGCGCTCGATGCCGCGCCGCTGGGCCCAGGCGACCCCGGCGACCGGGGTCGTCCCCGCCGGGACGGTCTTGAGGGGCCGCGGCGTGTCGATGCGGGAGAACGTCTTGATCGGGGCCTCGGCCTCCCAGTCGCGGCGGACCCAGTAGGGGTCGAAGTCGGCGAAGGAGGACAGCTCGATCTCGACGAGCCACTTGGTCGCGGACACGTACCCGTACAGGCCGGGGACGATCATGCGGACGGGGAAGCCGTGCTCGATGGGGAGCGGCTCGCCGTTCATGCCGACCGCGACGAGGGCGTCGCGCCCGTCGGTGCACGCGCTGGTGGGCGTCCCGGCGGTCCAGCCATCGGAGGAGCGCCCGACGACCTGGCCGGCGCCGTCCTGGACGCCGGCCTCCTCGAGGAGCTCGGCGAGCGGGACGCCGAGCCAGCGGGCGTTCCCGGCGAGGGTTCCGCCCACTTCGTTGGAGACGCACGAGAGGGTGATCTCGCGTTCGACCAGGTCGCGTTCGAGCAGGTCCCGGTAGCTGAACTCGAGGGGCCGGTCGACGCGGCCGGTGACGCGCAGGACGTAGTCGTCGGGGAGCACCTGCGGGAGCACCAGGGCGGTGTCGACGCGGTAGAAGTCGGCGTTGGGCGTCAGGTAGGAGGTGATCCCCTCGACGTCGAGGCCCTCCCCGGCGGGGCCGGCGTCGACGGGTTCGGGCAGCCGGACGGCGTCCCGGGCGGTCTCCACTTCCCCCGTGCCGCCCAGGCGCCATCCGGCCGCTCCCACCGCGCCCGCCCCTGCCAGGGCGAGCAGCACCCCCCGCCGGTCGACGACCCTGCCGGGCACCGGGGGCTCCGCGGCGGCCGGTCGCCGGTACAGCAGCCACAGGACGAGCGCCCCCGCAGCGGCGCCGACCAGGGAGGGCAGGGCCCAGGCGGGCCCGGCCGCGGGCCGGGAGAGGGCGGCTGCCGCTCCCGCCGCGCCGAGCAGCGCCAGGGCCGTGTAGCCGACCGCGACCCGCCGGCGCGAGAGCACGCCGACGACGGCCGCGGCGGCCGCGAGCACGAGCCCGATGCCGATGAACAGGACGAGCTTGTCGTAGGCCCCGAAGGTGCGGATCGCGAAGGCCTTGACCGGTTCGGGCACGGCGTCCACGACGACGGCGCCCACGGCCGCGACCGGGGCGCTGCCGGGGGCCACTGCCGCGGCCGCCAGCTGGGCCGCGGCGAGGGCGGCGCCTGCGCAGGCGAGCCCGGCGAGGGCTGCGATCGGTCTGCCGTTCATGCCCCTGATTCGGGGCCGGGCCGCGTGCGGATGGGTCCGGTGGCGAAAAAATCAGGAGGAATTTCGTGGACGGGCATGAAACACGGCGCGGACTGGGCTTTCGCCCGGTCCGCGCCGTGTCCTCAGCGGCGGCCTACGCGTCCAGTGCGACGTCGGCGACCATCGGCAGGGTCGGCGCCGCGGAGCCCCCCGCGGGCTCGTTGGTGACGCCGATGACCTGGGTGTCGCCGAGGCCTTCGACGAGCATCGTGGCGGAGGAGTCGCCGGGGTCCATGACCCCGGCCGAGACCTGTCCGGCCTCGTCGACCATCCACACCTGGTAGGAGCGGTCGTCGCCGACGGCGGCGAGGTCGGAGACGACCACGACGGCGTCGTCGAGCGAGTCCGAGGAGATCACGGTGACCCGGCCTCCGCCGTCGGCCTCCTTGTAGGCGACCTCGGCGTCGGGGGCCTCGAGCACGGCCGCGATGGGGCTGCCGTCCCCTTCGCCGCCGGGCTGCTGCATGACCGACCAGGTCGCGAAGACCCCCGCGAAGGCCGCGACCACGGCCAGGGCGGCGGCGCCGAGGGCCAGGCGCAGGCGGTGCGCCCGGTGCGTCCCGGACCGGGACCGCGGCGCCCGGCGGCGCCGGTCCCGGGCGGATTCGGGCGCCTCGCCGGGGGCCGCGACCGGCGCCTCCTGGCGGGTGCGGCGCACTTCGGCCAGGACGCTGTCGCGCAGGCGCGGCGGCGGCTCGGCGATGGTGACGTCGGCGAGGCGGGCGACGGCCTCGCGCAGTTCGGCGGCCTCCTGGGCGCACGAGGCGCACGAGTCGAGGTGGCGCTCGACCAGCTCGCGCTCGCCCGCGTCGACCGCGTCGAGGGCCCAGGCGCCGATCAGGGTGTGCTCGTCCGTGGTCATCGGGACACCTCCAGGCAGTCGCGCAGCTTGATGAGCCCGTCGCGGATGCGCGACTTGACGGTGGGCACCGCCGCATCCAGCAGGGACGCGACCTGCCGGTAGGTGTGGCCGCCGTAGTAGGCGAGCGTGACCGCCTGCCGCTGGAGCTCGGTGAGGGTCTTGAGGCAGCGGCGGACCTGGCGGTGCTCCAGGCGCCCGGCGGCGGCCTCGGCGACCTGGTCGTACTCGGGTTCGGCGGACTCGGCGGCGGCGCGCCGCTCCCGCTCCCCCGCGGCCTGCGCGGACCGGACCCGGTCCACGGCCCGGCGGTGGGCGATGGTGGTGATCCAGGCGGTGGCGGACCCGCGGCGCTCGTCGAAGCGGGTGGCGGTGCGCCACACCTCGACGAGGACCTCCTGGGCGACCTCCTCGGCCTGGGCCGGGTCGCGGACGATGCGCAGGCACAGCCCGTAGACCCGCCCGGACACGAGGTCGTAGAGCGCGGCGAAGGCGTCGTCCTCGCCCAGCGCGGTGCGGTGCAGCAGCGCTTCGGGCGTGGCGGGGTCGGCGCCCGCCACGACGGACAGGCGCGGCTGGTCCTGTCGGCGATGGGCTTCGGCGCCCTGGTCAAACATCATCGCGCTCCCGGCGATCGAACGGCGTTCTCGACATGGGTTCGGAGCCGCAGGGGGAGCGGATGGGTCGCGGCGGCGGGGTTTTTCACCCGTCGCGAGGGGTCAGCCGGCGCTGGGCCGTTCGACCTCGACCTGGGCCTTGGCGACCCCGACGGGGCAGGTCAGGCCGTTGGGTCCGTGGTTGCAGTAGCCGTTCGGGTTGCGGTGCAGGTACTGCTGGTGGTAGTCCTCGGCGAGCCAGTAGGCGCCGGCCGGGACGATCGCGGTGGTGATGGCGCCGAGCCCGGCCGCGGTGACGGCGGGCGCGAACGCGGCCTTGCCCTCCTCGGCGGCGACCTGCTGTTCGGGGGTGGTGGTGAAGACGACCGACCGGTACTGGGTGCCGATGTCGTTGCCCTGCCGCATGCCCTGCGTCGGGTCGTGGTTCTCCCAGAAGACCTTCAGCAGGTCCTCGTAGGCGGCCTTCTCGGGTTCGTAGACGACCCGGACGACCTCGGCGTGGCCGGTCAGTCCGGTGCAGACCTCCTCGTAGGAGGGGTTCTCGGTCTTGCCTCCCATGTAGCCCACGGAGGTGGTCCAGACGCCGGGGACGCGCCAGAACAGCCGCTCGGCGCCCCAGAAGCAGCCCATGCCGAAGTACGCGATGCCGGCGCCGGGGCCGGGGGAGCCTTCGATGGGGTGCTTGAGGACCGGGTGCGTGATGCTCATCGGGCCAGTCTGTCACGCGCGGCCCGCCCCGTCCACGCGACGAGGCGGGCCGCGCGGCCGCGGCGGGGGGGGCCCCCAGGGCGCCCCCGCGGCGCCCCCCCCCCCCCCGGCGGCGG
>NZ_JAJLQZ010000039.1 GCF_020991375.1 Glycomyces amatae | reverse complement strand
GCTACATTGACAAACACAAATATAACCGGCATATGCCCGCAATGTAAATACCCGCCGGGCCGAAAATGGGAGCGGTGACGCCGTGCAGGAGGTCTCCGCCGAGCGGCGCTTCCAACAGGCGGACCCGTCGTCGGCGGCCTCCCCTGGATCGTCCTGCGGCGACGCCCCGGCGCCACCGGTGTCATCGCGGTCGCCGTGCCGGCGTTCGCCGCCGAGCTCATCGGACGCACCGCGCTCGGGTCCGAACGCGGTGCCGACGCGCGGGCGCGGGCCGGATTCGCCGAATCGGCCCCGAGCGCCGCCGGAAGCGTTACACAAAGACCACAGGACGGCGTCGGCCGCCCGAGCCGGGCCGCCCCGCGGCGGCCCGTCGAGGAGAGAGGAGTCGGCGATGACCGACAACGGAAGGCTCGCCTGGGCCACCAGCGGCGCGGTCCTGGCGGGCAGCCTCATGATCACCGTGGGCCTGTTCCAGGTCTTCGAGGGGATCGCGGCGATCGCCGAGGACGAACTGTTCGTGGCCTCGCCCGACTACACGTTCGCCATCGACACCACCGGCTGGGGCTGGATCCACCTCGTCCTCGGCGCGCTGGTGCTGCTGGTCGGCGTCTTCGTCCTCATGGGGCGGTCCTGGGCCTACGGCGCGGGCATCGGCCTGGCGGTCGTCTCCGCGCTCAACCAGTTCTTCTTCCTGCCCTACTACCCGCTCTGGGCACTGCTGATCATCGCGATCAACATCTTCATCATCTGGTCGCTCGCCGTCGTCCTCGGCGAGGTCAACGCACCCGAGTGAACCGCGCGGCCCGCGCCCGGGCGCGGGCCGGCTCGTTCGCGCCGCACGCCGACCGCCAGCGCGGCGGTGTCGTCGGCCGCCGGCAGCCGTGCGCACGGAGGCCGGCGAAGAGGAAATCGACCGCCGCAGCCGCTCTCGCGAAGCGCCGGTGAAGTTCCCGAGCCGCCCGAGCGCGACCCACCGCCCCGCCTCGCGATATTCCCGGTACCGGCCCCGCGGCGACGCTAAGGTCGGTTCCATCTGCGACAGACGCGCTGCGAGCGGCAGGGGGTGCGGCGGCGATGAACGACGACACGAGTCCGGTGATGCCCCGGTGGATGGACCTGGCGCTCACCGTTATCATGGCCCTGGCGGCCGTGGGCACCGCCTGGGCCGGCTTCCAGAGCGCGAAATGGAGCGGCCTCCAGGCCATCGCCTTCGCCGAGGCCGGCGCCGTCCGCACCGAGTCGGCCAAGGCCGCCACCGACGCCGGGCAGGACCGGCTGAAGGACCTGCTGTCCTTCACCTCGTGGATCGGGGCCCTCCAGGAGGAGATCGTCGCGGGCACCTCGCCGCGCCCGGCGGGCGACTACACCCCGAACCCCGACGAGGTCTCGGGGTTCCTCTACGAGCGGTTCCGCCCCGAGTTCAGGCCCGCCGTCGACGCCTGGATCGCCACGCGGCCCATGGTGAACCCGGACGCCCCGCCCACGCCCTTCGACATGCCCGAGTACCGGCCGGCGTCCGAGGCGCTCGCCGCCGACCTCGTCGCGAAGGCCGAGGCCCGCACCCAGGAGGCGCACGAGGACAACCAGCGGTCCGACAACTACGTCTTCATGGCCGTGATCCTGGCGCTCGCCCTGTTCTTCGCCGGGGTCGCGGGGCGCTCCCGGACGCTCCGCTCGCAATGGATCCTCTCGGGAGCCGCGGTCGTCACCTTCATCGGCGCCGCGATCGTTCTGCTGGCGCTGCCCAAGACCTTCTGAGCCTTGAGCGTCGACCCGCAGCGGATCGGCGTCGCAAAACCCCCGCCCGGCGACGGGACCGGTCGCGTCGGCCGAGATTTGGAAACCCGGTTAGCAGGCCTCGTGATCCCGGAGCGCTCGGGCGGCCTCGTCGGCCACCTGGCGGCGGAGGCCGTCGGCGCCGAGGGCGAGGACGGTTTCGAGGGCTCGGCGGTGGGCTTCGCGGAGCGCGTCGGCGGCCGTGGCGGGCACATCGGGCAGGACGCCGGTGCCTTCCCAGTTCCCGCCGGAGATCGGGCTGACGGAGCGGGCGACCGGGACGGTGACCTCGAGATGCGAGTCCACTTTGAAGCCCTCGCGCGGATGCGCGCCGCCTCTGGTCCGCTCGCCGACCACGGTGGCCCGGCCGCGCTCTTGGAGGTCGAAGCTCAGCGCTTCGCCGCCGGAGAAGGTCCGTTCACTGGTGAGCACCCACACGGGTTTGGTCCCGCCGAATTTGGGACCGGGGACGTGCGAGGTCCAGTTCTGCGTGAACTGCCCGGGGTCGCGCTTGGCCATGCCCGAGAGCTGCACGGGCTCGGCGCCGGTGAGGAAGCTGTAGGCCCAGTTGACCATGGCCGGGTCGCCGCCCAGGCATTCGCGCAGGTCGAGGATGAGGGCGTCGGTGGCGGCGAGCAGGTTCATGGCGGCGGTGACACGGGATCCGGCGACTGCGGGCGGGAAGAGCAGCGGGGCGATCGCCAGCAGCCCGACGTTGCCGGGGAGGCGCTGCGCGGTCGCGACGCCGCCGCAGGCGAGGTCGCTCCATTCGGCCATCTGGCGGAGCTGGGTCTCGTCCTCGTCGTGGGTGTCGCTCAGCGCGGTCTCGCTGTACTTGAGGCGCAGGTGGAGATCGCCGTTGACCGATTGCAGGTCGGCGGTGACGAGTTCGGCGAGACGGGCCTGGTCGGCGCCGTCGTAGCGGCCGTCGGCCGCCGCCGCGGCCAGCACGGCGTCGAGTTCGGCGGCGACCTCGGGGAAGACGTAGTGCTCGTGGAGCAGTTTCGTGATCTGCGGGATGACGGCGGCTGCGGGCATCCGGACCTCCAGGGGGTTGGCGTTGCGGAGAAGTCAACCATCGAATTGACAAAGCGTCCAGTTTTTTGGACACTTGACTCATGGAAGCACCCGACGCGGAGGAAATGACGGTCTCGACCCCGCAGCAGTACCGGGCGCTCGGCAACCCGGTGCGGCACCGGCTGCTCTTCGCCCTCGGGCGGCGGTCGGCGACGCTGAGCCTGCTCGCCGCCGAACTCGGCATCAGCAAGGGCAGCGCGAGCCACCACTTGAAGATCCTGCGCGAGGCCGGCCTGGTCCGGCTCGACAGCACGCGCAAGGTCAGAGGCGGGACCGAGCAGCGTTTCAAACGCACCGCCGAGCGGATCCACTTCGACACGGGCGAGTCCTCCAGGGCGGCCCTCGCGGCCGTCGCCGGCGAGATCGCCGCCGATGAAGACGACCCGCTGCTGATGCTCCGCAACGTCCACTTGAGCGAGTCCCAGGCCCAGCGCCTGCGCGAGACCCTGGAGGAGCTGGTGCACGACCTCCCGGAGGAGGACGGCGAATCCCGCTACGGCGTCCTGGTCGGCCTCTACAGGGCAGGGCCGCACCGGTGAGCGGCGCGGGAACGCAGACCGTCGTCGACGATGAGCACGGTCTTCTTCGCATGGCGCGAAGGCAGGGCGGCTCGCAACTCGAGCCGGGTCTCCGCCAGGTCAAGATCCCGGCGGACGGCCTCGGGCGAGGCGGTGCCGACCGCCCGTGCCAGTTGCTGGAGCATCCACTGCGACACAACAAAACTAATTGAAGGCTTCCGCGCTTCTCCAACGCCGCCCGACCCCTTCCATCGCGTTCTCCTGAGAAAGGAGTGTTCCGCTTGAGCGACTTGGTGATCGATGAAGCCCTCATCCGTGTGCTGCTGCGAGGGCAGCGCCCCGATCTTGCGGACCGGCGGCTCCGGCGGGTGCGCAGCGGCTGGAACAACCAGATGTGGCGCGTGGGCGAGGATCTCGCCGTCCGGCTGCCGCGAACGGCCCGCGCTGCGGCGCTCATCGAACAGGAGCACCGATGGCTCTCGGAGCTGGCCCCGCACCTGCCGATCCCCGTCCCCGTCCCGATCCACCTCGGGTCGCGAACCGACCGCTTTCCTGAACCGTGGATCGTGACCACCTGGGTCGAGGGCGAGCCGGGGGATCTTCGCCCCATCGCGGAAGGGCCGCGCTCGACGGACCGGTTGGTCGCCTTCCTGCAAGCGCTCCACACGGAGGCGCCGGACGACGCGCCGTTCAACCGCGGCCGCAGCGCGCCCCTCGCCGAGTTCGCCGACTTCTTCGCACGCTTGCTCCAGGTCCTGCCCGACGCCGACGCCGTCGCCCGGGCCCGGCGCGTCTGGGAGGAGGCCCTCGCAGCCGCCCCGTGGACCGGCGCGCCCGTCTGGATCCATGCCGACCTGCACCCGTCGAACGTCGTGGTCGTCGACGGGACGCTGGCGGGCGTCATCGATTTCGGTGACATGTGCGCGGGCGATCCCGCCACCGATCTCGCGGCGGCCTGGGCGCTGCTGCCCGCCAGCCACGCCCAGCGGTGCATCGCGGCGTACGGGCGAAGCGACGAAGACCTGATCCGCAGGGCCCGGGGCTGGGCTCTGCTGCGCGGCCTCGCCTCCATCGAGGCGGGGATCGCCGCAGAGCTGGGCAAGCCGTGGGGGATGCCGACCTGGAAGCAGGCCGGGGAGGCCGCGCTCGACCGGCTCCTCACCGCTTAACCGGTGGATCGCCGTCGGATCCCTCGAACGCGGATGCCGTAGCTTCCGGCATCATGAGCCGTGATCGCACCGGTTTATTGAAATCCCTCATGATCGAGACCCGGCCGGAGACGGTCCGCGGCGAAGCAGATGCGCGACGTCTTTCGGGTGGAGCCGGGCGCGTGCCGGTCGTGCAGGCACGCGCCCCGGTTCCTGCCGAAGCGCCCGGCTTCAGCGGGCCAGCAGGTCGCGCAGTGCCTTCACGATCGAGTCCGGGTCCTCCTCGGCCATGAAGTGGCCCGCGCCGGTCAGCCGGTGGTCGAGGTCCGGCGCCCACGCCCGCCACACGGCCTCGGCGTCGTAGCCGAGAGCCGCGCCCCAGTCCTGCTGGACGACCGTCACCGGCATCCGCAGCCGACCGCCGCCCGCGCGGTCGGCCCGGTCGTGCTCGATGTCCACGCCCGCCGAAGCGCGGTAGTCCGCCACGATCGAGTCGACCGCCTCGCGGGAGGCCCGCAGGTACTCGGCGCGCACCGGGGCCGGGATCGCCGCCGCGTCCTTCGTCCAGGCGTCGAGGAAGAACCCGAAGAACTCGTCCGCGCTCGCTGCGATCATCCGTTCGGGCAGGCCGGGCGGCTGGGCCATCAGGTACAGGTGGAACGCCACCGCCGCGTCGGCCCCGTGCAGGACCTCCCACATGTCCAAGGTCGGTACGACGTCGAGGATCGCGAGGTGCGAGACCGCCTCGGGGTGGTCGAGGCCCGCGCGGACCGCCACCAGAGCGCCCCGGTCGTGCCCGGCCAGCGCGAACCGCCGATGGCCGAGCCGTTCGGCGAGCTCCACGATGTCGGCCGCCATGGTGCGCTTGGCGTACGTCTCGGGCCCGGCTTCGGCGGGTTTGTCGCTCGCGCCGTAGCCGCGCAGGTCGGGGACGATGACGGTGTGGTCGGCCGCGAGGTCGGCGGCTACGTGCCGCCACATCAGGTGCGTCTGCGGGAAGCCGTGGAGCAGCACGATCGGGCTGCCCTCGCCGCCTACGGCCGCGTTGAGCGAGACCCCGTCGCAGACGGCGGTCCGCCGGTAGTCGAAGCCCGGGATTGCAAGGTTCATTGTCCGCTCCTTCTGGTTCGATGGGCTTCCTCGAGTCTGCGAGTCGCCGATGAGCGTTCGATGAGCGCGATAGTTTGACGAGCGGATGGAGGTGCCCTTGCGCGTGCGAATCGGCGTGCTCGGCCCGGTCCTCGCCTGGAGCGAGACGGGGTCCGGGCTGGATCTCAGGGGTCCGCGGCACCGGGCGGTGCTGGCGCGGCTGGTGGTCGCGCGCGGGCGGGTCGTGCCGGTGGACCGGCTCGTGGACGACCTGTGGGCGCAGCCGCCCGCGGGTGCGGTGAGCGCGGTGAGGACGTTCGTGGCGGCGTTGCGGCGCGCGCTGGAACCCGATCGGCGGCCGCGCGCGCCTGCGCGGCTGCTGGTGACCGAGGGACCCGGGTACGCGTTGCGGGTGGAGGCGGATGCGGTGGACGCCTGGCGGTTCGAGGCGGCCGTCGCTGAGGCCGCGACCGCGTCGCCGCGTCTCGCGGTCGCGCTTCTCGACGGGGCCCTCGGCGAATGGCGGGGCTCGGCGTACGCGGACTTCGACGAGTCCTGGTCCGGCACTGAGCGTTCCCGGCTCGACCAGTTGCGGCTCGGCGCGATCGAGCGGCGAGCCGATGCGCTGCTCGAGTCGGGGCGGCCGGGTGAAGCGGTGCCCGGCCTCGACGCGCTGGTGGCCGAAGACCCGTGGCGCGAGGAGGCGTGGCGGCTGCTGGCGCTCGCGTTGTACCGGACCGGGCGGCAGGTGGAGGCGCTCGCGGTGCTGCGGCGGGCGCGGTCGCTGCTCGACGAGCGGCACGGTGTCGCGCCGAATGCGCGCCTGCGGCGGCTGGAGACGGACCTGCTCCGCCAGACCGACCCCGGTGTCGAAGGGGCCGAACAGGTCTGGGCTGCGACCACGGCGGCGTACGACCAGAACGTGGGATCGCGGTCCTCCGCGCGGCTGGAGTCCACGGTGGGCCTGCTCCGGAGTCTCGCCCTGACCGGCGGCACCGGGCTCGGGACGGCGCAGGAGCAGCGGGCCGCCGCGGTCGAAGCCGCTGAGCGCCTGGGTGATCCGGAACTCGCCGCGCGGGTGATCGGGGGCTACGACGTGCCCGCGATCTGGTCTCGTTCGGACGATCCCGCGCGGTCGGCCCGGATCGTGGCAGCCGCGGAGAGCGCCTTGGCGCGGTTGGGCTCTGCGGCCCATGACGTCGACCGGGCGCGCCTGCTGTCGGTGGTCGCGGTCGAGTCGAGGGGCGTGCCGGGGCCGCGTCCGGCCGAGGCTGCCGCCGAGGCCGAGCGGCTCGCCCGCGGACTGGGCGATCCCGCGCTGCTGGCGTTCGCGCTCAACGGCGTCTTCATGCAGTCCTTCGGCCGGACCGGGCTCGCTCCGGAACGGGATCGGATCGGGGCCGAGCTGGTCGAGATCGCCACGGGGCGCCGACTGCCCGCGTTTGCGATCCTGGGGCATCTCGTGCGGCTCCAGGCGCGGAGCGCGTCGGCGGATTTCGACGGGGCGGACGAGCACGCCGCGGCGGTGGACCTGCTCGCCGAGCGGCATGAGAGGCCGCTTGCGGGGGTGTTCACGGACTGGTACCGGGCGATGCGGATGGCCGCGCATGCGGTGCCGCTCGAGGAGGTCGAGGCGGCTTACCGGGCCGCAGATGCGCGGCTTGACGGCGCGGGAATGCCCGGGGTGCGGCGGGGCCTGCTGCCGCTCGCGCTGCTGTGCTCGCGGTTGCAGCGGGGCGCGCCGTTGAGGTTCGCGGACGACACCGATTGGGGCCCTTATGAACCCTGGGTGCGGCCGCTGGTTCTGCTGGAGCGGGGCCGCCGGAGTGAGGCGGCGGGGTCGTTGCGGCGGGCACCGGCGCCGCCCGGCGACTTGATGGCCGAGGCGATGTGGGCCCTCACCGGGCGCGCGGCGACGGCCTTGGGGGACGAGGCGATGACGACCCGGGTGGAGGCCGCGCTCCGCCCGGCGGCGGGGGAGCTGGCCGGGGCGGGGAGCGGGATGGTGACCGCCGGCCCGGTGGCGGACCTGCTCGAGGAGCTCCGCGCATCCAGGGACGCGATTCCCTAGGGGTTCGTCTCGGTTCCGGAACGGACCCGAGGACGGCGCGGGCCGCAGAACACGAGGCCGTGCCGCGCCCCCTGCCGATACGGGTGCGGCAGGCGCGAACGCGAAGAGCCGGAAAGGGCGTCGCGCAGTCGACCGCCGACGGCCGCACGGGCTCTCTCGGCGGCCCGGCGCCGTGCAGGCAGCTGCGGCCAGGGCGATGCGGCCGACGGGCGACCCTGAAGCTCAGGGCAACCGGGACGCCGTCTCGACCTCCTGGAACGCGCGGCGGCCGTGCCCTGCGGCCCGGGCCGCGCTCCAGAGCAGGAACGCGGTGAGGAGCGCGACCGGGAGGGCGAGGGCGAGGACTTCGAGCCGATGCGCCGCGTTCGCGGTGGCGGCGATGGCCGCCGCCGAGAGGCAGAACAATGTGGTCGCGAACAGTGCGCCGACGCCGGACGCGCGGTGGACGAAGCGGACCCAGGTGTGCGCCGAGCGCAGGGACGCGGTGGCGGCGAGGAGGACCGCGCTCGCCATCGCCACCGCCGGCGCGATCCGGATGATGTCGGTGCCCGCGAGGAAGACCGGCCTGGACCACCCGTCCGGTATGAGCGCCGACGGGGTGCCGTAGGCGTCGCGGTACGCATGCCACAGCACTGCCATCACCACGAGCACCCCCAGGAGCCGCAGGGCGCTGCGGCGCGCCTCCCGCAGGTGGATCTCGCGTCCGAGCGCCGCGGCGATCACGGCCGGGTCGCCGAAGTCCGCGACCACCTCCGCGTACCCGGTCTCGCCGTCCGGGCGCTGCTCGACCGCTGTCAGCAGGCCGTCGCGCAGCTCGTCGAGGTGGTCGGCGCGGACGCGCCGACTTCCGGGAAGGCGGCTGCCGACCTCGCGGAGGTAGCGCTCGACCGCGGTGCTCACGGCCTGGCCGCCAGTACGCGGTCGACCATCGCGGAGAACGCCGTCCACTCGCTGCGCTCGCGGGCGAGCGTCGCCGCTCCGGCGGCGGTGAGGCGGTAGGTGCGGCGGCGCCGGCCTTCCACGACCGACCATTCGCCCGCGATGCGGCCCGAGCGCTCCAGGCGGCGCAGCGCGGGGTAGATCGTGCCCGAGGGCAGGTCGAGGGCCTCGTCCGAGCGGTGCCGCAGCGCCTCGATGACCGCGTATCCGTGCAGCGGTTCGACTTCGAGGACTGACAGGATCAGCCCGTCGAGGTGGCCCTTCAAGATCGAGTGGTTCATCGGTTGCGAGCCTATCAGATTTATATGTAGCATCGCTATATGTAGCAATCAAATCTATGGAGGTGTCATGCCGATGGACCTGGCAGTCCGCACGGTCGGTCTCGAGAAGCGGTACGGCGAACGCGTCGCGGTGGAAGCACTCGACCTGGCCGTGCCCACCGGACGCGTCACCGGGTTCGTCGGCCCCAACGGGGCCGGCAAGACCACCACGATCCGCATGCTGCTCGGGCTCATCCGGCCGACCTCCGGCACCGGCGAGGTGCTCGGGCGCCCGCTCGACCGCCCCGCCGCCTACCTGGAGCGCGTGGGCGCCCTTGTGGACGGGCCGGCGTTCTACCCGCGCCTGAGCGGCCGGGCCAACCTCGCCGTCCTCGAACGCCTCGCCGGCACTCGCGGCGGCATCGAACGCGCCCTCGAACTCACCGGCATCGACGACCGCGCCGACGACCCGGTCGGCTCGTACTCGCTCGGCATGCGCCAGCGCCTCGCGCTCGCGGCCGCGCTGCTCGGCGACCCGGAACTGGTCGTCCTGGACGAGCCCGCGAACGGCCTCGACCCGGCCGGCATCCGCGAGATCCGGACGCTGCTGCGGCGTCTCGCCGACGACGGCGTCACCGTCTTCGTCTCCAGCCACCAGCTCGCAGAGCTCGAACACGTCAGCGACCACCTGGTGCTCCTGCGCGCAGGCGCACTCGTCTACCAGGGACTCCTGTCGTCGCTGCTCGCGCGCCGGGCCGCGACGATCACCGCCCGGCCCGAACACGCCGCCGACCTGGAAGCGCTGGCGCGCATCGCGTCCGACGGCGGCGGGCACGTCCGGGTGAGGGACGGCGCGGTGTCCGCGGCGGGCGCGGGCCCGGCCGCGTCGGCCCGGCTCAACCGCTCCGCGCACGCGGCCGGGATCACGCTGGCCGAACTGACGGTCGCGGCCCCGACGCTCGAGGAGATCTTCTTCGGCCTGACCGAGGACGGTGCGCGGTGATCCGGGCGTTCCGCGGCGAGCTGGTCAAACTCCGGCAGTCCACCTACCTCTTCGGGATCGCGGCGGTGATCGCGTTCATGCTGATCACGCTCGTCGTCTCGGTCACCGATCCGGGGCCGGTCGCCGGCGACCGCGGCCCGGCCGGGCTCGTGCTCTCCCGCGACGGCCTCGAGGCCGCGGACGGTCTGGCGCGCAGCCTCGGCAACGTCGTGACGTTCCTCGGCATCGTCGTGCTCGCGCTGGTCTCGGTGAACATCGGCGGCGAGTACCGGTTCGGCACGATCCGCTCGAGCGCCGTCCGCCTGCCGTTCCGGGGCCGGCTGCTCCTGGGCAAGACGATGGCGCTGTTCGGCTACCTCGCAGTGACCGTGGTCGTGACCGTCGCCATCGCCGCCCCCGCGGCGCAGCTGATGGCCGGCCCGGGCGTCGACACCGAACGGTGGTGGGGGCGGGAAGGGGTCGCGGAACTCATGCTCGGCACGGGCAGCCTGATCGCCGCGAGCTGGGCGTGGGCGACGATCGGCGTGCTGCTCGCGGTCCTCCTGCGTTCGGCGCCGGCCGCGATCGGCGTCGGCATCGCCTACATCCTCCCCGTCGAGATCCTCGCGGTGGAGGTCGCACCCGACGCCGCCGCATGGCTGCCGGGGCAACTCATCGTGAGCCTCGCCCGCGGCGGTGACAACGCCGCCGCCCAGGCCGAAACCCTCGTCGGCGTCGCATCCTGGGCGACCATCGCCCTGGTCGGCGCGACGCTGGTGTTCAAGTTCCGCGACATCACCGATTGAGCGCGTCCCTGCCGCGGCGCCCGAGCTCGACCGGGGGCTCTCGGTCATCGCCCACTCGGGACCGCTGCGGCACTCGGCGGTTCAGGGCGGGAGACTGAAGCGTGTCCCAGTCGGCGAGGGGGCGACGGCGCCGAGGCCGCCGACCTGGCACGCGCCCTCGAACCGGACGTGGTCCTGCTCGACATCCGCATGCCCGGCGTCGACGGCCTCACCGCGATCCCCGAGCTGACCGCACTGCCTCGCCCGCCGTCCCCGTCTACGAGGCCGGCCGGGTTCTCGCGTCCGAAACACCGGACGACTGAAGGGAGCCGACGGCCGCGCCGCGGCAAGTGCGCCGGTCAGTCGAGTCGCCGTGCGCGCAGGACGGTGTCGTGCGTGTGGTGCGTGCCGGCCGGTGCGGGGGCGCTTCGGAGTCGGGTCTCGTCGACCTCCACGAACCAGTCGCGGTCGAGGGCGCGGGCGATCTCGGCGGGCTGGTAGAAGGCGGTGGGGTCGACGCCCTCGCCGCGGAGGTGCCCGAGGCCGTTGAGCGCGTGTCCGGCGAACAGGAGCGTGCCGCCGGGGGCGACGGCGCCCAGCAGGCCGCGCAGCGCCGCGTCGCCCGGCGCTTTGGGAAGCGGAAGGTACTGGGCGGAGACCAGGTCGAACGCGCCTTGCTCCGGTGCCGTGGCGGCGAGGTCGCCCCGGGTCCAGGTCAGGCGGTCCGCCAGGTCCGCGCCCGCGGCGGCGGCGCGTTCGAGGGCTACCGCGGAGAGGTCGATCCCGGTGACGCGCCAGCCGCGGCGGGCCAGCCAGATCGCGTCGGCGCCCTCGCCGCAGCCGAGGTCGAGCGCTCGTCCCGGAGGCAGGTCGGCGACCTCGGCGACGAGCACGCCGTTGGGGTTGCCGCTGAAGAGCCGTTCGCGGCTGCGGTACCGCTCGTCCCAGTCGTGTGCGTCCATATGCTCCTGTCCTCCTGTGCAGCGCGGGCCCCTGCGGGGGCGCACGGCCCTCACGGGCGTGGTGCGCCATCGTCGCCGTTGCGCGGCGACAGCGGCAAGTTTTCTTGCCGGAACGGCAAACCGGTCCGATCCGGTCGGCGAGGCGCCCGGTGCAGGAGAGAGGCGGCGGCCACGAGCCACGGGATCGCCACGCCGAGCACTCCGGGACCGGCGTGCGCGACTTCGGTGAGCTGGAACGGCAGCAGGAAGGCGATCAGACCGATCGGCGGTCAGCAGCAGCGCCGGCTGCGCCGGGCCCGGCACCGGGCGGCGCGCCAGGGCGATGACCGCACGCGCGGCGGGCCCCGAGGATCCGGGTTCGCCGGCCGGTCGGCATCCGCTGGACTCCGGTTCGACCGTGCCCGCCGCCTGCGGCGCGAATGCGCTGACGAGCAGTGCACGCCAACGGTTCAGAGGGACCAGCGGGTCGGCGCCTCCGGGCGGTAGCTGCAATGCGCGCCGGTGACGACGGCGGCGGTGAGGTGCGCGTGCAGTTCAGGGTGCGACTCGCGGAGCTTCCGCAGCACGTCCCGGATGCGGGCGGTCACGGTCTGGCGGGCGCGCTCGGCGTCGTCGCCGAGTCGGCGCGGGCGCCCGCCTAGGCCGGTGGCTCGCCGCAGCTCCTCGATCAGGGCCTGGCGCTCCTCGTCGAGTGCGGTCGCCCCCCGCTCGTCGCCGCGCGCCTCGGCGCGCGCGAGCGCTTCGTCGAGCCGCAGCAGGCGGTCGCGGTAGGCGTTCCGCGCCTGCTCGTCGAGCACCGGGTCGGCCCCGAACGCGCCGGGACCGGCCGTCTCGCGCGCGGCGGCCGGCGAGAGGAGTTCGGTGGCCGGGACGTCGGCGCCGGGGCGGCCCAGGAGGATCCGAAGGTCGTGCAGGCCCTTGGCGTCGCGCACATGGACCGTGCGGCCCGCGAAACCGAGTGTCCATACCGGACCATCGGGCCGGAACACGTGAGCGGCGTCGGCGGGCGCCTCGGCGGTCGGCTGCTCGAGCGCCATGCCGATGCGGGCGGCCTCGGCGGTCGCCTCGGCCGACACGGCCGCCGCCCGGTCCGTGTCGCCGCGCGCCCGCAGCGCCGCGGCGAGCCGGATCCGGGCCAGCACCGCCCAAGGGCGTGCGCCGAGGCGGTCGGCGGCATCGGCGGCCGCGGTGAAGTCGGCGACCGCGTCATTCCAGAAGCCTTGGGTCGCATTCACATCGCCGATCCACAGCGACATCGGGCCCAGGACCATGCCGCCGGAGAACACCGCCCACCGGTCCGCGACGGGCTTCAGGGCGCGGCGCGCCCGCTCGCACAGGTCCGGGTCGCCCGTGAGCGCCGCAAGCCGGGCGCGGTAGACCATGAGCATCGGGGCGAAGCGCGGCGGCAGCGCCTCCAGCAGCCGCTCCGCCTCCGGGAAGTGCCGCGCGGCGGTCTCGGCGTCCCCGGCGTATGCCGCCGTGAGGCCCTCCAGCGCCGCGATGAACGGCTCCCCGGGGGTGGCCGAGCGCGCCACGCCGAGCGCCTGGGCGGTCTCGCCTCGCAGCAGCTCCAGGATCCACACCTGGTCGCGCCAGACCCGGGGCCCGTCGACCTCGCCCACCCGCTCGCCGAACACCCGCGCCTCGTCCATCACCGTGCGGGCCTCCGCGAACCGGCCCTCCATCGCGGCCAGCGCCCCGCGCCGCGACACCGCCAGGTACCGGTGGCGAGGCAGGCGGGTGCGCTCGGTCAGCGCGGTGAACGCCGCCAGTTCGTCCCGGCCGCGCGGACTGCCCTGCTCCAGGAGCGCGAGCGCGCGCAGGAACGACGCGAGCGACTCGAGCTCGCCGTCGGCGGCGCGGCGGGCGGCCGCAGTGAGCTCGTCGAGGACCGCGATGCGGTCGGCGTCGGCGCCGGGGGCCCAGATCGCGTCGTGGAGGGCGAGCAGGCACCAGCCGAGCGTCGCGTCGTCGCCCGCCTCGCGGGCGAGCGCGACGGCGGCGCGGCTCAGCTCCTGCGCCGTGTCCCGGTCGACGCCGCGGTGCGCACGGGCCATGCCGGCCGCGGCCAGCACCCTCGCGCGCAGGGACGCGTCGCCGCTGCCGGGGGCGCGCTCGAGCCCGGCGCGGGCCTCGTCCATCAGCGCGATCTGGTCGTCGGTGCGGTGGGCGGGATTGCCGAGCCGGTGCAGGCCGAGGGCGGCCCGCGCCACGAGCGCAGTGTTGTCCAGGCCGCGGCCCGCGTCGAGCACGGCGGCGAACGTCTCGCGTGCACCGGGCAGGTCGCCCGCGCGGTCGAGCTGCTCGGCGAGCTCCAGCTCCCTCCAGGGCCGGTCAGGCGAGTCGCCGGCGATCCGCAGGGCCTCGCGGTAGTGGCCCACGGACTCCTCAGAGGCCAGACGGTCGCAGGCGTACCGGGCCGCGGCGAGCAAGAGGTCGGCGGCCTCCCGGCCCGGCAGCAGCGGGACGGCGAGGCGGCCGTGGCGCGCGAGCGCGGCCGGGCTCAGCTCGGGCCGCGACGCGTTCGCGCGGACCACCGCAAGGTGCGCTTCGCGGCGGCCCTCGACGCCGAGGCCGTCGTACAGGAACTCGCGCACGAGGTCGTGCGTGAACGTGTACCGGCCGCCGTCGGCGCGGGACACGAGGCGCGCCGCGAGCGCCGGTTCCAGCAGCGCGGCCGTCTCGCCGGGGTCGCCCGCGGGCGGGCCGGCGGCGCGGACCGCCGCCAACAGCCCCTCGGTGAACTCGTGGCCGATGGCCGAAGCCGTCGCCAAGACCGCCACGACCTCGGGCGGCAGGAGGTCGAGGCGGCGGCGCACCGCGTCGCGAGCGCCCGCTCCCACGGGCGAGCCGAGCTGCGCCGTCTGCTCGACGAAGAAGGGGTTGCCCCCGGTGCGGCGGTGCACCTCGGCGACGAGCCCGGCCTCGGGGGCGGTGCCCGTGACGCGTTCGATGAGCACGCCGACCTCCGCCGCGTCCAGGCCGGCGAGGTCGACGGTGCGGGCCCGCGACGCCAGCGGCGGCAGGAGCGCGCCCGCGGGGTGGCCGCGCCGCTCCACCTCGACGTCCCGGTAGGCGCCGAGCACCAGCAGCGGCTCGAACCAGGCGTGGCGGGAGAGGAAGTCGAGCAGCCGCAGCGAGGCCGGGTCGGCCCAGTGGAGGTCGTCGAGGACGACCACCGTCGGCTTGGCGCGGGCGGCGTCGACCAGCAGGGTGGTGAACGCGTCGTGCAGCCGGAAGGCCACGTTGTCCGAGTCGGGGCGTGCGGCCGCCGGCGGCGGGGCGGCCTCCCCGAGGAGCACCGGCAGGCTGTCGCCGGCCGTCGCGGCGGCCGCCGACCACTCCGCGGTGGTCGCCGTCCGCGCGAGGTCCCGCACGACCTGCACCCACGGCCAGTAACCGGGCGCGCCGCCGCCCTCCCAGCAGGAGGCGCTGAGGACGCGCGCGCCGCGCCGGGCGGCGTCGTCCGCGGCCTCGGCCACGAGGGAGGTCTTGCCGATCCCCGCCTCGCCGGTCACGAAGACGAGGCCGCCGCGGCCGTCGAGGACGCGGTCGACCTCGGCCCGGATCACGCCGGCCGACCGCCCCCGCCCGATGAGGGAGTCCGGCATCAGGGAGGCCACCTCTCCGTTCGTTCATGCGAGGCGCCTGTGAGATCCGATCTCACGGCGGCGGGGGCGGTTCTCGCGCCCCAGGGATGAAGCACCGATCCTACTGGAGGAACGCATGGACGCCGAACGATCGAACACCGACCCGATCCGGCTCGCCGTCATCATCGGCAGCACCCGGGAGGGGCGTATCGGCCCGGCGGTCGCGCGCTGGTTCGCGACCCACGCGCAGCAGCACGGCGCCTTCGAGCTCGACGTGGTCGACCTGCTCGAAGTGCCGCTTCCGCACCGCATCGGCGGGCCCTCGACGCCGGAGCTCGAGGCCTGGGCGGCGCGCATCGACCGCGCCGACGCGTTCGCCGTCGTCACCCCCGAGTACAACCGCGGCTACCCCGGTGCCCTCAAGCACGCGATCGACCTCGTCGTCGACGAATGGCAGGCCAAACCGGTCGGGTTCGTGACCTACGGCGGCGTCGGGCGGGGCCTGCGGGCCGCCGAGCAGCTGCGGCAGGTCTTCGCCGAGCTGCACGTCGTGGCGCTGCGCGACGCGGTGAGCCTCAACCGCTTCGGCGGCGAGGTCGACGAGGCCGGCTGGGTGTGCGACCGCACCGGGGCGCCCCAGGCCGCGAAGACACTCCTCGCGCGGCTCGAATGGTGGGCCGCCGCGCTGCGCGCCGCCCGCCGCGAGACCGGCTACTCGCTGTGAGGCCCGCCATGACCGCAGCACCCGACACCGCGCCTCGCGCGACCCGGCGCGTCCCCGCGGCCGCACTCGCCGCGCTCGCCGGGCCCGTGTCCTTCGGCATCACCGGACCCGCGCTCGTCCTCGGCGACATCGCCCGCGCCCTCGACGTGACGATCCCGGCGGCCACCTCCGTGGTCACCGCGTTCGGCTGGGGCATCGCCGTCGGCACCCCGCTCATGGGCGCGCTGCTCGCCCGGCGCGGCCCGCGCGTCGCACTGCTCGTGTTCGCGCTGCTCATCGCCGTCGGTGCGGGACTCGTGCTGGCGGTGCCCGTACTCGCGGCCCTCGTGGTCGGCTCCGGCCTCCAGGCGCTCGGCGCGGCCGGGATGGTCGTCGTGGCGATGAGCCTCGCCGGCGACGCTCGCGCGATGGGCGCGGTGACCTCCGCGATGGCCGGACTCGGCGCCGTCGCGCCGCTCATCGGCACCCAGGTCGAGGCGGCCCTGGCGTGGCCCGCCGTGCTCGCCATGACCGTGCTGAGCCTGGCCGCCGTGCCGTTCGTGCTCCGCCGCGCCGAACCGCGCCCGGCCGCCGCCGAACCGTTCGACGCCCTCGGCGCGCTGCTGCTCACCGGCCTCGTCACCGCCCTGGTGCTCGTGCCGCAGCACCCGCTGCCCGCCGCGGGCGGCGCGATCGCGGCCGCGACGCTCCTGGCACTGCACGTGCGCCGCGTCCCGCACGGCTTCCTGCCGAAGGCGGCGCTCGCCGCCCGCCGGTTCACGATCAGCGCGGTCCTCGCGCTGCTCCTCGCCGTCGTCAACTTCGGGCTCGTCTACGCCGCACCGGTACGGCTCGCCGACCTCACCGGCTGGGACGCGGGCGGACTCGGCCTCGCCGTCGTCGTGCCGTACTTGACGGGCGGGGCGCTGTCCTGGCTCCTCGTCGCCCGCTCCGGGCGGCTCCGCTACCCGGTGCTGGCCGCCGTGCTCGCCGCCGCCGCGGCAGCCGCACTCGCGGCAGTGGCCCTCGGCGCCGCCGTCCTGCCGATCCTGTTCGCGGGCATGCTCACCGGCTCCCTCGCCGCGTCCACCGGGCAGGGCGCGCTCGCCCTGCACGCCGGAGCGGCCGTCCCCGCAGCCCAGCGCGCCACCGCGATGGGCCTGTTCAACCTCTGCTACCTGCTCGGGGCCGCGTTCGGCCCCGCCATCGCCGCGCTCGCCTAGACACCGCGCCAAGGAAGGAACACCCATGTCCACCGAGACCGCCCCGCCGAGGGCCGGAGTCCGCGAATGGCTCGGCCTCGCCGCGCTCGCCCTGCCCACCGTCCTCATCGCACTCGACCAGAGCGTGCTGTACCTGGCCTTGCCGCACCTCGCCGCCGACCTGGACCCCACCGGCACGCAGACACTGTGGATCATGGACGCCTACGGGTTCCTCATAGCCGGATTCCTCATCACCATGGGCACGCTCGGCGACCGGATCGGCCGCCGCAGGCTGCTCATGATCGGCGCCGCCGCCGTCGGCGCCACCTCTCTGCTCGCCGCGTACGCCGCCGGCGCCGAGCAGCTCATCATCGCCCGGGGCCTGCTCGGCATCGCCGCCGCGACCCTCATGCCGTCCTCGCTCGCGCTGATCGGCAACATGTTCCGCGATCCGGGCCAGCGGGGCCGCGCGATCGCCGTGTGGGCCGGCTGCTTCATGGGCGGCACCGCCCTCGGCCCGGTCGTGGGGGGCGCGCTCCTGGAGTACTTCTGGTGGGGATCGGTGTTCCTCATCGGACTCCCGGTAGCCGCCGTCCTGCTGCTCGTCGCCCCGGTCCTGCTGCCGGAGTACAAGAACCCGGACGCCGGGAGGATCGACCTGCTCAGCGTCGCCCTGTCGCTCGCATCGATCCTGCCGGTCGTCTACGGGCTCAAGGAACTCGCGCGCCACGGCCTCGCACCGGCGCCCGCCGCGGTGCTCGTGGCGGGCCTCGCGGTCGGCGCGGTGTTCGTGCGGCGGCAGGGCCGGCTCGCGGACCCGCTGCTCGACCTGCGGCTGTTCAGATCGGCTCCGTTCACCGCGGCGCTGCTCATCCTCACGGTCGCGATGCTCGGCACCGGCGGCGCGTACCTGTTCATCACCGGGTTCCTGCAGATGGTCGAGGGGCTGTCGCCGCTCGAGGCGGGCCTGTGGATCGTGCCGTCGGCCGCCGCGTCGATCGCCGCGGCACAGGTCGCCCCGGTGCTCGCGAAGCGGTTCCCGGTCAACACCGTCATCGGCGGAAGCCTGGTCATCGGCACGGCCGGATACCTGATGATCGTGTTCGTCGACCCGGTGGGCGGGCTGCCGCTGCTGGTGGCCGGGTCGGTGGTCGTGTTCGTGGGGGTCGGCACGATCGGCGCGCTGGGCACGGGCCTGGTGGTCGGGTCGGTGCCGCCGCAGCGGGCCGGGTCGGCGGCGGCCCTGTCGTCCATCGGCGGCGACCTGGGCACCGCGCTCGGGGTGGCGCTCCTGGGGAGTCTCGGCAACGCCGTCTACGCGGGCACGGTGCGGGTCCCGGACGGTGCGGCGGAGAGCATGGAGGACGCGACCGCGGCGGCGCAGGACCTCCCGGATCCCCTCGGCAGGGAGCTGCTCGCCGCGGCGAGCGAGGCGTACACCAACGGTCTCAACGCGATCGGCGTCGCGGGCGCGGTCATCACCGCCGTCAGCGCCGCCATCGCGCTGGCGATGCTGCGGCGGCGGACCGCAGCACCGATGGAAGCCGAACCCGAGCCGGTGCCGTCGGCCGAATGACCGCGTCCCCTCCGGTGAGATCCGAGGACCGTGAATGCGAGCTTTCTTCGATGACATGAGGGCCTGGCCCTTGCCTCGGCCGGCCGCGGGCCCGCTCCTCCGAACGGGCCTGGCCGCAGCCAGGCCTGAGGCGGCGATGGTGGAGCCGTCCGACCATGGGGGCCTGCTGTGACACCTCCTCGCGTTTCCGCGCCGATTCGTGCACGGCGATCGGGGCGGAACCGACATCCGGGCTGCCCGGGCGTTCTGCGGGACGTCGGCGCCGGTCGAGTGGTGCGGACATTCCCCGATGTATGCCGACCCACCGGGGTCGCGGGCGGCTCTCACCCGAATCCGGGCCCGGGCAGACTTGACGCTGTGCAGGATATCGCCCACGCGGCCGACGGCACGTCGATCGCTTACTGGGACACCGGAACCGGCCCGCCGCTGCTCCTGATCGCGGGGCAGGCGGTCGATCACGGGTCCTGGCGACTGGCCTCCCAGCTGCTGGGTCGCGGCCGCCGAATCGTGATGTTCGACCACCGGGGCACCGGCGCCAGCGGTCACGGCGCGGCCGAACGCTACTCGACCCGCGGTTTCGCCGAGGACGCGGTCCGGGTCCTGGACGCCGCCGGGATCGAACGAGCGGACGTGCTCAGCCATTCGATGGGCGGCCGGGTCGCCCAATGGCTGGCCGTCGACCACCCTGAACGGGTCGGCGCCCTCGTGCTCGCCGCGACCTCGGCAGGGGATGGGCGCGGACCGAGCCGGGACGCGGCTGCCGACCGGGCGCTGCGCTCCGGGGACCTGGAGCGCATCGCGCCACTGTTCTTCTCGGAATCCGCTGCGTCCGAACGCATGCGCGGTCTGCTGTCGGTGAGCGCCGACCCGGTGGTCCGCAACCGCCACTTCCAGGCCAGCCGCCGCCATGACGCGGCCGACGCGCTCGGGCGAATCGCCGCGCGGACGCTGGTGCTGCACGGCGACGAGGACCGACTGACCCCGGTCGAGCACGCCCGTGTCCTGGCCCGGCGAATCCCCCGGGCCCGGCTGACGACGATCCGCGGCGCGGGGCACGGGGTGGTCATCGAAGGCGGCCTCGGCGCCGCGCTCGCCGCCCGGTTCCTCGCCGAGTCCGCGGCCGCGGACGGCGGCGCCGCAGGTGCCATCGGCGATGCGGCGGACTGAGCAGGCGCTGAGGCACCCGGGCCGCGGGCGTGGGTGCCTGCGGCGGCCGAGTGCAGGCGCTCGATCGCGCATCCCATGCGTCGTCGACGGCGCAGCGGACCCGCACCGGTGAACCGGCCATCGGGGAAGCGGTTCCGATGAAGAGGACGGCGGCGCACCGATCGGCACTTCGAGCCGTGTCCTGTTTCGCACATGGGAGGTTCGACATCCCCGTGCCGCGGACCGGTGGGATCAAGGACCTCCTGCGCGACGCCCAGCGTCCTGACCGCGCCGCCGGTATCGCCAAGACCAGACTCGAGGTCGACGAGGTCCGTCCCGCGGTCACCGCCGCATCGCAAATCACGACCTCACCGGCACCGCCGACCACGCGGCAAACCAGAAAGGCCTCGAAGACGCCCGCCGCCGGCTCACCCGCGAACCACCCGGCAGCCCGGTGAGGCCGGGCACGATCAGCGCCGAGAGAGAAACATTCGCGGCTCTGCGGATGTTGCGCGGCATATGAGGACTCCGCAACCCCTTCGGCTCTCACTACTCGACCGCGCCGTCATCGCCGAGGGTGAGACGGCCGCCGAGACCCTGCGCGACGTCGTGAGCAACGCCAAGCAGGCCGAGGAACTGGGCTTCCACCGCTACTGGGTGGCCGAGCACCACAGTGTCCCCGGCATCGCCGGTTCGGCGCCCACCGTGCTCGCAGCCGCGGTCGCGGCGGCGACCGCCCGCATCCGGGTCGGCACCGGCGGCGTGATGCTGCCCAACCACCGGCCGCTGGTCGTCGCCGAGCAGTTCGGGGTCCTGGAGTCCCTGTTCGAAGGCCGCATCGACATGGGCCTGGGCCGCACCCTCGGGTTCGTCCCGGCAGTCCGCGCGGCACTGGGCCACGACCTGGACGAAGGCGACGGCTTCGACGAACTCCTGACCGAACTCCTCGGCTATTTCACCGGCGAACAGCGATTCCATCCGGGCGTGCACGCGCGGCCCGGCGAAGGGCTGCGCCCCGAACCCTTCGTCCTGGCGGTGGGATCGGGCGGCGAGTACGCCGCCAAGCACGGCGTAGGCCTGGTCATCGCCCCTTCGAAAGGGCTCGCGGCCACACGCGCCAAGATCGACGACTACCGGCTCGCCTTCCGGCCGTCCGCGTGGCGATCCGAGCCGTACGTCGTCGTGGCGCAGACGGTCGCCGTCGCCGCGACCCGCGAAGCGGCCGAGGACCTGCTGCTCCCCGAGTACTGGTCCACCGCGCTGTCCCGCACCAAGGGCGAGTTCCCGCCGCTGCGGCCCTCGGCCGGGATCCGGGCGGCCGCGAAGACCCGCCGCGAGTCCATGTATCTCGAACAGGCGCTCGCGGGCGCGGTCTACGGCACCGCCGACGAGGTCGCCCCTCGCCTGGCGGACCTGGTCGAAGCGACCGGTGCGGACGAGCTCCTCATCGGCACCACCTCCTACGACCGCAAGGCCCTGTTCGACTCCCACCGCCGCCTCGCCGAACTCACCGGCCTCGCAAGCCACTAGCTTGATTTTTAACCTTTGGTGCTGCTCAGGTACCCCCGCTTGAGCATGAGCGAAGCCCTTGCTTGATGATTCTTGTTGCGACACAAAGAATCTCAACAGCAAGGGCTTCGTTTGTCTATTCTCCCTGAACCCGCTACCGGCTCGGGAGCCGGGGCACTCGCCCGGTTCCGGGCCGGGTTCCATCAATGCTTGCAGGCGCGCTCGGACGCGCTGTTCGAGCTGGCCGACGCACTACTGTGCACCTCCGGGCCGGTGGTCTCGCTGCCGGGCCTATCGCTGGCCGGGGTGTTCTCCCGCGGGCACGGCGCCCTCTACGACGCTCTGACCGCGGGCCGGATCGACACCGACCAGCTCCGCGACACCCTGGCCGCGCAGCCGATCGGACGGATCCGGGACCGGATCGTGCTCGCGGTCGATGCGACCGGGTGGCTGCGCCCGGACGCGAACTGCTCCCCAGGACGCTTGTACTGCCACGTCACCGGACACGGCCGGGGACAGGACCAGATGGTGCCCGGCTGGTCCTACTCCTTCGTCGCCGCACTCGAGCCCGGCGCGACTTCGTGGACCCAGATCCTCGACGCGACCCGCATCGGCCAAGACGACGACCCCGCCGAGACCACCGCGATCCAGCTGCGCACTGTGGTGACGCGACTGATCAGCGCCGGACAGCATCGCAACGGCGACCCGCCGATCGCGGTCGTGACCGACTCCGGGTACGACGTCCCGCGCCTGGCCTGGCAGCTCCGCGACCTGCCAGTGGTCATCATCGGCCGACTCCGATCCGATCGGGTCCTCTACGGTAGGCCCGGCCCCTGGTCCGGTCGTGGTCGTCCACCGAAACACGGCCGGGCCTTTCGCATGACCGATCCCGACACCTGGGGCGTGCCCGCCACCGCCACCAGCACCGAGACCGCCCGCTACGGACGGCTCGAGGCCAAGGCCTGGGAGCACCTGCACTCGCGACTGACCCACCGGGCCGCCTGGATCAGCCACGAGGGCGACCTCCCGGTCATCGAGGGCACCCTCATCCGATTGGCGACCGAGCGGCTCCCGCACACCGGCGAACCCAAGCCGCTCTGGCTCTGGACCTCCCAGCACGACCTCGACACGGACCTGCTCGACACCATCTGGTCGGCTTGGCTGCGCCGCTTCGACATCGAGCACACCTTCCGGTTCCTCAAACAGACCCTGGGCTGGACCGTCCCGCAGGTCCGCGACCCCGCATCGGCCGACCGCTGGACCTGGCTGATCATCGCCGCCTTCACCCAACTCGGCCTCGCCCGCGCCCTCGCCGCCGACCTGCGCCTGCCCTGGGAGACCCCGGCGGCCCCGGGCCGGCTCACGCCCACCCGCGTCCGCCGGGCTTTCCCGAACCTCCACCAGGCACTGCCCCGACTCACCAGAGCGCCGAAACCCTCCAGGCCAGGCCCCGGACGCCCTGCCTGGCAGCGCAATCGACGCAAGGCACCAATCCGCGACCCAGGCAAGAAAGCCAAACGCGACAAGACCATGAAAGAACGAGAACAGCGCCTGACCAGCACCAAAGGTTAAAAATCAAGACTAGGCCGTGTTCACGAACTCGGTCTCCGGTCCAGGATGATCGCGACCCGGACGGTCGCTTCGTAGCGGACGGCGAGTTCGCCGAAGCGGGTCGAGACGGCGCGATAGCGCTTGAGGCGGCCGATGGCCCGCTCGACCAGCCGCCGCGGGACCGACCCAGGGCATGGTCGCCGGGCACCGGCTGCGGTGACGATGACGGCGAGGAGGCCGAGCATGCCGGTGGCAATGTGGCGCTTGCGGCCCTTGATCCGCTTGCCCGTATCGAGCCGAATCGGTCTTCGACCGCGGACTCGGCAATCAGTTTTTCAGCATGGAAAAACTAAACCTCTTTAGACAGTTCTATCCCCAAAGGTCCTTCTGGAAAGAATCCTGTGTTGTCATATGGCTTGAGCTGCTTGCGATGACGTCAGTTCGATCTCTTGTGCGACCTACTTCGATCGGCTAGGCTGACGCCCATCGGCCATTTTGGAGATAGGGGTATATGAATGGTTAAATTTCTTATCGGTACCGACCGTCGACGGCGAGGAAGGGCGGGCGTGTGGCGCCGGCTCGGTGCACGAGTCCTCGCTGTGGCGGCAGCGGCGATCACGGCGCTCGGCGTGCAGGCGATGGCCGCACCCGCCGCGCAGGCGGCGTCCTTCGACTGCGACTTCAACGTCAACGGCCCGACAAGCTCCAGCTCCTCGGTCTACGTCACGGCCGAAACCAAATGCAACCAGCAGGCAGCGGCGGTCCTGGCGCGCGTCGCCCTGTACCGGGACGACAACGGAGGCCCGACCGGCAACGGCACCTTCCTGGACTCGGATCACGTCCTCAACAACAACACCAACTACGCGTGGGCGTACGCGGGGGAGTACCCCTGTGTGCCCGGCGATTACTACGCCATCGTGTACGGGGCCGCGAACCTGGACGGCGGAGCGCCGGACTTCACGTGGAGCTTCACCACCCCGTCGGTCACCCTCACCTGCTAGCGGTGATGTCCGGGGACGTTGTTCCGCGGTTGTAGCGGATTCGTCTGACAGGTGAAGGCCTCCGGTTGTGAAGTGGAGCTGTCGATGGCACTGCTTCACGACCTGGAGGCCTTCATGTTCCATGCGAGCGCGGTCAAGGTCCGCATCGGCCGGATGTCTCCCTGCGCCGGGCACGCTATCGCAGGGAGACGCCCACCGACATCAC
>NZ_JAJLQZ010000038.1 GCF_020991375.1 Glycomyces amatae | reverse complement strand
ACCTTGGTGACGGCGGCCTCCTCGGCCTCCTCGTCCGCGTCGGCGGCCTTCGCCGAGACGGCGCGCTGCGCGGTGAAGACGCCGGCGATCACCACGAGCCCGCCGATGACCTGCGGCACCGTCAGCGCCTCGCCGAGCAGCGCCCAGGCCGCGATCGAGGCCACGACGACCTCCATGTAGCCGATGCCGCCGGCGACCGGCGCCGAGACGAACCGCAGGCCGCTCAGCCCGAGGCCGTACGCGACGGCGGTGCACAGGACGAGCAGGGCGACGCTGGCCGTCCCGGTCGTGTCGATCCCCCCGAGCGTCACCGTGGACGAGAGCACCGCCCAGTCCATGGCCCACGGCGCCGCGAGCGGGGCGAGCGCGGCGGCGCCGACGGTGAAGCCGGTCGCGAGCAGGATGCGCACGTCCACTTTGGCGGTGAGCTTCTCGCCGGAGAGGAAGTAGGTGGCCTGGCAGGCGGCCGCGGCCGAGCCGGCGAGCAGGCCGACCGCGTCCAGGCGCAGGCCCGTCCAGACCTCGACGACGATGCACAGGCCGACGATGCTCAGGAGCACGCCGATGACCGCGGCGCGGGGGAGGACCGTGCGGCGCACGAACCTGACCCAGGCGACGACCACGATGGGGCCCATGAACTCCAGGAGGAGCGCGATGCCGACCGGCAGGCGCTCGACCGCGATGAAGTAGAAGGCCTGGACGGCCGCGACCGCGGTGAGCCCGAAGAGCGCCAGGCCGCCCCAGGGGAGGCGCCTGCCGTCGCGGAGCACCCGCACCAGCGGCACGGCCGCGGCGACGAGGGCGATGACGCCGACGCCGCAGATGCGCAGCCAGGTGACCTGGATCGGGGTGAGCCCGGCCTGGATCACGACCTTGCCGAAGGGGCCGCAGACGCCGAAGAACAGTGCGGCGCAGAGGACGAGGGTGACGCCGAGGGCGGCGCGAGGTGACGACATGAGGGCTCCACGGGTCGACCGGCGGTGGGCGCGGCGGGACCGGGGACCGGCTCCGGACCTGGGGTCCGGGCCGTGGCCGACGCGCGGGATCGATTGAGGGGCGAGCGAACCGTACACCGGCGCGACGGGAAGAGAAAAGGCCCGGGACGGATCCATCCCGGGCCTGAATGCTTAGCGACCACCCCTCGAAGTCGCTAAGCAAGCTTGACGAGTCAACTATAGGGCATCGTACCGGCTTCGTGTCCTAAACGTGACCATAGTCTCGGCATGTGGCACAGGTCAAGCCGCGAGTTTCGCCTTCACCTGCGCGAGAGAGGGATTCGTGAGGGCGGAGCCGTCCTCGAACCTGACCGTGGGCACGGTCTGGTTGCCGCCGTTGACCCCCATGACCCACTCGGCGGCCTCGGGGTCGTCCTCGATGTTGACCTCCTTGAAGAGGATCTCCTCGCGGTCGAGCGCCATCTTGAGCCGCTTGCAGTAGCCGCACCAGGTGGTGCTGTACATGGTGATCATCGTTCCTCCTTCTCCATCGACAGTAACGCGATACCGGCCCGGGGCATTCCGCCGAGAGCGAACGGCGTCCCGCCGGGGCCGATTCCTGTCGGACCCCCGCGGGACGCTGGCCTTACTCTTCCCCTCTCGTGGAGGGTGGGGGTTGAGGACGGCCGGTGCACATGCGGCCCTGCGCCATCGCGGTGACACCCGCCATGCCTTCCGCGACCGGGGGAACGGCCCGCCGATTCCTGTCGGAGGGCTCTGGGAGACTGGCGGGATGACTGCGCGCGATCGGGCCATCGAACAACTCCTGGCGGGACTCGACCCTGAACAGCGCGAGGCGGTGACCGCCGAACCCGGACCGGTCTGCGTCCTCGCCGGCGCGGGCACCGGCAAGACCCGCGCCGTCACCCACCGCATCGCCTGGCGCGTCCTGCGCGGCGACATGCGCGGCCAGCACGTCACCGCCGTCACCTTCACCGCCCGCGCCGCCGGCGAGATGCGCGACCGCCTCCGCGGCCTCGGCGTCGCCGGCGTCAACGCCCGCACCTTCCACTCCGCCGCGCTGCGCCAGCTCCGCTACTTCGGCACGCGCCGCTTCGGCGGCCAGCTCCCCGAGCTCATCGACTCCACCCTCAAGTTCACCGCGATCGCCGCCGCCCGCGCCGGCCTCCAGACCTCCCGCGCCAAGAACTACGACCTCACCACCGAGATCGAATGGGCCGCCTCCTCCCTCATCGGCCCCGACGACTACGTCAGCGCCATCGCCGCGCTCGGCCGCGACGCCCCCGTCGCCCCCGAGGACGTCGCCAAGGTCTACGCCGCCTACATCGAGGCCAAGCGCCGCGCCGGCGTCATGGACTTCGCCGACGTCCTCGCCTACACCGCCGACCTCATCACCGACGTCGACGCCGCCGCCGACCAGATCCGCAGCCAGTACCGCTTCTTCGTCGTCGACGAGTACCAGGACGTCACCCCGCTCCAGCAGCGCCTCCTCGACGCCTGGGTCGGCGACCGCGACGACATCACCGTCGTCGGCGACGCCAGCCAGACCATCTACTCCTTCACCGGCGCCACCTCGCGGCACCTGCTCGACTTCACCCGCCGCCACCCCGGCGCCGCGCTCGTCCGCCTCGTCCGCGACTACCGCTCCACCCCGCAGGTCGTGGGCCTCGCCAACCAGATCATCGGCGAGTCCAAGGGCCGCGAGGCCAAGATGCGCCTCGAGCTCGTCGGCCAGCGCCCCGACGGCCCCGCCGTCACCGCCGAGGTCTTCGCCGACGAGGCCGAAGAGGCCGACATGATCGCCCGGCGCTGCTCCAAGCTCATCGCCGACGGCGCCGGCGCCTCCGAGATCGCGGTCCTCTACCGCACCAACGCCCAGTCCCAGGCGTACGAGGAGGCGCTGGCCTCCTACGGCGTCCCCACCGTCGTCACCGGCGCCGCCCGCTTCTTCGAACGCGCCGAAGTGCGCCAGGCCGTCGTCGCCCTGCGCTCGGCGGCCAAGACCGACATCGGGCGGATGCCCCTGCTCGAGGCCGTCCCGACCGCGCTCGAAGCGGTCGGCTGGCGCCCCGACGCCGCCCCCTCCGGCGGCGCCCAGCGCGAGGCCTACGAAGCGGTCGCCGCCCTAGCGGCCCTCGCCGAGCAGTTCCTGGAGCACCATCGGGCCAACCCGGACGAGGAGGGCCCCGAGCCCGACCTCGACGCGTTCTGCGCCGAGCTCTCCCGCCGCGCCTCCGAGCAGCACGCCCCCGCCGTCGAGGGCGTCACCCTCGCGAGCCTGCACGCGGCCAAGGGCCTCGAATGGGACGCGGTGTTCCTCGTCGGCCTGGCCGACGGCACCCTCCCGACCACCTTCGCCCGCACCGAGACCGCCCTGGAGGAGGAGCGCCGCCTGCTCTACGTCGGCATCACCCGCGCCCGCGAGCGCCTCCAGCTCTCCTACGGCCTCGCCCGCAACGCGGGCGGGCGCGAGCGGCGGCTGTGCCGCTTCCTCGCGCCCCTGGGCCTGGACGGCTTCCCGCGCCCGCCCGCGCCGGGGGAGGCCGCCCCGAAGCAGCGCGGCCCCAAGAAGTCCAAGGTCCTCAACTGCTCCGGCTGCCGCAAGCCCCTGACGGACGCGCGCGACCGCAAGCTGGGGCATTGCGAGGACTGCCCGGCCACTATGGACGAAGGACTGTTCGAGCGGCTGCGCGAGTGGCGCGTGAGCGTCGCCAAGCACGACGCCAAACCCGCCTTCACCGTCTTCACGGATGTGACCTTGATCGCCATCGCGGAGCGCTGTCCGGGATCCGACAGCGAACTGGCCGCCCTCCACGGCATCGGGAAGTCCAAACTCGACAAGTACGGACCGGCTGTGTTGCACCTGGTCAACGGCGGGGAAGTGGAGGAGGCGATCGCGATGTGCACGGAGGGGTCGTGACCCTCCGACGCAACCGCAAAAATTTTCTTTCGAAACCCCGGAAAAATACGTTGCGCTCCTGAGTATGACGGGCGTAGCGTTGCTCAGGCCGGGAGAGGTGTGCGCCTCGACTCCGGCTCGTAGGAGATGAAGACCGAATGCTGACCATGGAACCTGGAAAGGAGGGGTAGACGATGTTGCTGTTCAGCGAAGCCATGCACACCGGGATCGCCGCGGGCGACTCGGCGGCCGCCGTTTATCGGAACGTCGCGCCCGTCTTCGCCCAGTTCCGTGGCACCACTCTGCTCGCGGCCGAATCGACCCCGGCTCAGGGCACCACTCTGCCCGTCGCCGTCCTGACCACGGCCCTGGGCACCGTCAACACGATTGACAACACCACCGATATGGGCGCCGAGACCCTTCGTGGACGTGGCCGTGCAGTCGCCGGCCTCGGTTGGCAGCCGGTCTCCGGCTCCAAGAAGCGTCACGGCGTCACCCGCGGGAAACCGCCTCGAGAACATCGAAAGGGCTTACAGAAGCCCGATCGGACCCTCTCGAGGCCGCGAATCCCGCACCAGGGATCGCGGCCTTTTTGTATGGCTCAACGCCAGGTCGCGGCCCAGCAGTAGAAGAACAGACGAGACGGATTGCGAAGCAATTGAGTCCTCAGACAGCGCTGATGCGACCGAACGTGAAGACGACCATCGAGATTCGAGAGGAGACCGAGCCCATGACCGACACCCTCATCGGGCCCGAACTGCGAGAGCAGGCCTGTCAGACCGGAAGCGACCTGCCGTGCCGCGAGTACGACGCGGACCTGTGGTTCTCCGAGCAGCCCACCGAGCTGGAGTTCGCCAAGTCCCTGTGCACCGACTGCCCGGTGCGCCTGGAGTGCCTGACCGGGGCGCTCGACCGCCACGAGCCCTGGGGCGTCTGGGGCGGCGAGATCTTCGAGAAGGGCAACGTGGTGGCCCGCAAGCGGCCCCGCGGCCGCCCGCGCAAGGACGCCGCGGTCGTCGAGCAGGCCGCGCAGGCCGAGCTCGCCGCGCGGACCCGGGAACTGGCCCTGGCGGGGGTGGCGGTGTCATGACGGTCGACTACCTGAGCCGCCATCTCAAGCGGGACGTCGGCGCGAGTGATCTCGAACTCCTCATGGAAGGGGAGATCGAAGCGGTCCGGCCGATGCCGGCGAAGTCCACGGCGTACGGACGCGTGGGACGTCTGCGGATGCGGAGCCTGTGGAGGGAAGCCGGTTACACCCGGACGCCCCGCCACACCGGCCGCCACCGCCGACGGGACAGGCTTTGACGTCGCGACCACCGCGTTGGCTGAAGGGGTCCGTCCCTGAGAGGGGACGGGCCCCTTTTGTTATGCCCTGAAACGGCGTGGAAGATCAGGCGTGTCGCGGAGTGTCTTCGTGAAACGGACATCCGCAGCGCCCCCCGGATCAACGATGCCGCAGCGGTACGACAGGGTCGGCGGGCATCATTCGGCGCAACGGCGCAACGGCGCAACGGCGCAACGGCGCAACGGCGCAACGGCGCCGCGCCTCAGCGGTTCGGGTCGGCGCCCTCGGGGTCGGCGAAGCCCGGGAGCCACTCCTCGAGGATGCCCCTCCAATGGGCGGTCGCGCCCAGCTGGCACAGCACCCCGATCGACCCCATCGTGACGCGGTGGATGAGCAGGTACGACGGCGGGAAGCTCAGCTGCTTGTTCAGCTTCGCGGCCTCCGAGCCCTGGCCGGTCAGCCGGGTGCTCTCATGGCGCAGCCACTCCCGCGTGAACTGGAACTCCTCGCCCGCGATCGGCTCGAGCATCGGCCTGATGAACCCCAGCATCGACTGGGCGTCGATCTCCAGGCCCGGCGGCACGAAGCCCTCGCCGCGCAGTCCCGCGACGACCTCCGCGGCCTTCCCGTCCAGGGTCAGGCGCGTCAGGCGCCCCACCTGGACCGGCATCCCGTCCGGCAGGCGCGCGGCCGCGCCGAAGTCATAGACGACGAGCCGCCCGTCCTCGCCGATCGCGAAGTTCCCCGGGTGCGGGTCGGCGTGCAGCAGCCCGGCCCGCCGGGGCGCCGAGAAGTGCAGCGTCGCCAGCCGCAGCCCGGCCGCGTCGCGCTCCTCCTGCGTCCCGTCGGCGATGACCGCCGCCAGGCCCCTCCCCGGGAGCCACTCGGTCACCAGCACCTCGCTCGAGGCGTGCACCACCTCGGGCACCGAGATGAGCGGGTCGCCGCGGAACGCGTCGGCGAACTGCCGCTGCGTCGCGGCCTCCAGCTCGTAGTCGAGCTCTTCGAGGAGCCGCTCGCGCAGCTCCACGGTGATCTTCTTGACGTCGAAGTTCGGTTGCAGCACCTTGAACATCGGGGCGATGCGCGACAGGTGGCGCAGGTCCGAGCGCAGCGCGTCGCCCGCGCCCGGGTACTGGATCTTGACGGCGACCTCGCGCCCGTCGCCCCACACCGCGCGGTGCACCTGCCCGATGCTCGCCGCCGCGACCGGGGCGTCGTCGAACTCCCGGAACCACTCGCGCCAGTCCGCGCCCATCTGCCGCTCGAGCACCCCGTGGACGCTCGCGACCGGCAGCGGGGGAGCGGCGTTCTGGAGCTTCGTCAGCGCCTGCCGGTACGGCGCGGCCAGGTGCTCGGGGAGGGCCGCCTCGAAGATCGACAGGGACTGCCCGAGCTTCATCGCACCCCCCTTGAGCTGCCCCAGCACGCTGAAGACGTGCTCGGCGGTGCGGCGCTGCGCCTGCTCGCCGAGAACCTCGTCGGCCAGTCCGGTAACGCGTTTGCCCAGCCCGACCGTGGCCCGGCCCGCCAGCCCCAGCGGCAGCGAAGCGAGCTTCATGCCCCGGGAGAAGGCCCGGCGCGGGAGGTCGTCACCCGAACGGGCGGATCCATGCCTGTCGCTCACGTTCCCAATGCTCTCACGCCGCGGCGACTTTCCGGTGTCACCGGGTACGGCCCGACCCGCCGGGCGAGCCCGTGCCGGGCCGCACGGCTCCCGCGCGCCTGTCACCCGCCTGGGTGAAGCGGCGCGGCGGGACTTACAGGCGTGAAAACTGTGGCATTCTGAGACTGGATGGTCGCGTAGCGTGACCGTCGCATCGGTGCCCCGCACGGCGGGGCCGCGCACAACAGGGGGAAGCCAGTGGCTCAAGCTACGGAGACTTACAACGGCTACTGCGTCAAATGCCGTGAGAAGCGCGACTTCGAGGGACACGTGGTGGTCTCGGATTCGGGCCGACGGATGGCCAAGGGGACGTGCCCGACTTGCGGCACCAAGATGAACCGGATCCTCGGCAAGGCCTCGTGATCGCGACTCGAGCGACCTGCCCCTCGTTCGATCCCATATTCCGGGAGATCGGCGAGGGGATTTTATTATCGAACCCGCTGCGATCGCCGCAATCTGGACATGCGCGTTATGAGATTGTCACCCCCTCGGATTAATGTGCGTTCATGGCGCGCAAAGTGCATCCCCCCGTTGAAGTACGGCGCTCTCCCCGGCGCCGCGCTACCGTGGCGGCCTACGAAGAACGAGGCCGCGTGGTCGTCATGATCCCCGACGCCTTCTCGGAGACCGAGGAGCGCGAGTGGATCGACCACATGCTCGCGAGGCTGCGCAAGCGCGAGGCCCGCGACGGCAGGGCCTCCGACACCGCCTTGCGCGACCGGGCCGTCAGGCTCGCCCGCCGCTACTACCCCGAGCACCCCGAATGCGCCGCCCCCCGCAGCGTCCGCTGGGTCGACAACCAGCAGCGGCGCTGGGGCTCGTGCACCCCCGCCGACGGCACGATCCGCCTCTCGCGACGGCTCGCGATGATGCCCTCCTGGGTCATCGACTACGTGCTGCTCCACGAACTGGCGCACCTGGTCCACTACGACCACTCGCGACCGTTCTGGGACCTGGTCGGCCGCTACTCCAAGGCCGAGCGGGCCCGCGGCTACCTCGAGGGGATCGCCGACGCGGAGGCCACCGAGCGCCGCTGAACCGCCGCGCCGACCGCCTTCGCGGCCGGCGCCGCCGACCTGCCCGCCGGGCGCCGTACGACTGGACTGCGCTTCGACCGGTCCGCGCTTCGACCAGGCCGCACTTCGACTGAGCCGCGCTTCGACCAGGCCGCACTTCGACCGGGCCGCCACGCGCGCCCGCACCGCTGCCGGGCTGCGACGCGTCCGGGCCGTTACTTCTCCCCGGGCTCCTCGCCCTCGTCCTTGGGGTCGTTGACCGCCAGCTGCTCGAACATCGACGCGTCGAAGTCCTCGAGCGCCTCCGAGACCGTCGCGAACGTCTCCGGGTGCTCCAGGTCCGCCGCCGACGGCATCAGGTCGGGATGCGCCCACACCGCCTCGCGCCCCTCGACGCCCCGCGCCTCGGCGAGCGACTGCCACAGCGTCGTCGCCGCCGCCACCTTCGCCGGGTCGATCTGGAGGCCCACCAGCGCCTCGAACGTCTGCTCCGCCGGGCCGCCGGTCGCGCGCCGCCGCCGGGCCGACTCCATGAGCCGGTCCATCGTCGGCAGGCGCTCGCCCACCGCCTCGGTCACCACGACGTTGATCCAGCCGGTGATGAGCGCCAGCGTCGTCGCCAGGCGCGAGAGCGCCGCCTTCTGCTGCTCGGTCTCCTCGGTCTTGAACACCTCGCCCAGGTCCAGCGTCGCCGCCGCCTCGGGGTCCATCGGGTCCATGCCCGACATGGCCTCCTCGATCGCGGCCTCGTCGATGCGGATCTCCCGCGCGTAGGCCTCCAGCGCCCCCAGCAGGTGCGCGTGCAGCCACGACGCGTGCGTGAACAGCCGGTGCGCCGCCGCCTCGCGCAGCGCCACGAACAGGCGCACCTCCTCGACCGGCAGCTCCAGGCCCTCGGCGTACGCCTTGACGTTCCCCGGCAGCAGCGCCGCGACGCCCGTCCGGCCCAGCGGGATCCCGACTTCGGTCGACGACAGCACCTCACCGGCGAGCTTCGCCAGCGCCTGCCCCATCTGCGCCCCGAACAGCGCCGAGCCGACGCCCTTCATGAGATCGGCCATCGGGCCGAGCATCCCGGCCATCTCCTCGGGCACCAGGGTCTGCATGGCCTCGCCCATCTGGGCCGCGAGCGGCTCGGCCAGCTGCTTCCACGAGTCCTCGGTCCGCGCGATCCACTGCTTGCGCGTCCACGCGTCGGTCGCCGTGACCCCCGAGGGCCAGTTCACGGCCGAGTCGAGCCACAGGTCCGCCAGGCGCACCGCCTCGGCGACCTGCGCCTGCTCGGCGGGGCCGACCACGTTCTCGGCCTCCAACTCGGACTCGGCGAGCTGCTTGGCCAGCTGCCAGTTGACCGGACCGGACGACATCGACTGCGCCATCATCTGCTGCAGCTGCTGCATCATCTGCTGCACCCGCGGGTCGTTCGGGTCGGGCATGTCGCCGCCCAAGTTGCCGAAGCCGAAAGGAATATCGGAGCCCATGCGCCAACCGTACGTCAGGGGAGGGGGCCCAGGCCACGGCCCGCCGATCTGAAACCCTCGCGTTCGCTGCGGGCCGAAACCCGCTCTGGGCTGCGGCATGTAGGCTTCCGCCCATACCGGGTCCCGGGTCGAAAGGATCGCCAAGTGCGAAGGCGTGGAATCACCGTCCTGTTGGGCGCCGTACTGGTGGCGCTGCTGACCTGGCAGTCGCTCTCGATGGACGTCGCCTACGTCGTCTTCAGCCCCGGCCCCACCGAGGACGTCCTCGGCTCCGAGGAGGTCGAGGGCGTCGACCACCAGATCATCAGCGCCGAGAGCGAGTACGACTCGGTCGGGGAGCTGCGCCTGACCACCGTCCGCGTCAAGCAGTCGGTGACCCTCGCCCAGGCCCTGAGCGCCTGGCTGTCCGACGAGTACGCGATCGTCCCGCGCGACCTCGTCTACCCGCCCGGCGAGTCCCAGGAGGACATCGCCGAGGAGCAGGAGGCCGACTGGGCCGAGTCCCAGTCCAACGCCGAGCAGGCCGCGCTCGCCTACCTCGGCGAGCCCGCGTCCATCGCGGTCGTCGCCGACTCCGGCGGCCTGACCGCCGGCGACGTCATCACCGCCGTCGACGGCACCGCCGTGACGTCACTGGCCGAACTCGAGGATTACGCCGAAAGCGAAACCACGGTCACCGTCACCCGCGACGGCGCCCCCGTCGACGTCCCCGGCGTCGTCCTCGGGCAGGCCGAACTGGAGTCCACCCACGCCGACCCGTACGGCATCGAGATCGACACCGAGGCGCTCGACATCGGCGGCCCCTCCGCGGGCCTGATCTTCGCGCTCGGCATCGTCGACCGGGTCACCGAGGGCGATCTGACCGACGGCAGGATCGTCGCCGGGACCGGCGAGATCGATCCTGAAGGGAACGTCGGCGGCATCGGCGGCATCCAGCAGAAGATCAACGGAGCGGCCGAAGCCGGGGCCGAGGTCTTCCTCTCCCCGGCCGTGAACTGTCCGGACGCCGTCACCGTGGCGCCCGAAGACATGACTATTGTCAAAGTCGAGACCCTGGAAGACGCGGTCTCGGCACTGGAGTCCCTAGCGGCCGGCGAGGAAGTCACGACCTGCTGACCTCACCGGCGCCGCGAGACGAGAAGGAGTAGCAGCAGTGGCGAACCGGACGCCCACCCCCCCACGGATGAGCCGACGAGGACGCTACGTCCTGGTCATGCTCGTGGGCGCCATAGTCCTTTTGTCGGTCCTCGGATGGCTCGTGAGCCTCCGCACCGACTACCTCTGGTACGACTCCGTCGGGTACACCCAGGTGTTCTCCACCATGATGTGGACCAGGCTCGGACTGTTCGGCGCCTTCACCCTCGCGATGGCGGCCTGGTGCGGCCTCAACCTCTACCTCGCCTACCGCTTCCGGCCCGACACCTGGCCGGCCACGAGCGAGCAGGAGGGCCTCGAGCGCTACCGCGAGCTCATCTCGCCCCGCGCCGGCTGGTGGATCGGCGGCGTCGCCGTGGTCGTCGGCGTCTTCGCCGGCATGTCCGCCCAGAGCCGCTGGGAGACCTGGCTGCTGTTCCGCAATGGCGGCGAGTTCGACTGGTCCGACCCGGTCCTGAACATGAACGCCGGCTTCTACGTCTTCAAGCTCCCGTTCTGGCAGTTCCTCATCGGCTTCGGCTTCGCCGCGGTCGTCGTCGGCATCCTCGCCTCCCTGAGCGCCTACTACCTCTACGGCGCCCTGCGCTTCTCCGGCACCGGCGACCGCATGACCAACGTCGCGCGCATCCACCTCTCGGTGCTCGTCGCGCTCTTCCTGGGGCTCAAGGCCGTCGCCTACTACTTCGACCGCTACGACTTCACCACCCAGGACAATCCCGTCACCGGCATCGTCGGCGGCGGGTACACCGAGATGACCGCCCTCATGAACGCCAAGAACGCGCTCATCTGGGTCTCCGTCATCGCCGCCGTCGTGATCCTCGTCTTCTCGTGGGGCTTCACCCGCTCGCTCGCCCTGCCCGCCGCGGCCCTCGGCCTCGTCGTGGTCACCGCGATCGCCGCCGGCGGCATCTACCCGGCGGTCGTGCGCAACTTCCAGGTCGAGCCCAACCGGCCCCAGCGCGAGGGCCCCTACGCGCAGCACACCATCGACGGCACCCGCTACGCCTACGGCATGGAGGGGCTGGAGACCAGCACCTACCAGGTCTCCTCCACCCCGGACGCCCAGCAGCTCGCCGACCCCGACAGCCTGCCCCCCACGGACGCGGACCCGGCGACGCCGAACAACGAGAACCCCACGATCAACAACGTGCGCCTCATCGACCCGTTCGTCGTCTCCGACGCCTTCACCCAGGCGCAGCAGCCGCGCAGCTTCTACGACTTCAACGAGAAGCTCGACATCGACCGCTACACCTACACCGACGAGAACGGCCAGGAGGTCACCCAGGACTTCGTCGTCGGCCTGCGCGAGCTCAACCCGAGCCAGCTCACCGACGAGCAGCAGGACTGGACCGTCGCCCACACCGTCTACACGCACGGCTGGGGCTTCGTGTCCGCCTCGACCACCGAGAGCGACAGCGGCGCGCCCTGCTTCACCTCCGGGGTGCTCTCCGACGACGCCGGCAACTGCCAGATCGGCAACGACATCATCGAGGTCGAGAAGCCGCAGATCTACTACGGCCTGCTCAACAACGAGTACGCGATCGTCGGCGTCCCCGAGGGCGAGACGCCCCGCGAGTACGACCGGCCCATCGACGTCGCCGTCAGCGACGACGACGAGGAGGAGGCGCCCGCCGAGGAGATCGGCGACGACCGCTACACCACCTACGAGGGCGACGGCGGCGTCGACATCGGCTCGATCGGGAGCCGCCTGCTCTACGCGTGGGAGTTCCAGGAGCCCCGGTTCCTGCTCTCCGACCAGATCAACGAGGAGTCGCAGCTCCTCTACAACCGGAACGTGCGCGACCGCGTCCAGGAGGTCGCCCCGTTCCTGACCGTCGAGGCCGACCCGTACCCGGCCGTGGTCGACGGCGAGGTCGTGTGGATCGTGGACGGCTACACCACGACCAACGAGTTCCCCTACGCCGACCGCGTGAACCTCGCCGATGCGACGAACGACACCTACTCCGGCCAGGGCGTGGCCAACCAGGACGCCGAGGAGATCAACTACATCCGCTCCTCGGTCAAGGCCGTGGTCAACGCCTACGACGGCTCGGTGACCCTCTACGAGTTCGACGAGGAGGACCCGATCCTCAAGGCCTGGAACTCGATCTACGGCGGCGACCTCGTCGTCCCCAAGGACGAGACCCCGCAGGCCCTCGCCGAGCACTTCCGCTACCCGCAGGACCTGTTCAAGATCCAGCGGAGCCTCCTCCAGCGCTACCACGTGGACGAGGCGCGGACCTTCATCGAGGGCGGCGAGGCCTGGGCGACGCCCTCGGACCCGTCGCAGTCCTCCGAGGTCACCCAGCCGGCCTACTACGTGTACGCGACCTACCCCGACCAGGACGGGCAGGCCTACTTCCAGCTCACCAGCAGCTTCACGCCGAGGAACCGGCCGAACGCGCTGGCGTCGCTCATGTCGGGCTACTACGACGAAAACGGCGATCCGCAGCTGAAGGTCCACGACGTGGTCGGCGGCGACGACCAGTCGGTGCGCCAGATCCACCAGATCATCACCTCCACCTCGGAGGTGGTGACGACGCTGCGCGACGCCCAGCAGGCCGGCACCACCGTGGAGTGGGGCAACCTGCTCGCGCTGCCGGTCGGCGACGGCATCCTCTACCTCGAGCCGATGTACCTGCGCCGGCAGGCCGGCGGCCAGGGCGAGGACCTGCCGCGGCTGACGAACGTGGCGATCAGCTACGGCGGCTACGTGGGCTTCGCGCCGTCCTTCGAGGACGCGCTGGCGATGGTGGTCCAGAAGTACATCGACGGCGCTCCGAAGGAGGCCGAGCAGAACGAGGACGGCGAGGGCACCGAGGGCGAGGAGGCGCCGACCGAGACCCCGTCGGAGACGCCGACCACGGAGGCGCCCACGACCGAGGCCCCGGCTCCGGCCGATCCGCCGGAGGTCGAGGCCGCGATCGAGAACGTGCTCGCCGCGCAGGAGGCCTACGAGGCGGCCCAGGCCTCGGGCACGAACGAGGAGGAGGGCCGCGCGCTCGACGACCTGCTCGCCGCGCTCAACGAGCTCGAGGCCGCGAGGCAGGCCGCGGGCCAGTGATCCCGCAGCAGTAGACGGGAGCGCCCGGCGGCCATCTGGTCCGCTCCCCGCGTTGTCGGCCCTTCGGATACCGCACCGGTATCCGGAGGGCCTTCCGCGTTCGGACCGAACCGTCTCACGGACTCGGACACCGACTCGCCGGGGGCCGTCGACACCCTGGACGGAAGCGCCCGGCGGCCGAACGGCCGCCGGGCGCTTCCGTCCACTGCTTACTGCTCCTCGCCGCCGGGTCCGGGGGTCTCCTCCGACTCGGGCTTGCAGGCCTCGGCGTCGGCGGCGCGCCGGACCGTGATCTGCACCGAGCTCCCCGCCTCGACCTCGCTGCCGCCGCCGGGGGACTGGCGCACGACGCCGCACTTGGCCTCGCCCTCGCCCTCGTACTCGACCGAGGGGTTCAGGCCCGACTCCTCGATCCGCGCGCGGGCCTCGGCCTCGGACTGCGCGACCACGTTCGGCACGGTCGACTTCGCGGGCGGCGGCGGGGCGCTCGACTCGCTCGGGCTCGCCGACCCGCTCGGGTTCAGCGACGGCCCGGCCGATCCCGCCGGGCCCTCCACCGGCGCCGTCGCGCCGTCCTCGGTGGCCGACTCGCTGGGTCCGGGCGAGGCCGTCCCCGCCTCCTCGCCGCCCTCGTCCTCGTCCCACACGCCGCCGTCGCCGTCCTGGCCCTGGAGCTCCGCGCCGACCGCGCCCGACTCGTCGGCCGGCACCGCGCCGGGGCCCTCGGCGCCGCCCCACGGCAGCGTCGTGGCGATCGCGCCGATCACCACGAGCCCCGCGAGCGCCCCGCTCAGGATCAGCCACAGGCGGCGCCTGCTGGGCCGCTCCTCCTCGGCGACCGGCGCGGGGGCGGTCGGCCCGGCGGGCGGCGGCGCGACGGGATGGGCGCCGGTGTACGGCGGCAGCGTGTGCCCGCCGGTGTGCGGGTGCTGCGGGGACAGCTCCCGCGCCGCGGTCCCCGCAGCCCGCCGCCGGTGCGCGCCCGTGTGCGCGCCGGGCGCCTGCGGGCTCTGCTGGGGATCGGGCATCGGCCGGGTCCGGACCGGGCCGGAGGCGCCGCGGCCGGTGAGGACCGCGTCGAGCGTCTCGCGGCAGGCCGCGGCGAGCGCGGCCGCGTCGGGCCAGCGCGCCGACGGGTCCTTCTGGAGCGAGCGCCGCACGATCTCGGCGACCTCGTACGGAATCTCGGCGGGCAGCGGCGGCGGGGCGTTGCGCAGGTGCGCCGAGAGCACCCCGAGCGGGGTGTCGGCGCGGAACGGCGGCGCCCCCGCCAGGCACTGGTGGGCGACGACGCCCAGCGAGTACAGGTCGGAGGCGGGGGCGAGGTTCTCCCCGGCGGCCTGCTCGGGGGACATGTAGGTGACGGTGCCGAGCACGACGCCGGTGGTGGTCAGCGTGAGGTTGTGGCTGACGCGGGCGATCCCGAAGTCCACCAGGACGACCGAGCCGTCGCCGCGGACGAGGATGTTCCCGGGCTTGATGTCGCGGTGGACGACCCCGGCGGCGTGGGCGACGCCGAGCGCCTCGGCGACGCCGCCGACGACGCGCAGCGTGTTCTCGACCGGGAGCTTCCCCCACAGGCCGAGCAGGCGCGAGAGCGGCTTGCCGTCGACGTACTCCATGATGAGGTACGCCAGCTGGGCGTCCTCGTCCTCGATCTCGCCGTAGTCGTAGACCTCGACGACGCCGGGGCCCTGCATGACGGCGATGGCGCGGGCCTCGCGGCGGAAGCGCTCGCGGAAGCCGCGGTCGTCGACGAGGTCGGCGAGGAGCACCTTGACCGCGACGGTCCGCCACAGGGTCGTGTCGGTGCCCTCCCAGACGTCGCCCATACCGCCGCCGCCTATGCGGCGTTCGAGCCGGTACCGCCCGTCCAGGACATCGCCTGTCTTGAGGTTGCGAGTGCTCAGCATCGCGCGGCTTTCCCCTTCGCGGCGTAGCCGGTAAGCCGTGAATTCGCCTTCACGGCGCAGCCTGCGAGTCGCAAATTCGCCTTCACGGCGCAGCTTGCGAGTCGTCGATTCGCCTAGAGTCGGATCATCTCTGAGGTCTAACGACCGGGGGCGGCTGAGGCTACGCGCTGGACCGGGCGAACTTGGGCCCGGAAGGGGGAAAGGCGGCGCCGCGTACCGTGCGCGGCGCCGCGTCCTGGGGCTAGTGCTGGTCGGCGTCGACGCCGCTGAGCGCGAGGACGCGGGGGGAGTCGTCCGGGGCGGGCGCTTCGGCGCGCTCCCGGGCGGGGGGCCGGTTGACGGCCTGGCCGAGCTGGCCGTCCCAGCAGGCCCACGAGTGGCACGGCCAGGACTGTCCGCAGTGCCCGCACACGGGGTGCTTGGCGTCCCGCTGGTCGAGCGCGGGCGTGTGGCGCTTCCACCAGCGCGCCTGGACGCGCCAGAGGCTCGGCACCAGCACCTCGCTGGGCGGCTCGTCCGGCGGAGGATTCTCGAGTGTGTACGGACTGCGCAACGCAGGCTGCCTTTCCGGTGTTCGAATCGTGCCGAACTCCTTGCGGCCCTAAGTAAACGGGCCCGGGAGTCCGGATGGGACTTGGTCGATGCCGAGTCGCGGTGTCGAATCGGTACAGTCGGGGGAGGCGGATGGCCCCTCCGTAGAGTAGAATTGCACATGCAGATTTTGGATGCAAGAGGTATAACCGGATCGGGTGGCTGTTCCCCCAGCCGCGAGTGACCGCTGCGGACGCGACCGGATGAGCGGCCAGAAGTCCTCAGCCTACGGTGCGTCCTCACCGAATCCGGAGAAATCAGGGTGTCAAATGGGTACAGCGAACGACAACGCTGAGAGCGATCTGCCGAAGAAGTTGGGAGGCAAGGCGATGCCTTCGAGCGGCAGCCCCACCGTACGCCGGCGCCGCGCCGGGAAGATCCTGCGGGAACTGCGCGAGAAGTCCGGCAAGGACGCCAACGACGCGGCCGACGCCCTGGAGGTCACCAGCTCCACGATCTACCGCATGGAGCTCGGTCGCGTGGGCATCAAGCCCCGCGACGTCCAGGCCCTGGTCGAGGTCTACGGGGTCGACGACGCCGACCTCGTCGAGGAGCTCGTGCGTCTGGCCCGCGACGGCCGCAAGCGCGGCTGGTGGGCCCGCTACTCCGACACCATCTCGCCCCCGTACGCGACCTATGTGGGCCTGGAGCAGGACGCCTCCAGCCTGAACCTGTACGACGGCCTGATCATCAACGGCCTCCTCCAGACCCGCGAGTACGCCAAGGCGACCTTCAGCATGGTCCCCGAGCAGTCGCAGCGCTACCGCGAGCAGCGGATCGACCTGCGCATGGAGCGCCAGCAGCGCCTGCGCAGCGACCTGAAGATCTGGAACGTCATCGACGAGGCCGCGGTGCGCCGCGTCCTGGGCGGGCCGAAGGTCATGATCGACCAGCTCCAGAACCTGCTCGAGCTCGGCTCGCTGCCGAACGTGCACCTCCAGGTGCTGCCCTTCGAGGGCGGCGCCTACCCGGGGATGCTGTCCTCGTTCACGATCCTCGGCTTCGGCCCCCTCGAGGACGAGGTCGACCCCGGCTACCGCCACCCCGACGTGGTCTACATCGAGGGCCACAACGGCGACGTCTACGAGGAGGGGGCCGACGTGCAGCCCTTCCACGAGATCTTCGGCTACCTCCGCTCCGCCGCGCTCGACCCCGGCCGCAGCCTGGAGTTCATCGAGCGGCAGGCGCACCACCTCAAATCCCTGTAGGGGGTTCGCGGACACGCCCTGGGCGCAGTGCGAGGGGGCGGGCACCTGTTTCGATGTCCGCCCCCTCGCCCGTCCCTCTTACTTGCCTGACGTCCGCAGCAGCGAGAGCCAGTCGGCTCGGCTGGCGCGCAGGATCGGGCTCACCGTCAGCTTGGTGTCCCTGATCTCCACGGCCGCTTCCGCGAGCCTGGCCTCAACGCAGGCCCCGTTGGGACCTGACCTGCTGCTCTTCCTCCATGTGTGGGTCAACATGGATCTCCTCCTTCCTAGGAGCATTCGAGTCCCCAGGACGCTGTCGAGCTTAGCCAGCGCGAGGCAAGTGAAACGTCGACTATCCGTCACTGACAGGTTTCGGATAGGGCTTCGGCCGCCTTCACCAGTGCGGCGTACCGCAGACGCGCCCGGGGCTGCCGGGCTCGATTTGGACGGTCGCGTGCGCGATGCCGAAGCGTTCTGCCAGCGTGTGCTGGGCGTGGCCGAGCACGGCGCCGGGATCGGCGTCCGACGCCAGCGCGAGGTGCACCGTGGCGACCTCCATACCCGAAGTCAATGTCCACAGATGGAGGTCGTGAACCTCTTTCACTCCATCGAGTGTCGCCAGCGAGTCCTCGACCGCTTCGACGTCGACCGCCTTCGGCGCCTGCTGGAGGAGGATGCGCAGCGCGTCGCGCCCGAGCCGGTAGGCGCGCGGCAGGATGAACAGGCCCACGCCCACCGCGACGACGCTGTCGGCCGCGTACCAGCCGGTGAGGGCGATGACGGCGGCCGCGACGATGACGCCGACCGAGGCGAGGGCGTCGCCGAGCACCTCGAAGTAGGCGCCGCGCACGTTGATCGACTCCTCGGCCGCCGAACGCAGGAGCAGCAGCGAGGCGATGTTGGCCGCGAGGCCGAAGACGGCGACGGCGAGCATCGGGCCCGACTCGATCTCCGGCTGCTCCCCGAGGCGCCGGACGGCCTGCACGATCACGAACCCGGCGACGCCGAACAGCAGCACCGTGTTCGCCAGGGCCGCCAGGACCTCGAGGCGGTACATGCCGAAGGTCCGCCGGGGCCCGCCGCCGGCGCGCCGGACGGCGATGATCGCGGCCAGGGCCATGGCGATCCCCAGGGCGTCCCCGGCCATGTGCGCGGCGTCCGAGAGCAGCGCCAGCGAGCCGGTGTACCAGGCGGCGGCCACTTCGACGAGCATCACCGACACCGCCAGCGCGAGGGCGAGCCAGAGCCGCCCCCGGTGGCGCGCGCCGAGCGAGGCGGCACCGGCGTGCGAGTGGTCGTGGCCCATGCGGGCGCCTCCTTCGCTGCGTGCGGTCCGCCTCGCCGCGGCGGACCCGGTTCCGACGGAGGGGTCCCCGCCACCACCACATGCTAACATGCGTACTTTTGCATATTACTGCGGTGGTCGAAACGCCGCAGTGGCCGAACCGACGCCGTGAATCCGGCTTCACCCGCCCGCCTCCTGGGTACCCGAGCCGGTGACCGGCCCTCCCGGAGCCCTACGCCGCGAGTCGCTTTCCCCAGAATTCACGAGAACGCCGCTCCAGGGGGACTTTCACAATTGGAGGGCCGGAATGGAATAATATTCAGACAAGCATCAACAGCACTGGTCACGGGGGGTGACGATGAAAGACGCCATTGAAACCTCTGCCATCGCGTTCATCACGATCGTCGCGATCGTCCTCATATTCGCCGCGGTCCTCGGGCTGCGCTCTGCCGTGGAGACCAGGCGCCGCCGAAAAACCCGGGCCAAGACCGACGCCGAAGCCTGGACCGAACTGCTCGGCAACCAGCTCCACATCGCGCCGGCCTCGGTCGGCGACACCGAAGCGGCCGCGGCCCTCGACCGCGCCCGCAAACTCCACCACGGTGCAGTGGAGAAGCTCAAGACCGCCAAGAAGACCAAGCAGTTCGAGCGCATCCGCACCTACGCGCTCGCCGGACTGCACAACCTGAACATCGTGCGGCGACGACTCGGCAAGGCACCGGGACCCCAGGGCCCCATCCCCTTCAACGCCGCCGCGCCGAAGACGTCCAAACGAGACGACAACATCCGCGACATCGCCACCGGCCCGTCCACCGGACTGCCCTTCTAACGGCGGAGCGGTACCGGACCGACACCATTCGCGAGGCGGCGAACACGAAAAGGGGCGACTCGAACGAGTCGCCCCTTTCCCGCGCCCGACTACTCGGACGCCTGCTTCCGCGGCGACAGCAGGTCGAAGACCCACATCGCCAGCCACACGATGATCGCGCCCCAGAACGCCGACCAGAACCCGTCCACGGCGAACCCCAGCGACAGCTGCTCCGACACCCAGCCGGTCAGCCAGAACATCAAGGCGTTCACCACCAGCCCGAACAGGCCCAGCGTCAGCACGTACAGCGCGCAGCCGACCGCCATGATGATCGGCTTCACGAACGTGTTCACCGCCGTGAAGATCAACGCGACCACCACCAGCGACAAGAACTTCGCCAGCGCCGAGTCGCCGTACAACGAAATCCCGCTCACGATCCACGTCGCGAGCCACAGCGCCAGGGCCGTGACGATGAGCCGCACCAGAAACCTCATGGCGCCAGTATCGCCGCCGAGCCGCCCCCGCGTCCAGTTTCCGCCAAGTCGACCGGCTCACCGCGTGGCCGTGCCGGGCCCGCGCATTCACGGCCCGTTCACCGCAGATCGAGCCCGAGGCCATCCGCCGCGCCTATATTCGCGGCAGTCCCGACCGCTTCCCGCCCTCCCCGGCAGAAGGAGACACCATGAGCGACCCGGCACTGCCGGCAGTCGGCCGCACCGTCGATCCCCGGCGGATCGGCCCGGCCCACCAGCCCGCCCCCCAGCGCCACCCCGGCGCCCTCGGCAACGCCACGGTCTTCGACATCAACGACGTCAACGTCTACTACGGCTCCTTCCGCGCCGTCAAGAACGTCAACTTCACCGTCGCCAAGAACGAGATCACCGCCCTCATCGGCCCCTCCGGCTGCGGCAAGTCCACGCTCCTGCGCTCGCTCAACCGCATGAACGACCTCGTCCCCGGGGCCCGCGTCGAGGGCACCGTCGCCTACCACGGCAAGGACATCTACGAGCCCGGCGTCGACCCCGTCGAGGTCCGCCGCCGCATCGGCATGGTCTTCCAGAAGGCCAACCCCTTCCCCAAGTCCATCTACGACAACGTCGCCTACGGCCCCAAGATCCACGGCGTCGCCCGCTCCGAACGCGACGGCATCGTCGAGGACTCCCTCCGCAAGGCCGCCCTCTGGGACGAGGTCAAGGACAAGCTCAAGCAGAGCGCCCTGGCCCTCTCCGGCGGCCAGCAGCAGCGCCTGTGCATCGCGCGCACCATCGCGCTGGCGCCCGAGGTCGTCCTCATGGACGAGCCGTGCTCGGCCCTCGACCCGATCGCGACCGCCCGCATCGAGGAGCTCATGGTCGACCTCGCCCGGCAGTTCACGATCGTGATCGTCACCCACAACATGCAGCAGGCCGCGCGCGTCTCCGACAAGACCGCGTTCTTCTCCACCGAGGTCAACGAGGTCAGCGACACCCGCACCGGCGTCCTCGTCGAGTTCGACGACACCCAGCGGATCTTCACCACCCCCTCCGACGAGCGCACCGAGAACTACGTCACCGGCCGCTTCGGTTAGGACTCGTTCGCCGCCGCGGCCCGGCGGGGCCCGCCGAGAGAAAATCTGAGCGGCGGATCCCTCGTCGCAAGTACCGCTCCGGATTCGTACCAGCTCCTCACGATCCTTGTCAGATTTCCACTCGAAGGGCCCGTCCCGCATGGGACGGGCCCTTCGACGTGAAGCGGCCCCCGCACCGGACGGTGCGGGGGCCGAGAGACCGGCTGCTTCGCGCTAGCGCTTGTCGATCGCGAAACGCGAGGCGATGATCCGGGACAGGATCGTGAACAGGAAGACGATCGCGATGAGCGTCAGGGCCGCACCCCAGGCCCGCTCCTGCGAGGCGTCGAACGGCTGGGTCGCGTTGCGGTAGATCTGCGCCGCGAGCGTCGTGTTCTCGCCGTAGAACAGGTCGGGCTTGTAGATGTAGGTCAGCCCCACGGTGACGATGATCGGCGCGGTCTCGCCCGCGGCGCGGGCCACGGCCAGCAGCGCGCCCGAGGTGATCCCCGACGAGGCCGTCGGCAGCACCACCGTCATCGTCGTCCGCCACTTGCGCGCGCCCAGGCCCGCGGAGGCCTGCCGCAGCTCGTCCGGCACCAGCCGCAGCATCTCCTCGGCCGAGCGGATCACGATCGGCAGCATCAGGCACGCCAGCGCCAGCGCGCCCGCGAACCCGAGCTTCTCGCCGATGACCACCACGTACGCGACGTAGATGAACAGGCCCATGACGATCGAGGGCACACCGGTCATGACGTCGGCCATCGTCCGGATGAACTTCGCCAGCGGCTTGTTCTTCCCGTACTCGTTCAGGTACACCGCGCCGAACACGCCGATCGGGACGGCGATGAGCGCCGCCATGCCCGTGATCGTGAGCGTGCTCAGGATCGCCGGGCCCATGCCCGGGCCCTCGGTGCGGTAGTTGCGCGGGATCTCCTCGGTGAACCAGTCCAGGCTCATCGCGGAGCTGCCCCGCGACAGGACCTCCCAGGCGACCAGGACCAGCGGCAGGGCCGCGACGAGCACGCACAGGCCGATGGCGAGCGTCGCGGTGCGGTTGGCGAAGGCCCGCCGCTTGGACAGGTTGCGGCCGGACAGGTCCGGCGGCGTCGACGTGGTGAGGCTCGTCATGAGTGCGCCCCCTTCATCTTGATCTCCGCGCGGCGGACCACCACGCGGGCGAGGAAGTTGATGATGACGGTGATCGCGAACAGCTCGACGCCGATGGCGATGAGCGCGTCCGTGTGCAGGCCGCTGGACTCGCCCCACTGCTGCGCGATGATCGCCGCCATCGTGTTGCCGGGCTCGAACAGGTTGGCGGACATCGACACCGAGCCTCCGATGACCAGCGCCACCGCGATGGTCTCGCCCATCGCCCGGCCCAGGCCCAGCATCGAGGCGCCCACCAGGCCCCCGAAGGAGTGGGGGAGGATCGCGCCCTTGACCATCTCCCAGCGGGTCGCGCCGAGCGCGTACGCCGCCTGCTTGTCGGTCTCGGGGACGGTCGCGAAGACCTCCCGCGCGATCGAGGTGATGATCGGGATCGCCATGATCGCCAGCACCAGGCTCGCGGTGATGTAGTTGCGGCCGGTGTTGGTCTCGTCGAAGACCGCGTTCAGGCCCGGCACCGGCGCCACCAGGTCGGCGAACCACTGGTACGCCGGGGTGATCGCCGGCACCACCACCAGGACGCCGACCAGGCCGAACACCACCGAGGGCACGGTGGCGAGCAGGTCGATGACGGTGACGATGTACTTGCGGGCGCGCCGGTGGGCCACCTCGGTGATGAACAGCGCGATGCCGATCGACACCGGCACCGCGATGATCATCGCGATGACCGAGGTCACCAGCGTCCCGTACAGCATCGGGAAGGTGCCGAAGACGTCGTCGTTGGGCGCCCAGCGGGTGCCGAACATGAAGCCGAACGGGCCCTCCTCGCTGAACGCGGGCCAGGCGCGCACGGAGGTCGTGACCAGGATCAGGCCCAGCACGATGAGGACGGTGAGCCCCGCCAGGGTCACCAGGGCCCGGAAGCCCCGGTCGGTCCGGCGGGCGCGGGCCTCGCCGCCGAGGTCGACCTCGGCGGGGGCTTCAGGGGTTGCCGTAGCGGTCAAGGTTCTCACTCCGGTTTCGTCAGCGGAACGGCCGAAAACCCCAGCGGCGCTGGGCCGGTGGGGTGATCGGATCCGGGGTTCCTAGTCGGCAATCGTCGAGTTCAGGGCTTCGAGGGCCTGCTCCTGCAGACCCGCGGGCAGCGCCGCGAAGTCGGCCTCGGCTGCCAGTTCCTGGCCGTCGGTCAGCAGGTATTCGACGAACTCCTTGACACCCGCGGCGATGTCCGCGTCCTCGTACTCGGTGCGGATGAGGAGGTAGGTCGGCGCGGTGATCGGGTAGGCCTCGGCACCGGCCGCGTTCAGCGGGTTGTAGGACAGGTCGTCCTCGACCACGGCGCCGTCGAGCGCGGCGGTCGCGCCCTCCAGCGACGGGGCGACGAAGGCGCCGTCGGCGTTCTCGACGGCGGCGGTCACGAGGCCCACCTCGTTGGCGTCGGCGAGGTCGACGTAGCCGATCGCGCCCTCGGTGTCCTGGATGACCTGGGCCACGCCGGTGTTCTTCTCACCGGCGACGGCGTTGCCGGGCCACTCGATGGTGTCGCCCGAGCCGAGGGTCCACGCCTCGGTGGCCTCGTCGAGGAACTTCGAGAAGTTGGTGGTGGTGCCCGAGCCGTCCGAGCGCACCGCGAGGGTGATCGCCGTGTCGGGCAGGGTCGCCTCCGGGTTCGCCGCGGCGATCGCCGGGTCGTTCCAAGCGGTGATGTCGCCCTGGAAGATCCCCGCGAGGGTCTCCTGGTCGATCTGGAGACCGTCCACGCCCGGCAGGTTGTAGGACACGGTGATCGGGGCGGCCACGGTCGGGATGTACTGGAAGGACCCCGCCTCGACGCCGTCGTCGTCGCCGACGAGCGAGTCGGTGCCCGCGAAGTCGTTCAGGCCCTCGCCGAACTCCGACTTGCCCGTGCCCGAGCCGGTCGCGTTGTAGGTCACCATGAGGTCCGGGTTCACCTCGGCGTACGCCTCGATGGCCGTCGCGTAGAAGGCGTCGGGGAAGCTGGCGCCCGAGGCGTTGAGCTCACCGGAGGCCAGGTCGCCCGAGCCGCCCTCGTCATCGCTGCCGCCACCGCCGCAGGCGGCCATGCTCATGGCCAGGGCGCCCGCGGTGAGGGTGCCGAAAATGGTCCGGCGGTTCAGTTTCATGTTCACAGCTGGTCTCTACTCCGTCTCCCGGGCTGGACCCGGGTCACTGCTTCACTGTCCGAGACCCATGAAAGCCAGACCCGGTGTTCACCTGCTGACTTGGAGTTGAACTCGAGGTGAACGACTGAGCGCGATTCACAACTGGATCGTCACGCACGGCTGTGAGCAGGGAGTTTAACCGAGCCTCGGCCCGGCTGTGACCAGACCGTTATGAACGGTCGAGGTGGACGTCACCGGTGACCAGGTACACCACCTGATGCGAGATGCGCACCGCGTGGTCCCCGAACCGCTCGAAGAACCGCGCCAGCAGCGCCGCGTCCACCGCCGCCTGCGGCCCGTACCCCAGCGTCGGCAGCTGGTCGTGGACCCGCTGCTGGATCGCGTCCAGCTCGTCGTCGTCCAGCCCCATCTGCGTCGCCTGCAGGTGGTCGTGCTCCTCCAGGATCCCCACCAGCTTCTGCGAGATCCGCACCGCCGCCGCGCCCATCGCCGCGAAGTCCACCCGCAGGGAATCGGGGATCACCGGCGCCGGCGCGCGCAGCAGCACCGACTTCGCCACGTGCTTCGCCAGGTCGCCCATGCGCTCCAGGTCCACCGAGATCCGCACCGCGCCCAGCACGAACCGCAGGTCGGCCGCCACCGGGTCGTACTGCGTCATCAGCTCCACGATCCGGTCGTCGACCCTGAACTGGAGCGCGTTGACCTCGTCGTCGGCCGCCACCACCGCCTCGGCGGCCGCCGTGTCGCCCTCCAGCAGCGCCGCCCCCGCCTGCTCGACCGCATCGGCCACACGCCGGGCCATCTCGACCAGGAGCTCATTGAGATCGTCGAGGTGCTGATGGAACGCGTTCGCCATAGTGGACCAATCTCGGAGAGGGAGGAACCGGATACGCGCAGCGTAGTGGCCACGCCAAGTCTAGACTCGGTTGGCCCCTCGCGGCCTGCGCGAATGCGCAAACGCCGGGCGTACACCACTGGAACAACGGCGTTAGAGTGAGGAACAAGCACGAACGATCCATGGAGCAGACGAGATGAGCTACCCCTCGCAGCCGGGCTACCCGACGCCGCAGTACGGCCAGCCGCAACCACCCGGTCAGCGGCAGAACAACCTGTGGCTCATCGGCGGCGCGATCGTGGTCATCCTCGTCATCATCATGACCGTGATCCTGCTCGTGGTGCAGCGCACCGCCGACACCGACTCGAGCGACGGCGGCGAGACCGGCGGTGAGACCGGGGGCGAAACGGACGGCGAGACCGACGGTGAGACCGACGGCGGCGACGGCACCGACCTCGCGGCCACCGAGCTGAACTCCGCGGCCTGCGACGCCTTCGACCTCACCTCGTTCGAGGAGACCTTCGGTCCCTACGACCCCGACGAGATCTACCGCTCCGAGTCCACCACCGACGGCCTGTCCTCGCTGAGCTGCACTTACTACAACGAGGACTTCACCTCGGTGAGCCTGCGCATCAACGACTACGACTCCGCCACGGACGCCGCGTACTGGGTCGAGTCCGACGCCGACTACTACAACGAGGAGAACGGCTACACGTACGCCGAGTACACCGAATACGGCGACGCCGGCAGCCTCTACTACTCGACCGACACCTCCTCCACCTCGATCACCCTCCACGTCGCCATCGGGAGCCTCGAGGTCTCGGCCTCCACGATCCTGTACTCGAACGAGTCCATCGAGCAGGACCCCGCCACCGCCGTGATGGCGGACCTCATCGCCCAGAGCGGCGACCTGTTCGCCGACTACACGTAGACGGAAGGGCCCGGCGGCCGATCGGCCGCCGGGCCCCGCACATCGCTCCGGAGAAACCAAAAGAGGCCCTGTGACCAGGACCTCTGTGTGGTGCGCCGCCAGGGACTCGAACCCCGAACCCGCTGATTAAGAGTCAGCTGCTCTGCCAGTTGAGCTAGCGGCGCTTGATGATCGACCTCCACCGAGCGTTTCCGCCGGTGTCCGTCGCACGAGGAGAAACTTTAGCATGTGCCGCGGGCACCGGCTCCAGGGGTCCCCGCGGTAGCTACCCTTGACCGGTGACAAGTTTCGTAGACCGAGTAAATCTCCAGGTCATTGCCGGCAAAGGTGGCAACGGCTGCGTGTCGGTCCACCGTGAGAAGTTCAAGCCGCTCGGCGGCCCCGACGGCGGTAACGGCGGCCACGGAGGTGATGTGGTCTTCGTCGTAGACCCCAACGTGCACACCCTGCTCGACTTCCACTTCCAGACCCGCCTCCAAGGCGGCAACGGCAAGCACGGCCAGGGTTCCAACCGCGACGGCGCCACCGGCGAGTCCATCCGCGTCGCCGTCCCCAACGGCACCGTGATCTACGCCGGCGGCGAGGTCCTCGCCGACCTCACCGGCGACGGCACCGAGATCACGGTCGCCGAAGGCGGCCGCGGCGGCCGCGGCAACCGCGCCCTCGTCAGCTCCAAGCGCAAGGTCCCCGGCTTCGCCGAACTGGGGGAGGCCGGCGACGAGCTCGCCGTCACCCTCGAGCTCAAGAGCGTCGCCGACGTCGGCCTCGTGGGCTTCCCCTCCGCCGGGAAGTCCTCCCTCATCGCCGCGATGTCGGCCGCCCGGCCGAAGATCGCCGACTACCCGTTCACGACCCTGACCCCGAACCTGGGCGTCGTCTCCGCGGGCGAGACCACCTACACCATCGCGGACGTGCCGGGCCTCATCCCGGGAGCCGCGGCCGGCAAGGGCCTCGGCCTCGAGTTCCTGCGCCACATCGAGCGCTGCGCCGTCCTCGCGCACGTGGTCGACACCGCCAACCTCGAATCCGACCGCGACCCGGTCTCCGACATCGAGGCCCTGGAGCACGAACTCATCGAGTACGGGGGCCTCGCCGACCGGCCCCGCATCATCGTCCTCAACAAGGTCGACCTTCCGGACGGCCGCGAACTGGCCGACTACGTCAGCGGCGACCTCGCGAAGTTCGGCTGGCCCGTCTACGCGGTCAGCGCCGTCAGCCGCGAAGGGCTGAAGGAACTGAACTTCGCCTTCGCGAGGGAAGTGGTGGAGTACCGCGAGGCGCAACCGCCGATCGAGGCGACCCGCACCGTCATCCGCCCGGCCGCCGTCGACGACTCGGGCTTCGAGATCCAGCAGGTGACGCCTGCCTACGAGGGCGACGTCGAGTTCGTCGTCACCGGCGCCAAGCCCGAACGCTGGATCCGCCAGACGAACTTCGAGAACGAGGAGGCCGTCGGCTACCTCGCCGACCGCCTCGCCAACCTCGGCATCGAGGACGCGCTCGCGAAGCGGGGCGCGATACCGGGCTCGATCGTGCGCATCGCCGACTACGAGTTCGAGTGGCAGCCGACCGACCCGAACGTCGTCGCCACGGTCGGCCCCCGCGGCACCGACGCCCGGTTCGAGATGAACGACCGCAAGGGCGCCGACGAACGCCTCGCCGAGCGCAAGGAGCGCCGCTCCGAACTGCTCGAGCGGGTCGCGAAAGAGGAGGAAGCGAGGGGCAAACGCCGCAAGCGCTGAGTCCGTTACCGGACTGAGCTGCGAAAACGCGGGGTTTGCAAGGGTGTGGCGCCGAGCACGCACCCCCCTTGCAAACCCCGGTTTCCAGTCGCGTAAATTTGTCTTTGCCCGAGGGGGAAACGGACAGGAAAGCCGAAAGGCCCTGGCCCAGAACCAAAGAGGCAAAACTCCGAACGAATCGATCGGGGGCCTAAAACGGCCCGAAAACCGGTCTGGTAAGTTGCTGGAGCCGCTCCGGTCGGAGAGGGAACTTCTAAGAGTTTCTATCTGATTGA
>NZ_JAJLQZ010000037.1 GCF_020991375.1 Glycomyces amatae | reverse complement strand
ACCCCCCCCCCCCCCCCCCCCGGGGGGGGGGGGGGCCCGCCCCCCCCCCCCCCCCCACCGGCGTTTCGACCAGAGGCGAACCGCCGGACGCGTGTAGAACATGAACGTGGTGACGATAGAAATCCGCGATGTCCCTGAGGACCTGTACGAAGAACTGGTCGCCATGCGAAAGAGCGCGGACAGCCCCTGCAGCAGTACCTGTTGGCGGTGCTGATTGACGCTGCGAAACGGGAGCGGGCGATCCGGGATCCGAACCGCCGAGACCTTGGGGGAGAGCGGGAGTCACAGGTCGAGGTAAAGCCGAAGATCGGCTTCGACCTGAGCGAGCAATTCGGCGTTGAGGCCGCCCACTCGGTGGATGAACCGCTCGATGCTGAGCGATCGGATCTGCTCGGTCAGCGTCTTGGAGTCAGAGGACAACCCGGTGCCGACGGCGGGGATGAGTGTTTGGAATTGCAGGACCCGCTTGGTGTTCGAGGTAAGGGGGACGACGGTGATGACGCCGTACCCCAGTTCCTCGACTGCTTCGTTGAGCATGTTGTGGCTGATGATGATCGCGGGGCGCGCCTTGTTCGCCTCGGCGCCGCGGATAGGTTCGAAATCGACCTGGTAGATGTCGCCTCTACGCATCGGTGAGGCCGTCTCCCACCGTGCTCTCCCAGAGCTCCGAGTCGGGCGAATCGCGCCATTCCTTCATCGCGATCTTGAACTGTTCCTTGAGCTCCATGTCGCGCAGTAGTGCGATGCTCCGCTGCACCGCGGCGGAGCGGGAGGCGATGCCGTGGTCGCGCGCGAAGTTGTCGAGGAAGCGCACGTCCTCGTCGGGAATGCTCAGGCTCACCTTCATACTTGTCATCATACCTTCTATTCCTACCTGAGGGTGCGTATCAAAAGAGGGATTCGCGAGGGTGTGTCGGGGTGTGTTGCCATGACTTGCGCTGCCGCGTCCTAGGATGGGCCGATGGTTCAGGTGCAGCAGGGGCTCCGGCATCCGGACGACCCGGAGCCGGTCGAGTCCACCAAGCTCGTCGCCGCCCGCCTCCTCGCCGGGGTCGGCGCCTTCCTCTCGCCCTTCGTCGGCGGCGCCGTCCCGGCCGTGATCGCCCTCATGCTCGCCCGCCAGGCCGAGGCCGACATCCGCGCCTCCGAGGGCTTCCTCCTCGGCGCCTCGCGCCTCCCCGCGGTCCGCCGGACCGCCTGGACCGCTTTGGGAGTCGCCGGCGCCGTGGTCGTCGCGGCGCTCCTCGTCTGGGTCCTCGGCCTCGCCCGCGCCTCGGGCGGCCCCTCCTACGGCGGCGACGTCGCCCTCTAGGGCCGCGCGGGCCGATGGGGCGCTCGACCGCGATGAGCGCGGCTGTGACCGACATCCCGGGGAACTGCTGGTGAACAGCGACTCCAGGCGGCCTCCCCGCGCGGGATCGTCCCGTATCGCGAGCTAATATAGGCCACGGTGTGTCTACCGCACCGAACGAACGAGTCGGCGCCCCTCGCCCCGTGACTCCGAACACGGACGCCCCGCGGGACGAAAACGGCTTTGACCTTGTTCGTTAGGCTAGGTAGGCTTCTCCCTTGCGCCTGGACACCGCTTTGAGCGGCATGGTGGCCCTGTCAACTCCGGCAGCTCGGTCCCCGTGAGAGCCAGGCCAGGTTGCGTGCCTGCAAGACTGCGGGGCCTCGGTCCCGTCGGCTGGCGTCACCGGCACGCATCCCTCGCACTGGGGGCTTCGTGAACATCGGCTCTGATAGCCGGTCCCGACCGGATTCGTTCACGGACGCGTCTGAACCTGCTCGACGGCGGACCTCGTCCGCCGCTGTGGCCGGTATGGGTCCGGAGAGACGCGACACGCCCGAACGCGGGGGACGGGAACCCACGCTCATGACCAGGGTCTTCACGGCCGGTACATGGGCGCGGGCGAACAGGTGGCGCCGACCGCCAGGAATACGCAACCGTCGAGATGTTGAGAGGGGTTCGCCTCAGTGCCAACCATCCAGCAGCTGGTCCGGAAAGGCCGCAAGGCCAAGACCAGCAAGAACAAGACGCCCGCGCTGAAGGGCAGCCCGCAGGCGCGCGGCGTGTGCACCCGCGTGTACACCACCACGCCCAAGAAGCCGAACTCGGCCATGCGCAAGGTCGCCCGCGTGCGGCTCATGAACGGCACCGAGGTCACCGCCTACATCCCCGGTGTGGGCCACAACCTGCAGGAGCACTCCATCGTGCTCGTGCGCGGCGGTCGCGTCCGCGACCTGCCCGGTGTCCGCTACAAGATCATCCGCGGCGCGCTCGACACCCAGGGCGTCCGCGACCGCAAGCAGGCCCGCAGCCGCTACGGCGCGAAGAAGGAGAAGTAAGCCATGCCGCGTAAAGGTCCCGCGCCGCGCCGGCCGCTTACCGCCGACCCGGTCTACAACTCGGTGCTCGTCACCCAGCTGATCAACAAGGTCCTCAAGGACGGCAAGCGCCGCCTCGCCGAGCGCATCGTCTACGAAGCCCTCGAGAACTGCCGCAAGAAGGCCGACTCGGACCCCGTGGTCATCCTCAAGCGCGCCCTCGACAACGTCAAGCCGACCCTCGAGGTCCGCTCCCGCCGCGTCGGCGGTGCGACCTACCAGGTCCCGGTCGACGTGCGCCCGCAGCGCGCCACGACCCTCGGCCTCCGCTGGCTCGTCGGCTACTCCCGCGACCGCCGCGAGAAGAGCATGGTCGAGCGCCTGACGAACGAGATCCTCGACGCCTCGAACGGCCTCGGGGCCGCGGTCAAGAAGCGCGAGGACACGCACAAGATGGCCGATTCCAACAAGGCATTCGCGCACTACCGCTGGTAGTCGCAGAGAGACTGAGAGATCGTGGCTAACAAAGCTAACGCGGAGCTCGCCAAGCTCCGCAACATCGGCATCATGGCCCACATCGACGCCGGCAAGACCACCACCACCGAGCGCATCCTGTACTACACGGGCGTGTCGCACAAGATCGGTGAGGTCCACGACGGCGCCGCCACCATGGACTGGATGGAGCAGGAGCAGGAGCGTGGTATCACCATCACCTCCGCCGCCACCAAGTGCCAGTGGGACGACCACGTCATCCAGATCATCGACACGCCCGGCCACGTCGACTTCACCGTCGAGGTCGAGCGCTCCCTGCGCGTCCTCGACTCCGCCATCGCCGTCTACGACGGCGTCGCGGGCGTGGAGCCGCAGACCGAGAACGTGTGGCGCCAGGCGAACAAGTACAACGTCCCGCGCATGTGCTACGTCAACAAGCTCGACCGCACGGGCGCGAACTTCTTCCGCTGCGTCGAGATGATGAAGGAGCGCCTCAACTCCAACACCGCGGTCATCCAGCTGCCGATCGGCACCGAGTCCGACTTCATCGGCGTCGTCGACCTGGTCGAGATGCACGCCAAGGTGTGGCGCGGCGAGACCGGCCTGGGCGAGGAGTACACGGTCGAGGAGATCCCCGCGGACCTGGCCGACCAGGCCGAGGAGTACCGCGAGAAGCTCATGGAGACCCTCTCGGACGTCGACGACGAGTTCGCCGAGAAGTTCCTGGAGGGCGAGGAGCTCTCGGTCGCCGAGGTCAAGGCCGCCATCCGCAAGGCCACGATCGCCAACCAGATCAACCCGATCATCTGCGGCACCTCGTTCAAGAACAAGGGCGTCCAGCCCCTGCTCGACGCCGTCGTGGACTACCTGCCGAGCCCGCTCGACATCCCGGCGATCCAGGGGACCCTCACCGACAACGAGACCCACGCCGAGCGCCACGCGGACGTCGAGGAGCCCTTCGCGGCCCTCGCGTTCAAGATCCAGACCGACAAGCACCTCGGACGTCTCACCTACGCCCGGATCTACTCGGGCACCATCGAGACCGGCATCCAGGTCATGAACTCGACCAAGAGCCGCAAAGAGCGCATCGGCAAGATCTACCAGATGCACGCGAACAAGCGCGAGGAGCGCAAGGACGCGCAGGCCGGCGACATCATTGCGATCCAGGGCCTCAAGGCCACCACGACCGGTGACACGCTGTGCGACTCGAACGACCAGGTGATCCTGGAGTCGATGATCTTCCCGGAGCCGGTGATCGACGTGGCCATCGAGCCCAAGTCGAAGGCCGACCAGGACAAGCTGGCCACCGCGATCCAGCGCCTCGCCGAGGAGGACCCGACCTTCCGGGTCAAGACCGACGAGGACTCCGGCCAGACGATCATCTCCGGCATGGGCGAGCTGCACCTCGACATCCTGGTCGACCGCATGAAGCGGGAGTTCAACGTCGAGGCCAACATCGGCAAGCCGCAGGTGGCCTACCGCGAGACGGTCACCCAGCGGGTCGAGAAGGTCGAGTACCTGCACAAGAAGCAGACCGGTGGTTCCGGTCAGTTCGCGCGCGTGCTCGTCAACCTCGAGCCGCTGGAGATGAAGTCGAACGAGGACGAGATCTTCGCCTTCGACGACAAGATCACCGGTGGCCGCATCCCGCGCGAGTACATCCCGTCGGTCAAGGCCGGCGCGGAGTCCGCGCTGGAGGACGGCGTCCTGGCGGGCTACCCGCTGGTGGGCGTGAAGATGGAACTGGTCGACGGCCAGTACCACGAGGTCGACTCCTCGGAGATGGCCTTCAAGATCGCCGGCCGCATGGCGCTCAAGGAAGCCGCCAAGCGGGCCCGCCCCGTGATCCTCGAGCCGATGATGTCCGTGGAGGTCATCTGCCCCGAGGAGAACATGGGCGACGTCATCGGCGACATCAACTCCCGTCGTGGCATGGTCCAGGAGATGGGCGAACGGGGCAACGACCGCACGGTCAAGGCCGTCGTGCCGCTGTCGGAGATGTTCGGTTACGTCGGCGACCTGCGGTCGAAGACGGCCGGGCGCGCGAACTACTCGATGCAGTTCGACACCTACGCCGAAGTCCCGGCGAACGTCGCCAAGGAGATCATCGCCAAGGCGACAGGCGAGTAAGCGTCTCGGGCGCCCAAGCCCGGGCGTCCGGCGCTGACCACCTGTTGCCAGCAGAGGCGCTGAGTTCCAAAGCGACGCAATAGGTCAGATAAGTCAAACCAGATTTAACCAGTCCACAGGAGGACGAAGTGGCTAAGGAAAAGTTCGAGCGCAACAAGCCGCACGTGAACATCGGCACGCTCGGTCACGTCGACCACGGCAAGACCACGCTCACCGCGGCGATCACCAAGGTCCTGCACGACAAGTTCCCGGACCTGAACCCGTACACGCCGTTCGACGAGATCGACAACGCGCCGGAGGAGAAGCAGCGCGGCATCACGATCTCGATCTCCCACGTCGAGTACCAGACCGAGGCGCGTCACTACGCCCACGTCGACTGCCCCGGCCACGCCGACTACATCAAGAACATGATCACCGGCGCGGCCCAGATGGACGGCGCGATCCTGGTCGTGTCCGCCGCCGACGGCCCCATGCCGCAGACCCGCGAGCACGTCCTCCTCGCCCGCCAGGTCGGTGTCCCGTACATCGTCGTGGCGCTCAACAAGTCCGACATGGTCGACGACGAGGAGATCCTCGAGCTCGTCGAGATGGAGGTCCGTGAGCTCCTGTCCGACCAGAACTTCCCGGGCGACGACGCCCCGGTCGTGCAGGTCTCCGCTCTGGGCGCCCTCGAGGGCGAGGAGAAGTGGGTCGACGCCGTCGCCGAGCTCATGCAGGCCGTCGACGACTCGGTCCCGGAGCCGGAGCGCCAGATGGACAAGCCGTTCCTGATGCCGATCGAGGACGTCTTCACCATCACCGGCCGCGGCACCGTCGTGACCGGTCGCGTCGAGCGCGGCGTGCTCCTCCCCAACGAGGAGGTCGAGATCGTCGGCATCCGCGAGGGCGCCATCACCACCAAGGTGACCGCCATCGAGATGTTCCGCAAGACCCTCGACGACGCGCGCGCCGGTGAGAACGTGGGCCTCCTGCTCCGCGGCACCAAGCGCGAAGAGGTCGAGCGCGGCATGGTCGTCGTCAAGCCGGGCACGACCACCCCGCACACCGACTTCGAGGCTCAGGTCTACATCCTGTCCAAGGACGAGGGCGGGCGCCACACGCCGTTCTTCAACAACTACCGTCCGCAGTTCTACTTCCGGACCACCGACGTGACCGGCGTCGTGACCCTCCCCGAGGGCACCGAGATGGTCATGCCGGGCGACAACACCGACATGAAGGTGGAGCTCATCCAGCCCATCGCGATGGACGAGGGTCTCCTCTTCGCCATCCGCGAGGGCGGGCGCACCGTCGGCTCGGGTCGAGTCACCAAGGTCATCAAGTAAGACCGCACGCCGGGGCAGTCCGCCAGGACTGCCCCGGTTCACTTGCGCCTCCCGCCTGTCACTCCGTGACCGGTGGTCCCTCCCGGGGGCGGGGGAGGCGCGGAAAGCCTCGCATACGCGTAACCTGCCCCACTGTGCCCCGACCCCAGCTTGCTGGGCCCGTCGGGGACCGGGCATAATATTCAGGTTGCGTACGCTCCGGTGCGCCTTCTAGGTGTGCGCCGGTGCTCACGCCCGGCCCGCGGGCCCGAGTAGGCACTGACCGTGCTGAGAGGGACCGTCTCATGGCGGGCAGGCGGGCGAGCCAAGGGACAGAGCAGAAGGCACAACTGTGCCCGAGCCAGTCTCGAACTCGCGACACGCCCGACCGCGTGGAGCGGTCTGAACAGCCAATTTACGTTAGGTTAGGAATCATGGCGGGACAGAAGATCCGCATCAGGCTGAAAGCCTACGACCACGAGGTCGTGGACTCCTCGGCCCGCAAGATCGTGGAGACGGTCACCCGTACCGGTGCTGCCATCTCCGGGCCGGTGCCGCTGCCGACCGAGATCAACCGTTTCTGCGTCATCCGGTCGCCGCACAAGTACAAGGACTCGCGCGAGCATTTCGAGATGCGCACGCACAAGCGCCTCATCGACATCCTCGACCCGACCCCGAAGACGGTCGACTCGTTGATGCGCCTTGACCTCCCGGCCGGTGTCGACATCGAGATCAAGCTGTAGGGGACCAATGGACAGGCAGATCAAGGGAATCCTGGGCACCAAGCTCGGCATGACCCAGGTTTGGGACGAGAACGGCCGCGCCGTTCCCGTCACTGTGGTGCAGGCCGGCCCGAACGTGGTCACCCAGGTCCGCAAGCCCGACGTCGACGGCTACTCGGCCGTCCAGCTGGGCTTCGGCGACATCAAACTCAAGAACGTCACCAAGCCGATCCAGGGCCACTTCGAGAAGGCCGGCGTCGCTCCGCGTCGCCACCTGGTCGAACTGCGCACCTCGGACGCCGCCGACTACGACCTCGGCCAGACCGTCGAAGCCACCATCTTCGAATCCGGTCAGCTCGTCGACGTCACCGGCACCACCAAGGGCAAGGGCTTCGCCGGCGTCATGAAGCGCCACGGCTTCGGCGGTCTCCCCGCCAGCCACGGCGCGCACAAGGTCCACCGCGCCCCCGGGTCGATCGGCGGCTGCGCCACGCCCGGCCGCGTGTTCAAGGGCATGCGCATGGCCGGCCGCATGGGCCACGCCCGCCACACGACGCAGAACCTGCGCATCCAGGCGGTCGACGCCGAGCGCGGCCTGCTGCTCATCGTGGGGGCCGTCCCCGGCCCGAAGAACGGCCTGGTGCTCATCCGCACGGCAGTGAAGCAGGTGGCCTGATATGAGCCTTGAAATCAACGTCAAGAACGCCTCTGGCGAGCAGACCGGGAAGACCATCGAGCTCCCGGCGTCGATCTTCGACGTCGAGCCGAACATCCCGCTCATGCACCAGGTCGTCACGGCGCAGCTGGCCGCCGCCCGCTCGGGCTCGGCCAACACCAAGACCCGCGGCGAGGTCCGCGGCGGTGGCAAGAAGCCGTACCGGCAGAAGGGCACCGGCCGCGCGCGCCAGGGCTCGACCCGCGCCCCGCAGTTCGCGGGCGGCGGCGTCGTCCACGGCCCGAAGCCGCGGTCGTTCGCCGAGCGGACCCCCAAGAAGATGAAGGCCGCCGCTCTCGCGGGCGCCCTCACCGACCGGGCCCGCGGCGAGAACGTGCACGTCATCGACGCCTTCATCGAGGGCGAGTCGCCCAAGACGAAGACCGCGCAGGCCGCCCTGGCCGCGATCACCGAGTCCTCCAAGGTCCTGGTGGTCCTCACGCGCGACGAGCAGACCGCGGCCCTGAGCCTGCGGAACCTGCCCGAGGTGCACCTGCTCCAGTGGGGCCAGGTCAACACCTACGACGTGCTCAACAACGAGGACATCGTGTTCAGCGAGGCCGCCATCGAGGCGTTCATCGCTGACCGGACTGAGCAGGAGGTCGCGGCGTGAGCGAAGTGACCGTCGCCGACCCGCGCGACATCATCATCAAGCCGGTCATCTCGGAGAAGTCCTACACCCTCCTCGGCGAGGGCAAGTACACCTTCGAGGTCGACCCGCGCGCCAACAAGAGCCACATCAAGATCGCCGTCAAGGAGATCTTCGGCGTGGACGTCAAGAGCGTCAACACCCTGAACCGCAGCGGCAAGCGCAAGCGCACCCGCACCGGCTGGGGCCAGCGCAAGAGTGTCAAGCACGCGATCGTCACCGTGGAGGGCGACCCCGGTCGCCTGGGTGAGATCTTCGGCGGACAGATCTCGTAGGAGCTAGTAGAAGCATGGCCATTCGCAAGTACAAGCCGACGACGCCCGGGCGTCGCGGCTCCAGCGTCTCCGACTTCGCCGAGATCACCCGTTCGACCCCCGAGAAGTCGCTGCTGCGCCCGATCTCCAAGACCGGCGGCCGCAACAACTCGGGCAAGATCTCGACCCGTCACCGCGGCGGCGGCCACAAGCGCCGCTACCGCGTGATCGACTTCCGCCGCCACGACAAGGACGGCGTCCCGGCGAAGGTCGCGCACATCGAGTACGACCCGAACCGCACGGCGAACATCGCCCTCCTGCACTACGCGGACGGCGAGAAGCGCTACATCCTGGCCCCCAAGGGCATCAAGCAGGGTGACGTGATCGAGAACGGCCCGGAGGCCGACATCAAGCCCGGCAACTCGCTGGAGCTGCGTCACATCCCGGTCGGTACCACGATCCACGCGGTGGAGCTCAAGCCGGGCGGCGGCGCCGCCCTGGGCCGCTCCGCGGGCGCCTCGATCCAGCTGCTCGCCCGTGAAGGCAAGTACGCGCACCTGCGCATGCCCTCCGGCGAGATCCGCCTGGTCCAGGTCACCTGCCGCGGCACCGTCGGCGAGGTCGGCAACGCCGAGCAGGGCAACATCAACTGGGGCAAGGCCGGCCGCATGCGGTGGAAGGGCTGGCGCCCGACCGTCCGCGGTGTGGTCATGAACCCGGTCGACCACCCGCACGGTGGTGGCGAGGGCCGCACGTCCGGTGGTCGTCACCCGGTGAACCCGCAGGGCAAGCCCGAGGGTCGCACCCGGAAGAGGAACCACCCGAACGACCGGCTCATCGTCCGTCGTCGCAACGCCAACCGGAAGCGGGGGAAGTAGTCCATGGCTCGCAGCCTCAAGAAGGGCCCGTTCGTCGACGACCACCTGCAGAAGAAGGTGGACTCGGCGGTCGAGACCAAGAGCAAGAACGTCATCAAGACCTGGTCGCGCCGCTCGACGATCACGCCCGACTTCATCGGGCTGACCTTCGGCGTGCACGACGGTCGCAAGCACGTTCCGGTCTACGTCACGGAGAACATGGTCGGGCACAAGCTCGGCGAGTTCGCGCCCACGCGCACGTTCCGGGGCCACGACAAGGACGACCGCAAGAGCCGTCGCCGCTAGGCCACGGGCTTTGAAAACGAACGAAGGATTAGAACGATGGCAACAGTGGAGCAGGAGGCTCCGAAGGCGCGCGCGGTGGCGCGGTACGTCCGCGTAGCACCTCGCAAGGCGCGCCGCGTCGTCGACCTCGTGCGTGGCCTGCCCGTGGACGAGGCCTTGACGACCCTCGAGTTCGCGCCCTTCAGCGCGGCCGAGATCGTCTACAAGGTCATCGCGTCCGCCCAGGCGAACGCCGAGAACAACCTCGGTCTGGACCCGGAGTCGCTCCTGGTGTCCGAGATCAAGGTCGACGAGGGCCCGACGATGCGCCGGTACCGTCCGCGCGCGCACGGCCGTGCCTACCGGATCAACAAGCGCACCAGCCACATCACCGTGGTGGTCGAGTCGGTCCAGGCCAAGCAGTCCGCCGCTCCGTCGGTCCGCCGCCCCAAGGCCGCGGCCCCGAAGCCGGTCGAGACCAACGAGAAGTCCACCGAGAACGCTGAGAAGGAGGAGACCGCCTAATGGGTCAGAAAATCCACCCGCACGGGTACCGCCTCGGCATCAGCGCCGACTGGACCTCGCGTTGGTACGCCGACAAGGAGTACGCCGACTACGTCGGCGAGGACGTCAAGATCCGCAAGCTCATGACCAAGGGTCTCGAGCGCGCCGGCATCAGCAAGGTCGACATCGAGCGCACCCGCGAGCGGGTCCGCGTCGACATCCACACCGCCCGCCCGGGCATCGTCATCGGCCGCAAGGGCGCCGAGGCCGATCGTCTGCGCGGCAACCTGGAGAAGCTGACCGGCAAGCAGGTCCAGCTGAACATCATCGAGGTCAAGAACCCCGACGTCGATGCCCAGCTCGTCGCCCAGGGCGTCGCCGAGCAGCTGTCCAGCCGTGTCAACTTCCGTCGGGCGATGCGCAAGGCCATCCAGTCGGCCATGCGCAACCCCACCGTGAAGGGCATCAAGGTGCAGTGCTCGGGCCGCCTCGGCGGCGCGGAGATGTCCCGCTCGGAGCAGTACCGCGAGGGCCAGGTCCCGCTGCACACGCTGCGCGCGAACATCGACTACGGCCTGTTCGAGGCCCACACCACCTTCGGCCGCATCGGCGTGAAGGTGTGGATCTACAAGGGCGAGGCCACGCTCAAGGAGCAGGCCGAGCAGGTGCAGCGTCGTCGCGACGCCGGCGGGGACCGCGGTGGCCGCGGTGGCCGCGGCGGTGCGGGCGCCGCCCGCGGGGGTCGTGGCCGTGGCGGCCGCGGCGCCGCTCCGACGGGTGACTCCGCCGCTGCCGCGCCCGCTCCCCAGACTGAGAAGCAGGAGGGCTAAGCGACATGCTCATGCCACGGAAACCGCCGCGCGGTTACCGGAAGCCTCACGCTCCGAAGCGCAAGGGCAAGGCCACTCGCGGCACGAAGGTCTCCTTCGGCGAGTACGGCATCCAGGCGCTGGAGCACAGCTACGTGACCAACCGCCAGATCGAGTCCGCTCGTATCGCCATGACCCGCCACATCAAGCGTGGCGGCAAGGTCTGGATCACGATCTTCCCGGACCGCGCGATCACCAAGAAGCCGGCCGAGACCCGCCAGGGTTCCGGTAAGGGCTCGCCCGAGTACTGGGTGGCGAACGTCAAGCCGGGCCGCGTCATGTTCGAGCTCTCGTACCCGAGCGAGGAGACGGCCCACGAGGCGCTCCAGCGGGCGATCCACAAGCTCCCCATGAAGTGCCGCATCGTCTCTCGCGAAGGGGCAGGTGAGTAGTGATGGCTACTGGTATCGACACCGGTGAGCTGCGCGAGCTCAGCGACAAGGAACTCCAGGCGAAGCTGCTGGAGAAGAAGGAAGAGCTGTTCAACCTGCGGATCCGGAACGCCACCGGTCAGCTGGAGAACAACCACCAGCTGGGCCTGGTCCGCAAGGAGATCGCGCGGATCTACACCGTGATGAACGAGCGCCGGCTGGGCCTCAGCGCCGCGCCCGAGGAGGTTGAGAAGTGAGCGAGGAAACTCAGACTCGCGGTCGCCGCAAGGTGCTCGAGGGCATGGTCGTCGGCGACAAGATGGACAAGACCGCTGTCGTCGAGGTCGAAGACCGCAAGAAGCACGCGCTGTACGGCAAGGTCATCAGGTCCAACAAGAAGTACAAGGCCCACGACGAGAACAACGAGGCCGGCATCGGCGACCGCGTCTCCATCATGGAGACCCGTCCGCTGTCGAAGACCAAGCGTTGGCGCATCGTCGAGATCCTTGAGAAGGCCAAGTAGGGAGATCGGGACGTGATTCAGCAAGAGTCGCGGCTGCGGGTCGCCGACAACACCGGTGCGCGGGAGATCCTGTGCATCCGGGTGCTGGGCGGCTCGGGTCGACGCTATGCCGGTATCGGCGACACGATCGTGGCCTCCGTCAAGGACGCCAACCCCGGTGCCGGGGTCAAGAAGGGCGACGTCGTGAAGGCCGTCATCGTGCGGACGGTCAAGGAGACCCGCCGCCCCGACGGCACGTACATCAAGTTCGACGAGAACGCCGCCGTCCTCGTCAAGGACGGCGAACCGCGAGGGACCCGTATCTTCGGGCCGGTCGCCCGCGAGCTGCGCGACAAGCAGTTCATGAAGATCATCTCCCTCGCACCGGAGGTGCTGTAAGAGATGAAGATCAAGAAGGGCGACCGGGTCCGCGTCATCGCGGGCAAGGACAAGGGCGCCGAGGGACTGGTGCTGGAGGCGTACCCCGACCGCGAGCGCGTGCTCGTCGAGGGCGTCAACCGCATCACCAAGCACACCAAGGCCGGGCAGACCGCCCGCGGCTCCCGGACCGGCGGCATCGTCGTCCAGGAGTCCGCGATCCACGTGTCCAACGTGCAGGTGCTCGACGCCGACAACCAGCCCACCCGCGTGGGCTACCGGTTCGGCGATGACGGCCGCAAGGTCCGCGTTTCGAAGCGGACGGGTAAGGACCTGTAATGACCGATGTTGCAGAGAAGGTCCAGCCGCGCCTGAAGGAGACTTACCGCTCCGAGATCCGGCAGCAGCTGCAGGACCAGTTCAAGTACGCCAACATCCACCAGATCCCCGGTCTGACGAAGATCGTGGTCAACATGGGTGTCGGCGAGGCCGCTCGCGACTCCAAGCTCATCAACGGTGCGCTGGAGGACCTGACCACGATCACGGGGCAGAAGCCCCTCGTGCGCCGGGCCAAGAAGTCGATCGCGCAGTTCAAGCTGCGCGAGGGCCAGGCGATCGGCGCGAAGGTGACCCTTCGCGGCGACCGCATGTGGGAGTTCCTCGACCGCCTCCTGGCGATCGCGCTGCCCCGCATCCGCGACTTCCGCGGTCTCTCGGACCAGCAGTTCGACGGCAACGGGAACTACACGTTCGGTCTCACCGAGCAGAGCGTGTTCCCCGAGATCGACCAGGACAAGATCGACCGGGTTCGCGGCATGGACATCACTCTGGTGACCACCGCGAAGACCGACGACGAAGGCCGGGCGTTCCTGAAGCTGCTCGGCTTCCCGTTCAAGGAGAACGATTAATGGCGAAGAAAGCCCTCATCGCGAAGGCCAAGCGGAAGCCGAAGTTCGCCGTGCGCGCCTACACCCGCTGCCAGAAGTGCGGCCGGCCGAAGGCCGTCTACCGCAAGTTCGGCCTGTGCCGCGTCTGCGTGCGCGACATGGCCCACGCCGGCGAACTCCCGGGCGTCCACAAGGCCTCCTGGTAGCTCCAGGCCCACAGCTCCGATCGCCACAGGCCCCGCCGATCTGCACAAGGCGGGGAACCGGGGTGAGAAAGGTAAACAACGCTAATGACAATGACCGACCCGATCGCAGACATGCTCACGCGTCTGCGGAACGCCAACCAGGCCTACCACGACACGCTGTCGATGCCGCACTCCAAGATGAAGGCCTCCATCGCCGAGGTCCTCAAGCAGGAGGGCTACATCGCCTCATGGCGCGCCGAGGAGCCCGAGGAAGGCAAAGTCGGCAAGACCTTGGTCATCGACCTGAAGTTCGGCGAGCGCCGCGAGCGGTCCCTGGCGGGCCTGCGCCGCGTCTCCAAGCCGGGCCTGCGGGTCTACGCCAAGTCCACTGAGCTGCCGCGCGTCCTCGGCGGCCTGGGTGTGGCCATCGTGTCCACCTCCCAGGGCCTGCTGACCGACCGCCAGGCTCGCAAGCGCGGCGTGGGCGGCGAAGTCATCGCCTACGTCTGGTAGTCAGGAGGGTATAAGCATGTCCCGCATTGGGAAGCAGCCGATTCTGGTGCCCTCCGGCGTCGACGTCAAGATCGATGGCGCGACGGTGACCGTGAAGGGCCCCAAGGGCCAGCTCAGCCGTGAGCTGCCCGAGCCGATCGGCATCGAGAAGAACGAGGACGGGTCCGTCTCGGTCACCCGCCCCAACGACGAGCGCAAGTCCCGGGCCCTGCACGGCCTGGCCCGCAGCCTCGTCAACAACATGGTCGTCGGCGTCTCGGAGGGCTACAAGAAGTCCCTCGAGATCAACGGCACCGGTTACCGGGCGCAGGCCAAGGGCAAGGGCGTGGAGATGAGCCTCGGCTTCTCCCACACCATCCAGGTCGACGCCCCGGAGGGGATCTCGTTCACCGTCGAGAGGCCGACCCTGCTGCACGTCGAGGGCATCGACAAGCAGCTCGTCGGCCAGGTCGCGTCGAACATCCGCCGACTGCGTCCGCCGGAGCCCTACAAGGGCAAGGGCGTGAAGTACGTCGACGAGCGCATCCGCCGCAAGGCCGGGAAGGCAGGTAAGTAATGGCGAGCAAACTGGAGCAGCGCCGCCCGTCCGGGTCGGTCTCCGAGCGCCGCCGGATCGGCAAGAACCGGCGCCACTTCCGTGGCCGCAAGAAGGTCAACGGCACGGCCGCGCAGCCGCGCCTGGCGGTCTTCCGCTCCTCGAAGCACATCGTGGCCCAGGTCATCGACGACGTGCAGGGCCACACGCTGGCCGCCGCGTCGACGGTGGAGCCCGGCCTGCGCGCCTTCGAGGGCGACAAGACCGCGAAGGCCAAGGAGGTCGGCAAGCTCGTCGCCGAGCGCGCCAAGGCCGCCGGCGTCGAGGCCGTGGTCTTCGACCGCGGCGGTGTCAAGTACCACGGCCGCGTCGCGGCCCTGGCCGACGCCGCCCGTGACAACGGCCTGAAGTTCTAGCCGGTACGGCTTGGAGAGCCGGGGAGGAGCACTGCTCCTCCCCGGCTTTTCGTCACCGTCCGGGTACTTTGCGGCGGAATGGTGTGGATCACCGAGGGCGGCCACGGGCGGATCGGGGGCGTGGGTGAGGATGGGCGGGTGCGTTCCGCGAAGCTCTCCCGCAAGACCGTGCTCGTCGCCAGTGCCGCCGGGGCCTTCGCCGTGGTGGGCGGGGGCGCGGTGATCGCCGAGGCCGTGTCCCGGCGCGACGAGGACGACCCCGTCGAGGAGGACCGGGCGACCGTCCCCGACCAGGACTCCGACCAGGACTCCGACGTGGAGTACGCCGCGGAGGCCCTGGCCGCGATGTCCCTGGAGGAGAAGGTCGGCCAGCTGTTCATGGTCTACGTCCACGGCGAGGCCGCGGACACCGACCAGGCCGACGCGGTGGCCTCCAACCGCGAGCGCCTCGGGGCCGACAACGGGGCCGCGTTCGTCGCCGCCTACCAGCCCGGCGGGATCATCTACTTCGACTGGGCCAACGGCCTGGACGACCCGGCGCAGACCGCGCGGCTCTCGAACGGCCTCCAGGAGGCGGCCGGGGCGGTGCCGCTCCTGATCGCCACGGACCAGGAGTACGGCTCGGTGGTGCGCGTCAAGGAGCCCGCCACGCAGTTCCCCGGCGCGATGCCGCTGGGCGCGACGCGGGACCCCGAGGCGGCGCGGCGGGCCGCCGAGGCCGCGGGCGCCGAACTGCGCGCGATGGGCCTCAACCAGAACTTCGCCCCCGACGCCGATGTGAACGTGGACCCCGCGAACCCGGTCATCGGGGTGCGGTCCTTCGGCTCCGACCCCGCGCTCGTGGCCGAGTTCGCCGCCGCGCAGGTCACCGGGTACCAGGCCGGGGGCGTGGCGGTGTCCGCCAAGCACTTCCCGGGACACGGCGACACCGGGACCGACAGCCACGTGGGCCTGCCGGTCATCACCCACACCGCCGAGGAGTGGGAGCGGATCGACCTGCCGCCCTTCCAGGCGGCGATCGAGGCCGGCGCGGACATGATCATGTCGGCGCACCTCCAGTTCCCGGCCCTGGACGACTCGCTGGCGCCCGCGACGCTGTCGCAGCCGATCCTCACGGGCCTGCTGCGCGACCGGCTCGGCTTCGAGGGCGTGGTGATCACCGACTCGCTCGAGATGGAGGGGGTCCGCACCGAGTACGGCGACGACCGGGTGCCGGTGCTCGCGCTCCTGGCCGGGGCCGACATGCTGCTCATGCCGCCGGACTTCCCGGCCGCGCACGACGCGGTGCTCGCCGCCGTCGCGTCGGGGGAGTTGACCGAGGAGCGCATCGACCAATCGGTGCGGCGACTGCTGCTCCTCAAATACCGCCGGGGCATGGTGGACGCCGCGGCGGCGGACCCCGACGCGGCCGCGGACGCGGTCGGCACCGAGGAGCACCGCGCCGTGGCCGACGAGATCGCCGAGCGCTCGGTCACGCTGCTCGCCAACGACGGCACGCTGCCGCTCGCGTCCGGTGCCGTCCTCGTCGCGGGCTGGGGCGAGAACACCACCGCGCGGCTCGCCGAAGCACTCACTTCGCAAGGGCTGCAAGCCGAAGCGTTGGTCACCGGCGAGGAGCCGGACGCCGCGGCGATCCAGGCGGCCGTCGCCGCCGCCGAGGGCCGCGACCTCGTGGTGGTCACGACCTTCAACGTGAAGGACGGCTCGCCCCAGGCGGACCTGGTCGCCGCGCTCCTGGCGACCGGCGTCCCGGTGGCGACCGCCGCGGTCGGCACGCCCTACGACGCCGCGCACCTCGGCGAGGCGGGCGCGAGCCTCGCGACGTACTCGTACACGCAGGCGTCCCTCTCGGCTCTGGCCAAGGTGATCGCGGGCGCGGTCGACCCGGGCGGCGCGCTGCCGGTCGACGTCCCGGGCGCCGACGGCGAGGTCGCCTACCCCCTGGGCCACGGCCTCGGCTACGCCTGAAGCCGCCGCCCCACCGGGAGGTGACCTCGTAGTCCACTTCGCAGCCCTCGTCCGCGTAGGCGGTCGAGGGCGCGAGGGTGCCCGGGCCCGCCGCCAGGGTGGCGACCGCCGTCACCGCCGGCGAGATCCAGAGGAGGACCGCGGAGCCGCCGGACGTCCGGCCCCCGTTCACCCCCTCGACGTAGAAAGTTATTTTCACACGCTTGACTCTTCGTGGAGTTTGTCTCCATACTGGGTCCCGGGTGCAAATCCCCGCACTCGCCCCATTCCCCCGATCTCCTGACAAAGCAGGGAGTCTCGCGTGAATCTCATACCCACCCTCCGAAAACGACCCCGTGAAGCCGGACGGCGCGGCCTGCGCGCCGCCGTCGTCCTGTTCGCGGCGACCGTCCTGACCGTCGCCGGACTCGCCGTCGCGAGCCCGGCCCAGGCCCAGACCCGCATCGCGGGCATCGACGTCTCGCACTACCAGGGCTCGATCAACTGGACCTCCGTCAGGAACGCCGGCGTCCAGTGGGCCTACATCAAGGCCACCGAGGGCACCACCTACAAGGACCCCCGGTTCAACACCAACTACCCGGCCGCCCACGCGGCCGGGGTGATCCGCGGGGCGTACCACTTCGCCCGGCCGAACGCCTCCAGCGGCGCGGTGCAGGCGAACTTCTTCGCCAGCAACGGCGGCGCCTGGTCGGCCGACAACCTCACCCTGCCCGGCGCGCTCGACATCGAGGGCCCGCCCTCGGGGGCGACCTGCTACGGCCTGTCGACCACCGGGATGCGCAACTGGATCACGGACTTCTACAACACGTACAAGTCCAGGACCGGCCGCGACCCGGTCATCTACACGACCGCGTCGTGGTGGAACCAGTGCACCGGCTCGTGGACGGGCATGGCCTCCAAGAGCCCCCTGTGGGTGGCGCACTGGGGCGTCTCGGCCCCGAACCTGCCGGCGGGCTGGAGCAGCACCACCTGGACGTGCTGGCAGTACACCTCGACCGGATCGGTCTCGGGCATCGCCGGGAACGTCGACCGCAACTACTTCAACGGCTCACGCGACCGCCTCCTGGCGCTCGCCAACAACACCTAGCCGAACCGGCGGCGGGCCGGTCCCGACCGGACCGCCCCGCCGCCGCTTTCCTGGAGGCAGGCATGGCATCAGACCAACGCATCCGGCGCCGGATCCTCTTGGGGACCGGCGCGGCCGGACTGCTCGGGGCCGCCGGCGCCGCGGCGCTCGGCGCGAGCGCGAACGCCGACACGGTCGAGACCAGCGCGGTCGAGCCCGACGTCGACGCGACCGCCGAGTGGGGCGCGCGGCCCCCGAACGGCACCAACCCCGTCGTCACGGGCAGCCCGGACAAGCTCATCGTTCACCACACGGTCTCGGCGAACACCGGGGACTTCTCCCGCGAGCAGGCGCACTTCCACGCCCGCTGGGTGCAGGACCTGCACATGGACGGCAACGGCTGGCGCGACTCGGGGTACAACTTCGTGGTCAGCCGCGGCGGCTGGATCACCGAGGGCACCACCGGGAGCCTGGCGGCGCTGCTCGACGGCGGGCGCTTCGTCCAGGGCATCCACACCTCGGGGCAGAACGGGCAGGCGCTCGGGATCTCGAACGAGGGGGCCTACCACGACGGCGCGGAACCGACCGCCGCGCAGTGGGAGTCGCTGGTGACCCTGTGCGCCTTCGCATGCGAGCAGTACGGGATCGCCTCGGCCGAGATCTACGGGCACATGGACTTCAACTCGACGCTGTGCCCGGGGATCTTCCACGACCGGCTCCCGCAGCTGCGCGAAGAAGTCGAAGCCGCCCGCGGGCGGTGAGGCGGCGACGGGCGGCGCGGCGGCGACCACCGCCGCGCGCGACCGCCCTGAACCGGCGCCCGCCCATGCGCGGGACGCCCAGGTCCCGTTTCGAGCAGTGCGCGACACGCCGCCGGAGCTAAAATGTCATTACTGCCACGAGGTGCTACGTATCCTGGGAGGATGACAGCGATGGGAATGCTCATGAACGGCAAGGGCCAGGTCACCGTGCCGGCTGAAATCCGTGCTCGACGCGGGTGGCACCCGGGGGACGAGTTCGAATTCGTTGAAGAGGACGACCGCATCGTCCTCAGGCCGGTGCCGACGGTGGAGACCAGGGGCGAACGGTTGGTGCGGCGCGTCTACGGCTCAGGCACGGCCAATCGGGACATGTCCACCGACGAGCTGATGGCGATGCTCAGGGATGACTGACCCGACTCCGACTCTCGTTGACAGCAACATCTGGATCGATGTGTTCGGCGCCGACCTTCGATGGGGCCCGTGGGCGCGCAAAGCCTTGGCGGACTGTGTCGACGGTGGAGGCGTCTGTATCAATCCGATCATCTACGCCGAGGTCTCGGTCAGCTATGACACGATCGAGGAGCTCGACCGGGCGCTGGACACAGTCGGCGTTGAGCGAGATCTGCTGCCGTATGGGGCGGCATTCCTGGCAGGCAAGGCGTTTGCCCTGTACAGGAAGCGGGGCGGTCAGAAGCGGTCGCCCTTGGCGGACTTCTACATCGGCGCACATGCGGCGATTTGCGGATACCGCCTGCTCACGCGAGACACCACCAGGTATCAGACGTACTTCCCGAAGTTGGACGTCGTCGGACCGGACTGAGCCCGCCTCAGGCCCGCTGCCGTCCCGAGACGGCCGCCGCCGTCGCCGCGAGGGCCTTCGTGGAGCGCTTGCGCTGCTTGGCCGCGACCCCCACGAACAGGCAGTCCACGACCATGAGCTGCGCGATGCGGCTGACCGTGGCGCCCGACCGGAACGTCGTCTCGCGGGCCGCGGTCGTCAGCACGAGGTCCGCGGCCTGCGCCAGCGGCGACCGGGCGTGGTTCGTGATCGCCACCGTCGTCGCCTCCCGGTCCCGGGCCGACTCGAGGAACTCCACGGTCTCGGTGGTCGCCCCCGAGTGGGAGATGGCCACGGCGACGTCCTTCGGCCCGGCCAGGGCGGTGCCCACGAGCGCGGCGTGCGGGTCCGGCCAGGAGAACGCGATGCACCCGATCCGGTGGAGCTTCTTGACCAGGTCCGCGGCCACGATCCCGGAGGCCTCGACGCCGAACACGTCGATGCGGCCCGCCCCGGCCAGGGCGTTGACGGCGGCCTCGCAGGCGGCGGTGTCGAGCGCGTTCGCGGTGTCGTTGATGGCGCCGACGTCGGCGTAGCTGACGGTGGCGATGATGCGCGACATGTCGGCGCCCGTGGGGATGTCGCCTCCGGCGATCTCGCGGTCGGGGCCCTCGCCGGTGCCGATGACGGCCTGGGCGGCCCGCATGCGCAGCTCGCGGTGCCCGGTGAGCCCCAGCGAGCGGCAGAAGCGCACGACGGTGGCCTCGGAGGTGCCCGCGGCGCGGGCGAGCTCGGTGATGGTGCGGGTCGAGGCGTCCTCGGGTTCGCGGATGATCTCTTGTGCGACCTTCGTCTCGGCCTTGGAGAGCGAAGGCAGGACCGACTTGATGAGCACCAGGAGGTTGGGCGTGTCGGCGCGGCTGGCAGGCATGACGTCACCGTACACCCCGCGGCGGTTCGCCACGGTACGGTGCGATTCTTCATCTGGGATCAGTTGTCTGAAACTTTACTACATTGCGCTACGCTCGCAACTGTGAGTGAGTCGACCGAGCGCCTCCGGGCGCGCGCCCATCTGGCAATGCTGGCAACCGAACAGGCCGATCCCCGCTATGCGGGGATCGAGCGCCTCTCGACCCTGGAACTGGCCCGGACCATGAACGAGGCCGACGCGAGCGTGTCCGCCGCGGTGGCCGCGGTCCTCCCCGACGTCGCCGCCGCGATCGACGCGGTGGCCGACCGCCTCGCGAAGGGCGGGCGACTGCGGTACGTGGGGGCAGGGACGGCCGGGCGGATGGCGGTGATGGACGCGGCCGAGTGCCCGCCGACGTTCTCGACCGACCCGGAGCTGGTGAAGGCGATCCTCGCCGGCGGCAAGGCCGCCGAGGGCGGCGCGGTGGAGGGCACCGAGGACGACGAGGCGGCGGGCGCTGCGGCGATGGCGGCCGACGGGATCGGCCCGGCCGACGCGGTGGTCGGGCTGGCGGCGAGCGGGCGGACGCCGTTCGTGGTGGCCGCGGTCCGGGAGGCGCGGCGGCGCGGGGCGCTGACGGTGGGGTTCTCGTGCAACACCGGGACGGTGCTGTCGGAGGCCGCGGAGCACCGGATCGAGGTCGCGGTCGGGCCCGAGGTGGTGGCCGGCTCGACGCGGCTGAAGTCGGGGACGGCGCAGAAGTTCGTGCTCAACATGATCTCGACGATCAGCATGGTGCAGCTCGGGAAGGTCTACCGGAACTACATGGTGGACATGCGGGTCGCGAACTCGAAGCTGGCGGCGCGGGCGGTGCGGATGATCCGCGAGATCACCGGCGCCGAGCCGGAGGCGGCCGAGGCCGCGCTGGCGGCCGCGGGCAACCGGGTCAAGACGGCGGTGGTGATGCTCGAACTGGGCATCGGCGCGGAGGAGGCCGAGGCGAGGCTGGGCCGGGCCGAGGGCCGGCTGGCGGGAGCCTTGACGGAGGCCGCCGCGTAGGGCCCGCGGCGGAATGCCGAGGGGCGCCGCCCGGCGAATACTGGGCAGGCTGACGCGGATCGGGGCTGTGAGGCGCCCCCGGATCAACAGTGCCCCAGGGGTACGACATGTGCGGGGGGAGTGCGGCGCCGCGGGCGGGGCGCGGGCACGCTGGCGCCCATCGGGGCTGTGAGCCGCCCCCGGCGCAAGGGTGCCTCGGGGGTACGACAGGGGCGGGAGCGCTGGGGCGTTCGAAGGGACGCCAGGCGGGGCCCGGCGTCTCGCGGGCAGGCTGACGCGGATCGGCGATGCGCGTCGCCCCCGAATCAACAGTGCCTGACGGGTGTGACAGTCGGGTCGATTCGGGGGCGATCGTGCGGTCGGGGCGCGGGGTTGAGCGCTATGCCGCTCCCGCGCGCCTCCCTCGTCCTCGGCGGTTCAGCGCCACGCGAGTTGGCGGTGGAGTCTCGCCTTCGCCTCGGGGTCGGTCACGAAGGCGCTTGCCGCCATCCAGGCCGCTCCGACCGCCGGGTCGGTCGCCTTGCTGATCCCCGCCTTCGGGTACACCAGCCTGAACCGCTCCTGGAGCAGCGCCGCTATCGGCGTGGGGCGCGTCAGCAGGCTCCCCGCCATCACGATCGGCAGCTCCCGGTCCACCACGTACGACACCGACTCCGCGAGGTGCCCCACGGCCCTCGCCACGATCGACTCGGCCACCGGGTCGCCCCCGTCCGCGGCCTCGCACACCAGCGCCGCGAAGCGCGCCAAGCGCACCGGCGGATCCGCCATGCACTTCGCGACGATCGCCCCCGACCGGCGCCCGTCCGGCGCGATGGCGGCGATGATGGCCTCCACGAGCCGCCCACCCGGCCCGTTCCCGTCGATGTGCCGCAGCGCGGCCCGGACCGCCTCGCGCCCGAGCCAGAATCCCGAGCCGGAGTCGCCGAACAGCCACCCGTACCCGTCCGAGCGCAGCGCCGGGGTCCGGTCCCTGATCGCGAACGCGACCGCACCGGTGCCCGAGACCACCACGGTCCCGTCCGTGGCCGACGAGCCCGCCGCGAACGCGATCACCGCGTCCGAGACCACCTCGACCTCGCAGGCGGTCGCGAAGCGCCGCTTGAGATCGGCGGAGAGCTCGCGCACCTCCTCGGTCAGCGACAGCGCCCCGGCGGTGCCGACGCACACCGCGCCGACCTCGGCCGGGTCGATGCCCGCGAGCGCCCGCTGGAACGCCAGGGCCATGTTGGAGAGTGCGATCTCCCGGTCGCCTCCGACCGGGTTGGCGGGACCGGAGGCGCCGGTGCCGAGCACCGCCCCGGTCTCGTCGATGAGGACGGCGCGGCTACTGGTTCCGCCGGCGTCGAGGCCGACGGCGAGTCGTGCGTGCATGTAGGGGTTCCTCGCTCCTTGCGCTACCGGCAGTATCCGTCCTAGGTGCAAATCAGTAAAAATAATTCTCACAAACTTGACACGAGTGTGGCATAGGTAATAGTTTTTCTTGCATCCACCTCCCGAAGGGGTCGCCCATGGACCGCACCAGGACCGATGCGCCCGCCATGATCGCCGAGGCCGGAGTCCTCGAACGGATCCGCAACGGCGCGAACGAACTGTCCGATGCCATGTCCAAAGTGGCCGACCAAGTGCTGGCCGACCCCGAAGCCGCCGCGCGGGCCACGATCATGGACCTCGCCGAGCTCTCCGGTACCTCCCCAGGAACCATCACCCGATTCTGCCGCCACCTCGGATACGACGGTTACGCGGCCCTGCGCGTAGCCATCGCCACCGAGACCGGAAGGGCCTCTGCCAGGCACGAGACCGGATGGGACGTCAACATCGGGCAGGAGATCGCCCCGGACGACCCGCTCGAGCGAGTCCTCAAGCAGCTCATCACCGTCGACGCCGCCATGCTCCGCGACACCGTCGACACCCTCGACCTCGCCGCCGTCGAGCGCGTCGCCGCCCGCGTCTCCGAGGCCCGCCACGTCGACGTATACGGCGTCGGCACCAGCGCCACCATCGCCCGCGAACTCCAGATGGGCTTCTACCGCACCGGCGTCGCCGCCTGGGTCTGGACCGAGGTCCACGACGCCCTCGCCAGCGCCGCCCTCCTGAGCGAGCGCGACGTGGCCGTGGCCGTCTCGCACTCGGGCACCACGGCCGAGACCATCGAGATGCTCAGCGAGGCCGGCAGCCGCGGCGCGTTCACCGTCGCGCTCACCGCCTGCCCCGAGGCGACCCTCGCCGAGGTCGCCGACGTCTGCCTGCTCTCGGCCTCCCGGCGCACGAGCCACCGCGCGGACCTACTGGCGTCCCGGCACTCCGCGCTGCTCGTCGCCGACCTGGTGCACATCGCCGTCGCGCAGCGGCGCTTCCCCGAAGCCCTGGAGGCCCTCGAGTCCCGGGCCAGAGCCGTGGTCGGACACCGACCGACCCGCGAACTCCGGAACGGAGCGAGCTGACCCTCTCACCGTCCACAGCGCGGTCCCGCCCAACCTGTTACCCCCTTTAAGGAGCGACCATGACCAATACACCAGCCGACCGGCAGGGCATCTTCACCCGCCGCAACCTGTTCGGCGCGACCGCCGCCGGCCTCGCCGCCACCTCCCTGGGCGCGTGCGCGACCAGCGGCGGCGACGACGAGGCCGAAGAGGTCACCGTGGGCGAGGACGCCGAGAACCCGTTCGGCGTCGACGGCACCGCGCCCCTGGACGTCGTCATCTTCGACGGCGGCTTCGGCAACGAGTACGCCGTCGCCCACCAGGCGATGTACAACGAGGCCTACCCGGACGCCGAGATCACCCACCTGGCGACGCAGGCGATCGCCGAGACCCAGCAGCCGCGCTTCGCCGAAGGCAAGCCCTGCGACGTCCTCGACAACTCCGGCGCCCAGCAGATCCCGATGGACGCGCTGGTGGGCGACGGCGAACTGGCGGAGCTGAGCCCGCTCCTCGACGCCCCCTCGTACGACGACCCCGAGGTCACCGTCCGCGAGACCCTCCGCGACGGCGTCCTGGACGCCGGCACGTTCAACGGCGAGGTCTACGCGCTGAACTACGTGTTCTCCGCCTGGACCATCTGGTACGACGCCAAGCTGTTCCGCGACAACGGCTGGACCCCGCCGACCACCTGGGACGAGATGCTGGCCCTGTGCCCCACGATCCAGGCCGCGGGCATCGCGCCGTGGACCTACGCCGGTCAGCACCCGGTCTACCTCTACGACATGTTCCTCATCCTCGCGGGCCGCCACGGCGGCGTCCAGGTCGTCAAGGACATCGACAACCTCGTGCCCGACGCCTGGCGCCACCCGTCGGTCGTCGCCGCCGCCGAGGCCATGCGCGGCCTCGGCGCCTCCGGCTACCTCCTCGAAGGCAGCGCCGGCATCGACCACATCCAGTCCCAGACGGCCTTCAACAACAACGAGGCCGCGTTCCTGCCGTGCGGCTCCTGGCTCCCCAACGAGCAGCGCAGCATCGCCCCCGAGGGCTTCGAGTACGCCCCCATGGGCGTGCCCTACCTCGAAGGCAGCGTCCAGCCGGGCCTGATCAGCGCCGGCGGCGAAGAGCCGTTCGTGGTCCCCAAGAACGCGACCAACCTGGCGGGCGCCTACGAATACCTGCGGATCATGCTCTCCCAGGAGGGCGCGCAGATCTTCGGCGACACCGTCCAGGCCGCCACCGTCGTCAAGGGCGTCGAACTCGACAACCCGGCCGCCCAGGCCACCGACGCGCTCGTCGCCAACCCCGAGGACCTGTTCCAGCCGCGGTTCCGCTTCTGGTACACGGGGATGGACACCGAGATGCGGCCCGCGCTCGGCCAGCTCATCAACGCCGAGACGACCGCCGACGAGTTCATCGAGCGGATGCAGACCGTCGCGGACGAGACCGCCGCCGACGACACCATCGAGAAGTTCACCCACGACGAGTAACCGCGCCGTCCAAGACACGAGAGGAGGGCCTGGGTCGTGAGACACGGCAAGTACCCCTTCATCCTGAGTTTCCTGGCGCTGCCGGTGGGACTCTACGCCTGGCTGGTGATCCTGCCGTTCGCCCAGGCCTTCCAGATCTCCCTGACCGACTGGTCCGGGTCGAGCAACTCCTTCAACTACATCGGGTTCGACAACTACGTCAACCTGTTCAAGGACGAGCGCTTCGTCCTGCCCGCCCTGCAGCACACCGGGATCATCCTCGTCGTGATGCCCGTGGTGACGATCGCGCTGGGCCTGTTCTTCGCGTTCATGCTCAACCTCGGCGGAAGGATGCGCCGCGGCCGGATCGAAGGCGTCCGCGGGGCCCGGTTCCACAAGATCGTCTTCTTCTTCCCGCAGGTGCTCTCGGTCGCCATCGTCGGCATCCTGTGGAAGCAGGTGTACGCGCCCGAGAACTTCGGCGGCCTCATCACCGGGGCCCTGACCGCGGTGGGCCTGCCCGCCCCGGTCAACGGCTTCCTGGCCGACAAGAGGTTCGTGCTCGCGGCCGTCATCGGCGTCCTCGTCTGGAGCGCGGTCGGGTTCTACCTGGTCTACTTCTCCTCGGCGATCGCGTCGATCCCGCGCGACCTCTACGAGGCGGCGATCATCGACGGCGCCGGGCGCGTCCCGATGTTCTTCAAGATCACGCTGCCGCTGCTGTGGGACTCGGTGCAGACCGCGTGGATCTACCTGTCGATCATCGCACTGGACGTGTTCGTACTGGTCTACCTCATGACCCCCGAGCAGGGCGGACCCGACGCGTCGAGCGAAGTGGTCGGCGGCGTCATCTGGAAGTACGCGTTCAAGTACGGCGAGCAGGCCTTCGCGTCGGCGATCGGCGTGGTCCTGTTCTTCGCCGCGCTGAGCCTCGCGGTCGTGTCGCTGCGCGTGGGCCGCCGCGAGCGGATCGAGTTCTGAGGAGCGACATGGCAACCGACACCTCCACCCCGACCGAGGCGCCCGCCCGGCCCGCCCAGAAGCCGCCGCGCCCCGAGGGCAACGTGCTCAACCTCTTCTCGCAGGGCTTCCTGTGGGTGTGGGCGCTGCTGGTGATCGTCCCCGTGGTCTGGATCGTCATGACCTCGTTCAAGACCAGCCGGGAGATCGCCTCCGACCCGCTCGCGCTGCCCGAGGCGCTGCACTGGGCGAACTACGCCAACGCCTGGACCAACGGGAACATCGGCAGCTTCTTCCTGAACACCTTGCAGGTGATGGTCTTCAGCGTCACGGGCACGATGCTCCTGGGCGCGATGGCGGCGTACGTGATCGCCCGGTACGAGTTCTTCGGCAACCGCCTCATCTACTTCGGCTTCGCCGCCGGGATGATGTTCCCGGTGTTCCTGGCCCTGTTCCCGCTGTTCAAGACCCTGAGCAACGTGTCGCTGCTGAACACCTACACCGGGCTGGTCCTCGTCTACATCGCCTACTCGCTGCCGTTCACGGTGTTCTTCCTGACCGCGTTCTTCAGAACGCTGCCATCAGGGGTCGCCGAGGCGGCGGTCGTGGACGGCGCCGGGCACTACCGGCTGTTCTTCCAGGTGATGCTCCCGATGGCCAAGCCCGGCCTCATCGCCATCACCATCTTCAACATCCTCGGCCAGTGGAACCAGTTCCTGCTGCCGCTGGTCCTGATGAACCGCAACCCCGACGACGCGGTCATCTCCCAGGGCCTGGCGAACCTGGCGATGCGCCAGGGCTACGAGGGGGACGCGGGCGCGCTCTTCGCGGGCACGGTCCTCGCGATGGTCCCGATCTTCATCGCCTACGTGATCTTCCAGCGCCAGATCCAGGCCGGCCTGACCGCCGGCGCCATCAAGTAACGACGCCGCCCGGGGCCGCGACCACCTCCAGGATCGCGGCCCCGCGGCCTTCCCGGAGTTCGCACCCCGTACCTACACTTGGGCCGTGACCCGCCGTCCCCCATCGCCCGATTCCCCCACCGCCGAAGCCGTCCGTACGTTCAACACCCACCGCCAGAGCTTCATCGCCCCCGCGTCCGGGACGCGCCACCCCCTCCGCATCCGGCCCCACCCGCCCGCCGAAGGCGACCCGCCGCCCTCCCTGCGCCCGTGGTTGCGCAACGCCGCCATCGCCACCGACGGCCGCACCCTCACCCTCACCGGCCGCGACGGCCGCGCGCGAGACCTGCCGATCGCGGTCCCCGGCACCGACGGCGCGGCGAGCCTGCTCATCGTCCGGGAGCACCTGAAGTTCTGGACCCGCTACGGCCACACCGCGCCCCAGCTCCAGGAGTACCTGTGCATTCTCGACCCGGCCGGACGCCGCCTCGTCGAGATCGACCTCTACGGCTGGACCCGCACCGACCTGACGGCGTTCGCGGCCGCCACCGGCCTGCGCGTCGACCGCTACGCGCCCCCGGGCGACCAGGTCGGCACGGCCCGCTTCGGCGCCTCCACCTCGCACCTCCTCGACCGGGCCGTGCCCCGCGCCCCCGGCTGCCTCCATCTCTCGGCCCCCGTGCGCCGGTACGAGGTCGCGCTCATCATCGCCGCCGTCCTGGCCGTTCTCGCGCTCTACGGCGGGCTGATCTTCGGTCTGAGCTTCCTGGACCTCTTGGTGCCGCTCTCGGAAGAAGCGCTGATCATGGCGCAGGCCCTGGTGGCGTTCGCCGCACTGCACGGGCTCGTCGTCGGAGGGCGCCGGTTCGGGCGATTCCGGGGACGGCGACGCGAGAAACGCCTCGCCGGACCCCGCGACCGGCTGTGAACGCTCGAAAACCGGCGGCGACGGAGCGGTGATCGTTTCTCGGGACGGATTTTCGGACTCGGGACCGGTGGCGATCACGGTCAGAGCGGGCGGCGACAACGGGGTGATTGCGCACTGGGAGGGGCTTTCGGGCTTCAGGGTGGCGGTGGCTGGCGGTCAGGGCGGGCGGCGATGAAGAGAGGGTCGCTCTCAAGGTGGTGTTTCGGCCTTGGCGTGGCGGGCCGTTCGCGGTTCGGGCGGGCGGCGACGAGGGGGTGAGTGGTGGGCTGGGGTGGTGCCTGTAGCTTGCGGCGGTTTTAGGGTGAGCGGCCTTCCCGGGCCTGGTATTGCTGATGGACATGCTGGAGGGCCCGGCCCCGTGGGGGTTCGGGCTGCGGGCCTGGTGGTGTGGTGTGGCCTCGCGTCCCCCAGCAGTCGCCTGCTGGGGCGGGGTAAGAACGGC
>NZ_JAJLQZ010000036.1 GCF_020991375.1 Glycomyces amatae | reverse complement strand
CCCTAGGGGTCGACCGCCGGGATCACGCCGCCTCCTCGGCCACGGCGCGCCGGTCGTCCCGCCGGACCGGTTCGGTGGTCAGCAGCGAGGTCGCCACGGCCGCCGCCGCGAAGAGCGCCCCGGTCAGCGCGATGCCCCGGGCGCCCCCGTGGGCGAGCGTGAGCCCGCCGAGGCCCGAGCCGAGGGCGATCCCGATGTTGAACGCGACGGAGTTCGCGGCCGAGGCCGTGTCGGTGCTGCCCGGCGCGAACTCCATGACGCGGTTCTGGAGCGCGGGGCTGAACGCGCCCATGGCCAGCCCGGTCAGGACGATCGCCCCGCCGGTCACCCACGGGTCGGTCCCCAGCGCCCACATGGCCGCCAGGACCGCCGCCAGCAGCGCCAGCGGGAGGGCGACGGCGAGGCGCTGGTCGCGGTCGGTGAGGAAGCCGCCCGCGGCGATGCCGCCGAAGTCGGCGAGGCCGCGGACCAGCAGCAGCGGCGCGAGCATCGCGGCCGACATCCCCGCGACCGAGGTGATGAACGTCGAGGTGTACGTGTAGACGGCGAAGAACCCGGCGACCGCGAGCACCGTCGTGACCATCACCAGCGCGAACCGGCGCGCGTCCGGGGTCGTCCCGCGCCCGGCGTGCTCGTTGCGGGTCGGCCGGGACGGGAGCGCGACGGCGATGGTGACGAACGCGAGCAGCCCCATGGCCGCGAGCGCGAGGAACGCCGCCTCCCACCCGGCCCGCTGGCCGAGCCAGGTCGCCCCGGGGACGCCGAGCATGGGGCCGATCGACCCGCCGGTGAAGACCACGGCCAGGACGCGCCCGCGCATCCGCAGCGGGAACATGCCCGCCGCGACCGGTCCCACGACGCCCCAGAACACGGCCTGGCTCAGCGCGGTCGCCACGCGGGCGGCGAACAGGAACCCGTACGCCGTCGCCGCGGCCGAGCACGTCGTCGCGACCACCATGACGCCCATGAGGACGAGCAGCAGCGGGCGCCGCGGGATCCGCTCGACCAGTTTCACCAGCGGCATCGTGACCACCACGACCGTGATGCTGTACGCGGTGACCAGTAGCCCCACCTGCGACTGCGTGACCTCGAGGTCGGCAGCGATCTCGCCGAGGAGCCCGACCGGGGCGGTCTCCACGGTCACGTAGCAAAAGGCCGCGACGGCCAGCGCGAGGAGCGCCGCCACCGACCTGCGGTCCAGATCGGACGGTTTCGGCTCGGACGGTCCGGGCATGGGGCGACACCTCGTTCGCGGAGGCCGCGCGAGCGGCGAGGGCGGGGGAGGCCCGGCCGTGAGGCGCCGACGGAGGGCCGTAGGAAGCCTACAGCAGACCCCCGACGCCCCCGGCCGCTCGCGAACCGCGGCCGGGCCCCAGCCCGGGCGTCCGGTGCCCGGTCCGGGCTGGCCTTCAGCAAGGACCGGCCCCCGGGCGGCCGCGAACCGTCAATCGACGGTGACGGTCACGCTGTGGTACCCGGTGGCGCCGTCGGGGATGACGCCCTGCGACACCTCGGTCTGCACCTCCCCTTCGCCGTCGGTGGCCCGGACGGTGAGCGTGTGCTCGCCCGGGGACGCGTCCCACTCGACCAGCCACTGCCGCCACGTGTCGCCGGTGGCCACGTCGGACAGCTCGCACGGCGTCCACTCCCCGTCGTCGACCCGGAGCTCGACGGCGCTGATGCCGCGGTGCTGGGCCCACGCGACCCCCGCGACGGCCACCGTCCCGGCGCCCGCCTTCGAGCGGGGCGTGTCGATGCGCGAGGCGGTCTTGATCGGGCGCGGCGTGGACCAGCCGCGGGTGATCCAGTAGGCGTCGTAGGAGTCGAACGTGGTCAGTTCGAGCTCGGTGAGCCACTTGGTGGCCGAGACGTACCCGTACAGGCCGGGGATGACCAGGCGGGCGGGCCAGCCGTGGTCGACCGGCAGCGGCTCGCCGTTCATGCCGATGGCCACCATGGCGTCGCGCCCGTCGAACACCAGCTCGGCGGGGGACCCGGCGGTCCAGCCGTCCGAGGAGCGCGAGACGAGCTGGTCGGCCGCGGGGTCGACGCCCGCCTCGGCGAGGAGGTCGGCGAGCGAGACGCCGAGCCAGCGGGCGTTGCCGACCAGGTCGCCGCCGATCTGGTTGGAGACGCACGCCAGGGTGATGTCCCGTTCGATCAGCTCGCGTCCGAGCAGGTCGTCGAACGTGTAGGTCCGCTCCCGGTCGACCATGCCGTGGACGCGCAGCGTCCACGTGTCCACATCGACCCGCGGCACGGTGATCGCGGTGTCGATCCGGTAGAAGTCCGCGTTCGGGGTCCGGTAGGAGGACAGGCCCTCGACCTCGAAGTCCGCGCCCGGACCCGGATCGGTCGCGGGCAGGTCCGGCTCCGGCAGCGCCACGGCGTCCCGGTCGGCCTCGATCCCGGCCGGCCCGACGCGCCCGGCCAGCCACGACGCGCCGAGCGCCGCCGCGCCGACGCCCCCGGCGACGACCAGGAACCGGCGCCGCCCTCCGGACTCGCCCGCCCGGTACCGGCCGTCCCACCACTGGAGCCCGCCGAACGCGACGGCCCCGGCCAGGACCGAGGGCAGCGCGGCCGCGGCGCCCAGGCCCGGCCTGGTGGCGGCCGCGGCCGCGCCGACCAGGGCGAGGAGGACGAGGGCGGCCCGCGCCGGCCACGGGCGGGCCCGCCAGAGCAGCCCGATCCCGGCCCCCGCGGCGGCGACGCCGATCCCCAGGCCGGTGATGAGCAGCGGCTTGTCGGCGGTGCCCACCAGCTCGATGAACCAGTGCGACACCTCCAGCGGGACGACGGCGATGACGGCGTCGCTCAGCGCCGACAGCGGCGCCGAGCGGGGCTCGGTCAGCGCGGCGGCGAGGTGGCCGACCGCCAGTCCGGCGAGGGTCGCGAGGAGTCCGGCCGCGGCCCAGGCGCGCGGCGAGGCGGGATGCGTGGTGTCCATCCCCCCATGATCGCGCTTCCGCCGCCGAATGACCGGCGCCGGTGCTTACGTTCCGCTGAACAACGCCGCGGTGGCGCGGAGCAGCCGCCGGCCGACCGGCTCGGCGGAGGGAGACCTCCGAACCGGACCTGATCGGAGCCCCTCAGCGCCGCCGCGCCGGGCGCGGTCCGGCGCGGCGGTCTCCGGACCGGGGAGGATGGCGACGACGGACCGCGACCCCCGCGGCTCAGCCTGCGGGCGTCTGCGCGAAGTCGGCGATACCGCGCGGTCCGGCGCAGCGGTTTCGGTGCCGGGGAGAGCGGCGAGGACGGACCGCGACCCTTGCGGCTCAGTCCGCCAGCGCCTGCGCGAAGTCGGCGATGAGGTCCTCGGTCGCCTCGATGCCCGCGGAGAAGCGGACCAGGTCGTCGGACAGGCCCGGGGTCGCGACGGGCGCCGACGCGTCGTGGCCGTCCGCGGCCGGGCGGGTCACCAGCGACTCCACCCCGCCCAGGCTCGACGCCGCGTACGCCAGCCGCAGCGACTTGACGAGGGACTCGGCTGCTTCCGCGCCCCCGACCGGCTGGAACGACAGCACCGAGCCGAACCCGTCGAACCACTCGGCCGCCCGCCGGTGGTCGGGGTGCCCGGTCAGTCCCGGGTAGCGCACGTGCGCGATCCTGTCGTGCCCGGCGAGGAACTCGGCGACCGCCAGCGCGTTGGCGTTCTGCTGCCGCACCCGCAGCGCGAGCGTCTTGAGCCCGCGCGAGAGCAGGAACGCCGCGTGCGGGTCGAGGGTGCAGCCGTAGGCCCGCAGCACCGACGCGACGCGCCCGATCAGCTCGCCCGACCCGGTCACCACCCCGGCGGCGATGTCCGAGTGGCCGTTGAGCGCCTTCGTCGCCGAGTGGCACACCAGGTCGAAGCCGACCGTGTGCGGCCGGAAGACCACCGGCGTCGCGAAGGTGTTGTCGATGATGGACGTCAGGCCGTGCGCGCGGGCGAAGCGGGCGGCGCCGACCAGGTCGCCGACCCGGATGGTCGGGTTGGTGATCGTCTCGGTCAGGAACGCCTTCGTGTCCGGGCGCAGCGCCCGCCGCCAGGCGTCCTCGTCGCCGGGGTCGACCAGGTCGTACGCCCAGCCGAGGCGCTCGGCGTGCTCGGCGAGGAACTGGCCGGTCCCGCCGTAGAAGGCGCCCGCGGCGATCAGGTGGTCCCCGGCGCCGAGCGCGCTGTGGAGCGCGGTCGTGATCGCGGCCATGCCCGAGCCGGTGGCGACGGCGGCCTCCGCGCCCTCGAGGGCCGCGAGCCGGCGCTGGAGGTGGCGCTGCGAGGGGTTGGTGCCGAGCCTGATGTACGGGACGTCGCCGCCCGCGCCGGCCGGGTCGGCCTCGAAGACCGTGCCCTGGTAGATCGGGAAGACCACCGAGCCGTCCGCCCCGGGCCTCGGCTCGCCGCCGTGGACGGCCAGGGTCTCGAACCGGTTCCGCTTGTCGCTCATCTGGCTGAGGCTACGGCGCCCGGCAGGCCCCGAACAACGAAATGCCCTTAACTTTCGCTAACGTCCGACCGGTTCGGACACGGCCCGGGCCAGCCCGGGCATCGCGGCGTCCAGCAGCTCGCGGACCTTGTGGAGGTTCGCCTCGAACACCGCGAACACCGCCGCGTCGGTCACCGGTTCGACCTCCGGGTCCTCGTCGAGGCCCGCGTCGTAGTCGGTCACCAGCGCGACCCCCGCGAACGGGATGCCGGCCTCCATGGCGAGGGGCGCCTCGGGGGACTGGGTCATGTTCACCACGTGCCAGCCCGCCTCGCGGTGCCAGCGCGACTCGGCGCGGGTGGAGAAGCGGGGGCCGTTGACGACCACGACGGTCCCGCCGTCGTGCGCGGTCACGCCGACCTCGGCGGCCGCCTCCAGCAGGACCCGGCGCAGGCGCGGGTCGTAGGGGTCGGCGAACGGGATGTGGACCGGTCCGTCCGCGAACTCGTCGTAGAAGGTGGAGGCCCGGCCCCAGGTGCGGTCGACGAGCTGGTCGCAGACGACGAACTCGCCCGGGCGGACCTCGGGGCGCAGCGACCCGGCCGCGAACGGCGAGACCAGGGCCCGCACGCCCAGCCGCCGCATCGCGTCCACATTGGCCCGGTAGTTCACCCGGTGCGGCGGGAGCCGGTGGTCGGCGCCGTGCCGGGGCAGGAACGCGACCCGCACCGGGTCCTCGGACCCGAACGCGGCGATGGCCACCGGCGCCGACGGCGGCCCCCACGCGGTCTCGACCTCCACGGTCTCGACGTCCTCCGCGAGGGAGTAGAAGCCGGAGCCGCCGAAGACGCCGATGTCGGCGCGGGGCTGCGATCGCTCGTTCAAGTCGTGCTCCTCATCGTCCGCGCGCCTTGTACAGCGCCAGCTGGGCGCGCATGTCCTTGACGGCGCGCAGGGTCCCGCCCAGCGTCCCGGTCACCTTGCTCCTGCCCACCCTGGGGCGGTAGGGGACCGGCAGCTCGGTGATCCGCCACCCGTCGCGCCCGGCCCGCAGGACCATCTCGAGGGGCCACCCGGAGCGGCGGTCGGCCACGGCGAGGCCGAGCAGGGCCTCGCGCCGGGCCGCCCGCATCGGCCCCAGGTCGGTCAGGCGCGCGCCGAAGCGGCGCCGGACCTGCCGGGCGAGGTAGCGGTTGGCGATCCGGTTCCGCAGCGGCTGCGCGCCCGCCGCCGCGTCCCTGGCGCCGAGCACCAGGTCGGACTCGCCCTCCAGCACCGGTTCGCAGACGGCGGGCAGGTCGGCGGGGTCCAGGGAGGCGTCGCAGTCCATGAAGGCCACGACCGGCGCGGTCGCGGCGGCGAGCCCGGCGTGGCAGGCCGCGCCGAAGCCGCGCCGCGGCTCGGCCACCACCGTCGCGCCGAGGTCGGCGGCGACCTCCGGCGAGCCGTCGGCGGAGCCGTTGTCGACCACGATCGGCCGGTACCCCTCGGGCATCCGCCCGAGCACCCACGGGAGCGCGTCGCGCTCGTCGAGCACCGGCAGGACCACGTCGACCCCGGCCGGCTCCGGCCCGGCGGGCCCGAGCAGCGCGAGCACTTTCCGCGCGGTCCGCGTGCGGGGGGCGGTCCTCGCGAGGGCGCGGGCGTCCTCGGCGTCGTCGAGGTCGCGCAGCACCGGCAGGTCGGCGACGGCGAGCCCGAGCGCCTCGAGCTGCTTGCGCTGCATCAGGCCGGTGTCGTCCCGGCTCATCGGGACGCCGAGGAACGCCTCCGGGTGCGGCCGGGCCAGGCCCAGGGCCCACCAGCCGCCGTCCTCGGCGAGGCCCAGGGCCGCGTCGGCCTCCCCGCCCGCGGCGACCGCGAGCGCCGCGTCCAGCAGCGCCGGGGTCGCCTGCGGGGTGTCCATGCCGATCTGGAGCCCCGGGCCGCCCGCGTGCGCCCAGGCCGCGGCGAGCCGCTCGTTGAACGTGCCCTCCGCCTGCGGGACGACCTCGAAGCCCTCGGGCAGCCACGGGCCGGGCTCGCCGTCGAGCGCGAGGACGCGCCGGTCGGCGCCGCACGCGGCGACGGCCTCCAGGGTGTCGGCGAGCGCCGCCTCCGCGACGGCGGCGGCCTCCACAGTGGTCAGCGGCGGGGTGAGCCTGGTCTTGGACCGGCCCGGCACGGGGGCCTTCGCCAGCACGAGGAGATGGGTCCGCTGCATGGGCCCGATGCTACTGATCGGACGGCCTCGCAGGGCCCGGACGATTCTTACGGTATGCGAAAGTCTCGGACCCTAGGATGACGAAGGTGCGCGCGATCGGTCATCGTATTCCCATGGACTCCGCAGCCGACCCGCGCGTGCTGGTCGTCGACGACGACCCCGCCCTCGCGGAGGTCGTCGCCCGCTACCTGCGCCGCGAGGGCTTCGAGGTCGACTACGCCGCGGACGGCGCCACCGGCCTCCAGCGGGCCCTGTCGACCCTCCCCGACCTGGTCGTCCTCGACCTGATGATGCCCGGGATGGACGGCTTCGAGGTCTGCCGCCGCCTCCGGCGCGCCACCGCCGTCCCGGTGGTGATGCTGACCGCGCGCGGCGAGGAGAACGACCGCATCGCCGGGCTCGACCTCGGCGCCGACGACTACGTCACCAAACCGTTCTCCCCGCGCGAGCTCGCCGCCCGCGTCCGGGCCGTCCTGCGCCGCGCCGCGGCCGAGGCCGCGCCCGCCCCGCTCCTCACCGGCGGCGGCGTCGAGGTCGACACCGTCGCCCACCGGGTCAGCCGCAGGGGCGCGCCCGTCACGCTGACGACGAAGGAGTACGACCTGCTCGTGTGCTTCCTGACCAGCCCGGGGCGGGCCTTCCGCCGCGAGGAGCTGCTCGAGACCGTGTGGGGCTGGAGCATCGGCGACACCTCCACCGTCACCGTCCACGTCCGCCGCCTGCGCGAGAAGATCGAGGACGACGCCTCCGCGCCCCGCCATCTGACCACCGTCCGCGGCGTCGGCTACCGGTGGGAGCCCTGATGCGGCGCCTCCGGGACCGCCGGGCGGGATCGCTCTTGATCCTCGCGGTCGCCCTCGCCGCGGCCACCGCCCTCGCGGCCGCCTTCGACTTCCCGCCCCGCGACATCGCGGTCCTCGTCGCCACCGCCGCGGTCGCCTCCGCGATCGCGGGCGCCGTCGGCGGCGTGGTCCTGCGGCGCCTGCGGGGCCGCGGCGCCCGCGTCCAGACCATGACCGTGGCGCTCTCCTCGGTCCTGGTCGCCGCGACCGGCGTCGTCACCGCCGCGCTCGCCATGTTCATCTCCTACCACGACCTCGTCCTGCTCTTCGTCGTCCTCATCGTCGCCTCCGGCGTCGCGTTCGGCGCCGCCTGGCAGCTCGGCGACGACATCGGCGCGGGCGCCGAGCAGGTCGGCGCCTACGCCCGCACCATGGTCGGCAGCGACGGGCGCATCAGCGCCGAGCGCGCCCCCGCGGTCACCGGGCCCGGCGAACTGGCCGCGCTCGCCGGGGAGCTCGCCGACGTCTCCCGCCGCCTCGAGGAGTCCCAGCGGCGCGAGCGCGCCCTCGAGTCCTCCCGGCGCGAGCTCATCACCTGGGTCTCCCACGACCTGCGCGCGCCCCTCGCCACCATCCGGGCGATGTCCGAGGCCCTCGACGACGGCGTGGTCGACGACGACGCGGCCGTCAAGCGCTACCACTCCCAGATCCGCACCGACGCCGAGCGCCTCTCCGCCCTCGTCGACGACCTGTTCGAGCTGTCCCGCATCAACAGCGGCTCGCTGCGCCTGGGCCGCGAGAAGGTCGACCTGTCCGACGCGGTCGCCGACGCCCTCGCCGGGGCCGGCGCCGCCGCCGACGTCAAGGGCGTCACCGTGGTCGAGCGGCTCGCCGCGCTGCCCCCCGCCGAGGTGGCCGCGCGCGAGTGCTGCCGCGCCCTGGACAACCTGTTCGACAACGCCGTCCGCCACACCCCCGCGGGCGGCACCGTCGTCATCGAGGCCGCGGCCGCCGAGGGCGCCGCCGTCCTCCACATCGAGGACGAGTGCGGCGGCATCCCCCGCGCCGACCTGCCGCGCGTGTTCGACATCGCCTTCCGCGGCGACGAGGCCCGGCGCCGCGACGAGCGCGGCGGCGGCCTCGGCCTGGCGATCAGCCGCGGCCTCATCGAGGCGCACGGCGGCTCGGTCACGGTGGCGAACACCGGGTCCGGCTGCCGCTTCACCGTCCGCGTGCCCGCGGGGGGCCGCCGGTGACGGCCCGCCGCGCCGCGGCCCTCCAGGCCGCCGCAGTCCTCGCCGCGTGGGCGCTGCTCCTGGCCGGCGTGTGGCTGCTCGGCCAGTACAAGCTCGAGCGCGCCGGCGTGAGCCTCCAGCTCGGCGCCATGCCCCTCTACGGCGGCTGGGAACGGCACCTCGAGGCCGAGCTGCTCCTCCCGATCGCCGCGGGCGCGCTGATCATCGCCGTCCTGCCCGCCGCCGCCGCGCGGCTGCGCTGGCGGTACGCCCTCCTGGCGACCGCCGCCGCCGGGGTCCTCTTCAGCGTCGCGCTGGGCTTCGCGCACTCCCACCCCCAGACCTGGTCCGACGTCCACAACCACTACGCGGGCCACATCGGACTCGTCGACGACGCGGGCGGCTTCGGGCCCTTCCTGGAGCAGTACACCGCCGCGCAGCTCGAAGGCGCCTACCCGGTGCACCTCCAGTCGCACCCGCCCGGCCTGATCCTGTTCTTCTGGGGCGCCGCCCGGATCGGCCTCGAAGGGCTCCTGTTCCAGAACGCCGTCGTCAAGCTCGGGGTCGCGGCCGCGATCGCCGCCGCCCTGGTGATCGCCCGCGACGTCGCCGGCGAGCGCCCGGCCCGCAGGGCCGCGCCCTTCCTGGTCGTCGCCCCGGCCGCGTTCTGGCAGAACAACGCCGACATCGTCTTCGGCGGCGTCACGCTCGCGGCCGTGGCCTGCCTCGTCCTGGCCGCGAACCGCACCGGCGCCCGGGCCGCGGTCCTCACCATCGCGGGCGGCCTGCTCGCGGGGGCGGCGCTCATGCTCTCGTTCTCCGCCGCGCTGCTCGCCCTCCCCTTCCTGGTCGTCGCCGTGTGGCGCCGCCGCTGGGACGTGCTCCTGGGCGGCGGCGCGGTCGCGGCCGCCGTGGTCCTCGCGCCCCTGCTGTGGGGCTACTGGTGGCTCGAGGGGCTCCAGACCACGCGCGTCCGCTACTACGCGGGCGTGGCCTCGCTGCGCGGGTACTGGTACTTCCTGCTCGCGAACCTCGCGGTGTTCGCGCTCGCGCTCGGCCCGGCGACCGCGGTCGCCCTCGCCCGCCTGCGCCACCGGCGCATGTGGATCGTCGTCGGCTCCTGCCTCGCCGCGGTCGCCGTCGCCGACCTGTCCGGCATGTCCTCGTCCGAGACCGAGCGGATCTGGCAGCCGTTCATGCCGCTGGCGCTCCTGGCCGGATGCGCCCTCGCGCGGCCCCGGGCGTGGCTCGCGCTCCAGCTGGCCGTCGCCGTCGTCCTCGCCGCCGCACTGCGCGTGCAGTGGTGACCAAGAGAAAGGCAGTCCCATGCGAGTACTGGTGACCGGCGGCGCCGGGTTCATCGGCGGAGCGATCTGCGAGCGGCTCACCGCCCGCGGCGACGACGTGGTGGTCCTCGACTCCCTCGCGGCCCACAAGGAGCCACCGGAGCACTTGCCGGACCCGGTCGAGCTCATCGTCGGCGACCTCGGCGACGAGGAGGCCGTCCGGCGCGCGGTCGAGGGCGTCGACGCCGTCTGCCACCAGGCCGCCCGCGTCGGCCTCGGCGTCGACTTCGACGACGTGTCCGACTACGTCGCCGACAACGACGGCGGCACCGCGAACCTCCTGCGCGCCCTGTGGCGGCGCTCCTTCACCGGCCGCCTCGTCGTCGCCTCCTCCATGGTCGTCTACGGCGAGGGCCGCTACCGCTGCCCCGAGCACGGCGACGTCCGGGCCGAACCGCGCCGCCGGGACGACCTCGACGAGGGCCGGTTCGAGCCGCGCTGCCCCCGCTGCGGCACCGGCCTCGCCTGGGCGCCCGTGACCGAGGACGCCCGGCTCGACCCGCGGAACGTCTACGCCGCCACCAAGGTCCACACCGAGCACCTGTCGTCCCTGTACGGCCGCGAGTCCGGCGCCGCGGTCTGCGCCCTGCGCTACCACAACGTCTACGGCCCCCGGATGCCCCGCGACACCCCTTACGCGGGCGTCGCGAGCATCTTCCGCAGCGCCCTGGAGTCCGGCGCGGCCCCGCGCGTGTTCGAGGACGGCGCCCAGACCCGCGACTTCGTCCACGTCGACGACGTCGCCCGCGCCAACCTCCTCGCCCTCGACAGCCCGTGGAGCGGCGCGTGCAACGTCGCCAGCGGCGAGCCGCGCAGCGTCGGCGACATGGCCCGCGCCCTCGCCGCGGGCTTCAGCGGTGCCCCCGAGCCCGTCGTCACCGGCGAGTACCGGCTCGGCGACGTCCGCCACGTCGTGGCCGCGCCCGACCTCGCGGCCGAGGCCCTCGGCTTCCGCGCCGAGACCGGCTTCGCCGCGGGCATGGCCGCCTTCGCGCACGACCCGCTCCGCTGACGCGCGTCCGGCGGGCCTCCGAGGAGGCCCGCCGGACGCGGTGCGGACTCTGGATCAGCGCCAGCTCCCGATCGGCTCGACGTAGTCCAGCGACTGGGACGGGACGAGCACCGCCAGGCCCTCCTCGCACGATTCGTCGAGGTAGAGCCAGACGGGCCGGTTGAGATGGTTGGTGATGGACATGACCTGCCCGCCGGGCGCCGGATCGCAGTCGAACCCCGGCTTCTCGCGGACGGTCCTGTCGCCCTCGAAGTTCGGTTCCGTCCAGAAGCAGACGGCCTGCTCGGGGCAGTCGTGCGGGTCGCCCTCCGCCGCGGGTGCGGCCGTCGCCGGCGCCCCCAGCGCGGCGACGGCGAACAGTCCTGCGGCGATGCCGGTGACGGCGCGTTCGCGCATCATGCGATGGTCCTCCCTAATCGGCCCGGCCGCGGGCCGGGCCGTGTCGTCGAACATGATCACCGTTTCCAACGTCAGTGAGAACGCTACGCAAGGAAATTTCGCGAATGGCCGGTTCGGGCCGTTCGCGCCTGTCGACAACCCGACACGGACCACCGCACTCCGGCCACCTACGAAAGTAGGAGGCGCCTCCTTCCCGGGCAGTGGCCGCCGCGGCCGCGCGGCCGATGCGGCGCCCGCCCCCGCGGACGAGACTGGCCGGCATGAGCACACGCATCCGCCGACTCCTCGTCGTCATCGCCGCCTCCGCCGCCGCCCTCGCCCTCTGGGCGCTCGCCGTCCCCCTGGCCGGGGTCGACCTCGCGGCCCTCCAGGGCGGATCGGAGCGCGCGGTCGGGCCCGTCGCCGTCGCCGCCGCCGGCCTGCTGACCGGCCTCGCGGGCTGGGCCCTGCTGGCGGTCCTGGAGCGCTTCACCGACAAGGCCGGACGGATCTGGACGGTCGCCGCCGCGGCCGTGCTCCTTTTGTCCCTGCTGGGGACGCTCGGCGCCGTGAGCACCGCGGCGATGCTCGTGCTGATGGGCATGCACGCCGTCGTCGGCGCCGTCCTCATCCCCGGGCTGGCCCGCCGATGAGCATCCCCTACGGCTATCTGGCGTTCCTGCTCGTCCTCGTGCTGCCGACACTGCGCTTCCGGCGCCTGCCGACGGCACCGGGCACCGCGGTCTTCCTTCTCAGCGGCGGCGCCAACGAACTCCCCTTCCCCGCCCTCGCCGCGTTCGCGGCCGCCACCGGCCTCGCCTACGCCGAAGGCGACCTCGCCTCTCCGGTCGCGATCGCCGCGGCCGTCCTCGCGGGGGGCTGCGCGGTCCTGACGGCCCGGCGCGGCATGAGGACACTGCCGGCCCTCCAGCGCGCCATGGGGTCCACACCCGTCTCGACCCGCCTGCCGTGGGCGCGAATCCTGCTGCTGCCCTTCGCGATCCGCCCCCGCTCGATCGAGCGCGCCGCGAACCTCCAGTACGGTCCGCACGGCAGGCGCAACCGGCTCGACCTCTACCGCCGCCGCTCCGCGCCCGACGGCGCGCCGGTCCTGGTCCACTTCCACGGCGGCCACTACCAAGGCGGGCACAAGAACTCCCAGTCCCTGCCGATGCTCCACCGCTTCGCCGCGCGGGGCTGGGTGTGCGTCAGCGCGAACTACCGCCTCCGCCCGGAGGCCTCGTTCGAGGACCACCTGACCGACGCCAAACGCGTGATCGCCTGGATCCGGGCGCACGGCCGCGACTTCGGCGCCGACCCCGACCGGATCGTCCTCTCAGGATCGTCGGCGGGCGCGCACATGTCCATATTGGCCGCTTTCACCGCGGGCGACCCCGCGTACCAGCCCGGTTTCGAGGACGCCGACACCGCCGTCTCGGCGGTCGTGGGCCTGGGCGGCTACTACGGCCCCTACTTCGCCCGCCCCGACACCGATCCCGCGGCGCTCGCCGGGCCGGACGCGCCGCCGTTCCTCATCGTCCACGGCGACCGCGACACCGTGGTCCCCGCGGACGACGCCCGCCGCTTCGCCGAACGCCTGCAACGGGTCTCGGCGCAGCCGGTGGTCTACGCGGAGCTGCCCGGCGGCCAGCACGGCTTCGACCTGTTCCACTCGCCCCGCTTCGAGGCGGTCGTCAACGCGGTCGAGGCCTTCGCCGCGGCGTCCCTCGGCCCGCGGCGGCCGGGGTCAGAAGGCCGCGTCGATGGTCGGCGCCGCGAACGCCGTGAGGGCGAAGGCGGCGGCCAGGGACGCGAGGCCCACGCCCCGGGTGCGGCGGGACGGCAGCGGCAGCGCCGCGGCGACCAGCAGCACGATCGCGATGATGTAGAACAGGGCTTGGAAAACGGCCATGACGGACTCCCGGCGGCGGGCGGAGGCCGGCCCGCGGCCCGCCGCGGTCAGGGGGTGGACGCCGGCCCGTCTTGATCGTACGACCAAAAGGGATAGATATCTACCTATGCCTTGGTTTCGGTTCGAGTCCCGCAGGCCCCGGCCCGGACCGTCAGGCGCCGCGGGCGGCCCGCCACTCCGGGGCCAGGACCGACCACGCCTCCATGTCGTAGCGCTCGCCCCGGTGGAGGTACGCCTCCCGCAGGACGCCCTCCCTGGTCATCCCGAGCCGCTTCGCCACGGCCACGCTGGCGGTGTTCACGGTCGCGGCGTACCAGTCGACGCGGTGGACGCCGCGCACCTCGACCGCCCAGTCGATGATCGCCGAGACCGCCCGGGTCACCAGGCCCCTGCCGACGGCCGCGGGCTCCAGCCAGCAGCCCGCCTCGGCGGTCTCCATCCGGAAGTCCATGGTGCGGAAGAGGACCCCGCCCACGAGGGTGCCGTCGAGCCAGATGCCCCAGATCCGCCCGGTGTCGGCGGCCGCCTTCTCGGCGTAGGACTCCAGGAACCGCTCGGCCGCCTCCGCGTCGGCGACCACGTCCGCGATGGCGACGTACCGCCCGATGAACTCGCGCCCGCGGTCCATGTGGGCCGCGAGCTCCTCGGCCAGCTCCGGCACGAGGGGGCGCAGCTCGACGCCGTCTCCCAGGGAAGCCTTGAACATGCGCCCTCCAGATCCGACCGCGCACCGACAGGGGACATGCTCTCACATTCCCCGCCCCGCCCCGTCCCCCGAGCGGCCCGGACGCGTCGGCGCGGGTCTTCAGCGCGGATTCACCGATTCGGGGACAAGGCTGCGGTTCGCGCATAGCCTCAGTTCGTCATATCAGCAACTCCAGTGGAGGTAGGCATCGATGAAGATGTCCAAGAAGAAACGAGCCAAGGTCGTGCGCCGCGTCGCGACGGGAGCGGTCGCCGCCACGGCCGTGGGCGTCGCGGTCGCGGGGGTCGCCGTCGCCGCACGCAGGACCGAGGAGGCCCTGCCGAAGCTGCCGGCGCCGGGCGCGACCATCGAGGTGGATCTCGCCTCGAAGGGCATCGAACTGGTCTTCGTGGGCCAGCGCATCAACACCGGCCCGCTCAAGGGCAAGGCCACCTATGAGATCGAGTCGAACAAGGGCGACCCGTCCTCGGTGCAGACCAGGGTCAGCGAGTTCTACCTGACCTCGCCGGCCAAGCAGGGCGGCGTCACGATCGCCGTCGACACCGCCGCCCGCGCGGACAAGGGCCGCTCGGTGCTGCGCCACGAGAAGCCGGGCTCGCCGAGGCTCCACCACACCATGGAGATGCCGCTGAGCATCACGGTCCGGTACCCCGAGGTCCTGGGGCTGCCCGCCGACACCGAGGAGCCGCTGTCGCTGACGGCGAAGGACGCGGCGACGCTGGTGGCCAGGCTGAACGGGTTCCCGCTCAAGGGCACCCGCTACAAGCTCAAGGAAGAGACCGCGCTCTCGCTGCCGGGACAACCCCACAGCGACGCGTCGATCCTGAAGTTCCCCGTCAAGGTGGAGGGCCTCTAGGCCGCCTTCAGGAGCTTTGAAAACCTCCGGCGGCGTCGGTCCGACCAGGACCCGATCCGGCCGGAGGTTTCAACCGTTCCCCCGCCGCCGAAGCGCGGGCCCCGGTGATTCAGCGGCCGTCCCCTTCGCCCATTTGCGCGGCCATGCGGTCGACCAGGGCCGCGACCGCCTCGGGGCGCTCGTCCGCGGCCAGGTGCCCGGCGCCGTCGATCACGTGCAGCTCGACGCCGAGCCCCGCCCGCACGGCGGGGCCGAGGCGGTCCGGGGGCAGGAAGCGGTCGTGGGCGCCCGTCGCCGCGATCAGCGGCGAGCCCTTGCGCCGCTCCAGGACCGCCCCGGGCAGGGGAGGGGGCGCGAGCGTCGACCGGCAGTGGGCCGCGACCAGGCCGAGCCACTCCACGATCGCCTCGGGCGGCGCGTGGCCGGGCGCGGTGAAGCCCTCCAGCATCGCCGCGGTCCGCTCGGGAGTGGACGCGAGCAGCCACCCCAGCGAGGACGCCGCCATCCGCGGGTCCAGGCGCAGCGGGGCGACCCCGGCCGGGGCGAGCAGGACCCGCCCGGCGATCCGCTCCGAGTCGCACGAGAGCACCACCGACCCGCCCAGCGAGTGGCCGACCGCGATGACCCGGTCGGCGCCGATCGCCTCCAGGGCCTCGGCGACCTTCCGCCCGTACCAGCCGCGGTGCGCGGCCCGCGGCCGCTCCCCGCTGCTCAGGCCCGGCTGCCCGGGCAGGTCCACGAGGACGACGCCCCGGCGGCGCGCGAGGACTTCGGCGACGGCGAGGTTCGCGGCGGCGTTGAAGTTCGTGCCCGGCACGAACACGACCTCGACCGGACCGGAGCCGACACGGGTCAGGTGCACGAGGGCGTCCGAGACCTCGACCGTCTCGCGGCGGTGCGGGACCCCCCAGGCGTCGAGCCGGGAACGGCACCAGCGGGCGACGACCTCGCGGTCGGCATCGGACTTGTAGAGACTGCGCAACACGGCTCCGATCAGCGGACGGACACTGCCATCGCCGACCAGACTTCCCGGCACACCAGGGGTCACCCTACCCCAGTCCGCCCCTTCGGCGGGCCGCGAGCGCGGCGACCTCGCGGACGGCGTCCGCGACGGCGGGAGCGCCCCTCCTCAGGACGGCCCCGCCGCTCGCGGCCACCTCGGCGCTGACCGCGAGGTTCGGGTTGCGCTCGACCGCCCGCCGGAGGCCGCCGCGCACGGCCTCCTCATCGGACCGCGCCCCCGAGGCGACCACGTACCGCGCCGGGACGGCGATGCCGTCCAGCACCGGGCCCAGACCGAGGGCGACCCTGCCGACCTCGGCGCCGCCGCGCGCCATCTGCGCCGCGCTCATCCGCGGGACCAGGCCCGCCGGGCGCAGCAGCGGCATGAACGGCCGCAGCCGCCCGAGGCGCCTGCGCAGGCGCGCCTCCGCGTCGGCGGCGAGCCAGTCGCGCGGGTGCGCGCCGTCGACCATGACCGCGCCCAGGGCCTGCGCGGGGTTGCGGCCGGCCCAGTGCGCGGCCACGGACGCCCCGTAGGCCCAGCCCACCAGCAGCGGCCGCCGCACGCCCCTGGCGTCGAGGACGGCGTCGACGTCGAGCACGGCCGCCTCGAAGGAGCAGTCCGACGAGCGCCCGGACCTCCGGCCGCGCCCCCGCTCGTCGTAGGTGATGTGGCGGAAGCCGGGGCCGAGCTCGGCGACGACCCGCCGCCAGCGGCCCCGGGAGGCGAACTGGCCGTTGAGGTAGACCACCGGCACGCCGGGGCCGCCGGTGTCGGCGACGGCCAGCGCGGTGTCCTCGACCGGGACCATGCCCGTCCAGGGCGCGGCCCTCCCGGCGGCGGCCCGAGGGGGCGCCGGTGCGTTCCGCGGCGGTCGCATCCGGCGCTACTCGCAGAAGACCCGCATCGTGTTGCGGGGGTCGTCGAGGTCGAAGGTGAGCTCGTCGAGGGCGTCGACGAGCTCCTCGAGCTGCTGCGGCTTGAGCTCGGCGAGGTCGATCGGGACCCCCGCCCTGGCCAGCTCCTCGTTGGCCCGGGTGATCGCCACGGGGGGCATGAGGCTGGCGAGCCGGACCCCGGCGCGCAGCAGCCGCAGCGGCACCCGGATGTTGATCTTGGACGGCCCCTCGTCGCCCTCCTCGGAGTTCATGATCACGCGCAGGTACTTGGGCCGGGCCTTCGCGCCCCCCGGGCCCGGTTCGGGCAGCTCCCGGCCGACCGCGTCGAGGAGCCGCTCGGCCTCGTCGGCGGTGATCCTGTTCTCGGCCAGCATCTGCAGGATCTGGCGGCGTTCCTCGTTCATGTTCGTTCCCTTGCGACTCATCTGACGCTGACCAGCACTGCCGTGCGGCCGTACTCCATCTCGAACCGGGTGCCGGGCAGCGCCCACAGCACCCGCGCGACGCCGACCAGCGCGCCGGTCGGGCTGATGCGGAACACCAGGCACGCGACCACCCCGCCCAGCACGGCGAGCAGCAGCAGCGGCGACAGCACCAGCGCCACCGGCACGACCGGTATCCACGCCCGCCGGCGGTGCCCGGTCGGGCGGCGCCAGCGGACCGTCACCAGCTGCGGGATCATTGCGGCCGCTCCAGCTCGGCCAGCGCCTCCTCGACGCTGATCTCCTCGCGCCGCAGGCGGTCGATGACGTCGGCCCCGCTGGGGGCGGGGTCGGTCTCGACGAAGTCGAGGCTCCCGGCGATCCGGTTCAGGCGGGACTTGACCGTCGGGTAGCTGACCCCGAAGATCCGCTCCATCTCCTTGATCGAGCCGTGGGAGCGGACGAACGCGGCGACGAACACCTGGTCCTCGGCGCTGAGCTGCGCCAGCTGGGGCGGTTCGAACCGGCCCTCGACGGCGATGTCGTCGTCGGTGAGGCGGACCCGCTCGACCACGAAGGGCCGCCCGCGGGTCAGGTCGGTCAGTTCCTGCCAGTCCATCCTCGGCTCCTCGGCGCTCACGATCTGCTGATGATTCATTTGTACATTGATTTTTTCAAGTTCACAACCACAGGAACTTAATTTTCATGAGATCAAGCGCAGAAGGGGGCGCGACAGCCGTGCGAAGGAGCCTCGGGCGAGGCGGGCGGCGCCTACGGCTTCGCGGTGCGCCAGTGCGGCAGGCCGACGAGGTCCTCCGGCCGCCGCGGGTCGGCCGACCCCGGCCCGACCCACTCGGCGAGCAGGACGGTCGTGTCGTCGGCCAGGTCCTCGCCGTGGTGCCTCATGAGGCCGCGGACCAGGCGCCGCAGCGTCTCGGGCACCGGCAGCCGGTCGGTGTGGTGGCGGATGAGGAAGTCGGTGAACCGCTCGATGCCGAACATCTCCCCGGCCTCGTTGCGGGCCTCGGTGACGCCGTCGGTGTACAGCACGATGCGGTCGCCGGGCTCCAGCTGCACCCGGCACAGGGTCGCCGCCACGCCCAGGTCGGTCCCCATGGGGTGGGCGGGAGGGCATTCGGGGTGGGTGCTCCAGCGGCTGCCGCGGATGATGATCGGCGCGGGATGGCCGCGGTTGACCCAGCTCAACTCCCCGGTGCGGGTGTTGAGGTCGGCCAGGACGCCGGTGACGAACCGCTCGCGGCCGAGCTGCTCGATCAGGAACCGCTCCATCGCCTCCGTGGTCTCGACCAGGTCCCGGTCCCGGCGCCGGTGCTGCCGGTACGCCGCCACGGCCAGGATGGCGCCGACGCCCGCCGAGGCGTCGTGGCCCATGGAGTCGAACACCGCCAGGTGGACGACCTCGCCGGCTATGGCGTAGTCGAACGCGTCGCCCCCGATCCGGTAGGCGGGCTCGAGCACCGCGCTGATGACGACGAAGTCGTCCGCGTACGTCTGCGGCGGCATGAGGCTCCACTGCATCTCGGCGGCGATCGCCATCGGCTGCGTGCGGCGCAGCTGCGGGTAGGCGTCGCTCGAGGCGCTGCGCGACACCAGGAGCAGCGAGACCAGGGAGGCCAGGAGCAGCGCGCCGCCCAGCGTGGACGGCTCCTCGTCGGCGCCGCTGACCTCCATCACCCCGAGGCGCTCGGTGCCGTCGAGCAGCGGTATCCACCACCGGTGCCGGTCGGGTCCCTCGCCGGAGTGCGGCACGACCATGCCGAGCTGGAACGCCCGGCCCGCCCCGGTCCCCTCGACCGCGTAGTGCCGCGGCGATCCGGCCTGGGCGTCCGGGCCCGGCCCGGTCATCTCCCGCAGGACCTCCTGGCGCAGGTCGGTCAGGAAGACCGTGACGTGGTGCAGCCCGGCCATCTCCGCGTGCCGGTTGACCTCCCGCGGCAGGTGCTCGAACGCGAGGAGGTGGTTGATCTCCAGCAGCCCGGCGAGCATGTGGAGGACGCCCTCCTCGTACCGAGCGGTCATGTGCCGTCTCCTCTCGCAGCGCTGCTCAGACGGCATTCACCCCGAGTCTATGACCTCTCCCGCCCCAGCAGGCGGAACATGCGGTACGGCCGCGCCGGTCAGGCGCGGGACGCGCCGCCGTCCGCCGTACCGGCCCGGGCGGGCGGCACCCGGCCGGCCGCGGTGGCCAGCGCCCAGAGGGCGAGGACGTCGAGGCCGACGACGGCCGCCGACCAGGCCGGCTCGATCGGCAGCCACAGGAAGTTCGCGATCAGCGACGCCGAGACCACCACGACGCCGAGCAGCCGGGCCAGTGGGCGGCCGCTGAAGAGGCCGATGCCGACCGCCGCCGCGAAGACCCCGACGACCAGGTGGACCCAGCCCCACGCGGCGATGCTGAACGCGAACGCGTACCCGGGCGGCGCGGTGAAGTACCCGCCCCGGGCCACGGCCGCGACGCCCGTGGCGATCTGCCAGCAGCCGCCCACCACCAGCAGCAGTGCGGGGAAGACGAGGCGCTTGGAAGTGAGTGTTCTGGACGTCATGGCTCCCCCGATCCGCGAGTGCTCCGCCTCGATCATGGACCCGGCCGCGCCCGGGCGGGCCCGACTCGCCGAATGTCCCTCCTGTCGCGGCGCCCCGGGCCCGCCGACGCGATCGCGCGAATCCAGGGCCGCCGGCTCCTCCGCGGTGTAGCGTCCCAGCCAGGACCTGCGACAACGCGGTCCCACAGCGGACTGGGAGGCAGCATGGAAGGCAATGCGCCCGTGGACCTGGTGCTGGTCGAATTCTCCGGCAACCGGTTCGACGGCAGGGTCCTCGACGAGATCGAGCGGCTCGACAAGGACGGCACGGTCAACGTGCTCGACGCGCTGCTGGTCAGCCGCGGCGCCGACGGGTCCGTCCAATGGCTCGAGGCCGCCGACGTCGACGACCGCCTCGCCGCGCTCGTCGGCGAGCCCGCGGGCCTCCTCGGCGCCGAGGACGCCGAGGCCGTCGCCGAGGAGCTCCAGCCCGACACGGCCATCGGCATGATGCTGTTCGAGCACACCTGGGCCGCGACCCTCGCCGAGGCCGTCCAGGGCGTCGGCGGCCACCTGCTGGACTGGGAACGCGTCCCCGCCGCCGCCATCAGCGAACTCGCCGAGAACTAGGAGGCACTGCCATGATTCGACGTGTCGGACGGCCGGGCCTGCTCGGCACCATGGCGCGCACCGTCGTCATCGCCGGGACCGCCGGGGCCGTGAACCGCTCCATGACCCGGGCCGCGGTGAACCGCGAGCAGACGCAGGCCGACGCCGAGGCCCACCGCGAGCAGCAGGCGCCGCCCGCGCCCGCCGCCGACGAGGCCGAGGCCGAGGACATGACCGCCAGGCTCGACCGGCTCGCGCGGCTCCACGCCGACGGCGCCCTCACCGACGAGGAGTTCGCCGCCGCCAAGGCGAAGCTGCTGGAGTGAGGCGGCGTCCGGGGCGGCGCCCTCCGCATCCGGGCGCCGGCCACCGCCGCGGCCCCCGCACCGGCCGCGCCGACGGTCCGTGGCACGGCCGCACCCGGCCGCGGACCTGAGGCCCTTCCTCTCCATTGGACTCCTTTCTCGCGATTCACCGGCCGGTCCGCGCCTCGCGATGTGAAACTGGCGCCATGACAGCTTCGAAGCCAGCCTCCTCGACCATCCGCGCCCAGCAGCAGGCCCTCCTGGCGCGGCTGCCGTTCGACGACACCCGCGACTTCGACGACGCGGCGCGCGGCCTCGTCGCCCGCCGCGAGCCGAACGCCGTCACCGGCGGCGACGGCGAGGTCGTGTGGGACAACGACGCCTACGACTTCCTCGACGGCGACGCGCCCGACACCGTGAACCCGAGCCTGTGGCGCCAGTCCCGGCTCAACGCCATCGCCGGCCTCTTCGAAGTGGTCGAAGGCGTCTACCAGGTCCGCGGCATGGACCTGTCGAACACCACGTTCGTCGAGGGCGACACCGGCGTCATCGTCATCGACCCGCTCCTGACCGCCGAGACCGCCGCGGCCGCCATCGGGCTCTACCGCGAGCACCGCGGCGACCGCCCCGTCAAGGCCGTGGTCTACACGCACTCGCACGCCGACCACTTCGGCGGCGTCAAGGGCGTCACCTCCCAGGAGGACGTGGACTCCGGTGCGGTGCGGGTCCTCGCCCCCGAAGGCTTCGTGGAGCACGCGGTCGCCGAGAACGTCTACGCCGGCACCGCCATGAGCCGCCGCGCCGGGTACATGTACGGCGCCGCGCTCGCCCGCGGCCCCCGGGGCGCGGTCGGCGCCGGCCTCGGCCAGACCGTCTCGACCGGCACGGTCACCCTCATCCCGCCGACCGACGAGATCACGACCACCGGCCACGAGGAGACCGTCGACGGCGTCCGCATGGTCTTCCAGATGGCCCCCGACACCGAGGCGCCCTCCGAGATGCTCGTCTACTTCCCCGACCGCAGGGCGCTGTGCGCGGCCGAGGACGCGACCCACACCTTCCACAACATCCTGACGCTGCGCGGCGCGGTCGTGCGCGACCCGCACGTGTGGGCGAGGTACCTGACCGAGACGATCGACCTGTTCGGCGCCGACGCCGAAGTCGTCTTCGCCTCCCACCACTGGCCCACCTGGGGCAACGAGCGCGTCGTCGAGTTCCTCGCCAACCAGCGCGACCTCTACGCCTACGTCCACGACCAGACGCTCCGCCTGCTCAACAAGGGACTCACCGGCCCTGAGATCGCCGAGGAGCTGACCCTCCCGCCCGCGCTCGAGAACGCCTGGAACGCCCGCGGCTACTACGGCTCGCTCAGCCACAACGTCAAGGCGATCTACCAGCGCTACCTCGGCTGGTTCGACGGCAACCCCGCGAACCTGTGGCAGCACACCCCGGTCGAGCGCGCCAAGCGCTACGTCGACCTCGCGGGCGGTGCGGCGAAGGCCGTCGCCGCCGCGCGCACCTCGTTCGAGGCGGGGGACTACCGCTGGACCGCGGAGCTCCTCAACCACGTGGTCTTCGCCGAGCCCGGGCACCGGGCCGCCCGCGAGCTCCTGGCCGACGCGTACGAGCAGCTCGGCTACGGCACCGAGAACGGCACCTGGCGGAACTTCTACCTCTCGGGGGCCACCGAGCTGCGCGAGGGGAGCTTCGGCACGCCGACCGCCACGGCCTCGCCCGACGTGATCGGCCAGCTCTCGCCAGAGCTGCTCTTCGACGCCGTCGCCATACAGGTGGACGGCCCGAAGGCGTGGGACGAGCGCATCGCGATCGACGTGGCGCTCACCGACACCGGCGACCGCTACCGCCTCCGCCTCGCGAACGGCGTGCTCTCCTACACCAAGGCCGCCCAGCCGGACACCGCCGACGTCACGGTGACCGCGCCGAGCCGCGCGCTGCCCGCCGTCGTGCTCGGCGGCCTCGACCCCGAGAGGCTCGCGGCGGCCGGCGTCGAGGTCGTCGGCGAGGCGTCGGCCCTCGAGCGGCTCGCCGCCGTGCTCGACCCGGGCGACCCGGACTTCGCGATCGTCACGCCCTGACGCCGCGGAACCGGCGAAGCGCCCCGGCCGGACGGCCGGGGCGCTTCGCCGTCTCAGGCGTCCGAGGACGCCTACAGGTCGCGGCTGTCGGCGGTCGCGAGCGACCACATGACGAAGACCGCCAGCGCGATCACGATGAGCGACCACAGCGGGTAGTAGGGCAGGAAGAAGAAGTTGTCGACCGCGACCAGGCAGGCGAAGAAGATCCCCATCGAACGCGCGAACGTCGAGCCGCTGAAGAGCAGGAAGCCCGTGAGCAGCACCAGGGCGCCGAGGACGATGTGGATCCAGCCCCAGGCGGTGGTGTCGAGGTCGTAGAGGTACTCCTCGCCGACGACGAGGAAGCCGTCGTCGGCGACCGCGGCGATGCCCATGACGATCTGCCAGACGCCCATGACGAGGGCCGCGCTGGCGGCGAAGACCATGCCCCCCGCGGCCCAGGCCCGCGATTCGGGACTGCCCATGGTTCCACTCCTTTCAGAATGGGACCAATCTAGGGCGGGACGGGTCTTTGCGCAGGTGAAACGCGAGAAACCGTCGATGCGGCGCCGCCTACGGGGTCGCGTCGTCGGGCAGCGGGGAGCCGTCGCGCGCGCACCAGACCGCCGCGCCGACCGCGGCGGCGCCGATGAGCGCGCCGATCGTGATCGCGGACCACGTCCGCCGGCGCCGCCGTTCGCGTCTGCGTCGACCCATCGGTCGCCTCCTTCGGCAGGGGCGCGGTCGCAGGCGACCACGCCGGTGTCGGAAGCGTAGCGGCCTGCGGTCTGCGGCACCGGCGATTCGCCGGGCCGGTCAGCCCAGGGAGGCCAGCAGGTCGCGGCAGGCCCGCTCGCAGGCGCGGCACTTGTCGGCGCAGTGGCGGCAGTGCGCCATGTGCTCGTGCTCGGCGCACATGTCGCCGCAGGCCTTGCAGGCCGCGGCGCACGCTTCGAGCACCGCCCTGGTGACGTTCGCGTCGTACCCGGTGTGCCGCGAGAGCACCCGCCCCGTCGCGGCGCAGACGTCGGCGCAGTCGAGGTTGCTGCGGACGCACTTGACCAGCGCGCCCACGTCGCTCTCGCTGAGGCAGGCGTCGGCGCAGGCGGTGCACGCCTGCGCGCAGGCGAAGCATTCGCCGATGCAGGCGGCGAGCTTCTCCCGGTCGATCCCGCCCAGGTCGGCCGGGTAGGTCTCGAGCATCTCGGAAGCGATCATCGTCATGTCGATCTCCTTTTCCCTCGGTGGCGTCATGGGCCGCACGGCAGCGCGCCGTGCGGCCCCGGGCCTTCTCCGCGCCTCACGACGCCTCGGTGGCGAGCGGGACCGGCCCGCCGGTGCGGAGGTGGTCGAGCCGGTCGTCGGCCGGGCAGCGCCCGCGGTCGACGTAGCGGCGGCGGAACCCGTCCAGCACCGCCTGGAGCCGCGCGGGCGCGTCCGTGCGCCGCAGCGCCTCCGCGGCGGCGGTGAAGCACGTCTGGGCGACCGTGCGGAGCATCGGGTCGGCCAGCCCGGTGCGGGCGGCGTGGACCCAGACCGACTCGGGCGGCTGGGCGCCGCCGCCGCACAGTACGGCGGTGGCCTCGTAGGCGGCCTCGGCGGCGACCGGGTCGTCCATGAGGGTCGCCGCGACGATGGTCGGCGCGATCCAGCCGTCGCCGTCCTGCTGGTCGATCATGCGCAGCTCCAGCCAGCCGCGCGGGCGCACCGGCGGGAAGAGGGTGCTCAGGTGGTACTCGACGTCCTCCATCGCGGGCCCGGCGCCCTCGTGGCCGTCCCTGATCCAGGACCGCAGCGTCAGGCCCGGTGGGACCGACCACGTCCCGGGCGGGTCGCAGCGGCGGCACATGACCTCGGCGTCCAGGACGTACCGGGCGAAGTCGGCCCGCAGGTCGCCCGTCTCGGAGATGGGGCGGCCCCAGCCGGGCACGAGCCGGGACCAGAGGGCCTGCCGGGTGGACTTCCAGCCGCTGGGGCGCCCGTCCAGCAGCGGCGAGTTCGCGAACGCGGCCACCAGGACCGGCCCGATGCGGTGGACGAGGTCCCAGCGGCGGCGCAGCCCCGAGGGGCCGTCGCCGTCGTCGCCCGCGTCGAGGTTGACCTGGATGGAGGCGGTGCAGCACATGACCATGCGCCCCCACGGCCCCGCCCGGTCGTAGTAGGCCTCCATCGCCCGGTACCGCGGGTTGTCGACGAACCGCACCGGTTCGCGGAAGGCGTCGAAGCCGCCGCCCCGGACGGACTGGCCCCGCACTGCGATGGCCGCCTCCAGCGCCGCCTGGTCCGCCTCGACGGCCGCGACGCACGAGGCCAGGTCGTCCGCCGGAGGAGAGCTCAGCTCGACCTGACCGCCCGCCTCGCGGCTGACGGCGCCGCCGAACGGCAGCTCCCAGGCCGTCTCCAGATCGCCCGAGGGGTGGACCAGCCACTCCAGCTCGACGCCGATCCGCCGGGAGGGCCCGGTCGTGAAGCAGGTCCGGCCGATGAAGTCCGCCGCCTCTTCCTCTGTCACCGCCGTGGTCATGTCGCCTCACCGTCCATGAGCGTCCGCCTTCCGGTGCGTCCTGCCCTGGGGCAGGGCGCCGCCGCTGCCTACTAGCAACGTATCGGAACGGCCGAAACGATGTCCGCGAACGCGGCCACGACTGTGAAAATCTCTCGGACGCGAAGGACGGGGGCTTTCGGACGGGAACGCCGATAAGGCCGTTTGGCCCGGGCGGATCCGGGAATCATAGGGGGCATGGTGCGAAACGCGGCCGCTGCCGCCTGCGGGCTGGTGCTCCTCTGCGGAGTCGCCGCCGGATGCGGGACGGGGCAGCGGGAGGCGGCCGCCGAGGCCGCCGCAGAGGACTTCCTGGGCGCGCTCGACCGGGGGGACGCGGCGGCCGCCTGCGCGTCGCTCTCCCCGGAGACCGCCGAGGAGCTGACCGCCTCCGAAGGCGAGGCCTGCGAGGAGGCGCTCGGCGCCCAGGGGCTGACGGGCGGGCCCGTCGGCGAGGTCGCCGTGTGGGGCGACCGGGCCCAGGTTCGCACCGACGCGGACGTCCTCTTCCTCGCCGAGCTCGACGACGGGTGGAAGGTGGTCGCCGCCGGGTGCGCGCCGCAGGGGGAGAAGCCCTATCGATGCGAGGTGGGCGGCTGATGAGTCGGACGATGTTCACGGCGTACCTGGCCCTGACCCTGATCGGGCTCGCGTACGTCATCGCGGTCGGCCTGCTGCAACGCTGAGGAGGGGACATGAGGCGCTTCCTGCGCGACAACGGCCTGAGCCTGGTGTTCGGCCTGCTGTGCCTCGGCGCGCTGGTCGGCCAGGCGTTCGCCGGACAGGCGGACTTCAACAACCGCCAGCTCGCCGACGCGGGCCGGCAGGTCACGCTCCTGGAGTACGTGGCCTCCAGCGACTTCGCCGTCGACGTCGCGGAGAACTGGCAGTCGGAGTACCTCCAGTTCTTCCTGTACGTGTTCGCGACCGTCTGGCTCGTCCAGCGCGGCTCGCCCGAGTCCAAACTGGTCGACAAGGTCGGCCACGAGTCCGACGAGGACCAGAAGCTCGGCCGGTACGCCACCGAGCGGTCCCCGAAGTGGGCGCGCGTCGGCGGATGGCGCACCGCCGTGTTCTCCAAGTCGCTGGGGCTGGTGATGGGCGCGCTGTTTTTCCTCTCCTGGCTCGCCCAGTCGATCAGCGGCCGCAGCGCCTACAACGCCGGGCAGCTCGCGCAGTTCCAGGACCCCGTGAGCTGGCTCGGGTACGTGGGGAGCGCCGACTTCTGGAACCGGACGCTCCAGAACTGGCAGTCGGAGTTCCTGGCGATGGGCTCGATCGTCGTGCTCAGCGTGTACCTGCGCCAGCGCGGCTCACCGGAGTCGAAGCCGGTGGGCGCGCCGCACGACGCGACGCAGGAGTCCGGCTGACGGCACGTGACAAGGCCGCACGTCCCGTGTCGTATCGGATGCCGCGCGCGCTCGTTGTTCCCAGTGGGTGGAGACACGGGAGGAACGGGGACCATGCGCATACAGATCATCACGGCGGGCACGACCGGGTCCGTCATGCCCTACACCGGCCTGGGGCACCGGCTGCTGGCGGAGGGGCACGACGTCGAGCTCGTGGTCCACGCCAAGTTCGCGGCCCAGGCCGGCTGCTGCGGGCTCCGGGTGCTCCCGATGGCGGCGGACCCGTTCGAGGCGCTCATCGGCGTCCACAGCCGCCTCCGCGGCGCGGGCCGGTCGCCCGGCGCGCTGCTGGAGTTCACCCGCGCCGCCGGACGGGCGGCCGTGGCGCTCGCGGACGCGATCCTCGAGGCGGCCGACCCGAAGGCCGACCTGATCCTGCTGTCCTCGATCGCGGCGCCCGCCGGGCGGGCGGCGGCCCGCTACCACGGCGTCGCGAGCATGGGCGTGTTCCTCCAGCCCGACGCGCCCACGGCCGCGTTCTCGCCCTGCCTCACCCCGCTGCGGGGGCCGAGCCGCTGGAACCGCCAGCGCGGCAGGGCCGTCAACGCCGCCCTCGACCTGTGCTCGGCCGGCGTCCACCGGCACCTGGGGCGGCGGCTCGGGCTCCGGGGGCTCAGCGGCGGGCGCCTGCGCCGCGAACGCGAGCGCGAGCGCTGGCCGATCTGGCACGGCTTCAGCCCCTCGCTGGTGCCCCGTCCGCGCGACTGGCGCCCCGGCCTGGACGTCGCGGGCTACTGGTGGCCGCACGAGTGCCCGGACTGGGAGCCGCCCTCGCGCCTGCGGGACTTCCTCGCGTCCGGTCCGCCGCCGGTGTTCGCGGGCTTCGGCAGCATGATGCCCGGCGACCCGGAGCGGCTGGCCGACCTCACCGTGCGCGCGCTGCGCCTGGCGGGCGTGCGCGGCGTGGTCCAGTCCGGCTGGGCCGGGCTCGACGCGCGGGACGACGACGTCATCACGGTCGGCACGGTCCCGCACCACTGGCTGATGCCGCAGACGGCCGCGGTGGTGCACCACGCGGGCGCGGGCACGACCGCGGCGGGCCTGCGGGCCGGGGTCCCGGCGGTCCCGGTGCCGGTCTTCACCGACCAGCCGTGGTGGGCCGCCCGCCTGGTCCGGGCGGGCGCGGCCCCCGAGGCGGTGCCGCACCGGGAGCTGACCGCCGAGCGCCTGGCCGCCGCGCTGCGCCGGGCCACCGGCGAGTCGGTGTTCGCGCGCCGGGCCATGGCGCTGTCCGGGCGCCTGGCCCGCGAGGACGGCGCGGGCGCCGTGGCCCGGGCGATCGCGGCGAGCGCCTGAACCCGGCGGCCGCCACTGGAGACCGGCGGACCCGATCACGGTCGAGGCCTTACCGCAGGGGCGCCGCGGGGCTTAGCATCGCAGCAGCGGACCGGTCCGTCTCCGGCCCGGGCGCCTTCTCGGACAAGGAGCACCCATGAAGCCTCGGCCGCCCCTGCCGCTCGCGCTCACCGTGGCCCTGGGCCTCGCGCTGACCGCGTGCGGCTCCCCGCCTCCCGAGCCGGCCCCTGAATCGGCGCGGGAGCCGGCCTCGCCGTCGTCCCCCGCCGCGACCGAGGCGCCCCCGGGCCCGGTGGAGCCGACCGGCGAACCCGAGGTCCTCGCCACGGGCCTCGAATCGCCGTGGTCCGTGGTCTTCCTCGGCGCCGCGCCGCTCATCAGCGAACGCGACGACGGCGACATCCTCGAACTGCTCCCCGACGGCGGCACCCGCGTCATCGGCACCGTCGCCGACGTCGTGCACCAGGGCGAGTCCGGGCTCCTGGGCCTGGCCGTCGACGACCGGGGCCGGCTCTACGCCTACTCGACCGGGCCCGACGGCAACCGCGTCGAACGCTACGAGCCCGCCGGCGGGCCCGGCTCCCTCGCCCTCGGCCCCGCCGAGACGATCCTCGAGGGGATCCCCGCCGCGTCCAACCACGACGGCGGGCGCCTCGCGATCGGCCCCGACGGGATGCTCTACGCCACCGCGGGCGACGCCGGCGACCGCGAGGACGCCCAGGACCTCGACAGCCTCGCGGGGAAGATCCTGCGCATGACCCTCGACGGCGGCGTCCCCGAGGACAACCCGTTCCCCGGCTCGCTCGTCTACAGCTACGGTCACCGCAACCCGCAGGGCCTCGCCTGGGACGCCGAGGGGACCATGTTCGCCGCCGAGTTCGGCCAGGACACCTGGGACGAGCTGAACGTCATCGAGCCGGGCGGCAACTACGGCTGGCCGGAGGTCGAGGGGACCGGCGGCGGCGGGGACTACATCGACCCCGTCCAGCAGTGGCGCCCCGACGAGGCGAGTCCGAGCGGCATCGCGGTCGTCGAGGGGACCCTCTTCATCGCCAACCTCAAGGGCGAGGTCCTGCGCGCCGTCCCGGTCGCCGACCCCGGCACCGCCGCCGAGTTCTACGAGGGGGAGTACGGCCGCATCCGCGCCGTCACGGCCTCCCCGGACGGCGACCTGTGGTTCCTCACCAGCAACACCGACGGCTACGGGAGCCCCGGCGACGGCGACGACCGCCTCATCGCCGTCGCGCTCTCCTGACCTGCGGCCGGGTCCCCGCCCGCGAACCCGGGCGGCCGCGAGACCGCCCGCCGCGGAAGCGGCGCGTGTGGCGGCTCCCGGCACCGGGTATCCGGACTCCGACGCGATCACCGACGGTCCGAGGAGGTCGAGGATGCCGCAGTCCGATGGCAGGGACCTGGTCCGAGCCCTGGCGGTGCTCGGCGCCGCGCTGCTCCAGATCGCCGCGGGCGCGGTGGGCGGCTCGGGCGCGTTCGGCGCCGCCTCGGTGGGGGAGGTGGCCCGGTCGTACCCGAATCCGATCCTGCCGGGCGGCACCGCGTTCATGATCTGGAACGCGATCTACCTCGCCGTGCTCGCCCTGGCCGTGTGGCAGCTCCTGCCGGGCCAGCGCGGGCGGGCGGTCCACCGGCGCACCGGGTGGCTCATCGCGATCGCGGGCGTGCTCAACGCCGTGTGGGTCCTGCTGTTCTCCGGCGGGCAGGTGGTCGCGGCGCAGATCGTGATCGTGCTCCTGCTGGGGACCCTGGCCGCGGCGTGGTCCCGCGCGGCCGCCGAGGACGGCGACCGGTCGCGGGACCGCCCGCGCCGGTGGCTGCTGCTGGGGCCGCTCGCGCTGTACACCGGATGGGTGGCCGTGGCCGCCGTCGTGGGCGCGCTGACGACCGTCGCGGCGGTGACCTCGGACGAGGCCGGGACCGCCGCGGGCGCGGTCGCGCTCGCGGTCACCGCGGTCGCGGTCGCGTGGGTGGCGGCGACCGCCGTCGCCTTGACCGGGTTCGCCGTCTCGGTGCTGTGGGCGCTGACGTGGATCGCGGTGAGCGCGGAACCGGCGCTGACGCTGCTCGCGGCGGCGGTCGCGCTGCTCACCGCCGCGGTGCTCCTCGTGCGGCTCGTGAAGACGGGCGACCGCGCGCGGGTCGCCTTTGGCTGACTCATTGAAGTGATATGAGTCACTATTCATCGATCGCGCCCGTCACCGCGCCCCGCCGCCACGAATGCGGGGGGAGCACTCTGAACGAAGGCGAGGACACGCGATGGCGACCCAGACGGACCAGACCGGGCCCAAGCCCCTCCTCGGCGAGCCCCGGGACGCGGGCCGCCAGTCCCTGGTCTACCTGTTCCTGCTCGTGCCGATGGCCGCACTCGTGGCCGCCGTGCCGCTCGCCTGGGCGACGGGCCTGCTGAGCTGGACCGACATCGCCTTGACCCTCGCGTTCTACGTCCTCACCTGCCACGGCGTCACCGTGGGCTACCACCGCCTGTTCACGCACGGCTCGTTCAAGCCGAACCGGCCGGTGAAGATCGCGCTCGCGATCCTGGGCGGCATGGCCGTCCAGGGCCCGCTGATCTCGTGGGTCGCCGACCACCGCCGCCACCACGCCTTCTCCGACAAGGAGGGCGACCCGCACTCGCCGTGGCTCTACGGCACCTCCGCGTGGGCGCTCACGAAGGGCTTCTGGCACGCGCACATGGGCTGGATGTTCGAGCCGCGCAACACCACCAACGAGGAGCGGTTCGCCCCCGACCTGCTGAAGGACCCCGACCTCGTGCGCGTCGACCGCCTGTTCTGGCTGTGGACGATCCTGACGTTCCTGCTCCCGGCGGTCCTGGGCGGCCTCGTCACCATGTCGTGGACCGGCGCGCTCACCGCGTTCTTCTGGGCCTCCCTGGTGCGCGTCTCGGCCCTGCACCACGCGACATGGTCCACGAACTCGGTCTGCCACATGATCGGGGCGCGGCCCTTCAAGAGCCGCGACAAGGCCGCGAACTTCTGGCCCCTCGCCCTCGTCTCGGGCGGGGAGTCCTGGCACAACTCCCACCACGCCGACCAGTCCTGCGCCCGCCACGGCGTCAAGCGCGGCCAGATCGACACCTCCGCGCGCCTCATCTGGCTCCTGGAGAAGGCCGGCTGGGCCACGAACGTCAAGTGGCCCGCCCCCGAACGCCTCGCCAAGCTCGCCGTCGAGCGGCACGGCGCCTCCGCATGAGCCGCGCCGCGACCGGGACGGCCCCGCGATGACCGCCCCGTACGGGTACCTCGCCTTCCTGGCGCTCCTCGCGGTCCCGACCCTGGCCGCACTGGCCGCCCGCCCGCGCCCCGGCCTCGGGGGCATGGTCGTCTTCTACCTCGCCGTGGCCGTCAACGAGACCCCGTTCATCTGGCTCGCCCTTCTCGCCGCGAGCACCGCGCTGACCGGGGCGCAAGGCGATCTCACGCCGGCCGCGGCCCTGGCCGGAGCCCTGGTCGCCGCCGGTCTGCTGCTGCTGGCCCGCCGCGGCGCCAAGGCGTTGGAAGCGGTCGAAGCGGCCATGGCCCCGGTGCCGGTACCGCACCGGCTCCCGTACGGCCGCATCGCGCTCGGCCCGCTGCTGCGCCGCCGCCGCTCCGTGGAGCACGTCGCCGACCTCGCCTACGGCCCGGCGGGCCGGGCCAACCTGCTGGACCTCTACCGCGGCCGGTCCGGGACCGGCCGCGCCCCCGTGCTGGTCCACTTCTACGGCGGCGGCTACAACTCCGGCCGCAAGGACTCGCAGTCGCTGCCCCTGCTGTACCGCTTGGCCGAGGCGGGCTGGGTGTGCGTCAGCGCGAACTACCGGCTGCGCCCCGAGGCCGGCTTCGAGGACCACCTGGCCGACGTCAAGCGCGTGATCGCCTGGATCAAGGACCACGGGCCCGAGTGGGGCGCCGACCCCGACCGCATCGTCCTGGCCGGCTCCTCGGCGGGAGCGCACCTGGCCGCGTCCGCCGCGCTCACCGCCGGCGACCCGGCCCTGCAGCCCGGCTTCGAGGACGCCGACACCGCGGTGGCCGCGGTCGTGGGCTTCGGCGGCTACTACGGCCCCTACTACGGCCGGGGCGCCCCGTCGTCCCCGCTGGGCCTCGCGGGGCGCGACGCGCCGCCGTTCTTCCTGGCGCACGGCGACCGCGACACGGTGGTGCCGATCGCCGACGCCCGCCGCTTCGCCGCGGGACTGCGCCGCGCTTCGGCCCGGCCCGTGGTCTTCGCCGGGCTCCCGGGCGGCCACCACGCCTTCGACCTGTGCCACTCGCTGCGCTTCGACGCCGTGGCCTGCGCCGTCGAGGCCTTCGCGGCCGCGGTCCTGCCCTCCCCCTAGGTCCATGCCATTCAGTCGGGAGGGCCGATGTTCAGCCGCTCAGCGATGAAGGAGCAGGGCGGGGGAGCGGTTCTGGTGTGTTCTCGAGACCTGACCGGTGCTCGAGTGAAACTCAGGCCATTGGCGACGGTGTGGCGGCGGGGCCGGTTCGGAGTGGATTGCCGGGGCCGGGCCGGTCCTCGAGCGGTGTTCGAGCAGTCGGCGGCGACAAGGCGGAGGAGCGGGTTTGGGTGCATCGCCGAGGCCGGGCTGGTGCGCGGGTGGGGTTCAGGCCATCAGCGACGGCGTGGCGGAGGGGCCGGTTCTGGTGGTGTGGCCGGGGTCGGGCGGGCGCTCGGGCGGGGTTCGGGTGGCGGCAGCGTGGTGTGGGGCCGGTCGTGGTGGTGCTGCCGGGGCCGAGGGGTTCGCCTGGT
>NZ_JAJLQZ010000035.1 GCF_020991375.1 Glycomyces amatae | reverse complement strand
GTCTGCTCCTCTGCTGTTTCAGTTCTCGGTGATCCGGACGCCGGTGGTCATGACGCGCTCGCCCTCGACGGCGCGGGTCGCGCCCTCGATGCGGAACCGCCCCAGCAGGGGCAGGTCCGCGCTGGAGTGTCCTACGGCGACGGTGAAGTCGCCGGGTTCGACGACGCGGGCGCCGTCGCGGCCGGTGAAGGAGGTGCGGTCGGCGTGGAGGGTGAAGACGACGCGCTTGGACTCGCCCGCTTCGAGGCCGAGGCGGGCGTAGCCGGCGAGTTCGCGCACGGGCCGGGTCACCTGGGCGACCTCGTCGGACAGGTAGAGCTGCACGACGTCCTCCCCGCTCCTGCCGCCGGTGTTGGCGACGGTGACCGCGATGTCGAGCCCGCCGTCGGTGCCGATCGCCTCCGCGTCGAGTTCCAGGTCGCTGTAGGTGAACTCGGTGTAGGAGCGGCCGTGGCCGAACGGGTAGAGCGGGGTCGGGTCGATGTTGGAGACCCCTTCGCTGAACTGGCCGAGCGGCGGGGCGAGGTAGGTGCCGGGCTGGCCGCCCGGGTCGCGCGGGATGCCGACCGGCAGGTGGCCGCCGGGGTTGATCCGGCCGGAGAGGACCCCGGCGATCGCGGCGCCGCCCTCCTCGCCGGGGAGGAACGCCTGGACGACGGCCGCGCAGCGGTCGGCGAAGGCGCCGAGCGCGTACGGGCGGCCGGAGACCGCGACGAGCACGGTGGGCGTGCCGGTGGCGAGGACGGCCTCGATGAGCTCGGTCTGGACGCCGGGCAGGTTCAGGTCGGCGGCGTCGCAGCCCTCGCCGGAGGTGCCGCGGCCGAACATGCTGGCGAGGTCGCCGACGGCGAGCACGCACACCTCCGCGGCGGCCGCGGCGGCGACGGCCGCCTCGATGCCGGTGCGGTCGGCCTCCCGGACCGGGACGCCCTGCTCGTAGGAGACGGAGGCGTCCGGCAGCTCGGCGCGGAGGGCGTCGAGGAGGGAGGGGATCGGGACGCCGGTGCCGCGGTCCTGGTAGCGGGAGAGCACGTGGTTGGGGAAGGAGTAGCAGCCGAGGAAGGTGCGGGCGTCGTCGGCGGTGGGTCCGATCAGCGCGATCGAACCGGGGGCGTCGAGCGGGAGGACGCCGTCGTTGTCGAGGAGGACCACGGACTTCGCGGCGATCTCGGCGGCGAGGGCGCGGTTGCCGGCGCTGTCGAGGTCGACGCCGGCGTCCGGGGCGGCGAGCGCGGGTTCGGGGTCCAGGAGGCCGAGCTCGGCCTTCTGGCGCAGGACCCTGCGCACGGCGGCGTCCACGACGGACTGGTCGAGTTCGCCCGCGGCGACCTTGGCGCCGAGCTGCGTGTAGGCGTCGGCGGCGGGCAGTTCGACGTCGATGCCCGCGGTGATCGCCTGGGCGCCGGAGTCGGCGCGGTCGGCGGCGACGCGGTGCATCATGTCGAGGAACGCGATGGCCCAGTAGTCGGAGACGACGGTGCCGGTGAAGCCCCACCGGTCGCGGAGGAGGCCGGTGAGCAGTTCGCGGTTCGCCGCGGCGGGCAGGCCGTCCACGTCGGTGTAGGAGTTCATGACCGAGCGGGCGCCGCCCAGGCGCACCGCCATCTCGAACGGCGGGAGGATGACGTCCGCGAACTCCCTGGGGCCCATGGGGACCGGGGCGTGGTTGCGGGCGCCGCGGGAGGCCGAGTACCCGGCGAAGTGCTTGAGGGTCGCGACGATCCCGGCCGATTCGAGGCCGCGCACGTAGGCGCTGCCGACGGTCCCGACGAGGTAGGGGTCCTCCCCCATGGTCTCCTCGACGCGGCCCCAGCGGTAGTCGCGGACGACGTCCATCACGGGCGAGAGCCCCTGGTGGACGCCCACGGCGCGCATGTCGGCGCCGATGCGGCGGGCCATGCGGCCGATCAGCTCGGGGTCGAACGTCGCGGCCCAGGCGAGGGAGGTCGGGTAGACCGTGGCGCCGAGGGTGGTGAACCCGGTCAGGCACTCCTCGTGCGCGATGGCGGGGATGCCGAGGCGGGAGCGCTCGACGATGCCGCGCTGCATCCGCTCGAGGTCGGCGGCCCCGGCCGCGGCGTCGACGGGCTGGGTGCCGAAGGCCCTGGTGAGGTGGCCGAGGCCGTGGACCGAGGCCTCCTCCAGGGTCTTGGGGCCGCCGTTCATGGCGTCCTCCATGGGCGCGACCTCGCCCTCGCCGGCGTCGTCGCCGCGCTTGGGCCAGAAGCTGCCGAGCTGGGCCAGTTTCTCCTCCGCGGTCATCTCGGCCAGCAGGGCCTCGACCCGGGCCTCGACGGGGGCGGCGGGATCGCGCCAGGTGTCGACCATTGATCAGCTCTCTTTCGTTATTTCCCGAATCCGGCGGTCAGGCCGGACACGAGCTGGCGGCGGGCCAGGATGTAGGCGGCGAGCATCGGCAGGATCGACAGGACCACCGCGGCCAGGACCGCGGGGACGTCGACGCCGAACTGGCCCTGGAAGCTCCACAGCGACAGCGGGAGCACGCGCGTCTCGGCGCTCTGGGTGAGCACCAGCGGGAACAGGAAGCCGTTCCAGACCTGGAGGGCCTGGTAGACGCCGACCGTGGCGAGCGCGGGCCGCGCGAGCGGGACGACCAGGCGCAGCAGGATCCGCCACTCGGTGGCGCCGTCCATGCGCATCGACTCGAACAGCGACTCGGGGATCTCCCGCAGGAAGCTCGTGAGGATCAGGAGCGTCAGCGGGATCGAGAACGCGATCGACGGGAGGATGAGCGCGGCGAGGGTGTCGTAGAGCCCGAGCTGCACGATGAGGTAGTAGACGGGGATGATCGCCGCCTGGATGGGGATGGCGATCCCCAGCAGGGCGACGCGGAACAGGTTGCGGCCGAAGCCGTCGCGGCTGCGGACGACGACGTACGCGGCCATGACGGACACGGCGAGCGTGACCGCCACGGAGGCGGCGGTGACGACGACGCTGTTGGCGAAGAACCGCAGGAAGTCGTTCTCGAGCACCCGCTGGTAGGCGGTGAGCGTGGGGTTCGCGGGCCACGACAGCGGGTTCTCGGCGTAGTAGTCCTCGCGGGGCCGCAGGCTGGTGATGAAGATGTAGTAGATCGGCAGGATGATGACGGCCAGCCAGAGCCAGGCGAAGGCCGCGCCGACCACGTTGGGGCGGTGTTCGTTGCGCTGTAGTGCCATCAGGAGCCCTCCGACTGGCTTTCCATGCGGCTGGCGCCGGTGATCCGGTTGAGCCCCAGCGAGACCGCGAGGCCCACGATGACGAGCACGAGCGCGAGGACGCTGGCGCGGCCCATGTCGTAGGAGCGGAACCCGGTGAGGTACATGTCGAGCGGCAGGACGCGGGTGGCGTTGCCGGGGCCGCCGCCGGTGAGCACGAAGATGAGGTCGAAGTAGGTCAGCGACCCCACGGTCATGAGGGTCGTCGAGGTGACGATCGTGTACTTGAGCATCGGCAGGGTGATGTGGAAGAACTGCTGCACCGGTCCGGCGCCGTCCATGCGGGAGGCCTCGTACAGCTCCCGGGGGATCTGGCGGGTGCCGGCCTGGTAGATGAGCGTGTGGAACGGGATGAAGCACCAGCCGATGACGAACACGACGACGTAGAGGGCCAGCTGCGGGTCGCCGAGCCAGTTCTGCGCCAGGAGCGGCAGGTCCAGGGCCGAGCCCGCGCCGAAGTTCGGGTCGAGCAGGGCGGTGAAGGTGATCGCCACGGCCGCGGAGCTGAACAGCAGCGGCAGGAAGAACAGGGTGGCGAGGAGGGCCCGGTAGCGCTGGCGCCCGGCGAGGAACACGCCGAGGAGGAGGCTGACGGGCGCCTGGAAGAGCACGCAGAGGACGGTGAGCTTGACGGTCAGCCAGAGGGCGTTCCTGGAGACCGGGTCGGAGGCGGCGTCCGTCCAGTTGTCGAAGCCCGCCCAGGTGATCGCGCCGAGGCCGTCCCAGTGGACGAAGGAGAGGGCGGCGACGCCGAACAGCGGCACGATCGCGAAGACCCCGAAGAGGATCAGCGCGGGTGCGGCCATCCATCGTGAGGGCCCGCCAGGGCGCGCGCCGCGTCGGCGGCGCGTGCCCTGGCGGGTCGCGGTGGCGCCGAGGCTCACAGCGTGGCGTCCATGGCTTCGGCGAACTCCTCGGCGGTGATCTCGCCGAGGAAGAGGCGGCTGAGGTTGTTCAGCAGCTCCTGGGCCTGGTCGGCGGGGATGGCCTGGTCCCACGACAGTTCGAAGTGGGCGGCGTCGCGGACCATCGCGTAGGTGAAGTCGAGGAACGCGGGGTCGTCCTCCTGGGCGATGCGGTCCTCGAGCCCGGCGACGGGCGGGACGGCGCCGATGGCGAGCAGCGAGTCGATGTGCTCCTCGTCGTAGACGGCCTCGGAGAGGTAGTCGGCGGCGGTGCCCTGGTCGGCCTCGGAGGCGCTGGCGGTGATCGACCAGTAGTTCGCCGGGTTGCCGACGATGCTGGTGGGGTCGCCCGCGCCGTCCTCGACGACGGGGAACGTCGAGAACAGGAGGTTGCCGCCCGCGACGAGGTCGGGGGCGTTGGTGAGGAACTCGGGGTAGATCCAGCTGCCCTGGAGGATCATCCCGGCCTTGCCGGTGGAGACGAGGGCGTGGTCGGCGCCCGCGTCGGCGACGACGGACGCGAAGCCGTCGCCGAAGGCCCCGGCGTCGACCAGCTCGGTGATCATCTGGGCGGCGCGGAGCATGTCGGGGTGGGACCAGGCGCCGGCCTCGCCGTCGAGGACGCGCTGGAACGCGGCCTCGCCGCCGACGCGGTCGGCCAGGTAGGAGATCCACATGAGCTCGGGCCACACGCTCTGGCCGGCCAGGGCGATCGGGATGACGTCGGCGCCCTTGAGGGCCTCGACGGCGGCGAGCAGCTCGCTCCAGGTGGTGGGGACCTGCGTCCCGGCGGCCTCGAGGACCTCGTTGTTGTGGTAGAGGACGACCGGCTGGGACTGGTTGTTCGGGACGGCGTAGACCTTGCCGTCGACCATGCCGACCTGGGCCACGGAGGGCAGGAGCCGCTCGGTGAGGGCGCTGGTGGACTCGGTGACGTCGACGACCTGGTCGTTGGCGACGTAGTCGGCCAGGGTGGCGCCGGCCCAGCCGAAGACGAGGGTGGGTGCGTTGCCGGAGCCGATCGCGGTGCGGATCTTCTCCTTGTAGGCGTCGTTCGCGAAGTACTCCGCGGTGATCTGGTCGTCCGGGTTGGCCTCGTTCCAGGCTTCGAAGGAGGCCCGCATGGCCTCTTCGGCACCGCCGGTGAGCCCCCAGGCGGTGGCGCCGTCGCCACTGGGGCCGCCGGGCTGGTTGCCGCACGCGCCGAGGGCGGCTGCGACGGGAGCGACGGCGCCGAGGGCGAGGAGCGAGCGGCGGCGAGTTCCGAGCTTCATTGCCAGGATCCTTTCTGCGGTCCGGCCGAGGGACCGGACTCGATCAACGAAACAGTTTCTCACTGGTTTCTCTGTAGTTTCAACCTACGCCGCCCTTAGACGTGCGTCAAGTTACGGAAGCGTAAAGAATGAACTCGGAGCCTGCGAAGAAGCGGCGAGTGCCCTGAACATCGCGGAATCTGTTTCGTAAACTAGTGCGCATGACGGACAGCAACAAGGAGGCGGACGACGCCGCCCGGCAGCGCCCCACGCTCGCGGCCGTCGCCGCGCGGGCCGGCGTCTCCAAGGCCACCGCGTCCAAAGTGCTCAACGGGCGTCCCGGCGTCTCCGACGAGACCAGGCGCCAGGTGCGGCAGGTGATCGAGGAGCTCGGCTACATGCCCAGCACCGGCCCCCGGGAGCCCCGCGCGAAGGGGGCGATCCAGGTCGTGTTCGACAACATCCTGGACATGTACGCGCTGTACGTCCTCGACGGCGTCATCGACGGGGCCGCCGCCCAGGGGGTCGACGTGGTGACCAGCGCGCTCGGCGACCGCACCTCCCGCACGCAGTCGCTCGGCGCCGACCGCATCAAGGACATCGCCTCCCGAGGCCACATCGGACTCGTCGTGGTCACCTCCGAGCTGACCGGCGAGGAGATCGAGGCCTGCGAGCACCTGGGCCTGAGCCTGGTCGTGATCGACCCGGTGAACCCGCTCGACGACCGCGTCAACAGCGTGGGCGCCACCAACTGGGCCGGGGGCGTGCAGGCCACCCGGCACCTCATCGGCCTGGGGCACCGCCGGGTCGGCTTCATCGGCGGGCCGCCCGGGTCGGTGTTCGGCCGCGAGCGCCTCCACGGCTACCGGGAGGCGCTCGAGACCGCGGGGCTGCGGCCCGACCCCGAGCTGACCGCCTCCGGGCGCTACGACGCCGAGTCCGGCGGCCGGGCCGCCGCGACGCTGCTCGACCTCGCCGATCCGCCGACGGCGATCTTCGCGGCCAACGACACGATGGCGATCGGCGTCCTGCGCGAGGCGCGCTCGCGCGGGCTGCGGGTCCCCGAGGACCTGAGCCTGGTCGGGTTCGACGACACCTACAACGCGGCGTGGACCGAGCCGCCGCTGACGACGGTGCGCCAGCCGCTGCGCCAGATGGGCCGCGTCGCCGCGCGGACCCTCCTCGAGCTCGCGGGCGGCAAGGACCCCGACTCGCACCACGTGCAGCTGGCGACCGACCTGGTGGTCCGGGCCTCGACGGCCCCGCCGGGCCGCTGAGGCGCGGACGCGGAGCGCCCGGCCGGTCCGCCTTGCCGCGGGCGGTCTCCGGAGCGGGTCCGCCGCGGCTCGGCCGTCCGCGGCGCGCGGAGGCGGGAGTGGCGGCCGCCCGGGCGGCGGTGACGGCGACGGCGCGTCCGCCGCGGTGCGGTAGGCGCAGGGGTCCTCGGGGACCCGCAGCCCGTGCGGGGGCGGGGCCCGAACCGCAGCCGCCGAGGCGCGTCCGCGCGGGGGGGCGGGGGTGACGCGCCCACCTACGATGTCCCGCAGAACCGCCGGCGTCGAGGAGGGTGCGGACATGGACACGACAACGGCACCGCCTGCGCGCCGGGCGCCGACCCGGCGGCGGGTCCTCGTCGGCGCCGCGATCGGCCTCGGCGGCGCGCTCGCCCTGGTGCTCCTGGCATCGCAGGTGCTCGGGATGTTCGGCCGGCCCCTGTCCTCCTCCGACCACGAGGTGGTCGTCCACGGCGAGCACGTGGCCGTGGTGCTGACGGTGCCGGGCGGCCTCGCCATCGACGCGGTGGTCGCGAACCCCGACGGCGACGCCGACACCGAGTGCCGCGGCGTCCGGTACGAGTTCGGCGCCGACCTGACCGTCGAGGCGTTCGCGTCCGACTGCGCGGTCGACGGCGAGCAGCGGATCATCAACGGCCGCCACGGCGTCTACCGGACGCTGGCGGACGTGCCCGACCCGGTCGAGGTCGCCGAGGTCGCGACCGGCGTCGGCCCGGCCCAGGTCTTCGTCCAGCGCTACGGCGAGTACACCAACGTCAGCGACTCGTGGGACGAGCCGGTCGCGATCGTCACGCTCGACGACCCGGTCGACGCCGAGTTCCCGACGCTGGTCCTGCGCAGCGACAAGGCGGCGCTCTCGCGGGAGGAGCTCACCGCGATCGTGTCCTCGCTCGAACCGGTCGGCCCCTGGTCGAGCTGACGCGCGGTCGGTGGCGTTCGGCGGGACGGGCTGCGGCGCAGTCGGATGCGGCGGGGCCGGTCCGGGCGATACGGTGTGCCGATGAACCGATTCGAAGGCGGTGTCGCCGTCGTCACCGGCGGTGCCAAGGGCATCGGGGCGGCCTGCGCCGCCCGCCTCGCGAGCGAGGGCGCGACCGTGTACGTCGCCGACGTCGACGAGGAGGCCGGGCGGCGCCTCGCCGAGCGGGCCGAGGGCGACGTCCGCTTCCAGCGGTGCGACGCCTCCGGCGCCGAGGACTGGGCGGCCCTGTCCTCGACCGTGCTCGGCGCGCACGGACGCCTCGACACGTTGGTGTCCAACGCGTTCGCGAGCGTCCCCGGCGCGGCGCACGAGATCGCCGAGGCGGACTGGGACCTGACCCTGGACGTCACGCTGAAGGCCGCTTACCTCGGCGTCAAGACGTTCATCGAGCCGCTGCGGGCCGCCCGCGGCGCGGTCGTGGCCGTCTCCTCGGTCCACGCCCACCGCTCGCACCCCGGCTACACCGCCTACGCCGCCGCCAAGGGCGGGCTCAGCGCGCTCGTCCGGCAGCTCGCCGTCGAGTACGCCCCCGACGTCAGGTTCAACTCCGTCGCGCCCGGCCCCATCCTCACCACGCACTGGGCGGACACCTCCGAAGAGGAGATCGAATTCGCGGGCGGGCAGACCCTCGCGGGCCGCGTCGGCCGCCCCGAGGAGGTCGCCGCCGCCGTGGCCTTCCTCGCCTCCGGGGAGGCGGGCTACGTCAACGGGGCCGAACTGCCCGTGGACGGCGGCTGGCTCGCGCTGAAGTAGCGGTGCCGGTCGCGGGCGGCTCCGGCCGGTCGCGGACCGGTCGGAGCCGCCGTTCGGCGGGGCCCGTCAGGCGCGGGTCCACTTCTGGTTGTCGCCGCCCCAGCAGCTGTAGAGCTGCACCGGGGCGCCGTTGGACGAGCTGTAGACGTCCAGGCACGCGTTCGCGTACCCGACGCTGCGGATCGACCCGTCGGAGCCGAACGTCCACTTCTGACCCGCGGCGCTGTTGCAGGTGCTGATCTGCACCTGGGTCCCGTTGCCGCCGGAGGGCGCCTCGAGGCACTTGCCGAGGATCCGCAGCTCCTGCGCGGCGGTGTACGTGAACTGCTGGTTCACGCCCTCGTAGCAGCTGTAGAGCTGGACCTTCGTGCCGTTGTCGGTGCGACCGCCGGGCACGTCGATGCACTTGCCGGCCGAGCCGCTGCGCAGCAGGTCGGTCCCGGTGCCGCCACCGTCGTCACCGCCGCCGCCGTCGTTGCCGCCGCCGGAGCCGTCGGGGGCGACGGCCCGGCCGGTGGTCGGGGAGATCATCCCCGCGCACAGTCCGCGCGAGCGCAGGTCGGCGGCGATCTGCGGGACCGCGTTGATGGTGTTCTGGTAGGCGTCGTGCATCAGGATGACGCCGCCGTTCTGGAGGCTGCGGGCGGCCTGGACGATCTGGGCGGTGCTCGCCCCGTTCCAGTCCTGCGAGTCGACGCTCCAGATGACCTCGGTGAGCCCGTACTGGGCCTCGACCGACTTCAGGGTCGCGTTGGTCTCGCCGTACGGCGGACGGAACAGGTTCGGGGTGACCCCGGTGGCCTGCTGGATCGCCTGCTGGGTGCTGGAGATCTCCTGGGCCATCTGCGAGGAGCTCAACTGGGTCATGTGGGGGTGGGACCACGAGTGGTTGGCGACCCACATGCCCGCGTCGACCTGCGCGCGGGCGAGCGACGGGTTGCTGGAGACCCGCTGCCCGGTGTTGAACATGGTGGCCCGCAGGCCGTTGGAGGTCAGGGCGTTGAGCAGGCTGCTGGTGGTGCCCGGGTTGGGGCCGTCGTCGTAGGTCAGCGCGACGTAGCCGTTGCAGTTCTGGGCCTGCGCCGGCGAGGCGGCGGCGGCGATCACCACGGCGGCGGTGCCGACGGCGACGACGAGTGCGGACAGGGTGGCGATGAGCTTCCTCATGCGGCTTCGCATGGTTGCCCTCCTTGGGTTGTCGCCCGGAAAGGCGGACCGGCGGTGCCGGCGGCGGTCCGGGGTACGGCGCATCAGTCGGCGTCGACGAGCTCCCAGGGGTGAGGGCCCTTGTCGTCATGAGGGGGTGACGGTGGATCGATGTCCCGCGGCTGTACAGGAACGAATGAAATTATGCGGCCCGGTCCGCTGGAGGGCAAGGGTTCCGGCCGCACATGAGATCGATAGATGTCAATTCGTATGCGACCGGGCGGGGAGCGGGCGGCGAACGGGAGACGAACGGCCCCGCGGGCTCACCGCGGCAGGAGGCCGCGGCCGTCGCGGACCTCGAACACCAGCTGGGTCTCGGTCTGGCGCACCATGGGGTGGACGGTCACGTGCTCCAGGATGAGGTCGCGCAGGGCCTCGGGGCCGGCGACTGCCACGTGCAGGAGGAAGTCGTCGTCGCCGCCGACGTGGAAGACCGTCAGCACCCCCGGCAGCCCGACCAGCCTGTCGTACAGGTGGTGCACGTGGTCGCGGCTGTGGCTTCCCAAGCGCACCTTGATGATGGCGTGAAGGGGGCGCCCGAGCGCCTCGGGGCTGAGCCGGGCGCGGATGTCCGCCAGGACCCCCGACTCCCGCAGCGCGCGCACGCGGTACGCGCAGGTCGACTCGGCCACGCCCGCCCGGGCCGCGAGCGCGGCGTTGGTCGTGCGCCCGTCCTCGACGAGCGCGGCGAGGATGGCCAGGTCGGTGCCGTCCAGCGCCGCGGGCGGCTGCGGTTTCTTCGGCTGCGCGCCCGCCATGGCGGCCCCTCTCCGTCGATTCCTCATGGATATCCGCGTACGACGCGGGTTTCCGCGGCAAGTATTGCAGAGCGTTGCGGTTCTCCCTAGAGTCTGGGCATGGATTCGCCGTGGCTGCAACTCGACACCGTCGCCGTTCACGCCGGCCGGGAGGACCTGGCGGGACTCGGCGTCCACGCCCTCCCGATCGACCTCTCCTCGACCAACCCGCTGCCGGACATCGAGTCCGGCGGCCTGTCCTACGAGGCCATGGCCTCCGGCGGGGCGCCGACCGCTGAGGGCGGCGCGGTGTACGCGCGGTTGTGGAACCCGACCGTGGCGCGGTTCGAGGCGGCGCTGGCCCGGTTGGAGCACGCCGAGGAGGCGGTGGCGTTCGCCTCCGGCATGGCGGCGATGACCGCCGCGGTCCTCGCGGCCACCGGGGAGACGGGCCGCCGCCACGTCCTGGCCGTCCGGCCCCTCTACGGCGGGACCGACCACCTCCTGTCCACGGGCCTGCTGGGCACCGAGACCACCTTCTGCGCCGCGGCGGACGTGGCCGCCTCGGTCCGGCCGGACACGGCGCTGATCGTGCTCGAGACGCCCGCGAACCCGACATTGGAGCTGGTCGACATCCGGGCGGTCGTCGAAGCGGCGCAAGGCGTCCCGGTGCTCGTGGACAACACGTTCGCGACGCCGGTCCTCCAGAACCCGATCGACTGCGGCGCCTCGCTGGTGCTGCACAGCGCCACCAAGTACCTCGGCGGGCACGGCGACGTGGTGGCCGGGGTCGTCGCCTGCGGGAGCGAGACCGCGGCCGCGCTGCGCCGGGTCCGGGCCGTCACGGGCGCCCTGCTCCATCCGCTGGGGGCGTACCTCCTGCACCGGGGCCTGGCGACGCTGCCGCTGCGGGTCCGGGCCCAGCAGTCCGGCGCGCAGCGCGTCGCCGCGTGGCTGGCGACCCACCCGGACGTCGCCCGCGTCCACTACCCCGGGCTCGGCGGCGACCCGCAGGAGCTGCTCGGGAGCCAGATGAAGGGCACCGGGGCGATGATCTCGGTGGACCTGCGCGGCGGCTACGAGCACGCGAGGAGCACGACCTCGGCGGTCGGCCTGTTCACCCACGCGGTGTCGCTGGGCGGCGTGGACTCGCTGATCCAGCATCCCGCGGCGCTGACGCACCGGCCCGTCGCCGCCGACGCCCGGCCCGCCGACAGCCTGGTCAGGCTCTCGATCGGACTCGAGGCGCCCGACGACCTGATCGCCGACCTCGACCGGGCGCTCGCCGCGCGCCGCCCGGCCGCACCCGCGGACGCGTTGCGGGCGTAGGTCCGGCCCGCCCACGCGTGCGCCTGCCGGGGTCGGAGGCTCACTCGGAGACGCCGTTCGCGATCGCCGAGCGGACGAGGTCGGCGTAAACGGCGGGCGCCCGCCACCAGCCCGCGGGGCCGCTAGGGCCCGGAAGCCCGTGGAGCACCGCCTCGGGGCAGTGCGACGCGAGCCGGTCCCGCAGCCCCAGGACGCCGATCGCCGACCGCGGCGTCAAGCCCTCGGGTCCCTTTCGGCGCCGCTACCAGCGTATGTGGATCGGGGAGGCGGGCGGGCCCTCGGCGAGGAGCCGCCGCAGGAGGGCGGGGAGGCCGCGCGGCAGGATGCGCGCGGACGCGGCCTCCATCGCGTCGGGGTCGAGCCAGGCGTGCCGGTCGCCGTGGCCTCCGGGAAAGGCGGTCGCCTCGGCGTTCGCGTGCAGCAGGAAGAAGGTGTCGTCGGCGGCCACGAACGCGCCGGTGTCGATGCGCCGCTGGAGGCTGTAGGCCGTCGCGACCGGCGCGCCGAGCGCGGCGGGGCCGGCGCGGAGCCCGGTCTCCTCGAGCAGTTCGCGGGCGGCCGCCTCGACGGCGGCCTCACCGGGCTCGACGGCGCCACCGGGGGTGTGGAAGTACCAGTCGCCGACGTCGCGGATCCTCGCCGGGCGGGCGAAGAGGAGGGCGCGGCCGTCGTCGACGGCGAGGACGCGGGCGGTGCTCCGGCGGATCGGCTTCGGGGCGGCGGCTTCGGGCTCGACTGGGGGTGTCGCTGCGATGGTCATGGTACGCAGGGTAATCGCGGCGCCCGACATGCGGCTGTTCGAACCGCGCGTCCGCTTGGGCGACCCGGAGGCGGCGAGACATTGACATTTATTAATAGGAAGGTTTACTGTCTGATAAAGGCGGTGCCACTCCCCCGCGTCCGTCCCACGCCTTCCTCCGGGAGAACCCATGAGAAGACCTCGACTCCTCGCCGCCCTGATCGGCGCCACCGCGGCGCTGCTCGCCGGGCTGCTCGTCGCCGCGCCGGCCCAAGGCGCGAACATCCTCGCGAACCCCGGCTTCGAAACGGGGACGGCCTCGCCGTGGACCTGCGAGTCGGCCCAGATCGTCGGCTCCCCCGTCCACTCGGGAACCGGCGCGGTCCGCTCCTCCGGCGGCGCCGCCTCGACCGGGCGCTGCGCCATGACCGTGCCGGTCCAGCCGTCGAGCGCCTACTCCCTGAGCGCCTGGGTACGCGGCTCCCACGTCTACATCGGCGCGACCGGCCACACCCAGACCTGGACCGGCTCCCCGAGCGCGTACACGCAGCTGAGCACCTCGTTCACCACCGGAGCGGACCAGACCTCCGTGGAGGTCTACTTCCACAGCTGGTACGGCCAGGGCGACTACTGGGTCGACGACGTCGTGCTCGACGGGCCGCCCGGCGACGGCGGCGGAGGCGAGACCGGCGTCCCGGGCGCCCCCGGCTCGCCGCGGGTCGACCAGGCCTCGGAGGACGGCGTCGTCCTCGGCTGGGACGCGGCGCCGGGCGAGGTGGACGGCTACATCGTCCGCCGCCCGGGCGCGGCCGACGTCGAGACGACCGCGGCCTCGGTGTCCATCATGGGCCTCGCCGCCTGCACCTCCTACCGCTTCACCGTGAGCGCCTTCAACGGCGAGGGTGAAGGGCCCGCGGCCGAGGTCGGCGCCCGGACCTCCGGCTGCTCCGGCAGCGGGCTCGCCGACCGCGCGCTCATCGGCTACCTCCACACGAGCTTCGCCAACGGCTCCGGCTACATCCGCATGGCGGACGTGCCGTCCGAATGGGACGTGATCAACCTGGCGTTCGGGGAGCCGACCTCGCCGACCTCCGGGGACATCCGGTTCTCGCTGTGCCCGGCCGCGGAGTGCCCGAACGTGGAGACCAAGGCCGAGTTCATCGCCGCGATCGCCGAGCAGCAGGCGCAGGGGAAGAAGGTCCTGCTCTCCATCGGCGGACAGAACGGCCAGGTCCAGCTGACCACGGCCGCCGCGCGGGACGCCTTCGTCTCCTCGGTGGGCGCCATCATCGACGAGTACGGGCTGGACGGCCTCGACGTCGACCTCGAAGGCCACTCGCTGTACTTCGACGCGGGGGACACGGACTTCCGCAACCCGACCACGCCGGTGATCGTGAACCTCATCGGCGCGCTCCGGTCGCTCACGGACGAGTACGGCGACGACTTCGTGCTCTCCATGGCCCCCGAGACGTTCTTCGTCCAAGTGGGACACCAGTTCTACGGCGGCTCCAGCTCGGGCGACAACCGCACGGGCTCGTACCTGCCGGTGATCCACGCGCTGCGCGACCGGCTGGACGTCCTCCACGTGCAGGACTACAACTCGGGCCCGGTGATGGGCCTGGACGGCCGGTACCACAACATGGGCGGCGCGGACTTCCACATCGCCATGACCGACATGCTCAAGGCGGGCTTCCAGGTCGCGAACACCGGGCAGTTCTTCCCGGGCCTGCGCGAGGACCAGATCGCGTTCGGGCTGCCGGCGGCGGTGAGCGCCGGGAACGGGTACACGCAGCCCGCGCAGGTGCACCAGGCGCTGGACTGCCTCACGTCGGGGGCGAACTGCGGCGGGTACGAGCTGCGCGGCGGGGCCTCGCCCGGCCTACGCGGGCTCATGACCTGGTCGATCAACTGGGACCGGTACTACGGCTGGGAGTTCATGGACAGCCACCGGCCCTACCTCGACGGGCTGTAGCGGTGAGGGCGCGTGCGTCGGCGACGCACGCGCCCTCGCCGTCCGGCGGTGCCGCTAGGCGGCGGTGCAGGTCACTTCGGGGGTCGCCGCCGCGGACGATCCGATGAAGCCGAAGACCTGACGGGTCTGGCCCGCGGCGACGGCGGCGTTCCAGCCGACGTCGGAGGCGGTCACCGTTGCGCCGGACTGGGACAGCTCGGCGTTCCAGTGCGAGGTCACGGTGGTGGCCCCGGGCCAGGTCCACGTCAGGGTCCAGCCGTCGACGGCCGCGTCGGCGGTGATGCTGACGTTGCCCTGCCAGCCCGAGCCCCAGTCGCCGGCGACCTCGATCTCGGCCGAGCAGTCGCCCTCGGGCTCGGGCTCGGTGGTCGGGTCGTCGGGGGTGGTGGTCGGGTCGGTCGGGTCCGGGTCGTCGCCGAAGACGCTGGCGCGCTCGGCGGTGGCGCCGATCCCGTTCTCGCCGTGGAAGACCCGCTCGCCCCAGGGGCGCATCTGGTTCGGGTCGAAGTCGATCACCTGGTCGTGGGTGCCGCCGGTGTTGCCCGACCACGACCACGCGATCCAGCCGATGCCGCGCTCCTGGGCCTCGGCCTCGATGGCGGTGGGCGTGTCCTCGCCGAACTCGCCGACGATGAGCGGCAGGCCCTTCGCCTCGAACGCGTCGAAGTAGTCGATCACGGTCTGCGGCTGGGCGTAGACCGAGTACATGTGCACCGAGAACACGGTGTTCGCGAGCGGGTCGGCGTCGAAGACGCGCTGGGCGGTGTCGCCGTCGCGCATGGTGTTGGTCCAGTCCTGGCCCCAGTTGGGGGCATCGGCGATGAGCGTGTGCTCGAAGCCGGCCGCGCGCATCCGCTCGATCGCGTTGGTCATCGCCGGCTCCCAGCCCGCGACGTTCTCGTTGCCCCAGGGCTCGTTGCCGATGTTGATGATGACGTAGGCCTCTTCGCCCTCCAGGACGTCCTGGATGCTGATCCAGTAGTCGACGGCCTGGTCGAGGCTGGCCGCGTTCGGCGCCGAGGCGTCGGCGTAGCCGGTGGTGTCGTGGACCTCCAGGACGCACACGACGCGGTTGGCCTTGCAGTCGTCGATGATCCCGGCGACGTTCGCGGCCGGGCTCGGGCCCCACTGCTGGCCGGAGCCGAGGACGACCCGGACGGTGTTGGTGCCCAGCGCGCTCATGTCGCCGATCGCGTCGTCCTGGGTCTGGTACCACTCGTAGGGGTGGGTGGAGCCGCGCATGATGAACTCGTTGCCGTTGGCGTCCACCAGGTTCGAGCCGACGACGTGGAAGCCGTTCGCCTGTGCCTGCGCGGGGGCGAGGAAGAAGAGCCCGCCCGCGGCGAGCGCCACCGCGGTGATCGCGGCGAGCAGGAGCCTGCGCGCCGAGCGGCGCGGACGGGTACTGGCTGCCGTTGCCATACCTGTGCCTTTCATGAGGGTCGCCCGACCGCGGGGACCCCGGAGGCGGGCTCGGAGCCGGGCACCGGCCCGGCTTTATTCTTTATCGAGTTAAGCATTGATCGGCCACCAGCACAAGCATTGACAAGGTTCTATTTACAGCGCTGGTTCCGACCGGCCCCTCAGCGCGAGGGGCCGGTGCGGCGGGTCGGGCCCGGCTACGACGCGGCCGCGCACGCCCTGCGGCGGAAGCCGTCGAAGACCGCGACCGCGTCGGGGCCGTAGTCCTGCCACGGGCGGCCGGACGCGTCCGTCCCCAGCTGGGCGAACAGCGGCACGGCCTCGGCGCCGCGGCCGGCGCTCACCAACCCGTACGCCGCCCAGTGCCGGTCGGCGCCCGCGTAGACGCCACCGCCGCCGGCCGGCGCGGACAGCCACCTGGACACGGCGTCGAGCGCCCGCTGGACCCGGGCGTCCCTCCAGATCGCCTCGTCGCCGTCCTCGCACTCGACCGCGGCCTGGACGACCAGGAAGGCGAGCGAGGGGGACGCGGCGGCGGCCCGCTCGGCGAAGGCGAACACCGGCTCGGACGAGGAGGCGGCCTCGGCCCAGTACATCAGCGCGAACTCGTGCCCGGCGCGGTGCAGCGGGTCGCGGGCCTGGAGCTCGCGCCAGATCGCGGCGAAGGTCTCGGGGTCGTACCCGCGGCCGCGAGCGAGCGTGACCAGCGTGCACCACGGGGTCGGGTCCTCCGGCGCCAGCCGGATCGCCTGATGGGCGGCGGCCTCGGCTCGCAGGACGGTCTGGTGGAACGCGTCGTGCTGCCCGGCCGTGGCCTCCGGCCGGTCGCCGCGCAGCTTCCAGGCCAGCCAGAACGTCCCGTGCGCCTCGACGACCGCGAGGTGGCGGTCCTGGCCGACGGCGGCGCGCCACGCGTTGAGCCACGCGCCGTCGTCCGCGGCGGCCTCGCCGAGCGCGTGCACGGCGGCCGCGCGCATCGCCCAGTCGCCGTGGCTGCGCTCGAGCAGCTGGGCGGCGGGCCTCCAGTCGCCGGCCCGCGCCGCGGCCACCGCGGCGCCGATCACCGGGACCGGGCGGCTCAGGTCGGTGCTCAGCGCGGACTCGGGCGGCAGGCCCCAGCGGGTGACGTCGACGGGCGGGATGTCAGGCAGGCCGGGCACGATGTCGGCGGGGTTGACCGTGGGGTCGACCTCGCGGATCAGCGTGATCATCTCCTGGAGGGACACCGCCTCCATGTACTTCGTGAACGACAGGCCCCGGCGCTTGGCGTCCTTGCGCATGGCCATCAGTACGCGGGTCTTCGCCCCTAGGAGCAGTGCCATCGTGTTCGGGCCTTTCAGATCGGTGTGCGGAATCGGTGTGCGGAATCGGTGTGCCTAGCCGAGCAGCGCGCGCAGGCGCGCGGTGTCGGGCCGATCGGACACCGCGGCGTCGATCAGCTCCGGCAGCGGGTCCCGGACGCGTTCGTCCAAGTGCATGGCGCCGGCCGCGGGCCAGGATTCGCGCCAGCGGATCGCCCCGGCGCCGGTGAGCGCCGCGACGACCGCGCCTTCGAGGCCCGCGCGGACCAGCAGCCGGGCGCGTTCGCGGCGCACCCGGGGACCGTCCGAGGGGAGGCCCGGGCCGCCAGGGTCGGCGCCGAGCTCGGCCAGCAGGCCCGCGTCCAGCGCGTCGAGGAGGGTGCGCAGCGAGGGCGGCCGCCCGGTGGCGCGGGAGGCGTTGGCCAGCACCAGGTCCGTGTGCTCGGTCAGCGACGCGAGCGCGCCGTCGCGGATCAGCGCGGGCCAGTCCGCCCGGCGCTTCGAACGCGCTTCGGGCCCCAGGTCGTCCAGCAGTGCCGCGTCGAGCAGCGGCGCCGGGCCGCGCAGGAGGCCGAGTGCCGGAACGGCGGGGACGCGCACCGTCCCGGCGGCGGACAGCGCGGCGACGGCCGCGATCCGCTCGCCCATGGGCGGGTGCGTGTCGTACGGGTCGGCCTCGTGCGGCGGGTCGGCGGGGAGGTCGGGCAGCGAGGCGCGCAGGCGGCGGTACCCGCCGAACGGGTCGGCCGGGAGGCGGTCCGCGTCCCAGCCCGCGACCAGGTGGTGGTCCCGGAACAGCGCCCATGACGCGGCGATCGAGGCCAGCTCGCGGAACGCGGCGGCGGCGGCCGCCGAGCCGACCGCTTCGGCCGCGGCCGCGTCCGCCGCGCGCTCCTGCCGCCTGCTCAGGTCCGCGGAGGCGCGCAGCACGAAGGCCCCGTAGGGCCGCAGCAGGAAGTGCAGCGCCCGCTGGAGGAGGTCGTCCCGGTCGATCGCGGTCAGCGTACGCGCGAAGGCGCGGCGGCTGCGGTAGGCGGCGCCCGCGAGGCGGGTGTCGCGGTTGCCGTAGTGCGCGAGCTCGTGGGTGATCACCGCGGCGAGCCCGTCCGCGCGCATCTCGGCGAGCAGCGGGGCGCCGATGAACATGCGCCTGCGGAGGGCGACCAGGCCGAGCAGCCGGGTGTCCTCCATGACGGCGGCGTTGGCGTCCGCGGTCACGCGGAGGTCGTCCGGCGGTGCGGTGCCGGCGGTCCGGGCGAGTTCGCGGACCAGCGCCCACAGCTCGGGCTGCTCGTCCTCGCGCACCGGCACGCCGCGGACCGGGTGGTCGCCCTTCGCGAGCAGCACCCACAGGCCGCGGCCGAGAACCGCCGCGACCGGCGCGAGGCCGATCGCGATCTTCACGGCCGTGACGGGCGACTGGGTGAACGCGTAGGCGCTGAACCAGACCAGGGCGCCCAGGAGGGCGAGCATCAGCGCCGGGACGGCGCCGACCAGCAGCATCCACCGCACCACGTCAGCGCTTGCGGTCGCGCCGGTGGGGGGCGAGCGCCGCCTCGATCTCCCGGATCTTGGCCTCGCGCGCGGCGGCCCCCGCCGGGTCGGCCAGCTTCCACAGCTCGTCGAGCTCGTCGTCGGCCCTCCCCCGGTGGGGGGTGCCGACCCCGGCGGCGCGCCAGGCGAGCAGGTGCACCTCGCGCTCGCGCGCGGGATCCCGCGCGAGGATCGCCTCGACGCGGTCGGCGACGCCCCCGGCGCCGCGGGCGAGCGGGGCGACCTCCTTGACCGCCTGCTCGACGGTGCGCCCGCTCGTCAACCGGGATTGGAGATGGGCGAGGCCCGTGAGGACCATGCCGCTGAGGACGGCGACGGTCACGCCGGCCCCGAGGCCGTAGGCGATGTTCAGGCCGAGCTCGCGCGGCCCGGCGAAGGCGACCGCGACGGCCATCGCGACCATGCAGATCGGGTACCACCAGTAGCCGAGCCGCTCCAGCGGCCGGAACCAGACCGGTTTCCGCCCGGGGAACCCGTCGAGCGCCGCCTGCAGCCGGTCGACCGCGTCGCCGACGCCCACCGGGGCGTCGGGGGCGGTGATGATCACGTGCTCCGATCCCTTGGGGCGGACGATCCAGGAGACTCCCGCCATGATTCCCTCCCCCCGGTCGACGGCGGCAGGCGCCGCCGTCGCCAGTCTGCCCGCGGGAGGTGCGCGGTCCAAGGCGAAGGACCGGCAAGAAAGCGGCAGGAAACCCCGATCGGGCCGCGGCGCTCTCGGCGCCGCGGCCGTTCCGGCATACCGTTGCCCGTCAGGCGCCGGTGCGGCGCGGGACCGGACGACGGAGGAGCGCCATGGCGGCGGGCGGGGGAACGAGCAGGGCGGAGCGCCGGGAGCGGCGCGCGGAGCGCGAGCGGCGGCGCGCGGAGCGCGAGCGGCGGCGCGCGGCCGACGAACGGTTCCAGCGGCGCGTCACCTGGGCCTCGCTGGGGCTCGTCCTCGCCGGGCCCGTGCTGGCGATCGGCGCCGGGGCGCTGGGCGCGGCCGAGGTCTACCCGTACGAGTACGCGATGCCCGTCGCGATGTGGATCATGGGGGTCTTCACCGGGCTGGGGCTCCTGGTCGCCTCGTGCGCGGGCATGTACCTGCTGGGAGGCCCGAGGGCGGCCCCGTTCGGCGCGGTCCTCGTCGCGGGCGTCGGCGTGCTGGTCTACGGGCTCGTCCGGGCGGACGACGCGTGGCGCGACGTCGGCGTCGTCCTGCTCGCGATCGGGTGCGGGTCGTTCTGGGCGGTCCCGGCGCTGCTCTCCCGGCCCGGCGCCGCAAGGCGGCGCGGACGCCGGCCGGCGGGGCCCGCGGGGATCGCAGGCGTGGTCGTCGTCGGCGCGGTGCTCGCGGTCGTCGGGCACATGTCCGACGAGTGGTGGGTGCTGCTGCTCGGCGCGGCGTCGGTGGGCACCGCGGCGGGCGGCGGGATCGCCGCGTGGGCGGAGGGCCGCCGCGGGGCGGGGGGCTGAGGGCCGGGCGCGGCGAGGTTCCCGCAGCGGCGACATCAGCGCCAGGCCTTAGGATCTTCCGTGACGCCTCCGAACCCGCTCGATCCGGAGGCGCCGGACGGACCCCTCCGACAGGAAGCCACCCCCATGGGCAACAACCGCACCACGTTCGCGTTCAAGGCCGCCAACGCCGCGATGGCGCCGATGCTGCGCTCGCGCAAGGACCCCGACGAGGCCTGGGCCAAGGCCGTCCAGCGCGCCGAGAAGAACGCCGGCAGCCGGACCGACGAGAGCGACCGCGAGTGGATCGAGGACTTCCGGTTCCTCGCGAACTGCGTCGCCGACGTCCCGAACCTCTCCGCCATCGGCTGGCTCACCACCATGATGGACGCCCAGGCGCGGCTCGAGAACCGGCTGCGCATCCGCGACCTGCACCGCGCGCACCCCGAGATCGGCGAGGAGCCGATCATCCGGCCCGTGTTCGTGGTCGGGCTGCCGCGCACCGCCACGACCCTCGCCCACCAGGTGCTCGCGCGCTCCAGGCAGTGCCGCGGCCCGCGCCTGTGGGAGATGGTCCGCACCGATCTCCAGCGCGGCCCCGCCGAAGAGGCGCGCCTGGTCAAGAAGGTCGGGAAGCAGTTCTCGGCCACCCGCTTCGCGCCCGACTTCGACCACATCCACCCCGTGGACGCCACCAAGCCCGAGGAGAGCATGTTCCTGCTCCCCCACGGGCTCTACCACCTGCTCTTCCACGCGCCCATGCCCGAGTACCGGAAGTGGTTCGCCGCCCGCGACACCACGGTGGACTACCGCTACCTGAAGTCGGCGCTCCAGGTGCTCCAGCACGGGCGGCCCCGCGCGGTGGACGGCTCGCTGCACCGGTGGGTCCTGAAGTACCCCTTGGACCTCGGTGAGATGGCGTCGATCAGGAAGGTGTTCCCGGACGCGACGTTCGTGTGGACCCACCGCAGCCCGGTCACCGTGATGGGGTCCCTGTGCAGCCTGGCCGACCTCGCCCAGAGCCTGTTCGTGACCACGGTGGACCGCCAGGCGCTCGGCGCCTACGCCATGGAGCTGATGTCCGAGATCGTCGAGGCCGGCCGGGCGTTCCGGCAGCGGCACCTGTCCTCAGTGGTCGACGTGCCCTACCACCTGCTCGCCGAGGACCCGTACACGTTCGTCCCCGGCCTGTACGAGCGGCTCGGGCTCGAGTGGTCGATCAAGGACGAGGGGAACCTGGTGGAGGCGCTCGAGCGCCCGCTCCGCGACCGCAAGCACGAGTACACCCTCGGCTCGTACGGCCTGGACGACGACGTCGTCCACCGCACGTTCGCCGACTACGAGCGCATGGTCAGCGCCCAGAACTTCTACACCCGCCGCACGCGCTGATCCGATCCGGCCGCGGCCCTTGCAGAGGCCGGCCCGCGGCCCTTGCAGAGGCCGGCCCGCGGGCCGGCCTCGCCCGCGCACCCGACCGGCGCCGCGGGGTCACCGCCTCGCGTCGAGCCTGCCCATGAGGTCGCCGATCGCGGTGCTCATCTCCTGGAACTGGCGCACCGAGGCGTCCTGGAGGCGGGCGGCCCGCTCGTTGAGCTCGGCCATGTCGACGGCCGGCGCGGGGGCCGCGGTCTGCGCCGAGCGCTGGTCGATCGCGTCGTTGAGGGCGAGCGTCAGCTGCTCGATGAGCGCCTCGGGGCCGTCCCGGAGGGCGCTGCGGGTCATCTTGATCCGCTCGAACCGGCCGTCGGTCCCCATCGTCACCTGGATGCGCCCCTCGGACGCCTCCGTGACGATCGGTTCCGCCTGCGCCCCGGGCGTGGCGACGGCCTGCGACAGCATCTCGCGCGTCTGCGCGAGCTGCTCCGCGATACGGTCTTCCCCGAACATTCCGACCTCCCGACCCGACACCATACCGGAGCCGGTCTCATATGTTGCGCGCTACCGGTTCCCGCCGAGCTTGTCCATCACCTGAGTGATCGACGCGCTCATCGCCTGGAACCGCGGCAGCGACCCGTCCTGCACCTCCGCCATCGACTCGTCGATCGAGCCCAGGTCGGGGACGCGCTCGTCCGTGGCGACCATCGCCGCCCGCCGTTCCAGCGCCTCGTTCAGCGCCAGCAGCACGTGCTCGGCGATGTAGTCCGAGCCTTCCTTGAACCCCTTGGGGTCCACCTCGATCGCCTGGACGCGGCCGTCGGTCCCGAGCGTCACCCGGACGCTCCCCCCGCCCGACTCGGCCGTCACCGGCACCGCCTGGTGCTCCTCGGGCGACGCGTTCGCCGCGGCGAGCGCCGCCCGCGCCTCGGTCAGGCGCGCGGCGTAGTCGTCTGCTCCGGACATCGGGCCTCCTTCGGGGGTACGGAACGGGACGATCGTATGCCGGGCCGGTCCGTCCGGCCAACCGGAGTCCCGCCCGGCCGCTCTAGGCGGCGTCGAGGGCGCGGGCCAGATCGGCCCAGAGGTCCTCGACGTCCTCGATCCCGACCGACATGCGGATCAGCGACTCGGCGACCGTGTCGCTCTCGGTCGGCCAGTGGCGCCGCCGCTCCAGCGTCGACTCCACGCCGCCGAGGCTGGTCGCGTGGACCCAGAGCCCGACCGCGCCGACCACCCGGTCCGCCCCGGCGGCGCCGCCCGCCACCTCGATCGAGCACATCGCGCCGAACCCGGGGTGGCGCACCCGCTCGACGGCGGGGTGGTCCCTGAGGCGGCGCACCAGTTCGGCCGTGTTCGCCTGGGCGCGTTCGAGGCGCACGGACAGGGTCCGCATCCCGCGCAGCGCCAGGTACACCTCCATGGGTCCCGGGATCGCCCCGTGCAGGCGCCGGTGCGCGTCCATGCGGGCGAACACCTCGTCGCCGCGGGCGACGACGGCGCCCAGGACGACGTCGGAGTGGCCGCTGAGCAGCTTGGTGGCGCTGTGCACGACGATGTCCGCGCCGAGTTCGAGGGGGCGCTGGAGGAGCGGGGTGGCGAAGGTGTTGTCGACCACGGTCAGCGCCCCGGCGGCGCGGGCGGCCGCGGCGATCGCCGCGAGGTCGGCGACCTCGAGGTTGGGGTTGGTGGGCGACTCGAGCCAGACCATCGCCGCGCCCTCGGCGGCCTCGGCGACCGCGGCCGTGTCGGTGACGTCGACCTGGCGCAGCTCGATCCGGCCGGCGTCCCGGAGCTCCCGCATCTGGTCGAGGACGCCGAGGTAGGCCGTCGCGGGCGCGACGACCGCGGCGCCGTCGGGCAGCAGCGAGAGCACGGCGCCGCTGGCGGCCAGGCCCGAGGCGAACGCGAGCGCCCGGCCCTCCTCCAGCTCGCCGAGGACCGTCTCGAACGCGTCCCAGGTGGGGTTCCCGTAGCGGCCGTAGGCGCGGTCGCCGCCGGCGTGGTAGGTCGACGCGAACGTCACGGGTTCGTTCAGGGGCGCGTCGGGGAGGGCCGGGGGCCGCCCGGCGGCCACGAGTCGGGTCGGTCGCGTGTAGGACGGGTCGTCGGTTGTCGCCATGGCCCCAGTATCGCTCGGGAGGCGCGGGACCGGCGGGTCCGGGAAGGGTCGCGCCGGTCACCGCCGGGCCCGGGGCGGAACGAGCGCGGCGCGGGCCGCCGGGAGCGCCGTTCGGGCGCAACGGCTTCGGGGCGCCGGGGGTGGCCGGGGCGGCATATGGTGGGGGTCCGCCCACTCGAAGGAGCCCGCCCATGGCCGTCGTCGTCACCCTCGTCGTCTGCGCGCTGGTCGTCTGGTTGATCGTCGCCCTCGCCCGCCGCGGCGGCCGGTCGCGCGGTTCGGGCTCCGCCGTGTACTCGGACGGCTCGAGCTACGGCTGGAGCGGTTCGCCGGGCGGCGGGAGCGGCGGCGACTGCGGCCCTGGCGACTCCGGCGGCGGAGGCGACTCCGGCGGCGGCGGAGGCTGCGACTAGCGCGGCCCCCGCCGCGGCCGTCACCGCTTGACGAGCTCCTCGCTCAGCTCCCACAGCCGCCGCGCCGAGTCGGGGTCGAGCGCGTACGGCACCACGTCGGAGTTGACTTCGGCGGTGGTGCCGAAGACGGCGTCCTGCGGGTCCTCGTCGAGCGGCGAGACGTCGTTGTCCTTGAGGTAGACCCCGCCGATGCCCTCGAGCAGCGGGCTGGCGGCGGCGAGCACGCTGGTGCTCGCCCCCTGCTGCGGGGTCTTCAGCTCCCGCTCGGGGTCGATGACGACCGCGCCGGCCTCGTCGACCAGGCCCATCGCCCGCAGCGCCTCGTCCGGCAGCCAGGGCGTGCGCTCCTCGCCCTCGGGGAGGTAGGGCCCCAGGTTCGTGGTCATGACGATGCCGGGGTGCACCGCGAAGCCGCGGATGCCGTCCTCGGCCCAGCGGCGGTCGAGCTCGACGGCGAACAGGACGTTCGCGGTCTTCGACTGGCCGTACCCGAGCATCCCGGCCTCGTCGTACCCGTCCGCGAAGTGCGGGTCGTCCCAGCGGATGTCCGAGATCCGGTGCCCGCCGGAGGTCAGGTTGACGACGCGGGCGCCGCGCGCCGCCCGCAGCGCGGGCAGCAGACCCAGCGTCAGCTGGAAGTGCCCGAGGTGGTTGGTCGCGAACTGCGACTCGTAGCCGCGCGCGTCGCGCACCAGCGGGCCGGCCATGATGCCCGCGTTGTTGACCAGGGCGTGCAGCGGTTCGCCGGACGCGAGGTAGCGGTCCGCGAACGCGTCGATCGAGTCCGGGTCGAGCAGGTCGAGCCGGGAGGCGGCGACGCGCTCGACGCCGGACAGGGCTTCGGCGGCGCGCTCGGGGTTGCGGGCGGCGACGGTCACCGAGGCGCCGGCCCGGCTCAGCGCCCTGGTGGTCTCGCGGCCGATGCCCTGGTGGCCGCCGGTGACGACGATGTGCTTGCCGGACAGGTCGATCCCGGCGAGGATCTCGTCCGCGGTGGCGGCGGCGGTGAAGCCGGTGCCGATCGGGTGTTGTCGTTGTGTCATGCGGACCAGTCTGCCCGCGATCGACGGGACTGTGAATAATTGGAAGTTCGTTGTTTTTGATCTAGAGTACGGACATGACCGATCATCTCTCGCAGGTCTTCGACCTGGTCGAGGTCCGGGGCGTCGTCTCGGGCGGGTTCGCCGTGCGCGGGCCGTGGGTCTCGCGGGCCGACATCGGCGAGCGGATGAAGTTCGTGGCGATGGTGTCCGGCCGGGCGCGCCTGAGCGCCGACGGGCTCGACGCCCCGATCGACCTCGAGTCCGGGGACGTCGCGATCCTCAACCGCCGGTCGTGGCTGCGCCTCGAAGGCGGCGGCGACGGGCCGCGGCGCGAGGTCGCGCCGGGCGCGGACTTCACCACCGCGCGGGCGGGCACGGGCGAGCTCGGCACCGACGACATCGTCGTCGGCGGGCGCGTCGACCTCAACGACGCGGGCCTGGAGCTGCTGGCCCGGGCCCTGCCGCCGGTGGGGCACGTGCGCGCCTCGACCTCGACCGCGCCCACGGTCCAGATGCTCCTGGGCCACCTCTTCGAGGAGGGCGCCGCGAACCGCATGGGCACCGGCTTCGCGCTGCGCCAGTACGGCCAGCTGCTGCTCCTGGAGGTCATCAGGTCCTATGTGGGGCAGGCGGAGCTGCCTCCGGGCTGGCTCCGCGTCCTCACCGACGAGCGGCTGCGCCCGGCGCTGAGCCTCATGCACGCCGAGCCCGGGGCGTCGTGGGGGCTCGAGGCCCTGGCCCGCGCGGCGGCGATGTCGCGGACCTCGTTCGCCGAGCGGTTCCGGACCGTGGCGGGCGTGCCGCCGCTGACCTACCTGCACCGCTGGCGGATCCTGCTCGCCCAGCGGGCGCTGCGCGACGGGGACGTCCGGGTCGGCGCGCTCGCGTCCGAGCTCGGGTACGGGTCCGAGAGCGCGTTCAGCACCGCGTTCAAGCGCGAGACCGGCGAGTCACCCCTGCGCTACCGGCGGCGCCTCCGCGAAGAGGCGATGGCGGGGTGACCGCGCCGGTCGCGGTCGGCCCGGCGCCGCCCGGCTGCGGCCCTCGGGCGCGCCGGTGACGGCCGGGTCCGCTCACGCGTCGGCGGCGATCCTGAAGCCGAGGTGGGTGGTGGCCGAGTCCTCGGTCTCCGGGGAGCGGGCGGCCGGGCGGTAGCGCAGGCAGTACTCGGGGGCGCACAGGTGCGACCCTCCTTTGAGGACTCTTCGCGGCCGCGCCTCGCCGGCGCCCACCGCGTCCCGGGACGCCCCCGGCGAGCACTGGCAGCTCGGCGCGGCGCGGCGGTCGGTCCAGCGGCTGCTCGTCCACTCCCAGGTGTTGCCGGTCATGTCGAACAGGCCGTATCCGTTGGGCGGGAACGCCCCGACCGGGCTGGTGCCCTTCCAACCCCGCGCACCGGTGTTGCGGTAGGGGAAGGCGCCCTGCCAGGTGTTGGCGCGGGTGCCGTCGTTCGGCTCCTCGCCCCAGGCGTAGGTCGCGCCGTCCAGGCCGCCGCGCGCGGCGGCCTCCCACTCGGCCTCGGTCGGCAGCCGCCCGCCGGCCCACGCGGCGTAGGCGGCGGCGTCCGCGAACGAGACCTGCACGACCGGGTGGTCGTCGAGGCCGTCGAGCCCGCTGCCGGGGCCCTTCGGGCGGCGCCAGCTCGCGCCCGGCTGCCAGCGCCACCACTGCCGCCAGTCACGCAGGTCCACCGGGCCCGGCGTGGGGGTGAACACGAGCGAGCCGGGCTCCAGGCCCTCCAGGTCCGCGCCGGGGAAGTCCGCGGGGTCGAGCGGGCGCTCGGCCGTCGTCACGTAGCCGGTGGCGGCCGCGAACGCGGCGAACTCGCGGTTGGTCACCGGGTGCGGCGCGATCAGGAACGGCGCCACCCGCACTTCGACGACCGGGCGCTCCTCGGGGTAGAACCGCTCCGATCCCATCCGGACGGTCCCGCCCTCGATGCGAGTCAGGTCCCGGTTCACCGCGTCCACGCTCCCGCCAGCACGTAGAGGCCGCAGCCGAGGCCGACGGCCAGCACGGCGGCCGTGAGCATCCCGAGCGCCCGCGCGTCCGCGGCCCCGCGGCTGCGGGCGCGGCGGTACCGGCGCATCGCCGCCAGGTGGGTGGCGGCGGCCAGCACCGCGCCGAGCGCGCCGAGGGCGACCGCGGCGGCCCCGAGCGCCTCGGCGGCGAACCGCGCCGCCACCACGCCGACCACGCCCACCGCCAGGCAGGTGCGGCGCCACGCCAGCAGCGTGCGCTCCGCCTGGAGGCCCGGGTCGAGCGGCGCCGTCATACGACGAACCCGATCACCAGGAGCAGGACCGCGGCGGCGATGCCGGTCATGAGGACCGGTCCGATCGCCGGCCCCCGGAGCGGGCGCCGCTCGCGCAGCGACCGCTCGGTCCGCATCCAGCTCGACCAGGCGTACACCACCGCGACCAGGCCCAGCAGGACGAAGATGCCCGCCGCGGCCGGCCGGAACCACCCGTCCACCGGGATCGAGACGGCCTCCAGCGCGACCCCGGCGGCGAACAGCGCCAGCGCCGTCCGCACCCAGGCCAGGAACGTCCGCTCGTTGGCGAGGCTGAACCGCGGGTCCGGGTCGTCGCCGTGCGCGTACACGCGGCGCGGGAACCGGTCCGCCGGGTCGCCGGGGGCCGACTCGTCACCGCCGCCGCTCGTACGCGGGCGGCGCGGACTGCGCGGCGCGGATGCGGTCCACATCGAGTTTGTCCGATCGGTCGAAGCGGTAGATGCCGTTCTGCTCCTGGAACACGTCGGTGAGCTGCGTGTAGCAGTAGCCGAACATGCGCGGGTCCTCGGCGAGCACGGCCACGAGTCCCGAGAAGCGCTCGTAGAACGCCTCCTCGTCGCGCACGCGCTGACCGTATCCCCACGACTCGGCCCGGTCCTCCCCCGTCGTCTCGGCCTCGGGGTTCCACCACACCCCGCCGAACTCGGAGACGAAGAAGGGCTGGCCGCGGTAGGGGACGGAGACCTCGCCCCTGGCGTCCCGGTTGCGGTACGGCTCCCCTTGCGCGAGACCGGCCTGCTGGCGGCGGAACGCCTCGGGGTCCTGCTCGTAGGAGTGGGAGTCGTAGACGTCGGTGGCGCTCACGCGGTGCGAGTAGCCCGAGGCGTCGATCACGGGGCGGGACGGGTCGGCGAGCTTCGTGGCGAGGAACATCGCGAGCGTGACGTCGTCGAGGGCCGTCGTGCGGTCGTGCATGAGCTGGTGGGTCTCGTTCAGCGGGCACCAGCCGACGATCGACGGGTGGTTGTGGTCGCGCGCGAGCAGTTCGAGCCATTCGCCCACGAACGCGGCCGTCGGCTGCTGGTTGTGCCCGGCGGGCCCGTTCCCGGAGACGCCCCAGTCGCCGAACTCCGCCCACACGAGGTAGCCCATGCGGTCGGCGTGGTGGAAGAAGCGCTCCTCGAAGGCCTTCTGGTGCAGCCGGGCGCCGTTGAACCCCGCCGCCATGGCGAGCTCGATGTCGCGGACGAGCGCCGCGTCGTCCGGCGCCGTCATGAGGGTCTCGGGCCAGTAGCCCTGGTCGAGCACGAGCCGCTGGAACACCGGTTCGCCGTTGAGCAGCAGCCGGTCGCCGTCGATCGCGACCGACCGCATGCCCGCGTACGAGCGCACCTCGTCGACCGCGCGGCCCTCGGCGTCCAGGACCGTCACGGCGAGGTCGTACAGGTGCGGGTCCGCCGGGGACCACGGGCGCAGCCGCTCCGGCGGGATCGGGAGCCGCAGGGTCGCGGCGAGGTCGAGGCCCAGCGGCGCCTCCGCCCGGGCGGCCTCGCCGTCGGCGTCCGAGACGACGGCGAGGAGGCGGTGCCCGGCGGGGTCGGCGACGTCGGCCTCGACGGTGAGGGAGCCGTCGCCGAGCTGCGGTGTGACGCGCAGGCGCCGCACGTGGCTGTCGGGCACCGACTCGAGCCACACCGTCTGCCAGATCCCCGTGGTCCTGGTGTAGTGGCAGTGGGTGTTCGCGTACCAGTTCGCCTGCTTGCCGCGGGCCTGCACGCCGAGGCGGGCGTCGCGCGCCCGGACGACGAGCGCGCTCGCCCGCCCCGGGGTCAGGTGCTCGGTCACGTCGAAGCTGAACGAGCTGAAGCCGCCGCGGTGGCGGCCGACCTCCCGGCCGTCGATCCAGACGGTGGTGTCGTAGTCGACGGCGCCGAAGTGCAGGATCGTCCGGCCGGTCTCCCAGGGCGCCTGGATGTCCCTGCGGTACCAGACGGCCTCCATGAAGTCGACGTGCCCGACGCCGGAGGCCTCCGACTCGGGGGCGAACGGCACCAGGATCGAGCCGTCGAGCTCGCGGTCGAGGAGGCCGCGTTCGAGCCCGGTGTCGGCCGGGTCGATCTCGAACTGCCAGCGGCCGTTGAGGTTCACCCAGCGGTCGCGGAGCAGTTGGGGCCGGGGGTGCTCCGGCCTGGGGACGGTCGGGTCGGGTTGCCCCGCGTCGGTGGCGATGTCGGTGCTCACTTTCCTCCTGTCGTGGCGATGCCCTGGACGAGGTACCGCTGCCCGACGAGGAACACGATGAAGACGGGCAGCAGGCTGACGACGGACATCGCGAACAGCGGCCCCCACGCGCTCGCGCTCGTGGAGTCCACGAGGGACCGGAGCGCGACGGAGGTCGTGTACATCGAGGGGTCCGCCAGGTAGATCAGCTGGGAGAAGAAGTCGTTCCAGGTCCAGATGAAGGTGAAGATCGTGGTGGTGACGAGGGCGGGGCGCATGAGGGGCAGGATGATCGAGGCCCAGGTCCTGAAGAACCCGGCCCCGTCGATGCGCGCGGCCTCGTCGAGCTCCCTGGGGATGCCGCGGATGAACTGCACCATCAGGAACACGAAGAACGCGTCCGTCGCCAGGAACTTGGGGACGACGAGGGGCCAGAACGTGTTCACCCAGTCCATCTGCGAGAAGATCACGTACTGCGGCACGATCACCACGTGGATCGGCAGCATGATGGTGAGCAGCATGATCGCGAAGAACGCGCGCCGCCCCCGGAAGCGCAGGCGCGCGAAGGCGTAGGCCGCCATCGAGCACGAGACGAGGTTGCCGACGATCGCCCCGAGGGCGACGAGCGACGAGTTCACCAGGTACCTGCTGAACGGGAAGTCGGAGGAGTCCCAGCCCTCGGCGAAGTTCGCGAAGTCGCCGCCGATGGGCAGGAGGCCGGCGTTGCTGAAGATGCCGCCCTCGTCGCGCACCGCGCTGACCAGCATCCAGGCGAGCGGGTAGGTCATCAGCACGCCGACCGCGATGACGACGGCGTGCTTCACCCCCTGCACGAGGAAGGGGCGCGGGCGCCGTGCGGCGGTCGTGGTCTCAGTCGTCATAGAACACCCAGAATCGCGAGGCCCAGAAGTTGATCGCGGTGAACGCGGCGATGATGATGAGCAGCACCCAGGCCATCGCGGAGGCGTATCCCATCTGGAAGTTGCCGAAGCCGGTCTGGTACAGGTACAGCGTGAAGAACATCGTCGAGTCCGAGGGCCCGCCCGAGCCGCCGGAGACGATGAACGCCTGCGTGAACGCCTGGAAGGCGTGGATGATCTGCAGGACGACGTTGAAGAAGATGATCGGCGTGATGACCGGCAGCGTGATCCTCGTGAACTGGCGCCACCGCCCGGCGCCGTCGACGGACGCCGCCTCGTAGAGCGAGGCCGGGACCTGCCGCAGGCCCGCCAGGAAGATCACCATCGGCGCCCCGAAGGTCCACACGTTGAGGATGATCAGGGTGCCGAGCGCCGTCGAGGGGTCGGCGACCCACGAGGGCGCGTTCTCGACGCCGAGCACCGCCAGGCCCCGGTTGACGATCCCGTCGCTGCCGAAGAGCGTGCGCCACAGGACCGCGATCGCGACCGAGCCGCCCAGGAGGGACGGCAGGTAGTAGACCGAGCGGTAGAACGCGAGCCCCTTCATGCCCCGGTTGAGGAGCACCGCGATCGCGAGGGCGGCCGCGAGCTGGATCGGCACCGACACGAACACGTAGACGAAGGTGACGCGCAGCGAGTTCTGGAGCCGGTCGTCGCCCAGCATGTCGAGGTAGTTCTGGAGCCCGACGAACTCGGGGGCCTGGAGCAGGTTGTAGTCGGTCAGGGAGATGTAGAACGAGATCGCCATCGGGCCCGCGGTGATGAGCACGAGCCCCGCGAGCCACGGCAGCAGGAAGAGGTAGGCGGCGCGCTCCTCCTGCTTGGCGGCCTTGCTCGCGACCGTGGTCCCGCCCTTCGCCGACCGCAGGCGCCGGAGCTCGCCGAGGGCGCTCACGACGGGCTCCTTCGGGGCCGCGGCGCGGTCACGGGGGCGCCTTCCGAGAGAGCGCTGTTCACGACAGTGCTGCTCACGACAGCGCCCCTTCGGCGGCGTCGAAGAAGGCGGCGACCGCGTCGGCGACGCTCGACTCCTCGAAGCCGATGTCCTGGTTGAGCTTGGTGAACAGGGTGAGCAGCTCGTTGTACCCGACCGGCCAGGCGGGCGGCGCCTCGGGCACCGAGCCCGAGATCCGCGAGACGTAGTCGACGGCCTTGCCCTCCGGTGTGGACGGGTCGAGGCCGAGCAGCTCGATGGCCCGCTGCGACGGCGGGACGCCGAGCACGACGCCGAGCGCGGTGATGGCCTCGTCGTCGTTGACGAGGAAGTCGACGAGCTCCGCGGCCTCGTCCTGGTGGGAGCTGGTCGAGGCGATGGACCAGAAGTCGAGGCTCTTGACGTACAGCCCGGAGGTCCCGCCGGTCGTGGGCGGCGTGAGGATGTCGAGGGGGCGGTCGACGTACGGCTGGAGGAAGGCGATCTGCTGCACGAAGCCGAAGCCGACGGGCGTGAGGCCCTTGGCGATCGGCCAGGTGTCGAAGCTCGCGACCTCCGCGGAGACCGACGCGGGCGGCGCGCCGCGGTGGGCCCGCATGTCGTGCCAGTACTCCCACCACTGCTCCAGCACGGCGCGGTCGAAGGCGAGGCCGGCGCCGTCGTCGGTGAACACCTCGGTGCCCGCCTCGCGCACGTACGCCTCGAAGAGCTGGAAGCTGCCGCCCTGGTCCATCGAGCCGTAGAGGTCCCCGCTCGAACCGCCGAGGTCCTTCGCCCACGCGGCGAAGGAGTCCCACGTCCAGGACTCGTCCACGTCGGGCGCGCCGGCCTGGGCGATGAGTTCGCGGTCGACGAACGCGGCGAGGGCGATGGAGCTCTGGCCGACGCCGTAGAGGGCGCCGTCGAGGGATGCGCTGTCGGCGACGTCGGGGGCCTGGTCGCCCAGGTCGATCGTGTCGCCGACGTACTGGCTGAGGTCGGCGAGCGCGCCGCGGTCGGCGTAGTCGGAGAGGTAGCTCATCGACATGCGCATGACGTCGGGGGCCGAGCGGCCCGCGGTCTGGGTCGCCAGCTTGTCCCAGTAGTCGGCGAACGCCGAGTACTGGGTGGTGATGTCGGCGTCGGGGTGCTTCTCGGCGTAGAGCTCGACGAGCTTCTTCATCGCCTCGTGCACCGGGTCGCCGCCGTACCAGCTGAGTCCGAGGCCCGAGTCGCCGGAGCCGCCGGAGCCGCAGGCGGCGAGGCTCGCCGCGGCCATGCCCGCGAGGGTGGTGCCGAGCATCCGCCGGCGGGTGAAGTTCGTGTTCATGAGGGTTCTCCTTGATCGTGGGGCAGTGAGGGAAGGGGCGGGGTCCAGTTGTGCGGCGCGCGCTTCGGGGTGTATGCCCCGCGCGGGAGCTCGTCCTGGGTGCGGAGCATCCACTGGCACAGGCGCCAGAGCAGCTCCGCGCGGAGCGGCGCGTACGCGGGGTCGGCGAACCGGTCGTGCACCTCGGCGGGGTCGTCCGCGAGGTCGTAGAGTTCGCCGGTGCCGTCGCTGTGGACGATGAGCTTGGCGTCGCGGTGGCGGATCATGCGCGAGCGCCCGCTCTGCGTCACCGAGTTGAGCTCGTCGAAGGTGCGCCCCTCGTAGGGGAAGTGCAGCGGCGGGCGCTCGCCGGGGCCGTAGGTCAGGCCGCCGTAGCCGCGCTCGGCGTAGGCCTCGTCGAAGCCGTCCGGGTGCAGCTCGGCGTCGGCCAGGAGCGGCGCCAGGCTCCGTCCGCTGACGCCGTCGGGGATGTCGAGGCCCGCGAGTTCGGCGATCGTCGGCAGGACGTCGACGATCGAGACCATCTCCTCGCGCCGGGCCGGGGCGACCCGCGCCCCGGAGAAGAAGAACGGGATGCGCACGAGCACTTCGGGCAGGCCCGCGCCCTTGCGCTGGAGGCCGTACTCGGCGACGTAGTCCCCGTGGTCGCTCACCATGATGACGAGGACGTCATCGCCGAGGGTCGCGTGGACGTGGTCCATGAGCCGCCGGACCTGGTCGTCGAGGAGCCGGAGCTGGCCGCAGTAGTTGGCGCGGTAGCGCGCCCGCTCCTCGTCGTAGCCGGGCCGCTTCTCGTCGACGAGTTCGCGCAGCCACCGCCAGTGCCCGCCCTTGGCCTCGGCGGCCTCGGGCCCGTGGGCGCGGTCGGGGATCGTCTCGGGCGGGAACATGCCGAAGTAGGGCTCGGGCACCTGGTAGGGGTTGTGCGGCTCGGGGAAGGAGACCCAGAGGAACACGGGGGTCTCGGCGTCGGCGGCGGTGATCTCCCCGATCGCGTCGGAGACGATGCGGTGCGGCAGCGAGGCCTCGAGCGGGAACGGGGTCGGCTCGTCGGCGACGCCGTGGTCGAGTTCGTCGAGCCAGCGGTCGAACGCGGCGTGCTCCTCGCTGCGCTGCGGGCCGCCGGTGTGCCAGTAGGGGCCGTGGTAGGCGTCGAAGTCGTCCGGGCCCCGGTGCATGTGGGGCTTGCCGGCGAAGACGCGGCGGTACCCGGCCCCGCCCAGGACGTCGAGCAGGTCGGCGCCGTAGTGGGCGGCGCGCTCGGTGCTGTTCTGGGTGACGCGGTGCGCCGACGGGTAGCGGCCCGTCAGGAGGCTCTCGCGGGCGGGCACGCACAGCGGCGAGCTGGTGTACGCGCGGTGGAAGTCGCTGCCGCGCTCGGCGAGCCCGTCGAGGAACGGGGTCGTGTCGACCGGGAACCCGTACCGCGCCGAGAAGTCGGCGCGCTGCTGGTCGGTCATGACCAGCACGATGTGCGGGGGTCGGCCGGTCCGCGGGTCGTCCTCGCGGACCGGCGCCTGGGGATCAGGGTTCATCGGGTTCAGAGCTCCGTCACGGTGATGTCGCGCCAGCTGGCGGTTCCGGTCTGGGCGCGCACGCCGACCGCGCCCTGGTGGAAGCAGCCGGGGTCGGTGTGCGCGAAGGTCACGGGCGTGCCGCCGTCGGCCGGTTCGCCGGTGATCGTGAAGCGGCACCCCGTGGCCCGGACGCTGATGTGGTACCAGTCGCCGCGTTCGAGTCCGCCGGGGATCTCGGCGCTGGCGAGCGGCGTCCAGGTGCCGTCCTGGCGGCCGAGCATCAGCGTGCCGGTCGCCGAGACGCCCACGTAGTAGCCGTCGAGGCGGTCGGCGCCCACCCGCGGGTCGGTGGCGCGCAGGACGAAGCCGGCCTGCGGGCCGGTGTCGATGCGCACGTCGCCTTCGAGGGTGTAGTTGCGCCAGCCGGTGTTCCCGGTGACCGCCTTGTTGCCGCCGTTGCCGCCGCAGGTCTCGGAGAGGACGCCGCCGGAGGTGGACCAGCAGCCGCCGTAGTCGATCCACGCGGACTGGCCGGTGTGGAAGTCGCTCGCGTAGGGCAGCTGGCCGACGCTGCCGACCGCGGTGCCTTCCATGCACCCGGTGCCGCCGACGGAGGTCGCGGTCGTGAAGCGCGCCGAGTCGCCCTCGGAGCTCAGGAGCAGGTGCGGGCTGTAGCTGGTGCTGCAGTGCTGGGCGCTCTCCACGGTCGGCCGGAACGGCGCGGGCGTCCACGTCCAGGGCCCCTCGCCGTCGGGCGGTCCGATGAAGACGGCCTGGCGGTCCTCGCGGGTGAAGGCGTTGGTGTCGGCGAAGCGGGTGCGCATGCCGGTGAGCATGAGCTGGCCGTCCGGTCCGCCCTCGGGGCTCCACACGAGGTAGGGGCTGCTGCCGAGGTAGCGGCCGTCGGTCGTGACGGCCATGGTGCCGAGGTCGGACGGGCCGCTCCCCCAGGTCTCGCCGCCGTCGTCCGAGAGCTTGACGTGGGCCTCGCAGTTGCGGCCGGCGCCGCAGATCTCGTAGGCGAGCGCCATCGTGCCGTCCGGCATGGTGGCGACCGTGGGCATCCCGGGCCGGTCCGTCGCGGTGTCGCTCTGCACGTCGATGACGAGGCCGGGGGCGAAGTTGGTCGAGCCGTCGGGGTTCGCGCTCCAGGTGACGCCGCCGTCGTTCGAGACCATGTGGGCGATGACCTGGGCGTGCTCGGGTTCGGGGCGCTCGTCCGAGAAGTACATGGCGAGCCGGCCGTCGCCGTCCGTCGTCAGGAACGGCTCCCAGACGCCGGTGCCGCCGTTGACGGCCCCGATGCTGCCGCCGCCGGTCTGGAGGACCGACTGGAAGTCCCAGGTCTCGCCGTGGTCGGTGCTGCGCCAGAGGACGAAGTCGGTGCGCTCCTTGGTGCTCGGCGCGATGTTGCCCGCGAGCAGGAGCGTGCCGGCGGGGAACTCGCCCATGGCGGTGGGGAGCTCGTAGAAGAACGGCTGCCACATCTGGTCGGAGGGGTGGTCCTTGCCGGTGAGCGGGTCGCCGACCGTCGCGATCGTCGACCAGGTCTCGCCGTCGTCGAGCGAGCGGCGGATGACGAACTCGCTGGGCGTGCCGTCGACCGTCGCGTGCTCGAAGGTGGCGAGCAGGGTGCCGTTGGCCGCGCCGCTGTGCTCGAGGCGGACGACGCGGGCGTAGGCGAGCCGCTCGGTGTCCGAAGTGCGCGTGTACACGGAGTCGCCCGGTTCGTTGGCGGAGACGCTCTGCGCGGGAAGCGCACCGACGAGCAGCGCGGCGATCGCCGCCGCCGCGGCGAGCCTCCTCGCCGCCCTCGGCCTGGTGCCTGTCCTCTGCCTCATGCCACACTCCCTTGTGTCGTCGGTCATGTCGTGTCGACGTGTGATCGCGGCCGCCGGTTCTTGCCTCGATGCAAACGCCGGATGTCACTCTAACGGTATGGTTGCCTCGATGCAATAGCTGAACGGGAAAGGAATACGCATGAGCCGACGGGAGGAGGTGGCGCGACTTGCGGGCGTTTCACCACGAACGGTGTCGAACGTCGTCAGCGGGGCCGTGACCGTCGCGCCCGCCACGCGCCAGCGCGTGCTGGACGCGATCGAGCGCCTCGACTACCGCCCCAGCGAGATCGGCAGGATGCTGCGCAAGGGCAGGACCGGGATGATCGCGCTGGTCATACCCGACATCGAGAGCCCCTACTTCTCCGAGCTCGGCAGTGCGCTCACCGACGCCGCGCGGCGGCGCGGCTACACGCTCGTGATCGAGCAGACCGACGGCGTGCGCGACCGCGAACTCGAGCTGCTCGCGCGGGCGGACACGAAGGCGGTCTTCGACGGCCTCATCGTCAACCCCCTCGCCCTCACCGACGAGGACCTGAACCGCCCGACGCCGCGCGGGCGCCCCATCGTGCTCCTCGGGGAGGAGACCCACCCCGGCTTCGACCACGTGCACATCGACAACTTCGCGGCGGCGCAGGACGCCGTCCGGCACCTGCTCGGACTCGGCCGGACCCGCATCCTCGCGCTCGGGGCGCAGCGCAAGGGGCACTCGTCGAGTTCGCTGCGGCTGGCGGGGTTCGAGGCCGTCATCGCCGAGTCGGACGCGACGGGCTCGGTCGAGTACGTCGACTCGTTCTCGCGCGCGAGCGGCGCGGCGGCGGTGGAGCGCGTCCTGGAGCGCGGCCCGGCGCCCGACGCGATCTTCTGCTTCTCCGACGTGCTCGCGCTGGGCGCCCTCGCCGCCCTCGCCGACGCCGGCGTCGCCGTGCCGGACGAGGTCGCCGTCGCCGGGTTCGACGACGTCGAGGACGGCCGGTACGTCCGCCCGAGCCTCACCACCGTCTCCCCCGCGAAGGACGTGATCGCCGAGGCCGCCATCGACGCGCTCCACCGCCGCATCGAGGGCGACGACAGCGAGCCCGCCCACGTCCTGGCCCCCTACCGCCTCGTCACCAGGGCGAGCACGATTTCCGGGGACCGGGTCGGGGCGCCCCTGCGTCGCACCGACCGGTGAACACGTCCTTTACGCTGCGGCGTATGGACTTCACGCACCCCCTGGTCAACGTCGTCGACGTCGAGGCGACCTGCTGGGAA
>NZ_JAJLQZ010000034.1 GCF_020991375.1 Glycomyces amatae | reverse complement strand
GCGGTCAGGCCAGTGGTTCCTCTCGGGCCCATCGACTACGGCGAACCGCCCTTCTTACCCCGCCCCAGCAGGCGACTGCTGGGGGACGCGAGGCCCACCACCCAGGAACGCCCCGCAGCCCGAACCCCACCACAGGGGCCGGGCCCTCCAGCATGTCCATCAGCAATACCAGGCCCGGGAAGGCCGCTCATCCTAAGACCGCCGCAAGCTACAGGCACCACCCCGGCCCACCACTCACCCCCTTGTCGCCGCCCGCCCTGACCGCGAGCCGCCGCCACTCCGAAGCCGAAGTCCCCGCCCCGTGCACGACCACCCCCTTGTCGCCGCCCGCCCTGACCGCGAGCCACCGCCCTCCGAAACCGCAGCACCCACCCCGGAAAGCAACCACCCCTTCGTCGCCGCCCGCCCGAACCACGAGCATCCACCACCTGAAGGCCGAAAGCCCGGCCCGGGAACCGCCCACCGCTCCATCGCCGCCCGCCCTGACCGCAGGCAACTCCACACCCCGGAGCCGAAAACCCTGCCCGGTGCGCGATCACCCCGTCGTCGCTGCCCGCTCTGACCGCGATCGCCACCGGCCCGAAGCCGAAAACCCCGCCCGGTGAACGATCACCTCTCGGTCGCCGCCCGCTCTAACACTGACCCCTATGGCTTCGAGCCCGAAAACCCGCCTCGAGAAGAGACCAGCGGCTCCGTCGCCGATCACTCTGACCGCGACCATCATCGAGTTGGGCAGTCAGTGGCCTCCTGGCTCCACCCCTCTCATCATCGTTGCGCGTCTTGGCCGCGAGCCCCTGTCTCCGCGGGGTCGAGATGCGGGTGCCGGTGAAGTGCCGCCGTCTTCTTCGCCGTTCCCCTTGCCGACGCCAACCGTGAGGATCTGTCATCCCGTGAGGACCTGTCGTCCCAAGACTGAAGGGCTTCCTCCTCCCACGCCTTGAGGATCCTCAGTGCGGCGATCGTGGCCCGGGGCCGGGCCTGCTGTTCGATCGCCGGGCTCCACAGCCGGTAGTGGATCGGCCAGCCGCCGTCGTCGCGCTGCCCGGATGCCAAGTGGTCGAGTGCGGTCCGCAGTTCTTCCCCGGTGAACCACTCGGCCGCGATGCTCTGCGGCGATCCCGCGTAGTCGCAGGCATAGCTGAACTCGTGCTCGGCGTACCCGGGCGGGGTGGCGATGCCCCCTGGGTTGGCCGGGTCGAGCAGCACGAGCGGTGCCTCGCGCACGAGCGCGCCTATGCGCGCCGCGGTCGCGGCGGCCCAGGCCCGGTCGGGGCAGTGCTCCAGGAACGCGAGCACGCTGTACACCTCGTACGGGTGCGACGTCGTGATCTCGTCTACCGCCTTGCGGCAGAAAGCGGTCGCACCCTCGACCCAAGGATGGTCCACGTGGTGCCTCAGGAGCATCCCGACCGCGCGGGTCGTCGTGAGCAGACCGCCCCGGCCCTGCGGGGAGGCCTCGACCCACGGCGGGCGCGGGTAGGTGCTGACGGTCGGCAGCAAGTCCGGGACGCCGCCGTCGGGAGCCGTGTATCGGGCGAGCCAGTCGCAGACGCCCGCTCCCGCCGACTGGTCGAGCGCGCCGATCTCGTCGAGGATCTCCAGGGCGGTCATGGCCGCGAGCGGTTGCGGGTCGGGGCCCTTGACGTCGGGTTCGAGCGCGAACGCGAAGCCGCCGTCGGCGGTGCGGTGGGCGTCGAGGGCGGCCCGCGCCGCCTCCCGGTTTCCGCCGCCCGCCAGCAGGGCGAAGCGGTGCTGGTCGAGGACGCTTCCGGTCAGCCAGATGAACTCGGCGGACCGTTCGATCATGGTGTCGGTGATACGAGGCATGGCCCCACGCTATGGCCGCACCGGCGCCCCCGTCTTGAACGGAACGGACACGGCCCTGCCCCGCCTGGTGACGCGCGGTCGGCATGGCGCTCGTGACCGACGCCGAAGGCCCCGAGGCCGCGCTGGTGGCCGGCGCTGTCGCCGCCGGGGGCGCGTCGGCGTCGCATCGCGGGGATACCGGGACTCGACGGAGCGGCTCGAACGCCGCGGACATCGCCTCCCTTTGCCTCCAGTATCTAGCACGAGCGGCGGACCGCCGCTGGAACCGGGTCGCCGATATGGCCCGCGAGGTGGTGCACAATAGCCGATCGAGACCACACCACCTGCGGAAACAGCGGCCGAGCCGCTGCTCGATCGGAGCGATGCCGTGAATCCCGAGAGTGCGTTCCAACTCCCCGACAGCCTCGCCGCCAAGGCCGACCCGGACCTGATCGCCGACGACGAGCGGCACTTCGCCGCCATCGCCGCGAGCCTCGACCGGTCGATCGCCGAACTCGCCGAGCGCCTCGAGGCCGCCCGCAAGGCCCCCGGCGGCCATGGCCAGGCGGCCCTCGACCGCGACCAGGAGATCCACCGGCTCACCGCCCGCCTGCGCGCGCTGCGCCGCTTCGGCCTCGACCTGTGCCTCGGCCGGACCGTCAGCGCCGACGGCGCCGAGATCGTATACATCGGGCGCCTCGGCCTCGCCGACGGCGAAGGCCGTCGGCTCCTGCTCGACTGGCGCTCCCCCGCGGCCGAGCCGTTCTTCGGCGCCACCCACGCCGACCCGATGGGCCTGTCCAGCCGCCGCCGGTACCGCTGGACCCGCGGCCGCGTCAGCGACTACTGGGAGGAGGTGTTCACCGCCGACGGGCTCGAGGGCCACGCCGCCCTGGACGACCAGTCCGCGTTCATCGCGAGCCTCGGCGCCGACCGGTCCGAGCGGATGCGGGACGTGCTCGGCACCATCCAGGCCGACCAGGACGCCGTCATCCGCGCCGGCTCCCGCGGCGCCCTCGTCGTCGACGGCGGCCCCGGCACGGGCAAGACCGTCGTCGCCCTGCACCGCGCCGCCTACCTGCTCTACGCCGACCCGCGCGTCGGCCACCACCGCGGCGGCGTCCTGTTCATCGGCCCCCACCAGCCCTACCTCGCGTACGTCGCCGACGTCCTCCCCAGCCTCGGCGAGGAGGGCGTCCAGACCTGCACCCTGCGCGACCTCCTCCCCGAGGGCGCCGCGGCCGCGCCGGAACCCGACCCGGAGGTCGCCCGCCTGAAGTCCGACGCGCGGATGGCGCAGGCGGTCGAACCGGCCATCGGCCTCTACGAGCGCCCGCCGAAGCAGGGCCTGACCGTGCAGACGCACTGGACCGAGGTCCGGCTCACCGCCCGCGACTGGGCCGACGCGTTCGCCGCCGTCGGGCCCGGCACCCCGCACAACGAGGCCCGCGAGCAGATCTGGGACGAGCTGGTCGCGATCATCCTGGACGCCCACGACGAGGACGAGGTCGACGAGGCCCTCCTGCGCCGGTCGCTGCGCGCCGACCGGGAGCTGGTCACCGCCCTCAACCGGTCGTGGCCGCTCATCGAACCGAACGACCTCGTCGGCGACCTGTGGACCGTGCCCGACTACCTGCGGATGTGCGCGCCCTGGCTCGACGACGAGGAGGTCGCGGCGCTCCAGCGGGCCGAACCGCAGGCGTGGACGACCGCCGACCTGCCGCTCCTGGACGCCGCCAAGCGGCGGCTCGGCGACCCCGAGACGGGCCGGCGGATGCGCCGGGAGGAGGCCGAGGTCGCCTCCCAGCGCGAGGTCATCGACCGCGTCGTGGAGGACCTCCTCGAAGCCGAGTACGACAACGAGGGCGCCATGATCATGCTGCACGGCGACGACCTCCAGGCGGCCCTCATCGATGAGGACGCCCTGCCGGCCCCCGACCCCGACGTCCTCGCGGGCCCGTTCGCGCACGTCGTCGTGGACGAGGCCCAGGAGCTGACCGACGCCGAGTGGCAGATGCTGCTGCGCCGCTGCCCGACCCGGAGCTTCACCGTCGTCGGCGACCGCGCCCAGGCCCGGCACGGGTTCACCGAGTCGTGGACCGAGCGGCTCGGGCGCATCGGCCTGGAGCGGATCGAACTCGCCTCCCTGAGCGTCAACTACCGCACCCCCGAAGAGGTCATGGCCGAGGCCGAGCAGGTCATCAGGGCCGCGCTGCCGGACGCCAACGTGCCCGTGTCGATCCGCCGCAGCGGCGTGCCCGTCGCGCACGGGTCCGTCGGGGACCTGGACGCGGTCCTCGACGCCTGGCTGGCCGAGCACGCCGACGGGACCGCCTGCGTCATCGGCGACCCCGGTTTCGCGGCGACGCCCCGGGTCCGGTCGCTCACCCCGGAGCTGTCGAAGGGGCTCGAGTTCGACCTGGTCGTCCTGGTCGACCCCGAGCGGTTCGGCGACGGCGTCGAGGGGGCGGTCGACCGCTACGTCGCGATGACCAGGGCGACCCAGCGGCTGGTGGTCCTCACCTGAGCGGGCCGCCGCGGCGCTACGCGTCGGCCGCCGCCATGGCCGCCCGCGCCTCCGGGTAGCGGGTCACCGCCTCGACCACGGCGAGGAAGTCCCCGAGGACCGCGTCGAGGCGGTCGCGTTCGGACTGCTCGGCCAGGTCGCCGCCGTCGAACGCGCGGTCGGCCCGGGCGAGGCTGAACATGGTCGGGTGGAGGCGCATGCCGAGTCCCTCCAGCGGGACCCGCAGCGAGAGCAGCCCGCGGTGGCCGCCGACGAGCGAGGGGGAGGCCGACATGAGCAGGCCGTGGACCCCGGCGGTGGGCCAGGGCTTGATCCTCGAGACCCAGTCGACGAGGTTCTTGAGGCTGCCGGGCATCGAGTAGTTGTACTCCGGGGAGACGATCACGATGCCGTCGTGCTCGCGCAGATGCCCGGCGAGGCGTTCGGCGCCGTGCGGGACGCCTTCGCGCTCTTGCAGGTCCGCGTCGTAGAGCGGCACCTGGTAGTCGTTCGGCCCGGTCAGGCGCGGTTCGGCGCCCGCCGCCGCGAGGCGGCGCGAGGCGGTCTCGGCGAGCGCGCGGTTGACCGAGCCGGTCCGGGCGGAGGCGCACAGCACCAGGAGGCGCAGCGGTCGGGTCGAGGTCATGTCGTCGCTCCAAATCTTGTTGACATATCAACATGAAGATAGCGACTGTTCGGTGACATGTCAACAACCGTCTAGACTGGGCCCATGCCCGAACCGCGATGGCTCACCGAGGAGGAGATGCGCGCCTGGCTGGGCTACCGGCGGATGCGCAACCTCATGGACCTCCAGATCAACCGGGACCTGGCCGCCGACTCCGGCCTCTCCGAGCAGGACTACGACGTCCTCTCCCACCTCTCCGAGCTGCCCGGGGGGCGGATGCGCGCCAACGAGCTCGGCGCCCGGCTGCGCTGGTCCCGCAGCCGGCTCTCCCACCACCTGACCCGCATGGAGCAGCGCGGGCTCATCGCCCGGCACGAGGTCCCCGGCGACGCCCGAGGGGCCGTCGCGGCGCTGACCGACGCCGGGGAGGCGGCCATCCGCTCGGCGGCCCCCGCGCACGCGGCCTCGGTGCGTGAGCACCTCATCGACCTGCTGACCCCGCAGGAGGTCCGGACGCTGGGCGACATCGCCGAGAAGGTCCTGGACCGCCTCGACCCCGGGTGACCGGAAGGCCGCGCAGGCCCGGCCCTGCCGCGTGTCAGAGGGGTGACAGGGGCGTGTCAGCGCTCGGGCGCACGGTGGTGGCGTCACCAGCGATCGCGGCCCCGGGCCGCGCCGGACCAGAGGAGCCGCCATGCCCGTCTTCGCCACGCCAGGGCCCGTCGCCGCCACCGTGCAGGTTGCGGGCGCCCGGGTGCGGGTCACCGCGAGCGAGCGGAACGACACCGCGGTGCTGATCGCGCCCGTCGACCCGGCCAGCAGGTCCGACGTGCGGGTCGCCGAGAAGGCCAAAGTGGCCTTCGCGGGCGGCCGGTTGACGGTCAAGACGACCGTCTCGGGGATCCGGAGCGGCTCGGTCGACATCGCGATCGACCTGCCCGCCGGATCGAGCCTGACCGCCTACCTGGGGCACGCGAGCGTCGATGCCGAAGGGCCGCTGGGGGAGTGCGAGCTGCACGCGGCGGCGAGCCGGGTGCGGTTGGACCGCGTCGACGCGCTCCAGGCGAACCTGGGGGCCGGGGAGCTCGAGGTCGGCCGCGTCGCCGGGCCCGTGCGCATCGACGGCGGCGTGGTCGGGGTGCGGATCGGGGAGGCCGGGGGCGCCGTGGTGCTGGCGAACGCCGGTGGGCGGACCTGGATCGGCCACGCCTCGGGCGCGCTGGACCTCAGCAGCGGCAGCGGCGGTTTCGACATCGACCGCGCCGACGACGGCGTGACCGCCTCGACCGGCGAGGGCGACATCCGGATCGGACGGCTGACGCGCGGGAAGGCGACGCTGTCGAACGGCTCGGGGAACATCGAGGTCGGCGTCGCCGAAGGCGTCGCGGCCCGGGTGCGCGCCGAGAGCAAGAGGGGATCGGTGCGCAACGGCGTCGGGCCGCAAGCGGAAGGCGGAGCGGGTCGAGGCGAGGTCGTGATCGACGCCCGCACCCGCCACGGCGACGTGATCGTGCAGCGGGCGGCGGGGCGATGAGCGCGACCGCGCGGCGGTGAGGGCGCCGACGCAGGGATCCTGCGTCCGACCGCGTGGTCGCAAGGGCGCCGAGCGCGGCGTCCTCGCACTCGACCGCGCAGCGGTGAGGGCGACGAGCGTCGCGCTGGAAGCCGCGGCGCGGCGGAACGCCGCGCCGCCGGTCGCCTGTGGCCGCCGGCACCGCGTTCCCGTCGACGTATCGGGTCGGCACGCTCGCCCCGACACGTTCGAGTGAATCGGCGGCCGCCGGGGGCGAACGGGCCCGATTCCTGTCGGACCCGCGCGGCACGATCGGCCCAGACTGTTCCTTCCCCTCTCGGGAGGGTGGGGGTTGGGGACGGTCGGTGCTCTCCGGCCCCGGGGCGCGACGCCGCATCCCTGAGGCCGCCGTCCGGCCTCGCCGTCTTCCGGGCCGAGCCGACAGGGTCGACCACCGCTTCACGAAGGCGCCGAGCGGCGCCCCTGTCCGGACACCGCTCGCCCCGCGCCCGCCCGCGCCCCTACTCGTCGAGCACGGCCGCGACCAGCTCGGTCCAGTCCTCCTCCGCGCCTTCTGCCATCGCCTCCTCGAACCCCTGCTCGCCGAGGTGCTCCCGCGCCTCCCGCCCGATCCGGTCCGCGTCCGGCTGCGATCGGTCCGGCAGCCCGCGCACGGCGTCGCCCGCCGCGAGCAGCCGCGCCGCCGGCCCGTGCAACCCCCGCCGCAGCGCCAGGTCCGCGACCCCGACGAGCACCTTCGCCGTCAACGGCGCATGCCCCGCCTCGGCCACCGCCCCGAAGGCCGCCGCGCGGTGCGCGCGGGCCTCCCCCAGGTCCTCGGCGAGGTAGCCGAGCAGGTCGTGCTTCACCGCGCGCAGGTGCGGCCACTCCGCGGCGTCGCCCAGCACCGCCGTCACCGCGTCGAGCTGCCGCCGCACCTCCCCGGCGTCGCCGTCCCAGCGCGCCAGCTCCGCCTTCGCCAGCGCCAGCTCCGCCAGCGAATCGGGCCACGTGACCCTCTCCGCGCACCGCTCGGCCTCGGCGAGCGCGGCCGCGCTCGCCTCGCGGTCCCCCAGCAGCCGGTACAGCTGCGCCTGCCGCGACCGCAACCGGATGACGTCGTCCACGGCGCCGATCTCCGTGACGGCCGCGACCGCCTGCTCCAAGTGCCCGCACGCCTCGGCGAACCCGCCGCGCACCGCGATCCGGTCGGCCAGCTCCGCCTGGGCGATCGAGGTCCCGAACCGCTCGCCGATCGCGCGGAACTCGGCCAGCGACGCCTCCAGGTACGCGTCCGCCTCCCGGCCGCCCTGCCCGAGCAGGATCCGCATCTTGCCGAGGTGGAACCGGGCCAGCGCGTGCACCCACGGGTCCTCGTGGTCCAGCACCGACTCCCACGCGGGCAGCAGCGCGTCCGGCCCCTGGAGCATCCGCTCCAGCGGGCCCGCCAGCGCCAGCAGCGGGTAGCGGCCCTGGCCGCCGCGGGCGAACCGGTGCGCCTTGCGGATCCACTCCTCCGCGTTGTGCTCGTCGCCGCGCCCGGCGGTCACGAACGTCACCACCATCGCGTACACCATGGCCCGGACCTCGTCGGTCACCTCGCCGGGCAGGTCCGCCGCGGCGGTCAGCAGCTCGAGGCCCTCGGTCCGGTTCCCGGCGAGCCACCAGTAGTAGCCGGCGGACGCCGCGAGCCGCATCGCCGCCTGCGCGTCGCCGGAGGCGAGCGCGCCGCGCATCGCCGCGCGGAGGTCGTCGTCCTCGGCCTTGAGCGCCGCCATCCACCGCAGCTGCTCGGCGCGGCGCAGATGCGGCTCCGCGGTCTCGGCGAGCTCGGTGAAGTAGGCCAGGTGCGCCCGGCGCGCCGAGTCCGCCTCACCCGCGTCCGCCAGGCGCCGCTCGGCGTACTCCCTGATCGTGCCGAGCATCCGGTAGCGCGGCGCGCCCCCGCCCTCGGCGACCAGCAGCGACTTCTCGGTCAGCGACGTGAGCAGCTCGAGCACGTCCTCCGGTTCGACCGGCCCCGAGGCGTCGGCGCAGACCCGCTCGGCCGCTTCGAGGCCCGCCCCGCCCGCGAACACCGCGAGCCGGCGCAGGACCGCCCGCTCGTCGTCGCCGAGCAGCTCCCAGCTCCAGTCGACCACCGCGCGCAGGGTCTTGTGCCGCGGCAGCGCGGTGCGGCTGCCGCCGGTCAGGAGGCGGAACCGGTCGCCGAGCCCGTCGGCGAGCTGGTCGACGGACATGGTGCGCAGCCGGGCCGCGGCCAGCTCGATCGCCAGCGGCATCCCGTCCAGGGCCCGGCACACGCGCACCATCGCCGCCAGCGCCCCGGCGTCGTCGCCGCGGTCCTTGCGCACCGCCCCGGCCCGGTCCCGCATCAGCCGGACGGCGGGCGAGGACGCGACCTCGCCGGGGTCGGCGTCGTCCTTCGGCAGGGCGAGGGGCTCGACCAGCCACAGCGCCTCGCCGGTGATGCCGAGCGGCTCCCTGCTGGTGGCCAGGATCCGCAGCTTCCGGCACGATCCGAGCAGCCGCTCGGCGAACACCGCGGCCGCCTCGACCAGGTGCTCGCAGTTGTCGAGGATCAGCAGCGCCTCGCGTTCGCGGACGGCGGCGACGATCCGGTCGGTCAGGTCCGCGTTCGGGGCCGCGCCGAGCAGGGCGTCGCGCAGGCCCAGCCCGGTGAGGGTCGCCTGCGCGACGTCGCCGTCGGCGCCGACGGCCGCGAGCTCGACCAGCCAGGCGCCGTCGGGGAGGTCGCCGAGCAGCGAGCGCGCCGCCTCGGCGGCGAGCCGGGTCTTGCCCGCGCCGCCCGGCCCGACGAGGGTGGTGAGGCGGTGCTCCGCGACGAGCTCGCGGACCACGGCGAGGTCCTCGTCCCGGCCGACGAAGCTGGTCAGCTCGGCCCGCAGGTTGGTCTCCCGGTCGCGTTCGGGCGGGCCGAGCTCGCCGCGCAGGAGCGCGACGTGCAGCGCGGACAGCTCGGGAGAGGGGTCGGCGCCGAGCGCGTCGGCCAGGGCCTCCTTCGCGCGCTCGTACACGAGCAGCGCCTCGCCGGCGCGGCCGGCGGCCGCGAGGGCGCGCATGAGCGCGGCCGTGAACCGCTCCCGCATCGGGTGGGCGGCGGCCAGGTCGGTCAGCTCCGAGACGAGCGCCGCGCCGTCGCCGAGGTCGAGCTCCGCGTCGAACCGGTCCTCCATGGCCGCGAGGCGCAGCCGCTCGAGCCGGGTGGCCGCCGCGTCGAACGCCGCGCTGTCGGGCAGGCCGACGCCCTGCATGGCCGCGCCGCGCCACAGCGCGAGGGCCTCGCGCAGCCGCCGGACGCGCCCGCGGCCCTCCTCGTCGCGGACCCGGCCGACGAGGCGCTCGAAGCGCGCGGCGTCGACGGCGTCGGGCCCGACCTGGAGCAGGTACCCGGCGGCGTGCCCTTCGACCAGCCCGGCCGGGAGGACCTTCCGCAGCCGGGAGACGAGGCGCTGCAAGGCGTTCGTCGCGTCGGCGGGCGGCTCCCCGCCCCAGATCCAGTCGACGAGCGTCCCCTTGGCGACCACGCGGCCCGGTTCGAGCGCGAGCGCGATCAGCAGCGCGCGCAGCCGGTCGCCCGGCACGTCGATCAGGGTTCCGTCGTCCGTGCGGACCTCGAACGGTCCCAGCATTCCGATGTGCACCCGCTGATCTTGCCACGGGCGGCCCGCGGGCCTCCGGCTGCTGACGCTCCGCACGCGGGTGCCGAAACGGCGTCGCCGTGCGGGCTCCGCGGCGGGGGCGTCAGTCCGTTCCGGCGCCGGGCGCGCCGAGGGTCCGCAGGGCGATGTCGGCGGCCCGCCGCACGGCCGCCGAGGCGGCCTCCGGCGCGTCGCTGCCCTGGAGGCTCGCGATGGCGGCGGCGCGCACGGCGCCGGAACCGGCGCGGAGCCCGGCGGACCTGCGGCTCGCCGACCCGTTCGAGCGCCTGGCGGCCGCCCTCGGCGGCCAAGGGCGCGAAGCGCCCCAGGCGATGATCGCCGCCGAGCCCGACAAGCCCTGAGCCGCTCCGGCGCGGCGGGGCGCACGGCCGCCGCATCGATTGAACCGATTCAACTCCGAGAACCCTTCCGCTCACCGCGATCCGAGCGACCATCCATGTTGGTCTCGCATGAATTGACTTGTGCTGCAATAGGAATGGTGATCGCCACACCTCCCAGTGGACGGTCGGCCCGCTCCCGCCGCCGATCGCGGGCCCCCGGCGGGCGCCCGAGTCCCGATCGATGTATTGACATGGGAACCGGCCCCCGTTGACGAACGGGTGACCGTTAACTATTGTGTCAATCACATTTGAATCCTTTCAAATTGTGGTGACCACTGCCGCCCCTCCGCGGCGCCGCGACCGCGCGGCCGACGAAGCACCGGTCACCACCACGGTCGATGGAGATGCGGGGAGCACGATGACGACGCTGGACACCCCTCGCGGCCCCGCCGCGCCCGCCCGCGACGGCTCGCGGGTGGAGCGCTGGTACGGCCGCCTCGACGCCGTCGCCTTCGTCGGCATGCTCAACCTGCTGGTCATCGCCTTCACCCTGGCGGGCGGGATCGTCCTCGGCTGGGCCCCCGCCCTCGCCGCCGCGACCGCGTGCAGCCGCACCCGCCTGCGCGGCGACACCCAGCGGCTCGTGCGCGCCTTCGCGGCGCAGTGGCGCCGCCGGTTCGCCCACGCCAACCTCCTCGCCGTCCCCTCCGGCGCCGCCCTCGCCTCCTTCGCCGTGAGCCTCACCGCCCTGAGCGGCAGGCCCGGCACCGGAGCGCTCCAGGCCGCCCTCGCCGCGGCCGCCGCCGTCTGCCTCGCGCACCTCGTGCTGGCACTGGCGATGGACGCCCACTACGAGCTGCGCCGCGCCCGGTGCCTGCGCCTGTCCTGGGCGTTCCTGGTCCGGTTCCCCGGGGCGCCGCTCCTGCTCATCGCGACGACCGCGCTCATCACCGCGGTCACCGCGTTCGTGCCCGGGCTGCTGCCCGTGCTCTCCATCGGCGTGTGGGTGCACCTGTGCACCGCGCTCTGCCTGTCCTTCTACGCCGCGAACGACCGGAACCTCCAGGGCGCGGCCTGACCCCGGCGGCGACGCCGCCGGGACGGAAACGAAGCAATCCCCTTGCGAAAGGAACCCCCACCATCATGAGAAAGCGCATGCCACTGGCGGTCGCCGCCATCGGCGCCCTCACGCTCACCGCCTGCTCCGACGGCGGCGCGAGCGACGAGCCGCTGGAGTCGCTCGACATCATGGCGCCCTTCTTCTCCGCCGTGCCGCCCGAGGAGGACGACCCGATCGACCAGGCGCTCAGCGAGCTCGCCGGCCTCGACCTCAGCGTCCAATGGGTGCCCAACAGCGACTACGGCGCCAAGACCAACACCGTCCTCGCCGGCGACGACATCCCCGACGTCATGGTCATCCAGGGCAAGGACCAGGCGTTCGTCCAGACCGCCGAGGCCGGCGGGTTCTGGGACCTCACCGAGCACCTCGCCTCCGGCGACTACCCGAACCTCGTCACCGAGAACCCCGAGGTCCAGGAGGCCTCCAGCGTCAACGGCAAGGTCTGCGGCGTCTACCGCGCCCGCGACGTCATCCGCCACAGCGTCATCATCCGCCAGGACTGGCTCGACAACCTGGGCCTGGCGCTGCCGGAGACCACCGACGACCTCTACGAGATCGCGCGCGCCTTCACCGAGGACGACCCCGACGGCAACGGCGAGGACGACACCTACGGCATGATCAACCCCGCCTGGAGCGGGCTGGGCAACGGCAGCCCCTACGACGCCCTCGAGGTCTGGCACGGCTCGGGCAACCTGTGGCGCGACGAGGGCGGCGAACTCGTCCCCGCCTTCACCACCCCCGAGTGGCGCCAGGCGCTGGAGTACGAGCGCGACCTGGTGTCGAACGGCTACGTCAACCCCGACTACGCCACCATGGACCCCGCCACCTGGAACGAGCCGTTCCTCAACGGCGAGGGCGGGATCATCATCGACGTCCAGTCCCGCGCCGCCGAACTCTCCAAGCTCTTCAAGGAGCAGGACCCGGAGGGCTTCGCCCGGTACATCGGGCTCGCCGGCCAGCTCGAGGGCCCGAACGGCACCTACGCCATGCCCACCGCCGGGTACTCCGGCTTCCTCGCGATCCCCCGCTCCGGTGTGCAGAACGAGGACCAGCTGGAGCAGGTGCTCGCCGCCCTCAACGAGCTCAACACCACCGAGGCGCAGAACCTCATGAACCACGGCATCGAAGGCGACAACTTCACCGTCGAGGACGGCGCCGCCGTCTTCGACCCCGCCAAGCAGGACTTCACCGACCAGGTGACCGGGGCCTGGGCGCAGCTCGGCATGAACCTCGCCGGCTACGACGCCTACCCGATCAAGCAGGCCAGCGAGTTCGACGAGGCGCTGCAGCAGCTCCGCCTCGAGCTCCAGGCCGAGGACCTCGCGAACGCCGTGTTCAACCCCGCCGCGGCCTTCGTCTCCCCGACCTACACCACCAGCGGCGCCCAGCTCGACACGATCATCGCCGACGCCCGCATCCAGTACATCGCCGGGCAGATCGACGAGGCCGGGCTGGACGCCGCGATCGAGACGTGGCGCTCCAGCGGCGGCGACGACGTCACCCAGGAGATCAACGACCTCTACGCCGGCTAGCGCGCACCCGCGAACCGGCCCCGGTGCGGGGCCGCCGGCACCCGGCCCCGCACCCCGACCCCCTAGGAGCTGCGATGACGACCGCCCTCGAGGTCGACCGCGAACCCCCCGCCGCGCGGGCCCCGCGCCCGTCCGCCCGCCGGCGCCTGCGCGCGATGGCGCGGTACCGGTGGCTGTTCTTCCTGATGCTGCCGGGCGTGCTCTACTTCGCCCTGTTCCGGTTCTGGCCCATGTGGGGGGCCCGGATCGCGTTCAAGAACTACATCCCGTTCCTCGGCGTCGACGGGAGCGAATGGGTCGGCCTGGCCCACTTCCGGGAGTTCCTGTCCAACCCCGACTTCCTGCGGCTGCTGACCAACACGCTCATCGTCGCCGCCCTGACCCTGTTCATCGCGTTCCCGCTCACCATCGTGCTGGCGCTGCTGCTGAACGAGCTGCGCCTCCAGGTCCTCAAGCGCACGGTGCAGACGCTCGTGTACATCCCGCACTTCCTGTCGTGGACCGTGGTCGTCTCGATCACCGCGCTGCTGTTCGCCATCGGGAACGGTCCGCTGTGGACGTTCTTCGGGTGGCTGTCCGGATCCGACGCGAACATGCTCGCCGACCCCGACTGGTTCCGGCCGCTGATCCTCATGCAGGAGGTCTGGAAGAACACCGGCTGGGGCACCATCATCTTCCTCGCGGCGCTCGCCGGGGTCGACCAGGAGCAGTACGAGGCGGCGGTCATCGACGGCGCCGGACGCTGGCACCGCGTCCGGCACATCACGATCCCCTCGATCCTGCCCACGATCATGGTGCTGCTCATCCTCCAGACCGGCCAGATCCTCAACACCGGGTTCGAGCAGATCTACCTGATGTCGAACTCGCTGAACCGCACGGTCGCCGACGTCTTCGACACCTACGTCTACTTCGCGGGCATCGAGCAGGGCGCCTACAGCTACGCCACGGCGGTGGGCCTGTTCAAGGCCATCGTCGGGCTCGTGCTCATCTTCGGCACCAACTGGCTCGCCAAGCGCTTCAACCAGCAGGGGATCTTCTGATGGCCTCCACCAACCACAAGCGGTTCAACACCCGCGCGGGGCGCGCCTTCGACGTCCTCAACATCGTGCTGCTGACCGTGGTCGGGCTGCTCGCCGTCCTGCCGTTCGTCTACGTCCTCGCCGGGTCGTTCGCGACCGAGCTCGAGATCACCACCCGGCCGTTCTTCCTGTGGCCGAACGAGTTCACCACCACCTCGTACGAGTCGATCCTGTCCTCGGACGTGATCGTGCGGGCGTTCGCGACCACCGTCGCGGTCACCTTCGTCGGCACGCTGGTCCAGCTGGCGCTGACCGTGCTCATGGCCTACCCCCTGTCGAAGACCGACCTGCCGGGCCGGCGCACGGTACTCGGCCTGGTCGTCTTCACGATGGTCTTCAGCGCCGGCATGATCCCGACGTTCCTGGTGGTCAAGGACCTCGGGCTGCTCGACACGTACTGGGCGCTGATCCTGCCCATGGCGATCAACCCGTTCAGCCTCATCATCATCAAGAACTTCTTCCAGCAGCTCCCGCAGGAGCTCGAGGAGTCCGCGAAGATCGACGGCGCCAACGAGCTCCAGGTGCTGCGGCACGTCGTCGTCCCGCTGTCCAAGCCGGTCCTGGCGACGTTCGCCCTGTTCTACGCCGTGGGCATCTGGAACGACTACCTGTCGCCGCTGCTGTACCTCAGCGACACCGGCAAGTGGACGCTCCAGATGATCCTGCGCCAGGTGACGGCGGCCGCGTCGCTCTCGGCGGACGAGCTCAACTCGGACGTGCCGCCGCCCGCCCAGGGCATCAAGTTCGCCGTGGTCATCATCGCGACGATCCCGGTGCTCCTGGCGTACCCGTTCCTCCAGAAACACTTCGCGAAAGGCATGCTCATCGGGAGCGTGAAGGGCTGATGACGATCCACCTCGCCGGCGACTCCACCGTCGCCCCCACCGACGGCGGCGCCACCGCCGGCCGCCCCGACCTGCCCCTCCTCGGATGGGGCGACGAACTCGAGCGGTTCACGGACGAAGCGGTCCGCAACCACGCCAAGGGCGGCGCGACCACCGCGTCCTTCCGCGAGGAGGGGCGGTGGGCGGCGCTCGCCGCCGAGCTCCGGCCCGGCGACACCGTCGTGATCCAGTTCGGCCACAACGACCAGAAGGAGCCCGAGGCGCTGGCCGCCGACGGCGGGTACCGCCTGCGGCTCGCCGAGTTCGTCGCCGAGGCCCGCGGGGCCGGGGCGGCACCGGTCCTGGCCACGAGCGTCGAGCGCCGCATGTTCGACAGTCCCGCGGAAGGCGCGGCGGGTGCGCTCCGGTACTCCCACGGCCCCTACCCGGCCGCGGTCCGGGCCCTCGGACGCGAACTCGACGTCCCGGTCATCGACCTCACCGTGTTCACGCGGTGGCTCTACACGTGGCTCGGCGAGGCCGACTCGGCCGCGCTGTTCGTCCACGGCGCCGCCGCGGCCGTCGGCGCCGCAGTGGACGACGAGCTCGCGAAGGACAACACCCACTTCACGACCGCGGGGGCCGCCGCCGTCGCGCGGTACGTCGCCGAGGAGCTGCGGACCCTGCGCGGCGAGGGCGATGACGAAGCGCCCCTCGGCAAGTGGCTGGTCCGGCCGTGACGGTCTACCGCAACCCGCTCGCCTCCCCGGCGGATTTCGACGGCTGGACCGCCGAGGGCCCCGCCGGGGTCGGGCACTCCGGCGGCGGCACGGTGCTGTCGAGCACCGCGGACGAGGCGGCCCTGGCCGCCGCCGGGCGCGGCGACCGGGCCCACTTCACGTACTGGTGCCCCGAGGTGTTCGGGCCCGACATCGCGATCGAGTGGGACTTCAGGCCGCTCGGCGGCGACGGCCTCGCCATGCTCTTCTTCGCCGCCACCGGCACGGGCGGACGCGACCTGTTCGACCCGTCGCTCGCGCCGCGCACCGGGCGCTACCCGCAGTACCACTCGGGGGACGTCTCGACGCTCCACGTCTCCTACCTGCGCCGCAAATGGCCCGACGAGCGCCGCTTCCGGACCTGCAACCTGCGCAAGAGCCCCGGCTTCCGCCTGGTCGCCCAGGGCGCGGACCCGCTGCCGGGCGCCGAGGACGCCGACGGCCACTACCGGCTCCGCGTCGTCAAGCGCGGCGCCCTGGTGTCCTTCGCGATCGACGGCCTGACCCTCTTCGCCTTCCACGACGACGAGCCGCTGGGCGCGGGGCGCATCGGCTTCCGCCAGATGTCGCCCCTCACCGCCCACTACCGCAACCTCGAGGTGACCGCACTGCCATGACGAACGCACCGACCGACACCGCCAATGACACCACTGTGGACGTTCCGCTGCGCTGGCTCGACGACGCCGCGCCCGACCTCGCGATCGGCGGCGCCGCCTGCGGCGTCCCGTTCACCGCCGGCGCCGTCCTCGACACCGCGGACCTGGCCGTCCGCGACGACGCGGGCGCGCCGGTGCGCGCCCAGACCTGGCCGCTCGCCACCTGGCCCGACGGCAGCGTCAAGTGGGCGGGGGTCGCGCTCGGCGCCGACCGCGAACCCGCGCACGGCTACCGGGTGGTGCGCCGCACCGAGGCCGATCGGCGCGCCGACCGCCTCCACGTCCTCCCCGTCGCGGGCGGCTACGCGGTCCGCAACGGCGCCTACAAGGTCGTGGTGGCCGCCGAAGGGCCCGAGCTGGTGCGGTCCGTCTCGGTCGGCCCCGTGGAAGCGGCCGTCTCGGGCAGGCTGGTCTCCAGCAGGCAGGACCACCCCGAACCCGACGTGCGGGGCCGCATCCGCGCCGTCGGGCACGTCACCGGCTGCGAGGTGGAGCAGGACGGGCCGGTGCGCGCCGTCCTCAAGGTCACCGGCGTCCACCGCGACGACACCGGCCGCGAATGGCTGCCGTTCACGGCGCGGCTGGTGTTCGCGGCCGGCGCGCCCACGTTCAGGCTCGTCCACTCCTTCGTGTGGGACGGCGACCCCGAGCGCGACTTCCTCTCCTCGCTCGGGCTGGAGTTCACGGTGCCGCTGCGCGCCGAGGCGCACGACCGGCACGTGCGCATCGCCGGAGCCGACGGCGGGTTCCTGCGCGAGGCCGTGCGCGGCCTGACCGGGATGCGCCGCGACCCCGGCGCCGAGGTGCGCGCCGCCCAGCTCGACGGGCGGCCCACGCCGCCGCCGGAGACCTGGGAGCGCGGGGTCGCCGACCTCGCGCGCTGGATCCCGCTGTGGAGCGACTACTCGCTGCGCCAGCTCGGCGCCAACGGCTACACGCTCCACAAGCGCACCGCCGCCGACCGGCCCTGGATCGACGTCGCCCAGGGCACCCGCGCGGACGGCCTCGCCTACGTCGGCGACACCGGCGGCGGACTCGCCGTGGGGCTCACCGGGTTCTGGCAGTCGCACCCCACCGGCCTCGACGTGCGCGGCGCCGCCTCCGGCGCCGCGACGCTCACCACCTGGCTGTGGTCGCCCGACGCCGCCCCCATGGACCTGCGGTTCTACCACGACGGCCTCGGCCAGGAGGACTACGCCGACCAGCTCGAGGCCCTCGAGATCACGTACGAGGACTACGAGCCCGGGTTCGGCACCGCGCACGGCATCGGCCGCACCCACGAGCTCACGGTGACCCCCTTCGCGGCCACGCCGCCCGTCGCCGAGCTGGCGCGCCTCGCCCGCGGGACCGCGGTCCGCCCGCAGCTGGTGCCCGAGCCGCAGGCCCTGCACGCGGCGGGCGTCCTCGGCGACTGGGACCTCCCCGACCGCGCCGACCCGCGCCGCGCGGCGCTGGAGGACCGGCTCGACTTCATGCTCGACTTCTACGCGGGCCAGGTCCCGCAGCGGTCCTGGTACGGGTTCTGGAACTTCGGCGACGTCATGCACGCCTACGACGCCGACCGGCACACCTGGCGCTACGACGTGGGCGGGTACGCGTGGGACAACTCCGAGCTGTCGCCCGACCTGTGGCTGTGGACCTCGTTCCTGCGCACCGGCCGCGCGGACGTGTTCCGCCTCGCCGAGCGCATGACCCGCCACACCGGCGACGTGGACGTCTACCACGCCGGGCCCTGGAAGGGCCTGGGCACCAGGCACAACGTCCAGCACTGGGGGTGCAGCGCCAAGCAGCTGCGGATCTCCACCCCCGCCTACCGGCGCTGCCACTACTTCCTCACCGCGGACGAGCACACGCGCGACCTCATGCTGGAGCTGCGCGACTCCGACGCGACCTTCCTCGCCGTCGACCCCACCCGCAAGGTGCGGGCGGACGCCGCGACCTACCGGCCCGAGCGGCGGGCGCTCGCCGTCGGGCTCGGCACGGACTGGAGCGCGCTCGCGGCGACCTGGCTGGCGGACTGGGAGATCACCGGGAACGAGCGGTCGCGCGACCGGCTGCTCGGCACCATGCGCGACATCGGCGCGCTGCCGAAGGGCTTCTTCACCGGCGAGGCCCTGTACGACCTGGACACGGGCCGGTTCGACACCGCGCGCGACCGCGTCGCCGTCTCGCACCTGTCGGCCGTGTTCGGGCTGGTCGAGGTGTGCAGCGAGCTCGTGGCCCTGATCGACGCGGGCCAGGTCGAGGCCCCCGGGTTCAAGGAGGCGTGGCTCCAGTACTGCCGCCTCTACCTGGCCGAGCCCGAGGAGCGGGTCGCGGAGCTGGGGGAGGCCGCCTCGGGCTTCAACCTGGAGCAGGCGCACTCCCGGCTCGCGGCGTACGCGGCGAACCGGCTGGGCGACGAGGCGCTCGCCGACCGGGCGTGGCGGGCCTACTTCACGGGCGGCGAGTTCGCGGGCGAGGCGGCGTTCCGCTCGGCGCGCATCCTGCCGCCCGAGGTGCTGTCCCCGGTGGACGAGTCGCGGACGCTGTACACCAACGACGCCGCGCAGTGCGGCCTGGCCACGATCCAGAACCTGGCGCTCATCGGCGCCCGGCTCCCCGCGGCGGAGCCCCCGGCGGCCGGGTGACCGCGCCCCCGCGAGCCGCGCCGCGAGCGCGCCGCTCCCCGCGCTGCGCGGACGAGCCGCCGCGGCGGGCCGTGGCCGCGGTCCGCCCGCGGGAGGCACGGCGGGCGATCGAGGCGCCGATCGGGAACCGCGGCGACCCCGCGGTCCACCCGCGGGAGGTACGGCGCGCCGCCGCCTTACCTCCCGCGGAGTAGGCCGATCGACATCCCCGAGCCGATGCCCGCGGGCGGGGGCGGCGGCAGACTCGGCCGCATGCAACGGCGAAGCGCTCGAAGCGCCATCGGCACCCGGTGCCGCCCACCGCGATCCGAGGGGCGGCCGCGGTGAAACTGCTCTTCCTGGGTTGGACGCGCTTCGTCGTGGTCCTCCTCGTGCTCCAGGTCGGACTCGCCGGATGGGGCGCCGTCACCACGGGCGACGAGCGGATCATGCGCTTCATCGTCCACGTCGGCAACGGCGGCATGCTCATCTTCTGGCTCATGCTGTCGGTCGTCCTCGCCCTCCTCGCCCGGCCCGGCTGGAAGGCCGTCCTGCTGACGGTCCTGTCGGCCTTCATGGTCTTCATGCAGGGCGCGTTCGCCTACGGCTTCGGCACCGACGGCGTCGGCGGCGGCGTGGGCATCGCCCTGCACGCCCTCAACGGCCTGGGCATCCTCGTGGTGCAGCTGGCCGTCGCCCGCCTGGCCAAGCGGGCGGTCGACGCGAAGCGCGCCCTGCGGGCGCGAGGAAGCGAGGTCCCCGCATGAGCCCCGTCCTCACCGCGGTCCTGCGGGTCTGGATGATGCTGCTGCTGGCGCTGCTGGTCGTCCAGTTCGCCCTGGCCGGGTTCGGCGTCGGCTACGGCGGCGGCCTGGGCGACGGCTTCGACCTGCACTTCATGAACGGCGACGTCCTGCTGTACCTCTACGCGGCCGCGGTGCTCCTCGCGCTCGCGGCGCGGGCCGGGGCCGCGATCGCGCGGCTGACCGCCCTGGGGGCCCTCCTGGTGCTGCTCCAGCACGGCATGGCGCTCGTCAACGTGCCCGGCACGCTCTGGGGCCAGTCGCTGTTCCTGGTGCACGCCCTCAACGGGCTCGCCCTCATCCTCCTGGCCCACCGCACCGGGGTCCTGGTCCGGAACCGGATGCGCGAGAAGGCCCCCGCGCCGCGGACGCGGTGACGGGTCTCAGGGCAGCCAGTCGCGGTCCGGGTCGTACTCGAGCCAGCGGCTGCGGCGGGCCTGGTCGGCGAACGCGGCCAGCAGCGGGTCGAGCAGGCGGGGCGGGTCGTCCCGGCGCCACACCAGCGACCACGCGTAGAGCGGCGTCGGCTCCAGCAGCGGGACCGAGCGGAGGCCGGGGACGTCGGGGAGCGGGCAGTCGGGCGGGAACAGGGAGAAGCAGGCCGGGTCGGCCGCGATCCGGGCGGCGAAGTGGTCGAGCCCCAGGTTGACGCCGCCGGTGTGCCGCTCGATGCCGAACCGGTCGGCGAAGCGGCGCAGGAAGTCGAGCCGCTCCGGCGGCCCGGGCGTCCACAGCAGACTCCCACGCAGCTGATCGGGCCGCAGGTGCGGCTCCGACGCCAGCGGGTGGTCGGCGCTGAGGACGGCGTCGACCGGCTCCAGCCGCACGAGGCGGTGGGCGAGGCCCTCGTCCACGGGAGGGTGGAGGCGGCCGAAGCCGACGTCGACCTGGTGCCGCAGGAGCGCGGCCGACACTCCCGGCAGGTCGCGCCCGTGGCCGAGCTCGAGTTCCAGGTGCTCGCCGTGCTCGGCGACCCGCCCCAGCGTCCGCATCGGCGCGAACAGGTGGCCCCACACGTCGATCCGGAGCGGGCGGTGCGCGGGGCGCACGGCGGCGACGGCCGCCTCGCCCGCGCGCAGGGCGCTGCGGGCGGGCCCGAGGAACCGCGCCCCCGGCCCGGTCAGCCGCACGCCGCGGCCGCCGCGGTCGAGCAGCCGCACGCCCAGGCGCGACTCCAGGGCGCCGATCCGCTTCGACAGGGCCTGCTGGGAGATCGACAGCCGCTTCGCGGCCCTGCCGAAGTGCAGCTCCTCGGCCGCGAGCACGAACGCGCGGACCTGCGCCAGATCGGGATCCATGCCCCCACCTAACCAGGCGGTGAGCACGGGCGACAACCGGCGGTTGTCGCCGGCCCGCACCGGTTGTTGGCCGCCCGGCGCGGCCGCGGCTTGCATTGCGGACATGAAGCGACTGATCCCCACGGGCGAGCCGGCGCGGCCCGTCGAACTGCGAGCCGACCCGCAGCCGTTCCCCGCCCCCGACGAGGCGCTGGTCCGGGTGGAGGCGTTCTCCGTGAACCGGGGCGAGACCTTCCTGCTGGAGGACCCCGCCCCCGGCCTGCGCCCGGGCAAGGACGTGGCGGGCCTGGTCGTCCAGGCCGCCGCCGACGGCTCCGGGCCCGCCGCGGGCACCCGCGTCGTCGGGCACCCGCCCGCCGCGGGATGGGCCGAGTACGCGGCCGTCCCGACCCACTCCCTCGCCGCGCTGCCGGAGTCGATCGGCGCCGTCGCGGCGGCCGCGCTGCCGCTGGCCGGGATCACCGCGCTGCGCCTGCTGCGCGCCGCCGGGGCCGTCACGGGCCGGCGGCTGCTGCTGACCGGGGCCTCCGGCGGGGTCGGCCACTACGTCACCGAACTCGCCGCGGGCGCCGGGGCCGAGCTCACCGCCGTGACCGCCACGTCCGAGCGGGGCGCCCGCCTCGCCGAACTGGGCGCCGCGCGCGTCGTCCACGACCTCGCCGACGCGACCGGGCCCTTCGACACGGTGCTCGAATCCACCGGCGGCGCGGCGCTCCCGGCGGCGCTCGCCCGGCTGCGCCCCGGCGGCACCCTGATCTGGTTCGGCCAGGCCGGCGGGCGCAGCGCCGTGCTGGACTTCTTCTCCCTCCTCGACGGGCCCGAGAACGCCCGCATCAGGCACTTCCATTACGCCGGAGCCCCTTACGGCGACGACCTGGCGACGCTGGTCGGGCTCGTGGCGACCGGGCGCCTGCACCCCGAGATCGGCCGCACCGCCGACTGGTCCGACACCGCCGCGGTCCTCGTCGACCTGCGGGAGCGCCGGATCCGCGGCAACGCGGTGCTCACGGTCGGGGGCGCCCGGTGAACGCCGCACCGTTCGCCGAGGCGAACTTCAGCCGCGCCACCGGTGCCGGGCTCGACCCGAACGAGTACCGCAGGGCCACCGAGGGACTCGCCGCGCTGGAGGAGTGGCCCGAGCGCTTCGCGGACATCGCGCGCGCCCACCTCGCCCGCGCGGACCGGGCCGCCTCGGCGGTCAGCGCCGCCGAGCACTGCCGGACGGCGGCCCGGTGGTTCCACTTCGCCACCCTCGCCCCCGGGCGGGGCCGCCGCGGGAACGCCGGGGACGCGGCCGCGGCCGACCGGGCCATGGGCCGCGCCCTCGCCCTGGCCGAACCCGGGGCGAAGCGGATCGAAGGCCCCGGTTTCGCCGGCTGGCTCCGCGGCCCGGGAGACACGAGCCCGGTCGTGGTCGTCCCCGGGATGGACTCGGGCAAGGAGGAGTTCCACGACGTCTGCGCGGCGCTGCTGCGGCACGGCGCGACGGTGTTCGCCATGGACGGCCCCGGCCAAGGGGTCCTCGCCGCCGGCACCGTGCTCCGCGCCGACTACCACCGGGTCGTGGCCCGGGTCGCCGACGCGCTGGAGGCCGAGCGGATCGGCCTGGTCGGACTCAGCCTCGGCGGCTACTTCGCCGCCGAGAGCGCGGCGCTCGAACCGCGGGCGGCCGCCGCCGTCACGGTCAGCGGCCCGTTCCGGCTGGACTGGGACGCGCTGCCGCCGTTCGTGACCGGGACCCTCGCCGACCGCGCCGGAGGCCCCGGGGCCGCCCGCGAGTTCGCCGACCGGGTCGACCTGGCCGGGCTCGCGCCGCGCATCGGCGGCCCGCTGCTGGTGGTCGACGGCGGCCGCGACGCCATACCCGGCGTCGTGAACGGCGAACCGCTGGCCCGGCTGGCGCCGCGCGGCGAGTACCTGCCGGTGCCCGAGGGGGACCACCTCCTCGGCAACGTCCGCGCCGACTGGCTCCCGGCGGCGGCCGACTGGCTGACGGCGCGGCTGAGCGGGAGGTGAGCGCAGGCCAGGGGCCGCCGGGCGGGGCCGTCGGCGCGGCCTCAGTCGAGCTCGGCGGGCCGCGCGCGCAGCTTCTCGGCGATGCGGACGAGCGCCTGCCGGTCGTCGGCGCCGAGCCGGTCGAGCGCGACCTGCCGCACGGCGCGGACGTGGGCCGGGGCGGCGGCGACCACGGTCTCGTAGCCCGCCTCGGTCAGCGACGCGATCGTGTAGCGGCCGTCGTCGGGGTCGGGCGAGCGCTCCATCCAGCCCCGCTGCTCGAAGCGCTTGACCACGTTGGAGAGGCGCGAGAGCGAGCCGTTGGCGAGGAACGCGAGCTCGCTCATCCGCAGGCGCCGGCCGGGGGCCTCGGAGACGTGGCTGAGCGTCAGGTACTCGAACAGCGTCAGGCCCGCCTCGCGCTGGAGGGGCGCCTCCAGGCGCCCCGGCAGCGAGAGGATCAGCGAGATCAGGGCGGTCCAGGTCTCCTTCTCGGCCGCGTCGAGCCACAGGGTCTCGTCCGGGGAGTCGGGGGTCGCGCTGGTGGCCATGGCGGCACTATACCGAGCGGGCGTGACTTCAACCGTGAAGTCAATATGATAGATTCACTTCAAGGATGAAGTCAATGTGAAGGGAACACCATGGGCGAGCCGGAATTCTTCGTGACCCCCGGATACGGCGACAAGATGCGCGACCTGCTGGGATACAGCCAGGCCGTCCGCATCGGCGACCGCGTCGAGATCTCCGGCCAAGGCGGCTGGAACGACGACATCGAGTTCCCCGACGACCTCGAGGAGGAGATCGTGCGGGCCTTCGACAACGTCGAGCGCACCCTCGCCACGGCCGGCGCCACCTGGCGCGACGTCGTGCACGTGAACTCGTACCACATTCCCGACGACCCCGGGTTCATCGGCGACCGCCCCACCCGCGTCATGACCGAGCAGTTCCGCGAGCGCATGGGCGGCCGGGCCCCCGTCTGGACCCAGACGGGCGTCCCCGCCCTCGGCGCGCCGGGCATGCGCGTCGAGATCCGCGTGACCGCCGTCCTCGGGACCGACTGAGACGGGCGGCGGTCTCGTCCCTCGCGGGCCGAGACCGCCGGACCGCCCCGGCGACGAAGCACTATCCTCGTCCCGGTGAACCCCGGGCTCAGCGCACTCTCCCCCCGCCAGCTCGAGCTGCTCGAGGCCTGGCTGCCCGACGCGGCGGTCGAGGCCGACATGAGCTGGGACCTGGTCGAGACCACGGTGCTGCGGGCCAGGACCGGCGGCAGGACCGTCGTCGTCAAGGCGGGCGGCCCCGGCGACCACCACATCGAGCGGGAGATCGCGGCGCACCGGGAGTGGACCGGGCCGTGGGTCCGGCTCGGCCGGGCCGCCCGGATGCTGCACGCCGACGCCGAGGCCAAACTGCTGGTCACCGAGTACCTGCCCGGGACCCTCGTCATGGGGACCGCGGCGGAGACCGCGACGGACACCTACGTGCAGGCCGGCGAGCTCCTCCGCGTCCACCACGACCAGGCGGCGTTCGCGGACGCCGACTATGAGCGCCGCATGGACGCGAAGGCGCTGGCGTGGTTCGAGGGACCGCACCGGGTCGCGCCCGAGACCGTGGCGGCGCTGTCGGCCATGGTCCGGTCCTGGCCGCGGGAGGGCGCCGTCTGCGTGCCGACGCACGGCGACTGGCAGTGCCGGAACTGGCTGATGGACGACGGCGTGCTGCGGGTGATCGACTTCGGGCGGGCCGCGCTGCGCCCGGCGGCGGAGGACTTCGAGCGGCTCGCCGTCAACGAGTTCCGCCGCCACCCGGGAGCGGAGGCGGCGTTCCTGTCCGGCTACGGCGCCGACCCGCGCGAGCCCGGGACCTGGCTGCGCCAGCGCGTCCGCTCGGCGATCGCCACCGCGTGCTGGGCCCACCGGATCGGCGACGAGCGCTTCGAGGCGCAAGGGCACCGGATGATCGCCGACGTCCTCGCCGAAGCGGCGTGAGCCCGCCCCGGAGACCCGGGGCCCGGACCCGCCGCCGGTGATCCCGGCCCCGGTTTCGGCGCCCGTTCCCGATGCGGACAGGATCGGTCCCGGTCGCGGGCGACCATGGCGTCGTCTATCCCCGTACGAGAGGAAACGCCATGGCCACCGCACCCGCCGTCCCGGCCGGTTCGAACACCGTCAACCCGTTCATCGTCGCCGACGCCGCAGGGGAGCTGATCGGGTTCCTGACCGCCGTCTTCGACGCCGAGGACGTGCCCGAGGCCCGCACGCTCGACACCGACGGGCTGATCCTGCACGCCGAACTGCGGATCGGCGACTCGCTGCTGACGGTCGCCGACCGCAAGCCCGACTGGCCGTTCACCCCCGCGCTGATCCGCGTGTACGTCGACGACGCCGACGCGGTCCTCGCGCGGGCGGAGCGGCTCGGCGGGCGCGTCGTCACGCGGCCGACCGACTTCTTCGGCGACACCCTCGCCCGGTTCCAGGACCCGGCGGGGAACCTGTGGTGGGTCTACCGGCACGACCCGGGCGCCGAGCAGGACTGGTCCGAGGACGCCGACCGGTCCGGCACCGGCGAGGACACCGACTGGAGCGCCTTCGCCACGCCCGGACTGGAGTACGTCCACGCCACCCTGAACGAGGCGATGGGCGCGCTCCGCGACACCCGCGCCTGACGGCCGCGACCCGCTGGACCGGTGCCCTCACCGGTCCAGCGCGTCGGCCGTGCGCGCGAGCAGCGCCCGCAGCTCGGCCCGCTCCGCGTCGGGCATCTCGAGCCGGTAGGGCGTGCCCGCCGGAAGCCACGAGAGGCCGTAGGCGACGTCCCGCGCGCTCGAGCCGCCCACCGGCCAGCGCGTCCTTCCCGGCCCCGCCGCCGTCGCGCCCCGCGCCCACTCCCCGAGGGCGTCCTGGAACGCCGCGAGCGGCATCTCCACGATCGCCGCCGCCTCCTGGACGCGCGGCCCCCAGGTGCGCGCGACGGCCACGAACCCCTCCACCCGCCGCGGCGACAGCGCGCGCGGGGCGAACCCGACCCGCAGGTGCTCGACGCCGGCCAGGCGGGCGGCGCCGAAGGTCCGCCAGTCGGCGCGGTCGAGGTCCCAGCAGACGAGGTACCAGTCGCCGCCGGCCGGGACGAGCGCGTGCGGTTCGACCCGCCGCTCCTGCTCCCGGCCGCCGTCCGGCCGGTACCGCAGCCGCACGCGCTCGCGGTCGCGGCAGGCCAGGGCCAGGTCGACGAGCACCTCGGTCGAGGCCCCGTCGCGCCCCGCCTCGGGCCCGAGCTGGGGGCCCACGGCCTTGACGCGGCGGCGCAGCCGGGCGGGCAGCACCGCCTCGAGCTTCGCGAGGACCGACAGCGCGAACTCGGCGCCGCGGCTGAGGCGGCCCGCCGCGACCAGGCGCAGGCCGATCGCGATGGCGACCGCCTCCTCGTCGGACAGCAGCAGGGGCGGCAGCGCGGCGCCCGCCTCGAGCCGGTAGCCGCCGAACGAGCCCGGCGCGGAGTCGATGCGGTAGCCGAGGCCGCGCAGGCGCCCGACGTCGCGCCGCACGGTCCGGACCGTGACGCCGAGCCGCCGGGCGAGCTCGGGGGCGGGCCGGTGCCGGTGCGATTGCAGCAGGTTGAGCAGGCTGAGCGCGCGGGCGGTGGGATCGGACACGGGCCGATCATCCCCCGCGACGGTGACAGCCCCCGTCCTGGTCCCGCCGAGCCGTCACGGGCGCGGCAGGACCTTGACGGCGCGGCGCCCGTCCACGGCCGCGTACCCCTCGGCGACCCGCTCGAGGGGCGGTGCGAGGTCGACTACGAGGAGATGGAACCGACCGCGGGCCCGGGGCTCGTCCTCCCGGTCTGCACCGCCGAGCCCGGCTCGCCCTCCCGCGGGCGCCTGCGGCCGCCCACCGGGGAGTAGGAGCGTTCGCGGGCGGCCTCCTCGCGGATCGCGTCCAGGCCGTTCGCGATGGCGGGCAGTCCGGCGCTGCCGCGCCGCACCGCGGTGAACAGCGGCCGGGTCGGCACCGGGTGGCCGTGGATCGGCACCCGGACCACGGCGTGGTCGACCGGGACGGGCACCAGCCGGGAGTACAGGCCCACCCCGAAACCGGTGCACACCAGCCCGGACATGCTGGTCCAGGAGTCGGCCCGGTGCGCGACGTCGGGCGTGAACCCCGCCGCGGCGGCGGAGCTCGTGAACAGCTGGTACTGGTCGAGGCAGGCGGGCATGGCGATCCACTCCTCGTCGGCGGCCTCGGCCAGCGCCACGCCCGCGCGCCCGGCCAGCGGGTGGTCGACCGGGACCAGCAGGTCCTCCACGTCGTCCACGAGGAACTCCTGCTCGAACCGGGGGTCGCCGAGGGGCGGGGTGGCGTCGTGCGGGGTGACGACGGCGATGTCGGCGTCGCCGGACTCGAGCATCCTGAAGGCCTCGACCGCCTCGACCGCGGCCAGGTGCAGCCGCACTCCCGGGTGCGCCTCGCGCAGCCGCTTGGCGGCGGGGGCGACGAAGGCCGAGACCGTGCTGGACAGGCCGCAGATCCGCAGGCTCCCGATGCGGCCCTCCCCGAGGGCGGCCAGGTCCACTTTGGCCTTCTCCCACTGCGCGTACAGCAGGTCGGCGTGCGCGAGCAGGGTCTCCGCGGCCGGGGTGAGGCGCACGCGGCGGCCGTTCGGCTCCAGCAGGCGGACGCCGTTGTCGTGGGCGAGCTGCTTGAGCTGCTGCGAGACGGTGGACGGCGTGAGGTGCAGGGCGAGGGCGGTGGCGGTGACCGTGCCGTGCGACCGCAGGACGCGCAGCGTCTGCAACCGGGGATCGATCATTCGGGAACTCCACAAGATCCGATGCGAAAACCTTCGTTGTTCCCGAACGATTCTAGGCGAAGACTGGGCCTATGAGCAACGAGAAGCACACCGCGGACCCCTGCCCCCTGTGCGAACTGCGCATGAGCGAGGTCCTGAACGTGGTGTCCCGCCACCGCACCTCGACCGGCACCGTCGTGTACGCCCGCTGCGAATGCGGTCGGCTCTCCATGTGGTTCGAGCCCGCCGGCGCGGCCCGGGGCCCCGCCAGGCTGCACGCGGCCCGGACCCGGGCCGCGTGAGGACCCCGTCTCGCCCTGGGCCGCTGCGACTTCGCCGGGCCGGGCCCTCACGCCGCCCAGGGCGCCGATGAGGGCTTGCGCGGGGACGGCCGGTAAATTACATTGATTTATCGACATATAAACATAGTGGTGTGTTTGGACCGGTCGTCCCTCCCGGCCGTTCGAGAAGCGACGCGCGAGAGGAATTCGACCATGATGGAGTCCCACGCACGACCGGCGGTCCCACCGGACCGCCCCCGGACCGCAGTGCTCGCCGCCGTGGCGGTGGGGACGGGCGCCCTCCTGGCGGTGCCCTCCGCCGCGACCGCCGCGAGCGGCGACCCGTGGGTGGCGCAGGTGCCGGACAGCCCGGTGGCGAACGTGTACCGCTTCACCGTGCCCGCCGAGGTCGTGACCGAGGTGACCGGCGTCGAGGACGGCCAGGTCACCGTGCAGGGGAACTTCGGACCGGGCAGGGCCTGGACCGAGTTCAACGCCGACGGCGAGGCGGACCGCGTCGCCACGATGGGCCCGCTCGAACCCGGCCTGTACTACTACCAGTACGCGGTGCGGCCGGCCCCCGGCGAGGAGGCCGTCACGTTCCGCAACCCGGAGACCGACCCGGAGGTCACGGCGCAGCCGGACCTCAGCACCCTGTTCGTGCCCGGACCGGGCGCGGAGTGGCTGGCCGACGCCGCCGGCGGCGGCGAGCTCGGCACGATCGAGTACGGCGGCGGCGCGGGGTCCGAGGCGCTCGTCTGGACCCCGCCGGGCTACGACGCCGATCGCGCCGAGCCCTACCCCACGCTCTACCTCCTGCAGGACGAGGGCCAGAGCCACCGCGAGTGGGTGGAACTGGGCCGCCTGAAGCAGATCCTCGACAACCTCGTGCTCGACGGCGACGCCGAGCCGATGGTGGTCGTGATGGCCGACGGCGAGGGCCTCTCGGTGAAGAAGGACCTCCTCAGGGAACTCGTGCCGGCCGTGGAATCGGCGTTCCGCGTCGCCGCCGACCCGAGCGCCCGCGCCATCGCCGGCATCGGCCGGGGAGCGCGGACGGCGCTGGAGACGCTGGTCTCCGCCACGGGGGCGTTCGCCCACGTCGGATCCTTCTCCGGCGGCTTCGACCAGAGGATCGGCCACGGCAAGGCGCGTCAGATCAACCACCGCACCGACCTGATCCGCGTGTACGGCGGCAACGCCACGGACCCCGCCTACGACGGCATCGTCGAACTCGAGGCCGCGTTCGCCGAGGCGGGCGTCGAGTTCCAGTCGGACGGATCGAACCCCGCCACCGGCGGCGTGTGGGAGACGTGGCGGGCGGGCCTGCACGACTTCGCCCAGCGGCTGTTCCGGCCGGTCGACGAGCACGGTCCGAGCGAGGGCCACCTCCCCTTCACCGCCCGCGAGGTCCCCGCGCCGGGCACGACGCCCACCCCGTGGGTCGACGAGAACGGCGTCGTCACCTTCGAGGCCGGCCCCGAGTTCGCCGACGCCTCCCGGGTCACCGTCTGGGGCAACTTCGGCCCGGCCGGAAGCTGGCCGCGCACGCCGATGGTCGAGCAGGACGACGGCTCGTGGCGCCTGTCGATGCGGCTCGAGGGCGGTTCGTACTACTACAAGTTCGAGGTCGACGGCGTCGATCAGAAGGACGAGGGCAACCCGACGTCGGTGCTCTCCGAACCCGCGTGGAGCACGTTCACCGTCGCCGGCGACACCCTCCGCGGCCGGTACACCGCGGAGGCGCCCGCCGGCGAGCGCGGCGAGGTGGGCGTCATGCACTACACCAGCACCGCCGGCGGGGAGGAGCGCTCGGCCTACGTGTGGACGCCGCCGGACTACGACGCCGACCGCGCCGAGGCGTACCCGGTGCTCTACCTGCAGCACGGCGGCGGGCAGACGTGGACGGACTGGATCGAGGTCGGCCACGCCCACCGGATCCTCGACAACCACCACCGGCAGGGCGGCACGGTGCCGATGGTCGTGGTGATGGCCAACGGCAACGGCGTCGACTTCCCGACCGAGATGACCACGCGCATCGCCCCGGCGGCCGAGGAGCTGTACAACGTGAGCGCGGACCCGCGCCGGCGCGCGCTGGCGGGCCTGTCGATGGGCTCGGGGCACACCCTCAGCACCCTCTGGGCCCACCCCGGCGAGTTCGGTTACATCGGTGCGATGTCGGCCTTCGGCGGCCCGCCGGAGGGCACCGACGTCGACGCCGTCAACGCCGGCACCGAGCTGATCCGGGTGTACTCCGGCGACCGGCAGGACTTCACGTACGACGCGACCCTCGAACTGATCGCGGCGATGGAGCGCAGCGGCGTCGAGCACGAGTTCGCACCCATCGTCGCCGGTCCGCACGGCTGGGACGTCTGGCAGAAGTCGCTGATCGACTTCCTGCCGCGTTTGTTCACGGCCACCGGCTAGCGGTGCGCCGTCCGGGACCGGGCCGACCGGCATCGCCGTGGAGGGCCACGTGGTGTTCGGGAGGCCCGGTGGCCGCTACCCGACGCCGCCGCCGCACTCCGCCCGCGGCTGCAACGATCGGCCGCAGGGCTCGGGCGTCCGCCCGGAGCGGCTGCGAACGGTCCTCCGAGAAGCCGGTGCCGGGAAACGTGCGGCCCGCGTCTAGAGTCCGTTCCGAAGGGGGCGGGGCATGGACGAGCTGACCGACGGGGAGGTCGCCGCGGGGTTCCGGCCGGTGCTGGCGCTCATGGAGGAGTGCGAGCGGCTGGGAGCGGTGCTGGACCGGCTGGAGGACGCGACCGGTCCGGCGGAGCTGGAGGAGCGGGACGCGGCCGAGGAGCGGTTCGCGTTCCTCAACGAGGAGATCTGCCGCAGCACCGCGAAGGCCCTCAAGGGGATCGGGCTGTGGCACGGGGCGGCGATGATCGATGCGGGGCTCGCGATCCCGAACGAGGTCTGGGAGGGCCTCGTCGAGCAGTACCCGCCGTACCCGCCGGCCGTGCCCGACCTCGAACTCAGGCCCCGCCGGTCCTGGAGGGCCTAGGCCCTCAGGGCTTCCCGCCCGTGCGGGATCGGCGCCGTCGCCCAGGCCGGACGCACCGGGGCCCGACGCGCGCTTCGATGGGCGTGCCGGGCATCCGGTGGTCCCAGCCTGGGACCTCCCGTGCGGGATCGGCGGCAGAGCGCGGGGCCCGGGCCCTCGGTCTGGCCGAGGACCCGGGACCGGGTCAGTTCCGCCACCAGGGCGCGGTCCCGGTCTGGTCGCGGATGCTGTTGGTGAGGCAGTGGATCTCGCCGCCCACGGTGCCGACCGCGTGGCCGTAGTCCCAGGCCTCGACCCAGGCGATCCGGCTGCCCGCGTCGGCGAAGGCCGCTTCGGCGGCGGCCGCGTACACGTCCCGCCCTGCGGCGTCGAGCGGTCCGTGGGGCTGGATGGCCAGGAAGGCGCCGGTGCCGGTCTCGACGCCGTTGACGATGGCGGGCATGTGGTTCGCCACGATGTCCTGCCGCGGGTAGCCCTCGATGACGAGTTCGGTGAACAGCGCCGGGACCCGCACGATCTCGTCCTCGCCGAGGCCGAGCTCCCGGGCGAGCACGGCGAGTGCCGCGTCGATGCCCTCGGCCGCGATCCGGTTGCCCTCCACGATCTCCGGTGCTTCCAGGGCCTGCGCGACGGTCAGGTCCGCGCCGTCGGGCGCGGCGCCCTGCACGAGGCCCTGGCCCCCCAGCCCGTCGTCGACGAGCGCTTCGAGCAGCCGCGCGCCCAGCGCCGGGTCGGCGACGACCGCCGCCCACCCGCGGTCGTTGTCGGCGGCGGTGAACGAGAGGAACTCGTCGATGTGGCCGACGCCGAGCCAGCTCGTGTCGATCGCCAGCGGATCCTGGTCGGCCTGCGCCGCGAGGAAGTCGACGAAGGCCGGGTCGGGGGCGGCCTCGCCGCCGTCAGAGCCGTACAGGACGCGGCCGGCGGGCCGGGCACCGTCGCCGGCGGCGTGGGGCGGAGCGACGATGACATTGCCGGTGGAGCTGAAGGAGCCCCACAGCGCGTTGTACTCGTCCTGGCCGACCCGCTCGGGACTGTAGGTCTGCACCACGGCGGTGTCGGGGCCTTGCAGCAGCGTGAACGCCGGCCGTCCGGCGTCGCGCAGCGGGAACTCGGGGGTGCTGCCCTCGGGGTCGACGACGGCCGACCGCAGCACCACGGTCAGCGTGTGCGGGTCCCCGCCGGGCCCCGGCATGGAGGCGTACCCGGTGATGAACTGGTCGCGCATCCACCGGTCGTCGCCGGTCGGGTACATCGTCAAGCGGCCTTCGAGCCCGGCCGATTCGAGCCCTGCGACCAGGTCCTCGCGGAAGGCCGCCTCGCCTTCATGGACGGGCGGGGGCGACGCGGCGGGGTCGTAGCCGTGCCGCTCGGCGTCCTCGACCGCGGTGCCGTTGTCGGACACGATCAACCGGTCGATCGGGGCCAGATCGTGGGCCAGCAGCAGCGGCGCGATCCGAATGCGGACCCGGTCGGTCTCGACGGTCCTCCCGTCGCGGACGCTCAGCGCCACGTCGATGAACCCGGCGTCCGTCTCGGCGAATCCGGTGGCTTCGAGGACGAGGTCGACGCCGTCCCTGAGGCGATCGGCGGTGATCGGGTCGTCGGGGCCGAGCATCGAGTAGTCCCCGTCGCCGCCCTGGACGAACAGCCGTGCCGCGTCGCCGGCCGGTCCGTCGACCGCGACCGTTGCGGTCGCGCCGGCGCCGAGTCCGCGCTTCGGCCCGATGCGCAACGGCGCCATGTCGAGCAGGTCGGCCGCGCCGTTGACGACCTCGTCGGCGCCGTCGGAGCAGGCGGCCAGCGCGTCGTCGCTCAGTCGCTCGCCGTCCGGGGCGAGGCTCGGGCAGGCCTGGAGGTCGTCGTCGAGGTTGGGCACCACGATCGCGCCCCGGCCCGGAGTCCACTCGCCCCTGCCCGCCGCGTCGGCGGCGGTGACCTGCCCGTCGCGGTTCGTGTCCGCCAGGAGCAGGGCCCGGGCCGGGCGGGCGGCGGCCTCCCAGGCCACCGCACCCGCGCCGAGGGCCAGCAGTGAGGCCAAGGCGATTGCGGGCCAACGGTATCGGTGTCGTCTTCGCAGTTCGATCATGCGCTCAACCCTGACGGGGACGGGCCGCCGCCGCTATCCCCGCAAGGCCGGTTCCGGCACGGCCGGGGCCGCCGACCTCTGCCGATCGGCAGAGGTCGCCGCCGCCGATCGCCCCTACACTTGCTCTCCATGGGGGAGCGGGTCAAGTCGGCGGCGCGGTGGTCGGGCGCGGCGGTCCTCGTCTCCCTCGCGGCATGGGAGGCGTTCACCGCGAGCTGGGCCGCGGCCGCCCCCGCCGCGGCGGCCGTCCTCGTCCTCACCTGGCCGCGCCGCCCGGCACCGCCCTCGGCGCTGGCGTTCTGCGCGGCGGTGTCGATCGCGGCGACGGCCGGATACGCCGGAGCGGTGTCGAACCGGGCCGCGGCCTGGTGGGTCGCCGAGACCGCGCTGCTGCTCGCGCTGGTGCTGTCGGGATCGCGAAGCGCGGGAACGAGATCCGGAGCGGCCGCGGTCGCACTCGCGGTCCTCGCGGTGGCCCTGTCCCCGCTGCGGCTGGGGCTGCGCATGGACCCGCCGTCCGACCCGGCCGAACTCGTGGTCCTGGCCTTGGTGTGGGGCGCGCTCGCCGCGGCCGCCGCCGCCGCGGGCCGGTACCTGCGCCGACAACGGGGCGAACGCGAACGCGCCGTGCACGAGGCCCAGCGCGCCCAGCGGCTCGCACTGGCCCGCGACCTGCACGACTACGTGGCGCACGACGTGACCGGGATGGTCGTCCAAGCCCAAGCGGCCCAAGCGGTCGGCGAACGCGAACCCGCCCAGGCCCTGGCCGCGCTCACGCGGATCGAGACCGCCGGACTGCAGGCGCTCGCCTCCCTGGACCGGACCGTGGCCCTCCTGCGTGAGCACGACGCGCTCCTGCGCGACCCCGGCGCCGACTTCGCCGACATCGCCGCCCTGGCAAGACGGTTCGAGGAGGCCAGCGGCACGAGGACCGGCCTCGACATCGATCCCGCCCTCTCGGGGCGGCGGCTGGCGGACACGACCGGCACGCTCGCGCACCGCATCGTGACCGAGGCGCTCACCAACGTGCACCGCCACGCGCCCGCCGCCGCGGTCCGCATCTCCTTGCGGGGACTGCCCTCCTCGCTGAGCGTCGAGGTCGTCAACGACCTCGCCGCCGAGCCGCCCGCCGACGGCCGGGGCCGGGACTCCGGAGGCCACGGGATCCGCCAGCTCGCGGTCACCGTGGCGGGCCTGGGCGGGACGTTCGAGGCCGGACCGACCGGCCACGGGACCTGGCGCCTGCGCGCCGTGCTGCCGCTGTGACGATCCGCGTCCTCATCGCCGACGACCAGGACCTGGTCCGCCACGGCTTCCGCATGATCCTCGACGCCCAGCCCGACATGCGGGTCGTCGCCGAGGCCGCCGACGGCGAGGCCGCCGTCGCCGCCGCCCGGCGGCACCTCCCCGACGTCGTGCTCGCCGACATCCGCATGCCGAGGCTCGACGGCATCGAAGTCCTCAAGCGGCTGAACGGCCCGAACGCGGCGGGGTCGCCCAGAGTCGTCGTCGTGACCACCTTCGACGACGACGAGTACCTCCGTGCCGCCCTGGACGCGGGCGCCGCGGGATTCATCCTCAAACGTTCCGGGCCCGCCCTGCTCGTCGAGGCCGTCCGCGCCGCGGCCGCCGGCGACGCCCTCATCAGCCCCTCGCTCACCCTCCGGCTCCTGACCGGGTTCGCCGACCCCGCCGCACCCGCGTCCACCGCCGGAGCCGACACCGAACTGACCGAACGGGAGCGACAGGTGGTCGGGCTCGTGGCGGAGGGCAAGTCCAACGCCGAGATCGCCGGGGACCTGTTCATCTCGGCCGGCACCGTCAAGACCCACGTCGCCAACGCCCAGCGGAAGACCGGCGCCCGCAACCGCGTCGGCATCGCCGCGTGGGCCTGGAGGACCGGCCTCGCCCGGCCTTGACCGCCGGCGCGGCCCGCCGAGAAGGCGCCGGACGCGTTCTCGCAGTTCGAACCCGTACGGCCCGGCTCGGCGGACCATGCGGAGCCGGGCGCGAAGAACCGGAAGCGCCCTGAGCGGGACCGGGTTCGGCGTCACGGCAGGTCGAGGATCGCCTTCCCCGGCACTCGGCGTCCCAGGAGCGCGGCCGCGGCCTCGTCCGCCCGGTCCCAGCCGCCGCGCCAGCCCACTTGGAGGTCGACGCCCCGGCCGCGAGCAGTGACACCAGGTGGGCGAGGTCGTCGCCGAGCGGGGTGCTGAGGTTGAAGTTCTCGATCCGCCCGCGGGCCGACCGCATCCGGGCCAGCTCGAAGTCGATCACCGTCGGTTCCCGGGAGGCCTTCCCGATCGCCTGGGCGACGCCGTCGTCCTCGAGCCGCAGGAACGCCTCGGCCAGTTGGGATCCGCCCAAGTTGTCGAGGACGCCGTAGACCCTTCGCGCAGCCCGGGCGGCGTGGACGTCTACGTCGACAACGTCGGCGGCGACCACCTGACCGCGGCCATCGACGCCCTGCGCCCGGGAGGGCGCATCGCGATGGTGGGCGCGATCAGCGGGTACAACGCCACCGGCCCGGTGCACGGACCCGCGAACCTGTTCACGCTCGCGGCGAAGGACGCCACCTTGCGGGGCATGCTGGTGACCTCGTACCTGCACCTGTTCGGCGAGTGGATCGGCAAGGCCGTGCCCATGCTCGGCGACGGCTCGCTGCACACCGAGCAGACGGTGGTCGAGGGCCTGGACAACGCTCCGGCCGCGTTCCTCGGCGTGCTGCGCGGCGAGAACATCGGCAAGATGCTGGTACGGATCTGAAGACCTGCACCGCAACCGAACGGCGAAGAGACCGAGAAAACGGCCCGGCGCCCCGGCCGGGTCGAATTCGCAGGCGCTGCGCCGATCGAACGGGCATGTGAGCGGTCATCAGGTCGATGACCGCTCACATGCTCGGCATCCGACTCTGCGGAGGTGCCGAACGCTTATCCGAACACGTTGGCGCTGGTCAAGGCGTTCCGGTCAGACGCCGCCCACTGGGGGCGCATCGAGCGGGGCGTCGTCGAACCGCGGGAAGTCGGCGTAGGAGACGACGTTGCGAGACCGCAGGATCGTCAGCGCCCTCCGGCGGACCGCCAAGAGCACCTCGATCTCCCCCGGCGACAACGACCCGACGTCGACCGCCGGCGGCTTCGCGGTGGACCGGAACCGGTAGTCCGCGACGAGCGCGCCGACCGCCACGAGGAGCAGCGCCAGACACGGTGCGGCCAGCATCCATCGCGGCGCCGCCGCGAAGTCCCGGAGGAGGACCGCCCCGAGCGACACCGCCGCGATCACCGTCATCATCACCGAGACGCCGCACAACGTCCGGTCCCACTGCCGGTACGGCGTCAGCGCCCACGGCACGAGCCATCCGAGGACCGCGACACCGCCCAGGCCCGCACCAGCGCACACGACGGGAAGCAGCGCTTCGCCGTCGACTCCGGCGATCATGAACAGCCCCAACGCCACCGCCGCCATCAGGCCGAGGATCGTGAGGCAGCGCCCCGTCATCGCGCACGCCCGGCCCAGCGGTGAGCGGCGGTGCCAACGGTTCGCCATCGCCAACTCGATGTGCGCGTAGTCGAGCACGACACGGTTCAGCTCCGCGATGTCGAACGGTTCGAAGTTGTCGTGGATCGTCGCCCATTCGTTGGGCTGGATCGCGGCGGCCTCGGGCATCAGACTTCCTCGATCTCGTTGGTGTTCGGCATGCGGGTCCTCAGTCCTTCGCGCCGAAGTCGCGCCACCCGACGTGGCGCCGCTCGAGCACCCGTCGCCATTCGCGTTCGTCGAGGCCGTCCAGCTCGGACCAGTACCCCAGCGGCATCTCGGCGACCCTGATCCGGTCGCCCTCGTCGAGGTCCGCCAGCCCGCGGTGGACGAGGACCTCCAGCAGCCGCTTCCTCGCCTTCAGCGCGCGGGCCCGCTTGTCGGAGCCGCGCGGTCCGCGGCGCGGCGGCTTCCGCCGCTTCGCGCGCCCTTCGGGTTTCGAGACCAGCACCAGCACGAACGCCACCGCCGAGAGCAGTGCGGCGGCGATCATCAGCAGCGGCAGCCAGGGCCCGCCTGACACGGCGGCGACCGCGAGCACGGCGATCGCGGCGCCAGAGGCGAGCGCGTTGACCCCGTTCATGACCAGCTCGATCGAGCTGCGGCGGCGCCGTTCCCGCCACAGGCTCAGGGCCGTGCCGGCGGCGATCACTCCGAGCACGAACATGAACGTCGCCGCCGAAATCCAACCGTCCGCCGCCTCCTGGCTCCCCTGGGCGGCGCCGAGCGCGACCAGCACCAGCCCGATCAGCGGCGCTCCCAGCAGCGGCACCGCCAGGAGCGCGATGAGCACCCACGCGACCACCCCGACGGTCCTCGACACGAGCGAGCCGGGAAGCGGCGCGTAGTCGCGGGCGAGCACCGCCGCCTCGGCCTCGCCCCATCGCAAGGGCCGCGAGAACTCCGCGGCGCGGGCCCACGAGTCGACTTCGCGGCGCGCCCATTCGCCCTCCGCCGCATCGGTTCTGCGCGCCCAAGCCGCCACCGGCCCTGGAAGTTCCATCGCTGCTCCTCCCCGAGACCGCAGCCGTCGGTCGATCGCCTGGGAAACGCATGTTCCCGTCAACGTTCGCACAGGACCGGTGACGCATGCGCCGCCGCGGAGTCTATGAAGACCGTGCAAGGGCCTCGTTCAGGCGGGGCCGGCACTGCTCGCGAACGGCGGCGCCCCGGTTCTCGCCGAATGGAAGAATGGGCCCCCAGATCGCCCCCGAGCCCCGGACCGTCGCATGAACGCATCCCGCAACGAAGTCACCGTCCACGAACGGCCCCGGCCCCACGATCTCGTCCTCTTCGCCGTCGTGCTCGCGCTCCTGGTCGCCCTGCCGTGGATGCTGGTGAGCGCCGGTAGTGAGCCTGTCGACCACCGCGACCAGTACACGCGGACCAACATGACCGTTCCCGCCTGGCTCGGCATCCTCGCGCTCATCGTCCCGTTCCTGGTCTGGCCGGGGATGAAAGCCTGGAACCTGCTCGCAAGACCCGCCGCGGCGACACTCGGCCCGGGCGGCATCCGCTTGTACGACGACACCCGGGGGACCTACGCCCGCTCGAAGAAGGTGAACCTGGCATGGGCCGAGGTCCAGCGGATCGTCCTGTGGCGCAGGCGCTCCCGCTGGCTCGGGTTCATCCCGGTCTGGACTACGCGGGTCGGGATCGAGAAGCGCGGCGACGGTTGCGAGGACGGGCGCCACGAGCCCACTGCCGAGGAACGCAGCAGCCCCGGCCACCGCAGCGACGGGTCCCCGATCCGCCTGGGCGCCAAGTTGGACTCGCGCAGCGTCCGACTCGGCCCGGCCGCGTTCAAGGACGTCGCGCAGGCCGCCGCCCGGTACGCGCCGCACGTCGAGGCCGTCGACGAGCGCGTCTTCGGCGGACGCTGACCCCTGCCGAAGGCGAGGAGTTCGCGACCGCGGACACGTGCGGGCAGTTCGGTGCGGCCGGGGAACGAGCGGCCGCCGAGGCTCGTCGCGTCGTCTGAGCGGTGGACGCGGGTGGGCAGAATGGGGGCCTGCTCGACACGAACGCCGATGACGGGGGCCCGATGAGCGTATGGGAACACATGTGGGTCGCGACCGCCGAACCGGTCCGGATGCCGCTCGACCGGCTGGCG
>NZ_JAJLQZ010000033.1 GCF_020991375.1 Glycomyces amatae | reverse complement strand
GGCGGCAACACCCACACGGGTAGAGAACCCTCACGTTTCCACCGGTGCCCCTGCACCGCAACAACACCGACCACCAGATCCACAATGGCGCCCCCCCCCCCCCGCCCCCCACGACTCCGGGCCCGCCAACCGACCCCAGCCCTCCACACACCCCTTCGTCGCCGCCGCCCTGACCACCACCCCCGCACCACCGGCAACCGACCACCCCACCCCGGCGACACCCCACCCCTCCATCGCCGCCGCCCTCAGCTCGAACCCCGACAGCCCGAACTCGCGCACCCACATCAATCCGGCACGCGCCTTCTCGCCGCCTGAAGCCGACCCCGCCCCCTGCTCGCACCGGCTCCAGGCGCACGACCCCGACCGCTGAAAGACCGGACCCGCCGGCCTCCAGGGCTTCCGCACGCCTGCCTCCCACACGGACACGCCATGACCTGAACGGCATTGCGCCCAGGACCGGTCAGAGGATCGGGAGAAGCCGTTCCAGCACCGCATTGAAGGCCTCGGAACGCTCCAGGTTCGGGTAGTGGGCGGCGTCGTCGATGGCGGTCACCGTGCCGGTGCCGACGATGCGGACGAGCCTCTCGGCCATGGCGAGGTGGTCGGGCGAGTCCGCCGCTCCGTTGACCGCGTGGACCGGGACGGTGATCCGCTCCGCGCGGATCCAGGTGTCCGGCACCGGGACCGACCAGTCCGGCTCGCCGAGCGAGTGCTTGGCGAACGTCTCCTTCGTCATCGTCATGAGGCGGTGCACGACCTCGGGGTCGAGGTCGTCGAGGCGGCGGTGCGGGCCCGCGGCGAAGCGCGTGAACGCGACGGCCGCGGCGTCGGTCTCCCCGGCGGCCATGGCGCCGGTCCACTCGGCGAGCACGGCGGTGGTCCACGGGTCCTCGAAGTGCGGTTCGCTGGTGCCCGCGCCGCTCACCACGACGGCGGCGACCAGGTCGGGGTGCTCCAGCGCGGTGTCGACCGCGGTGGCCGCGCCCATGGAGACGCCGACGAGGACCGCGGGTCCGGTCCCCAGGCGCCGCAGGAGCGCGGCGAGGTCGTCGGCGTGGCGGAACGGCGCGGTCGCGTTGGCGGACCGACCGTGTCCGCGGGCGTCGGGTGCGATGACGCGGTACCGGTCGGCGAAGGCGGGGACCTGGTCGTCCCACATCCGGTGGTCGAGGAAGCCGCCGTGGAGGAGCACGAGCGGGCGCCCGGTGCCGGTCTCGGTCCAGAACTGATCACTCATGACACCTAAGGTGTCATATTCTCGCGAGAATGACAACCTGGATGTCATAATCGGTGAATGAACAGCGCAGACAGCGACCTGCCCGCCCGCCTCACCGCCGTGTTCGACCTGGTCGGGCCGCTCTACCGGCGGTCGTACCGCCGGGTCGAGCAGGACGCCGCCGAGTTCGGGCTCACCGTCGGGGTCCGGGCCGTCATGGTCATGCTCCACGCCGAGGGGCCGATGACCGTGCCGCAGCTGGGGCGCGCCCAGTCGTTCAGCCGGCAGTTCGTGCAGCGCACCGTCAACGAGGCCGCCGAGGGCGGCCTGGTCGAGGCCGTGCCCAACCCCGCCCACAAGCGCTCGTCGCTCATCGGGCTCACGCCCAAGGGCGCGAAGGCGATCGCGGCGCTGCTGGAGCGGGAGCGCGCGGCGCTGCGCGAGCTCGGGGCGGGACTGGACGCCGCCGACGTCGACGCCTGCCGCGCGGTGCTGTCGCACCTGGTGCGCGGGCTGGACGCCGACGTCGGCTGAGCTCAGCCGAGTTCGAGCGTGAGCCGCTGCTCCCCCGCGGCGTCGAGGGCGAACCCGACCTCCCGGTCCCGCCAGGTGATCGCGTAGTCGCCCAGGAAGCCGTCGCAGCGCAGGCGGCCCTCGGCGTCGGTGGCGGTCTTGGTCGCGGGCAGGCCCCACTCCTCGTTGACCAGGCGGTGGAGGCGGTCGTACGAGGGCTTGGGGGTGCCGTCGGCCCGGACGAGGCCGCCCGGGGCGTTCAACCACATGCCCGCGTCGCCCATGCCCCAGTAGGTGATCGCCTCGACCGAGGGGTGGGACACGAGGGTCCGGTAGTGGCGCTCGATCTCGTCGGCCTGGCGCGCTTCGCCTTCGGGCGTGCTCGGCCACGAGTCGACCTGGTGGTCGTTGAGGTCGACGATCTCCGGCGGCATGATCTCCCCGGAGACGATGGTGGTCTCGGTGAAGTGGATCGGCAGCCCGTAGCGGGAGAACCGGTCGAGGATCGCGAGGGTCTTCTCCTCGCCCCAGTAGCCCTGGTGCATGTGGCTCTGGAGGCCGAGGGCGTCGATCCGGACGCCCGCCTCCAGCACGCCCTCGATGAGGCATTCGAAGGCGGCGGACATGTCGAAGTCGTTGAGCAGCAGGACGGCGTTCGGGTTGGCCTCGCGAGCGGCGTCGAAGACCATGCGCACCATGGGGATGCGCCCGATGTCGCGGCACAGGCGGGTGATGCCGTTGTCGTACTTGTCGAAGATCGGCATGATGACGACCTCGTTGATCACGTCCCAGGTGTCGATCACCCCGGCGAACGCGCTCGTCTCGCGGCGGATGCGGTCGGTCTGGACCTCGGCGATCGCGGCGTTGTCGAGGTCGAGCAGCCACGGGGCGGTGACGGTGTGCCAGGCCAGGGGGTGGCCCTTGACGGTGTGGCCGCGGCCGGTCAGCCACTCGGCGGCCGTCAGGAGGCGGTCGGTGTCCGGTTTGCCGCGCTCGGGTTCGAAGCGGCCCCAGTAGAACGGCAGGGTCGCGAAGTTGAACAGGCCCTCCCAGAGTTCGAGCGTCCGCTCGTCGCGCTCGGGCTGCGCCGAGGTCCCGCTCGCGTAGTCGAGGAACTCGAAGCCGGTGCAGCCGAACAGGAACCGGTGCTTCACCTGGCGCAGCTCGACTTCGGCGCCGGCGAGCGGCTCGCCGTCGAGCGTCAGCGTGATCTCGGCGTTCGCGGCGCGGTGGCGGCGGACATCGGAAGTTTCGGTCATGACATCAGCACTTTCATGGAAGTTTCGAGGCGTGCCGATATTCCAGCAGGCGCGCGACCTCCCGTCAAGGGCCGGAGGGTCAGAGCCAGCCGCGCTCGTCGGCCAGCCGGGCCGCTTCGGCCCGGTTGCGGGCCCCGAGCTTGCCGATGGCCGTGGACAGGTGGTTGCGCACGGTCCCCTCGGTGAGGTGCAGCGCGGCGGCCATGTCGGCGGCCGTCCCGCCGCCCAGGGCCAGGCGCAGGACCTCGCGCTCGCGGGCGGTGAGGGGGCCCTCCCCGGTGGCGAGGGACTCGGCGGCCAGCGCCGGGTCGACCACGCGGAGTCCGCCGTGGACTCTGCGGACGGCCTCGACGAGCTGCTCGGGCGGGGCGTCCTTGACGACGAACCCGACCGCTCCGGCGGTCATGGCCCGCGCGAGGTAGCCGGGGCGCCCGAACGTGGTACAGATGACGACCCGGCAGCCGGGCCGGGCGCGGCGCAGCTCGGCCGCGACCTGGAGGCCGTCCTTGCCGGGCATCTGGACGTCGAGGAGCGCCACGTCGGGCGCGGTCCTCGCGGCGGCGGCGAGCACCTCGTCGCCGGAGCCGACCTGGGCGACGACCTCGATGTCGGGTTCGAGGCCGAGGACGGTGGCGAGGGCGCCGCGTACCATCGCCTGGTCGTCGGCCAGCAGGACTCTGATCACGGGACCTCCGCTCGCACGGTGAAGCCGCCCTCGGGCGCGGGGCCGGCGTCGAGGGCGCCGCCGACGCCTTCGAGGCGTTCGGCGAGCCCCCGCAGACCGGTGCCGGTCGTGCCGCGGGTGGCGCCGCGGCCGTCGTCGGCGACGGTGATCCAGTTGCGGCCCAACCGGATGCGGACGACGCTCGCGCCGGAGTGGCGGAGCGCGTTGGTGACGGCCTCGCGGACGACGTAGCCGAAGGCCGAGTGGAGCGCGGGGTCGACGTCGTCGACCGCCCGGGGCAGGTCGGCGTCGATGTCGGCGGCGCGCAGGGCCGCCCGCGCCCCGGCGAGCTCCCCGGCGAGGGAGACCTCCCGGTACTCCGAGACGGTGGCGCGCACGTCCGACAGGGCCGAGCGGGACAGGGCCTCGACGTCGCGGATCTCCTCGACGGCGCGGGCCTCGCCCTGCCCGGTCTCGAGCAGGCGCCGGGCGGCGCCGGCCTTGACGGTGATGGTGGTCAGGCTGTGGCCGAGGATGTCGTGCAGGTCGCGGGCGAGTCGTTCGCGCTCGGCGCCGACGGCGAGGGCGGCGATGGTCGCGTTGGCCTCCCGCAGGCTGCGGACGGTGCGGATGAGCCGGACCACGAAGAACAGGGTGGTGGTGATGCCGAACATCGCCCACAGGTCGCTGTAGCCGTAGCCGCCGCCGATGCCGTCGTTGAGGCCGAGCGCCTCCAGGACGGCGAGGGCCGCCACGGTCCCGCCCGCGAGGACGAGCGTCCACCCCAGCGGCAGGCCCATCGCGATCGGGATGATCGCGAACAGCAGTCCGTAGACGCCCCCGGTGTTGTTCCACGCGAACAGGGTCCAGCCGAGGGCGAGGACGAGCGCGCCGAAGGCGAGCCGCCATCGGATGTCGGGCACCGCGACCGCCCAGGGGAAGACCAGGTAGCAGGCGGAGTAGGCCAGGACGACGGCCAGGGCGGACCAGTCGCGGTCGCCGATCGCTCCGGCGGCCACCAGGGTCGAGAACGGGGCGAGGAACACCAGGCCCATGAGGATCCACCGCCACCGGGTCCTCCCGGCGAACGGGCCGCCGGAGTCGTCGTTCCACCAGCCCGCGCGGGTGCCGTTCGCGTTCGGGACGGACATGGTTCGCCTCTCGCCTCTCGCCGGGTCAGGCCCGGGCCGAGTCCTTACGGTATCTCCAGACGACGAGCGTCCCCAGGACGATCGTCCAGGCCGCGAGCACCAGCGCGGTCAGGCCGAGGCTCCGGGAGAGGTCGCCGGTGACGGCGCCGCGGCCCAGCTGCGTGAGCCAGTAGCTCGGCAGGACCGGGGCGAGCTGCTGCATCCAACTCGGCATGGCGTCCACCGGGATCCACATCCCGCCGAGGAAGCCCATGACGAGGGTGATGCCCATGTTGAGCGGCTGGAGCGTGTCGGGCCGGGCGAGCTGGCCGACGAGCAGGCCCAGCAGCACGAACGGGATCGCGCCGAGCCAGGTGCCGAGGAGGATGCGCGCCCACTGGGCCGCGTCGAGGCTCACGCCGTTCGCGAGGGCCGCGATCACGGGGACGGCCACGAGCACCGGCACGCCCAGGAGCAGCCCCGTCAGGCTCTTGCCGAGCATGTAGCCGCGGCCGGTGAGCGGCGTCAGGCGCAGCTGCCGCTGCCAGCCCGCGGCCCGCTCGGTCGCCAGGCGCCCGCCGTTGGACGTCGCGGCGAAGAACACGCCGAAGGCGAGCATGTTCACCATGATGATCGCGGTGGCGGTGGCCGCGTCCGGGTCCTTGTCGGTGACGAACACGTTGGTCTGGATGAGGAACAGGAAGACCGGGAACGCGAACGCGAAGATCATGAAGCGCGGGTTGCGCAGGGACCGTTTGAGTTCGATGCGGGTGTAGGTGAGGTTCATCGGGCGGTCTCCGTTTCGGCGGTGAGGGCGAGGAAGGCGGATTCGAGCCCGGCGGCCGTGATCTCGATGTCGCGGGCGGCGGGGAAGCGGTGGAGCAGGGCCCGCAGCGTCGCGTCCGAGTCGGCGCTGGCGATCTCGGCGCGGCCGTCGCGGAACTCGCAGCCGGTCACGGCGGGCAGGGACCGGAGCGCGGCTTCGCCGGCGTCGGGGAGGGCGGCGCGGATGACGCGCCCGCCGGCGAGGGCCCGGATCTCGGCGACCGAGCCGTCGGCGGCGACGCGGCCGCCGGTCACGAGGACCACGCGGTCGGCGTACTCCTCGGCCTCTTCGAGGTAGTGGGTGGCGAACAGGACGGTGCGGCCGGTCGTGGTGTCCTCGTACATGGCCTTCCAGAAGTCCCGGCGGGTGGCGGGGTCCATCGCGGCGGTCGGCTCGTCGAGGACGAGCAGGTCGGGGTCGGAGACGAGCGCGACGGCGAAGCGCACGCGCTGGGACTGGCCGCCGGAGAGCCGGCCGGCGCGGCGTCCTGCCAGGTCCTCGGCGCCGGCGCGGCGCAGGGCCCGCTCGACGGGGATCGGGCGCTTGTGGAGGGAGGCCACGAGCCGGACGGTCTCGAGGACGGTGAGGTCGTCCAGGAGCGTCCCGTTCTGGAGCATCGCGCCGATCACGCCTTCGCGGGCGGCGTCGGCGGGGGTGCGGCCGAAGACGCGGACCCGTCCGGCGTCGGGGGTGGTGAGCCCGAGGATCATGTCGATCGCGGTGGATTTCCCGGCGCCGTTGGGGCCGAGGAGGGCCACGACTTCGCCGGGGCGGATCTCGAGGTCGATCCCGTCGACGGCAGCGACCGCGCCGTAGTGCTTCCGCAAGCCGCGCAAGGCGACCGCGGCGGGGGTGGTGGTGGTTTCGCTCATGGGGAAAGCATCGCCCTGCTCGGGCCGGGACGCCTCGACCGCGCGTCACGACCTGCCCCTGACGAATGTCACGGGTGGCCGCGGGGCGAAACGGGTCGCTCCGGCGGTTTCCGCGGGCGCGGAGCGGGAAGCCCTCGGGGGCGAGGACCACATGGGACAAGCGCATGGGGCGAGCGCATGGGACAAGGGGAGGACGCGCTATGGAGCGATCAGAGTACGAGCACGTCGAAGGCGGCGCGGGCGGCGCCGGGCAGATCGCGGTCGGCTCCTACGGCGGTTACGCCGAGGCCGAGCGGGTCGTGGACTACCTGTCCGACCGCCAGTTCCCGGTGGAGCGGATCGCGATCGTGGGGCAGGGACTGCGGAGCGTGGAGCAGGTGACCGGGCGGCTGACCATGTGGAGCGCCGCCGGGAGGTCGGCGGTCTCGGGCGCGGTGCTCGGCGCGCTGTTCGGATGGATCTTCGGGCTGCTCGGCTGGGTCGACCCGTTGATCGCGGGGCTGCTGCTGGCGCTGTACGGCGCGGTCTTCGGCGCGGTCGTGGGCGGCGTCGCGGGCCTGGTGGCCCACGCCCTGACGGGCGGGCGCCGGGACTTCTCGTCGGTCGGGAGCCTCCAGGCGAACAGCTACGACGTGTTCGTGGAGGCGGCGTACGCCGCCGAGGCGATCGAGCTGCTCGAGGCGGCGGACGCGCCGGGGCGCGGCGCGGACCGGGCCGCGCCCGCGGACTGAACCGCGGAGCAGTGCCGGGGCCGGGATCGTTCGATCCCGGCCCCGCGGCTCGCTTCCTGCGGGTTCGCTGTAGAGAAGCGTCGGGGGCCGGGGCGGTTCGGCGGGGCGGGCGCTCGTTCGGTTGCGTTCGGCGGTGGCCGGTGTTACGGTGGAAACGTTTCCGTCATGGAATCGTTTCCATGAGCGTTCACAGCGAGGTGAGGCAGACTTGGCCACGATCAAAGACGTCGCGGCGCGCGCCGGGGTCGCCGTCGGCACCGCGTCCCGCGTCCTCAGCGGCAGCCCGCAGACGTCCGCCGACTCCCGCAGCCGCGTCCTGGCCGCCGCCCGCGAGCTCGGCTACATCGCGCACGGCCCGGCCCGCTCCCTGCGCCGCGCCCGCACCGACGTCCTGGGGCTGCTCGTCTCGGACATCCGCAGCCCGTTCTTCTCCGAGCTCGCCCACGCGGCCGAGCAGGAGGCGCGCGCCCGGGGGTACACCCTGCTCCTCGCCAACGCCAACGAGGACGCCGAGCAGGCCGACGCCGTGCTCGACGCCTTCGCGTCCCAGCGCATCGACGGGCTCCTGCTGTCCCCCCAGGGCCCCCGGACCCCCCGCCTGGAGGCCCTGCTCGCCGCGAAGCTGCCGATCGTCCTGCTCAACCGGGCGATCGAGGGCGTCGACGCGCCGCTCTACGGGACCGACAACGCCGGGGGCGTCGCCCAGGCGCTCGCGTGGCTCCAGCGCCGCGGGCACCGCGATGTCGCCTTCATCGGCGGCCCCGAGGGCTTCTCGACCGGCGCCGAGCGGCACGACGCCTACCTGGCCGGGCGCGAGGCGCACGGCATCAGCACCGACGACGCGCTGATCGACGCGGGCGACTTCCTCGCGGACGGCGCCGCCGAGGCCATGCTGCGCGTCCTCGACCGCGGCGTGCGGCCCACCGCCGTGTTCGGCGCCAACAACCAGACCACGCTCGGCGCCATGCGGGCCATGCGCGAGCGCCTCGGCGCCGAGGCGGCCTCGCGGATCGAGGTCGTCTCCTTCGACGACGTCGAGTGGTTCGCGTTCACCTCGCCGCCGGTCAGCGCCGTCCGCAACGACGCGCCCGCGATCGGCCGCGCCGGGGTGCGGGGCCTGCTCGACCTCATCGACGGCGGCACCGCGGCCTCGCAGCGCATCGCCACCTCGTTCGTCGACCGTTCGGAAGGGGGCCGGGCATGAGCGCCGACGCAGGTTCCGGGCGCCCGGGGACGAACGTGCTGGTGGTCGGCAGCGTCAACATCGACGACGCCGTGCGGGTGCCGCGGTTCCCCGGCCCCGGCGAGACCCTGAGCGCGTCCGCATCGGACACCGCGCTGGGCGGCAAGGGCGCGAACCAGGCCGTGGCCGCCGCGCGCGCCGGAGCGTCGGTGCGGATGGTCGGCGCGGTCGGCGAGCGGGACGGTTCCGCGATGCTCGCCGCGCTCGAGGCCGACGGCATCGAGACGGACGGCATCGCGCGCCTGGAGGACACGCCGTCCGGCCGCGCCTTCGTGTTCATCGACGACGCCGCCGAGAACTCGATCGTCATCGTCCCCGGCGCGAACCGCGCGATCCCCGAAGCGGCCGTGCGGGAGGCGTGCCGGGCGCTCGGACCGGGCGACGTCCTGCTGCTCCAGAACGAGATCCCCGCGGCCGTCTCGCGGCTGGCCGCGGGCCTGGCCCGCGGCGCGGGCGCCCTCGTCGTCTGGAACGCCGCCCCCGCGCCGGTCTCGGCCGAGGAGCTGGTCCCCGACGCGGACCTGCTCGTGGTGAACGAGCACGAACTGGCGAGCCTGGCCGCGCTGCACGGCGTCGCCGAGGCGGACGTCGACGGGCTCATGGCCGGGCTCGCGCGGGCGGCGGGCGCCGACGTCATCTGCACGCTCGGCGCCGCGGGGGCGGCCTACGGCGTCGCGGGCGGGACGGGCCGCGCGGCGGCCCGCCCGGTGGAGGCCGTCGACACCACCGCGGCGGGCGACACCTTCGCGGGCTACTTCGCGGCCCTGTCCGACCTGCCGCTGCCCGACCGGCTCCGGCACGCCCTCGACGCCGCGTCGCTCGCGGTCACCAGGCCCGGCGCCTCGCCGTCCGTCCCGCGCCGGCCCGAAGTCGAACTCCTCGCCCGCACCCCGTTCGACACCACCGAAAGGAACACCGCCCGATGAGAATCGCGCTCGGCGCCGACCACGCCGGATTCCCCATGAAGGACACCGTCCGGGCCGTCATCGAGTCCCTCGGCCACGAGGTCCTCGACTGCGGCACCGACAGCGCCGACCCGGTCGACTTCCCCGACATCACGCGGGCGACCTGCCTGCCGGTGGCCGAGGGCCGGGCGGACCGCGCCGTCCTCGTCTGCGGGACCGGCCAGGGCGCCGTCATGGCCGCCAACAAGCTGCCCGGCATCCGCTGCGGGCTCGCCCACGAGCCGTACTCGGCCCACCAGGCCGTCGAGCACGACGACGCGAACGCCATCGCCATGGGCGCGTGGCTCGTGCCGCACGCGCTCGTCCCGGACATCGTGCGCGAGTTCCTCGGCGCCGTCTTCGACGACGACGAGGACACCCGGCGCCGCGTCGCCAAGCTCAACGCCCTCGACAAGTCCGCCCCGGCGGACTGAGACCGCCCGTCCCGATCAAAGGAGATCCCCATGTCCCCCACGGCCACTGAGACCATACGCAGCCCTCTGGGCTCGAAGGACCGCGTCAAGACCGCCTTCGCCGCGGCGCTCGGCACGAGCGTCGAGAACTACGACTTCATCGCCTACGGCACGGCGGCGGCGCTGTACTTCGGCACCGTGTTCTTCCCGGCCGAGGACCCGCTGGTGAGCACCCTGCTGGCGTTCGCGACGCTGGCGGTCGGGTTCGTCATGCGCCCGCTCGGCGGCGCGATCGGCGGCTACCTCGGCGACCGGTACGGCCGCAAGCCCGTCCTGGTGGGCGCCATGATCGTCATGGGCGCCGCGACCTTCGCCATCGGCCTGATGCCGACGTACGCGCAGATCGGCGTGGCCGCGCCGATCATCCTCACCGTGATCCGCATGGTCCAGGGGCTCGCGTTCGGCGCCGAGTGGGGCGGCGCGATCACCATGGCCTACGAGCACGCGCCGTGGCACCGGCGCGGCATGTTCGCCGCGATCCCGCAGTCGGGCAACCCGCTGGGCATCGCCCTCGCCAGCGGCATGTTCGCCTGGAGCTCGACCCTCGAGGGCGACTGGCAGTGGCGCACGCCGTTCCTGTTCAGCGCCGTGCTCGTCCTCGTCGCGCTGTTCGTGCGCTCGCGGCTGTCCGAGTCGCCCGAGTTCCAGGAGGCGCAGGCGAGCGGGAAGACCGAGAAGAACCCGCTCCTGGCGACGCTGCGCGACGACTGGCGGGGCATCCTGCGCGTGATCGCGCTGCGCGTCGTGGAGTCCTTCGCGTACTACTCGACGGCGACGTACCTGCTCAACTACATCACCGAGCGGCAGCCGGAGCTGCGGTCGGTGGCCTTGGGCGCCATCACGGCCGCGAGCGTCACGGCGATCGCCGTGACGTTCCTGGCGGGCAGCCTCACCGACCGCATCGGCCGCCGCCCGATCTACATCGCCGGGTGCGTCGCGGCGGCCCTGTTCGCGTTCCCGATGTACCTGCTGACGAACCACGGCGAACCGGTGCTCGTGGTCGCGGTGTTCGTCATCGGCATCGGCCTCATCCACGCGGCCCTCACGGGCACGCAGGGGGCGCTGCTGACCGAGCAGTTCCGCACCGCGACGCGCACCTCGGGCGCCTCGCTCGGCTACCAGATCGCGGCGGCGCTGGGCGGGTTCGCGCCGCTCCTGGCGGCCGCCCTGGTCGGGGCGTTCGGCTGGCCCGGCGCGTCGCTGCTGTACCTGGGCGCGGCGCTGGTCGGCCTGGTCGGCATCCTGGTGACGAAGGAGACCTGGGGCCGGGCCGAGCGCGAGCGCGTGAACGCGCTCGTCGCGGCCGCCCGCCGCGGCTGATCCGCGCGACGGCGCGCCGGTACTCCAGAGTGGAGTACCGGCGCGCCGTTCGCTCAGGCGCGGGCCGCGGTGCGGCGCCTCGTCCAGCGGGCGACGAGGCCGTGGCGGGGCGCGAGCAGCCAGGCCAGGAGGAACACGCCGGTGATCACCAGGACGATGAGGCCACCGGCGGCGAGGTCGTAGTAGAAGGATAGATAGAGGCCGGCCACCGCCCCGAAGGCGGCCACCGCGCACCCGGCCAGGACCATCGGGCCGAGCCGGTCGGTGACCAGCCGCGCCGCGGCGGCCGGGGTCACCAGGAGGGCGAGGACGAGGATGTTCCCGACGGCCTGGAGCGCGATCACGATCGCGACGGTGACCATGACGTAGAGGGCGATGTCGAGCGCGAGGACCGGCAGGCCCGAGGCCCGCGCGGTCTCCCGGTCGAGGCTGACGGCGACGAGCTGGCGGCGCAGCAGGAACGTCGCGGCCACGAGCACCGCGCCCACGGCGCCGACCAGGGCCACGTCCTCGTCGCCGAGGGCGAGGATCTGCCCGAACAGGAACGAGGCGAGGTCCCCGGTGTAGGACTCCTGCGTGGAGACGACCACGATCCCCAGGCCGAACGCGGCGGCCCAGAAGATCCCGATCACGGTGTCCTCCTTGAGCCTCCGGGTCTGGCTGATGAGGACGATCGCCAGCGCGGTCGCCACGCCCGCGACCGCCCCGGAGAGGGTCAGGTTGACGTGCAGGACGAAGCCGACCGCGACGCCGGGGAAGACCGCGTGCGCGACGGCGTCGCCGATGAAGGCCATGCCGCGCAGGACCACGAAGGCGCCCACGGCGACGCACACGACGGCGGACATGACGGCGACCGCGAAGGCGCGCTGCATGAACGCGTGGGTCCAGGGTTCGGCGAGCCACTCGATCACGGGGCCTCCGTCCCGGCGAGGAGCGCCTTGAGCTCGCCCGAGGCGGCGACGCCGAAGGCGCGCAGCCACAGGTCGGGGTCGGTGAGGTCCGCGGGGGCGCCGTCGGCGACGACGGTGCGGTTGAGCAGGCAGATCCGCGTGCAGGTGGCGCGGGCCTGGGCGAGGTCGTGGGTGGTGGTGAGGATCGCGGTGCCCTCCTCGGCGAGCCGGGCCAGCAGGCCGGTCAGGAGTTCCTGCGTGGGGACGTCGACGCCGGTGAAGGGCTCGTCGAGCAGCAGGAGCCGGGGGCGGCGGGCGAGGGCGCGGGCGACGAGGACGCGCTGGCGCTGGCCGCCGGAGAGCTCGCCGACCGGGCGCCCCGCGAGGTCGGCGAGGCCGACGCGGTCGACGGCCTCGGCGGCGGCCTCGCGGTCGGCCCGGCCGGGCCTGCGGAACCAGCGGGTGCTGTTGCGGGCGTTGAGGACCGCGCCGTGGACGGTGATCGGGAAGTCCCAGGTGAACTCGTGCTTCTGCGGGACGTAGCCGGGGCGGCCGGCGCCGGTGGCGACGGTGCCCGCGTCGGGTCGGACGAGGCCGAGGACGGCCCGCAGGAGCGTGGTCTTGCCGGCGCCGTTGGGGCCGATGAGGCCGACGGTCTCGCCGGGGGCGACCGCGAGGTCGACGCCGTCGAGGACGGGTCGGCCGCCGAGGCTCACCGAGAGCGCTTCGATCCGGAGGCCGTCAGCTCGCATCGGCGTCCTCCGATGCGCGGCGCCTGCGGGTGGCGGCCATGATGACCGCGCCGGCGACGACGGCGAGGGCGGCGGCGCCCAGGCCCCACAGGAGCCAGCCGGTGCCGGTGGTGGGCAGGAAGCCGCCGTCGTCGCCGTCGTCGTCCTCGGTGGAGGACCGGTCGCCGGAGCCGCCGGTGCAGGCGTCGCCCGGGTCGGTGGCGTCGCCGACGGCGAGCTGGACCTCCGCGGTGTCGCTCACGGTCTCGCCGTCGGCGGTGGTGGCGGTGAACGCGACGGCGAGGCGGTAGACCCCGGCCTCGGTGAAGGCGAAGTTGCCGTGCGCGTGGGTGTTGCGGGGCACCGAGACGGTCTGCGGCAGGGCCTCGGCGGAGTCGAAGAGGACTTCGGCGCCGCCGAAGGCGCCGGTGAGGAAGAGGGTGAACGCGCCGGGGCCGTCGACGGCCTCGAGGTTCCACTCGACGGACCCGGGGACGCCGTCGACGACCGAGGGGTCCTGGGTGTTCCAGCCGGGCCAGACGATCCCGGAGGCCTGCGCCTGCGGGAGCATGTAGACCTCGTCGCCCGCGGCGCCGAGGAAGCCGTAGTCGCCTTCGGGGACGGTGAACAGGGCGGTGTCGGGGACCTGGAGGACCACGTCCTCCAGGTCGCGCCAGACGGACTCGGCGTCGCGGTCGTCGCGCAGCTGCACGGTCCACTCCCCGTCCACGAAGCGGGGGCCGATGTCGACGTGGCCGTCGGCGACGACCTCGCAGGAGGCCGCGGCCTGGGCGTTCCCGCCGGGGTCGGTGTCGGCGGCGGTGTCGGCGGCGAGCACCGCGGCCTCTTCGGCGGTGGCCTCCTCGGCGGTGAGGGAGTAGACGGCGGTGGCCGCGGCTCCGGCGGCCTGGGCGCGGGTGGCGACGGTGCCGCGGGCCGGGTCCGCTTCGCGGGCGCCCAGTTCGAGCCGGTACTCCCCCGGTTCGTCCACGGCGAGGACGACCACGGCGGTGGTGCCCGCCGCGAGGTCGAAGGTGCCGCCGTCCGCGGTGGAGGCGAGGGGTTCGGCCAGCCCGGGGCCGGTGAAGGTGTAGAGCCAGGCGTCGCCGGGGCCTTCGAGCTTGTCGAGCCCGAGGGTGAGGTCGCCCTCGACGGCGGAGGCGTCGAGGGTCGGGTAGGTCGCGCCGTCGACGGTGCCGGCCACCCACACGAGGTCGCCCGCGTCGCCGAGGAACGCGAAGTCCTCGCGCTCGGGCACGAGCGCGGGTGCGGTCGGCAGCTCGCCCGGGGCGGTGACCGCCAGGCCCGCGCCTTCGGGCGCGAACTCGGCGAGCCCCTCGGGCGCCTGGGCTTGGGCGGGGGCCGTCCACAGGCCGGTCGCGAGGACCGCGGCGGCGGCCGTGAGCAGGGGTCTGCGGTGTCTCATGAGGTGCCTCCCAGGCAGCGGCTCAGTTCGGCGGCGTTCTGCCGCATCATGTCCATATAGGTGGGTGATTCCGGCGGCAGGGCGTCGCCGTGCAGGGTGCACACCCGGACCCCCTGGTCCTCGGCGACCTGGCGCAGGACGTCGGCGCGGGCGCGGAGGTTCGGCTCGACGAACACGGCGCCGACGTCGAGGTCGGCGATGGTCTCGGTCAGCTGCTCGACCTGCTTGGCGCTGGGCTCGGCGGCCGGGTTGGGGACGACGAACCCGGCGATCTGCATCCCGTAGCGGTCGGCGAGGTAGCCGAAGGCGTCGTGGGTGGTGATGAGCTGGCGGTCCGCTTCGGGGATCGTGTCGATCGCGGCGGCCACCTCGGCGTCGAGCGCGTCGAGCTCGGCGAGGTAGGCGTCGCGGTTGGCCTCGTAGGTCCCGCGGCCCTCGGGGTCGACCTCGATGAGGGCGTTCGCGATGACCTCCACGTAGGCCTTGGCGTTGGCGACGTTCTGCCACAGGTGCGGGTCGATCTCGCCGTGGACGTGCTTGCCGAGGACGGCCTGCGGGAGCTGGTAGAGCTCCCGGCCCGGTTCGCCGAGGAACGCGAACGCCTCGGTGTCGGGGACCTGTTCGATGGAGCGGGTGGGGACGTCGACGACCACCTCGGCGGGGTCGAGGTCGCCGCGCTCGTCGTCGCGGACCACGAAGGCGCCGGTGTCGAGGTCGGCGGTGAGGTCGGTGTGGCCGTCGTCCAGGACGACCGCGCCCTCGCGGACGTCGCGGGGGTTGACGCCCACGGCGAAGGTGAACGCGGCCTCGCCGACCTCGGTGACGGCGCCGTCGTCGCGGGCCGTGGCGGCGGCGGTCAGCTCGTAGACGCCCGGTTCGGTGAAGGTCCAGTTCACGTGGGTGTGGGCTTCGGGCGGGAGGGTGATCACGTCGGACCCGTCCACGCCGTCGGCGGTGTTCCAGTAGATCTCGGGGGTGCCGAAGGCGTCGGTGAGGAACATGGCGGCCTCGCCGGGGCCGGTGGCGCCGGTGAGGCGGATGTCGATCTCGGCCGAGCGGGTCTCGGTCTCGCCGCGTACGCCGAAGCCGAGCCAGACCACGTCGAGGCCGACGTCCTCGACCAGCGGGATGAGCTTGGCGCCGTAGGGTTCGGCGTTCTCGGCGAGGGCGATGTTGGGGGCGTCCTCGGGGACGCCGGAGTCGAAGAGCTTGATGAGCGCGTGCTCTTCGAGCAGCAGGTGGTTGGTGAACGCGAGGTCGGCGCGGGCGACGGTGGCGGCGTCGTTCGGGCTGGGCTCGTAGGAGTGCGGGTCGCCGCCGGGAGGGACGATGCTCTCTACCTCGACGCGGTCGCCGCCGACGATCTCGGTCCAGTCCTTGATGATCTCGGTGGTGACGACGACCTGGAGCCCGTCGGCGCCGCCGGCGCCGGTGCAGGCGGCGAGGGCGAGCGGGAGGGCGGCGGCCAGCGCCGCGGCGGTCCGGTGGTGCCTCATGGTTCGGCGCGCTCCTTCGCGGGACGGTCGGTGTGCGCGGAGTCCTCCGCTTCGGACGGCGCCGGTCTCGGCTCGGCGGTGCCCTCGCCGTCGGCGTGCGCCGCCGCTTCCTCCGAGCCGGTGGAGATGGAGGACTCCTTGCGGCGCTTGCGTTTTCGCAGTTTCACGGCGGTCCAGACCAGCAGGGCGAGTGCCGCCGCGACGGCGGCCTGCGGCCAGGGCGGGGCCCACAGGGCGGTCTCGTCGCCGCGTGAGGGCAGCCGGGATTCGAGGTCGGCCGCGTCGACGGCCTCGGGCCGGACGATGAGCTCCACGTCGAGCCGGACGAGCGGCCACAGGCCGTCCACTTCGGCCGTGCCCTCGTAGCGGTCCCCCGGCAGGATCTGCGGGAGTTCGGCGACGACGACCTCCTCGGCGAGGAGGCCCCAGGGGCCGCCGATGCGGGCGACCAGTTCGCCGCGCAGGCGCACGTTGCCCGCGTTCTCGACGGTGTAGTCGAAGGAGGCCGATCCGGGCCCGGCCGGGTTCCACTCGTAGTGGTAGGCCGCCTCGTCCGCGTCGGGGACCAGGCTCGGGTCGAGTTCGCCGGAGACGCGCAGGTGGACGCGGGCGCCGACGCGGCGCTCCACGAGCACCTCGGCGCCGCTCGCGTCGGCGCCCTCCTCGGTCGCGGCGGCGACGATCCCGCCGACGTGGTCGCCGGGGGTGGCGTCGGCGGGGACGGTGAGCGCGAAGGGCACGTCGAGGCGGGTCTGGGGCGCGACGGTGAGCGTCTCCTCGTTGAAGCCGATCCAGGAGCCGACGTCGACCGGCTCCTGGTCGGCGGGCAGGAGGTCGAATGCGCCGGTGTCGGTGGTGTAGGCGTCGGAGGCGTAGAGCCGCAAGGTGATCGGTTCGGTGGAGAAGTTGGAGACGCCGACGAAGTCGATGACCGTGGCGCCGGGGTCGAGGGCGTAGTCGAAGGCGGCGCGGCCGTCGGGGCCGTCCTGGCCGGACGGGTTGACGCCCCAGGTGGCGGGCGCGGGCTCGGCCTCCTCTTGGGCGGCTGCGGGATCGGCGGCGAGCAGGGTCGCGAGCACTGCGGCGGTGGCGATCGGGAGGGCTCTTCTCACTGGGGTCTCTCGGTGGTGGCGGGGCGGCCCGCGCGGGGCCCGGGAGCCGGGCCCCTGCGCGGGGCCGCCCCTATCTGGGGAGGGAGTGGTCTATCCGACGTCGAAGGTGTAGGTGATCTGCGGGGAGGTCACCGGGCCGTCGACGGCGTGGGTGCCGCCGACCTGGAACGTGAGCTCGTACGTTCCCGGTTCGGTGAACACCCAGGTCGGGTGGTGGTGCGACTCGGTGATGGCGGTGCCGGAGGCGTCGCAGGCCGGGTCGGTGTGGAAGCGGACGTCGCCGGTGGTGGCGTCGTAGACCGAGACGTTCCCGCCGGCCGGGGTGACGGCGTCGACCAGTTCGGCCTGGAGGGCGCCGCCGAAGTCGGCGAGGTCGAGGTCCTCGGTGCTCCAGCCGGCCCAGATCAGGCCGGTGGCCTGGGTGCGCGGGAGGACCCAGTTGTCGCCGGCGTCGAGCTTGCAGGCGACGGCGCCGGGGCGGTCGACGAGGTGTCCGGAGTGGACGTCGAAGACCACGTCCGCGGGGTCGTGGACGGTGGCGGTGCCCTCGTCGCGGACGTCGATGTCGAGCGCGTTCGCCGTGTCGTCGTAGGAGAAGGCGAGGACGTCGACGTGGCCGGAGCCGATGGTGACGGCCGCCTGGGCCTGGCCCGCGAGGGTCAGGGAGAGGGCCGCGCCGAGGACGGCGCCGAGTTTGATCGCTTCGGTGCGCAAGGGGACTCCTACTTCTCGACCCAGAACCAGTAGTCGACCTCGCCGGTCGACACGGTCTCGCCGGTGGCGGCGAGGACGCCTTCGGCCTCGACGGTGAGCTTGTAGAGGCCCGCTTCGCCGAAGGCCCAGTTCAGGTGCCCGTGGCCGCCCGCGGTGACGTCCCAGGAGCCGGGGCCCTGGTCGGAGTCGAAGAGGACGTCGGGGTCGCCGAGGTCGTCGACGGTGTAGAGGTCGACGTCGCCCCAGGCGTCGTGGACGGTGAGCGTGAGGGTGTCGTCGGCGAAGTCGCCGGGGGCGATCTCCTCGGTGGCCCAGCCGGGGAACAGGAGGCCCTCGACATGGGTGTCGGGGAGGATCCAGACGTCCGAGTCGCCGTCGTCGAGGAAGTCGTAGCCGGCGGGCGCGGTGGTCTTCGCTTCGGAGTCGACGACGAGGAGGACCTCGGAGGGCGCGTGCTCGGCGTCGTTCCCGTCGTCGTGGACGTGGAGGTCGAGGGCGCCGTCCTCGTAGGCGACGCCGAAGACGTCGACGTGGCCTTCGTCGATGAGCGTGAGGGAGGACGGGCCGTGGGCCGTCGCCGGGGCGGCGGTGGCGGCCAGGACCGCGGCGGCGGCAGCGGCGACGGCGGCGTACTTCGGGAGGGTTCGCAAGGCGGAGTTCCTTTCAGGTGGTTCAGATGGCGGTGAAGGTGACGAGCGCGGTGTAGGTACCGGACTCGGCGTCGGTGGGCAGGTCCAGGAACAGGTCGGCCTGGAGCACTGCGGTGCCGGTGCCCGCGCCGGGGTCGGCGGAGGCCAGCAGCTGCGAGGAGGCGAGGCCGGGGCCGCCGTCGAGCAGGCCCGCGACCGCGGGCCCGGGGGTGACGGTCTGGCGTTCGCCGCCGGAGGTCAGGGTGGGGAGCCAGCCGAGGTGGGCGCCCGACAGCTCGTGGTCGCCGGAGGTGCCGTGCTCATGTTCAGCGAAGCTGAAGTCCGAGACCTGCGCGGTGGCGTTCCAGCCGGGGTCGGCCGAGCGGGTGTCGGTGACGGTGACCGGCCGCAGCTCGCCCTCGGTGGACCAGCGGGCGGCGTCGGGGCCGAGGGTCGGGGCCGGGAACGCGACGGTGCGGTCGCCGGGGTCGACGCTGAGGACCAGGCCGCCGGTGTCGGCGTCGAGTTCGGCGGTGAGGGTCTGGGTGTCCTCGAGCACCGGGTCGGGGTCCGGGTCGGGATCGCCGCCGCCGGGCCATTCGCCGACGACGAAGAGGAGGTCCTGCGGCGCCGAGGCGAGCGCGGTGCCGTCGGGCGCCTCGGCCTCGGCCTGCCAGGTGAGGCGGTAGATCCCGGGCTCGGAGAAGAACCAGTTGGCATGGGCGTGGGTGCGGGCCGAGGTGGCGATCGCCTGCGGCAGGGCGTCCGCGGTGTCGATCTTCACCGAGGCGTCGCCGAAGTCGTCCACGGTGAGCACGACGAGTTCGCCGGGGCCGCTGAAGCCGGTGAGGGCCAGGTCGACCGCGTCGTCGGCGAGGGCGCCGGCGGGCACCTCGGCGGTGTCCCAGCCGGCGAAGAGGACGCCGTCGCGCTGGGTGTCGGGCAGGAGCCAGCGGGTCTCGCCGGGCGCGCCGACCTGGTCGTAGCCGGGGTTCGCGAACTGCTCCCCCAGGACGGTCTCGGACTCGGGGGTGGCGTGGAAGGCCACGTCGTCGGGGTCGCGGTAGACGTCGGACGGGTCGTGGAGGCGGGTGCCGTCCTTGGTCCGCAGGTCGAGGCCGTCGCCGTCGCCGCCGACCGAGAGGACGTCGACGTGGCCCTCGTCGAGGACGAGGCGGCCGTCGAGGTCGGCCTCGTCGGGGAGGTCGGGGCCGGGGCCGGGGCCGGGGTCCGGCTCGGGGGGCGCGTCGCCGACGCGCCAGTGGTACTCGATCTCGTCGGTGGCCGCGGTGGTGCCGTCGGCGAGCGTGCCGGCGGCCTGCCAGGTGAGCGTGTAGTCGCCTTCGGCGGTGAAGGCCCAGTAGGAGTGGACGTGCGCGGGGACGCCGACCTCGACGGCGTCGGGCAGGCCGTCGCGGGAGGAGGCGAACAGGTTGGGCTGCCCGAAGTTGCGGACCGTCCACAGGACCACGTCGCCGGGGCCGGAGACGTCCACGAGGTTCAGGGAGACCCGGTCGTCCTCGAACCGCCCCTTGGGGAGCGGTTCGGTGCTCCAGCCGGGCCACAGGAGTTCGGGGTCCTGGGTGAGCGGCAGCATCCACATCGGGTCGCCGGGCTCGCCGATGAAGCTCCAGGTCTCGCCGTCCGGGATGGTCGCCTCGGCCTCCGGCAGGACGTGGAACAGCACGTCGTCGGGGTCGTGGTAGCGGGTCGTGGGACCGGTGTCGTCCTTGACGCGCAGGTCGAGCCGGTCGCCGTCCAGGTAGACCTGCATGGCGTCGGCGTGGCCGGCGGACAGGACGGTGCGGTCGTCGGCGGGTTCGGCGGCGGCCGGGGCGGGCCAGGCCAGTGGGAGCAGGAGTGCCGCGGCGGCGAGCGCCGGGTGCGGGCGGGCGGGGGCCATGGGGTTCCTCGTCGGCTCGGGAGCGGGGTCCCCATCATGCTAACGAAAATCATTATCATTTTCGAGTCCTAGGAGGAGGAAAAATGGTCCTCCGGGAAGGGCGCCGGTCGAACCGCAGGCGGCGGGCGCATCGGGCGGCGGGTGACGTCGAATACCGAGAAGATGCGCATATGCCCACGCGCGCATGAACACTGCGCCGAGGCGGTGCTCGTGCCCAGCCTTGGCGCGCATATGCCCGCGCGCGCATGGGAACCGCCGGATTCAAGGCGTCACGGGCGCTGCGCGAGCGTCTCCAGGTACTCGACCGTGAGGACGAAGCGGCCGTTCTCGCTGCGGCCGCGGGCGGCGAAGAGGCCGCGCAGGTCCGATTCGAGCTCGGGCCAGCGGCCGGTCGGCTCGACGGCCGAGCGGATCGTGATCCAGGCCGGGTTGCGGCCGGTGATCTCGTCGACGGCCTGGTCGAGGCCGTCCCAGACCACGTCGACGGTGCGCGTCGCGAACACCGGTCGGACCGGCAGATCGGCGAAGACCTCGCGGACCCGCTCGGGCTCGGCCCAGCGCTCCACGGGCGAGGCCCCTCCCCCGCGGGGCAGGTACCGTGCCGCCAGCGGGCCCATCGCGCCGAACGCGGAGGCGGGCGTCCACGCCAGGACCGCGATCCGTCCGCCCTTGCGGCACAGGCGGACCAGTTCGGCCGCCATCGCCTCGGGCTCGGGCGCGAACATGCACCCGAAGGCCGAGGCGACCAGGTCGAAGGAGGCGTCCTCGCGAGGGACGGCGGTCATGTCGGCCTCGACCCACTCGACGGCGACCGCGGCGGCCCCGGCGCGGCGCCGGCCGAGGTCCAGCAGCGCGGGAGCGGCGTCGAGCGCGGTGACCGCGGCACCGGCGCGGGCGGCCTCGATCGCGAGCGGCCCTGGGCCGCAGGCGAGGTCGAGCACCGCCAGGCCGGGCGCGGCCTGCTCCCGGGCGAGCCTCCGGCTCGCCTCGGCCCAGCGGTCTCCGGCCGCGGCGTAGTCGCCGAGGCTCCACATCGCTCCTGGTCGCATCGATGCTCCTTGTCGGCTCGCGGTGGTCGTGGCGCGGGGGTCCCGGTCGGGCCGCGCAGCCGGGGCCGGTGCCGCGGCCTGGGACCGATTCCTCGATACGATAACCATTTTCAACTATGGGTCGCAAGGCCCCGGCGGTCGCCGGGGCCTTGCGGGAACCGCCGCGGCTCGGGCGGCCGGAGCGCCCGCGGGCGGGTGCGGCGGGCCGCATCCGCCTGCGGGCGCGGTCCGCCGGGGCCCGGGACGAGGGGCGCCGTCGCCGGGCGCGCCGCTACGCGTCGAGGACTTCGCGCAGGACCTTCGCGAACTCGTCGGGCTTGCCGGTCTGGCCGTACTCGCCGCCGAGGAAGCCGCCGTGGCCGTCCGGGAAGACCACCGGCTCGGTCCCGAGGCGCTCGGCCACGGCGCGGGCGGCGCGGGCCGGGAGGATCCCGCCCGAGTCGGCCCCGACCGCGAGGACGATGCGGGTCGACGCCTCGCGCAGTGCGGCGAAGTCGTGCTCGTAGGCGTTGCCGGTGACCATGTTCTGGCCCAGGAGCGGGTCGTCGCGGCCGCCGTCGTCCTCGGTCGGGAGGCCGAAGGCCGCCGGGTCGGGCGCGGGCCGCTCCAGGAACTCGGCGGTGACCGGGCCGTCGTGGGAGACCAGGGCGATGAACTTCGCCATGGCGGGCCCGAAGCCGGAGGCCAGGTAGGTCTCGCGGATGTCGCGGCAGACGGCCAGGACCGCCTCGCGGTCGGGCAGTTCGCTCGACGCGGGCGGCTCGTGGGCGACGAGGGTGCGCACCTGCCCGGGGTGGCGGGCGACCAGCGCGAGGGCGTTCACGGCGCCGCCGCTGCTGGCGAAGACGTCCACCGGTCCGCCGCCGAGGGCGTCGATGAGGCGGTGGAGGTCGTCGGCGTGCTCCTCCACGGTGGTCGCGGCGGCGCCGTCGGTGCGGCGGCTGCGCTCGGACCCGCGCGGGTCGTAGGTGGCCACGCGGCGGTCGGTGAAGTGGGAGGCGAGGGTCGCGAAGCCGGGCGCGGCCATCGGGGAGCCGATCAGGAGCAGCGTCGGCGCCTCGGCGCCGGCGCCCTCGCGGAGGTCGTAGTGCAGCACGGCTCCGGGCGCTTCCAGCGTGTGCGTCTGCGGTTCGGTCATGGCGTCTCCTCGTTCGAACGGGTCTGCGAGGTATGACGAGGCGGGGCCGCCGGATTCATCGGCGCGCGAGGGCGGGGCGGGCCTGCGGCCCGCCCCGCCTCATGCGGGTGCTCCTACGGGGTGCGGACGTCGGGCCAGGGGTAGCCGGTGACGTCTGAGCCGATGTAGAAGCTCGGGTGCGGCGGCTGGTTGTAGGCGGTGTTCTGCCAGGCGATGGCGACGCGGTACTGGACGTCGTGCATCAGGGTGGCGATGCGCAGGTTCGTCTGGTGCGGGGTGGCGTAGATCCGCAGGGCGCGGTTGTCGCTCGTGCGCCAGACGACCTCTTCGCGCCAGTCGCCGAACAGGTCGGCCGACAGCGACGGGTTGGACTTGGTGCCGTTGTTGGTGGCCACGCCCGAGGCCGAGAGCTGCGTGCCCGAGGGGTAGTTGGTGATCTGGGTGCCGTCGAGCAGCTCGCGCTCGCCGTCCCCGTCCCACCAGGCCAGGAAGTTCGCCGAGGCCGGCTTCGAGCCGATGTTGGACCCGCTGCTGTTGAGCAGGCCGCTCACGTTCGAGGACCAGTACTCGGCACCCGCGTTGGACGACAGGACGTTCGCCGCGACGCCGCGGCCGTTGTCGCCGTCCGGGCTGGTCTGGAACAGGACCGACCCGTTGGAGCCGAGGAGGCTCGAGGAGGGGGCGCTACTGGACTCGTGGACCATGAACACCTCCTGGCCCGACCGGCTCGGGACGAAGTCCGAGACGTGGAGCGCGTCGCCGTGGCCCATGCGGCTGTTCCACAGCGCGTTGCCGTCCGAGCCGATCGCCATGGCCCCGTAGACGATGTCCTGGCGGCCGTCGCCGTTCAGGTCCGCGATCGAGAGGCTGTGCGCCCCCTGGCCCTCGTACTGCGAGCCCTCGTCGTCGGAGTCGAACGTCCAGCGGGTGGTCAGGTCGGTGCCGTTCCAGTCCACGGCCCAGATCACCGAGCGCGTGTAGTAGCCGCGCGCGAAGATCATCGAGGGGGTCTCCCCGTCGAGGTAGGCGGTGCCGGCGAGGAACCGGTCGACGCGGTTGCCGTAGTCGTCGCCCCAGGAGGAGACGTTGCCGCGCGGGGGGTCGTAGTCGACGGTGTCCATCGCGGCGCCGGTCTGGCCGTTGAAGATCGTCAGGAACTCCGGGCCGGACAGGACGTAGCCGCCCGAGTTGCGGTGGTCGGCGCTGGAGGAGCCGATCACCGTGCCCTGGCCGTCGCGGGTGCCGTCGGCGGTCTTCATGGCGATCTCGGCCTTGCCGTCGCCGTCGTAGTCGAACACCTGGAACTGCGTGTAGTGCGCGCCCGAGCGGATGTTGCGGCCCAGGTCGATGCGCCACAGGCGGGTGCCGTCGAGCTCGTAGGCGTCGATGATGGTGTTGCCGGTGGTCCCCGACTGCGAGTTGTCCTTGGCGTTGGACGGGTACCACTTGACGATGTACTCGTAGTCGCCGTCGCCGTCCAGGTCGCCGACGCTGGCGTCGTTGGCCTCGTAGGTGAAGCCGCTGCCGGAGGGCTGCTGGATCGGGATGTCGAGGTAGCCGCTGGAGTTGAAGCGGGCCTCGACGCCCGAGGCGGTCCCCTCGGTGCCGTCGGTGACCGCTCGCACCGTGTACTGCGAGCTGGAGGAGCCGCCGGTGTCGAGGTAGTTCGTCGCCCCCGTGATCGGGGACGAGTTGAGCTTGGTGCTCCCGCGGTAGACGTTGAACGCGACGTTCGACGCGTCGGTGCCCAGCAGCCGCCAGGACACGAGGTTCCCGCCGCCCGAGGGCACCACGGTGACCCCGCGGTTCAGCGCCTCGACCTCGTACCGGCCGTCGCCCTGCTGGGGCGGGGCGCCGTCGTCGAGCTCGACGTAGTCGATGTTCGCCAGGCCTGCGCCGGTGGTGGCCACCAGCCGGACGGTGTTGCTCCCGGCGTTGAGCGGCACGGTGACGGTCTTGGTCGACCAGGTCGTCCACGCGCCGGTGGCGCTGAACGCGCTGGCCGACTGCACCGTCGTTCCGTTGACCACGATGTCCGCCGAGCGGGTGTCGGTCGCGCCGTGCGCGTACCGGATCGCCAGGGTGGCGTTCCCGGCGGTCGAGGCGTTCACGGTGAACTGGCTCGCGGCGCCGACGGCGTTGTCGGAGTTGCAGAACCCGCTGCCGGAGTGCCCGGCGTGGTTCGAGTCGATCGTGCCGGCGCAGGTGGCCGGGGAGTTCTCCGCCTCGTAGCGGACGGCGGCGGCCTGGGCGGTGAGGCTCGCGGCCGTCGGGATGGCGACGGCCGCGAGACTGGCGGCCGCGAGGACCGACAGGCCTTGCAGCCGCCGTTTCCGGGATGTACGCATGATCACTCCGCGTGTTCGTGAGGGTGGGTTCCGCCGGGCTCGGCGGAGGGGCGCGGGCCACCGTGGGCATGCCGGGGCTTCACGGTGCACTCGCATCGTTATATCGAAATGAATCGATTCAATTTTGCATTGAAGTATATACAGCGCTTACCGCGGAGCGCAATAGCATGGGAGCGTTCATCAATCGGCGGTGCGCCCCGCATCGGCGAAGGCGAGCGATAACCTCGCTGCTCATCGGCGTCGGACGCCGGCGGATCGCCGGGCGCATCCGATCGGACGCCGCCCCCTCGGAGTGGCCGCTTGTCGTACAGGCGGACTAAAATGAGGAGGGATGCACGGCGTTTCAGACGGTACGGGAGGGTACGAGCCAGATGATCGCGAAACAGGCGGCGCCCGCCGGGCCGCCGCGCACGCGGCCCGAGGACCGCACCGGCGTGCTCGAGGAGGCCGGGACGCTGGTGCTCCTGCCCGACGACCGCCACGCCACGGACACGCAGGTGGCGGCCTTCTACGAGGTCCCGGTCGAGCAGCTGCGGCACCTCGTGCGGCGCCACCGGGAGGAGCTGCGGGCGGCCGGCCTGGCCGACCTCCGCGGCGAGGCGCTCCGCGAGTTCAAGTTCCGGTTCCGCGGCGAGCTGCCGCCGGAGGCCTTCCGGGCGAGGCGGCTCCAGGCGTGGACCCGGCAGGCGATCCTGGCCGCCGGGCAGCTCCTGACCGGCTCCGCGGTGGCCGAGCGGGTCCGCGGGTACCTGCTGGCGACCGAGTCGTCCACGCGGCCCGGCTCCCCCGCGGCGGCGCGCGCCGCCCGGCTCCGGGAGCGCACCGACTACCGGAACGTGCTGGACTCGCTCAAGCTCGGCGGGGGCGTCTCCGAGGACTACCGGCTGGTGCAGAACGCCCTCTACGCGGGGCTGTTCGGCATGACCGCCGGCGTCATCCGGGAGACCCGCGAGCAGCTCGCGGGCGCCCGCAGGCACGACGGGTCCTTCACCGCCTCCTCGGCGCGGGTCGCGAAGAACTACCTCACCGCCGACGAGCTGCGGACGCTCGACGGCGCGGTCGCCGCGGTCAACGCGCAGCTGGAGGTCAGACACCCGCGGGGCGCCACGCGCGACCAGATGCTCGAGGTGGTGCGCAGGGCCGTGTCCCTGTTCCGCGCCTCCGATCCGGGTACGATTTAACCCGAAACCGGCTCATTCGGCATCCCGGCGCGAAACGAGAGGCCCCCTATGGCGACGCTCATCGTCGAAGACCTGCTCCTGCTCCTCCTCGACGACGAGAAGGGGCACATCGCCGGCGAGGGGACGCTCTACTACCCCCTGGGCGGCGCGGTCCTGATCGAGCTCGCGATCGAGGGGCACGTGCGGTTCGAGCCCGCGAAGCGGGCGTTCGGCAGCGCGAAGGTGCACGCGGCCGAGGGGCCGGCTCCGGGCGACCCGATGCTCGCCGAGGCGCACGCGCTCATCGCCGAGAAGCCCCGCACCGCGCAGGAGCTGCTGATCCTGATCGGCACGAAGCTGCGCGTCCCGGTCGCCGACCGGCTCGTCGAGAAGGGGCTGGTGCGCCGGAACACCAAGAAGGTGCTCGGCCTGTTCCGCTCCACCACCTGGCCCGCGGCGGACGCCCGGCACGAGGCCGGGCTGCGCGAGCGGATGAAGGCGGTGCTCGTCGGGGGCGAGGCCCCCGATCCGCGGACGGGCGCGGTCATCGCGCTCCTGGCCGCCAGCGGCCAGATGCACCTCGTCCTCAAATACGAGGAGATCTCGTGGACTGCTCTCGAGCGGCGCGCCGACGCCGTCGTCGAGGGCCGGTGGGCGGCCGAGGCGGTGAAGGACGCGATCAACGCGACGAACGCCGCGATCGCGGCCGTGACCACCACGGCCGTGATCACGACGGTGACCCAGTAGGCGCGGGCCTCAGGCCCGCGCCTCGGTGCGGGGCTCAGGCCGCCGCGGTCTCCCACTGGAAGCCGTCCGGGTCGGTGAAGAACGCCGCGCCGCCGACCACGAGCCGGTGCGAGCCGCTGCCCTCGGGGTCGACCCCCGCGTCCTTCGCGGCGAACTTGCGGCTGTAGAGCGCGAGTTTCACGGTCTTCTCGGGCGCGGCGAACTCGACGTACTTGCGGCCGAAGCTCTTGCCGACGGTCAGGCCGTGGTCGGTGTAGAACTGCTTGGTCGCGGCCACGTCGGCGACGCCGAGCAGGAGCACGAACTCGTCGACCTCGCGGGTGGCCGGGCCGGTGTCCTTCTTCTGGGAGGTCGCGATCTTCCAGATCGTGCCGAACGGGTCCCGGATGACGCCGCCGTAGCCCCAGAGGCTCTTCGAGGCGGGCTTCAGCGTGGTCGCCCCGCCGGCGAGCGCGGTGCCGATGAGGCTGTCGACGGTGCTCGGCTGGGAGACCACGAGCGAGAGGGCATAGCCGCGGAACCCGGCGGTCGGGGCGTCGGTGGCCCGCACCCGCAGGCGGTCGCCCAGGCCGAACGCGGCCTCGTAGAAGGCCTCGGCGGCGGCGGTGTCGGTGACTTCGAGGGTGATGGCGTCGATGGCGTTCATGGCGGTTTCCTTCGCGGAGACGGTGCGGTTGCTCATGTCCCCAACCGTATTTCCGCGGCCGCCCCCGGGGCTTCTCGATTCCTGACCGATCCCCCGCGCGGGCGTCCGAATCGACGTTTAGGCCGGTCAGGCGCGGGTATTGAGGGCCGCATGCCTGAACGCGACCGCATCGCCGAACCGTGGGGCGCCCGCACTCCGTACGACGCGGGCGAGCCCTGGCCCGTACGGCGCGACATGTTCCTGGAGCCGGGCCTGACCGAGGCCGACGTGGACGCCTGGGTGCCCTCGGCCTCGATCCTCCACTCCAACGGCGACGGGCTCGACATCGCGGTGCGGGAGGGCAGGATCGTCGGCGTCCGGGGCCGCGCCGCCGACCGGGTCAACCACGGCCGGCTTGGCCCGAAGGACCTGTTCGGCTGGCAGGCCAACCACGACCCGGACCGCCTCACCCGGCCGCTGATCCGCCGCGGCGGGCGGCTCGAGGAGACCGACTGGGACACCGCGATGGACGCCGCGGCCGGGCGCACGAAGGAGCTGCTGGAGGAGGCGGGGCCCAGCTCGATCGGGTTCTACACCTCGGGGCAGCTGTTCCTGGAGGAGTACTACACGCTGGCCCTCATCGGCCACGGCGGGATCGGCACCAGCCACATGGACGGCAACACGCGGCTGTGCACGGCCACCGCGGCCGCGGCGCTCAAGGAGTCGTTCGCGTGCGATGGGCAGCCGGGCTCCTACGCGGACGTCGACCACGCCGACGTGATCGCGGTCTACGGCCACAACATGGCCGAGACGCAGACGGTGCTGTGGAGCCGCGCGCGTGGAGCGGCTGAGGACGGGCGGCGGCACGCCCGCGCCGGCCCCCACGAACACCGCGTCGAGGCCGGTGGCGGCGGACGTGCCCGCCACGCGGGGCGGCCCGGCCGCCCGCGCGCGGGAGGACCTCGGACCGCGGGGAGGCGCCCGATGAAGCACGTGGCGATGGCGATCCGCGAACTGCACCGGGCCGAGAACGACCTGGCCGGCGCGCTCCTGGAGGTCGGCGACCGGCACCGCGGCGAGCACGAGCTGTACCACGTCGGCCGCGACCTGGCCGCCTGGTCCGGGCGGCACGCCGAGGAGCTCGCCGGCATCGGCGGGCGTCACGGACTGGAGCTCGACCCCGCGCCCGGGAAGCGCGGCGCCGTGCTCGACACGGCGCGGCGGGAGAGCGAGGACCTCTTCGGGCGGGACGGGAACCCGGAGCTGGCGGTCCTCAGCGACCTGCGCCAGATCCACCGCATGGCCGCGGGCGTCTCCCTGGACTGGGAGGTGCTCTCCCAGACCGCGCAGGCGCTGCAGCTGCGGGAGCTGCTGCGGCTCGCCGAGGCGTGCCATCCGGAGACGCTCCGGCAGCTGCGGTGGGCCAACGCCGCGCTCAAGGAGAACGCCGCCCAGATCATGGTGTCCGCCTGAGCGGACGCCGGACCGGGCGCGGGGCGCCCTCAGGCGTGCGCGGCGTCGTACTTGGCGATCACCTCGTCGGAGATCTTGCCGCGGGCCTTGATGGGCAGGCCCTGCTCGTCAGCCCAGCGGCGGATGTCGAGGTTGCGGTCGCGGTCGCCGCGCCGGGGCGCGCGCTTGGGGGCCGCGGCGGCGGTGCGCGTGGAGTAGCGGCCGAGGCGGGTGCCGAACTCCTGGTAGGCGGTGAGCCGGTCGCGCAGCTCCTCGGCGTGGGCGGCCGAGAGGTCGATGGTGTAGAGGTAGCCGTCGACGCCGAACTCGACCGTCTCTGCGGCCTCGCTCCCGTCGATGTCGTCGGTCAAGGTGACCACGGTCTGCTTCGCCACGGTATGTCTTCCTAACAGGATTGTCGAGGGCCGCTGCGGCGACGCCCTGCCGTCGATCGAACACGAGCTCGCATCGGCTGTCGCTGCACCGCACGTCCCGGACTCGATTGCAACGTCCGCGCACATAGTAGCGAAGCCGTGGAAGGCGGGCGCCGATCCCCGGGCGGGCGTGACCGAGTCGGCGACCGTGCCCGAATCGGGGTTTCGGGCCACTCTGGAGGGCGCTCGGGCGCACCGGCGGGAGAGGCGCGGACGGCGGGAAGATCTGTCCTGAAAGGTCAGTCGAGCAGGCCGTGGTGCAGCGCCCGCAGCACCGCCCTGGTGCGGTCCCGGGAGCCGAGCTTCAACAGCACGCTCGACACGTGGTTCTTCACGGTGCCCTCCGCGAGGAACAGCGCCCCGGCGATCTCGCGGTTGCTGAACCCGGCGGCCAGGAGCCGGAGGACGTCCAGCTCCCGCTCGGTCAGCGGCAGCGGCTCGGCCCCGGCGGCCTGCGCCTCCCCGGCCCCCCGCAGGGAGCGCAGGAGCCGGTCGGTGATCGCGGGCCGCAGCATCATCCGGCCCTCGGCCAGGGTCCGCACCGCGCTCACCAGCTGCTGGAGGGTCACGTCCTTGAGCAGGTAGCCCCTGGCGCCGGCGCGGATCGCCTCCAGCGCGAGCTCGTCGTCGTCGAATGTGGTCAGGACCAGCACGGGGATCTCGATGCCGCTGTCGCGCAAGGCCTCCAGGGTCCAGATGCCGTCGTGGCGGGGCATCCGCAGGTCGAGCAGGACCACGTCGGGCCGGGTCTCCCCGATCACCGCCAGCGCGGCCATGCCGTCGTCGGCCTCGGCCACCACCTCGACCTCGTCGCTGAGGTCGAGCAGCCGCTTGACGCCCTCGCGCACCAGGTGCTGGTCGTCGACCAGGCAGACGCGGATCACGCGGGCACCGCCGCCCGGACCCGGAACCCGTCCTCGCCCGAGAACTCGGCCGCCCCGCCCAGGGCCTCGAGGCGCTCGGCCATGCCGCGCAGCCCGTTGCCGGGCTCGAACGCCGCCGACCCGAGGCCGTCGTCGCGGGCGTCGAAGGTGACGCGCTCCCCGTCCGAGTCGATCGCGATCCACAGGTTCTCGGCGCGCGAATGCCGGATCGCGTTCGTGACGACCTCCTGCACGCAGCGCAGGAGGGCCCGCGTGAGCTCGGCGTCGGCCTCCACCGCGTCGTCGATGCGCAGGTGCACGGCGGGCGCGGGCAGGTCGGCGACCACCGACTCCAGGGTCTCGCGCAGGCGCGGCCCGCCCTGGCGCATCTCGCCGACGGTGGCGCGCACGTCGCTGAGCAGCTGCCGCGTCACCGCCTTGGCCCGGTCGACCGACTCGGCCGCCTCGGGCCCGGCCCGGTGCGAGGCGATCTCCAGCTCCAGCGACAGCACCGTCAGCTGGTGGCCCACGGCGTCGTGCAGCTCCCTGGCGATGCGCAGGCGCTCCTCGGTGCGGCTCGACTCGTCCTGGAGGGCCGCGGCGGCCCGCAGCCGCACGTGGGCCTCGGCGAGGCGGCGGCGCGACTCGACCTCGTGCAGCTGGGCGTGGACGCTCAGGACGCTCGCGGCCTGGAGCATCAGGTACAGCGCCGCGACCATGCCGATCTCGAACGCCGTGTCCGCGAAGCGGGCGGTGGCGACCGCGACCACGGCCGTGTTCAGCGCGATGAGCGCGGACGCGACGCGGGGCGGCACCGTGTAGGCGCTCACGGCGACGGACAGGACCAGCAGGATCGGCGTCCACCCGGCCCCCGGCGCGGTGAGCACCAGCACCGGCGCGAGCACCGACTGGGCGGCGAGCGCGGTCCACACCGCGCGGCGGGGCGCCAGGTCGATGAGCCACATGCCGGTCGTGAACGCCGCGAAGAACCCGGCGTAGACGGCCAGCCACCAGCCGGTCGGGATCACCGGCAGGTCGTCGCCCTGGAAGTGGGCGACGACCACCGGCACGGGCATGGCCAGGCCGACCAGGGTCACGAAGACCCCGCCCCAGATGTCCGCTCCTATCCGTCTCATCGCCACCAGCTTAAACGTCCGCCGGCCGCCGGCACCCGTGCCGGAAGTCATGGGGCCGACCCATGACCTCTCGCACGCGCGCCGGGGGCGCGCGGGCCCCTAGCGTCGAGGGGAACGTAGGAAACCGGGAGGGGACGATGGACGCCATCGAAGTGCGGGGGCTGCACAAGCGCTACGGGGACACGGTCGCCGTCGAGGACGTGAGCCTGTCCGTCGAGGCGGGCGAGATCTACGGGGTGCTGGGCCGCAACGGGGCGGGCAAGTCCACGACCGTCGAGGCCGTGGCCGGGCTACAACGCCCCGACCGCGGCGAGGTGCGCGTCTTCGGGCTCGACCCGCGGCGCGACCGGAACCGGCTCAGGCAGGTCCTCGGCGTCCAGCTCCAGGACGCGGCGCTCCACGCGGCGCTGACGGTCCGGGAGCTGGTGCGGCTCTACCGCTCGTTCTACCGCGACGGCGCCGACCCCGAGGAGCTGATCGAGCACGTGGGCCTGACCGGGCAGCGGCGCACCCGCTTCGAGCACCTCTCGGGCGGCCAGCAGCAGCGGCTCAACATCGCGCTGGCGCTGGTGGGCGATCCGAGGGCGGTCGTCCTCGACGAGCTCACCACCGGGCTCGACCCCGAGGCCCGCCGCCACATGTGGGCCACCGTCGAGGGGCTGCGCGACCGCGGCGTGACCGTGGTGCTGGTCAGCCACCACATGGAGGAGGTCGAACGGCTCTGCGACCGGGTCGCGCTCATCGAGCGGGGCCGGGTCGCGGCCGTCGACACGCCCGAGGGGCTCGTGGCGCGCGCGGGGCTGGAGCAGGTGGTGCGCTTCCGCACCGCGGCGCCGTTCGACCCCGCCGTGCTCGACCGGGTCGAGGAGGTCCGCTCGGTGCGCACGGTCGGCGACCAGGTCGTCGCGACCGGCTCGGGGAACCTCCTCCACGCGGTGAGCACCGCCCTCGTCAAGGCCGACGTGGTCGCGCTGGACACGCGGTTCGAGCGCGCCACCCTCGAGGACGCGTTCCTCTCCCTGACCGGCAGCCCCTTCGACGACGCCTCCGGGAGCGAGCGATGAGCACGATCGACACGGCCCCCCACCGGCCCGGCCCGCGCGCCTGGGCCGCGCTCGTCGCGGCCGAGGGGAAGATGGTCGTCCGCGACACCGCGGGCCTGATCATCCCGCTCGGGCTGCCCCTGCTCATCCTCGTGATGAACGGGATGGGCGTCTTCGGCGAGGCCTCCGTGGGCGGCGTCAGCGTCTTCGAGCTGTACGTCATGCCCCTGGTGCTCACCATCGTCATCGCCACGGTCGGCGTGGTGAACATGCCGAGCTTCCTGGCGTACTACCGCCGCACGCACGTGCTGCGCCGGCTGGCCGTCACGCCCGCGCATCCGGGGATGATCCTGACCGCCCAAGTGGTCGTGAGCCTCGTCCAGTCGCTGGTGGGCGTCGCGCTCGCCGTGACCGCGGCGATGCTGTTCTTCGACGTGGGCGTCCCCGACCGCCTCGGGGCCGCGCTGGCGGTATTCGGGCTGGCGGCGCTGACGATGTACGCGCTCGGACTGCTCGTCGCCGCGGTCGCGCCCACCGGCAACGCCGCGGTGGCGATCGGCCTGACGCTGTTCTTCGCGCTCGGCGCGACCGGCGGCATGTTCGGCCCCACCGACAACCTGCCCGCGCCGCTCGCGGCGGTCGGCGAGTCCCTGCCCTTCGGCGCGGCGGTCCAGGCCATGGGCCGCGCGTGGGCCGACATGGACCAGAACCCGGCGCACCTCGTCGCGATGGGCGCGGCGATCCTGGTGAGCACCGCGGTGGCCGTTCGGTTCTTCCGCTGGGAATAAGCCCCCTCGAGGGCCGCCCCGGCGCCCGGCACCGATCCGCCGGACGCCGGGGCGGCCTGTTCTCGGATTCGCCGCCGGGGCCGGGCGCCGGTCCGGGGCGGGCTGCATCGAGGGCGGCGCGGTCCGGCGGGACCGGAGTCAGCGGGACAGCTCCTGGAAGAGGCGGCGCACCGCCACCATCAGGGCGGCCTGGGCCTCGGCGACGGCGCGGTCGGCCCCGGCCCGGTCGGCCCGGTGCTCCAGCGCGTCCAGCCGCTCCGACCAGTCGCGGTCGAGGCCGTCCGCGCCGTCGCCGCCGCCGTCCGGCAGCAGCTCGTCGAGCCGCCGCTCGTAGGCGTCGGCGGCGGCGTCGAGGGCCGCGGCGCACTCCTCGTTGAAGTCGGGGTCGAAGGACCGGTCCGACATCGCGTCGCGGTCGCCGTCGTCGAGGACGTCCGCGAGCGTCCGCACGGCCTGGGCGAGGCGCCAGTTCAGGTCGAACACGGCGGCGAACCGGTCGACCGCGTCGCGGTAGGCGGGCCGCCGGAGATTGAGCCTGAGGCCGTCGCGGGCGCGGCGCATCGCCGAGCGCGTCTCCACGGAGCGGCCGTCGAGCCGCAGCGCGTGCGCCGACCACGAGTCGGCGCCGGAGCCGTCGCGCTCGCCGCGCAGCCCGGAGGCCATGTCGCGCAGCAGCTGGGCGGTCGCGCCTCCGTCGCGCCGCACGCGGGCGCCGACGGCGCGGACCCGCAGCGGGGGCGCCACCAGCAGGTTCACCCCCATCCCGATCGCGGCGCCGAGGCCCGTCTCCAGCAGCCGGAACAGCACGGACGGCCCGTTGACGCTGTCGACGGCGACCAGGAACAGGGCGGTGAAGGGCACGTACAGGCCCTGGTCGTCCAGGCGGTGCCACTGGCTCACCAGGAACGCCACCGGCACGCACACCGCGAGCGCGAGCTCCTTGCCGGGCATCAGCCAGACGGCGAGCGACGCGGCGGCGACCCCGAGCACCACCGCCCCCACCTGCCGCATGCCGGTCAGGACCGACCAGTACACCGTCGGCCTGACCACGGCGAACGCCACCCACGGCGCGAGGTAGGGCTGGGGCAGGCTGAGCAGGTCGGCGGCGACGATCCAGGCCAGGACGGCCGCGAGCCCGGCCTTCAGCGCCTGGACGGCCGTCTCCCGCGCCCAGCTGCCGGGGTCGGACACCCCGCGGACGAAGCGCCGCACCCTTCGGAGGTCGTCCCCTGCGCCTTTGAGCATCGCGTGTCGCTCCATGGTCCGCGGCGTACCCGGCCCGGGGCCGCGTTATCCCTTCTGGAGCCGCCGGACCCCGGGGCGGCCGCCCGCGTTTCGGCGGTTCCGTCCCCCGTGCGAGCTACGCGCAAGTGTCGACTTCACGGGGACGACGCGGGGCGGTCCGGTCCGTAGCGTTCACCGCAGCCGCGGCGCCCCCGCCGCGGCAATGTGGAAGGAAGCTTCATGAGACTGGTATGGCAACTCCTGGCGGTCGGGGCGATCGTCGCCATCGGCGGTCAGGCCTCGCTGGCGTTCGAGGGCGACCACTGGCTCGTCCTGGCGATCAGCCTCGCCACCGTCGTGCTCTCGGTCGTCGTCTACCGGTGGATCGTCCGCCTGACCGAGCGGCGCACGGTCGTCGAACTCGGCCGCGAGAGCTCGGTCACCGGGACCGGCTGGGGCACGCTGTTCGGCGTCGCGCTGTTCGGCCTCGTCATCCTGAACATCGCCCTCCTGGGGCACTACGAGGTGGACGGCGTCGGCGACCCCGAGGCCGTGATCGGCCTGCTCGGCTTCATGGCGGCCGCCGCCGTGAGCGAGGAGCTGGTGTACCGCGGCGTGCTGCTGCGGATCCTCGAGCAGTGGTGGGGCACCGGGCTCGCGCTGGCCTTCACCAGCGTTCTGTTCGGCATGTCCCACCTGATCAACCCCAACGCGACCCTCTGGGGCGTCACCGCCATCGCGATCGAGGCCGGCTTCATGCTCGGCGCCGCCTACATCGCCACCCGGAGCCTGTGGCTCCCCATCGGCATCCACTTCGGATGGAACTTCGCCGCCTCCGCGATCTTCAGCACCGAGGTGTCCGGCAACGGCACCCCGCAGGGCCTCCTCGACGCCGCCACCTCCGGCCCGATGCTGGTCTCGGGCGGGGAGTTCGGCCCCGAGGGCAGCGTGTACTCGATCGTGTTCTGCGTCCTGACCGGCATCGTGTTCCTCTGGCTGGCAAAGCGACGCGGCCGCCTGGTGCCGCTCCGTCGCGCCGCCCGCGCCGAGGCCGTCGCTAGACTGCCCCGGTGAACATGCTTCGGCGGCTCCCGGAGCGGTGGCGGCGGCTCGACGTCACGCTCCGGGACCTCCCCCTCGGCCTGCTGTTCGTCGGCCTCTCGTTCGTGCCCGTGCTCCAGGAGTACGTCACGCAGGTCGGCGATCTGCCCTCGAACCCGTTCGGCCCCATGACGATTGTGGTGCTGGCCCTGCTGTGCCTCCCGCTGGCGGTCCGGCGGCGGTGGCCGCTGGCGAGCCTGGCCCTGGTGTCGCTGGGCTTCACCGTGTCCATGCTCGGCAGCTACCACGTCGTCGCGGGCACCGCCCTGGCGATCGCGATCATCAGCGCGGGCGCCCACCTGGAGCGGCTGCGCCGGACGACCGCGGCCGTCCTCACGGCGGCCTACGTCGCCGTCGCGTTCGCGCTCGTGGGGCTCGGCTCCACCGAGAGGCTCGACGGGTTCGTGGTGTTCTACCTCCTGGCGGTCGTCGCCTGGGGCGTCGGGGCCTGGCTGCGCGCCACCCGGGCGGCCGAGGCCGAGCGCCGCCGCCGCGTCGCCGAGGCCACCCGCGCCGCCGAGCGCACCCGCATCGCCCGCGAGCTCCACGACGTCGTGACCCACCACGTGACGGCGATGGTCGTGCAGGCCGAGGCGGCGCGGTACCTGACCGGGGCGCCCGAGAGGCTCGACCAGACCCTGAAGGCCGTGGGCGACACCGGCCGCCGCGCCACCACCGACCTGCGGCACCTGCTCGACCTGCTCAACCCCGACCACGGCGCCGAGTCGCGGACGCCGACGGTCGGCAGGCTGCTCACGCTCGTGGAGCAGACGCGCCGGGCCGGGCAGGAGGTGGAGTTCACCGAGGAGGGCACGCCCGCGGCGGCCACCGGCAGCGCCGACCTGGTGGCCTACCGGGTGGTGCAGGAGGGGCTGACGAACGCCCTCAAGTACGCCCGCAGCACCCGCACCGCGGTGCGGGTGCGCCACCGCGACAGCGACATCACCGTGGAGGTCAGCACGGACGGGTCCCGTCCGCAGCCCGGGGTCGGGGCCGGGAGCGGGCGCGGCCTCGCCGGGCTCCGGGAGCGGGTCGACCTCCTCGGCGGCGAGTTCGACGCGGGCCCGCGGGAGGACGGCGGCTTCGTCGTGCGGGCGCGCATCCCGGCGAGGAGCCCGTCGTGACCGCGCCGATCCGGGTCCTGGTCTGCGACGACCAGATGCTCATCCGCACCGGGCTGGTGACGATCATCGACGCGCAGCCCGACCTCGAGGTGGCGGGCGAGTGCGGCGACGGGCGGGCCGCGGTCGAGCTCGCCGCTCGGCTGCGCCCGGACGTCGTGCTCATGGACGTCCGGATGCCGGTGCTCGACGGCATCGAGGCCACCCGGCGGCTCGCGGGCGACAAGGTGGCCGACCCGGTCAAGGTCCTGGTGGTGACCACGTTCAACCTGGACGAGTACGTCTACGAGGCGCTGCGGGCCGGAGCGAGCGGGTTCCTGCTCAAGGACGCGCCGCCCACGCAGCTGCTCCAGGGCATCCGCACCGTCGCGACGGGCGCGGCGCTGCTGGACCCCGAGGTGACGCGGGCGCTGGTGGGCAGGTACGCGGCCAGGATCAGGCCCGCGGGCGACGTCCCGGAGGAGCTGCCCCTGACGCCGCGCGAGCTGGAGGTGCTGCGCCTCATCGCGGACGGCCGCTCCAACGGCGAGATCGCCGCGGCGCTGGTCATCAGCCCTGAGACCGTGAAGACCTTCGTGTCGCGCATCCTGGCCAAGCTCGGCCTGCGCGACCGGGTCCAGGCGGTCGTCTACGCCTACCGCCACGGCCTGGCGACCTGACGCGGGTCGGCCTGCTCGCGGGCCAGCCGGGGGCTTCCCGCCGCTTTCCCGCTGGTCTCCCGCCGGTCCACCGCCTCGTGGAACGCGCGCGTCTGCGGCAGAGTGGTCCTGCCGGCGGAGCACCGCTCCGCCGGCGACCGAGCCGCCGAGCGAGGAAGAGGAATCCGACCCGATGTCAAGAAGGTTCAAGGCCCGCAGCGCCGTCGCCGCCGCGGCGGCGGGAGCCGCGGTCGCGGCGACCACCGCGTACGCGGTGCAGTTCGCCTCGGCCGACGAGACCGCGCCCGAGGCGGCGCCGTCCTGCGTCCTGGAGACCCTGCCGATCCCCGAAGGACTCGTGTCCACGAACGTGAGCGGCATGAGCGACGACGGGTCCGTCATCGCCTACTACGCGCTGCCGCTCGACCAGAGCTGGCCCGACGGCCTCGGGGCCCATCCGCGCCTCTACGCGGACGGCGCGGTCACCGAGGTGCCGATGCCCGGCGACCACCCGCGGCTCCACGACGTCAACGCCTCCGGCACCGCCGCCGGGTACACGACCGTCGACGGCTACGACGTGCCGTACGTCTGGCGCGACGGCGAGCTCTCCGAGCTGCCGGCAGAGGAGGACGGCGGCCGGGCGCACGGGATCAACGAGCGCGGCGACGTCGCCGGGGTCGACCGGCGCGGCGCCCAGGACGTCCCGGTCGTCTGGCCGGCCGACGGGTCCGGGCCGGTCGACCTCGCGCTGCCGGAGGAGGCCTACGCCGGCGCCGCCTACGACATCGGCGACGACGGGACCGTCGTCGGCGCCTACTACGACGGGGCCGGGGGCAGCAAGCCGTACCTGTGGCACCCCGACGGCACCGGGGCCGGACTGCCCGCGCCCGAAGGGGTCGACCTCGCCGACATCAGCTCCATCGCCATGGACCTGAACGGCGACTGGGCCTCCGGCCAGCTGTTCGCGCCGGGACTCGGGTTCGCGAGCACGGGCGTGCGCTGGAACCTGGCCGAGGGCACCGCCGAGATGACCGAGCTCGACTACTCCGTGGCGGTCAGCGCCGACGGGACCGTCGCCGGCCACCGCCCCGACGTGCGGACCGCCGCCTACCAGGTCGGCGGGACCGTCTTCGACCTCCCGGGCGTGGCCGACCACGGCGGCCGCGGAGAGGACGGGGCCGACGAGATCAGCGCCGACGGCTCCCTGATCGCCGGGCACGTCTTCGTGGGCGTCGACGACGCCGACCTGAACGTCTACAACGCGGTCCTGTGGACCTGCGGGTGACCGCGGCGGACCGTCCCGAGGGGACGCGGTCGGGCCGCCGCGCCCGGACCCTGTAGCGGCCCTCCCGCGAACCACTCCCCCGGCGCCGCCCCGTCCTCCCCGAGGCGGGGCGGCGCCGCATGTGTCGGTGCGCGCCCGGCGGGTACCCGTTCGGCGAACGTCGACGACCGAGGGGGATCGCGATGACCGACCGGGAGACCGGGCATGTGACCGGCACGCCTGACAAGGACTACAACATCATCTGGTTCGTCGAGGCGTGCCTGAGCAACGCGCTGCGCCTGGAGACCTACATCGCCGACGCCGAGAGCGCGGGCGACAGCGAGCTGGCGGACTTCTTCAAACGGGCCCAGGGCGCGAGCCGCAAGGGCGCCGAAGAGGGCAAGGAGCTGCTGGCCAGGCGCTTGAACGCCTGACGACGACGCGCGGGCGCCCGCGGCCGGACGACCGGCCGCGGGCGTCGCGCTGCCGGGACCTCGTCCACGGGGCGCCTGCGAACCCGGGGCACCCGCGGTCGGGACTCGAGGAAGCCCCGCACGGGCTTGCGGCGGCGTCCCAAGGTCGCGGGCCCTGGACCGGCCGCCTCAGTCCCAATATATCGCAACTCTTGACTTCTTCTATGGGTTTTCGTTACCGTGATCCGAACGGCTCCCGGTCCCGGGCCCGAACCCGCCGAACCCCCTCGCTCCTCGGCCGGCGCCGCCGCACCACTCTCCGCGGCCCACCGTCGCCCGCCCCTTGAGGAGTCCACATGCGCACCGACCGCCCATCGTCCCCGCCGCACCGGCGCCGCCTCCGGCGCCTGCTGCTCACCGCACTGGCCTCACTGGCGCTGGTGCCCGCGACCGTGCTGACCGCCGCCTCGCCCGCACAGGCCGACACCAGCGACTTCAGAGGCGTCAACTGGGCCGTCCTGGGCGACAACTTCAGCACCGGACCGCTCGTCATCGACGGCCTGAGCGCCTCCGACAGCTACGCCACCGTGCAGGCCAAGGCCAACGCCGTCTACGACGACATGGAGTCCCTCCTCGGCGTCAACACCGTCCGGCTGCCGATCAACACCCACACCGTCGGCACGGCCTGGTGGAACGCCTACCGCGGCGCCATCGACGCCGCGACCGCCCGCGGCTTCAAGGTCATCCTCGCCTACTGGGAGGACGGCGCCGCCTCCGGCGGCCGGATCACGAACATGGCCGCGTTCAACACCATGTGGTCCACCGTGACCTACCAGTACGGCTCCAACGGCCAGGTCTACTTCGAACCGATGAACGAGCCGCACGGCTACAGCTCGGCGGAGTGGCGCGACGTCGCGGCGGACTGGCTCGAGTACCACTACTCGGCGCCGCCCGAACGGGTCCTCATCGGCGGCACCGGCTACAGCCAGGACCTCAGGCCGATCTGCGACGACAGCCGCTTCGACGGCACCCTGCTGTCCTTCCACCACTACGCGTTCTTCTACGGGGAGATGGACTACGCGGCCTGGCGCAGCCACGTCCAGACCCGCCTGGGCGACTGCGCCGACAGGGCGGTCGTGACCGAGTTCGGCGCGCCGATGGACAACGGCCTGAACTACAGCGACGCGGGCAGCGCGAACAACTTCGTCCGTCACATCCGCGCGGTCACCGACGTCATGCGCGCCAACGGCATGGGCGGGACCTACTGGCCCGCCCTCGGCGGCAAGCCCGGCAGCATCGGCTACGACTGGTACTCGATGTTCGCCAAGAGCGGCAGCGGGGCGAACTTGAACCTGACCCTGCGCAACGACAGCGGCGCCGACCGCCTCCGCTACGGCTGGGGCGACGACGTCGACGGCGGTGGCGAGGTCACCACGGTCGACATCGTCAACCGGAACTCCGGCCGGTGCGTCGACGTCGTCGGCGGCTCCACCGCCGACGGCGCCGAGATCATCCAGTACGACTGCCACGGCGGCGCGAACCAGCAGTGGGAGCTCCAGGACGCGGGCGGCGGCTACTACCGGATCGTCTCCTCGGCGTCGGGCCGGTGCCTGGACGTCGACGCCGCCTCGACCGCCGACGGCGCCAGGGCGATCCAATGGGCGTGCAACGGCGGCACCAACCAGCAGTGGCAGCTGCGCGCCGCCGGGAACCACACCGAGCTCGTCGCGCGCCACTCCGGCAAGTGCCTCGGCGTGGTCGGGGCCTCCACGGCGAACAGCGCCAGGCTCCAGCAGTTCACCTGCTCCGGGGCCGCCTCGCAGCAGTGGACCCTGTAGGACCGGTTCCAAGAGTTCGGGCGGGGGGGCGGGGGGGGGGAGGGGGGGGGGGGGCCCCCCCCCCCGGGGGGGGGGGGGGGGGGGGGGGGCGGGGGGGGGGGCGGGCCCGCCGGCCCCCCC
>NZ_JAJLQZ010000032.1 GCF_020991375.1 Glycomyces amatae | reverse complement strand
GCACCTGCACCTGCCACGACGCACTTTCACAAAGCAGCCGCTCCGCGCCCGCATGGTAGGTTCGGCCGGTCCGTTCGACGGAAATGCGGAGGCCATGTCCAGAACCCTGCGGGTCAGTGTCCGGAACGCCCGGTTCCAGCAGTGGGAGACGCTGCTGCGCAACCGGACCAAGCGCCACCGGGCGGGGTCCTTCCTCGTCCAGGGGGTCCGCCCGATCACGATGGCCGTCGAGCACGGCTGGACCGTAGAGGCGCTCCTGTACGACGCCGACCGGCCGCGCCTGTCCGACTGGGCCCGCGGGCTCCTCGACTCGCCGCACATCGAGCAGGCCGCCGTGTCCGCCCCGCTCATGGCCGAGCTCGGCGAGAAGGACGGCGACGCCCCCGAGCTGATCGCCCAGGTCGCCGTCCCGCACCCGCGCCTCGCCGGGATCGAGGCCGGGCCCGGCTGGCTCGGCCTCGTGGTCGACCGCCCGACCAGCCCCGGCAACCTCGGCTCGCTCATCCGCTCCGCCGACGCCTTCGGCGCCGACGCGGTGATCGTGACCGGCCGCAACGCCGCCGACCCCTACGACCCCAAGGCCGTGCGCGCCTCCACCGGCAGCCTCTTCGCCCTGCCCGTCGTGTCCGCGGCCTCCGCGCACGAGGTCGCCGAGTGGGCCGGGCGCCAAGGGGACCGGCCCGCGATCGTGGGCACCGACGAGCGCGGCGAGCGGGCCCTGGCCGACCACGACCTGCGGGGCCCGGTGCTGCTCGTCGTCGGCAACGAGACCGAGGGCATGTCCAAGGCCTGGTTCGATCTCGCCGACGCCGTCGCCCGCATCCCGATGTCCCCCAAGGCGGCCTCCTCGCTGAACGCGGCGAACGCCGGCTCGGTGGCCCTCTACGAGGCCGCCCGCCAGCGCTCGGACGGCTGAGGCGGCTCAGACCGCGTTCGCGGCGGTCGCCCGGTCCTCGGCGAGCTTGCGCTCGTGCTGCTCGACCGCCTTGGCCCACAGGGCCTCCAGCTCGCCCTTGTCGAGCGTGAGTCGGAACGGGCCGCGCAGCAGCTCGGCGAAGGCCGCGGCGTCCTCCACGACGCGCACCGCCTTGCCCTCGGGCAGCTTCGGGTCGAAGACCGTCAGGGTCCGGGCCCGCAGCACCCACATGTCGTTCTCGCGGGGGCCCTGCACCGTCAGGGTCTTCACGAACGGCGAGTCCGGCGCGGTCGACAGCTCCCGGCACCGCTCCGCGAACTCCTCGGGCCGCCGCGCGGCGAGCGTGAAGTCGAAGGTCAGGTTGGTCACGCGCGGGTCGATCGAGCAGCGCCACGCCTCGTCGCCGAGGCTCCAGATCCCGAAGTTGAAGGCGCCCACCCGGTAGCTGCCGTCGCGGATCGGGAGCGGGTCGCGGAAGCCGGTGCCGATCCCGGCGTCGGCCAGGTACTCCTCGCCGTTCGCGAAGCGCACCACCAGCGGCATGTGGTTCCACCAGTTGCCGTCGCCCTCGGTCTCGACGGCGACCCCGCCGAGCACGCGGCGCACGTCGAAGCCCAGGCCCTCCAGGGCGTGCGCGAGCGTGCCGTTCTGCTCGTAGCAGTAGCCGCCGCGCCCGCCCTCGACGAGTTTCGCGTGCAGCGCGTCGGCGCCCAGCTCGATCGGCCTGCCGAGTTGGATGTCCAGGTTCTCGTACGGGATCGCGCCCACGTGCGCGCGGTGGATCCGCCGCAGGGCGTGCAGCGTCGGGCGCCTGGGCGCGGTGATGCCGACGCGCTTGAGGTACGCGGCCACTTGGGCGGAGTCGAACACACCACGACCATAGCGCGAGCGGGACCCCGCCACCGCGGTCGTGATCGGACCGGTACGCGAATGATGTTGCGAGGCTGGCGTTTCGTCACGCCTGGGACCGCGGTGGTGGCACCGGTGTGCGATAGTCTCACCATTCTTTCGACCCCGCCCGCCCACCACCCGCCCTTGAAGGAGTCCCCGCTATGGTCATGGGCCCGACCCACGCCATGTCCGGCGCCGCCCTGTGGCTCGCAGGCTCGGCCGTCGCCGACATCGCGTTCGGCATCGACCAGTCCTCCGCCGAACTCGTCGTCGGCACCATCGTCTGCTCAGGCGCCGCCCTCTACCCCGACATCGACTGCGCAGGCAAGGTGACCGAGAACAAGGGAGGGTCCACTGTGGCCCGTTCCTTCGGCGTCGCCTCCCTCATGGTCGCCGAGGTCGTCGAGCGGCTCTGCTACTGGTTCTACCTCCTCACCAAGTCCAAGAAGGACAAGAAGCGGAAGAACGGCCACCGGACCTTCACCCACACCTTCGTGCACGCCGCGCTCGTCGGCGTCGGCACCGGGTTCCTGGCCGCGCAGTTCGGGAAGCCGGCGGTCATCGCGATCCTGTTCGTGCTCACCGGTCTGGCGGTGCGCGGGCTCCTGGCCGAGACCGTCGCGAAGAAGGGCTGGATGGTCACCACCGCCGTCGCCCTGGCCGCCTCCTACGGCATGTACCGGCTCCTGCCCGACGGCCGCGACTACTGGATCCTCGGCCTGGCCATGGGCGTCGGCTGCTTCATCCACATCCTCGGCGACATGATCACGAAGATGGGCTCCCCGCTGTTCTTCCCCCTCCCCATCAAGGGCCGCCGCTGGAAGGACATCGGCCTGCCCAACAAGATCGCCCTGCGCGCGGGCGGCAAGGAGGAGAACCGCATCCTCCTGCCCGTCCTCACCGTCCTCGTCGTCGTCGGCATGTTCTACAACCTGCCCGAGGTCCAGAGCTTCATCTTCGACCAGGGGGGCCAGGGCGCCGCCCAGTAGCGGGCGCCCGACGATCGCGGGCGGGCCGCGTGCCCGCGCGAGGTAGAATCGACCGGTTGCCGGAACGGGCCCACAGGCCCGTTTCCGGCCTATCGTCGTGCTCGCGCACCGCCGTGCCGTCTCCGAGCCGCGACCGAATCACCGCGCAGGGAGCCCGCGAATGTCCGAAGGCAGCCACCAGACCGCCGCACCGAAACCGAAGCTCGAGAGCCTGCTCGCGGCCGCCGCGAAGGCGCCGAAGCTGGCCCGCCTGGCCGAGCTGGCCGCCGCCTCCGACCGCGCCGTCGACGTCGTCGCCGTGCCCGGCGCCAGGCCGCTGGCCCTCGCCCAGGCCGCCCGGCACGCCGCCGGGCCCGTCCTGGCGATCACCGCGACCTCCCGCGAGGCCGAGGAGCTCGCCGAGTCCCTCGCCTCCTTCGTCGCCGAGGACGAGATCGCGTACTACCCGGCCTGGGAGACCCTCCCGCACGAGCGCCTCTCGCCCCGCTCCGACACCGTCGGCGCCCGGCTCGAGCTGCTCCACCGCCTCCACGCGGGCGACATTCCGCGCGTCATCGTCACCCCCGTCCGCGGCGCGCTCCAGCCCCAGCTCAAGGGCCTCGGCTCGCTCGAACCGGTGCATCTGCGCCGCGGCGACGAGACCGACCTCACCGAGCTCGCCGCCCACCTCGTCGGCCTCGCCTACGAGCGCGTCGACCTGGTCGAGAAGCGCGGGGAGTTCGCGGTCCGCGGCGGCATCCTCGACGTCTTCCCGCCCACCGCCCAGCACCCGCTGCGCCTGGAGTTCTTCGGCGACGAGGTCGACTCGATCCGCGAGTTCTCCGTCGCCGACCAGCGCTCCCTCGACGCGGTCGGGGAGCTGCGCGCCGTCGCCTGCCGCGAGCTGCTCCTCACCGAGGAGGTCCGCGAGCGGGCCGCCGAGCTCGGCGAGGCCTACCCGGGCCTGGCCGAGATGTGCGCCAAGCTCGCCCAGGGCATCCCCGTCGAGGGCATGGAGTCCCTGCTCCCGGCCCTCGCCGGGCCCGGCAGCCTGGAGCTGTTCCAGGAGGTCCTGCCCCGGGACGCCCTGATCGTCGCCATCGAGCCCGAGCGCATCCGCACCCGCGCCCTCGACCTCGTCGCCACCTCGAACGAGTTCCTGGAGGCGTCCTGGGCCGCCGCCGCGGCCGGTGGCCAGGCCCCCGTCGACCTGGGCGCGGGCACCTTCCAAGACCTCGCCGAGGCCCGCACCGCCGCGCTCGCGGCCGGGCAGCGCTGGTGGACGGTCTCGCCGTTCGCCGCCGCCCCCGAGGAGGACCACCTCGCCGCCGAGCTCGCCGCGATCACCGGTGAGCCGCTCACCTACGGCGGCGTGGACGACGACGCCCTCACCGTCGACCTCGGCGTGACCGAGTCCCCCCGCTACCACGGCAACACCGAGCAGCTCGTGGCCGACATGCGCGCCTGGACGCGCGAGGGCCGCGCCGTCGCCGTCGTCTACCCGGCCCTCGGGGGCGCCGAGCGCGCCGCCGAGCAGCTGCGCGCCGAAGGGATCGGCGCGCACCTGGAGGCCGCGCCCGAGGCGTTCCGCCCCGGCGAGGTGGTCGCCTGCACCGGCACGCTCGCGCTGGGCTTCGTCGACGAGGCCTCCGGCGTCGTCGCCGTCACCGCCGCCGACATCGCCGGCGGCAAGGCCCTCGCGGCCCAGCGGCCCCGCAAGGGCAAGGCCGCCAAGCGGCGCGGCGTGGTCAACCCGCTCGAGCTCTCCCCGGGCGACTACGTGGTCCACGACGCGCACGGCGTCGGCAAGTACGTCGAGATGGTCCGCCGCGCGATCGGCGGCGCCGACCGCGAGTACCTCGTCATCGAGTACGCCGCCTCCAAGCGCGGCCAGCCCGGCGACCGCCTCTTCGTGCCCACCGACGCGCTCGACCAGCTCACCCGGTACGTGGGCGGGGAGCAGCCCACGGTGCACAAGCTCGGTGGCACCGACTGGCAGAAGACCAAGCGCCGCGCCCGCAAGGCCGTGCGCGAGATCGCGGCCGAGCTCATCCAGCTCTACGCGGCCCGCCAGGCCGCCGAGGGGCACGCGTTCGCCCCCGACACGCCGTGGCAGCGCGAACTCGAGGACGCCTTCCCGTACATCGAGACGCCCGACCAGCTCTCGGCGATCATCGACACGAAGGCCGACATGGAGGCCCGCGTCCCCATGGACCGCCTCGTGATGGGCGACGTGGGCTACGGCAAGACGGAGGTGGCCGTCCGCGCCGCCTTCAAGGCCGTCCAGGACGGCAAGCAGGTCGCGGTGCTCGTCCCGACGACGCTCCTGGCGAGCCAGCACTACGGCACGTTCGTGGAGCGCATGGGCCAGTTCCCGGTGAAGATCAAGCAGCTCTCGCGGTTCCAGTCCACGCGCGAGGCCGCCGAGATCCAGAAGGGCATCGCCACCGGCGAGGTCGACATCCTCGTCGGCACCCACCGGCTCCTCCAGGCCGAGACCCGCTTCAAGGACCTCGGGCTCATCATCGTGGACGAGGAGCAGCGGTTCGGTGTGGAGCACAAGGAGAAGCTGAAGGCGCTGCGCGCCGCCGTCGACGTCCTCACCATGTCCGCCACGCCGATCCCCAGGACCCTGGAGATGGCGGTGACGGGCATCCGCGAGATGTCCACGATCGCGACGCCGCCCGAGGAGCGCCACCCGGTGCTCACCTATGTGGGCGCCTGGGAGGCCAAGCAGGTCGCCGCGGCGATCCGCCGCGAGCTGCTGCGCGACGGCCAGGCCTTCTACCTGCACAACCGGGTCGAGTCGATCGACCGGGCGGCGACGCGCCTGCGGGAGCTCGTCCCCGAGGCGCGGATCGCGGTGGCCCACGGCAAGATGGGCGAGGGCCAGCTCGAGCAGATCATGCAGGGCTTCTGGGAGGGCGAGTACGACGTGCTCGTCTCGACCACGATCATCGAGTCCGGCATCGACATCCCGAACGCCAACACGCTCATCGTCGAGCGCGCGGACCTCCTCGGCCTCTCGCAGCTGCACCAGATCCGCGGCCGCGTGGGCCGCAGCCGCGACCGGGCGTACGCCTACTTCCTGTACCCGCCGGAGCAGCCGCTCTCCGAGACCGCGCACGAGCGCCTGGCGACGATCGCGCAGCATTCCGAGCTGGGCGCGGGCATGTACGTGGCGATGAAGGACCTCGAGATCCGCGGTGCGGGCAACCTCCTGGGCGCCGAGCAGTCGGGGCACATCGCCGACGTCGGCTTCGACCTGTACCTGCGGATGGTCGGGGAGGCCGTGACCTCGTTCAAGGGCGGCGGGGAGGAGCCCCCGGCGCCGGTGAAGGTCGAGCTGCCGCTGGACGCCAACATCCCCTTCGACTACGTCGAGGTCGAAAGGCTGCGCCTGGAGATGTACCGCAAGATCTCCGAGGTGCACGGCGACGCGGAGCTCGAGGAGGTCCGCGAGGAGATCGAGGACCGGTACGGGCCCGCGCCGGACCAGGTCCAGACCCTGTTCCACCTGGCCCGCTTCCGGCTCCTGGCCCGCCGCCACGGTCTGACGGACATCGCCTTGCAGGGCAAGAACCTCAGGTTCTCCACAGTGGAACTCCCGGATTCGCGGCAGCTGCGGCTGGGCCGCCACTACCCGGACGCCCACTACAAGGCCCAGGCGGGCCTCATCAGCGTCCCGCGCCCCACCACGTCCAAGATCGGCGGCAAGCCGCTGGAGGGCCTCGCGCTGCTCCACTGGTGCGCCGACCTCATCGGCGACGTGATCCCCGAGGCGCCCTAGCGGACGCGGCGAGGTGCACGGGGCGCCTATCCTGGCCCCATGAGCGGCAAGGACGATGCGGGGAGCGGGCCCGGGCCCGGGGGGCGGGACTGGCCGCCGGACTCCTTCGCCACCCGCTGGTTCGCGGGCATGATGGCCGCGGCGCACCACCAGAGCGCGCGCTACGGCCCCGCCCCGACCGCCGAGGAGGCGGAGCGCCGCAGGCGCGACCACTGGTGGGAGCTCGGCCCGGTGTTCTCCACGACCGACCGCGGCGCGGGGATCACCTCGCTCGCCCCCGGCCGGGCGCCGGGGCGGTTCACGCCGCCGCTGCTCGCCGCCCTGGCGGGTACCGCGCTGTTGTGGACCGCGGTGTCGTACCTGGGCCTCGCGGAGCTGCCCGGCATGGACGCGAGCCGGCCGGGGCTGCACGACCGTGCGCGCACCTGGTGGTGGATCGGGCTGATCGTGGTGGCGCTCGCCGCCGCGGGGTCCGCCCGCCTGCGGCTGGTCACGTTGACGCGCGTCCAGTTCGGGCGGCAATCGGTCGCGAGGGGGCTCGCCTTCGCCGCCGGGGCCCTCGGGATCACCGCGGGCGCGGCACTGCACTTGGCGGGGTACGCGTCCACGCTCGCCGACGGCGAGCGGTTCTTCGGGGAGCGCGCGCCCGTCCTGCTCATGCTCGTCACGGCGCCGGTGCTGATCGCGCTCGTCGTCGGCATGGTCCATGCGCCGTCCGCGCTCTGGCGGGCCCGGCGGCGGCAGCGGCTGATCCAGCGCCTGCGCGACACCGGGCGGCGGTTCGACGGCGAGGTCGAGTCCACGCGCTTCCGACGCCGATGGGCCGAGCACAAGCCCCTCTTCGACGTCGTGATCCGCTACGAGCACGCCGGTTCGCGGCGGACCTTCTCGACCGCCATGGCCACCAACGCGGACCGGGTGCCGCTGCCGGGGTTCCCGGTGCGGATCATGGTGGACGAGCGGTCGGCGACACTGGTCGAGCCCGACGTCGACCGGCCCGGCCATGCGTTCGAGACCGGCGGGACCGCCTACGTGAAGCCGTCGGACAGCGGCTGAGCCGAGACCGCCGGACGGGCCCGCTCAGGCCTGCTCGAAGTAGAAGGACTTGATGAAGCAGTCGCGGGGCTGCCCGATCGCGAACCGGACGCAATCGACCACCGACCGCGCCGACAGCGCCTCGGCGGCCCCGCGCGGCCGGTCCCACTCCGGCGACAGCGGGTCCACCTCGTCGAAGTCCGGCGGGTACAGCGAGATGACCCGGACCCCTTGGGGCCGCAGGCGCTTCGAGAGCACCTCGGTGAACCCGGCCTGGGCCGACTTCGCGGCGTAGAACGCCTCGTGCGCCGCGGAGCGGTGGTTCCCGTACTCGCCGCACCCCGACACCAGCGTCACGATGTCAGGCCGCCCGCTGCGCAGCAGCAGGGGCAGCAGCGCCTTGGTGGCCAGCACCGTGCCGGCGGCCCCGGCGGCGATGACGGCGGCCACGTCCTCGTCGGCGGCCTCCAGGAAGCCCCCGGCGTCCAGATAGGGCGCCCCGTTGTTGACCAGCACGTCCACAGTCTCGCTCACTTCGCCGAGCGCCTCGGCGAAGTCCCGGATCGACTCCGGCTCCGCCAGGTCGCACTCGAAGGCGTGGGCCCTCCCGCCGACGTGCCGGACCTCCTGGGCGACCTCCTCGGCGGCCTGGAAGGACCGTGCGCTCAGGAACAGCTCGGCGCCGTCGCGCCCCAGCGAGAGCGCCAGCGAGCGGCCGAGCCCGCGCCCGGCCCCGGTGACGGCGACCCGGTACCCCGAGAACTCCATGAGCGCCTCCCGATCGTGCAGGACCCCAGTCTCCCCGAACCCGGGGAGGGGCCGGGTCCCGGCCCCCGGTCGTGTCGAAGAGCGGATGGAGCGCTTCGGCCCGCGTCAGGTGGTGGCGACCGCGTCGTGCATGCGCCGGTGTCGGCGCTGGAGCCGGTGCCGGTAGGGGGTGGGGTCCGGCTTCAGGCGGCGGCGACGGTGGGGAGGGTGGAGGGCTGGGGTCGGTCGGCGGGCCCGGGGTTGGTGGACGGTCAGGGGCCATAAAGGCGGCGGCGACGAAGGGGTGTGTGGAGGGCTGGGGTTGGTTGGCGGGTTCGGGGGCTGGTGTGGGTCGGGCGGGCGGGGCGCCATTGTGGATCTGGTGGTCGGTGTTGTTGCGGTGCAGGGGCACCGGTGGAAACGTGAGGGTTCTCTACCCGTGTGGGTGTTGCCGGGGTGGGGCTATCGGGGGGATGATTGGGGTACGTACAGGGTTACGGAATCAGTGCAAGCGAACGAGATGTGTTCATTTAATGCAGACTACGACAGCCTCTGGCCGCTCGTACCGCCCACTGGTGTCGGGGCCGCCCTCGCAGCTAGGACGGGGGTTGTTTGTCCCGCGTTCCGGTCCTGCGCTGGTACCACCGTCACCGCGGTCTACGGGCATGTGACGGGAGTGCGGCCTCCTTGAGGAGGTACCGCCGGCCAGCACAGTCGGAGTCCCGCACACACCCCCGGGCGTATCCAGCACACCCACCCGACCACCACCACCGACAGGAAGGACAGGAGGAACCGGAGGAACAAGACCGCCAGGCCCGGCAGGCCCGGCAGGACGATAGATCGTCCGGCACGCCAGGCAGGACCGGCAGGCCATGGCCGCACGGCGGCGGCTACTCGACGGCGATGCGAGACCCGGCCGCGAGATGGTGCCGTCAGGCGAGGCGATCACCATCGCGCTCACGACCGCGTATCCGCGAGGACGCGACCATACCCACCGGGAGGAGGTGAACCCACCATGACCACCACGACCACGACGACGATGCCTTGCGCCGCGACACCGGCGGCACGTACCGCGCACCAGGCCGCCGGGCGGCAGGCCGCTGCGACGAACCCCGCAGCCACCGATCCCACCACCGCTACCGCGGTGACGACCGGCCCCGCCGCCACGCCGTCGCTGCCGCCCGAACCTGACCCGAGCACCCGCCCGGCCTCGGCAACGCATCCGCCTCCGGTCTTCTGCTCTTCCGTCGCCGCCCGCCCGAACCTCGACCCAAAAGGCCTGGCTCCGGCGACATCCTCAAGCTCACCCCTCCACCACACCGTCGCCGCCGCCCGAACCCCACGTGAGCACCGACCCGGCCCCGGCCTCCACAGCTCCGTCGCCGCCCGCCCGAACCCCGGCTACCGACCCGACCGGTCTCGGCGACACGCCCGCATCCGGCTCCCCGATCCTCCATCGCCGGGTGCCCGAACACCGACTGAAGATCGACTCCTCTACCTGAACGACATTGTCCCTAGGCCGTGAGCACTGCCAGGTATTCGTGGCGCTCCCGCAGCAGGGCCGCGTTCCCGGCGTGGTCGGCGCCCAGGTCGAGTGTCTCGCCGCCGACGACGACCGCCGACAGCGCCAGCCCGGTCCCCTCCAGCAGCAGCCGCAGGTCGGCGGGGCTGTAGCAGCGCAGCCGCTGGCTGATCTCCCGCTCGGGGTCGGCCGTGTCCGTCCACGTGTCGACCGCGGTGCACGAGACCGGGTCGAACCGGAGCCGCTGCGACAGCTCGTGGCGGTACCCGCGCTCGGGGTCGGCATGGAGCACGTCGACGTCGCCGTCCCAGGCCGCCCACACGAGCGGGTTGAACACGTCGACCATCGCGGTGCCGCCAGGTGCAAGCCATTCGGCGGCGATCCTGGAGAGCAGCCGCCGCTGGTCGGCGTCGGTACCGACACCGAAGCCGTTCCAGTAGGCGACCACGTCGAACCGGTCCTCGAACGCGGTCTCGTAGAAGTCGCCGCGGACGATCCGCAGCCGCTCGGCGCCCAGACGCTCGGCGTGGGCGGCCGCGTACTCGGCCCGGTCGGTGAGCTCGACGGCGGTGACGGTGTGCCCGGCCTCGGCGAACGCCGCGGCGGTGTTCCCGTATCCGCAGCCCAGTTCAAGCACCCGTTTGGGCTCGGATCCCAAGCGGGCGTGGACGGCCTCGACCCGTCTGCGATCGCGGGCGCCGACGCCCGACTCGGCCTCGCCCCACCACTGCCCTGTGCGCGAATAGAAGTCGCCGACCCAGTCCATCGCCCGAGCGTAGGGACCCGCCGCCGGCCGGGCAATCGCTTTTCGCCCCGGACCGTTGCGCCGGGCCGTGCGAGCACGCAGAATATCGGCATGAGCGCGCCCGCCGAGCAACGTCCGCTGACCGTGCGCGCCCTCATGGTGCTGCTGGTCCTGAGCTGGATCGACTTCATGGCCGTGCTGATCCCCGAGTACTACGCGTGCGGTCCGCACGACGTGGACTGCGAGCGGATGGGGTACCACAGCCCCGCGTTCCTGACGTTCCTGGTCGTCGCCGCCACGCTGCTCCTGCTGTACGCCTTCGCGATCTGGCACCGGCGGGCGTGGGCGTGGTTCCTGGCGCTGATCACGACCGGCGTCCCCGCGATGGTCCTCCTCGCCGAGTTCGACGCGTGGCTCTCGGCCCCGCCGCTGGAGAAGCTCGCGGGCGTCCTCGACCTCGCCTGCACCGGCCTCCTGGTGTCGCGCCCGGTGTGGCGCTGGGCCCGGGTGCGTCCCGGTCCCGGCGAGACCAGCGCAAACGGCCGCTGAGCCGTAGACTGGAGGAACCCTCGTTCCTAGGAGCGCCCATGGACAGGCCTCTCGCTCGCGAACCGGAACCGCTGTACGACAAACCGCACGCCGTCGACCTCGCCCAGGTCCTGATGGTGTTCCAGTACTTCATGCTCATGAGCGTCAGCTTCGGCTTCGGGCCCAGGATCTTCAACTGGGTCAAGGGCCAGACGGCCGACGTGCCGGTGCTCTCGGACATCGAGGGCGCCATCGACATCGGCACCGGCTACCCGATCGCGGTCGTGGCCCCGGTGTTCGTGGTCTACACGATCCCGTACGTCGCGGTGGTCCTCAACCTCGGCCACGGCCGCCGCTGGGCCAGGATCGCCGCCCTCCTCGTGGTCCCGCTGAACACCGTGATCGGCATCGTGGGCGTGGGGCGGACCTACGGCGAGATCCTCGGCCTGGTCAGCGCCGTCCTCTGGCTCACCGTGGCCGTGTGCGTCCTCGGCGGCCTCGCGTCCCCCAAAGCGCGGCGGTGGTTCCGGCAGGGCGGCTGGGCCCCCTGGTACCACCGCTACGAGATGGACCAGGCCGCGAGGCGCCGCCCCATCAGCCCCGGCGGCCGCCGCCGCATCCCCGCGGGCGACGAGGACAGCGCCGACTGAGCGCGGGTGCCGCGCTGTGTCGGACCCCGGCTCCATAATCGAGCCGGGCGCCGCAGTGCGGCGCCGCCGCCCGAGCAGAGGAGTCCGCGAATGACGAAGTACCTGATCTCGTTCCCCGGTGAGGCCATGGTGTTCCCCGAGGAGGAGTTCGCGGCGGTGGTCGAGGACTCGCACGCCGTCATCGAGGAGGCCAAGAAGGCGGGCGTGTACGTCTTCGGCGGCGGGATCGACGAGGCGGTGGCCCCGGTGCTCGTGGCAGGCGACGGCACCGTCACCGAGGGCACCCACCCGGGCCACCAGGTGCCCAACGGCGGGTACACCGTTCTCGAGCTGCCCTCGCGGGAGGCGGCGTTCGAGTGGGCCGCGAAGCTCGCCCGGGCCTGCCGCTGCGCCCAGGAGGTCAGGCAGTTCGGCTACGACCCGGCCAGCTGACGGGGACGACCGCGAAAGCGCGGCCGGCGGTCGCCGTTCTCGGTCTTGACCCGGGGCAGGGCCCGCAACCGCACGGCGGCGGTCAGCGCGCCGGCCACGGTGATGATGCCGAGGCTCGCGGGCAGGGTCGGAGTCAAATGCCATAGGAACGTCCAAGTCACATCCCGGCCGCTGAGGAGCGTCGCGAGGACGGGCAGGAGCGCGAGCGTCGATGCGACCGCCAGCGGGGGCGCTGCGATGAGGCCGATGCGCCAGGGCCGCACCTCGGCTCGGCGGGCGGCCCACGGACGGGCCCGCCGCAGCCTCCAGGCCGTCAGGCCGACGGCGATCGCGGCGCTGGCCGTGAGCACCAGGTCCCAGATGAACGCCAGCGGCATCGCGGAGGCGAACTCGCGCCCTTGGGAGAGGGCGACCAGGCCGTCCATGATCGCCTCGGTCTCGGCCTCCAGGGGCTGGCGGCTGTTGGACAGCACCGCGAAGCCGTAGCCGCTGCCGGGAAGGAGCCTGACCTCGCTGGTGTAGGTGAACGACGATCCGGTGTGGACCACCTGGTCGACGCCCGCGTAGTCGAGCGAGTCCCAACCGAGCCCGTAGGACAGGCCCTGACCGGACGGTTCGTGCATCGCCTGGACGGTCCCGGGTGCGGCGAGCCGTTCGCCGGTCAGGGCCCTGCCGCCGTCGTTCTGCACGATCAGCCAGGACGCCAGGTCCTCGGCGGTGGAGACGATCCCGGCCGAGCCCGCGACGAACCGGTCGGACTCGTCGCGCGCCGTGTTCAGTCCGAACCAGCGGTTGTAGCCGTCCGCCAGTCCGGGGACCGGATCGGTCTCGTTGGACACGGAGGACGTGGCCTCCATCCCCGCGGGTGCGAAGATCTGCTCGCGCAGGTAGTCCTCGAACGACCGCCCGCTGACGACTTCGACGATCCGGGCCGCGACCTGGTAGTTGGGGTTGTGGTAGTGGTGGGCCGACCCGGGGTCGTCGGCGAGCCGCACCTCTCGCAGCGCCGCGACCGCCTCGGCGAGGGAATCGGGCTGCTCGATGCCGCTTTCCGGATGGACCGCGTCCGACAGGCCCGAGGTGTGGTTGAGCAGGTGCCGGACGGTGATGTCGGCGTCGCGCCCGTCCGCGGTCGCGAAATCGGGCAGGTAGGTCGCCACGGGCTCGTCCAAGCCGATCTCGCCGGCGTCGACGAGCTGCATGACCGCGAGGGCGGTGAAGGACTTCGACACCGAGCCGATCCGCATGAGCGTGTCCTCGGTGACCGGGCCGCCCTCGGAGGTGTGCCCGTAGCCGCCGGCATGGGTCACCTCGCCCCCGTGCGTGACGGCGACGGCCACCCCTGTCAGGCCGGTCACGCCCAGATGCGCCGACACCAGGTCCTCGATCGAGGCGGCGTCGATCCGAGGCGGCGCGGCCGCGGCGGGCGCCGCGAACCCGAGGCCGGCCACCGCGATCGCGGCACCGGCGGCCAAGGACCGCATACTCCTCGATCGGCGCGCTCGGACGGAACGCGCGGCGACGCGGAGGGAACGGAACGCGGAAAGCGCCGAAAGGCCCAGGGCAGGGCGAACGTTCAGGGGGCTGCTCACGCGCCAAGGTTCGCTCGCGGTGCGGGCATCGACCTCGGCCGGAGGGCCGAATCCGCGTCCCCGGCATCGGCCGTTCGGCCGAGTGAGCGCCGAGACCGATTACCGTTCGTGGCGTGACCATGAAGTCTGACCGCCGCGCTCGTCTGGGTCTGCTCGGGCGGCGCACGATGCTGATCGGCGGCGGAATCGGGCTCGGTCTCATCCTGCTCGCCGAGTCGCTTTCGGCCGGCGCCGGGCAGCCGCCCGCGATCGCATCGCCGTCCACGTGGCCGCAGGCCGCGACCGCTCTCGCCGCGATCCTGACGTGGACGCTCTATCGACCCGGCCGAAAGCGGTGGGTCGCCGCCGTCGCGGTCCTCTCGCTGACCTTGTCGTTCCTGGAGCTCGCCACGACCTCCAGCGCTCCGCGGCTCGCCGGGGTCTCCGTGCTGGGCTGGACGCTCGAGCCGAGCCGCGGCCTGGGCGCCGCTGAAGGCATCGCGCTGCTCCTGCTGATGGTGTCCGCCGTGCGGCATTGGAACGCGCCGCCCGGACGGTGGGTGGCGGTCGTGCTCGGAGCGGCGATCGTGATGATCGGCCCGCGAGTCCTCGCGTACCCCGACTCCGTCGCGGTCGGCACGGTCATCATCGTGCTGGCGCTGACGAGCGCGATCGGGTTCGGGGCCTACCTGCGCGGCATAGACCGCCTGCGGCGCCGGGCGCTGGAGGAGATGCGGCGCGCCGAGCGGCTGGAGCAGGCGCGCGAGATGCACGACTTCGTGGCGCACCACGTCACCGGCATCGTGGTCCTGGCGCAGGCCGCGCAGGCCACGGGCACCGGCCCCGTGAAACCGTTCGCGGACATCGAACGAGCGGGCCTGTCGGCGCTGACATCGATGCGGCGCATGGTGAGAATGCTCCGCGATGACCAGGCAGGGAGCGACGCCGGCGCCGTCGGCCATTTCTCCTTGTTGGAGGAGGCGGTGCGCCGGTTCGCCCGTGAGGGCACCGACGTCTCGAGCTTCATCTCCCCGGAACTGGTCGACGCCGCGTCCCCCGCGATCGCGGCCACGGTGCACCACGTGGTGCGAGAGGCGTTGACGAACGTGCGCAAGCATGCCCAAGCGGTGCACCAGGTGAGGGTGAGCGTCATGCCTGCGGGGGAGAACGGCTTGGAGGTGTCGGTTCGCGACGACGGCAGACCCGCGAAGGGGCGGCTCGCCGCGTCGGGCGCCGGCATGGGCCTGGTCGGCCTGCGCGAACGCGTCGAGGCGGCCGGCGGTCGGCTGCGGTCCGAACCGAGAACCGAGGGCGGCTGGGAAACCGCCGCATGGCTTCCGCTCGAGCCCGATGAAACGCTCGACGACGACACCGGCCTCGACTGACTGCGGCACAAGCCGGCCGGCTGACGAGGCGGTCTGGAGCCGAGCGAAAACGGCCCCGCCGCAGGCGGGGCCGTCTCAGGTTCGACAGGGCTACCGGTCGGCTCGCTGGAGCAGCGCGGTGAAGTCGGCGGTCTTCAGATCGAAGATCGGGGAGTCATCGCCAAGTTTGCTGTCCCGCACCTGGAAGCCGGTACCGACGGTACGAGCTTCCACGCAGTCGCTGTTCGCGGCCCCATCACTGCGGCTCGACTTGCGCCACCCATCCTGGCTCATCGCTTGAACTCCTTCAGAGACTTGGCCTGTCGGAGCCCTCCCTCGATGATCTGGTGGTACGTGCCTACAGCCTCGCTGTTCTCGTAGAACCGACGCTCGTAGGGGCTCTCCAGATAGATGATGCTGGGCTCCTCGGTGTTCCTGAAGGATAGTACGGAGAACGGCACATTCAGCTTCGGATACGGGCCACCTGAAAAAGGCAGGTACTTGACAGTCACGTTCTCGCGTTCATCGAACTCCAACAGTCGGCTGAACTCATGGTCGCCGCAGCCGTTTCGCAACACAGCCTCAGCCAGTAGGAACCGACATGACAGCGAGGCGTTGAGGCGGGCCTCGAATTCGCTTTGTCTTGCCAGTCGGTCCTCGATGAGACGCCCTATCTCCTGGGCCGACAACTCACTTCGCTCGAACAGCATCCGCATGAAACGTTCGGTTTGGGCCAGACCCGGAAGCAAGGTCGTTTCGAACTTGTCGATTCCGACCGCCAAGCGCTCGAACTCCAGGTAGGCGTCCCACCCCGAGTTCTCGACCGCGTGGCTGGGCTGGGCCCAGATCTCTTCGTCCACGAAGCGCCAGATGCGCTGAAGCTCGAATCTCGTCTGCCGCGGCGCTCCGTAGTACTCGGCGAGGCTGCCGATGACCACGAAGGTCAGTCTCACCTTGACACCCGCTTCCAGTCGCTTGAGCGTCCGAGTGGAACCCACGATCGCCGCCGCCTCCTGATCGGTGACCTTGATTCCCGCGAGTTCTCGTTGCGCCGCAAGCTCACGCCCGACCTGCCTGCGAAGTTCAGATGCCGTCGACATCAAATCAGTATCGCAATCACAACGGATTGTGCAACCCGCAACCATGCGCGATTCCGTATGGCAGTTTGGAAGACCAAACTGCCATATCCTTTTGGCCCAACCTGACTCGCTGGTCCGACTGCCAGCCGTCCTACCTGGTGTTTCATCTTGAGTCGCCCGCTCGTCTCTCCCTACTCTCGACCCGTCACTACCGAACTGGATGGGAGGAGCACGAGAGATGCCACAAGAGCCGAGCGCGCGCCGCGTGCCGATAGACCCCTTGTACCGGGGTCGATTCAACGACGGTCAGCGCCATTTCACCGTCCGCGCTTCGAGTGCCGAAGCGCCGGACTCGTTCCAGGTGTACGCGGGGTCCGACCCGGCGGACATCGTGGTCGTGGTCTCCGGCCTGGTGTCCTGGAACCTCAGGGCCACTTGGGGAGACGGTTGGCGTTCGGCGGGCGATGAGTGGAAGGCGTGGCTCAAGGACCAGGCGTTCATGGTCTTCTACAACGGCCGGCCCCCGGAGGCCGGGAAAGTCCGGGTGTGCAATGGCTGAGCCCCGAGGCGAGCAGAACGTCTACCTCGGCGGGTTCCGGCGCGGCCCGGCCTTCTTCACCGTCTTCCAGGCCTCGGCCGACCCGCGCGTCTACCGCGTCGACTGCCGCGACAGCGGCGGCGGCCCGAACCCGTGCGCCACCTTCGCAGAGGGCATCGACCACTCGCCGCACTGGCACGGCGCATGGAACCGCGACGAGTGGTGCCCCTGGATCGTCGCCGAGGCGCGCAAGGTCGTGGCGAACCCGACCCGACAGACCTGACAGGGGTGCGCCCCGGCCCGTGGACTCCCCGGGAACGGGCCGCGTGAGCGCACCGACAGGGCCGACCGATCCAGGTGGGGATCGGTCGGCCCGCTCTGCGTTCAAGCCTGCGGGCTCAGCCCCGCCACGGCCAGGCGGAACAGCCGGTCGGCCTGCGCGGCGGGATCGGGATCGTGCTCCGTGGCCAGGGCGATGCCGACGATCAGGCCCATCAGGTCCGCGAAAGTGACCCCTTCCGCCACCGCGCCGTCGCGCACCGCCCGTCCGAGCAGCGGGTCCGCCGCCGCCTCCAGCTTCCGCGAGCAGCCGTCCAGAGGGGCCGGGTCGAGCCCGGTGCCCTCGGGCGCCAGCACGGGAGCCAGTCCCCGCGCGGAGGCGGAGTAGGCCACCACCTCGCTCAGCCAGTCCAGCAGGGCGCCGCGGCTGTCGGCCTCGCCCGCCAGGTCGCGGGCCCGGTCGCACAGGGCCTCGATCCGGCTCTGCGACACCGCCTCCAGCAGCGCGCGGCGGGTGGGGAAGTGGCGGCGCACGGTCGCCGAGCCGACCCCCGCGACGCGGGCGATCTGCTCCAGGGACGCGTCGGCGCCGTGGGCGGCGACCTCCTCCTCGGCCACGGCGAGGATGCGGGCGTGGTTGCGCCGTGCGTCGGCGCGCTGGCTGGCGGGCATGGCCGCACCTCCGGTTGCTAAATGGCGGGGCCCGCCGTATTGTAGCGTGAAGCTAAACGGCGGGCCCCGCCGTTTTTGATCGGAGCAACCGAGGAGCAGCATGTCCGTCGATTCCGCCCCCGTCCTCGTCACCGGAGCCACCGGCAGGCAGGGCGGCGCCACCGCCCGGGCCCTGCTCGCGGCGGGCGTCCCCATCCGCGCCCTGGTCCGCGACCCCGCCACCGACCGGGCGAAGGCCGTCGAGGCGCTCGGCGCCGAACTCGTCACCGGCGACCTCCACGACCGCGAGTCGGTGATCAAGGCCGCCGAGGGCGCCCGCGCCGTCTTCTCCGTGCAGATGCCCTCGTTCACCGAGGACGGCGTCGATTTCGACGGGGAGGTCGCCCAGGGCGTCAACCTCGTCGAAGGCGCGAAGGCCGCCGGGGTGCCGCAGTTCGTCCACACGTCCGTCGCCGGCGCCGGGCAGCACACCGCGCACCCGCGCTGGGCCGAAGGCGAGTGGGCGGTGGAGGCGTCGTTCAACGCCAAGACCGCGATCCAGGACCGGGTCCGCGCCGCCGGCTTCCCCCGCTGGACGCTGCTCAAGCCGGGATTCTTCATGGAGAACCTCCTCCCGTCCATGGCGTACCTCTTCCCGCGCGGGATCGAGGGCGGCATCGTCGGCGTCCTGAAACCCGCGACCCGGCTGTCCCTCACCGCGGTGCGCGACATCGGCGCCGCGGCCGCGGCCGCCTTCGCTGAACCCGAGCGGTTCAACGGGGTCGAACTGGAACTGGCCAGCGAGCACCTGTCCATGACCGAGATCGCCGAGGTCCTCTCCCGCGTGCTCGGCACGCGGATCGCCGCGCCGGACATGACCCTCGACGAGGCGCTGGCCGCCGGCATGCCGCCGATGGGGGCCTCCCTGGAGTGGATGAACGCGGCCGGGCAGCCGGCCCGCCCGGAGTTCGCGAGGGCCCTGGGCATTCCGCTCACCGGCTTCGAGGAGTGGGCGCGCGACCATATGCGCCCCTGACCGGCTGCGGGGCCTCTGAACTCTGCGTTCAGCGGCCCCGCGGCGGCCTCGCCGCCTGCGGACCGGCGGGCGATCGGGCTCGGACTCCGGCTCGCCGGAGGCCCGCGGACGCCGGGGGCGTCGCCGAACCCCCGGCGTCCGGCCCTCGGCCCGCTCGCCCGTTCGCGGGTGGGCGGATTGTGGAGGAATCTTCGGTGAGGCTAAGGTCACAGGGGCAGTTGAGCGGAAGGGAAGTTCTGTGCGCACACTCAGACTGGCGGCCGTGGCCTCCATCGGTCTCCTCGCGTTGGGGGCCTGCGGGACCGAGCAGGGCGCGGCCCTGTTCGTCGGGGACGAGCGGATTTCGGAGACCACCGTCGACGGCTACGTCGAAGCGGTGGCGGCGGCCAACGAGCAGCCCGAGATCGACACGATGGACTTCGACCTCTCGTCGAACCGCGAGAGCACCGTGCTGTGCCTCATGTTCGCCGAGCTCGGCCGCCAGATGGACCTGGCCGAGCCGGACACGGCCGGGGCGGCCGAAGGGCTCGAGACCGAGTGCGCCGAAGCCAGCGCCTACCTCAACGAGATCCTCGCGAAGGCCGAACCCCGCGAGCTCACCGACGACGAGCTCGCGCACATGACCCGGCTGGGGAGCCCCTTCGAGCAGATGATGCCCCAGGACCAGGCGACCATGATGGTCTACGCCGGGTTCAGCGACGCCCTGATCGGCTACCTGGAGGAGTACGACGTCCGGGTCAACCCGCGCTACGGCGTCGACGCCTTCCCGGTGCTCGCTGAAGGCGCCGAAGGCCTGTTCGAAGTGGAGATCCCACAGCGTTGAGCACCGTCACCTGGCTCTTGACCTCGCCTCGCATCCCCGCCGGGCTTCTCACCGTCGAGGCCTGGGACGCCCTCCAGGAGGCCGAGGCGGTCGCCGCGTTCGACGAGGGACCGACCGTGGCGGCGATCCGCGACGCCGGGATCGAGGTCGACCTGGTCGACGACGCCGCCGGGTTCCTCGAGGAGGGCGGCGTCTGGGTCGTCGGCGAGGAGGGCGACGAGGAGCTGCGCGAGGCCCTGGCCGAGTACGTCGCGGGCGGCGAGATCGAGCTCGAGGTCGTCTACGGCTCCTGGGACCCGCCGGGCGCCCGCCTGCTCGACCTCGTGGAGGCCGTGGCGCGCCTCCACGCCGAGGACGGCTGCCCCTGGCACCGCGCCCAGACCCACGAGACCCTCGGCCCCTACCTGCTCGAGGAGGCCTACGAGGTCCTCGACGCGATCAGCGACGGCGACGGCGACGAGCTCCGCGAAGAGCTGGGGGACCTGCTCTTCCAGCCGCTCTTGCACGCCTCGCTCGCCGAGGACTTCGACATCGACGACGTCGCCGGGGACCTGGTGGAGAAGATCGTCCGCCGCCACCCGCACGTGTGGGGCGACGCCGACCCCGACGACCTCTACCGGCACTGGAACGAGGCCAAGGCCGCCGAGAAGCCCGAGCGCGACCACCCGGCCGACGGCGTCTCCCGGCGCCTCCCGTCGCTCGCGCTGGCGGCCAAGGTCATCGAGCGCTTCCACGACGCCGGGGAGCCGCTCGACGTGCCCGACCACGGGCTCAAGCTCGAACCGGAGGAGGTCGGCGACTTCCTGCTCGCGGCCGTGGCCGCCGCCAGGGCCGCCGGGGTCGACCCCGAGCTGGCCCTGCGCAGGGCCGTGACCGAGCGCGCCGGTCTGGAGCGCACCGGCCTCCCGGACCGCGGCGAGGGCGCCGACGACTGACTTTCAACGACAACTTCACAATATCGTTCGCACGGCCTTAACAATGGCCGCGATCTTTGCTACCGTCGAGCCCATGCCAACCGGAGACGCAAGTGCCGCCGGCCCGCCCGGGCCGCGCACCCAGGTCCGAGGGACGAGCGACCCCGGCCCGGGGGCGCTCGATCTGAAAACACCGACCCCCGCCGACGGCCCGCTCATGTGGGAGCTGGCGATCGAAGCGGGCGGCCTCGACGTCAACAGCAGGTACGCCTACCTGCTGTGGTGCCGCGACTTCGCGGACGCCAGCGTCGTCGCCCGGTCGGGAGACCGCTTGGCAGGCTTCATCACCGGTTACCGGCGCCCGGACTCGCCCGACACGCTGTTCGTATGGCAGGTCGCGGTGGGGCCGGACTTCCGCCGCCGGGGGCTGGCATCGCGCATGCTCGACCACTTGGCCGAGTCCTCGCGTTCCGAGGGGGTCCGCTTCGTCGAAGCGACCGTGACCCCCGACAACAAAGCGTCGATGCACCTGTTCGGGTCGTTCGCGAAGGCGAACGGCGCGGACCTGACGCGCGACGTGCTGTTCTCCGAGCACGAGCTCGGCTCCGACCACGGACCTGAAGTGCTCCACCGGATCGGGCCGCTCCCAGAGCGCCCCGGCCCCGGAGCCGGTCCGTCATCCGGGCCCACCGAACCGTCCGCGTCCGGCCCCTCCGGGCCGGATGAGCGCGGTCCGGCACCGGACTGAGCCCCGCCCTACCCGGGCACCGACGAGCGCCGGCCCGGGTATGCGCCCGGAGTGCGCCACGCGCTCCGGGAAGCGGAGAACCGCTCATCAGGCCGACCAGAAGAGACTCATGCAGGTTTTCGAACAGGTCGAATCACAAGTCCGTTCATACTGCCGCAACTGGCCCACGGTGTTCACCACCGCGAAGGGCAGCCGCATCAGCGACGAGCAGGGGAGGTCGTACCTCGACTTCTTCGCCGGCGCCGGCTCCCTCAACTACGGCCACAACCATCCGGCGATCAAGGAGGCCCTGCTGGGCTACCTCGCCGAGGACAACGTCGTCCACACGCTCGACACCTACTCCAGCGCCAAGCGCCGCTTCCTGGAGACCTTCCGCGACCTGGTGCTCGCGCCCAGGAACCTCGACTACAAGGTCCAGTTCCCCGGGCCCGCCGGGAACAACGCCGTCGAGGCCGCCCTCAAGCTCGCCCGCAAGTACACCGGCCGCGAGACCATCGTGTCGTTCACGAACGGCTTCCACGGCATGACCCTGGGGGCCCTGGCGGTCACCGGGAACTCGATGAAGCGCGGCGGCGCGGGCGTCCCGCTCAACAACGCCGCGACCATGCCCTACGACAACTACATGGACGGGCGCACGCCGGACTTCCTGTGGCTGCGCAGCCTCCTGGAGGACCCCGGCTCCGGGCTCGACCGGCCCGCCGCGGTCATCGTCGAGACCGTCCAGGGCGAGGGCGGCATCAACGTCGCCAGCGACGAGTGGCTGCGCGGGCTCGAGGCCGTGTGCCGCGAGCACGAGCTGCTGCTCATCGTGGACGACATCCAGATGGGCTGCGGCCGCACGGGACCGTTCTTCTCGTTCGAGCGGGCCGGGATCACCCCCGACATCGTGACGCTCTCCAAGTCCCTGTCCGGCATGGGCCTGCCGTTCGCGCTGACGCTCATGAAACCGCACCTGGACGTGTGGGACCCGGGCGAGCACAACGGCACCTTCCGCGGCTTCGCGCCCGCGTTCGTGACTGCGACCGCCGCGCTGGAGACGTTCTGGCGCACGGACGCCTTCACCGTCGACGTGGACGCCAACGCCGGCTGGCTCGACGGCGAGCTGCACGGCGTCGCCGAGTCCTACCCCGAACTCGGGATCACCACGCGGGGCCGCGGGCTCGCGCGCGGGCTGGTCTTCGAGAAGCCCGAGCACGCCGCCGCGGTGTGCCAGGAGGCCTTCGCGAACGGCCTGCTCATGGAGACCTCCGGCGCCGAGGACGAGGTGGTCAAGTTCCTGCCGCCGCTGACGACGACCCGGCAGGAGTTCGAAGAGGGCGTCTCGATCGTGCGCGAGGCCGTCGCCACGGTCGCGAAGTCCGAGGCCGAGGAGGTGGCCGCATGATCGTCCGCAGGCTCGAAGACCTCATCGGCACCGACGCCGACGTCGAGGGCGGCGACCGCGACCGGGCCCAGGGGACCTGGCGCTCGCGGCGCCTCCTGCTGGCCCGCGACGGCGTCGGGTTCTCCCTCCACGACACCGTGCTGTTCGCCGGGACCTCCACGACCATGCACTACGCCAACCACATCGAGGCCGTCTACGTCATCGAAGGGGCCGCGAAGCTGCGCGACCTGGAGACCGGCGAGGTCCACGCCCTCACCCCGGGCACGATGTACGTCCTCAACGGCAACGAGCGGCACGTGCTCGACGTCGAGAAGGACCTGCGCACCGTCTGCGTGTTCAACCCGCCGGTCACCGGCCGGGAGGTCCACGACGCGGACGGCGTGTACCCGCTGCTGACCGAAGACGACGCCTAGCCGAGACGAGATCCCCGCGACGACACCCGGACGATGAGTGCGCCGCCCGCCTTGCGGCGCAGTGAGGAGCGAACCACCATGTCGCCACTGACCGACCTCTATCCGACCCGGCGCTTCAAGGAGCCGCGCCTGGTCTACCGCACGGACGACCCGGCCGTGTGGGGCGGGCCGAACGACGGGCCGCTGACCGCCGACCAGCTCGGCGGGCACGCGCAGGACGGCTTCACCGCCGTCCCGCAGCTGCTGGAGCCCGACGAGCTCGCCGCCTCCCAGGCCGAGCTCGACCGCATCATGCGCGACCCGTCCCTCGACGGGGACGAGCGCGTGATCCGCGAGCGGACCACCGACGAGGTCCGCTCGGTCTTCGACGTCCACCGGCTCTCGCCGTACTTCGCCGAGCTGATCCGCGACGAGCGGATCGCCGGGGTCGCCCGCCAGATCCTGGGCTCGGACGTCTACGTCCACCAGAGCCGCGTCAACTACAAGCCCGGCTTCGGCGGCGCGCCCTTCGAGTGGCACTCAGACTTCGAGACGTGGCACGCCGAGGACGGGATGCCGCGGATGCGGGCCGTCAGCCTCTCGCTGGCGCTGACCGAGAACTACCACTTCAACGGCTCGCTGATGATCATGCCCGGCTCGCACCAGACGTTCGTCTCGTGCGTGGGCGAGACGCCCGAGGACAACCACAAGGCCTCGCTGGTGAAGCAGGAGATCGGCACGCCCGACCACGGCTCGCTGCGGCTCCTCGCCGACAAGCACGGCATCCACCAGTTCACGGGCCAGGCCGGGTCGGCGATCTGGTTCGACTGCAACTGCATGCACGGCTCGAACGGCAACATCTCGCCGTTCCCGCGCTCGAACCTGTTCATCGTGTTCAACAGCGTCGAGAACGCCATGACGGACCCGTTCGCGGCGGAGAAGCCGCGGCCGGAGTACCTGGGCTCGCGCGACTGGCAGGTCCTGAACTAGGTCTCCTGCCGCCCGGGCAGGCCCGTGCGAACGGGGGAGGGGCGCGGTCCGCAGCGGCGGACCGCGCCCCTCGGCGTCTCCCGGGTCAGTCGCCGGACAGCTCCGGCACGGCCTCCCGGTCGTACTCGGGCGCGGGCATGGCCCTGAGGACGCCGCTGATCAGGTCGGCGTCGATCGGGGCGTCGTCCGTCCACTGGACCCAGGCGCCGACCGCCCAGCCCTCGGGCGAGTAGCGGGTGACGTAGAGCTGGTGCTCGGTGTAGGGCTCCCAGTCCTCGCCCTCGAACTCGGGGGAGTACGTGACCGCGAACTCCTCGAACGCCCAGACGGTGCCGTCGTCATCGGTCGCGGTGGTGCACTCGAAGCCCTCCTTGCACACCGTCAGGTGCGGGTCCCAGTGGCCCGTCTCCGAGTAGCCGGGGATCCACCCGCCCGGCAGGTAGTACCGCAGGTCCAAGCCGACGTCGTCGGTGGTCCCGTCGATCACGGTCGAGATCGGCAGCGTGCCGTGGGACGAGTAGGTCCGCCGCATGTTCGCGCCGCGCTCCATCTGACCCGTCGACACCGCGTTCCCCTCGCCGAGGGACGCCCCGGGGTAGACCTCCAGGAGCGCCGCGCGGGCCGCCTCGAAGGTGGCGTGCGCCTGGTCCTCTGCCTCCTCCGAGTCCGCCCAGGCGTCCTCGTCGTAGGCCCAGCCCGGCGGGACCTCGACCAGGTCGCCGACCGGGGCCAGCCCGGCGGTGTCGAGGTCCATCTCCGGCATCGACAGCGCCGCCTCGGTGAACGCCTCGATGTCGAGCGGGTGGTCCGTGCCCAAGCAGTCGTTCCAGGTGACGCGCAGGCCCGTGCCGTTGGGGTAGACCACCGCGATCTCGGCGGCGCAGCCGTGGTCGGCGACCGTCAGCGTCCGGCCGTCGTCCAACCGCTCGGTGGTGAGCTCGGGGGCCTCGTCGGTGAAGTAGGCGCCGTCGCCGATGAGGTGCTGCGGGAAGACCTGCTGGTTCATCGGGCCCGGCTCGGCGGTCCAGCCGCCCGGCAGGGCCAGCTCGAACTCGAAGATCGTCCGCAGCGACAGGTCGGCCTCCTCGACCTCGGCGCCCTGGTAGCTGCGCAGGTAGGTCTGGCCGTAGTTCCCGGGCTCCTGGTCCGCGCCCAGCGGCATGCCGCCCTGCGAGACCATGCAGGCGTCCACCTCGGCCTGCGTGCCGCCGTCGACCGTGATCCAGGAGCACTCCTCCTCCGCGCCGGGGTTCGCCGGGTCCTCCCACACGCCCGCGCCCGCGAGCAGCTCCCCGAAGGCCTCGGTGGCGGCCTCCTTGACCTCCAGGAGCTCGGAGCCGCTGCGCTGCTCGCCGTCCTCGTTGAGGACCATGCCCCAGTCATCGTCGTACGGGTAGCCGGACATGGCGGGGTCCTCGGCCTCGGTGTCCGCGGGGGGCGGGCTGGTCGCGTCGTCGGCCGGGTCGGTCGTGCCGCCGGGGATCACGCCGGCGGAGAGGGCCAGGACGGCGGCGACGGCGGCGACGCCGGTGGTCGCGGCGCCGCCGAGGACGGCGCGGTGGCGGCGCCGGACGCGGTAGCCGTCCTGGACGATCCGGTCCAGGTCGAACCGGGCGGGCGGCGGCTCGATGTCGGGCACGGCATTGCGGAACACCGCCCCTGGGTCGTCTTGCAGATTCATGTGCGTTCGCTTCCTTCCGCTAGGCCCGCGCCGGGACGATCGGGTCGGTGAGGAGCTCCCTGAGCTTGCGCAGCCCCTTGGCGGACTGGCTCTTCACGGTTCCGGTCGAACAGCTCATGGCCGTCGCGGTCTCGTCGACTGACAGTTGCTCCCAGTACCGGAGGACGAGCGTCGCCCGCTGCCTCGCCGGAAGCCGGTCCAGCGCCGCGACCAGCTCCAGCCGCGCGTCGACCGCGTCCTGGGGGCGGTCGAGGCGCTGCACCGGCAGCTCCGCGCTGGCGCGCTCGCGGCGCACCCAGCTCAGGCGGCGGTGCGAGATGTAGACGTTGGTGACGATCTTGCGGACGTACGCCGGGGCGCCGCCCGGTTCGACGCGCTTCCACGCGGCGAACATCTTCGTCAGCGACTTCTGCACGATGTCGTCGGCCTCGTACCAGTCCCCGCACAGCAGATACGCGTACCGGCGCAGGCTCTCGCGCTGGGCGATGGCGAAGGATCGGAACTCGGCCTCTTGCTGCTCCTTGGTCTGCACTGGGCCTCTTTCAGATGACGGGTAGGGGCGGGACGGCCTCGGGGTGGTGGATGAGGCGGCGCCCGCACGCTATCTACGCCCCCGCTCGCGGCGGGGTTGCCCGGTGCGGGCGGGTTTCTCACCCTGCGGCGCGCCCGGCGCGCAGGGCCCGCACCGCCGAGGCGGCGACCCACACCGAACCCGCGGCCGAGGCGGTGACCAGGGGCAGCCAGACCCCGGGCGCCGCGTCCGGCTCGCCGCCGGGGCTCGATGCCGCGATGAGCGCCGCGCAGCCCAGGGCCACCGCCACGTGCGCGAGGCCGACCGCGCCGCACAGCGAGGCGGCCCGGCGCTCCAGGCGCCGGGCGACGACCAGGGCCGCGACGGTGAACGCGGCCGCGGTCGCGAGGTCGGTGAGCCTGGCGAGCAGGGTGACCGCGAGCCCGGGGTCGCGGTCGCCGCTGAACAGGTCCCACATGATCGTCATGGCGGGCAGGGCGATCAGGAGCGTCCACGCGGTGCGGCGGGCTTGGGCGGCGGTGAGCTCGCGCTGGAACTCCGCGGCGATCAGGCCCGCCTCGCCGAACTCGGCGGCGGCCTCGCCGAGCGCCCGGTCCCGGTCGAGCCCCGCGTCCTCGCGCTCGGCGACGGCCTCGGCGAACCCTTCGCCGAACTCGGCGAGCATGTCGGCGCGCAGCCGCCGGGGGCCGCGCAGGGGCGCGGCCACGGACGCGAGGTAGTCGTTCATGCGTCCAGGACGGCGGTCATCACCTCGCGCAGCGCGAGCCAGTCGGCCCGGCCCTTCGCGAGCGCGGCCAGGCCGTCCTCGGTGATCGCGTAGACGCGGCGGCGCCTGCCGCCGGCCTGGGTCCACTTCCCGGCGGCGTGGCCGTTGCGCTCCAGGCGGCGCAGGGCGGGGTAGACCGTGCCGCTGGGCAGGTCGAGCTGCTCGCCGCTGGTCTCGCGCAGGGCGGCGATGATCGCGTAGCCGTGGGCCTCACCGCGTTTGAGGGTGGCCAGGATGAGGGTGTCGAGCTGGCCGTGAATGCCGTCAGCGTCCATGTCCCCAGCGTACGCCATCATAAGTAGACGGCCTTGCTATGCAGAAGGACTACATGTAGCCTGTCTACATGCTCAGAACACTCGGAACCATCTCACTCGTCATCGGGCCGCTCCTGATGGCGGTCTCGACCTTCCTCTGGGACGGCGAGCGCTACGGCGTCACCGCCGGCGTCGTCATCATGCTCGCCAACATGCTGTGGGTGTACGGCCTGATCGGCGTCTGGGAGCGCGTCGCCGCCGTCAAACCGGTGACCGGCGCCATCGGCATCGTCCTGTCCCTGCTCGGCTGCCTCGGCGGCATCGCCTTCGGCCTCCAGGGCTTCTTCGAGGGCATCTTCGCCGTCTCCGGCCAGGAGTCCCTCGACGCCGCGGCGCTCTACCCGGTCGCCTCGGCGATCGTGCTGTGGGTGCCCGGGCCGCTGATGCCGATCAGCCTGGCCGCGCTCGGCATCGACCTGGCGTGGTCCAGGCTCGCCCCCCTCTGGCTGGGGGCGCTCCTGGTCGCCAGCGCCGCCGCGTTCCCCCTCAGCCGGATCACCCGCACCGAGGCGATCGCCCACCTGGCCGACGCGCTCATCCTCATCGCCTTCATCGCCCTCGCCGTCCGCTACCTGCGAGGCGGCCTCGACGCGGCGCCGAAACCCCGCGAACCCGTGGCAACGCCGCAACCGGCCTGAATCCAGGCGCCCCGCGCCGCCGCGATGCGTTGTTCCGATCACAGGAACCCGTTTGTTGGGGCGCGGGCGCGTCCGGTACAGTTACATCCCGTTGGCGCCTGAAGCTTCAAAGCGCCGGCGCACCATTGGGGTATGGTGTAATTGGCAACACGGCTGATTCTGGTTCAGTTGTTCTTGGTTCGAGTCCAGGTACCCCAGCCAAATTGTTCTTATCCAAACAAGCAGGCCCGCCGAGCGGGCCTTTTGTTTTGCCCGCGCCCGTTCCTTGGGTTGCGGATATGAGCGGTTCGAGCAGCTCCGCGACTTGGTTACCGGCCACCTTCGGCACCCGCTCCCCGTCCTCGACGGTGACGTAGAGCCGTCCGAAGAACCCGAGGTGAACGGCCCGGTGCTGCGCCTCGGGCAGCACCTCCAAGAACCGCCGCGGATCGTCGAGCAGCTCGAGCAGCATGGCGACCGCCCGCCCGGCGGCCTCCATCCCGGCGCTCCCGACCCGCTCCAACCGCTCGGTCACCCGGGCGAGCTGGTCCCGAATCTCGCGGACCTTCTCGTTCAGGCGCGACTGCGGCCAGTCGGGGCTGCCGACCAGTTCCAGGAACTGATCCTGGCGCCGCTCCAAACGCCCACGCTCAGCCGCCAACTGCGTCCGAATCTCACCATCGACACGCCACCGATCCGCAAATGCCCGCTCCAACCGTGTCCGAAGCTCATCAGCAAGCGCCGACGAAATCCGGAGCCTGCCGTAGTGCGCCCGAACCTCCGCCTCCATCATCGCGACGGGGACCCGCTCGCTCCGACAGGTCTTGTTCGCCCGGCCGCTGCACACGAAGTACGAGTACTTGATCCCGCGGCCGTTCGTCACCGTGTCGAGGTAGAACCGGGTCCGACACCGGCCGCACCAGAGCACGCCCTTCAACGGGTGGTCGTACACCCGCTTCCGAATGCCGCCGTTCTTGAACCGCAGCACCTCCTGCACGCGGTCGAACAGCTCCTGACTCACCAGCGGCTCATGCCGCCCCTGATGCTCCGCACCCTTGTAGGCGACCCGACCGAGGTAGTAGCGGTTCTGAAGGATCGTCCCGACCGTGTACATCGGGATCTCCCGCCCGGCCGGGCACCGCTTGCTCGGCCGGGTCCGGAACCCCGCATCGGTCACCGCCCGCTGCACCTCCCTGAGCGAGTACGTCCCGCTCGCGTACAGCTCGAACATCATCCGGATGAACGGAGCGCGCTCCTCGTCCACGACCACGGTCCGAATCTCACGGCCCTCCACCTTCTCTCCAGCATTCCGGTACCCGATGGGCGCCTGATACGGCGTCCCGCCGTTGGCGGCCTTGGCGCCCATCTTGTAAGCGACGTCCGCACCCGAAGCCCGCGACTGGTACTCGTTGACCCCGTCCAGGATCGCGGCCACCAGATCGCCGACGTAGCTGTCTTCGGTGTAGTCCATGATCGAGACGAGTTGCACTCCGAGCTTCTTCAACTCCCGCCGCGTCAGTGCCGCGTCCGCAGTGTCCCGGTGCATCCGCGACCGCGCGTAGACGATGATCGCGCCGACGTCCTTCTCGTTCCGGATGCGCGCCATCATCTCCAGGAACTTCGGCCGCCCGTCCACGGTCATCCCCGACTTCCCCGGCTCGACGTACTCGTCGACGACCTCCATCCCCAACTCCTCGGCCCGGCGCTGGCATGCCTTCCGCTGCGCTGGAATCGAGTTCCCCTCGGGGTCGTAATCCGTGTCCACCTGCCCTCGTGAGGACACCCGCAGATAGAGCACGGCGCGCTTCGCTCTGACGTCCTGACTCATGATCGATCGGCCTTCCGACTGGATGATTCGGTCCGACCCGCTGAATCCGCCTGCCCGGCCTCGGCGCTTCCGTCAGACTTCAGCACGGCATCGATCAAACTCTCGACGATCAGCCGCACGTCAACGTCCTCCCGGAGCACCCCGGTCACCCGCACGCGCACCTCTCTGCCACCCACGAGGCTCACCGCCCCGCCACAACAAAACAGCAGGTCAACGCCAAGGTAGACCTGCTTCGCTGCAACGTCGAGCGACCCGAATTATCCAACTCCGGAGCAAGACGGCGCATCCCGCGAACGGGAAGGACTCCGGGAACGACACCAGAACACGTGCCGACTGCGATGAACAAGAAAACGATCAAGCGAGATGTCTCGCCGCATACGACCGATTCGACCTGGACTTACCAATTCTACCATTCAACTGAATAGCGATTCCAGATCAAATGACATCCTTGTCAACGCCAGTGGTTCAGGCTGACGCGAGGTGCCGGTCGCTGCATAATCGCTGTAAGCGGCCGTATCCCGCCGAAGGCTATAGTCGCGAAGTGCTCTTGTCAGAACCCCTCACTGCGGCGATCGACCGTCTGTACACCGTGTTCGGCCGTATACCCCGACCAGTGGTGATCGAGGCATGCTCGCACTGCTTTGACGAGCGCGAGATGAACGCGCTGCTGAAGCCGGTGCCGTTGCGCGACCTGTCCGCTGAGGCGCTGCTTCCTTACACCGGCAGCGTGCTGTCCACCGTCGGTGAAGTCGCCGACTTCCAATACTTTCTGCCCCGGATGTTCGAGATCGTCTGCACTGACGACACCTGGCCTGATCTCGCATACCTGGCCGGTCGGCTTGCCGTCGCCGGATGGACGAACTGGGATGCTGAAGAACAGGCGGCTCTGCGCGACCTCTTGCACGCCTACTGGAGGCAGACCCTGGCATCCCTGTCAAGCCCCTGGGACGCCGACAACGTGCTGGAAGCCATTGGCAACGCCGAACTCGACCTCGGACCCTACTTGGACGAGTGGGCAAGTGCCCTGCGCGATCCCCCCGCAGCCGCCCAACTGCGGGGCCTGATGCAGTACTCGACGCGCCCCCTCAACCACGACTTCCACCGATCGAACACGACCCTCGATAAACAGCACGACCAGTTCGTCAGATGGCTCCACGGCAGCGAACTGCGGGCCGCTCTCAACGACGCTTTCGCCACCGCGGAGACCCAGGAGGCCCGGCAGACGCTGACCGACATCGACGAACTGCTGGAGATATTCGCCCCGGACCAGGCATGAGTCCCAGCTGCCCGAACCCCTCACACTGGCCCTCAGCTCCCTGGACCGACCAGCGCTGATGCGACTGTTTCGAAGTAGCTCTCCGCGTCCTCCCGCGTCTTGAAGCAGTACCAACCGTCCTCCTCGGCGCCGTAGTCGATGGCGAAGACCCATTCGTTGAGGAGCCAGAGGTTATCGAAGACCTTGAGTCCGACGTCGGGGCGCTCCTCGAAGTCCAGGTAGTCCGAGTCGAACATCAGATTGGTGACCCGCCTTGCCGCCGTGAGGAAATCGAGATCGCCTGCCTGAAACGCCCGCGCGACCTCACCGGCTTTCCGGAACACCGCTTCCGGGAGTGGCGAGAGCTCGACCGAGAGCTCCTCGACGACGGTCGGCACGAGTTCACGGAACTCGTACTCCGAACCCGTCGACAGGCCGGCCAGCTCCGCCAGCGCTTGGGAGTCGATGTCTCGGACCAGCGCATGGGCGGCGACCATGGACAGGTCGAGGGTGTCGTCGAGTCCGTAGAGATAGTCCTCGATCGCGCGGCGCAGCGTCTCCATGGTCTGATGATCGCCGGTGAGTCCGCTGATGGCCACTGATTTCAGGTGGGGATCAGCCCGTGCGGGAGATCGCCGCGATGAGCCAGCGGGAGACAGGTGCTGGTTTCAGCTGCCGCACGTCGCTGATCCAGCGCGCCTCGGCCAGCTCGGGCGACAAGAGGATCTGTTCGTCCGCAGCGACCGCGCGCAAGATCGTCAAGGTGTCTCGTTTGCCTTCCAATGCCGTTGCAACCGTATGTAGAACGGTGAACGCGTCTGGGGGAAGCGAGAGGGAGAGCTCCTCTGCGATCTCCCTGCATATGGCCTGCTCTGGCGTTTCAACCGCTGGCCGGTAGCCGCCTCCGGGCAGGCCCCAGCGGCTCGGATCGCTGTAGGAATGCCGGACGACGAGAAACCTCCCTGAGCCATCCGGATGCAGCAGCAGCGCCTTCACCCCGAACGTCTCCGGTTTGCGAATCCGCCACCACAGCCGCATGCCCGGCGCGATCACTCGAAGAACCGGCGCGGGCAGGCGGATGTGTCTCATCGGGTGATTATGACGGTCTTGAAGTGCGGGTCATCGTATCGGTAGCGGACCATCCGGCGCGTGCCGGTGAACGGCTCACGCGAATGGATCATCGCCCGGTTGTCGACGACGAGCAGATCCCCGGGCCGCCAGCGATGCACCACCGCGACCGCCGCGGAGAGCGCAGCCTCGACCTCGGCGTACATGCTCGCCTCCGAGATCGAAGGCGGCAGTGGCCCGTGAACGGCATTGGTCGCCAGCGCAGATCGGAAGCGAAGAACAGCCCCATGTTGCGGGTCGTGGACGACCAGGGGATGCGTAGCGGCCGTCGGTCGCCATTCGGTCGTGTAGGTGATGCGAACCTGAGCCAGCTCGGGCCAGGATTCCAACAACGCCCGGGCGGCAATGCGGCCATCGTAGAGACATGTCGCCCCGCCACTGGCCGACGCCTCTAGACATCCGAGAGCGAAGTACCGCAGTGGCTCAGGATCGTCCAACTGCTCCGTATGACGAGGCAGCCATGCGGCAGAACCGGGCGACTCCAACAACCGGACCCCCATCCAGCCGACGTCGACGTGCGCGCCGAATCGAGCGGCGGCCGCGGTCATGGATTCCTGATCTGGTTCGGCGCGGATGAGGCCGTACCCGCGAACGTCAAGGTCCATGACAAGTTCATCGAGATCGATTGCAGCAGACAGCACAGCAGCCTCCAAGAGCATGAGAAATGAGAGGGTGCGGAGCCACCGCCCACCCGGTGGCTCCGCGGGGGAGAAGGGTCAGAGCGCGCCGCGTTCGACGGCACGAAGAAGGATCGCCTCAACCTCGACGCGCCAGCGGCGCCGCCGTGCTTCCGGTGCCGCCTTCCAGCCGGGACGGGTCACCATCCCGCAGATCCGCCCGCCTTCATGAAGCAGGCCGGCGATTGGGGTCAGCTCATTCATCGCACTGACGAGGCAGAGCACCACGTGCTCGGCGGCCGTGACGGGCTCGACCGCGAACCGGAACCCGTCGACCTCGAACGTGCCGACCACACCCGCAGGGAGCGGCTCAGGCTCGCGAGGCTCCGGACGCTCTGCGTGCCAGGCCGCGACAAGCGCGGCGATCTGGCCTCGCTGCTGCGACTTCCAGGCGTCGGTCTGCTCCCGCCACGGCTCCTCCCACCGCACCTCGCGAACGACCCCGCCCGCGTGAACCGCGTACCCGATCTTCACGGGCGTCCCCTGATAGTCCAGCCACACGGACGCGTATCCCGTGCCCCGCCGCGCCATGACCGTCAGCTTGTTGCCCCGGCCGGTCATCCACGATCCGAGGATCTCGGAGGCCGACCGGTTGCCCTTCTCGCCGTTGACTCGTAGTCTCTGAGTCGTCACCATTTCTCCCTTTGGTGGATCTGGTGAGGCGGCCCGCCTGAAGTGTGGAAGCCGAAGGCGGGCCGCATAACACTGGCTTGCACACCGCCTGAGCAGCCAGGGCCCGTGTGTAAGCGGTGGATGACTCTCGGGAGCCATGCTTGTAGCATCATCTACAGCGAAGCCGACAGGAGGACTCAAACCGTCTACAAGGTGTCTACAGATGACCCCAGGCCAGCAACTCAGAACGGCACGAACCGCCGTTGACCTCAGCCTCGGCGACATGGCCCGCCGCCTGCCCTGGAGCAAAGCGGCCCTAGGCTTTTACGAGACCGACCAACGCCCGGTACCGAACGAGGTGATCACGGCCTACCGTGAAGTGGTCGCCCAAGAGCGGCATCGGCTCGCAGAGGAGGACGTCATTCGCCGCAGAGCACTGCTTTCCCTCGGTGTCAGCTCGATCCCCGGCTTTCTTGCAGTCGACAGCGGGCCTACCGCTGCGCCACAGCGAATAGGCGCAGGCGACGTTTCAGCAGTCAAGGACATGATCGCGCTCTTCTCCCGTGTCGATCAACGCCGAGGCGGGGGACACGCGCGGAACGCGCTCGCCCAGTACCTCAAGACTGACGTGTCCGACGCTCTCGCCGGAACCTTCCGCAACGAGGCTGTTCGTCAGCAGCTCTTCTCTGCCGCGGGTGAGGCTTCGTACCTTGTTGGTTGGATGGCATTCGACGATGGTCGCCATCAAGAGGCCCAGCAAGCCTTCGCCCTGGCGGTTGAACTCTCCTCAGAAGCCAGAGACGCACCGCTCAGCGGACACGTCCTGCGAGCGATGGCGCATCAGGCGAACGACCTCGGACAGACCACCAACGCTGTCAACTTCTCCGCAGCCTCCATCACTGGCCCATCCATCGAGCTAGCCACGCCGCGAGAGCGAGCGCTCCTCAGAGTCGTGAGAGCTCGAACGTTGGTTTCGACCGGCGAGCACCGCACTGCTGCTCAAGTTCTCCTCCAAGCTGAGGATGATCTCGCTTCAGCCGATCCGGGAATCGAAGAACCAGACCGCGTCTTCTTCTTCGGGGAGGCCTCCCTCGCCCACGAAACCGCCTGCGCGTTGCGCGACATGGGTGACCTTGACGGGGCCGCTCGGGAGTTCGAGCGAAGCGTGGAGGCGCGCAGAGCCGAGACTTTCGCCAGGACGCACGCCGTCACACTCGGATACCTCGCTGAGGTGCTTGCCCAGCGAGGCGAACTTGAATCCGCCTGCGATGCATGGTCGCGAGCGCTGGACGCAATGAACGGCATCCGATCCGGCCGCACCCGAAGCGTCGTCAAGACGCTGATCACGACACTCGACTCCCATCGAGGCGCCGATGTCGAAGCCGCTGTTGAGCTCCGGGCCAGGGCTGAGGACCTCCTCCTCGCCTCCGGATAACGAATCCAGGGAGAGCCATGTCAGAGGAAATCACCGTACGTCCGATCGGCCACGTCATCGGAGGGCGGAAGGAACCGACCGACGACTACTGGGGTGGCACGCAGGCGATCATCCGGATCGACGACCCCAACTTCACCGCAGAATCAGTGCAGGGCCTTGACGAGTTCTCCCACCTCGAAGTCGTCTTCCACTTCCACCTCACAGACAAGACCGACCTGCACTTCGGCGCCCGCGCGGCCCGCGACAACCCTGAATGGCCCAAAGTCGGCGTCTTCGGCCACCGCAACATGCGACGCACCAACTGGCTCGGCGTAAGCCGCTGCAAACTCCTCAAAGTCGACGGCCTCGACCTACACGTCGAGGACCTCGACGCTATCGACGGAACCCCAGCCCTCGATATCAAACCCTGGTTCCAAGAAATGGGCCCTCGGGGCGACCTCCACCAACCCACCTGGGTAGGAGAAATGCTCACCGACTATTTTGCGCCCAAGCAAGACTAGACCGAGGGGAGAACTCAGCTATCTGATGCTCGTGGAAATCAACAAGTTGAGCCCCACGAACACCAGATGCTCAATGACACACACAGTCAAGGGCCTGCATCGGACTAACCGTTTACCCCATGTTCGTGCAGTGCAGACAGCGTCGACGGCCCGCAGTGCCGTTGCGCCTGTTCTTAGGTGGGATCTGCTGCCCTGCCGGGCAGTTGTCCTGGTCGTGATAGACGTCTGGATCTGTCGGATCGATTGAGTGGTATGCCGAAACCTTCATTGGTTGCTCCCATCTCTGAGATTGATCATCGTACGACGAGACTTTCAGGGGTAGTACAGCCATTCGATTGCTTCGACTTGACTGCTTGTATTGATTTATAACATTCAATTCAATCCGAAAAATTCGACCAAAAGTGACGTAAGGCGAATATGTTTCCATCCGCCATGGTCTTCACAAGGAGCAAGAATTGCGAATCGGTGTCACCGGGCATATGGATCTCACTACTTTGACAGCGGATCTTGTACGAACGGCCATCAGAGAAGCGATAGGCGCTTTCCAAGGCGGTGATTTGACCGGTTTCAGTTGCCTCGCAACAGGATCAGACTCGATCTTTGCTCAGGTGATCATTGATGTCGGCGGAAGTTTGATGGTGGTCGTGCCCTCTATGACTACCGGGACAGGAAGGTTGGCCCGGAGGACCAACCTACCTATGACCACTTGCTTCTCCAGGCGGATGAGGTCGCCGCCCTGCCATACCAAACCGGAGGACGAGAAGCATATGCGGCGGCAAACAACTACATCCTCAGCTTGATTGACCATCTCTTCGCAGTCTGGGATGGTCAACTGCCAGCAGCCAAAGGCGGAACGGCCGATGCTGTAGGGCAGGCTCGGGCTCTAGGAATCCCCGTAACGATAATCTGGCCCGCTGGTGCGGAACGGATTCAATGACGGGTCCGGACCTTAAAACGACAGTACGCCGGGTGACGGCAGCGGCGAATCTCCCTCCCAAATCGGGGTGTTTCCACGCTGACTTGCGCTTCCGTCCGGGCATCATAGGTCGTTGTCGGTCACACCCGGTCACCCTGGAGCGCCCCCAGCGCGCCCCAGAAAGACCCGTCAAGAGGGGAGCGCACGTCTCTGGGCGTGTGGCTACGCTCGTTCCATGCCGCCTGACTACCCCCTGCTGCGAGAGGTCTTCCCCGACCTTGTCACCGAGCTGCGCGACCTCCTCGAACTTCAGGGGGAAACCGCCCTGGCGAGTGCGACCGAAGACCTCCGGCTCGTGGAGCGGTGCACCTGCAAGGACAGGAGCTGCCAGAGCATCCGGACCGTGTACCGGCCCAAAAGCGGCTCGTACGGGCCCGGCCATCGCAACGTGGTCCTGCGCCCGGCGAAAGGCATGCTGATCCTCGACGTCGTGGACGGGCAGATCATGTACGTCGAGATCCTCGACCGCCCGCGAATGCGTCGCCGCCGGCCACGGTCTAGGAAGTAACGCTCGGTGGATCGGACCTGCCACCTGTCCGCAGTTGACGCTTGCGGCGGCAAGTAGCGCGCTTCGATCCTGCGGTGGTGCCGCCGACCGCCACGGTCTCGACTCCAGGCGATCCGGACGCCGTTCATGCCGGTCGCGACGCCTACGGAACCGGAGTCTCGCGCAAGAGGGACCGACCCTGGTTCTCTCGAGGTACGCGACGCTCCCCGCAATCCGCTGACGCTGCCCTGGCGCCCCTGAGACAACCGTGCTCAACGCAGATGCTGCGATCGATTGCGGCAACCTAAGTTTCAGAAGGGAAAGGATCGAATGGAAGGTTGAAATATCATAAATCGAGAGGAGCGCTCAAGTGCGGTGAGTAAGGTTATCTAAATCGAGAAGTGCGGGAAGGGCGAGAGTCATCGGCGATGACGCTAGACATGTATGGCCGACTTCATATAAGGTACTGTTCTGCAAGTAAGAAATCTCCAGCGGCGTAACCGTTCACGACGCGTGGCGTTCTTCCGGAAGTTTTATTTGGTGAAAGTAATAAAGACCTTAGGGGAAAAAGTGTCAATTGATAGAATTACAATTCAAGGATATAAAGCGCTAAAGGAAGCGCAAACAATAAATATTAGGAGATTGACCGTCAATGCGGGTGTAAACAGCTCGGGAAAATCTAGTATGATGCAGCCTCTTTTGCTCTTGAAGCAAACACTTGAGGCGCCGTATGATCCAGGTCCATTGTTGCTTGACGGCCCAAATGTAAATGTGACTGAAATTGAAAAGGTGCTATCTAAAGGTCAGGCCCAAAGTACTAGGGTTTCGAGTTTTAGTATCGGTGTAGGTTCGGGACCGCAGTCGATTCAAGTCAAGTTTGGGAAAGATAAGAAAGGAGATATCAAGGTTCAAGAATTCGAACTCAAGAATGAGGGTGAGGTGAATTTTGAGTATAAACTCAAAGAAAGTCTTACCCAGAGGCAGATTACAGAGATCCTACCGAAGGCTTGGATGAAACGAGTGGACAGCCTGGGCAAACATCTCGATTCGGGCCTTAAATTGGAAGTTGTCAGAGATCGTTGGGCGCTAAATATTGGAGGGCGAGTGGGTGGGAGAGACGGTCGCATTGTATTGCGAAATCTCTTCTCGATAATGGTTGAGGATTTCAATCCTGATCGGATTGAAAGTGACATATCGCGTATTATCCATCTTCCTGCACTTAGGGGTAATCCCGAACGCACATATCGTACGGCCGCAGTAGAAGGATCCTATCCAGGGCAGTTCCATGATTATGCAGCAGGAATTATCTCTGCCTGGCAGAACCGAGGCGAAAGTGAAAAGACAGAGCGCCTAAAGAAGGGCCTCGAGAAGCTAGGCTTGAGCTGGAAGGTTGAAGCGAAACGAGTGGATGACACTCGTGTAGAACTTGTTGTGGGACGTTTGCTGAAAGCACGTCAAGGTGGAGCAAACGACGTAGTAAATATTGCTGACGTGGGTTTCGGCGTATCGCAAACACTACCTGTTGTAGTAGCGCTCATTGCTGCGCGTCCAGGCCAACTAGTTTATCTAGAACAGCCTGAGATTCATCTTCACCCCAAGGCTCAATATGAGTTCGGTGAGATCATCATCGACGCTGTTCTTCGTGGGGTGAAAGTCGTCGTGGAGACTCATAGCGATCTACTAATTAGAGCTATTCAAACGAAAGTTGCTGAAGGAGTTCTAAGGCCGGAGGACGTGGGACTCAATTGGTTTAAGCGAAATCCTGAAACTGGATTTACTGATGTAGAAACCGCCGAGCTTGAGTCCGATGGTTCATTTGGGGACTGGCCAGAAGACCTTGACCAGGTATATATGATGGCTGAGTCAAAATATCTAGAAGCCGCAGTCTCTCGGATTGGTCGGCGACATGAGTAATATGTCCAGGAGAATTGTTGTTGATACCTGTGTTATGGCTGCTGCGGGCGTTGCCAAACTTCAAGAACATCCCCGCTCTCAAAATTGCCGAGAATTTCTTTTCGCCCTTCGAGATCTGGGACATCGGGTCGTAATGAGTGCGGAGCTGGCGACGGAATGGCGGAACCACAAAAATCGCCTGGGTTTGTCCTGGCTAAGCATTATGCACAAGCGGCGGCAGATTGTTTGGGTGAATGAAAATGAAGTACTGCATGAGAAGATATTTCATCTAATCCATGAAATGTGTGACTCTGAGGATATTTCCGTTAGAGGACGTGAAGCAATAGAAAAGGACATTCTACTAATTGTTGCGGCCCGAGAGACTGATCGCATAATTGTATCGCTAGATCGAGTGATGCTTGGCCTTCTTGGAAAAGTGGCACCAAAGGCGCCTGAAGTCTACTCGCTTTTCTGGATCGATCCCGATCCTAAGAGTGAAGCAAGCTATAGTGCCGAAGATGTAATTTCCTGGATGAAGAGAGGCGCGCTTATTGGGGAACAGGTTTGCATTGGAGAATCATCATCCAAGCAAGGGTTAACTTGTGGCGATTTTGACGCTGGTTTGCGCATGTAACGTTGGAAGATGATAGACCACGATTGCGGAGGCAGTAGCCCGTCGTTAATGATGATGCGGTAGGCGATGTCGGTGCCGAGGAGGAGGACCGATGGTTAGCGCTGTGGCGCTGATGAGTTGGCCTGTTGCCTTGCGGAGTACCCGAGGAGCTTGCCGATGTAGACGTAGCTGATGCCGTAGGAGGCTGCAGCGGCGAGGCAGGCGAGTCCTCCCCAGTTTGCTATTTCGGTGTGGTTCCATGGGGAGAAGATGATAGGACGCCTGCGAAGCCGATGGTGAGGCTCCAGGCCTTTTCGCGTGCAGAGGACCCGTTGCGGTGGGCGAGGACGGCTATGAAAATGGTCCAGAGCGGAGGGCTGGCGTTGATGACGCCGGCCGTCGCCAAAGGAGACGGTCTGTTCCCGATGCCGAAGAATAGGCAGGGGAGGGCGCTGCCGAAGAAGCCGGCGACGGTGAAGTGCCCCAGGTCTTGCGATCGCGGGCAGGCGCAGGCCGGTCTCTACGCGCAGGCGGTTGGAGTACCGCTCAGCGCCGAGGCACAGGAGCCTGCGCTGTTTGCGGACGGACGGGCGCGCGCGGTTGCGGCTCTCGATGAGCCCTTCGGACTCTAGGATCTTGACCGCTTCGGCGGCGGTGTTGCGGGCGACGCCGTACCTCACGGCTAGCTCCCGCTGCGAGGGCAGTGGACAGCCTTGCGTGAGGGCCCCGCTGAGGATGTCGTCGTTGCCTAGTTTTGTTCGGTCCTACTCGGCCGAGATCAAACTTCTGGTGCGATTCCCAAGCGATCTAGGTTACCGAGACCATCGCTCCGGAGTGATTTGGTTGCCTGCTGATGTACGTGGTTGAGACAGGGACAGGTTTCGAGCATTCCAGCTACTGCGCAGTGCCAGATGCCTGCGAAGCGGAGTGCTTTTGCGACGTCCTTGAGCGAGTTGATGCCGGTAAGGCGTTGTATGAGCTTCTCGGTCAAGGTTCGGATCGGGCTGGCTGTGGCTGGGCCGCAGCGCGCTTCGACTTGGTCGAGGAGAGGGCCTGGTTCGAGACGGGCGGCTTGATCTAGGTAGCGGGCGACCTTGGCGAGGTCTTCGCAGTCCTTCAGACCGCGAAGCTGGCGGGCTTTGGGCGATCCGAGCAGTTTGATGAGTACTTGCCCCTCCTGGCGTTGCCAGTTTCGGTCTCGGTATCGGCGTAGTTCATCTTCGTCGGGTCGCTCGGTTGGAGTCGTGTTGGAGCGCAGTCTGGAGGCCGGGTACTGGCCGATGCTGTGGTCTTTGCACGGGTAATAGCGGGGGCGACGGCAGGGTTGTCCGTCCTTCTTCGTGGGGACTCCGCATTCTGGCGCAGACATGGAATCCAATGTCCCACGGCTCGGACAGTGACGGTACAGAACTGTCGCTAACCGGACAACCGTGTGTCCGGTGGATGAGTCGTTCTGTCGGAGCCGATGTGGTCGGTTCAGTAGTCAACGGGCTGAGCTCAGGGTGCGGTGGGCCGGACAGCCGGCATGGGCTGAGCCGCTGAAAAATTCTCTTGCTGGGACTATGTATTCGGGGTTCTTGACTGTGCTTGGCTATCGTGCCTGAGCTGCGAAAATGTTGGGTTGAGCTATGCGGCTTATCGGTGGGGGTCGTGCGAGGGGTTGGACGGGGGCCGACCTTGTGGGGTCGACCCCCTGGGGGTCAGGCGGGCTTGTTCGGACTTCTGATCTCCTCGGCTATGGCTGGAAGTTCGGCGAGACTGTAGGTGCCTGTCCAGCCGAGTACATGCCAGCGTCGGTCAT
>NZ_JAJLQZ010000031.1 GCF_020991375.1 Glycomyces amatae | reverse complement strand
TTGATAGCGCGGGTGATGGTGGAGCGGTCGATATCGAACCAGCAAGCCAGCCCGTCGCGGGTGACCGCGTGCAGCAGGCTTACCAGTGTGACCAGGAGCCGATCGATGAAGACCAGGCGGTGCTTTGCGCCGCCGCCGATCGCTCTGCTCCGTGGCCGGGAGAGACCAGGCGGTCGGTTGATTCACTTCCGATCTCGGCTGCAATCGCGGCGATCACTCCGGGCGCTAGCCCGACTATTCGCCGGCCGCCAACGATCGCCTCACGCACACCGGTCCCCACCATGAACCCATAATCCATGCCGAAGTCCTTGTGCGCCAACCGTAACTATGCACGAGGTCATTAGACAGCGACCAGAACGCACGTCTCAATCAGTGGCCGGAGCGCCCCGCCGGGACGGGCGGCCAGTCCCGGTAAAGCCACCATCACGGCAACAACCTTTCAGCCACACCCAACCCGGCCGGGCTATCTATAAACCTAGGACAGCCTTTAGTCATCGCTCAAACCCATAAGATCCCCACCACATCAGAGAAGGAGTCGTTTAGAGAGCCCTCTTGGATCCAGACCATTGCATATTCGCGCCATGTCCTCAGGGTAATCAAATCGCAGGATCCAAGTAATTGCTTTGGCCCGCAGGAGAAAGTGCAAGCATTGCGAGTCAAACACCAGCTTAGCTCCTTCAGCCCTCAGATGATCGATATCCTTCAACATAGATTGAAGATCAATAAATGGCAGCGTTGATGATACCGAAAGCCGAGGGTCTCCGGACGGATGCTTGAAAATGAATGCAAACTGAGCCTTCGAGTAGAATGCTGCCGCACTCCAAAGGGCATCAGTACTCTTAAAATCAGGTGTTGGTTTGACTACCGCCACGCTGCATTCGGCAGGTAGAACCGTAAGGTCTGCAGGATGGTCTACTATTACGGCGTTTGAAACGCCATTCGTGACTAGCCATCGATATATGAGTTGCGATTGCGCATTGATGACATTTCTGCTGACAGAGTCGACGTCAATCGAATCAAGCCCTAGGCGCCGAGCGAGATCCGCAAGTAAATACACCCCGGCACCGCTGGGTACAAGCACGAAACGTTTTGAGGTGTGTAGACTGCGTACACAACGGAGAATTCTCAAGAACAAGCGAGAATCAATGCCGAAAGTCCGGTATTCATGAGAAACATAAAGCTCATTCTCACCGATGACGGTAGTCGATCCGCGCCCCGGGAATCGGACGCAGACAGTATGCCTATCCATGTACTTTCACTCTTTCCATAAGAATCTCAAACGCAGGAGTTTTTTGACGAATTCGATTCAACAAATTCTCATCGACCCAACGGTATTCCTGCAGTTCCGATGCTTCCAGCTGAATCGAAGGCGCTTCGGACAGATCTAGGGCGTAAAGAAACCAGGTGTGAAGCGTGATTCCGTGTCGGCACGGCTGACCTTCATTGATCTCTCCTGAATAGATCAATTTCATGTTATTAGCCTCGATTCCGACTTCCTCCTTTAGCTCTCGAAGGGCGGCCATGCACGCAGACTCCCCCCACTCGCAATGACCTCCTGGGACGCTCCACTTCCCTCGGTTCGGCATTTTTGCCTTCTTAACGACTAGAATTTTGCCTCCGCTACGGACGATCACGCCAGCGGAAATGTGGGTTCTCTGGTTGTCTACGGAAAGAACTACGTTCCGATCGGATTCCTTGGAGCCCGCCGGTCGTACAAATGTTTTATACTGGCTGGGTGTGATACGACTTGACGTTGTTGTCATTGCCTCTAGCCCTTCCGCGAAGATGTCGAAGGCCAATTGTATGAGCTGGCGAGACCCCTCTTCGGGAAATAGACCAAAGATTTGGTGTCGCCATTCCGACATCTTAGACATAATTTCTGGAGTAGCCAACATCCAGCGAGCCAACTCCACGACTGCGCGTTCGCAGAGGTCGTCGACAAGTTCCTTGCTGACATAACGTGTGGAGTTGTCACTAATCCAAGTCTCAAGGTGACCATCAATAGTTGCTATCAAGGAACTCTCAGTGATCTCATACCCGAAGCGGTACAGATTGTCAGCATAATTGAGACGCCCAGGGAAGAGCTGGAGGTAGCCCGACTTTCGAAGAAGCCGGACCTTAACACCAGGATGTGATTTAGAAAGAGCAATGGTGGTTAGAGAAATATCAGAGTTTGTCATTCGATTCCAAGTTTGCTTTATGCCGATGATTGTCCGAATCGTCCTTCGTACTACGTCCACATCTCGATCAGCTAGCTGTTGCCCCTTCGGTATGACGTCAGAGGGGACTGTGCCTTCTATCGCCTGGGAGTTTAGTGCTAGATCCGAGATGAACAACGGTGAGAGGTGCGCAATTGTGAGTGATTGTAGAGTTCGACTCGTTCGCTCTAGAATCGCCCGTGAAAAATCGGAAATTTGCGAGGTAGTGCTGATCTTAAAGAGATGATCGTTTTCAGTCTGCTGGAGCCGATTTTCCAAGCGAGCGTCTGCCTCGGAGTAGCGCGAGGTCACCCTAAATCTCAGCATGCTCCTATCTTCGATCTCAGATGTAACAGAAGCGAGTTGGTCTTTCGGTATGAAAGTGGACAGAGCATGCATAAGGATTACACGTCGATAGCCTTCATCCTCGGATGCACGATCAGCAAGGTGAGTTAGTGCCGCTGCATCGAAGCCCGTAATCTTGATTCGATGACCATAATACTGATAAGCTAGCACGAATATTCCGCATTCAGCGGCAGGAAATTCTGCCTGGGTCGACCAACCATATTTTTTGAGATGCGCAAGGAGCGGTAGTTCCTGAAAATTTTGATTGAGCTCAGGGGAGTCCAAAGGAAGATTCAGCATTATTTTATTCGTGCAATCTTCGAAAAATCTTCTCCACCGACGATTGCGTCGTGCGATTCTCATGGCTCCATTTGTAATTCCTCCTAGCGTCAAAGCCGCAAGTATGCCTTGAAGGAAGCTTCCGGTATAGCTTGAGGTGAATGCTCTAGCAAGATCAGAGACAACCGCGGCTATCTGCAGCACTGCAATCACAGAGAGGGCAAAGATGGAGGTCCGGTGAGCGCTTATGGTGTTTCGGGTTGTACGCCATGGGGATGTCATACGACAAGTTCTCCATCAAGAAGGGTCACGGTGAGAATACATGCATGAAGGTGCATCAGTATATCAGCTTCTGGCGGCTTCCAGCAGGGTATTTTGATCTGAAAGTGACCCTCTTAGACAACTGGTCTTTGTGGGACAATTGAGATTTCCGACTTAATACCCAAGAGAAAATAGCTAGTGATTTTCCGATCAGCTATAGTTCCGACTCAACTAGCCTGTCGCACCGTGGCCGTGATCGATTGAAGCGCCACGGACGCACTCCCACTGAGCAGGCGTTCAGATCGGCAGGGCTAACCATTACATCCCTCGATTTTCGAGGAGACGCTGGGCCGTGGGGTCGGGCCTCGAAAGACCCCCGATTAGGTGTACAAGTAGATACACAGTTCAGAAGCCTCGGCCTTGCCGGGGCTTCAGTGCTTTCAGGGGCCGGTGGCGCTCTGTTTTCGGATGCGGAGACCGCCTCGCCGAGCGGGCGGTTCTGATGCTCGGCGGTGTCGCGGCGGTAGGCCGTTGCGGAGCCGCCGGTGCCCCCTTACTGGGGCTGCTCGTAGAAGGGCACTCCACGGTCGTCCAGACGACGGGGACGGCGGTCAGTGCGGTGGTGCCGCCCCTCGTGATCGGCTTGCCCGTGCAGCGAGGCGCGTCCGGCTCCGCAGCCCTCTCGTCATTCCGGGGTCGTCCTGATGCGCAGGAGGTCCTCGGCGGTCTTCTCGGCCCTGGCGAGGGATTCGAGGTCGTCGGCCCGGAGGAGGACGGCGGCCACCCGGTCCCTGGAGGAGCGGCAGGGGCCCACGCGGTCCCCCGGGGCGACGTCGATCTGGAGGTCGGCGACTTCGGGGAGGCGTCTGGTGGCGGGGACGCCCTCGATGCGGGCGACGACGCCGGGTTCGGCGGTCGGGAAACGGACGGCGGCGGCGCCGGAGCGGGTCTTGCGGACGTCGGGTTCGTCGCCGAGGGCCACCGCGACGGCCGCGGCGAAGAGGTCGGTGCCGTGGGCGAGCGCGTGGAGCTCGAAGATGTGGTCGCCGGGGGTGCGGACGGCGACCTCCATGAGGTGCGGGCCGGTGTCCTCCAGGCGGAACTCGAGGTGCATCAGGCCGTCGCGCATGCCCATCGCTCGGGCGACGGCCGCGGCGAGGTGCTCGGCCGGGCCGGGGTCCTCGAGGCCGGCGGGGACGGTGTGGCCGAGTTCGACGTAGTAGGGGGGCGCGGTGGTGGTCTTGCGGGTCGGTTCGGCGAAGAGGATCTCGCCTCGGCGGACGACGCACTCGAGGCTGTACTCGGGGCCGGTGAGGTACTGCTCGACCAGGAACGGGCCTTCGGTGCGCCAGTCCCGGAGCTCGGTCTCGTCGGCGACCAGGCGCACGCCCCGGCTGCCGGTGCCGTCGGCGGGTTTGGCGATCACCGGGTAGCGGGGGGCGGCCCATGCCGCGGCGACGTCGAGGTCCGGCGGCGCGATCGAGGCCGGCTGCGGGATGCCGTGGCGGGCGAAGAGGCTGCGCTGGAGCGCCTTGTCCTGCGAGACCGCCGCGGCGCGCAGGCCGGGGCCGGGGAGGCCGAGTTCGTCGGCGATGAGGGCGGCGGCCGTGACGTGCGGCTCGCCGAACGCGACGACGCCGTGGACGGAACCTGCCGCGAGGACCTCGGCCAGGCCTGAGTACCATGCGGCCGTAGAGGTGCCGACGACCGGATACCCGATCTGGTCGTCGTCGAGGTAGCCGCGCGCCTTCGCGAACGCGAGGGACGAGGGCCGGTCGAGCACCGCCAGGTCGATCCCCAGTTCGCGGGCGGCCTTGGCGTAGGGCCGGCCGACCCGGCCCATGCCGATGAGCAGCAGACGTCGTCTCATCGGCGCCGTTCTCCTTGCGGCAGTGGGTGTTCGCGCATGGGTTCGGACTCCTCTCGTCGAGCCGTCTGACGGAAGCTACCGCATTTTCGGGGCCGGGGCGATGCCCTGCCGCCGCCGGACACTTCCGCATATCGGGTCATATATCGAGATATGCCATGGTGGATAATGTTCGCTTTTCCGGCTTGCGGCCTCTGATATTTCTTTGCACTCGATGGCCACTCGAGTAATTCCAGTCCTTTCTTCTGATATCGCGGCCCTTGCTTTTCCAAGATCATTTTCGATGGCCTCGTATATCATTTCGTTATCATTTGTATATCCCACTGTTATATACTTGTACCTAGGGTAGTTGACTGTTGCGCTACCGTTATCTAGTCGGATCACAAGATCCACTTTGCACCCACCTCGAAACCACACCCTCCCAGCCGACACCTGCTGACCTTTTTTAGGGCGTGCCGTCGCAACGACCGCCGCCCTGGACTGGCCATTGGGCTGCCCTCTTGTCTCCCAAAGGCGTTCCTCTAATGAAACAACAACTCGTGGTCGTCTACGACGTCGGCGCCGCCGGCCCCGTGGACATAGCCACTGCTGCTCATGACACCTGCGACATCGTATTCGTATGCGATCCCTCGAATGCGCACGTCGCTCGACACCTCGACCAGCTCCACCAATCCGGGACCGTCATCGCCATAGCGGATCCGAGCGCCGACGACATACGGAAAGTCGTGCGCGCACTCGGCGCGGACGGCCTCACGACGTTCAGCGAGTTCCAGCTCGAATTGACGGCGAAAGCCGCAGACCAGTGCGGACTCCGCTTTCACGATAGCGCGACCGCAATGCTGCTCACCGATAAGTCGGCGCAGCGGAACGCATTGCGCCGCGCCGGAGTCGACGCCACTCGCCATGCCGCTGTGGACTCCCCCGACGACCTGGAGTCCGCGGTCCGCGACGTCGGGCTTCCCGCCGTGCTCAAACCCAGGAAAGGCGCCGCCAGCGCTGAGACACACCTGATCCGCACCGTCGCGGAGGCCGAGCGGGCCCTGCGGAGCGCCGGCGGCCGGTTCACCCTGGAGGAACTGCTCCGGGGCGATCCGGACGCGGCCGGCCCGGCGTGGGGCGACTTCGTGTCCGTCGAGTCCGTGGTGGTCGACGGCGAGGTCGCGGCCTCGTACGTGACCGGGAAGCTCCCGCTCGCGCCGCCGTTCCGAGAGACCGGGCAGTTCGCCCCGTCGACGCTGCCGGCGCCCGTGCGGGACCGGGTCGCGGCCTGCGCCGAGGCCGCGGTCCTGGCACTGGGCGTGCGCTGGGGCGCGGTCCACACCGAGGTGAAGCTGACCCCCGAGGGGCCGCGGATCGTCGAGGTGAACGGGCGGCTCGGCGGCTACGTCGGCGACGTCCACCTGCGCGCCGGCGGCCCCGACCTGCTGCGCGACGCGATCGCGGCGGCGCTCGGCCTGCCGGTCGCGACGCGGGCCCCGGCGTACGGGCGGGTGGCCTTCCGGCACTACCTGGCCGCGCCGCCGTACCGGGCGCTGCTCGAGCGCCTCGACGGGATCGATGAGCTGCTCCAGGTCCCGGGCGTGACCCATGTGGACCTGCGGGCCGCGCCGGGACGGGTCCTGGACTGGCGCAAGGGGACCCAGGAATGCCTCGCCGTGGTCTACGGCACCGCCCCCGACCACCGCGCGCTCGCGCGGACGATCCGCCGGATCGCCGCGACCGCGCGCCCCCGCTACGTGTCGGCAGAACGAGAGCTGAGTGAGGAGATCCGATCATGAGCACCGATTACGACAGCGCTGACCACGACAGCGCCGGTTACAACAGCGACGACCTCGACCGGGCGCTGGCCCTCCACGGCGAGTGCGGGCCCGGCGGCTGCGCACCGGTCCGCGAGCGCCTGACGCTGCGCCTGGACGCGCCCGGGTTCGACGCGCTCCTGGTGACGGCGGCGGCGCTGCTGGGGGCCAGGTACAGCGGCCGCAGCGCGTTCGCGGTCGCCGTGACCGGAGCGGACGGCGCTGCGCGGACGGTCGGCGGCGAGTTCCCCGCGGACGCGCCGATCGGCGACTGCGCCGTGCGCGAGCAGGAGGCCGACGCCGAGACCTGCGCGCTCGGCGTGGACCTGCTCGGCGAGACCGCGCATCCGGGCGGGCGCGGGCTCGTGTTCGGCGGCGCCGCCGCGGGTCCGGAGCTGACGCTGACCGCGGTCGGGCACTCGCACGGCGACGACCCCGGGTGGACCGCCCGGGCGCTCGGGCACCTCGCGCAGGTGCTCCGGGCCCTGGTCGAGGCCCCCGGCACCGCCGTCGGGGCGCTGGAGATCCTCACTCCCGAAGAGCGGCAGAGGATCGCGGGCTTCAACCCGCCGCCCACGGACTACCCGCGCGACGCGACGCTCATCGAGCTGTTCAAGGCGCGGGTCGCCGCGGGGCCGGAGCGGCTCGCGGTGGTGCGGGACGACGAGGCGCTGTCCTACGCGGAACTGGACGAGCGCTCGGACGCGTTGGCGCGCACGCTCATGCGCCACGGCGTCGCGGTCGGGGACCATGTGGCGCTGCTGGCGGACAAGGTCCCGCAGATGGTCGTGGCGACCCTCGCGATCCTCAAGTGCGGGGCGGCCTACGTGCCGGTGGACCCCGCCTACCCGGCGGACCGGCGGGCGTTCCTGCTGGAGGACTGCGCCGTCTCGGTGCTGGTCACCGCCGGGGTCGAGGCCCCCGACGCCCACGGCGCCACCGTGGTCGACGCCGCCGGGCCCCACGGGGACGGCGGGCCGGTGCCGGTGCCGCGGGTCCTGCCGGGCGACACCGCGTACGTCATCTACACCTCCGGGTCCACCGGGAACCCCAAGGGCGTGGTGGTCCCCCACCGCGGCGTGGTCCGGCTGGCGACCAGCTGCGACTACCTGGACCTGTCGCCCCGGACGCGGCTGCTCCAGACGTGCGCGATCGTCTTCGACGTCACCACCATGGAGCTGTGGGGCCCGCTGCTGAACGGCGGGTCGATCGCGCTGGTGCCGGACGAGACGCTGCTCGACGCGGCCGCGCTCGGCGAGCGGATCGCGGCGCACCGGATCACCACGATGTGGCTGACGGCGCCGCTCCTGCACCTCCTGGTCGACCAGGACCCCGCGATCTTCGCGCCGCTGCGGCAGGTCATCGCGGGCGGCGACGTGCTCTCGGGGCCGCACATCGCGGCGCTCATGGCCGCCTGCCCGGATCTGGAGGTGGTCAACGGCTACGGCCCCACCGAGAACACCACGTTCTCGACCGCGCACCGGATCGCGGCGGCGCCCGAGGGCAGGGTGCCGATCGGCCGGGCGGTCCCGAACTCGACCGCGTACGTGCTCGACGCCCGGCTCCGGCCGCAGCCGGTCGGGCTGCCCGGCGAGCTGCACGTGGGCGGGGACGGCGTCGCGGACGGGTACCGGAACCGGCCGGAGCTGACCGCGGGCGTCTTCGGCGAGGACCCGTTCGCGCCGGGCGGGCGCCGCTACGCCACGGGCGACCTCGTGCGGTGGCTCCCCGACGGCACCCTCGACTTCCTCGGCAGGGTGGACAACCAGGTGAAGATCCGGGGCTTCCGGATCGAGCCGGGCGAGGTCGAGCAGCACCTCAACGCGCTCGACGGCGTGCGCCAGTCGGCGGTGCTGGTGCGGACGCGCCAGGGCGAGAAGTACCTGTGCGCGCACTACACCGCCGACCGCGAGCTCTCGGCCGAGGAGCTCCGCGAGGCGCTGGGCCGGACCCTGCCGGACTACATGGTCCCTGCGGTGTTCACCGCGCTGGACGCCATGCCGCTCAACCGGAGCGGGAAGATCGACCGGGCCGCGCTGCGCCGCCTCGAACCGGAGGCCCCGGACGCGGAGGCGGTCGACGGCGGCGAAGGGGACGCCGTCGAGCGCGCGGTCGCGGCGATGTGGCGCGAGGCCCTGGGCACCGCGGTCGGCCTGGACGACGACCTGTTCGGGCTCGGCGTCTCGTCGCTGACCACCGCGGTCGTGGCCGGGCGGATCCACCGCGAGCTCGGGGTGCGCCTCCCCGCCCCGAAGCTCCTCGCCCATCCCACGCCCCGCCGGATCGCGGCGCTGGTCCGCGGCGCCGGGGCGGGCGCCGACGGGCTGCCGCCGGTGGTCCGGGCGCCCGAGCGGGCGGTCTACCCCGTCTCGGCCCAGCAGCGGCGCGTCATCGCGGAGCAGTTCAAGGACGAGGCCGCGACCCACTACAACCTCCCGGTGCGGATCCGGCTCCCCGAACCGGTCGACCACGGGCGGCTGGAGGCGGCCCTGCGGGCGCTCGCCGCCCGCCACGAGGCGCTGCGGACCGGGTTCGTGCAGATGGGGAGCGAGACGTACCAGCGCGTCCACGAGGAGGTGGACGTCGCCGTGGCGGTCCTGGAGGACGCCGAGTCGTGGCGGCCCCGGCCGTTCGACCTGTCGGCGCCGCCGCTGCTGCGGGCGGCCCGCTCGGCGGACGGGCGCCTCGTGGTCCTCGACTTCCACCACAGCGCGGTCGACGGCCGCTCCCTGGAGCTGCTGCTCGACGACCTCGACCGGCTCTACCGCGGCGAGGCGCCGCCCGCCCCGCCGCTGCGGTACCGCGACTACGCGGTGTGGCAGCAGGGCGAGGGCGGCGCGGCCGTGCGGGAGCGGCAGGAGGCGTTCTGGCTGCGGGCCTTCGCGGAGCCGCCCGCGCCGCTCGAACTGCCCACCGACCGGCCCCGGGGCCCGGTGCGCGAGTACGACGGCGCCAGGATCGGCTTCGAGCTCGGCGCCGCCCGCACCGCGGGCCTGCGGGAGCTGGCGAAGCGCGAGGGCGCGACCCTCTTCCACGCCCTGGCGGCGGCGTACTTCGTGTTCCTGCACCGCATCACGGGTCAGACCGACCTCACGGCGGGGCTGCCGGTGGACGGGCGCGGCGTCGGCGACGTCGAGGACGTGGCCGGGATGTTCGCGAACACGCTGTGCCTGCGCGCCGCCGTGCGGCCGGGGCTGTCGTTCACGGCGCTGCTGCGGGAGGTCCGCGAGGACGTGATCGCGGCGTTCACCAACGCGGACTACCAGTTCGACGAGCTGGTGGCGAAGACCGGCGGCGAGCGCGACTTCAGCCGCAACCCGCTGTTCGACACGATGCTGGCCTACGGCGAGGCCGCGGGCGCGGGGCGGCCGTGCCTGGGCGGGACCGCCCGGCAGGACGACTCCGCCAGCGCCGCGAGCATGTTCGACCTCAACCTCCAGTTCGCGGGCACCGGGAACCTGACCGCGACCTGGGCGTACAACTCGCGGCTGTTCCACGAGCGGACCGCGAAGTCCTTCGTGGACACCCTGTTGGAGACCGTGGACGCGGTGCTGGCGGACCCCGAGGCGCCCGCCGCGGCCGCGCCCGAGACCGACGGGGCCGCCGCGCGCGGCGCCGTCTTCGACTTCTGACCCCCCTGCACTCGCACCCTGAAAGGGATTCTCTGGTGAAAACACTGGGACAGCTGAAGATCGAGGCGGCCCGCCGCCCGTACGCGACCGCCTTCTGGAGCAGGCGGTTCCCGACCGGATGGGAGAAGACCGGCTTCCGCGCCGAGCGCGGCGACGGCACCGGGCGCGGCGCCGTCGAGCTCCGGATCGCGGACGCGACCGCCGCGGCGCTCGACCGGTTCGGCCGGGGCGACGCGACCGCGCTCCACTCGCTGCTCACGGCCGCGGTGGCGGCCCTGCTGCACCGGTACGGGGGCGCGGGGACCGTCACCGTCGGGCAGCCGCTCCCGGTCGACCGCGACCGGGCCGCCGAACCGCTCGCGACCGCGGTGCCCGTCCAGGTCGACGTGGACGCCGGGGCGTCGCTGCGGACCCTGACGCCCGCGGCGTCGACGGCGATCGCCGAGGCCGAGAAGTACCACGACTACCCGTTCGAGGTCCTCGCCGACCACCTCGGCCTGGACCGGGCCGAGGGCGCGAACCCGTTCTTCGACGTCGGCGTGCGGCTCGAGGGGCTGCACGAGGCGTTCGCGGCGCCGCCGCCCGTCGTGTTCGCGTTCGCGGGCGACGCGGCGGGGCTGCGGCTGCGCCTGGAGCACGACCGGGCGGTGCGCGGCGCGGACGCGGCCGCGCGGCTGGCCGCGCACTTCGCGCTGCTGCTCGACGGCATGTGCGCCGAACCCGAACGGGCCCTTGCGGAGGTCTCGCTGCTCGGCGGGGACGACCGGCGGCTCCTGGAGGCGGTCAACGACACCGGCCGGGACCTGGACGACTCGGTGCGGTTCCACGAGATGTTCGCGCGCCGGGCGGCCGAGGCGCCGGACGCGGTCGCGGTCCGCTGCGGCGGCGGGTCGCACACGTACGCGGAGCTGGACGAGGCCGCGAACCGCCTGGCGTGGACGCTGCGCGAGCGCGGCGTCGGGCGCGACTCGGTCGTCGCGGTGATGGCCGACCGGTCCTTCGCGATGATGGCCGCGGTCCTCGCCGTGCTCAAGGCCGGGGGCGCGTACCTGCCGGTCGACCCGGGCCACCCGGCCGCGCGGATCGCGTACGTCCTGGGCGACTCGCAGGCCGCGCTGGTGTGCGCGCAGCGGGCCCACCTCGGGAAGGTCCCGGAGGGGACCGCCGCGGTGGACCTCGACGACCCCGCGTCCTGGGACGCCAGGCGCGAGGCGCCCGAACCGGTCGGGGACGCCTCCGACCTCATGTACGTCATCTACACCTCCGGTTCCACCGGGAACCCGAAGGGCGCGGCGGTCGAGCACCGGGCGGCGCTCAACCGGATCGCGTGGATGCAGCACGCCTACCCGATCGGGGCGTCGGACGCGATCCTCCAGAAGACCCCGATCGCGTTCGACGTGTCGGTGTGGGAGCTGTTCTGGTGGATGCGCGAGGGCGCCGCCGTGTCGCTCCTCGGGCCCGGCGACGCCGGGAACCCGGAGGCGATCATCGCCGCGGTCGAGTCGACCGGGGTGACGACGATGCACTTCGTGCCGTCGATGCTCGCGGTGTTCCTGGAGTACGTCGCGTCCGCGGGCGCGGCGGGTCGGCTCGCGGGGCTGCGGCAGGTGTTCGCGAGCGGCGAGGCGCTGAGCCCGGCCCTGGTGCGGGAGTTCCACCGGCTGCTGGCCCCGAACGGGACCCGCCTGGTGAACCTCTACGGCCCCACCGAGGCCACGGTGGACGTCTCGCACTTCCCGTGCGACGACCCCGACCCCGAGATCGTGCCGATCGGGCGGCCGATCGAGAACCTGCGGCTCCACGTGGTGGACGAGCGGCTGCGCCCGCTCCCGCCCGGGATCCCCGGCGAGCTGTGCATCGCCGGCGCCGGCCTGGCCCGCGGCTACCTGCACCGGCCGGAGCTGACCGCCGAGCGGTTCGTGGAGGACCCGTTCCCCGGGGAGGAGCGCGTGTACCGCACCGGCGACCTCGCGCAGTGGCTCCCCGACGGGAGCATCGCCTACCTGGGGCGCATCGACCACCAGGTGAAGGTCCGCGGCTACCGGATCGAGCTCGGCGAGATCGAGGCGGCCCTCGCGGAGCACCCCGGGGTGCGGGAGGCCGCGGCGGTCGTGCGGGTCGCCGGAGACGGGCAGGTGCTCCACGGGTACGTCACCGGCGACGCCGCCGAGGCGGACCTGGGCGCGCACCTGCGCGAGCGGCTCCCCGAGTACATGGTGCCCGCGAGGATCGCCGTGCTCGACGCGATGCCGCTGTCGCCCAACGGGAAGCTCGACCGGAAGGCGCTGCCGGAGCTCAAGCGGGGCGGCGGGTCCGCGGGCCCCTCCGAGCCGCGGGACGGCACCGAGCGGCTGCTGGCCGGGATCTGGTGCGAGGCGCTCGGGCTCGAACGGGTCGGCGTGCGGGACAACTTCTTCTCGGTGGGCGGCGACTCGATCCACTTCGTGGTGGTGCTCGCCAAGGCCCGCCGGGCGGGCCTGAACTTCACGTTCCAGGAGTTCTTCGCGCACCCCACCATCGCCGAGCTCGCCGCGTACCTCGGGGAGCGGACCGGCGAGGCGGTCGACACGGGGGCGGACGAGCTCGCGCCGTTCGCGCTCGTGGCCGAGGAGGACCGGGCGCGGCTGCCGGAGGACGCCGAGGACGCCTATCCGCTGTCGATGCTCCAGGCGGGCCTGATCTTCCAGAGCGAGATGATCCGCGGCACCGCCGAGTACCACGACATCATCACCTACCTCATCCAGGCGCCGTTCGACGAGGAGCGGTTCGCGCGGGCCGTGGCGCTCGCGGTGGAGCGCAACCCGATGCTGCGCACCACCTACCACCTGGACGGCTTCCGCGACTACCTCCAGGTGGTGCACCGCAGCGCGCCGCTGCCGCTCGAGGTCGCGGACCAGCGCGGCATGGACACAGCGGAGCAGCAGGCCTGGTTCGAGGAGTGGAGCGCCGCCGAGAAGGCCCGCGAGTTCGACTGGGAGCGGCCCGGGAGCCTCCTCAAGCTGCACGTCCAGGTCCTCGGGCCGGAGCTGTACCGCTACAACATCAGCCTCCACAACTCCTGTGTGGATGGATGGAGCATCAACCGGGTCCACGCCGAGGTCTTCGACATCTACCACCGGCTGCGCGCCGGGGAGGAGGTCGGGCCGGACTCGGGCGCGAACCACCAGCGCGACTACGTGGGCCTCGAGCTGCGGTCCCTCGCGTCGACGGAGGACCGCGGGTTCTGGGCCGAGCGGCTGCGGGAGCACCCGTTCACCGAGGTCCCCTCGCTCGCGGCGCCCGACGCCCCGAACGAGGTGGTGCTCAGCCACTTCGACATCCCGCTGGAGCTGTCGGACGCGATCAGGGCGCTCGCCGACGACCTCGCCGTGCCGGTGAAGAACGTGCTCATGGCCGCGCACCTGCGGGTCATGGCCGTCATCAGCGGCGACGACCGCGCGGCCACCGGCTACGAGCACTCGGGGCGGCCCGAGGCGGCCGGGGCCGAGCGCGCCATCGGGATGTTCCTCAACACCGTCCCGTTCCGGGTCGACCAGGGGCCCGGCTCGTGGGCCGACCTCGTGGGGGCGGTGTACCGGGCCGAGACCGACCTGCTCCCCCACCGGCGCTACCCGATGGCGAAGATGAAGCAGGACCTGGGGACCCAGCGGACCCTGTTCGAGTCCACGTTCAACTTCACCCACTTCTACCTGCTCAAGGAGTTGAAGCGGCTGCCCGAGTTCGACCTGCTCAACGTGCTCGTGCAGGCCGAGACCGAGTTCCCGCTGCGCTGCGAGGTCTCGCGGCACTTCTTCCACGACAACGTGCGCCTGAGCCTGCACTACCACTCCGGCCGCATCAGCGCGGAGCAGATCAGGCGCATCGGCGGCTACTACGTGCGCGCCCTGGAGCTCATGACGGCGGACCCGGGCGGCGAGTACACGGCCCTGTCGCTCCTCGACGAGGCGGAGCGCTCGCTCGTCGAGGAGGCGTACCCGCGCGGGAGCGCGGCCCTGGAGCGGTTCGGCGGCGCCGTGCGGGTCCTCGACGCGCACGGGATGCCCGCGCCGGTCGGGACCCCCGGGCGGGTCGTCGTGCTCGACGACGAGTCGTACGAGGGCGCCTTCCGGGACACCGGCGAGCGCGGAAGATGGACGCCCGCAGGGGAACTGGAGGTCCTCGACGAGGCGGCCGCGGTGGAGGAGGCGGTCGCGGAGGGGTTCGCGCCGCCGGCGGGCGACGCCGAGCGCCGCGTCGCCGCGGTCTGGGAGAAGGTCCTCGGCATCCCGGCCGAGGAGATCGGCCGCGCCGACGACTTCTTCGAGCTCGGCGGGAACTCGCTCACCGCGATGCGCGTGACCATGGGCCTCGGCGGGGCGGCGAGCCTCATCGACGTCATGGAGCACCCGCGGCTGCTCGACCTCGCAGCGCTCCTCGACGCGGGCCCCGCCGCCGAGGAGGGGGTCCTGCGGCGGCTCACGGCCGCGGAGGGGCCGCCGTCCGCGACGCTCGTGTGCTTCCCGTACGCCGCCGGCCACCCGTCGAACTTCCTGGACCTGGCCGGAGCGGTCCGGGCGGCCGCGCCCGGCGTCGCCGTGCACGCCGTCGAGTTCCCCGGCCACGACCCGCGGTTCCCCGGCGAGGCGCTCACGACCATCGCGGAGACGGGCCGGCTCGTCGCCGACGACATCGCCGCCCGCGTCGAGGGCCCGGTGATCCTGTGGGGCCACTGCTTCGGCGCGGCCGCCGCCGTCGAGACCTGCCGGCTGCTCGAGGAGCGCGGGGCCGACGTGCGCCGCCTCTACCTGGGCGCCAAGCTCCTCAACCCGGTCGGGTACCTGCGGGAGGCCATCGAGGTCGCCGAGGGCCTCACCGACGACGAGATCATCGCCTGGCTCATCGAGCGCACCGGCTTCACCGAGGCCGACGGGCTCGAACCGGACCAGCGCGACTTCATCTGCCGCATGTTCCAGCACGACAGCGCCTCGGGGCACCGCTACTTCATCGACGCCCAGGAGCGCCCCGAGCCGGTGCGCCTGCGCACCCCGGTCACGTTCGTGGGCACCGCGGACGACCGGCTCGTCGCCGGCTACCGCGAGTCCCACCGCGACTGGACCCAGATCGCCGCCGACGTCAGCCTGCGCGAACTCGACGGCGGCGGCCACTACTTCGCGCGCACCCGCGCGCGCGACGTCGCCGCCTTCATCGCCGCCGACCACCGTTCAACCGACACCTCCAGGAGGTAAGACCCCCGTGAGAGAACTCATCTCAGTCCTGAAGAACCGCGACTACCGTCTATTGTGGTCCGGTTCGGTCGTCAGCCTCATCGGCGACGGCGCGACCTGGACCGCGCTGGCCTGGCTGGCCATCACCATCGGCAACGCGGGCTCGGTCGCCGTCATGGCCGTCTGCTACACGCTGCCGATCATCCTCGGCGGCACCGTGATCGGCCCGCTCATGGACCGCCTCTCGCGGCGGTTCCTGCTCATCGCCGACTCGGTGCTGCGGGCCCTCGTGGTGGGCATCGTCCCGATCATCGCGTTCACCGGCAACCTCGAGCTGTGGCACCTGTACCTGGCGGCGGGCGTCTACGGCCTGCTGAAGATCGTGCCGCTCGCGGTGGTCCCCACGCTCGTCCCCGAGCTGGTCGAGAAGCGGGCGCTGCACTCGGCGACCGCCCTCGAGTCGATCGCCTACGGCGCGGCGGGCATCGCCGGCCCGGCCATCGGCGGCGTGCTCATCGGGATCTTCGACGCGCCGACGGTGCTCGTCCTCGACGCCCTGACCTACCTCGTGTTCGCCGCCTGCGTCATGGCGATCAAGTCCCCGCTGGCCGCGCCCGAGGGCAACACCAGCATGAGCCTCAAGCAGAGCTTCGGGTGGAAGCCGGTGTTCGCGCTGTTCAAACGCGACGACGTCCTGGTGTGGACCACCGTCAGCTTCGCGCTGTTCAACGCCACCGTGGGCATGATCCGCGTGGTCATACCGTGGCTCGTGGTCGAGCAGCTCCACGCGGGGGCCGGGACGCTCGGCGTGGTGCTCGGCATCGCCAACAGCGGGGCGCTCATCGGCGCGTTCCTGTCCGGCGTCGTCAAACCCACCGACCGGCAGATGCTGCGCGTGGGCGTGCTCCAGCTGATCGGCGGCCTGGGCCTGCTGTTCATGTTCGGGCCGCAGGTGTGGATGATCCTGCTGGGCCTCATGATCCTCGAGTTCGTGTCCACGCCGATGACCGTCTCGGCGCAGGTGCTGCGCCTGGCGCGCATCCCGGCCGACATCCGCGGCCGCACGATGACGTTCATGCGGACGCTGCTCCAGTCCACCTCGCCGGCGGGTTCGGCGCTGGCCGGCCCGATGCTGCTGGCGGGCCTGTTCGCGCCGCTGCTGCTCATCGCGACGCTGTCGACGGCGGCCCCGGCCGCGTTCGTGGCCTGGAAGTACCGCCGCCGCTCCTTCGCGGACGAGCTGGGGCTCAACGACCCCGAGCCGGAGCCCGAGCAGCGGGAGGAGGCGAAGGCCGCCGCGTCGTCCTAAGCCCATTCGACGTCGTCGGAGGCGCACACCGTGCCGATGGAGGGGAACACCAGCTCCTCGGCGAAGGTGTGCGCCTCGGCGCTGAACGCGGCCATGGCGTCGGTCGGCAGCACCACCCGGTAGCCGTGGTCGGCGGCGGTGCGGGCGGTCGACTCCACGCCGAACGTGGTCACCAGGCCCGCGACCGCCACGGTCTCGATGCCGCGCGCGGTGAGGAGGGCGTGGAGGCCGGTCTCGTGGAAGCCGCTCCAGGCGCGCTTGACGACCACCGGTTCGTCCTCGCGCGGCGCGCACGCCTCGTCGAGGCCGCTGCCGGGCGGCTGCTCGTCCACGTTCGGCCGCTCGACTCGGACCCAGACCACCAGGGCCCCCGCTTTGCGGGCGCCGTCGGCGAGGGCGAGGCACCGGTCGCGGACTTCGGCGCCGGTGCGGGGGCTCGTGTCCAGGGCGATGATGCGCGGCATGAGGTCGATGAGGACCAGTGCGCCGCTTCGGGAGTCGATCTGCATCACCCCATCGTGCCCTAGCGGATCCTGGTCGCGGCCGCAGCTCGCCCCCGCGCGGCGGAGCCGGTCGCGAGCGTCGGGCCGGGCCTCGCGGCCGTCGAGGGCGCAGGCGCGTCGGGCCGCCGCCGTCCGGAAACCCGTGTCGGCCTCGGATCATCTTCACGCGACGCCGCACCTGGCGGGCGCGACCGGCGCTCGGGCCGACGCCTCCCGATGAGAGGAGTTCACTTGTCTACTGCGGATCACCACGATCGGCTGCGTCTCAGCGCGACCGGCGGCAGGACGGTCCCGGTGCGGTTCGACGGCGCGGCACCGCCGGGCCTGGTCCGGCCCGCGCCCGGGGACTTCGCGGTGTTCGCGGCGGACCGGGCCTGCCGGGTCGACCCTGCGGTGCTGAGCGGGGACGAGGCGGAGCGGGCGGCCGGGTTCCTCCGTGCGGCGGACCGGGAGCGGTACACCGTCGCCCACGTCATGCTGCGGCTGCTGCTGGCCGCGTACCTCGGCGGCGACCCGGCCTCGCTCCAGCTGTTCGCCGAGGCGTGCCCGCTGTGCGGCGGACCGCACGGCCGACCGGCCGTGGCCGGTGAGCCGCGGCTGCACTTCTCGCTCTCGCACGGTGGCGCGTTCGCCTTGGCGGCGTTCGCGTCCGAGCCGGTCGGCGTCGACGTGGAGCCGGTGCCGGAGGACGCGGCGGTCCGGGACCTGCTCGGGTGCCTGGACGCGGCCGAGCGCCGCGAGTTCGACGCGCTCCCGCCGCGCGAGCGGCGCTCGGCGTTCGCGCGGGCGTGGGTGCGCAAGGAGGCGCGGCTCAAGGCGCTCGGCACCGGGCTCGCGCTCGATCCGGCTTCAGTGCACGCCGGGCTCGGGCCCGGACCGGGCCCCGGTGTCGCGGACGTGGCGATGCCGCACGGGCATGCGGCGGCGGTGGCGTTCACCGGCCGCCGGCCCTCCTCGCCGCGGTGAAGGACGGTCGCGGGCCGCATGGTGCGGCCCGGTCACGGGCGGGTTCCGGCCGCAACGGACCGCGCCGGCAGAGGCGAAGCGCCAGGTGCGGCGCCGCGAGGGTCGCGTCGAGCGAAGGCGCCGCCGTTCGCCTCAGGCGCACAGGAGGCGGCCGCAGCGGGTCGGTCCCGGGAGGCGGCCCGGAGCCGACCGCGTCGGCGCCCGGGTCAGGACTGCGGCGCGATGGACGCCGCCACCGTGCGGACCTGTTCGGCGCCTTGGCGGTCGAACGGGTCGCGGACCTCGACGGCCAGGGACGGCGCCAGGAACCGGGCGACCTCGCGCTCGGAGGCGAGGCCGTCCTCGCCGAACGGCTCGGCCTTCCAGTCGTCGCCGCGCTCGTGGTACTCGGCCAGGAAGTCCCGCAGGGCGTCCAGGTCCTCGAGCGCCCCGCCGCGCATCACCTGGACCTGGAGGTCGACCCTCCAGACGCCCGGTTCCACCTCGGACTCCCAGACGCGCTGGACGAAGGCGACCCCGCCCCATTCGAACTCGAAGTCCGAGGCCGCGCCCAGCCGGTCGGGCAGGCGGCCGATGGCGAGGCCGTCGAGGAGGGTTTCAGCACCACTGATGGTCATGTCCAGATTGTACCCAGTTGCCATGCTTGACAACCGCCGCTCCACGGGGCGAGTTGTCCGCATTTCAACGGTTGCGTAAGTTTGCAATGTCTTATACGTAAAAGATGGCCTTCGACCCTTGCGTCGAGCCGACATCCCATGATTCGATGATTCCGATCGGCAGGCGCATTCGCGCCCATCGATCCGCTGGTCCCCCTGAAACCGCAGCGATCCCTTCCCCCACAGGAGCCTCCATGCAAGCAGCCAAGCGCGCCGCGAACCGCGCCGTCGCACTCCTCGCGGCGGCCGCGCTCGCGGTCATCACGGTCCTCGTCCTCGATTCGGCCCCGGCCCAAGCGGTCCGGCCCCCGGGCATCCCCTCGACCTCCACGGCCTACGGCGAACTGGCCGCGCTCACCGTCGCCGCCGAGTCCCACGGCTCGTCCTACGACCGCGACCTCTTCCCGCACTGGTCGAGCGTCGGCGGCGGCTGCACCGCCCGCCAGTACGTGCTCAGCCGCGACGGGAGCGACGTGGAGACCGGCTCGGACTGCCAGCCGGACTCGGGCTCGTGGCAGTCCGACTTCGACGGCGTCTGGACCTCGACGGTCTCCAACGCCACCATCGACCACGTCGTGGCGCTCTCGGAGGCCTGGGCCTCCGGCGCGTGGGCCTGGTCCACCGCCGAGCGCGAGGACTTCGCCAACGACATCGACTCGCCGCAGCTGTGGATCGCCACCACCTCGGCGAACAGCTCCAAGAGCGACCACGACCCGGCCGAGTGGATGCCCTCCAACGCCTCGGTGCGCTGCGACTACGTCAAGGCCTGGATCCACGTCAAGTACCTCTACGACCTGAGCGCGGACGCCGCCGAGGCCGGCGCGCTGGAGTCGCACCTCGACGCCTACTGCTGAGCGGACGCGAGCGGCGGCCGCCCCGGTCCGGGGCGGCCGCCGCTCGCATGTGTTCGCTAGGTGAGGGAGACGAGGGCGATCAGGCCCGCGAGCGCGGCGAAGCCGCACGCCACGAAGCCGATCACGAGCCCGGTGACCGCGACGCCGCGGCCCGAGACGCCCCCCAGCGACCCGCGGATCTGCCGCATCGCGTAGGCCGCGAGCGACACCGAGCCGACGCCGAAGAGCATCCCGAACATGAAGAACGCGACGCCCGTCCACGGACTGAAGGCCGCGGAGAGCAGGCCCGCCAGCGCACCGAGGGTGCCGCCGATGCCCGCCACCAGCGAGCCGACGGCCGGTCCCGAGGGGATCGGCCGCAGCCGCGGCTGCACCATGTAGTAGCCGTCGATCATGACGGGGGCGGGCTGCCACACCGGCGGCGCCACCGGGTGGGGATGGTAGGGCGCCTGGTACTGCTGGGGATGGCCCGGGACCTGCGGCGGGCCCTGCGGGGCCGCGTTCGGCGGCACGGGAGGGGGCTGCATGTGAGGGTTATACGGGTCCTGCGAGGTCACGACCCCAGATTAGCCTCCGCGAAGCGATCTCGCGACTTCGGCGAAATACTCGTCGACCTCCCCGGTGTCGTAGCCGCGCATCGTCAGTTGGAAGCCGAGATTGGTGAGGGAGTCGGGGTGCGGGGGCGCCCCCGCCTCCGTGGCGGTGCGGATCCGGGCGACGGCGCGGTCGACTTGGGTTCGGTCGTATCCGCGGAAACGGACAGAGAAGAAGGGGTTCTCCATACGTCACAGTCTGCCAGGTGATTACCACGTATCGGGATCGGCCCACCGCAATGACCATTTGTAGGGAATTGTCAAATGTGAACGGGCACAATCTAAGCGAGGAAGCGTTTCCACCATTTCACCTGGTGTCGGACGATCCGGGGATAGGACTCGGCGATCGCGGCGGCGGCGCGAGCGTCCTCTTCGGAAACGGCGCCCGGCGCGAACCCCGCGGCGTTGACCAGACGCGGCAGCGCGCCGATGTCCGCCTCGAGCGCCGCGAGCCGGGCCGCGGCCTCCTCCGCGTTCGCGTGGCCGGGCACCTTCACGCCCGCGCGGGCCGCCTCGGCGAGCACCTCGGCCCAGGCGCCCGCGACCCGCTCGGCAGGGCTCCCCCGCCGGAGCCTGCGGCGCCGCCGCAGCGCCCTGCGGACCTTGAACGCCAGCGGCACGCAGGCCAGGAGCAGCGCGGCCGCCGCGTACCAGACCCACACCGGCAGGCTCGACTCCTCCGCCCCGGCCTCCTCGTTGAAGTCGCCGTCCTGCTCCAGGGACTCGTCGTTGTAGTCCTCGGCGTCGCCGCCGCCCCCGGCGTCCTCCTCGGGGCTCGGCGTCTCCTCCTCCATCTGCTCGAGGGTGTCCTCGGGCGGGGTGGGGACGGCGCCCGCGGCGGGCATGGGGTCGAAGCGGACCCAGCCGACCCCGTCGAAGGCGACCTCGGGCCAGGCCAGGCCCTGCGCGGCCGTCACCGTGCTGCCCCCGGCGGGCACGTCGAAGCCGACGACGACGCGGCTGGGCAGGCCGATGAGGCGCGCGAGGAGCGCGTAGGACGCGGCGAACTGCTCCGAGGTGCCGGTCTGGCCGCCGACGGCGGCGGAGCTGCCGAGGAAGAACCCGAGCGCGGGCAGGTCGTGCCCTGAGGGGGCCTCGGCGTCGAAGGCGTAGTGCTGCCCGAGGAAGTCCGCGAGCCCCTGGGCCCGGGCGTACGGCGTGTCGTACTCGGTGCGCACGTAGTCGGCGATGGTCGCCATGACCTCGGGGGTGCCCATGGGGACGGCGACGCTGGCGGGGTCCGAGAGGTCGGGCCGGGCGGTCTCGGCGGCAGCCGGGTCGGCGGACACCAGCGCGGAGTCGACGTGGAACCTCGCCCCCGTGGCGAGGCCGTCGGGCGTGAGCAGGCAGCGCGTGTACAGGTTGACGGCGATCGGCAGGTCGGTCACCGTCGCGGGGTCCGCGGCGGCGGGGACGAGCTTGCCGCCGAGCTCGATGATCTCGACGTCGGCGCTGTAGGTGGCCTCGCCGCTGCCGGGGATCACGGTGCCCGCGGTGCGGAAGTCGCCGCCGGCCTGCCAGGTGGTGCCGTCGTACTCGGTGAGGACGGCCAGGCGCATCCAGGCGTCGCCGCTGGTGTCGGCCTTGAACAGCTCCTGCTCGGGGTATTTGGCCCACTCGGCGATGCGCACGAGCGGGTTGAGGTCGATGTCGGTGAGCTGCGGCGGCTCGACGAACTCGCGCGGGTCGCCGGGGCTGGCGGTGACGAGCCGGGCGACGGCGGGGCCGAGGACGGCCACGGCCGCCAGGAGCACGGTGGTCGTGATGACGGCGCCCAGGAGCGCGGGGGTGCGGGACGGCGCCGGCCCGTCGACCTGGGCGGCGCCGTCGGGGCGGCGCTCGGGCGGGGCGGCGGTGACCGCGAGCGCGGCGGCGGCCAGGACGCAGTAGGCGATGGCGTGCAGCGGCCCGGGGTCGGCGTTCGGGCCGACCAGGTAGAGCCCGGCCGCGTACAGGAGCGTCGGGGGCAGGCAGCCCAGGAGCGTGCGGCCGTAGCGGATCGCGAACTCGCACGCGAGGGTCGCGGCGAGCCAGGTGAGGAAGAGCGGGACGACGACGGTGTCGGGCGCGGGCTCGACCGGGATGAGCGCGGTCAGCGTGCGGGGCACGGCGTTGACGAGGGCGTCGACGATCGTGGCGCCCAGCGGCTCGGTGCCGTTGCCGGTGAGGGCGATGGCCCCGAGGAGGTAGGCGGCCAGGCCGGTCGCGGAGGCGCTCGGCGCGACGAACGCGGGCCGGTTGCGCAGCGCGAAGCCGATCGCGAAGGCCCCGAAGGCGGCCCCGGCGACGAGGAGGACCAGGAGCTGCCCGTGGTAGACGCGGGCGGCGACGGCGCCCGCGAGGGCGCACATGAGGGTGAGGCAGGCCGCGACGGCGGCGACGCGCAGGCGGTAGCGGGTCCGCCGCGCGCGGCGGGGCGCGGGCGCGGTCGGCGGCGCCAGGGTCTCGTTCACAGCCGGGTCCCACCGTTGTTCCAGGCCGCGGCGAACTGCTCGCCGTCGGCGGCGCGGACGGTGGGCAGGCCGCCCGCGAGCGCGGCGGAGGTGGGGAGCCCGGCGGCGAGGTGGACGGCGATCACCGTCGGGTAGGCCCGCTTGAGGGCCGCCAGCCGCTCGGTGGGCGGCTCGGTCCCGGTGATCCACACGAGCGTGTCGCCGTAGCGGGCGGCGGTGAGACGGGCGACGTAGGCGTCGAGGCTCTCGGCGGCACCGGGGTGGAGCTCGGCGAGGAGGTCGCCGTAGGCGTCGCGCCCGGCCCCCGAGACCGTGGCGCCCGAGGCGGGCACGAGGGCGGCGTGGTATTCGGCGCGGAAGCAGGCGGTGAGGATCGAGTAGGCGGCCTCGCAGGCGGCCTCGAAGGGGTCCGGCGCCTGCGGGCCCGGCGCTTCGGGCCAGCTCTCGGCGCGGTCGTCGATCGCGATGGCCACGGTGGGCAGCGAGGTGTCCAGGTGCTCCTTGACCATGAGCTTGCCGATGCGCGCGGAGGTGCGCCAGTGGACGTGGCGCAGCTCGTCGCCGATGACGTACTCGCGGAGGGCGTGGAAGGTGAGCGAGCCCTGCTCGACCTTGTCGGCGGTGCCCTCGAGGGAGCGGGCGAGGCCGTCGGGGGTGCGGGCGAGCCGGTGGAGGCGCGGGTGGATCCACAGCCGCGCGGCGGGGCCGAAGTTCCCGGCCGTGGCGGCGAGGCCGAGGAGGTCGCGCTTGCCGATGCCGAGGGGCCCGGCGTCGACCACGCCGCGGCGCTCGGCCCTGATCGGGTAGCTCGCCGCGGTGCTCTTGCCGGGCCGCAGGCGCGCCAGCGGGACCGAGACCCGGCGGGTCTCGACGCCCCGCCCGTGGAGGTGCTCGGGGGCGCCGTAGGCGTCGACGGCCCGGGCGTTGACCGACCGCCAGCGGCCGGTGTTGCGGACGGTGAGGCGGACCGTCGCGGTCTCGTCCACGGAGACGCGGTCGGGCACGACCTCGCGCTCGACCTCGAGGCGCGGCCGGGCGGCGATCACCGACCCGGCGGCGACGCAGGCGAGCGCGGCGGCGGCGCCCACGGCGGCGAGCTCGGGGTAGCCCCAGACCCAGCCGGCCGCGAGCAGGGCGACGGCGGCGACGGCGAGGCCGACGCCGCGGCCGGTGACCGGCACGGCCAGGGCGAGGTTCGCGAGGCGCTCGGCGCGCCCCGGACCGGAACGGTCGGCGGGGCCCGGCTCGAGCCCGGCGGCCGGAGCGGTCTCGTTCATGCCGCCGAGGCGGGCAGCGGCACGGGCACCTGCTCGAAGGCGTCGGCGACGATCCCCGCGCCGGTGGCCCCGCGCATGGCGGCGTCGGGGGCGAGCTGGACGCGGTGGCTGAACACCGGTCCGGCGAGGGCCTTCACGTCCTCGGGGATGATGTAGGTGCGGCCCTGGGAGAGGGCGAACACGCTGGCCGCGCGGGTGAGGGCGATGAGCCCGCGGGGGCTGACGCCGACGGCGACCTGGGGGTGGTTGCGCGTGGCGTTCGCGAGCTGCACGAGGTAGGCGTACAGGGGCTCGGCGATGTAGACGTGCTTGGCCATCTCGGCCATCTGCGCCACGGTGTCGGTGTCGACCACGGCCGGGAGGTGCTCGGGGCTGCGCTGGTGGGTGCCGCGGAGGACCTCGATCTCGGCGGCCTCGACGGGGTAGCCGACCGAGAGCTTGACGAGGAAGCGGTCGAGCTGGGCCTCCGGGAGCCGGTAGGTGCCGTCCATCTCGACGGGGTTCTGGGTCGCGACGACGAGGAACGGGCTGGGCACCTGGTGCGGGTTGCCGTCGACGGTGACGCGGCCCTCCTCCATGACCTCGAGGAGCGCGGACTGGGTCTTGGGGCTGGCCCGGTTGATCTCGTCGGCGATCACGATGTTGGCGAAGACCGGGCCGGGGTGGAACTCGAAGGCCCCGCTGCCCTGGTTGAAGATCGTGACGCCCGAGACGTCGGAGGGCAGGAGGTCGGGCGTGAACTGGATGCGCCGCCACTGGCCGGAGACGGCGGCGGCGATCGCCCTGGCGAGGGTGGTCTTGCCGGTCCCGGGCACGTCTTCGAGGAGGATGTGGCCCTCGGCGAACATGGCGGTCAGCGCCAGGCGCACCACCTCCTGCTTGCCGAGGACGACGGTGTCGACCGCCGCCGCGAGCCGCTCGAAGGCGGCCGCGAACGACTCGGCCTGCGCGGCGCCCAGCGTGACCTGCTGCTGCTGCATGCTCCTAGGCACTCGCAACGGGTGGGTCTGCTCGGTGTCGTGCATTCATCTCTCCTGCTAGCACTCCGGGAGGTCTCCGGTGGAGTTCTTGCCTACGCCGTCGATGTTGAACCATGCGAACGGGATGTAGGCATTCGAAGCGTAGTCGATCTTGATCCACTTGTTCGAGGCGTTCTTGCCCTCGTGGTAGTCGTGATAGCCATCGCTCTCGTCGCCTCGGACCCCGACTTCCGTCCCGGTGGTCCAGCAGTAGGCCTTGTATCGGTCACCGGTGTTGGTGTACCCCTGGTGGCTCCCGCCGCTTGGGGCGTTGTAGATCGACACACCGTTGGCACCGCCGCCGTCCGCATTCGGCTTATTGCAGTAGGCGGTGCTCATCGAATCGCACCCGAAGAACACCTCGCCGTTGATGGTGCTGGTCGAGGCGTTGTAGGTGCCCGAGGTCATATTTCCGGCCGGGTTGGAGATCTTCACCTGGAAGGAGTACGCCGTCGAGGCCTTGAGGCCGGTCACGGCGTAGACGTCGGGGCAGGACTTGGTGTTCTGCGTGACGCCGTCGCTCAGCAGGGTGCACTGTGCGTCGCTGCTGCCGCCGTCGTCGATCGCCAACGTGAGGTTGACCTGGCCGCCGGTCGACTCGTGGCTCTGGATCTGCACCGAGGGCACACTCATCGTGTTCGAGGTGGTGGTGGCCGGTTCGGACTCGCCCGCCTCGTTCACCGCGGTGACGCTCACCTGGACCTGCTCGTTATTGCCGAAACCGGACAGGCTCGCCGTGGTGCCGCTGGCGACCTCCTGCTGCTGCGTCCCGGCCCGCACGATGTACTTCTCGATGTCGCGGCCGTTGTTGGACGGCTGGTTCCAGGACACGTCGATCGTGCCCGCGGCGGTGGAGGAGCTCTGGGCGAGCAGGTTCCCCGGTGCGTCGGGCACGTTGAACGGCGTGACCGAATTCGACGGCTCCGAGGGCGCCGAGGCGGCCGACCCGGCGAGGGTCGTCACCTGGAACACGTATCCGGTGCCGTAGTCGAGCGTCCCCTCCGGCACGGTGAAGGACCCGCCGTCGGCCTGGCCCACGACGATCTCCTGGCCGGAGGCGATGGCCGCGACCTGGTAGCCGGTGATGTCGTTGCCCTCGCCGTCGGCCTCTTCCCAGGTGACGGTGACCGTGCCGTCGTTGTTCGCCGTCGCCTGGACCGCGCCGGGCGCTCCCGGCACGTCCGCGGAGGGCGTGATCGACGGCGAGGTGGCGGTGTCGCCCTCGCCCTCGGCGTTGTGGGCGGTCACGGTGAACGTGTACGGGGTGCCGTTGTCGAGGTCGCCGATCTCCAGGACGCGCTGGTCCGGGGCGACGTCCCAGGTCTGCCCGGCGCCTTCGACGACGTACTTGGTGAGCGCGGAGCCGTTGTTGGGCGCGGCGTCCCAGGACAGGTTGATGAGGCCGTCGCCGACGGTGCCGCCGAGGTTGGTGACCGCGCCGGGCGGGCCGACCTCGGGGGCGGACTCCTCGTTGCCGTCCTCGTCGCCTTCGTCGCCGCCGGTCTCGTCCTCCGGCGGGGCGTCGCCGCCGAGGATGTCGTCGCGGTCCTTCTCGGCGAGGCGGGCGTTGCCGTCGGAGGAGACGACCACGGCCGCGTTCGTGTTGACCGCGTTCGCGAAGAGCGTGTCGCCGGTGTGGTAGAGCTCGATCGGGCCGTTGCCGGAGTCGATCTCGATGCGGGTGAGCTCGTTGCCGTCGAGGTCGTAGACCCACACGAGCCCCGAGGCGCCGTCCGGGACGTAGATGCGCTGGTGGAACTCGACCGAGGCGCCGAGCAGGTTCGAGGCGCCCGCGGCGATGTCGAAGGTCCGGGTCTGGTCGTCGTTGACGGTGACGACCGAGGGCGGGTCGGTCACGGTGACCGAGGCGATGGTGCCGGGGCTGGTGTCGGCGGTCTCGGCCGGGCCGGCGAGCTGGATGTCGGTCTCGGAGCGGCGCCCGTCGGAGCGGATCGTCGTCATCTTCTTGACCGTGGAGTTGAGGACCGCGACGCCGTCGCCGAGGACGGTGAGCGCGAGCTCCTGGCGGGGCTGGGCGACGACCTCGGTGCCGAGGGTCTTCGCGCCGGAGTCCTGCGGTTCGATCTGGACGATGGTGCCCTCGCGGGGGACGCCGATCCACAGCTTGCCGCCGGAGTCGAACGCGCCGCCGGTGAGGCCGGCGGGGAACTGGAGCGGGTCGCCGATCGCGCTGAGCGTGGAGGGGTCGACCTGGTTGACCAGGCCCTGGGTCTGGTCGATGATGAACGCGCCCTCGTCGGCGAGCGCGAGGCGCACGCCTTCGCCGGGGGCCGTCTCGGCCTCGCCGGTGAGTTCGAGGGTGGACAGGTCGATCGCGGAGACCTTGCCGGTGGCGATCTCGCGGAGGAGGAGGTGCGAGTCGGTCTGCTCGACCTGGACGGCGTTGCCGGCCGCGTCGGTGAGCTCGAAGCGGACGTCGGTGGCGGCGGTGAGGCCGTTGACGCGGGCGAGCTCGCCGGCGGGGGTGGTCCACAGCCACAGGCTGGCGTCCTCGCCCTGGTTCTCGCGGCTGAAGGCGCCGGTGCCGAGGAGGGTGGCGACGAGGGCGCCGACGAGCACCACGGGGAGCCCGATCGCGATGAGCAGGCCCTTGACGTTGAGCCTTCGGGCGTCGACGTTGCGAGTGGTCATACGGGGGGTTCCTCTGCGGATCAGCTTGGCCGGGCTATTCACGGTTCGGGGCCCCCGGGGCGGGGCGTGGGCGCGGTCCGGGCCCTGGTCGGCGCCCGCTGGGACGCCGCACGGACACGAGCCTAATTCGCGTGCGCAATAGGGACTAGGCTCCCATTGTCACAAGACGGCAACGGTCGCGGGTCGCCGAAAGTGGCGTGAGCCGGTCAGGTTACCGGCGCGTATCGCCAGGCTGAATGTCGCCCGAAGAGCACGGAACATCGCTGAGCTCGGGACGTCTGCGGCTCACAGGCTTCGATGCGGGAGCTCGCCGCCACTCGAAGCTTCAGACCGCCTTGACCTCCAGGAGCGATCCGAGCGGGTCGAAGTCCTTCGGGTTGCGGGTGAAGAGCGGCAGCTGGTTCCGGATGGCGATCGAGGCGATCATGAGATCGGCGGTGAACTTGCGGGGCTTGCGGCCGGCCGCGAGCGTGAGCAGCGTGACGGTGCCGAAGACCCGGGCCGATCCTTCATCGAACGGGAGCGGGTTGCGAAACGACTGCAACACCCAGTTCAGAACCTGCTGTCGGCGAGCCTGCTCGAGGACATCGCTTCGCGCGGCGTGCGGGCCTGCATGCAGTTCAGCGAGAGTGACCGCGCTGATCGCACTGATGTCGGGCAGATCCTCTCGCGGCAGCGAGTCGAAGTCGATCACCACCGAAGTGTCGAGGACTCCGAATTCGTGACCAGATGCGCGCTCAGTCATTGCGGCGCTCGTACGGGTCTCGCCATTCCCAGTCGATGTGTTCGGACAGGTCTTCCCGGAGACGGCGGAAGTCTACGCGAGGCAGCCCTTGCGCGCTCGCCTTCAATTGGTCGGTGGGCACGAACGGACTTTCGTCCGCCAGCGGCATCAGCCTGGCGACCGGGGTGCCGTTCCTGGTGACGATGATTTCCTCACCCGCTTCAGCGGCGCGCAGGACAGCGGCACTGTCGTTGCGGAGCTCTTTCTGAGTGATCATTCGACTCACGGCCCAATATTACCCCAGGCGCTACCGAAGGCGCAGAACGCTACGCAATTCTTGGTCAGACGGCGAGCCGACCAGGGTGCGAAAAGGGCGGCGCGCCGTGCGCGCCGCCCTCGGGTTCCCGTCTGCCGGGACGGCGCAACCGCTGCGCCTCCGTCGGACCTGTCATGAACGGCCGGGAGAGGAGTCAGGCGGCCTCGCCGAGTTCGAGGATGCCGGAGCGGCGGGTGCGGGCGACCACGGCCAGCGCCAGCAGCTCCACGGCCACGTGCGCCTCGGCGAGCTCGCCCGGCGTGTAGACCGGGCTGTCGATCCCCGCGACCGCCTCGCGGATCGCCAGCTGGGACTGGGTGAGCCTCCCGGAGGCGGCGATCACCGGCAGGCCCAGGCCCCGCAGGTGCTGGGCGCCGTAGCGGGCGCCCGCGGCGTCGGCGGCGGCCAGGACCACGCCGTCGACCAGCTCGCGCACGAGCGGGTGCTCCAGCAGCGCGGAGGTCTCGGCCTGGAGGATGCCGTCGGCGATCTCCATGACCACGGCGTCGACGTCGTGCGCGGCGGCGTGGTGGTAGAGGGTCTGGGCGAGTTCGGCCAGTTCGGGGACGGGGATGCCCGCGGTGGTCGGGTAGCCGCCGTCGGTGAAGTCGGCGGCGACGACCGCGCCGGAGTCGCGGAACATCCACGGGTCGCCCCCGGCGCCGGTGCCGGTGATCTTGATGCCCGCGACGCGGTGGCCCGCGCGGGACAGGCCGCGGATCACGGAGGCGGCGGTGGTGGACTTCCCGGCGTTCATGGAGGTGCCGACGACGCAGACCACGGGCGGGTGGTCGCCGAGCCCGAACGGGGCGAGCATGTTGAAGCGCCGCAGGTCGATCGGCACGCCGTCGCGGTCGGCGAGGACGCCGACGGGCTCCAGGCGGGTCGGGGGGCGCATGTCGCCGTGGCGGGAGAGGACCTCGCCCGCGACGCCGCCGGCGGCCACCAGGTCGACGGAGGTGCCGAGGACCTCGGGGACGCGGGACTCGTACTGGTCGGGCGCGTAGCGCTCGCCGAAGGCGAGGAGGACCTCGTCGCCGGGGTAGATGGCGGCCTTGCGGCCGGTGGCGAGCTCGAGCCAGTTGTGGTGGCCGATCGCGTCGACCCGTGCGACCAGGATATGGCCGGGCCTGGGCGCGCATTCGTCGACCAGGGTCAGTCCGGGCAGCGTCAGGTCGACGTTGCGGACCGCGTAGGCGACCTTGAGCCGCGAAGCGAGCTCGGCCGGGAACTCACGGATGCGCATGCACACTCCAAAGAGGACAAAAAGGGTCGGCGGGAGCACCCGCTCGAATGGAAGTACACCTGTGATTCAGAATGGGATCACGGTGGCAGGCGCGGCGACCGCCGCGCTGTTGATGGACGAATATTACGGCCTGTGTCGGTCCTTGTAAAGAGTGGATCGGGTAAAACCGCGGCGGCGCCGGAGTGAAGCTCCGGCACCGCCGAGATATCGGGTCTCACCTGCGAAGACTCACCGTCCGCGGCCGGCCCCGGGAAGGGTCCTGGCGCGTGCCGCGACGTCGCCGATGACGATCACCGCCGGGTGGTGCGCCTCGGTGTCGCCGAGGTCGGAAAGGACGCATTCGCGGACGGTCTGGTTCTTGGTGGTCGCATTCTCGACGATGCGCACCGGGGCGTCGGGACTGCGGCCCCCCGCGATGAGGGCCGCGGCGATCGGGCCGCGGTTCTTGACGGCCATGAGGAGCACGACGGTGCCGTTCCCGGCGCCGAGGGCCGCCCAGTCGACCTTGCTCTGCGGCCCGGGCGGGACGTGCCCGGTGGCGACGGTGAAGTCGTGGACGACGCCGCGCTCGGTCACGGGGATGCCTGCGGCGGCGGGCCCGGCGATCGAGGAGGACAGGCCGGGGACGACCTCCACGGGCACGCCGGCCTCGACGCACGCGTCGAGCTCCTCGGCGCCGCGGCCGAAGACGAAGCCGTCGCCGCCCTTGAGGCGGACCACGAACTTGCCGGCGAGGGCGCGGTCGACCATGACGGCGTTGATCTGCTCCTGGGTGGTGTGGCGCCCGTACGGGAGCTTGGCGGCGTCGACGATCTCGACGTCGTCGCCGAGCATGTCGAGCAGTTCCTGAGGGGCGAGGCGGTCGGAGACGACCACTTGGGCCTGGCGCAGCAGTTCGAGGCCGCGGAGGGTGATGAGGTCGGCGTCGCCGGGGCCGGCGCCGACGAGGGCCACGCCCGCCCGGGGGGCGGTGCGGGTGCGGGGGGCGCCGAGGTCGCCCGTGCGCAGGGCGGCGGCCACGGCGTCGCGGACGGCGGCGGCGCGGCGGGGGTCGCCGGAGGCGGAGACGGCGACGCTGACACCGTCGAACCCGGCCTGGGCGAGGGTCCAGGCGTCGGAGGCCTCGGCGTCGTCGGCCCGGACGCACCAGGTGCGGTCCGCCTCGGCCTCGGCGGCGACGCGGGCGTTGACGGCGGGGTCGTCGGTCGCGGCGAGCACGAACCAGGCGTCGGCGCCGTCGCCGGGGCGCCACTCGCGCCGCTCCCACCGGAGCTCGCCGGCGGCGGCGTAGTCGGCGAGCGTGGTGGTGGCCTCGGGGGCGACGAGGCGGACGCGCGCGCCGGCGGCGAGCAGGCGGGGGACGCGGCGCCCGGCGATCGAGCCGCCGCCGACGACGAGCACCGTCTTGCCGCGCAAGCGCAGACCGACCTCGTAGACCGACACGTGTGCCTCCTCAGCACTCACTCCGGACGCGGGCCGGGGCCCGCGGGACTGCGACAAGCGTAGGCGGGTTTCGTCGCGGTCATCTAACCGGCGCGTTGCGAGCCTGTTACGCGGGACGGGCGGTGCGCGGCGGCCCCGAGTGATGTGAGTTCCTTTTGCATTCAGGCCCTTGGTGAAAGCGATACCGGCCCTCATGAGTTTTTTCACCTTGGGAGCGTGCATGTGACCTAGGCTGGTCATATGCGCGATCGACCCCGCCAGCACCGTATGCCCGGACTGTCCGCACTCAGCAGCGACCAGAACGGACCGCCCGCCGAAGGGGTGTACGCCGTCCTGCGCACCGGCCTGCTCGTCGGGCTGGCGATAGCGGCGCTGATGTTCCCGCTGGTCGCGATGGCCGGGCTGAGCGCCAAGGCCGGGTTCGACACCATCGACACGCTCTCGGTCGAGGTCACCGACACCGACCCGCCGCTGACCTCCTACGTCTACGCCGCCGACGGCGAGACCCTCATCAGCCTCTTCTACGACGAGTTCCGCCGCGAGGTCGCGCTCGACGAGGTCTCGCCGGTCATGCGCCAGGCCATGGTCGCCGCCGAGGACTCGCGGTTCTACGAGCACAACGGCGTGGACTACCGGGGCATCGCGCGCGCCTTCGTCGCCAACCAGAACTCGGGCGGGGTCGAGCAGGGCGCCTCGACCATCACCATGCAGTACGTGCGCGGCGCCCTCCAGCTCAACGCCGAGTCCATCGACGAGGTCATCGCCGCCACCGAGCAGACCGTGACCCGCAAGATGCGCGAGGCGCGCCTGGCCATGGCCGTCGAGGAGCAGCTCTCCAAGGACGAGATCCTCGAGCGCTACCTCAACCAGGCCTACTTCGGGCACAACGCCTACGGGATCTTCGCGGCCGCCCAGGTCTACTTCTCCAAACACCCCTCGGAGCTGAACCTCCAGGAGTCGGCCGCGCTGGCCGGGCTCGTGCAGGCCCCCTCGGCGTACGACCCGATCACCTCCGACCAGACCGACGCGCTGGCCCGCCGCAACTGGGTGCTCGACCGGATGGTCGACAACGACTACGTCTCGCGCGGCGACGTCTCCGAGGTGCGCGGGCTGCCGATCGAGCTCGACACCTCCGACCCGCCGAACTCGTGCATCGGCGTCGAGGGCACCACCACCGAGTACGGGTTCTTCTGCGACTACTTCCGCCGCTGGTGGCGCGAGCAGGACGCCTTCGGGCCGACCCCGGCCGAGCGCGAGAAGGAGCTGCGCCAGGGCGGGTACACGATCATCACCACGCTCGACCCGGAGATCCAGGAGATCGCCAACGACACGGTGAACAAGGCCAAGCCCTCCACCTCCAAGTTCGCGCACGGCGCGGTCGTGATGGAGCCGGGCACGGGCCGGATCAAGGCGATGGGCCTGAACCGGGTCTTCTCGTACGACCAGAGCGAGAACGGCCCGCACTCGAACCCGTCCTTCGACCGCAAGGGCAACTACCCGAACACCGTGAACCCGGTGCTCGGCGGCGGCCCCACCGGCGGCTACCAGGCCGGTTCGACGTTCAAGGTGTTCACCATGCTCGCCGCGCTCGACGCGGGCTACCCGCTGAACTACGACATCAACTCCCCCGACCGGGTGGCCACGAGCTTCGTCTCCGCGACGACCGCGTGCGGCGGCCGGTGGTGCCCCAAGAACGGCAACCCGCAGATGTCGGGCAACCGCGACATGTGGTCCGGGTTCGGCATGTCGGTGAACACGTACTTCGCGCAGCTCATCGACCGCGTCGGCGCCGACAAGACCGTGGAGATGGCCGAGCGGATGGGCCTCCAGTGGCGCAGCGAGGGCGACGCGTACTACGCCTCGGAGGAGCGGCGCGCGGGCTGGGGCCCGTTCACGCTGGGCGTCTCGGACGTGCAGCCGGTCGAGATGACCAACGTGTTCAACACGCTCGCGGCCGAGGGCGAGTACTGCGAGCCGATACCGGCGATGCGGATCATCGACCCGCACGGCCAGGAGCTGGACGCGGCCGCGCCGCGCTGCCACCAGGAGCTGGACGAGGACGTCGCCCGGGCCGCCACCGACGCGGGCCGGTGCGTGACCTGGACCCAGCGCAAGGGCGTCAAGTGCGGGGAGTGGGGCACCTCGCCGAACGTCGCCGAGCTCGCGGGGCGGCCGATCGCCGGCAAGTCCGGGACCACCGACGACGACCGGACCTCGTGGTTCCTGGGGTACACGCCGCAGCTGAGCATCGGCGCGTTCATGGCCGACCCGGACTACATCTTCAACTCGGTGGGCAAGTCGAACACGACCGCCTCGAAGACGACGGTGGGGACGATCTTCAAGGAGGCGCTCGAGGGCGTGCCCATAGAGGATTTCAACCCGCCGTCGAGACAGATCCAGTTCGAGGGGAAGGAGTGACGGGCCCTACGGGGTCCGGTGCTCCACCGGGTCGGCGGGACTGACGCCCGCCTCTTCGACAGCGGTCTCGCCGGTCTCCGGCGGGGCCGCTTCGCCGTCCTCCCCGCCGCCCGCGGAGGCGGCGGCGTCGAGCTCCCGGCGCTCGCGGCGCGCCAGCACGGTCCAGCCCACCGGGACCATGGCCGCGAACAGCGCCCACTGCCCGGCGTAGGAGTAGTTCTGCCAGTCCTTGAACGAGGGCGTCTCCAGGGCCGCGAGGCCCTCGGCGGGCTCGACGTCGGCGATCCAGGCGCTGCGCAGCTCGTAGTCGTAGTGGGGGGCGAGCAGCTCGTCGCTCAGGCGCCGCGACTCGAGGCGGCCGCCGGTCTCGGTGACGCCGCCGCTGGCGTCCTCGTACTCGTAGACGCGGCCGGTGACGGTGACCTCGCCGGAGGGCGGGGCCGGGTAGTCGGGGACCTCGCCGGTGCTCTCGGAGGCCACGAACCCGCGGTCCACCAGGATCGCGGTGCCGTCCTCCAGGACCAGGGGGGTGACGATCTCGAAGCCGTTGACGCTGTTGTTGGTCTGGGCCCGCAGGACGGTCTCGCGCCCGGCGTCGTAGACGCCGGTGGCCTCCACGAGCGTCCACCGGACGTCCTCGTCGAGGGCCTGCCCGGCCGGGAGGGACCGGTCGAGGGGGGCCGCTTCGCGGCTGTGCTCGATGACGTCGTTGGCGGCGGCGCGCTCGACCGCGCGGTCCCACTGCCACTGCGAGAGCAGCGCGCAGACGACCATCACGACCACGCCGGCCAGGGTCAGGCCGGCCCAGCGCGGCGTGAGGACGAACCGGTATCGCTGCATCACGCGGCCGAGTCTAGACCCGGCATAGGATGGCTCCCCATGAGCGATGTAGTGAATGCGGTGCGCGCCGCCATGCCCGCGGTGCGCGCCGACCTGGAGGCCCTCGTCAAGATCCCGGCGATCGCCTTCGAAGGACTCGACCACGAGCCGGTCCGCAGAGGGGCGAAGGCCGTCCAGCGCCTCCTGGAGGACGCCGGCGCCGCCGAGACGCGGCAGCTGGTCCACGGTCCCGGGCAGCCGAGCGTGTACGCGCACTTCCCCGCGCCCGACGGCCAGCCGACGGTGCTGCTGTACGCCCACCAGGACGTGCAGCCGGTCGGCGACCTGTCCCTGTGGGAGCAGGAGGACCCGTTCACCGTGGTCGAGCGGGACGGGCGCCTGTACGGGCGCGGCGTCGCCGACGACAAGGCCGGGGTGATGGCGCACGTGGCCGCGCTGCGCGCCTTCGGCGGGAGGCCGCCGGTGGGCGTGAAGCTCCTCATCGAGGGCGAGGAGGAGTTCGGCTCCCCGACCCTGGAGGGCCTGCTGCACGACCACCGCGAGCTGCTGGCCGCCGACGTCGTGGTGATCGCCGACTCCACCAACTGGAGGACCGAGGTCCCGGCGCTGACCACCACCCTGCGCGGGGTCGTCAACGTGTTCGTCGAGGTCCGCCTCCTCAAGGGCGCGGTCCACTCGGGGATCTTCGGCGGGCCGGTCCCGGACGCGCTGACCGCGCTCGCGCGCCTGGTCGCGACCCTGCACGACGAGCACGGCGACGTGGCCGTCTCCGGCCTGGTCACCGGCGCCAGCAGCGACCTGGACTACGACGAGGCGGCGCTGCGCGAGGAGGCCGGGATGCTGCCGGGCACCGAGTTCATCGGGACGGGGCGGCTGACCGAGCGGCTGTGGTCGAAGCCGACCGCGACGGTGCTCGGCATCGACGCGCCGGGCGCGGCGGAGTCGGCGAACGCGCTCCAGCCGGCGGCGCGCGCGAAGGTCTCGTTCCGGCTCGCCGCGGGCGACTCGGCCGCGAACGCGCTCGAGGCGGTGCGGGCCCACTTCGCGGCGCACGCCCCGTGGGGCGCGACGGTGACGGTGACGCCCGAGGGCGGCCTGGGCGACCCGTGCGCGGTCGACACGACCGGGCCCGCCTACGGCGCGGCCCGCGCGGCGTTCGCCGAGGCGTGGGGCGGGACGGCGCCCGTGGAGATCGGCATCGGCGGCTCGATCCCGATGATCGCGACGTTCCAGGAGCTGTTCCCCGAGGCCGAGATCCTGGTGACGGGCGTCGAGGACCAGTACTCGAACCCGCACGGCCCCAACGAGTCCCTGGACCTCGCGATGTTCGAGCGGGTGTGCGTGGCCGAGACGCTGCTGCTGGAGAAGCTGGCGCGCTGACGGCGGGAGGGGTCCGGCGGACCGGACCCCTCGGCACGAAGCCCTATGCGGTCAGGGGCGGTCGCGGAACTTGCGGAGGAGTTTCGCGAGCGGGTCGCCGGAGGTCTCGAAGAGGTCCTTGTAGGACTTCGCGGCGGCCTTGGCCTCGGCGGTGATCGAGGCGTCGGCGTCGTCCTCGCGGCGGGGGTAGTCCCCGGCGAGGTGGTCGCGGTACTCGCCGTCGTCGATCCAGGACTTCAGGGCGGCGGCGCGGGCGACGGCGAAGTCGTGGCTGCGCTGCTCCAGGAGCATGAGCTTGAGGAAGCTGTCGCGCAGGTCCCCGCCGGTCTCGAACTCCTTGGCCTGCTCCAGGAAGGCCGCGGTGTCGACGTCGTGGAGGTCGCCGCCGCCGGCCAGCTTCGCCATGACGCGCACGGCCGCGGCCGGGTCCTGGACGGCGAGCGCGCCGGCCCGGTCGGCCGACAGCTCGGACTTGCGGCTCCACTCGTAGAGCGCGGCGGTGATGACGCGCAGGCCGACCACGCCGACGGGTATCCAGGCGACCGAGGTGGTCAGGCGCAGCAGGACCATCAGGAGGGTCCGGTAGAGGCCGTGGCCGGAGAGGGCGTGGCCGAGCTCGTGGGCGAGCAGGAACTTCAGTTCGGTCTCGTCGAGCATGTCGAGCGAGCCGGAGTTGATCACGATCACCGGCTTGTCGATGCCGATGCACATGCCGCCGAGGTCGGGGTTGCGGGTGATGTAGAGCTCCGGCAGGTCGGCGGCGTCGAGGACGGCGCCGACGGAGAGGTAGGCGTCGTGGACGCGCGAGTACTGGTGGCGGTCGACGCGGATGGAGGAGCCGACGAGGCTCAGCCGCAGCGCCCGCTCGGAGATCGCGCCCGAGAGTTTGCGCACCACGATGTCGAAGCCCTTCAGCTCCCGCAGGGCCACGAGGGCGCCGCGGTCGGCGGGGTGCTCCCAGGCCCGGGTCGATATGCCGCGCAGGTGGATCGGGCCGCGCGGGGTTTCGCTGACCTCGACCGGCCGGTCCTCGGCCGGGGCGTCGGCGCCGTTCGGGGCGTCTTCTTCGGGTGCCGAGCCTTCTCCGGCGTTCGGCTGGTCGTCGCTCATGCCCGCTCCTCACGATTGGCTCTGGAGCAAGTGTGGCACGCCGACGCCAGTGGTGACGTCTCCCCGCCGCCGCCTGGATGCGAACGCTCGGCGGCCCTCGGATGGACGCCGGATTTCGACCCGGGTGTCCCGCGAGGGGCGCGGGCGGCCGGGAGGCATAGCGGGCATTGCCGCCCACATAGGTCGAGGTAACGAATCGGCGTCAACCCGCGGCGCGGCGCTTGACACTCGTGCGCTCAACGACTACTCATTGATGTGGGTCAGCAATTCCGGGGCGTCGTGGAGAATCGTTTGGGGTGTTCTTGCGACGCCCCGTATCCGTGCCCGCAATACGTCTCCCCGACCCCCCGATCCGGCCGACGGGCGGGTATTCTTGCGCTGGCGCGGCGCCCTCGGTGCGTCCTCGCCGTGCCTCAGTAGCTCAGCTGGATAGAGCACCGGACTTCTAATCCGATGGTCGCAGGTTCGAATCCTGCCTGGGGCGCTCACGCCCTCGGGACGCCGGGCCTCCGATCCGGTGGGGCTCGCCCAGGACCCGGGGAGATCCGAGACGTCCGAGGCAGGGGCGCAGCCCAAGGGTCGCGGTTCATCGCCGGACTCGGCTCCGGACTCGAACCGGGCCTCCTCGCGGGGTTCGAGGAGTTCGTCGGGAAGGCCGTGCGGGCTCCGGGGAGGGCGAGAGGCCGCGGGCCCTGACGCTGAGCGACCGGGGCATCGGCGGGGCACGCCGGGGAGAATGGCGCCCTTGCGCTGGTTCCGTAGAATTCGCGTCGGTGCCATGAGCGCCATCGGCCCGTCGCGTGAATGGGGCGGGCGACGCCGGGAGCGAACGTTTCGTCGGCAATCCACCAGCGGTTGCGGCCTCGAATAGGAGCAGCGATGGGGCTTCCGAAACCGGTCGGGAACTGGGCGCACAAGACCGATGCGGCCGAAGGCGAATGGGCGCGCGACGCGGTCGACTCCTGGGCCCGGGACATGGAGTTCCCGCGGCCGTTCAGCTGGGGTGAGGCCGAAGCGGCGGTGCTCGCGCGCGACTACCCGCCGCTGCCCGGATCCCTCGTGACGCGCCTGGTCGGCGTCGTCGCCCGGGTCCTCATCGGGGTCCTGGCGGTGCCGACCCTCGGCGGCGCGGTGGTCGGCTTCGCGGCGATCGCGGCCGCCGTCGCCCAGGACGGCCAGGCGGCCGCCGAAGGCCCGCTCTCACTCGCGACCATCCTGTACCTGTTCGGGACGATCAGCGTCGGCTCGATGCTGGGCATGTGGTGGGAGACGCGGCGCCGAAGCCCGGTGCTGCTCATCGGCTCCGGTGCCGGCACGCTCGCCGCCGCGGCCTCGTGGGCGGTGCTCGCGCTCTCACCCGTCACGGCCGAGGGCTGGCTGCCGCTGCTGATCATCGCGACGGCGGTGATCGGAGCGGTGGCGTTCCTGCTCGGCGCCTTCTCGAAACCCGAAGGGCGGCCGAAGAACCGCAAGCCCCCACGACGCGGCCCGAGGGGCGACGAGCGGTCGCGCGCTTCGAGGGCGCGGCAGCGGCTGCTGGAGGTCATCGTCCACCGGAGGCTGGTCGACCTCGACGAGGCCGACCGGATCCGGGTCGCCGAGATGCCCCTGGGGTACTGGAACGAGCTCGACGGCCTCAGCGAGCGCGAATGGCGGCGGGTGCTCGAGCGGCGCCACGTCGGCTGGCGCGAATTCGACGCGAGAGGCTGAACCCCCTTTGCCCACTGCCACCGAGACCGAGGACGTCTGATGCCCAAGGCCGCCGCCATCCAGCCCAACGAGTGGGCGACGACCCGCGACGACTTCACCCCGTTCGAGATCGGGGCGCTCAACCGGGTCGTGCTCGACTACGCGCACGTGGAGCTGACCTTGGCGAGGCGCTGGTACCGGCGCACGGCGCTGGGGAGGACGGCCGCCGGGCTCGGCTTCGCCTTCACGATCCTCTCCCTGTGCGCGGCCGTGGCCCTGGGCTTCATCATGCTCACCGGCGCCATCGACAACGAGGCGCTGCTCCCGGTGGCGTGGGCGGGCGCCGGCCTGTCCGCCTGCGCGGTCCTCGGCTTCTTCGTGCCGTGGGCGCTGACGCCGTACCGGCAGTGGGACCGGACCCTGAACGGCATCGCGGTGATGATCACCGTGATCGCGACGCTCTCGCTCGGAGCGGCGCTCGTCCGGCGATGGGAGGCCGCCTCGAACGCGGTGCTGGCCGTGCCGTTCGTCCTGCTGGCGGCGTTCGCGGTCGGCGTCATCGTCGCGCACGTCCGGCTGCGGGTCGTCGAGAAGCCCCCGGCGGTGGACGCCGCATCGCTGTCACCGGGCGACATCGCGGTCCTGCGGAAGGTCCGGCAGCGGGCGCTGAAGATCCTGCGGCATCGGAACGTCGTGGCGTACAAGGACTTCCACGGGTACGACGACGCCCCCTTCGACACCGCGCCCGGAGCGGCGGAAGGCCGGTCCTGACGCCCGAGGCCGCCGTCGTCCAGTCCGACGGTGCCGACCCGCGATCGCGCAGCGGGGTGTGCCAGGAGCGTTGGGGACCACCCTGACCCGCAAAAGGCTCTGGCACTGCCCCGCCGATCGCCGCCCCTCCCGGTCCGGGCCGTCGGCTAGGATCGACGGGCTGTCGAAACCCCGTCCGATGGGATCAGGTCTCGCAATGTCCGGTAAGTCACGCAGCGGTCGGCGCATGGAGTCGCGAATCGGCTCCTTCCTCGGCCCCGAGCGCACCTCGATCTTCGTCCGCCGCATGCGGATCATCGGCGCCTGCCTCGGGATCGCCCTGATCGCGGTGTCCGTGGTCCTGGGAACCATGAACGGCGGATTCGAGTGGACCGACTACCACAGCTCGACCGCCCGCAGCAGCGGCGGGACCGGGCTGTCCTACGAGGGCTCCGGCGTCGTGTTCGGGCTCGTCTTCCTGATCGGCCCCCTCGGTTTCGGCTACGCGCTCCATGCCCGCGCGGGCGATCTGCTGTACCTCGACGGCACCCAGCTGACCGTCGTGCGGCCCGGACGGCGCGCACCCAGAACCTTCGACCTCTCCCGGGTCCGTTCGGAAGTGCGCCTGGAGAAGGTGCCCGGTTCGCGGCCCGGCAGCGCTGAGGCGCGCGAGAAGGTCGGCAGCTACCGGCCGGTCCTGGTGGTGCTCTCCGAGACCGGTCGCCGCGAGGCCGTCATCGAACTCGCCGACCAGCGCAGCCGCGCCATGCGCCTCTCCGATGAGACCCGGGCGCTCGAAGCCGCCATGCGCTTCGGCGTCGACCCCGCGATCCAGCGCGCGGCGGGCCGGCTCCGCACCCTGCTCCGCTGGACGAGGCTCCCGGTCATCCACGACGCCGCCCCCGACGCGATCCCGGTGAGCCCGGATGACGCGGCATCAGCGCCGATCCCGCGAACCCGTGTCGCCAGCGGTGTCGAGGGACCGGAGATCGAGGTCGTCGAGCAGGGCCGCGGCTGAGCGGTCCCGCGAGAGAGCTCCCCCCGCACCCGACGGACACCGCAGGTCCGGGCACGCCATCGATCGACCGTCAGCCGCCGCCTGGGGCCACGACGCGGCGTTCGGAACTGAAGGGCACGCTGACGCGCTCGCACTGCTCGCGCAGCACGGTGGAAGTCGTCTTCCGCGAGGCCTTGGAGATCATGCCGAGTCGGACGTCGATCCTCCCGCCGAACGGGACGAACGCCATGCGTTGTTCGCCGGTGGCGCGCTCGCGTACGCCACCGGTGTTGAGCGTGACGATGACGTGGACGTGGATCCCCTTGCCCTTGTGCTCGCGCTCCTCGACGTGGACGGCCTCGATCTCGCGCCAGCGGACGTCCAGCCCGCCATGGGTCACCAGGCCTTCGGGCACGACGAGCAGCTCGATCAGAGCGTCCGGATCGGGGTCGCCGGCGTGCTGTTCGCGAAGCGGCCGGTACATGAAGAACCAGACTCCGACCATGACCCCGGCCAGCGCGACGATGATGATCAGGTCGACCGGGAAAGCCGCCATGAAACCGACCATGACCGCCCAGGCGGCGCCGGCGATCAGCACCACCTTGACCACCGTCAGCATCGCCTTGGCGTCACGCGGATCCGCGAGGTGTCGCAGCAGTTCTCCGCTGCGAACCGGCGGCTCCCGGAGGGATCCGGACACAGGCTTCCCTCTGGTCATGCCGATGCGGTTCGCAGCGCCATGGCGCGGCGGACCTGATCGGTCTGCGCCCGTGCGTAGTCCTGGAGCTGCGCGTCGTTCCTTTTGTGGGCGTTGCGGCTCAGGGTCTCCAGTTGCTCCAGGGCGCCTTCGAAGTCGTCGAGCCGCCGGTAGCACTCGACGAGCAGCCTGCGGTTCGCGTCGGCCGTCGACGGCTCCTCGAGGCTTCCGTGCTCCCGCAGTTCGTCGAGGACGTCGGCTTTGACCTCCGCGGCGTCGACCGCGTCGTCGAGGCGACCGGCCGCGAAGTACCCCTGCGCGAGCCAGTGCCAGTGCATGGCGGGCACCCCGCTGTAGCGCTCCACGGCGATCAGCTCCTCCAACGCGGGCACGGCCTCCGCCTCCCGGCCGTCGCCGATGAGGCCTCGGGCCTGCGCATAGCCGAAACCCGCCCGCACTACTCGCGGCGTGTCCGAAGGGAACCCGGCGATCCGCCCGCCGATCTCCCTGCGGTACGCGGCCGTGGTGCCCGCCTCGGCGTGGGCCGTCTCGAGGTAGGAGAACGCGTGAACCGCCTGGGCCGGCCAGTCCGCGTCCAACGCGGCGTCGCGCATCGTCGCGGCCAGCGCGACGACCTGCTCGGGCGGCAGCTCCCGTTTCACCGCCCGGTGCACCCGGTGGCCCGCGACGAGGGCGACGACATAGGGGTCGCCGGATTCGGCGGCGTCCTCGGCGGCGCGGGCCAGCGCGCGGTCGACCTCGTCCGAGTCCAACCCCGTCATCACGTTGGCGAACGCGAACTCTGCGCGCGCGATCGCCCCCGGATCGGGCAGTTTGCGCAGCAGGTCGCGCATCTGGGTGACCACCGGCACCGCGTCGTCGAGCCTCCCGTTGTCGGCCATCCACATCGCGGTGTCGCACAGGCAGAGCGCGAAGCGGACCCACTCTTCCTCGGCCTGGTACCGCTCGGCCGCCTCGTGCAGGGCGGATCCCTTGTCCGGTCCGCCGTGCAGCAGCGCCAGCAGATGCGCATGGCGGGCGGCCAGGTGCTCAGGCGGCCGCCCGAGTGCCCGGAGGTGGTCGCCGACGGAGGTGCGCTGGTCGCGGTCGAGGTGCCACTCGGCTCGGGACAGCACCTCCTCGGCCGGCAGGCTCTCGGGGATGCCGTGGGTGAACCGGTGGCTGGCGGCGCACATCCGGACCCGCGCGACCGGTCGCGCGGCGAGGCGGGCGCGAACCCGGTCGCCTTGGGCCGTGGTGCCGTTGCGCGCGTCGAACCGCGTCGCGAGGTCGAGCGCGGTGCCGCGCATCCGTTCGAGCATCTGCGCGGCGTCGACGTACTCGTCCTCGTCCTGCTTCGCCCAGCCGATGGGCTCGTCGCCGCGGCCGGCGTCGACCATCTGCCGCATCAGCACCGCCGTGGCGGCGGCGAAGTCCATCTTCCCGGTCGGCCGGTTCAGGGTCGGGAAGCCCCACATCATCCTGCTGAGCGTGTCGAGACCCGCGTCGAGGTTCCCGGTGAGCGCGCAGAACTCGATGAGCTTGCCGTGGTACTCGTAGCGGTACACGTCGCGGTCGACGCCGCGGCGGGCGAGCCGGAACGCGCGCCGGGCCTCGGCGTGCAGGCCCAGCCGCGCCAAGGGGAGGAGCATGTCGACCTGCACCGGCACGGGGGGCTCGTCGAAGGTCCGCGCGCCGGCCAGCACGGGAGCGGCCAGCTCGTACGCCGCCGCGTCGTCGCCGCGGTCGGTGAGCCGGTCGACCTGCAGGGCGAAGTCCCACAGGTGCGTCCGGTCCGGTCCGCCCGCGGCCGTCCACTGGCGGAAGTAGTGCTGCTCCTGGTCCCAGTCCGCGGCGATGTGCGCCACGGAGCGGCGGGTCGCGTACACCTCCCGGAGGTCCCCGCCCGCCGTCCGGTAGCGCTTTTCGAGGTCGTCGAGCGCTGCATAGATCCGGGGCAGGCCGATCGCCGGGAACTCGGCCATCGTCTGGATGATCCGGCAGTACCAGGAGCGCAGCGCGGCGTCTTCGTACGGATCGAGCTCGTGCCTGCGGGCGTCGTGTTCGGAGAGGCAGCGGGCGAAGAGGGGAAAGGCCCGGTCCCATTGCCGGCCCACGCAGTACGCGTCCGCCAGCGCACGCCGAGCGAAGAAGGCGAGCCGTGCGAAGCCTCCGGCCTCGGCGGCGCCGACCACGTCCTCGAGCCGCGCCTGCTGCACCTCGAAGTCCTCCACCGCCTGCACCGACTCCAGCGCGGCCCACAACTGCGGTTCCCGGTGGCTCATGCGTCCTTCTCCCGGTCGTAGTGACTCCCGCACGCGGGCGTGCGGTCCAATGCGGCCATGGCGGATGGGGGCGTCCGCAACGCCCCGCAGATCAGCCCGACCGCGTCCACCAGTGAAGCATGTTCCCGCAACTCGGGTCCTTTCGCGGAGCGGGCCGTCGAGTTCCGGGCCGCCTGCTCGGGGACGGTGACATGCGGACCTTCACGGGCTCGTCCACCGATGCCTCCGGCCGGAAGCATCGGCGGGCGCGGCCGAGCAGTCGTCCACCGGTGAGGACGCCGACCGCGCCACCGCTGCCGCGCGAGGCGAAGCCTGCTCGGCATCGGCGTCGAGCTCGCGAGCGCTTCGGTGCCGGCCCCTCGGTCAGGTCGAGCGGGCGTTCTTGCCGACCTTGACGTAGCGGGGGCCGTGGAGCGCCGGGCCGCGCTTGGCGCGCAGGATCCGGCCGTCCTCGCCGGCCGACCAGACGGGCCGGGTGGGCCAGCGCCGCATCAGCTCGTTGCGGAGGTCCCGGCCGCGCACGTTGGCGACGCCGTTGCCCAGCAGCGCGGCGACGAACAGGCACCCCGAGACGATCATCACCGCGATCGACTCCTCGCGGTACACCACGAAGACGTCCTCCGAGCCCAGGCCCTTGCCCTGGCCGACCATGTAGGAGGACACGCTGAACACCAGGCCGATCCCCGACAGCGCCGCGCCGACCAACGCGAGGGGGTGCATGCGCCGCTGGGCGTGGTGGGCGAGCAGGTCCTCGGCCGGGCGGCCGGCGCGCGGATCGGCGAGCCTCTCGAGCAGTTCGGCGCGTTCGGCCCGGCGCCGGCGCCAGTCGAGCAGGACGCCCGCGACCGCGAGGATCCCGGCCAGGGGCACCAGGACCGCGAAGATCACCAGGCCCCCGGCGAGGAGGCGTTCGATGAAGGAGTTGTAGGTGACCTCGTCGCACTGGGCGCCGGGCTTGGGGGTGGCGCCGCAGCGCATCGTCACCGACGCCTGGAGCGCGACGAATCCCAGGACGAGCAGCGCGGTGGCGGCGAAGAGGCACCGCTCGGCCGGTGTCACGTAGCGGAGCTTCACGTTGCCGGGCGAGCGGAACGACCGCTTCCAGGCGGCCGCCTCGTCGCTGGAGCTCCAGTTCGCCGCGATCAGGGCCTGGCGCCGCTCGTGGGCGGGGGTGAGCCGCTTGGGGCCGGCGAGGCCGAGCAGGGCCATGAGCGCGGCGTAGCCGAGGAGGAGCCAGAAGACGAGCACGTCCTCGGAGCCGTCGTCCTCGGCGATCGCGATGCCGAGGCCGATGATCCCGAAGATTCCGGCCATGGCGGCGTTGCCCCAGCCGAAGATCGTCAGTTGCATCGCCGGTTCGCGGGTCACGGAGATGACCTGCTCGGGCGAGGGGACCTCGTGGCGGGACGCGCCGCGGGCGGCGGCCTTGACGAGCGCCCTGGAGGTGGTCAGTTCGCGCAGGAAGACCGCCAGGGCGAATGCGGCCCATGCGACCAGGGCGAACACCATGACCATGCCGGCGCTCATACGAGCGAGGTCGTCGATGGCGTGCTCGAGTCCGGGATCGTTGAACAGGTGCTCCTCGGCGAGGATGCCGCCGATCATCATCAGGACGAAGGCCGCGGCCAGGCCGATCAGGAATGCGAACAGGGCACGGACGCTGGCCCGTGCGACCTCGCCGCCCAGACCGACGGGGTATTCGTGCCAATGCCAGGACCGACCGTCGTCGCTCACTGCGGGCTCCCTTTCTCAGACGATTTCCGCCGCATCCTACGAAAGACCCGCCACCGGAGTCCAGCAGCGGGGCGGGGCGCTCTTGAAGCGGGCGGCCGCGTCGTCGAGACGATGGCGGCGGTCGCCCCGGCCGCGTCTCCGCCTCCGTCGGAGGGCCTGCCGGAGGCGGCCGACGCCGCGCGCGACCTGCGGCGTCGAAGGCGGGAGCGCGGCCTTCGCCCGGGAGGGCCGACCGGCCTCGGAGGAAGCGGGCCGTGCTCGGTGCGTCAGTCGAAGGCGCAGCATTCCAGCATGTCGTCGCCGAAGTGCCGCAGCAGGACGTCGCGGAGCGGCCCGTGGGGGCGGCTGGGGCCGTTCTTGGCGTAGGC